>NZ_JBFAOQ010000002.1:0-1112596 GCF_040675285.1 Nonomuraea sp. NPDC049625 | reverse complement strand
AAGCCCGACCCGCACCACCACCCGACCAAGCCCGACAGCCCGACCCGCACCACCACCCGACCAAGCCCGACAGCCCGACCCGCACCACCACCCGACCAAGCCCGACAGCCCGACCCGCACCACCACCCGACCGGATCCGACAGCACCACCACCCGACCAACCCCACGGCGCCACCCGCACCACTCAACCGGCCCACCGACGCGACCCCCACCACCAGCCGACCAACCCAACGGCACGACCTGCACCACCACCCGACCGGGCCCGACAGCCCGACCCACACCGCCAGCCGACCGGGCCCGGCAGCACCACCCCCACCACCACCCGACCGCGACCCGCACCGCCAGCCGACCGACTCACCGGCGCGGCCCTGATCGCCAGTTGACCGGTCCGGCATCGGGGCGCGTCTCGGCGTTGCGTCACCCTTGCCGATCGGGCCAGAGGTCCGGGTAGTAGCGGGGGCATACGCAGTTCCTGTCGTCCTGCGGCGGGTCCACGACCTGGTCCGCGATCGGAGCCAGCAGCGCCTCGATCGCCTTGGCCGAAGCGACCGCAGCCTCCGTGACGCTGTAGGGATCGGCGGTGTCGGCCACGCTGACGTCCAGCCGATCCCCGTGCGACCAGACATGGGCGCGTTGTCCGGCGATCTCCACGTGCCCCGGCTGCCCGATCCCGGGAAAGAGCGGCATGGCGACCGGGAATCGGGCGAACTCGGCCGCGGTGTAGGCGATGCCGGGGACCGGCCGCGGGTCGCCGGGGCCGAGCCACGTCACGGGCACGCCGAGCGCGGACAGCGTCCGCACGAGGTCGTCCTGCGTCTCGATGCGCAGCCCGGCCAGCAGCTGGTCGCCGTCGTTGGCGTGCCCGCCGTACGCGCGGCAGAAGCGGAAGTAGGCCAGCTCGCGTGCCCACGCGCGCAGCTGGACCGGCGGGTGCCGCTCGTAGAGGTAGTCGGTCCAGCGCTGCCCGTTCATCCGCCGGATCGTACCTCGCTGTCCGCGTGGTAGTCGGTCCAGTGTTGCCCGTTCACTCGCCGGTTTGTACCTCGCTGTCCGCGAGATGGTCGGTCCAGCGCTGCCCATTCACCTGCCGGATCGCACCTCGGTGCCCACATGGTGACGGTCCAGCGCTGCTCGTTCACCCGCTGGATCGCACCTCGGTGCCCACATGGTGACGGTCCAGCGCTGCCCATTCACCCGCTGGATCGCACCTCGGTGCCCACATGGTGACGGTCCAGCGCTGCCCATTCACCGGCCGGGTCGTACCTTGCTGTCCGCGTGGTGGACGGTGAGGTCGCCGTACGGTGACAGCTGCGCGGTGAGATCGCCCGGTTTGCCGCGTAAGGTCGCGTCGAGGAACGCGGCGCTGGTAGCGGTTGTGAGGCGCAGCCCGGCTGTGCGGCCCAGCGACCCTGCCAGTGCGGGCACGGGCGGAAGGTAGAACGGCGCGTCTGTGAAAGTCAGGTGCGCCGTCCCAGGGACGGTGAGCCGGTAGCTCGTGGCGGTGCTGAGGTCGAGCACCTGCGAGAGGCGGGGAATGTAGGTCGGGTTGTCCGCCGGGTCCACCGGGTGGGTGAGTGCGAGCACCGGTTGGCGGAAGGGCCGCGGCTCGGGGTCGTGGGGAGCGCCGTCCAGGTCGATGACCGCCGCGAACCGGGGATCCTGACGGGCCGCCAGCAACGCGGCGGCTCCGCCGATCGAGTGGCCGGTCACCGCGGCCCGAGCGGTGTCGAGGCGACCGGTCAACGGGCTAGCGATCTCACCTCGGCCGAGGCTGCCGGTCAACGGGCCCGCGATCTCACCTCGGTCGAAGCTGCCGGTCAACGGGCCCGCGATCTCACCTCGGTCGAAGCTGCCGGTCGCCGGGCCCGCGATCTCACCTCGGTCGAGGCGGCCCAGCTGGGTCAGGACGAAGCTGAGGTCGGTGGCGCGCACCGCCGTCCAGCCGGCCGCCCGCCGCTCGTCCTCTCGCTCGTCGCCGGTCGCGGCGACCCGGGTGCGGACCGTCCGGCCGTCGGCGAGGACGACGGCGGCGGAGTCGTACGGGTGGTCGAGGGCCACCACGACATAGCCGAGACTGGCCAGCTCCTCCGCCCACGCGGTGTTCTGGGTACGCACTCCCCCGAGCCCCGGCGAGAACAGCACCACGGGGAACCGTCCTCCCGCCCTGGCCACGGCGGCACCCGGCACCGAGCGGGTGCGGGCGGTCGAGGCGCCGTCGAGCAGGAAGCCGGGCACTCCGAGGTAGTCCGCCGCGGCACCGGAGACGACGCGCGCCTCCGCTCCGTACGGCCGAGATACACAGACCGCGCGGTGCCCGTGGCGCTCCCCTGCGCCGGGTACCAGAACTGGACGACCACCGTGCGCCGGTCATCCGGGTCGGGGGTCGCGGGCTCCGGACGCGCCGGATCGGTCCACTGCAGCACGAGGGTGCCGACCGGGAACCTGCCCGACGGCTCGGGGAAATCGGGCACCGGAAACGCCCACGCCGCCACTGGACCCGCGGTGAGGAGGCCGGCGCACGCCGCCCAGCCCGGCAACGCCAGCCACCACGGAGCCCGCCACGCGGCTCGGCCCAGCAGCACGGGAAGACTGAACGACAGCAGGATGGCCGCTCCCGCGAGAACCGGCACGAACTGCCAACGCACCCCGGCCAGGAGCAGCGCCGTCGCTGAAAGCAGCACAACGGCCGACGCGCCCATCGTGACCGGCCGGCGGGCACGGGACGACGGGAGCCGGCGAGCGAGCACCAGCAGCGCGGCGGCCAGCACCACGACGATCTCCGGGAAGGACATGCCCAACGTCACCCGGCCATTGTTGAGGAGGGACGCGTCCCACCGCGTCCACCTGAGGTCTGGGTTTCAGGTCAGACCTACGGTTGACGCCATCGCCGCCGTGTGACCGTCGTCGAAGAGCTTCACAAAAGGGCCCGCCACGCCTTGGAAAGGGCGTGGCGGAGCTGGCCGACCTGGCGCGCGGACAGGTCGGCGATCATGAGCTCCTCGAGCTCGCGTACGGGCTCGGCGAGGCGGGCCAGGAGTTCACGCCCCGCGTCGGTGAGGAGGATGTGCAGCTCGCGGCGGTTGGCCGGGTTGCGCTCGCGCCGGATGAGCCCGCGTTCCTCCAGGGCGCGCACCAGGTCGGCCACGGACTGGGCGGTGACGAACGAGTCGCGGGCCAGCTGCGCGGCCGACAGCCCGTCGTGCCGCTCCAGCACGGTGAGCGCGGTGTACTGCGTCACCGTGATGCCGGCCGGCCGCACCAGGTCGTCGAGGCGTGCGCGGACGACGAGCTCCACCTGTTTGACCATGTAGAGCAGCGACGGCGGTGCCTTGTCCGCGGCCGTTCCCGCTTGCTGTTCCGCCGTTGCGGTCATCACCTGCTCCTGAGTCGTCGTCGGGGAGATCCAGGCTAGGCCATTGACAGGAAACCTGTTGGCAACAAGACTGCCCATCGACAGGTTTCCTGTCAATTTAAGGCGGCTTGTCCGCGGCGTACCCGGCCTTTCCGTCGTGTGGCCGGGGCCACTCCGCGGCCCTGCCACGGGCGGTATCCGTGAGGGAGAAGCGCGACCATGAGCGAACCCGAGCCCGAGCCCGAGCCCGAGCCCGAGCCCGAGCCCGAGCCCGAGGAAGGCCAGGGGTGGCCGTGGCCGTGGCGGATATGACTGGCGTCGACGCGGCCAGGAGCGGCCGGGCCACCGTGATGGACCCGTCCACCGGTCAGGTGGCCGCCGCCGTGGCCGTGGCGGACGAGACCGTGACGGCTGCCCGGGGCACGTTCGTCCTGGTCGGCGCACCGTCGTCGGCACCGAGCCGGTCCTCGACCTCGACGCCACGCTGCCGGGGCAGGCGCGTGAGGTCCGGTACCGAGCCGGCCCCCGATGTGGACGCCATGCTGCCGGGGGCGGGCGCGTGACCGGCCTGACCCTCGGCGCCGGCCGGCTCCCCCAAGTCCTGGGTACCGGCTGGCTCTCCCAAGTCCTGGGCGCCGGCTGGCTCTTCCGAATCCTCGGCGCGGGCCGGCTTTCCCCGACGCCCGGTGCGGCCGAGACGCGGGCCGCGATTCCCGCCTTGGTCCCGCTCGTCCGTGTCGGCCGGCTGCCGGTGCGGAAGCCAGTCAGCCACCGGTACGGAAGCCGGCCGGTTGCCGGTACGGAAGCCGGTCAGCCGCCGGTGCAGAAGCTGGTCGGCCGCCGGTGCAGAAGCCGGCCGGTTGCCGGTGTGGAAGCTGGCCGGCTGCCGGTACGGAAGCTGGTCGGCCGCCGGTGCAGAAGCCGGCCGGTGGCCGGTGTGGAAGCTGGTCGGCCGCCGGTGCAGAAGCCAGCCAGCCGCCAGTGCGGAAGCCGACGGGCCGCCGGTGTGGAAGCCGGCCGGCCGCTACCCGTTCGACGACATCGATCGCGCCGCGCAGGGCAAGGCGATCGACCCCGTGATCACGTTCTGAGAGGTGTCCCACATGGATCTGACCGGCAAAGTGGCGATCGTCACCGGCAGCGGGCGCGGCCTCGGCCTGGCCTATGCCAAGGCCCTGGCCGCGGCGGGCGCCGCGGTGGTGGTGAACGACGTCGATCAGGAGGCGGTGGACGCCGCGGTGGCGAAGATCACCGCGGCGGGCGGGCGGGCCGTCGGCGTGGCCGCCGCGGTCGGCGGCACGGCGGCGGCCGACCACCTGATCGGGGCGAGCGTACGGGAGCTCGGCCGCCTCGACGTGCTGATCACGAACGCGGGCATCCTGCGCGACCGGGTGCTGTGGAAGATGTCCGACGAGGACTTCGACGACGTCGTGAACGTGCACCTGCGGGGCACGTTCACGTGCGCCCGCGCGGCGGCGGTGCGGATGCGCGAGCAGGGGACGGGCGGGCGGCTGATCCTCGTCGGCTCGCCGGCCGGCCAGCGCGGCAACTTCGGCCAGACCAACTACGCCGCGGCCAAGGCCGGCATCGTCGCGATGGCCCGTACCTGGGCGATGGAGCTGGCCAAGGCCGACATCACGGTCAACGCGGTGATCCCGGTCGCGGCCACCGAGATGACCAAGACCATCCCGGCGTTCGCACCGGTCATCGAGGAGTCCGAGCGCACCGGGGAGCCGCTGCCCGGCTGGCTGCGCAGGGACGAGGGGCTGGGCACGGTGGAGGACGTGACCGGGCTGATCACGTACCTGGCCTCGGACGAATCCAAGGGCGTCACCGGACAGGCGATCGGCGTCGGCGGGGACCGGCTGGCCCTGTGGGCGCACCCGAAGGAGAAGGCGGTGGCGTACGCCGACGGCGGCTGGAGCGCCGAGGCCATCGCCGGGCAGTGGCACACGGGCGTCGGCGCCGAACCCGAGACCTACGGCATCCCCGCCCCCAAGGGAGCCGGACGGTGAACCTCGACGAGCTGGTCGCGATCGACGTCCACACCCATGCCGAGATCTCCAAGGACGGCCACGGCTCGCTGAGCCCGGTGCTGTTCGGCGCGTCCGAGCAGTACTTCGGCTCGCACGAGCGCCCTGCCATCCCCCAGATGGCGGCCTATTACCGGGAACGGAAGATGGCCGCGGTGGTGTTCACCGTGGACGCCGAGCACGCCACCGGCCACCCGCGCATCGCCAACGAGGAGATCGCCGAGAGCTGCGCCGAACACGCCGACGTGCTGATCCCCTTCGCCAGCGTCGACCCGCACAAGGGCAGGGCGGGGGCGCGGGAGGCCCGCCGCCTGGTGGAGCGGCACGGGGTGCGCGGCTTCAAGTTCCACCCCAGCATCCAGGGGTTCGCCCCGAACGACCCGATGGCCTACCCCTTGTACGAGGTCATCGAGGAGCTGGGCGTGCCCGCCCTCTTCCACACCGGACAGACCGGCATCGGCGCGGGAGTGCCCGGCGGGGGCGGCATCCGGCTCAAGTACTCCAATCCGATGCTGGTCGACGACGTGGCCGTGGACTTCCCCGAGCTGCGCGTCATCCTGGCCCACCCGTCGTTCCCCTGGCAGGACGAGGCGCTCGCCGTCGCCACGCACAAGCCGTACGTCCACATCGACCTGTCCGGATGGTCGCCGAAGTACTTCCCGCCCCAGCTCGTCCGGTATGCCAACAGCCTGCTCAAGGACAAGGTGCTCTTCGGCTCCGACTACCCCATCATCACCCCGGACCGCTGGCTGGCCGACTTCGCCAAGCTCGACATCAAGCCCGAGGTCCGCCCCAAGATCCTCAAGGACAACGCCGCCCGCCTGCTCGGCCTCGACAAGGAGACCTCATGATCACGGTTGACGGACTCGCGGAGATCAAGGCCCTGGCCGGCCGCGACCTGGGCCACAGCTCCTGGCTGGAGATCACCCAGGAGCGCGTGAACACCTTCGCGGACGCCACGAACGACCACCAATGGATCCACGTGGACACCCGGCGGGCCGCGGACGGCCCCTTCGGCGGCACCATCGCCCACGGCTATCTCACCCTGGCCCTGGTCATCCCGCTGTTCAACGAGGTGCTCGGCATCCAGGGCGTGAAGATGAGCATCAACTACGGGCTGGAGAAGGTCCGCTTCCCCGCCCCGGTGCGCGTGGGCGCCAAGGTCCGCCTGGCCGCGAAGGTCGCCGAGGTCGAGGACGTGCCCGGCGACGGCGTGCAGATGCTCTGCGACTTCGCGGTCGAGATCGACGGCGTCGGCAAGCCCGCCTGCGTCGCCCGTGCCGTCTACCGCCACTACGCCTGAGAGGTGACGGGACGGTGTTGAACGCAGGGCTCGGCGGGTGGCCGGCCAGGCGGGCCGCGATGTCGCCGGACCGCACCGCCTTCGTCTTCCGTGACCGCGCGACGACGTACGCGGAGGTGTTCGACCGCACCACCCGGCTGGCCGGGCAGTTGCGCGCGGCCGGGGTGCGCAAAGGGGACCGGGTGGCCTACCTGGGGCAGAACCACCCGGCGTTCGTGGAGACGATGTTCGCCACGCACATGCTCGGCGGCATCTTCGTGCCGCTGAACTTCCGGCTCGCCGCGCCGGAGATCGACCACCTGCTGGCCCACAGCGGGGCGACCGTGCTCGTCCACGCCCCCGAGCACGCCTTCGGGCAGGCCGTACGCACCGTGGTGGCTCTGGGCGCGGACTACGAGGAGTGGCTCGCCGCCGGTGACCCCGCGCCCATCGACGTGCCGGTCGGCCTCGACGACGCGGCTTGCGTCCTGTACACCTCCGGCACCACGGGCCGCCCCAAGGGCGCCACGCTGACCCACGGCAACCTGATCTGGAACTGCTACAACCTCCTGGTCGGGGTGGACGTCGCCGCCGACGAGGTGACGCTGGTCAGCGCGCCGCTGTTCCACGTGGCGGCGCTCAACCAGTGCCTGCTGCCCACGTTCCTCAAGGGCGGATGTTCGGTCATCATGCCGTCCTGGAGCGTGGACGCCTGCTTCGACCTCATCGCCGGGCATCGCGTCACCTGGATGTTCGGCGTGACCACGATGTTCGCCGCGCTCGCGCGGTCGCCCCGCTGGGCGGACGCCGACCTGTCGTCCGTACGCTGCCTGATGGCGGGCGGCGCGGCGGTCCCGCCCGCGCTGATCCACACCTACCAGGAACGCGGCCTGACCTTCTGCCAGGGTTACGGCCTCACAGAGACGGCGCCGGGCGCCACGTTCCTGGAGGCGGGCGAGAGCGAACGCAAGGCCGGATCCGCCGGGGTCCCGGTCTTCTTCACCAATGTCCGCTGCGTCCGCCCCGACCTGACCGACACCGCCCCCGGCGAACCCGGCGAAGTGATCATCCAGGGCCCGAACGTGACCCCCGGCTACTGGGACGACCCCGCCGCCACCGCGCGGGCCTTCTCCGAGGGCCGGTGGTTCCACTCCGGCGACATCGCGTACGTGGACCCCGACGGGCACTTCCACATCGTCGACCGGGTCAAGGACATGTACATCTCCGGCGGCGAGAACGTCTACCCGGCCGAGGTCGAGGCGGCCGTCTACGAGCACCCCTCGGTCGCCGAGGTCGCGGTGATCGGCGTGCCGGACGCCACGTGGGGAGAGGTCGGCCGGGCATTCGTGATCACCGTCCCCGGCCGCGGTCTGACCATCGGCGAGCTGCGGGCGTTCCTGACCGAGCGGCTGGCCAGGTACAAGCTCCCCGTGCACCTCGACATCGTGGACGACCTGCCTCGCACCGGCTCGAACAAGATCCAGAAGAGCCGGCTGCGCGACGCCCTCGGGAGCATTCCCGGCCGGACGTGACGCGGCGACGCTGGCGTTGGCGTCACTTTGGCGCCATAATGGCGCCATGGATCTCAAGCCGTACGTCGACAGGCTACACAGGGACCTCGCGATCGCCGCGGAAGCAGGCGGCGAGGACGCGCGCGCCCTCGCCGAGCGACTTGTCTCACCTCTCGAGTCATCCGTCCGGCTGATCCTGCTGGAGGTCCTGTCGGCGGCCGCCGACGAGATCACGCGCGAGCTGGCGCCGGGTTCGGTGGAGGTCCGCCTGCGCCGCGGCGATCCCGACTTCGTCCTGACCCGATCCCCGGCGCAGCACCCGTCCGCGCCGGACGCCCCCGATGACGACGGCGGGCCGTCCGGCGCGGGCGTCCAGCCCGTGGAGATCCAGGAAGGCGGCACGGCCCGCTTCAGCCTCCGGCTCCCTGAGCACCTGAAGGTGCAGGTCGAGGAGGCCGCCCGCCGGGAGGGCCTGTCGGTCAACACCTGGCTGGTGCGTGCCGTCGCGGCCACGTTGGAGCCCGGCGGCCGCCGGACGGCGGGGCGCGGCTCGGCGAGCGGGCGCAGCTACACCGGCTGGGTCGGCTGAGGCCCGGACGTACGCAACCACGAGGAGGGTTTCATGCCGACATTCGACACACCCGAGCCGATCTCGGTCAGCATCGACCTGCCCGGCGCCGAGGTCAGGATCATCGCGAGCGACCGCACCACCACGGTGGTCGACGCCCGGCCTGACGACGGCGAGGGAGGGGCTGCCGCGGTCCAGATCGGCTACGCGGCCGGCAAGCTGGTCGTCAAAAGCGCCCAGCAGGAGCCCGCCCAGTCCCGGTATGCGGGCGCCGGAGCAGGCCCGCGGCGCCAGGGATGGGGCCTGTCAGCCCTGGCCGGCCTGTTCGGCGACTGGGGGGAGTCGGTCCGCGTGACGATCGAGCTGCCGTCGGGCTCGCACGTACAGGGCTCGACGACGTCGGGCGAGTTCCACTGCACGGGCCGGTTGGGAGACTGCCGGCTGCAGACGGACCACGGCGACATCCGGCTCGACGAGGCCGGCGCGATCCAGCTGACCAGCGACAGCGGCGAGATCGGCGTCGAGCGCGCCACCGGCCGGGCCGAGGTCTCCAGCGCGTCCGGCGAGATCAGGATCCAGGAGGTGGACGGCCCCGCGTCGATCAGGAACGACGACGGGGAGTGCTACATCGGCGAGGTGACGGGCGACCTGCGGCTGATCGGCACCAGCGGCGACATGCAGGTCGAGCGCGCCCACGGCGGCGTCGAGGCGAAGAACGTGCACGGCAGCGTGCGGATCGGCGAGGTCGCGCGCGGCTCGGTCGTCCTGACGAGCACGACCGGCGACCTCGAGGTCGGCATCCGGCAGGGCACGGCGGCGTTCCTCGACGTGAGCACGGCCAACGGCAGGCTGCTCAACTCCCTCGACGCCCGCGAGAGCCCGGACGGGTTCGACGAGACGGTCGAGATCCGCGCCCGCAGCCACGACGGCGACATCACGATCCGCCGCGCCTGACGGGCCGCCTCCCGATGAAGGTCGGCGAGTACGACACTGCCGTCGAGCCGCGCGGGTGATGGCGCGTCCGGGGCATCACGTCCGAACCTAGTGGCGTGACGGTACGTTCCGGCGAGTCCGTGCTCGTGGTCATCGACATGCAGAACTACTTCGTTCGCGATGTTTCTGCCCATATCGTCCCCGTCATCGCGGACCTTGTCGCCCGGTGGCGGTCGGCGGGGAACGACGTGGTGTTCACCCGCTACGTCAACCATCCGGGCTCGCCGTACGAGCGGCTGCTCGGCTGGACAGAATGCATGGAGCCGCCGCAGATCGAGATCGTCGACGAGCTGCGGGCGCACGCGCGGCAGGCGACGGCCGTCATCGACAAGAAGGGTTACAACCTGTTCGCCGACGCCGGCGGAGCGGCGCTGATCGCCGGACGCGGGTGGCGGGACATCTACCTGTGCGGGATCGCCACGGAAAACTGCGTGCTGGCGACCGCGCTCGGGGCGTTCGAGCTCGACCTGACGCCGTGGCTGATCGAAGACGCCTCCGCCAGCCACCGCGGGCGTCACGCCCACGACGCGGGAGTGTTCGTCGCGGGGAGCTTCATCGGCGGAAGACAGATCATCTCGGTTGCGGACATCCCGGCCTTGCCGACAGTCCCCGAGGACCGGAATCCCTGAGCGGCCGACCCCGCGCCGGAGGCCCGAATCCTTGAGTGACCAGCCCGCGCCGGAGGGCCGAATCCCTGAGCGACCAGCCCCGCGCCGGAGGCTCGAATCCCTGAGCGACCGGACCACGCCGGAAGCCCGAATCTCTGAGCGGCCGGTCCACGCCTCGGGGCGTTCGCGAGGCCGGGGCCGCGAACTCGGCGCAGGTGTATTCGCCAGGTAGGGACTACTTGATGCGGCCGTGCAGGAGCTCGACCAGGGTCGCGTGAGTGCGCTCCAGCGGCCGGTCCGGATACAGGGCGCGGCGCTCGATGGCGACCGTCAGCACCATGCCGAACACGGCCGTCGCCGCCGTCTCCACGTCCAGGTCGGCCCGGACCTCGCCGTTCGCGGCGGCCCTGCGCAGCACGTCCGCGTACACGCCGAGCGCGCTCCGGCGCAGCCGCCCCACCGCCTCCTGCCACGCCGTCCGCCACATCTCGGCCAGCAGCACCCGGGCGAAGGCCCCGTGCTCCTCGAAGAACCTGAGCTGGCCGAGCACCACCGAGTCGAGCGCGTCCAGCGCGCTCTCCCCGGTGTCGGAACCGGCCAGCGCCTCGGCGAGCATGTCGATCGAGTGCTCCAGCAGCGCCTCGAACAGTCCCTCCTTGCTGCCGAAGTTGTAGAACACGGTGCCCTTGGCCACCCCGGCCCGCTCGGCGATGGCGTCGACCGTGGTGGCCGCGTACCCGTGCTCGGCGATCAGCTCCACAGCCGCCCTGAACACCTTCTTCCGGGTGTCCTGCCTGCTCCCGCGCCTGGCGGTGCTCTCGCTCACAGCGCCAGCTCCGGGTGCAGGCGCTTGACGGACCAGATGCGGCCGCGCTCCACGGCGAGCGTGGTGAGCGCGAGCCCGAGTACGAGGAAAGCCGACAGCACGCCGCAAGCCTGCCACACCACGGTGAGATCGCCACCGCTGATCAGCCTGCGCAGCGCCGACACCACCCAGCTCATCGGCAGCCACGGCGAGATCGTCTGGAAGAACCCGGGCGACGTCTCGATGGGATACGTACCGGCCGCCGAGGTGAGCTGCAGCATCAGCAGCGCCAGCGCGACCACCCGTCCGGGCGGGCCGAGCAGCGCGTTCACCGCCTGCACGACCGCCATGAACGCGGCGGTCGCGAGCAGCAGCAGCCCGGCGAGCCCGGCCCAGCTCGCGGCCTCCAGCCCGAGCCCGAGCCGCAGAACCGCCACCAGCACGCCCACCTGCGCCGCCCCGAGCACCACCGCCGGCAGCCAGCCCGCCAGCGCGATCCGCACCGCGCCCGTCGTGCCCGCCAGCCGCCGCTGGTTCAGCGGCTTCAGCACCATGTACGCGATCATCGCACCGACCCAGAGCGCCAGCGGCAGGAAGAACGGCGCGAAGCCGGTGCCGTAGTTGGGCACCTCGTTGTCGACGGTCTTGGCCAGCCGGACCGGGTCGCTCATCACGTCCGCGCGGTCGTCGCGCTGCTTGCCGTCGTAGTCGGGGATCCGGGCGGCGCCGTCGCCGAGCCCGCCTGCCAGCTCCTTCGATCCTGCGGCGAGCTTGGCCGCGCCCTTGTCCGCCTGGCCCGCGCCGTCGTGGAGCCGGTCCACGCCGGTGCTCAGTTCGCTCGCGCCGTCGCTCAGCCTGACCAGCCCGCCGCCCAGACGTCCGATGCCGTTCGTGACCTGGCGCGAACCGTCGGTCAGCTTGGTCGCACCCTGGTAGAGCCGGTTCGCGCCGGTGGCGGCCGTGCCCAGGCCGGAGTTCACCTTCGCGGCGCCATCGGCCAGCTTGCCCAGGCCCGTGTCCAGGGCGTTGAGCCGGTTTCTGGCCTGGTCCAGCTTGGACCCGAGCTGAGGGGCCACAGCCGCGATCTTGCGAGCCTGCTCGGCCAGCTCCCGCGCCTGGTTCCTCAGGTCCGCGACACCGTCGATCCGGGTTCCCGCGCCGCTGCCGGCGCTCGTCCGGGCGGCGTCCTGGGCCTGGTCCGCCTGAGTGGCGGCCCGGCGCGCGGCGGCTGCCGCGTTCCTCAGCAGGCCGCGTACCTCGGGGTCGGCGTCCGCGCCGAGGCGGTCGAGCGCGGCCTGCGCCTGCGAGCTCGCCTCCCTGGCGCTGTCGGCCGCGCTTCCCGCGTGGGTGTCCGCCGCGCTCGACTGTGCTGTGCCGGTTGACGACCCGCCGTCGGCGACCTTGTCGGCGGCGTCGGCAACCGCCTCGGCGGCTCTGGAGATCTTGGGGCCCCATTCGTCCAGCACGGGGACGTACGTGTCGGCGAGCTGGTTGACCGTGCGGGTCTGAGCGTGAACCTGCTGGTATGCCTCCTTCGCTCCGGAACTGAGCGGAGCGGTTCCTTTCTCGTGGAGCTGGTTCAGGCCGTCGCGCAGTTGCCCGATGGCCTGCTGCGCCTGCGTGAGGCCCTGCGTGACCTGGGCCGAGCCGTCACGCAGCCTGCCCGTGGCGGTGTTGGCGGTGCTCAGGCCGGCGGAGAGCTGCCGGGCGCCGTTCTCGGCCGTGCCCAGGCCGTCGCTGAGCCGGGAGACGCCGTCACCGAGCCGCACGACGCCGTCGTGCAGCTTGTCCGCGCCCTCGGCGGCCTCCGCCGTCTTGTCGTGGATGTCGCCGATCGAGACGAAGACGTTGTCGAAGTAGTCGTGGATCGCCGTGCGCTCGGCCGCCGCCCGTACCTCGTTGAACACCGCGTCCGAGATGCTGCCCATGATGTAGCTGCGGCCCGTGTCCACGCGCAGCCCGAGCCGCGCCGGGCTCGGTGCGGCGGCATCGTCGGCGGGTGAGGCCAGCTTGGCGCTGAAGTCGGCGGGCACGGTCAGCGACAGGTAGAACGTGCCGTCCGCGACCCCGTCGGCCGCCTGCCTCGCGGTGGTCTCGTGCCAGCCGAAGACGTCTCGCTTCCGCAGCTCGCCGGCCAGGTCGCGGCCCGCGTGCAGAGTCTTGCCCGCGGCTTCGGCAGGCCGGTCCTCGACGACCAGCGCGACCGGCACGCGGTCCAGATTGCCCTGCGGGTCCCAGAACGACCACAGGTACAGGCCCGCGTACAGGAGCGGCAGCACCACCACCGCCGCCAGCGCCGCTCTCGTCAGCCGCGACCGCAACATGCCCTTCATGACAGCTCCACCAGTTCGTCGTAGCGGGCGGGCGGCGTCACGCACGAGGCCACCACCGTGCGGCCGAGGCTCCGCAGCAGGTTCCACAGCGCCTGCTGCCGGTCGGCCGGCAGGCCCGCGTCCACGTTGTCGGCGACGATCACCTCGGGCTCGTCCAGCAGCGCCAGCGCGAGGCCCAGCCGCACGCGTTGCTCGCGATCCAGCTCCCGCACCAGCGTTCGCTCCTGGCCCGCCAGCCCGACCCGCTCAAGAATCTCCTGGTACGGCCGGCGCCGCCGCTCCCGCAGGTGCTCCCCGACCGTCAGCGACCGGTCCAGATCCGTCACCCCGTCGATCAGCGCCAACGCCACGGCTTTGCGGATGGCGCGGCGCCCGGCGTGCCCGGCGACGTTCAGCGCGCCTTTGGTGGGCTTCATCCGCCCGGCCAGCGTCAGCAGGAGGCTCGTCCGCCCGCTTCCCGCCGAACCCGCGACCACCGTGAGCGTGCCGGCCCCGGCCTTCAGCGAGACCTCCGGGTACACCCCCTCGATCGCCAACCCTTCCGCAACGATCATCATGACTCCATTCTTTATACTGACCAGTCAGTACAAAGATAGGGCCGGTTCGCGCGGCCGCACCCAAGGAGGCGCGGTGGCATTCGTCACCTCCGGCCGGCGTCGTTCCACCCCGGCTTCAGACGGACCGTGCCGTCTACACGGTGTTGTTGAGCGTCAGATCGTGGATGTCCCGATTCCTCAGCACACCGGCGTGCAGCCGCTTCGCCAGCGGCCCCCTGACGGGGCGGCTGAGGATCAGCGGAACGAGCTGCTCGTGCCTGCTGCCATGGGATCGGAGACCTCCATGGAGCTGGGAGAGATCGTGATCGACCGCATGGCGGCCGAGCGCGGTGTCGGCCGCGGCCGCGAGACCGAGGTCGCCGATGCGGTCCACCGGAAGCTCGTAGATCGTCGCCGCGTCCTCACGTTCCCAGACCTCTTCGACACCGGGCAGTGCCGCGAGGGCACGCACAGCGGCCCCGCGATGCTCGGGAGCCAGATGCAGCCAGGCGAAGCCCCCGAGCGCCCCGTGATGCTTGGGGTAGGGGTCGGTGATGGGCAGCACGATCTCCTCGAACGGGACGCCCGCTTCGGTGAGGAGGTCGCCGAGATAGTGCACCCGAGCGGTGCCGGCATCGTGGTGCTTGGCGTTCATTCCATGATCGGCGGTGATCCCCACGGTGCACCCGGCGTCCAGGTACGCGCCGAGCAAGGCGTCGAACTCGACGAAGAACCGGTCGGCGAGTTCGTCCCCGGGTGCTGCGGCATGCTGGACCCGGTCCGTGAGGGAGACGTAGATGAGGCGCAGCCCGGGAACCCGCTGAAGCAGGGCGAGGCCGATGCGCATCGCGTAGTGGCTGGCGGAGGGGTCGTAGACGTCGGGAGCAGGTGTTCCGACGAGCTCCTCGATGTCGTCGATCCCGTACTCGGGCAGTGCGGCGCCTGGTGCGCGTTCGACGCTGACGCTCGGCACGCCGCCGTTTCCGAGCAGGCGCCGGAGCTTGTCCTTGGTCGTGACGGCCAGGGTCGGGATCCCGCGGGCGGCGAACTCGGCGTGGATGCTCGGCGCGCGAAGAAATCGAGGATCATTGAGCAGTTCCAGTGAGCCGTCGGGCAGCCGGCAGTAGTTCCCGGGGATGCCGTGGATGGCAGGCGGAACGCCGGTGACGATGGAGATGTTGTTCGGGTTGGTCAAGCTCGGCATCTCTGACGCTCCGACGGAGAAGACGCCGCCATCGTCGAGCATCCGCTGGAGACGGGGCATGATGCCGCGGCTCAGCCCGTCCCGGAAGTATCGCGGGTCACCACCGTCGACGGTGATGACGACGACGGGGTGATCCGGGACGGTGTACGGGCGATCGTTCACGGTGATGGTGGTCATGGTGTCCTTTCTTCACGGACGCTTTCGATGAAGAGCTCTTCGACCAGCGTCGGCGGTCGTGCCGCCAGCCTGATCAGCTGGATCGGGCGTTCGGGAGGCGCCGGGTCGAGATGGACCTCGGCGACCCGGCCGAGCAGCAGGGCCTCCTCGGCGACGGCCCTGGGCAGGCAGGCCAGGCCGAGGCCCTGGGCCACCGCGGCGACGATCGCGCTCGTGCCGGCGATCGTGCCGGCATGGGTGCGTGGGATTCCCCACCTCCGCGCCATGTCAACCTGGTACTGGCGCGTGGTGGCCCCCTCCTCTCGGAGCAGGATGCGGGTGCCGCGCAACAGGCGCGGCTCCACCCGCTGCCCGGCGAGCGGGTGATCGCCGGCCACGATGACCACCTGCTCCTCGCTTCCCGCTGCCGTCGCGCTGAGAGAGGGCTGCTCGCTCTGAGCGGCGACGAGCGCGAGAGGCAGCTCGCCGGAGAGCACCTTCTGGGTGATGAGCGAGGAGTTCGCGACGTGGAGTTCCAGCTCGACGTCCGGGTAGCGGTCCAGAAAGGAACGCAGGAGCCGTGGAAGCAGGCGCTCCGTCGCAGTGGTCGTGCCTCCGATGGCCAGGACACCGGCCACCGGCGCCCGTCGTACACGCGTGATCTGATCCAGCGCCTCGTCCGCGAGGGCGAGCAGACCACGGCCGTACTCAAGGAGCTTCTCACCGGCCTCGGTGAGCCGGAGCGACGGCGCGGAACGGTCGACCAGCACCGCACCGACCTCGCCTTCGAGCTGCTGAAGGTGAGACGAGACGGTCGACTGCGCGACGCCGAGCGCTCTCGCGGCCGCCGAGATACCGCGGTGATCGGCAATCGCCACGAATACCTGAACCCGTTGGAGGCTGAGTTTGCCGGTCATCGGCCGCTGACCTTCTCCGGCTCGGATGTCAGCGGGACGGGAGGCGCGGACTTCCCGGACATGATGGCGTTGGCGGCGGACGACGAGATCTCGCCTTGCCAGCGCGCGATCACCAGACCTGCCACCGCGTTGCCGAGCGAGTTCACGACGGCGCGGCACTCGGACATGAATCGGTCGATCCCGAAAACGAGCATGACACCCGAGACCGGGATGACGGACGTCGCCGACACCGTCGTGGACAGCATCACGAAGCCGCCTCCGGTCACGCCCGCGGTTCCCTTCGACGACAACAACATCACCGCGAGGAGCAGCAGCTGCCGGCCGAGATCGAGGTCGATCCCCAGCGCCTGGGCGATGAACATGCTGGTCAGCGTGAGATAGATGCATGTGCCGTCGAGGTTGAACGAATAGCCCGCGCTGACGGTGATGCCCGCCGTCCCCTTGTCGACGCCGAGGCGGGTGAGTTTGGCGACGATACCGGGGATCGCGGCTTCCGAGGAGGACGCGCCCAGCGCCAGCAGGATCTCGTCCTTGAAGTACCGGAAAGTGTGCAGCGGGTTCAGCCGTACCAGCAGCAGGATGCCGCCGAGGACGACGACCACGAACACGATCGAGGTGCCGTAGAAGGTGCCGATCAGCTTCAGCAGCGCGCCGATGGTCGCCACCCCGAAGTGGCCCACGGTGTACGCCATCGCGCCGAACACGCCGACGGGGGCGGCATACGTAACGAGTCGCACGATCGTGAACAGGACCTCGCCGATCCGATCGACCGCCCGGGCCACGGGCCGAGCCCGATCGCCGAGGACGGCCAGGGCGACGCCGAACAGAACGGCGAAGAACAGAATCTGAAGAATCGCGCCTTCGGCGAAGCTCGCCACGATGTTCTTCGGGAAGATCTGCAGCACGTAGTCGGTCCACGACATCTCTGACGCCGCGTCAACCCGCGCGCTCACCTCGTCGGTGAGCTGAAGCTGGGCGGGGTCCACCGCCAGGCCGTCACCCGGGCGCACCAGGTTCACGGCGAGGAGCCCGAGCAGCAGCGCCAGCGTGGTCACGATCTCGAAGTACGCGATCGAACGCAACGCGATCGCGCCGACGTGCCGGAGCCGATTCACGGCAGCGATGCCGCTGACGACCATGCAGAAGACGATCGGTCCCAGCAGCATCGTCAACAGCCCGACGAACGTGTCCCCCAGAACCTCCAACGACGTCGCGAAGCCAGGTGCCACCAGGCCGACGATCACGCCTGCGGCCATTCCGGCGAGCACCCACGTGTACAGCTGCCGGTACCAGGGCCTGCGCACGCGCTGAGCACTCTCGACAACGGCTGAAGCCATGATTTTCCACCTCCACCTGATGAGGCGAGCGCATGCCTCGCTCCGCCCACCCGGACATCGTGGGCGGCGACACGTAGAGGAAGGTGAACGACGGCCACCCGGCCAGGCGAATGTGCGACGACAGGCCGGCCACCGTCCGATGGCCCTCATCGGGTATGCCGATCAGCGTTTACGCGGCCGGGGAAGCCCTCGGCGTAGAGAGAGCTGACTTACCCCACAATGTGAGTGATGTCAGTCCAACTCCTTGCGCGGGCCACCGCCTCTCTCCTCGGCTTGGCCCTCGGCGACGCCTTCGGTTCCCAGTTCTTCGTTCCCGCCAACCACCACGCACTCTCCTCCCGCCTCCTTCCACCCGGCCCGTGGCAGTGGACGGATGACACCGAGATGGCGTGCTCCGTCTATCGCGTCCTGGCCGATCACGGCGCCATCGATCAGGACAAGCTCGCCGCGAGCTTCGCCCACCGTCATAACTTCGACCGCGGATACGGCCCGGCGACGAACCGGATGCTTCGGCTGGTCCGCGAAGGAGGCGACTGGCGGACGCTTTCCGCGGAGCTCTTCGACGGCAAGGGCTCGTGGGGCAACGGTGCCGCGATGCGCGTGGCGCCGCTCGGCGGCTGGTTCGCCGACGACCTGCCACAGGTGGTCCGGCAGGCCGTCCTGTCGGCACAGGTCACCCACACTCATCCGGAAGCGGTGGCCGGCGCCATCGCCGTTGCCGTGGCCACGGCCGTGACCGTCAACGAACCCGGCCTCCCACCCGGGCGTTTCCTCGATCGGGTCAGAGAGCACGTGCCCGCGAGCATGGTCCACGACGGTATCGCCGAGGCGCGGCAACTCCTCACCATCAGCGACCCCGTACTCGCCGCCCGGATGCTCGGGAACGGGCGACAGGTCAGCGCTCACGACACGGTCCCGTTCACCCTCTGGGTGGCGGCTCGCGAACGCCATGATTTCGAAGCGGCCATGTGGACCACCGCGGCGGCCGGCGGGGACGTCGACACCACCTGCGCGATCGTCGGCGGCATCGTCGCGGTTGCCGAGAACGCTCACCTGCCGCAGGAGTGGAGAAGGCGATGTGAACCGCTCCCGGACTGGGCAGGCGCCCCCAGCCCATCTCCACGTGAGACGGCATGCCCGTGACCGCGCGGCCGATGATCACCATCTCATAGGCGGTTGCCCGCTGTGTACCGGTGCGGTGCGTCGCCGCCCTGCCCGTCGGAGACGTCGACGATGCCGGGCAGTTCACTGATCAGGCGGGCCTGCGCCGGCGGGGAGAGGAAATGATGGTGCAGGTCGAGTCTGTGCAGGTGTGTCAGCGGCTGACCGGTCAGTAGCGCCTCCGCGCCGGTGTCACTGAGCGTGCCCAGCGACAGGTCCAGCACCTCCAACCTGGCCACCACCGGCGCCGTCGCCACCGCCGCGGCTGTCTCATCCGCGAGTTCGGCGTTGCGCAGGCCCAGATACCGCAGCCGCGGCCACCGCGCGCCCGAGAGGATCGGCGCGAGATCGGCGATCGTCGGCCCGCCATGGAGCTCGTCGCCCAGCCACAGCTCAAGGTGCTCCAGGGCCGGAAGGTCCGACTCCGCGATCGCGACCACCGTTTCGCGGGACAGGGCGCCGGACTCGATCGCCAGATGTCGCAGTGACGCATGCGTGAGCGGACGGCGAAGGCCGGTGCTGTCGCCCATGCCGCCGCGCACCCGTAGCGTCTCAAGCCGCGGATATGCGGCGAGCAGCTCCTCCACGTGGGCGTCGTACCACTGGTCGAGGCCGGCCTGCTCGCCGACGAACATGGCCCTCAGCCCGGTCAACCGTTCGGCCGCCTCGCACAGGATCTGGATCGGCGCCTCGTCCTCCTCCAGCTCAGGCCCCCAGCGCCCGACCACCAGCGCCTCGACGGAGGCGGGCGGCACCGTGTCGAGGAAACCCTCGAAAACCGCCCGGAAGATCGGATGGGTGCGATCGCCCTCGAACTCGGCCAGCACTTCCCATTCTTCGCCTGAATCGTCATCCGCCTGGGGGCCGATGCTGATCCTCCAGGCCACGGCCTCGTCGGACTGCGGGCCGTCCGGTTCGTCGCCCCCGAAATCGACGACGGCGCGACCGGCGAAGGCGGTGGGAGACTCGGCGCCGTCCGGATGATTCCGGTAGTGCCCCGCGTAGGTCCAGCTCATTGGCGCTCCTGTCCCAGGACTGTCGGGCCGCCGCTCCGCCGGCGGCCGGCCGGGGCGACCCTATCGATCGCCCTCGCCGCCTGACTCGACGTTGATCGTCTCGTTGTCTCGCCGGCCTCTATCTACTGGGCGCCGTGTCAAGGAATGGCTGCACCAGGGCCGGCCAGCTGCTGGCGCGTCTGAACGAGCAGCTCTGGGACCGCGCGGCGGGACAGGGCAAGCGCCTTGCGCGCGATGCGGCGGCCGTCGCGCGGCCGGCCGGCGGCGCTCAGCACGAGCGCGTGTGCCGTGAGCGCCGAGAGCAGCGCCGGGGTGTAGGCCAGGGCGTCCTGCCTGGCCGCTGACTGCGTCACCTGGACCATCCGCCCACTGCTGGAGATCGCTTCGTCAGGATCCGTCCGGCAAAGGATCTTCGCGTGGGTGCCGCTGACGCGTGCCAGGAGGTGGAGATACTCACCGCGGTACAGGTTGATCAGCCGCTCGCAGCATTCGACCGCCTCCTGCGCGTCCGCGAGTGCGTCCTGCTCTCGACCGGCGGCAAGCTCGCAGGTGGCGCGGATGTCCAGGACGCCGGCCAGGGCGGGCAGGTAGCGGTGGTCGTCGCGCGCGCTGATCGTACGTAACGCCGTCAGGGCCTCCTGGCTCGCCACCAGGGCCTCGTCGTGCCGCGCAGCGAGGCTGAGCAGGCTTGCGCGGGTGGCAAGGGTCATGGCCACGTCACGCTCGTAGTCGGGGCCCCCGCGCCACTGGCCGAGGCCCTCCCTGCGGATCCGCAGGGCCTCGGCGTTCACCTCAAGGGCCTCCTGGGGCCGTCCGGCCAGCTGGAGCATGCCCCGGTGTGCGTCAAGTGCCTCGGCGAAGCCGTCGAGACGCTCGCGGCGGCGGTCGGGGGCGCTGTCCAGCAGGCTGCGATGATGCCCGATCCGTTCGGCGCTCGCCTTCAGTGCCTGTTCGACCCGGCCCGCGCCGAGCAGGGCCCTGGCATGCTGGTCCAGGGCGGTGGCCAGCTGAGGCAGGTAGCGCTCGGGGTCGGCCTGGGACGGGGCGCGCAGGGAGTCGGCCGTGGCGGCGAGCTTGCGTATCCGCCACCACTTCCAGATCGGCGGCAGGAGCCAGCCGAGACCGATGATCACGGCGAACGGCAGCACCGTCGCCCAGCCCGGCCACACGATGAAGGAGATCAGTGCGGTACCGGCCACCAGTCCCATGAGGACCAGGACCGCGCAAGATCGCATCATGACGACCAGTGTGACGCCCGGCGACCAAAGCGCAATCCCGGGCTCAGGCGCAGCGGCCCTCCCGATTGTCGCGGAGAGCCGCTGCCTCTCCTGGCGGTCCGAAGGGACCGGTCGGCTAGGCCCAGGGGCGGGGGAAGGTGCCACCGTCCAGCCGCTCGCCCGCGGCGAGTCCGAGAGGATCGGTCACGACGTGCCCGGCCCCGCTGTAGCGGGTCGCCTCGTCCATGTAGATGGTGACGTGCGCGAGCCGGGCCTGGTCGGTACGGTTGGGCAGCGCCATGTGGCCGGTGTAGCCGCTGTGGAAGGTGCAGTCGCCCGCGCGGAGCGGCACGGTGACGCGGGGGATCCAGCGCAGGGACGGGTCCGCCTCGAACAGGTCCTCCTCTTCGTGGAGGTCCTGCGGACGCAGGCCGTCGCGATCCTGGGTGCCGGGCAGGAAGGTCATGCAGCCCCGCTCCGGAGGAACGTCCACCAGCGCTATCCACGCCGACAGCGGAAGCCGGTCCCCCGTGTGCGGCCAGTACGGACGATCCTGGTGGAACTCCGTGGCGGCGTTGTTGTGCGGCTCCTTGACCAGCATCTGGTCGTGCCAGAGCCGCAGCGAGAACCCGGCGAGCTGTTCGGCGATCCGGCCGATCCGCGGGTCGAACGTGAGCTCCCGCAGCGTCTGGTCGCGTTGCCAGACGTTGACGAGCTGGCTGAAGGTGCCCTGCTTCTCCAGGCTCTCCGCGCGGTGCGCCTCCAGGAACGCCTCGGCGCCGGCCCGGAAACGCTCGACCTGGCCGGGCTCGAGCACGCCCCGCACTCGGACGAAACCGTTTTCGCTGTAGGCCGCCACCAGCTCGTCCGGCACCCGGCCATCGGCGCCGACGTCGCTGACGAACTGCTCGGTCGTGGTCGTTGCCATCGCTGACCTCCAGGGTTTCTTGCTGTTGGGATACCGCAAGCCTCGTCGAGACGTGCCGCCACGGGCTAGGCCGATCCCGGCGATTAGTCGTACGATCCCGACATGCCTGCCATGCTGCACGAGCACGCGCTGTTCGCCGGAGGCCCGGTCCTGGCAGGTGTCCACCACCTGAACCCCGACATCGAGCCGCACGCGCACGACTTCCTCGAGATCGCCGTGATCGGAACCGGCCACGGCCGGCACATGACCAGCCGGGGCGGGCACCCGCTGCGGCGCGGGCAGGTCGTCGTGCTCCGCCCCGGCGCGTGGCACGGCTTCTGCGACTGCACCGACCTGACCGTCGCGAACTGCTGCCTGTCCGCCCAGGCGCTACGGGGCGAACTGGCGGCGCTGTACGACATCCCGATGCTGCGCCGGATGCTGTGGACCGACCCGGTGGCCTCCGGCACGCACGGCGTGGCGGTCACGACCGTCGATCCGGCCGCCGCCGAAGAGGCCATCGCGGAGATCGGCCTGCTCGAACGGGACCTCGCCGCCGAGCGGCGCCGGCCGGGCCGGGTGCTGGGCCGGCTGGTCACCGTGCTCGGTGTCCTGGCCGACGGCCGCGACCCCGAGTGGCAGCCACTCGAGTCCACCGTCCATCCCGCCGTCGCCGCCGTCATCGCCCGGCTCGAGGCAGCGCCCGCCGATCCGTGGCGGCTGGACGAGCTGGCCCGGTCGGTCAACCTGGATCCCGCCTATCTCGGACGGCTGTTCAGGCAGTACGTCGGGCTGACGCCGCTCGGCTTCCTGGCCCGGCTGCGGGCCGAGCGCGCCGCCACGTTGCTGGCACACTCGACCCTGCCGACCGCCCGGGTCGGCGCCGCCGTCGGCTGGGACGACCCGACGTACTTCGCCCGCCGCTTCCGTGCGCTGGTCGGGCTGACACCCACCGAGTACCGGCGACGCAGCCGATCAGCCGCCCATGCTCAGCTCGGCGGCCCGGCCGAGCGGACGAGTTCCTGACCCCCAAGGAGGCCCGCCACCCGGACCGTAGCGTCACCCGGCCCGGTCAGGAAGGCCACCACGTCGGCGATCTCGGCGGGCGTGCCGGTTCGGCCGGCGCCGCAGGCGTCCAGCATCGCCATCATGTGGTGGCCGGAGGAGGACTCCGCTTCGGACCTGGCCATCGCGGTGGAGATCACCCCGGGGCTGACCGTGTTGACGCGGGCGCCGCGCCGGTTCCACGCCAGGGCCGCGGCCTGGGCGCGGACCTGGTTGCCGCGTTTGGCGAGGATGTACGCGGCCGTCGCGTCCTCCCCCACCGTGGCGATCACGTCGAGCGAGAGCAGGTCGCCGGTGGGCGCGGTGGCGAGGGCCCGCTCGTCCTCGTGGCTCAGGCTCGCGTAGTGGCCCGCCATGCTGGCCACGCAGACCAGCGAGGTCCCCCTCGTGGCCACCGTCTCGAACGCGTCGATGACGTGCGCGGTGCCGGCCAGGTCCACCTGCATGATCTTCTGTACCGTCGAGGTGGCCGCGGAGACGCCGGCGGTGTGGACGACCGCGGCGACGCGTCCCCCGGCGGCCGCCGCGGCGGCGAGCTCGGTCACCGATCGGGCGTCGGAGACGTCGGTGAGGTGCCCCTTGGCGTCGTACCCTTCGGCGCGCAGGGCGGCGACGGCCCGGTCCAGGGCGTCGGGGAAGGCGTCGGCCAGGATCAGCGTGCGGCCGCCACCCGCCAAACGGATCACCGGCACGTGCCGGACGACGCTATCGGCGGGGACAGACGCGGTGGCGGGCGAGCGCGTCGTAGAACGGTTGGTGGTGCTCGGCGATGCGGCGCAGGTGCTCGTTGGTGTCGGGCGTCTCGCGCCGCCCGGGCGCCTTGGCCACCAGCCCGCTGCTCTCGGCCACCTCCGCGTGCCACCGGTCCGTACGCTGCCAGTTCGCCTGTCGACCGGGATCCCAGCGCATCGCCTCGGGCATGAACTCGAGCCCGACCCGCTCGCAGTATGCCCGGACCGTCGCCTCCGGATCGGCCACGAGATCGTCGCCGTCGATCACCAGGGGGACCTCGCCGGTGGCCGACCGCACGGCGTCGAAGATGGCGTGCAGGTATTCGAACCCGTACTCGTCCTGGGTGGCCTCGGGGTTGATGGCGTAGTGCGAGGCTATCGCGCTCCGCGGCTCCCGGATCATGAACGTGTTGATGACGTCGCTGAACAGGCGCCCGTCTTCGAGCAGCGGCGCGTACGTGTAGTCGGAGGTGTCCTTGGCGAACACCCGGCGCCCCTTGGCGTTGACCTCGAGCATCGCGTCGAGCAGCTCGACCGCCGACGTGACGCGCCGGCCCGTGAGCTCGAAGTGACCGTCCACCTGCAAATACGAGAACGGCTCGTGGACCACCTCGAGATCGCCGCGCTCGAGCATGATGCGCAGGAACGCGGTGGAGCGCGATCGGGGCACGGCCCACAGCAGGATGGGCTTCGGCGCGGCGCTCATTGCGACCACGCCGTGGGCCGGCGGTCCCAGCGGTGTTCGCGCAACTGCGCCATCAGCTCTTCGCTCAGTGGTTCGGCGTCGCTGGTGGCGATGTTGGTCCGTACGTGCGTGAGGTTGCGCATGCCGGGGATCACGGTGGCGACGTCGGGGTTCTGGAGGATGAAGCGCAGGGCGAGTTCGGGCATGGTCATGCCCTCGGGCACGATCCGCGCCAGCCGCTCGGCCCGCTCCACGCTCGCGACGAGGTTCTCGGGTACGAAGTAGGTGTTGCGCCAGTCGCCTTCGGGCCAGCGGGACTGGCGGGTGAGGGTGCCGGTGAGGGTGCCTTCGTCGAAGGGCACCCGTGCGATCACCGCGACGTCCAGCTCGCGGCATGCCGGGAACAGTTCGTCCTCGGGGGCCTGGTCGAAGATGTTGTAGATGACCTGCACCGCGTCGATCAGCCCGGTGTTCAGGGTCCGCAGGACGTTCCAGGGTTCCCATCGGTTGACGCTGATGCCGACGCCTTTGATCAGCCCGCGTTCCTTCATCTGGATGACGGTGTCCTGCCAGGCCGCGTCGTGCGCCCAGTCGTCCTCCCAGACATGGAACTGGAACAGGTCGACGGACGGCGTGCCCAGCCCTTCGAGGCTGCGGTGCAGGTATTCCCAGAGATGGTCCGGCGGGTACACCTCGGACAGTTTGGAGTCGCGGGTGGACGGCCAGGTGCGATCCTTCGGCGGCGGCTTGGTCGCGATGTGGAGGCGGCGGTCCGGGTGCCGCCTGACCAGCTGCCCGAGCATCCTTTCGCTGTGCCCGCGGCCGTAGATCCAGGCGGTGTCGAAGTAGTCGCACCCGAGCCGCACGGCTTCGTCCAGCGCGGTGTCGCCGGTCTCGTCGTCGGCGCCGGTCCATCCGCCCTCGCCGCCGGCTATGCCCCACATCCCGTAACCCACGTCGCCGACCATCCAGCCCAACCGGCCGAATCGACGCTCACGCATCACTTCCTCCTTTCACGCCTGAACGGCGACTTCCTAGCTCCAGCGGTTGCCGCCCGAACCGAACCGCGTCTGCTGCGCCACAGGGCCGGCGGCCTTCATCCGCTCGACCTGGACGAGGCCCCGGTGGACGGACAGGGTCACGCTGCCGCCGACCTCGCCGACGAGCCGGTCGATCCCGTCTCGCGCGGCATGCGCGGCGGGCTCGAGCCAGCGCGCCTCATACATGGCGGCGCCCAGGACGGCGGCCAGCCGATCGTAGAGTTCGCGGCCCGCCGCATCGAGGCTGGCCTGCAGGATGCGGGTCCACGCGCGTTCGAGCAGCTCCAGGCCGGGCGCCTCGTAGATGCCCCGGCAGACCGTGCCGATGATGCGCCGCTCGACCACGTCGCGGAGCCAGATACCGTGCCGCGCGCCGATCTCGTTGGCCAGCGTCATCCACTCGACCGGGTCGGGGCCGCTGCCGTTGACGTCGGCGACCCGTCCGTCGAGGAAGGTGACTGTGACGGTCTCGGGCTCGGCCGGGCTCTGCCCGGGCCAGTTGCTCCACCGCGGCTGGAGCCGGGTGACCGGCGTCTCCAGGTCTTCCAGCTCGGCCGACTCGTGCGAGATGCCGGCGAGGTTGGCATCGGTGGACCGCTCGGCGCCGCTGCCCGGGTCGAGATGCAGCCCGTGCTCGGCGACGGCCGCGAGCATGGCCTCGCGATCGGGGAACCGTTCGAGCGCCTGCGGATTCGTCCACGGCTCGATGAGGGACAGCTCCGGTGCGACCTGGGCGCCGTAACGCGCGAAGCGGCGCTGGTCGTTGCCCCCGCCGACGCAGCCGTGCGTGAACGTCCGGCATCCGTCGGCCCGCATCCGCGGCGCGAGCTCGCTGACGAGCACGAAGCGCGCCGCACCGGTCGTGTTCCAGTAGCCGCCGTCGTGGCGGGCCCGGTACCGCAGCAGATCCGACGCCACGGCGGCGATCGATGATCGTAGATCCATGACGACTACTTCGTCCCCGGATCTTCGCAGCGAAGAGGCAAGCGCGTCCATCTCCGCGCGCTCCGATTGACCAATGTCGGCGATATAGTGCCTCGTCGGAGTGGACCGTTCGTGAAGCCAGACTCCGACGGCGAGGGCGGAAAGTCCGCCCGATTGGAATAATCCGACGCGTGCGTTGCCATTGGCCTGCCGCACAGCCTTCCCCTTACGCTGGTGGACGGGGGCGATGTCGGCACTCTATACGCCGACCGCCACCGACCCTACCCACGGACCGCGCGTATTCACACCCGGCACGTCAATGATCTAGAAATTGACCTGTCATACCGATGCGGCCAGCGGATATGTCCTCGAAGAATGTCCTTCGAGTTGCACAGCCCGTCGCGGAGAACGCTTCCGTGGATTGGCGGGCGCCGGCCCGGGTAAGGCCGGGTATGCCTCTCGGGCAATCTCTCATTTCCGCAGGCCATAACACCCTGCGCGGCGGGTTGCGCCGGCCGTGGCGGCGCCCCGGGGTTGCGAATCCTCGCCACGTGTTCCAGTATGAGCAGTAACCCATTAGCTGCCAAATACCGGTTACCCACGTCCGGTGGAGGGAGGAACGCGTGTTCACTCAGCTTCACGATTCCCCAGCTCATCCCCCATGTTTCGGCACGTTGTCGCGCTGATCGCGAAGGGGCCGCCGCTTTTCCCGAGCCATCACCGGAAGGCGTGACGGCGCCGGTGCAGTACGGGCCGCGGACCGCCGCGCGCGTCGCCACGGCCGAGCCGGCCGGTTCCGACGCCTGATCAGCCGGCCGATGCCGGCGAGGCCGCTGACGCGGTAATGCGACGGCATATCAGCGCGCATTCGCCGGGATCTGGCAATTCGCGTGATACGTAGCCACCTGTTAACGGCCGCCGAAAAACCTCCGAGGGCCCGGCCCTGGCTACCTGAAACTCACAGACCTGAATAGTGACCGATCTGCCTGACCCGAGGATCTGTTGCCGGTCGCGACTATGGGAGCACGATGCCACGCCATCAGCAGACGCACCTGAGCGAACAAGCCCTGACCGCCATTCACTTATCCCTGGGACCGCGGAATGCGTTCCCCCGGCAAAGCACGGTCCTAGACCTGTTCCGCGTGCAAAGAGAGAACGCACCGGACCGTCCCGCCGTCCGCTACCGGGACACCACGATGAGCTATGCCGATCTCGATGCCGCGGCCGACGTCACGGCCAATCGACTGATCCGCAACGGCGTTCCGGCCCGGCAATTGATACCCGTGCTGGCCGCGGACGGGCCCGAATTCCCGATCTCGCTCTTCGGGGTGCTGAAAACAGGCTCGGCCTTCGTGCCGCTGGATCCGGCCTGGCCGATCGACCGGCTCAACGCGATCATGGCCGAGCTGTCGCCGCCCGCCGTCGTGGCGTCGCCGTCGACTGTCGAGACCGTCGCCGAACTGAACTCGTCCCTCCCGACGGTGATCGTCGACTGCGCGGAGCGGCCGTACGATCCGGCTGACCGCACACCCCCGCCGGCCGGCCGTGAACCTCGACCCGAAGACCTGATTTACGGGTTCTACACCTCCGGCTCCACCGGCACGCCCAAATGCGCGCTCAACCACCACCGCGGCCTGGTCAACAGGTTGACCACGATGTCGCGCCGCTTCGGTGACGGCGCCGATCACGTGACGCTGCAGAACAGCCGGTCCACGTTCGACTCCTCGATGTGGCAGGTGTTGTGGCCGCTGGTGTCCGGCGGGCAGGTCGTGCTGCCGCACCGCGACGGGATCCTCGACCTTGAGGAGACCGCGATGACCATCGGCCGCCACGGCGTCACGATGACCGATTTCGTGCCGTCCGTGCTCGCGGCGTTCGTGTCGCTGCTGGAGGCGCGCGAGGATCTGCGGGAGGCGACGTCGAGCCTGCGGCGCATGCTGATCGGCGGAGAGGCGGCCGGCCCCGGCGTGGTGCACCGGCTGCGCGCGCTGCTGCCCGAGCTCAAGGTCACCAACACGTTCGGGCCGACGGAGTGCTCGATCGGGTCGGTGTTCCACGAGGTCACGGACGCCGACGTGGACCGGATCCCCCTCGGTCGCGCCATCGACAACACCGCCGCGATCGTGCTCGACGACGACCTCAGGCCCGTCCCCGTGAACACGCCCGGCGAGCTGTACCTCGGCGGTGAGTGCATCGGCGCGGGCTACCTCGACGATCCCGAGCGCACCGCGCGGGTGTTCGTGGCCAACCCGTTCCCCCAGATCCCGGGCAAGAAGCTCTACCGGACAGGTGACCTGGCGCGGGTCGGCGAGGACGGGCTGCTGTACTTCATCGGCCGGCTCGACGAGCAGGTCAAGCTCGGCGGGGTGCGGGTGGAGCTCGGCGACGTCGCCTCGGCCCTGGCCGAGCATCCGCTCGTGGGCAGCGCGGTGGCGGTCGTGCTCGGTGAGGCGCCCCGATCCACTCTGGTCTGCTGCGTCACGCCGCGCTCGCCGGACGACTCGCCGTCCGCGGAGGAGCTTCGCGGGTACGCGGCGGAGAAGCTGCCGGCCGAGCAGGTCCCTCATAAAGTCGTGGTGCTGGAAGCGCTTCCACTCAACCGCAACGGCAAAGCGGACCGCAAGGCACTGGCCGCGCTCATCGTGGCCGAGTCCGCGTGGCAGGCGGACCCGGAAGAGCACGTCGAGCCGCCGGCCAACCCGATGGAGGAGCTGGTCTGCTCGGCGTGGCGCGAAGTCCTCGAGCAAGAACAGGTCTCGGTGGTCGTCCCGTTCTCCGACTACGGGGGCACCTCGCTGATCGCCTACCGGCTCACCGCCGCGGTCAGCCGGCGGCTGGGCAGGCCGGTGCGCCCCAGGGATCTGCTCGTCGCCTCGACCGTGCGCGCGCAGGCGGCGCGGCTGACCAAGGGCATCGACGACGACAGCGCCGAACTTGCCTACATCAAGCACGACCTGGCGTGGCGCCCGCCGCAGACGCTGCTGCTCACCGGCGCGACCGGGTTCGTCGGGGCGCACATCTTCGCCGAGTTGCTGATGCACTCCAACGCCGAGCTGATCTGCCTGGTGCGGTGCTCCGATCCCCCTGACGGTGCCCGGCGGCTGACCGAGGTCCTCGATCAGTACGGGCTGACCTCCGCCTGGCAGCTGCTCCCCATGGCGCTCAAGACCGGACGGGTCGAGGTCGTCCCCGGCGACCTGGGCAGCGAGCTGCTCGGCCTGCCGCAGCGGCGATTCGACGCGATCGCGTCGGCCGTGTCCGGGGTCGTCAACGCCGCGGGCGCGGTGAACTTCCTGTCCGGCTATCTGGACCACCGCCCGGCCAACGTGCTCGGCGTGCAGGAGCTCATCAAACTCGCCTCAGGCGGCGCCCGCGTGCACGCCCTGTCCACCCTGAGCATCTTCCCGCCCGCCGGGAGGGCCGCCCCGCGCATCACCGAGGACCAGATCCCGGAGACGGACCAGGTCGCCGCGGACGGCTACAACAGATCGAAGTACGTCGCGGAGAGCCTGCTCGCCGACGCGCACCGGCAGGGCGTCAGCTCGGTGGTGTACCGCCTCGGCGAGATCTGGCCGCACCAGGCGATAGGCGTGGCCAACCCGGATTCGCTGGCACACAACCTGTTGTACGCGTGCGCGCGCACCGGATGCGTGTTCCCGACCGAAGCAGAGACCGACGTGACGCCGGTGGACGTCGTCGGCCAGTTCGTGGCACGCGCCGCGACCGGCGACATCAAGGTGCCCGACGGCGCGATGCACGTGCTGTGGCCGGCGAGGCTGCGCTTCGCCGAGGCGTTCGGCGTGCTCGCCGACCGGTGCGGGCTCGACCGGGTCGGCTACGCGCAGTTTCACGATCGCCTGGAGGCCGTCGCCGAGCCCGACGAGAGGCTCGCCGGGCTGCGCCTGCTGCTGCCGCCCCCGGCCGGCGACTGTGACGCGGCGCCGGTCGAGTTCGACCAGCTGTTCACCGACAGCTCCCGGCACTTCGACGCCCGGCGGTTCAGCCGGCACGCGGTCTCGCTGGCGCGGCCGACGGCGGACGGGCTCAGGACGCTCGATCGCTACCTCAGCGAGCTGACCGACATTCCCGCCTTCGTACCTCAAGAAAGGTAAGCGAATGGAAGAGAAATTCGTCGTGGTGATCAACCACGAGGACCAGTACTCGATCTGGCCCGCCGGCCGGGAGATTCCGACCGGCTGGCGCGAGGCCGGAGCCGAGGGCGGCAAGAGCGATTGCCTGGCCCACATCGCGCAGGTGTGGACCGATCTGCGCCCGCTGAGCGTGCGACGGTGAAGGAGGAACCCGAGATCATGTCTGCCCCGAAGGAACGCAACGTCGCCGACATCAGGCGCGCGTTGCTGGAGATGAAGGTCCGCCAGCGCGTGGCGGAGAAGGCCGAGCGGGAGCGGATCGTCGCCGTCCCGCGTACGGGCAAGATGGCCATCGCCGAGCAGCAGCGGTTCCTGTGGTTCCTGCACCAGATGGTCGCGGGCGCACCGGTCTACAACGTGCCGTTCGCGATGCGCGTGCGCGGGCCGCTCGACGTGGCCGCCCTCTCCGAGGCGCTGCGCGGGATAGTCGCGCGGCACGAGAGCTTGCGCACCCGGTTCGGCGACGAGCACGGCGTGCCCTTCCAGACCGTCGATCCGCCGCCCGAGACGTGGGACCTGCCGGTGACCGACGGGACCGAGGAATCCGTCCAGGACTGGATCGACGGGCAGGTGCGCGAGGAGTTCGACCTGCGCAACAGCCCGCCGTACCGGTTCGCCCTGCTGCGCCTGGGCCCTGAGGACCACGTGCTGTCCATCGTCTGGCATCACATCGTCATCGACGGATGGTCCTCGCGCCAGTTCGCCGAGGAGCTGACGGCCCGCTACGCGGATCCGCAGGGCGCGGAGTTCCCCGAGCTGACCCTTCAGCCCGCCGACTTCGCGGCGTGGCAGCGACTCTGGCTGCTCAGCGAGGAGCCGGCCAAGCAGATCGATTACTGGCACTCCGCAGTGGACGGGATGGAACCGCTGGAGTGGCGTACCGACCGGCAGCGCCCGTCGGCACCCACCGGCGCTGGCCGTATCTACGAGACCCGCCTGCCCGACGACCTCGCACGCGGGATCCGCAATCTGGCCAAGGCCGAGGGCGTCTCCCTGCTCGCCCTGACGATGGCCGGATACCAGGTCCTGGTGAACCGCTACACCGGCCAGCAGGACATCGCGCTCGGCTCGGTCCTTTCCGGGCGGACGCGCTCGGAGATCGAACCCATGATGGGGTTCTTCGCCAACACGGTGGTGGTCCGCGGCGATCTCGAGGGCAACCCCGTGTTCCGCGACCTGGTGCACGCCGCCAACGACAACATCCTCGAGGCGATGGCCCACCAGGACGTGCCGTTCGGCCGCCTGGTGGAGGAGCTCAAACCGGAGCGGCTGCCGGGGCGGAATCCGCTGGTCGCGCACCTGTTCACGCTGCTGCCCGAGCCGATGATCGCGCGCTGGCGCCTGCCCGGCGTAGAGGTCGAGATGCTGACCCCGCAGCCGGAGACGACCCGGTTCGACATCACGTTCCAGATCAACGACCTGCCGGACGGCGGCTTGGGCGTGTGGATCGAATACTCCTCCGAGCTGTTCGACCACGAGCGCATCGAGCGGCTGGTGGAACACTTCGCCACGGTCATGTCCGACGCTCTGTCCAGGCCGGACGCCCGGGTGGACGCGCTGGACATCATGCCCAGCAGCGAATATCTGCGCGTACTCACCGAATGGAATCCCGCGCCCGGCGAGCACGACGAGCGCCTGCTGCACGAGCTGTTCGCGGCGCGTGTGACCGAGACGCCCGACGCGGTCGCGATGCGTTTCGCGGACGAGGACCTGACCTACGCGCAGCTGGACGAGCGGTCCAGCCGGCTGGCGCACGCGCTCGTCGAGGAGTTCAAGGTGACGCCCGGGCGCGTGGTCGGGGTACTGCTCGATCGCGGCTTCGATCTGCCGGCCGCCGAACTCGGCGTGCTCAAGGCGGGCGGGGCGTGGCTGCCGCTCGACCCGCAGTATCCGCCGGAGCGGCTGGCCTACCAGCTCGGCGACGCCGACGTGGCGGCGGTGGTGACGACGTCGGATCTCGCCGACCGTGTGCCCGCGGACGTGGGGCGGATCCTGCTGGACACGGACGCGCTCGACGGTCGGCCGGCATCGCCGCCTTCGGTGCACGTGGCGCGGGAGGACACGGCGTACGTCATCTACACCTCGGGCTCGACCGGCACCCCCAAGGGGGTCATGGTCCCCCACCGGGCGGTGGTGAACTTCTGCACCACCTTCCGGCGGATGTTCTCGGTGACGCCGGACGACCGGATCCTGCAGTTCTCCAACCCCGCCTTCGACGTGAGCGTGTCGGACGTGTTCTCGACGCTGACCGCCGGCGGGACCATCGTCGGCGCGCCGCGCTCCGAACTGCTCGACCCCGAAGCGTTGCAGCGGCTGCTGGCCCGCGAGCGGGTGACGATGGTGGACATCCCGCCGGCCGTGCTGGGGCTGCTCGATCCGTCCGCTCTGGACGATCTGCGGGTGTGCTTCATCGGTATGGAGCCGTTCGGCCCCGATCTGGTCAACCGGTGGCGCAAGCCGGGGCGCGAGTTCCACAACGGATACGGGCCGACGGAGGTCACGGTGACGTGCGTGGACTACCTGTGCCCGCCGGAGCCGCTGGACGGGCCGCCGCCGATCGGCCGGGCGATGGCCAATCAGCGGGCCTACGTCCTGGACAAGGGGCTGCGGCCCGTGCCGGTCGGCGTTCCCGGGGAGCTGTTCATGGCGGGCGCCGGTCTGGCCATCGGCTACCTCGGCCGGCCCGACCAGACCGCCGAGAAGTTCCTGCCCGACCCGTTCGCCGTCACCCCGGGCGAGCGCATGTACGCCACCGGCGACCTGGTGCGCTGGAACGCCGACGGCGATCTGGAGTTCCTGGGCCGGGTCGACCGCCAGGTGAAGCTGCGCGGGCTGCGCGTGGAGCTCGGCGAGATCGAGCACGCCATCGAGAGCTTCGACGGCGTGCAGCAGTGCGTCGTGACGGTGCGCGACGCGGGCACGACGTCGGCCTGGCTGGCCGCGTACGTGGTCGGCGGGTTCGAGCCGGACGCGCTGCGCGAACACCTGGCCGGGCGGCTGCCCCTGCACATGGTGCCCACCGACTACGTACAGCTGGAGCAGCTCCCGCTGACCTCGACCGGAAAGGTGGACCACGCGCGGTTGCCCGATCCTCGCCCCGACGGCGAGGCGGGACAGGTCGAGCTGACCACCGAGACGCAGCGCCGGCTGGCCGAGATCTGGCAGGGCCTGCTGAGCCTCGACGCCGGCCGCATCGGAGCGCAGGACAACTTCTTCGTCCTCGGCGGCAACTCCCTGCAGGTGACGCAGATGATCTCGCGGGTGCGCGACACCTTCCAGGTGACGCTCGACCCGCGGCGGCTGTTCAGCTACCCGCTGCTCAGCCAGTTCGCCGCCCAGATCGACGATGCGCAGCGCGCGCTGCTGGGCGAGGACGAGGTGGCGCGGCTGGAGGCCCAGGTCGCCGACCTGCCCGAGGACGAGCTCGATCGGCTGCTGAAGGAGTCGGGCTGATGGCCGGTCCGCCTCCCTCCACGGTGGAGGAGAAACGACACGCGCTGCTGCAACGACGGTTACGGCACAAACGGGAGGAAGCCCTCGCTTCCGCCCCGCAGGAGGGCCGGACGATGTCCCCGCTGGTGCCGCTCAGCCCCGCGGGCGCGAAGCCACCGCTGTTCCTCGTGCACGCGGCGGGCGGATCGGTGGCGCCCTACGCCGCGCTGGCCGCGCTGCTGGGCGACGACCGGCCCGTCTACGCGCTGGAGGATCCGGGCCTGCACGGCGGCACGATCGGGGAACGGCGGCTGCCCGGCCTCGCGGCCACCTATCTGGCCGCGGTCCGCGAGGTCCAGCCCGACGGGCCGCTACACGTGGGCGGCTGGTCGGTCGGCGGGGCGGTGGCGCTCGAAATGGCGCGCCAGGACGGCGATGTCGCGCTGACGTTCGTGCTCGACACCGCCATCCCGGACGGCGCGCCATCCCGTCCCGGCGACGACGAGCTGAGCGCGTGGTTCGCCGCCGACGTCGCGGCGATGGGCGCCGAGCCGGACGAGGCCGAGCTGGCCGAGCGGTTCCCGGTGTTCGCCGCGAACGTGCGCGCGCTCCTGGCCTTCCGTCCGTCGCGGGTGGACAGCCGGGTGGTGCTGCTGTCCGCCGCGGACTCGGAGCCAGGACGGCTCGACCGATGGCGGGCCTACGCCGATGAGATCCAGGTGGTGCGGGGCGACCACTACACCATGCTGCAATCCCCACACATCGAAGCGCTGGCGGAAGCCATGCGCGACAGACTGAGCGAGGTGAGTGTCCGATGATGCCGGCCTTCACGCCGGAGCAGGACGGCTTCCGGGAAGAGGTCTGCAGGCTGCTGTGCGAGGACGCGGTGCGCGCCGAGATCGCACAGTCCCGGCGGATGCCGTACGGACAGGAGAGCGGGCTGCTCGACGTGCACCAGCGGCTGGGCAAGCTCGGCTGGCTCGCGGTCAACTGGCCCGAGCGTTACGGCGGAGCGGACGCCACGATCGTCGAGAAGGCGATCCTCACCGAGGAGATGATCCGCCACGGCGTGCCCGACAACGTGCACTCCCTGGGCATCGACATCGTCGGGATGGCCATCCACCTGTTCGGCACGCAGGAGCAGAAGGAACGGCTCCTGCCGGGCCTCGCGCGCGGCGAGATCACGGCCAACGTGCTGTTCAGCGAGCCGGAGGTCGGATCCGACCTGGCGTCGCTGGCCACGCGCGCCGAGCCGGACGGCGACGGCTGGCGCCTGTACGGCCGGAAGATCTACAACATGAAGGCGCAGCACAGTGATTTCGCGCTGTGCGCGGCCCGCACGTCGACCGGCCCGGTGAACTTCTTCGGGATCACGCTGTTCCTGGTCCCGCTGCAGAGCATGGGCGTGGTCATCGAGCCGGTGTGGAACCTGTCCGAGGAGCGGTTCGACCTGGTCACGCTCGACGGGATCCGGGTCGGGCGCGAGGACGTGCTCGGCGAGGTCGACGACGGGTGGCAGGTGCTCGGCAAGGTGCTTCCGCTGGAGCGCACCGGGCTGGACCACTCCGCCAAGGCGGAGCGCACGCTGGCCGCGCTGCGCGAGCACGCGCCGCCCGGGTGCGAGCAGCGGCTGGTGCAGTTGGAGACGCGGGTACGCGCGGCGCGGCTGCTGGCCTGGCGGTGCGTGGCCAACCTGCACGACGGGCGGCCCGACGAGGTGCACTCGGCGACCGCCAAGTGGTACACGTCGGAGACGGCCAAGGAAGTGTCGGTGGCGGCGGTCGAGCTACTCGGGCCGCGAGCGCTGCTGGACGCACGCGATCCCGACGCGATCGCCGAGGGCGTCTTCGACGCCGCGCTCCGGGAGGCTCCGGGGCTCACGCTCGCCCAGGGTTCTTCGGAGATCATGCTGTTCTTTGTCGCGACATCGAAATTGGGGTTGCCGTCATGACCGCGGTGGAGACCACGGCGATCGCCGACTTCTTCGACGAGGATCTGGCGCCGCTGGTGCGGCGGATGGCCGATCGGCCGCGCGCTGAGGGCGGAGGCGACGACAGTCGCGAGATCCGCGCGATGGTGTGGGAGGGGCTGGTCGGGCTCGGCGCGCTCCGCGCCTCCGACACCGTACGGCTGGCCGAACTGCTCGGCTCGGTGCTGTATCAGGGGCCGCTGCTCGACACCCTCACCGCTCGGGAGCTGCTGCGGGACGGCGACCTCGGCCAGGCGCCGGTGGCGCTGGCGGTCGCGGCCGAGCCGTGGTCCGATCAGGACGGGGCGATCTCCGCGCGACGGGCTTTCGTCGGGTTCGCGGCGGAAGTGGACCACTTCGTCGTGGGCGGCGTCGACGACGTCGCCGGGCTGCGCCTGGCGCTCGTACGTGCGGGCCATCCGTCGATCACGATGCGGCGGTACGAGGAGACGAGCCGCGGCGAGGCGTACGAGGTCGAGTTCGCGGGCACGCCCGTGGCCGCCTGGGCCGGCTCCGCCGCCGAGTGGGAGGCGGCGCTGGCCGGCGCGCGGGTGCGCCAGGCGGCGTACCTGGTGGGCCTTGCCCAGGCGGCGCTCGATCACGCCGTCGACCACGCCAGGACGCGCCGCCAGTTCGGCCAGCCCATCGGCAAGTTCCAGGGGCTGGCGTTCCGGCTCAGCGAGCTGTCGATGCACATCGACGCGACGCGCCTGCTGGTGCACGACCGCGACGCGGCCGCGCACGCGGCGGCCAACCTCGCGGCGGCCTCGGATCTGGCCCGCACCGTCACGACGCGGACCATGCAGATCCACGGCGCCGCGGGCATGCGGTCCGACAACGACGCGCAGTTGTACTACAGGCGGGCGGCGGCCGAATCGGTGCGGCTCGGCACGCCGTCCCAGCTGCGCCGCGAAAGCCGGGGGACGTGATGACGGCGGCCGGGAAGCCTGCGGAAGACGACGTGGCGCAGGAGTAGACCGATGGACCTGGTGATACAGAAGTACGGCGGAACATCACTGGGTGACGTGAGCAAGATCAGTCACGCGGCGAAGCGCATAGCCGCCGCGGACGGGTCCGTGGTCGCCGTGGTCTCCGCGATGGGCAGCGCCACCGACACCATGCTCGACCTGGCGCGTAACCTCACGGCCACGCCACACGCCCGGGAGCTGGACCTCCTGCTCAGCACCGGTGAGCAGGCCTCCGCGGCCGCGCTCGCCCTGGCGCTGCACGAACTGGGCGTGCCTGCCCGGTCGTTCAGCGCGCGTGACGGCGGCATCATCACCGACGGAGTGCACGGCTGCGCACGCATCGTCAGCGTCGACCCGGTGCGGATCCGCGAATGCGTCGCGACCGGCCATGTCCCTGTGGTGACCGGTTTCCAGGGCATCGCCGCGGACAGCGGCGAGCTCACCACGCTGAGCCGAGGCGGCTCCGACACCACCGCCGTGGCCCTGGCCGCGGCGCTGCGGGCCGAGGCGTGCGAGATATTCACCGACGTCGAGGGCGTGTTCACCGCCGATCCGCGACTCATCGCCGACGCCCGCAAACTGGACCATCTCTCCTACGAGGACATGGCCGAGCTGGCCGCCGGCGGCGCCACGGTGCTCGCGCACTCCAGCGTGCAGTACGCCAGCACCCATCGCGTCCCCGTTCACGTCCGATCCAGCACGACCGAGACGGCCGGCACCTGGGTGACCGGCCTGCGCTCGGCCGCGCCGCTCGACGGCGAGCGGTTCACCGCCGTCGGCGTCGCCCACCGCACCGGTCAGCTCCGCTGCCGGCTCGACGGAGTCGACCCCGCCGCCCTGACCGCGATCGCGGCCGCGCTGGCCGATCCGCTGCTGCACGTGGACCTGCTCGGCTTCGCCGACACCCCGTGTTCGCTGCGGTTCGTCGTGCACGCCGCCGACCGGGACCAGGTCGACGGGGTGCTCGCCGACCTGCGCGACGCCTTCACCGGGTGCCGCTGGTCCGGGCCCGTGGGGAAGGTGTCGTTGGTGGGCCGCGGGTTCCGTACCCGCCATCCCCAGGTGGGGCTCCTTCTCGACACGCTCAAGGCCCATGGCGTCGCGGTGCGGGACATGACCGTCCATGCCCGGCGGATCTCCATCACCTGCGCCGAGCACGACGTACTCGACGCGGTGACGCACCTTCACCGGATGTTCCTCGACCCGACTCCCGCGAAAGGGATGTGAAATGAGCCAAGCATCGTCGCACGCGACTGGAAGGGTGGAGAGCAGATTCCAGTCCCGGCAGTTCTGGCAGCTCACCGTCATCTGCGGCACCCAGTTCCTGGTCGCCCTTGACTATTCGATCATCAACGTCGCCGCCCCGAGCATTCGCGAGGGCATGGAATTCACCGGAGGCGGCATCGCCTGGGTTCTTTCCGCCTATCCCCTCGCTTTCTGCGGCTTCCTCCTCCTCGGGGGAAGGATCGCCGATCTGTTCGGGAGAAAGCGGGTGTTCATCTGGAGCATGGCCGGCTTCGTTCTCGCTTCGCTCCTTGCGGGCCTCGCCTGGTCGCCGGCGGCTCTCATCGCGGGCCGCGCCTTGCAGGGGGTCGCCGCCGCGTTCATCGCCCCGGCGGGTCTGGGGTTGCTCCAGGCGGCCGTCCCGGAAGGAGCGCAACGCGAACGCGCTCTCGGCATCTACGGGTCGGCGCTGTCGGCGGGGTTCGTCTCCGGCATGGTGCTCGGGGGCGTTCTCACCGAGTACGCCGGCTGGCGGTCCGTCTTCCTGATCAACGTGCCCGTCGTCCTGGTCGCCGGTCTGCTCGCGAGGGCCTATCTCGATGAGAGCCGGGATACGCACGCATCCCGCCATCTCGATCTCATCGGGGTCGCCTTGGCGACCACGGGCATGGTCGCGCTGGTGTTCGCCCTCACCGACGGGGAGAAGTACGGCTGGCTGTCGGCTCCGATCCTGCTCTCCGCCGGGATCGCGGCGCCTGCCGTGGCCCTGTTCGTCTGGGTGGAGTCGCGGAGGGACAGCGCCCTCGTGCCGATCTCCATCTTCCGCACCTCCGCCATCGGCGCGGCCAACCTGGTCAACGTCCTGCTGATCTGCTCCTACGGCGGAATGCTGTTCATTCTCACCCTCTACCTTCAGACGCATCTCGGTCTGGGCGCGCTCACGACCGGCTTGACGTTCGCGGTCTCGGGCGCGATCGCGATCGTCACCGGAATCTACGCGGGCAGGCTGGTCGAGCGCTTCGGGCTTTACCGCGTTCTCCTTTCCGGAATCGTCATCGAGACGTTCGGCATCCTGATCATGGTGGGCCTGCCGGAAGGTTACGGACTCGCTCTCGTCCTGATCGGCACCTCGGTGAACGCCTTCGGCCACATCCTCGCGCTGATCACGACCAGCATCGCCGGCACGAACGGCGCCGACGAGGGGCGACGGGCCACGGCCGGCGCTCTGATCAACGTCTCCCAGCAGCTGGGGCTGGCCGTGGGCGTCGGAGTCGTGACGTCGGTGGCGGCCCACTTCGCCAGGGTCACCGGTGGAACCGATGCCGTCCTCGCGGGCTGGCGCTGGTCTCTCTGGTGCTCGGTCGGGTTCGCGGTCGCGGCGGTCATCGCGACCGTCCTTCTCCGGAAACGCTTCAAGGGAGAGGTCACGTAGGTCGGACTCCCGGTGTGCCCTGGCCTGCGAGCAAGAACCATATATACTACTTATAATGGTTACTTTCGCTTCCAAGGCCCGGTCACCCTGGCAGGACGCCCACTTCATCGGCGGCCACCCGGTCCTGGACCTCACGAACACCGTCTTCGATCGCACACACCCGGCCGAGGACGGAGAACTGCTGAAAGCACCCTCGGACGTCTTGACGTGGTGCGCGTCCGCGGGACTGTTCGAGGAGGTGCCGTCCTTGACGGAGGCGTCCGCGAGCGGCCTCGTGCCGGAGGTTCAGGCCGTTCGCGAACAGGCGTGGGCCGTGTTCAGCGCGGTCGCGCACGGCGAGGCGGTGCCGGCCGAACCTTTCGGCGCGCTTCTCGAACGGGCCGGTACGGGCGTGCGGGCCGAGCAGGTCCAGCAGATCGATGCCGCGCTCGACCGCTTCACCGTGGACTGGACGGCGCCGGGAGCGATCCCCGCGGCCTTGTCCTTGCTGGTGGTCCAGGCACTGTTCACCCTTCCGCGCGACCGGATCAGGGCCTGCGGGAGATGCGGTTGGCTGTTCCTGGATTCCTCGCGGGGTGGACGCCGCCGCTGGTGCAGCATGAACATCTGCGGCAATCGCGAGAAGGCGCGCCGCCACCGTCAGGGCCGAACGCACCACTGATCGCTTCTCGCCTCATCCGGCGGCGCGGAGCTTGCGCCGCATGATCGGCCGATCGCCACGCGGGCGGGCCACCTCGGAGAATCCGGCGCCGAGGAAGGCGCTGGCTATCCCGGTCATCGCCGTGTCCGCGCCCGCGCGTTTGCCGTCGCGAGGTTCGATCGGATAGCCCTCGGCGGTCGTGTAACCCGCGGAGCCCGCGTACTCGCAGACCGCTTCGAGAATGTTCGGCAGCAGCCCGGAGCCGCGATGTTTTCTCTGCACGAAGACGCACGTGATCGCGCAGACGGGCTCGTCGTCGATGTTCGCGAGCAGCGGCGAACGCTCAAGTCTCGGGAACGACGAACGCGGCCCGAGCGAGCACCATGCCACCGGCGTGTCGTTCTCGTAGACGACGACGCCGGGCACCGGCTCGCGCCGGGCGAGACGTCTCATGGCCTGCTTGTTTCCCTCGCCCTTTCCTTCCGTCCACTCCGCGATGGACAGCCGCCAGTGCATGCACCAGCACCCGCGGGCACCTCCGTTCGTCCCGAGCACCGCCTCGAAGTCGTCCCAGGTCTTCTCGGACAGCTCCTTGACCGTCAGGGTATTCATCGCCGCACCGCCGATCTGGCTCGAATAACCGATATAACGCTTTTATAGGTTACTATAGAAGGGCATGGCCGCGGGGATCAGGAGACCGATCCGCCGGCCGCCCTTGAGGTCGCTCGACACCGCGACCGGCGGCCGGACCACCGAAGAACGGTTAGCGACGACGGAGGGCCGATACGTGGCCGAAGAAGACGTCCTGGACATGCTCGAAGCCGAGGCGATCCACGTGCTGCGCGAGGTCGCCGGGGCCTTTCGCCGGCCGGTGTTGCTGTATTCGATCGGCAAGGACTCCTCGGTGCTGCTGCACCTGGCGACCAAGGCGTTCGCGCCCGGCCGGATGCCGTTTCCCGTGCTGCACATCGACACCCGCTGGAAGTTCCGCGAGATGATCGCCTTCCGGGATGACACGGCCAGGCGGCTGGAGCTCGACCTGCGGGTGCACACCAACCCGGAGCGGGTCACGCCGTTCACCCACGGCGCGCACGAGTACACGCGGATCATGAAGACCGTCGCGCTGCGCCAGGCACTCGACGACAGCGGGTTCGACGCGGCGATCGGCGGCGCGCGGCGCGACGAGGAGCGGTCGCGGGCGAAGGAAAGGATCTTCTCGCTGCGCGAGCCCGGCCATCGCTGGGAGCCGCGCTCGCAGCGTCCGGAGTTCTGGTGGTGGGCGAACACCGAGCTGGCCGACGGCCAGTCGATGCGGGTGTTCCCGCTGTCGAACTGGACGGAGCTGGACGTCTGGCGCTACATCAGGCGGGAGGGCATCCCCGTGGTGCCGCTGTACTTCAGCGCACCACGCCCGGTCGTCGAGCGGAACGGATCGCTGATCATGGTGGACGACGAGCGCTTCCCGCTGTCGCCCGGCGAACGTCCGCTGCTGCGCCAGGTACGCTTCCGCACCCTCGGCTGCTACCCGCTGACCGCGGCCGTCGAGTCGAAGGCCGAGAACCTCGACGAGGTCATCGACGAGATGCGGCTCGACCGGAGGTCCGAACGCGCCGGTCGGCTCATCGACGGCGAGGGCGGCACATCCATTGAGAGCAAGAAGTCGGAGGGATATTTCTGATGATTTCGGTGCTTCGAGTGGTCGCCTGTGGCTCGGTCGACGACGGCAAGTCCACCCTCATCGGTCGGCTGCTCGCCAACACCGGCAGCGCCACCGAGGACCGGCTCGACTACGCGCGGCGGACCAGGCGCGGCGGTTCCACGATTCCGGCCGGAGCGGTCGACTATTCGCTGCTGACCGACGGGTTGGAGGCGGAGCACGAGCAGGGCATCACCATCGACGTCGCCCACCTCTTCCTGGACCTGCCGTCCGGGCGCCGGGTGATCATCGCCGACGCGCCGGGACACGAGCAGTACACCCGCAACATGGCGGTCGCGGCCTCCACCGCGGACGTCGCCGTGTTACTCGTCGACGCCACCAAAGGGGTCCGCGAGCAGACCCATCGGCACCTGGCGATCTGCGCGCTGATGGGCGTGCGGGCCGTCATCGCGGTGGTCAACAAGCTCGACGCGGTGGGCTACGACCGGGCGGCGTTCGAGCAGCTCGCGAGCGAGGTGCTGTCGGCGGCGAACGGCCTCGACATGGCGGCGAGCGTGATCCCGGCCAGCGCACTCGATGGGGACAACGTCGTCGACCCGTCGCCGAACCTCCCCTGGTACGACGGGCCGACGCTGCTCGGCGCGCTGTCCGCCTGGGAGCCGCCAGGCCCGCCGCGACCGGACGGCGCCGACGGCTACCGGCTGCCCGTCCAGTACGTGATCCGGGCGGACGACTTCCGCGGTTTCGCGGGCACGGTGGTCGGCGGCCCGGTCCGACCGGGCGACACCGTCGCGGTCGCCGGCAGCGGCATGGAGTCGAGGATCGACCGGGTGCTCGGCCCCGGCGGCGGCGACCTCTACGGGGCCTCCCCCGGCACCCCGGTGACGGTGACGCTGGCCGGTGACGTCGACGTCCGTCGCGGCGACCTGCTGACCACGCCGGCCGCCCTCGGCGACGGGCTCTCCCCGGCCTCGGCGTACTCCGCCACGCTGGTCTGGACCGCCGAGGAGCCGGTGCGGCACGGCCGCTCCTACCTGCTGCTGGCCGGGTCGCGGACCGTGCCCGCCGTGGTCACGACCGTGCGCGGCCGGATGGACGTGGTGTCCGGCAAGCAGTTCGCCGCGCGTACGCTCGGCCTCAACGACATCGGCACGGTCGAACTGACCACCGACACCCCGATCTGCCTGGACGGCTACCGGACGTGCCGGGACACGGGCAGCTTCCTGCTCGTGGACCGGGTCAGCAAGGAGACCGTGGCGGCCGGCATGGTCCGGCACGCGCTGCGGCGGGGCCGCAACGTCGTTCCACACGCCTACACCGTCGACCGCGACGCCAGGCAGCGGCTGAAGGGGCAGCGGGCCAAGGTGCTGTGGCTGACCGGCCTGCCGGGCGCCGGCAAGTCGACGATCGCCAACGCGCTGGAGCGGCGGCTCCACGCCATGGGGCTGCACACGTACGTGCTCGACGGCGACAACGTCCGAAGCGGGCTGAACAAGGACCTCGGGTTCACCCCGGAGGATCGCGCGGAGAACGTGCGCCGGGTCGCCGAACTGGCCCGCATCCTGCTGGACGCCGGGCTGATCGTGATCGTCGCGCTGGTCTCGCCGTTCCGTACGGATCGGGCGGTGGCCAAGAGCCTGTTCCAGCCGGGCGACTTCGCCGAGGTCTGGGTGGACACCCCGGCCGAGGTGTGCGCGCGCCGGGACCCGAAGGGCCTGTACGCCCAGGCGAAGGCCGGCACGCTGCCGAACCTGACCGGCCTCGGCCAAGCCTACGAGCCGCCGGAGTCCGCCGACCTGGTGGTCGACGGCGCCGGTTCGCTCGATGACGCGACAGACGAGCTGTGCGCCCTGCTGCGTGATTGAGCCCGCTCGGGCAGCTCAGGCCTTGCTAGATTGCGGCCTTGTCCAGAATGGCGGCCACCTCATCGGCCCTGAACAGGAACCCCACGTGTGACGTGTCCAGCGTGTGCACGTCGTACGGGTTGCCGGGCGTCAGGGCGTCCGCTTCGGCGATCAGCCGGTCCTGCATGGCGATCGGGAGGGATCGGTCGCCGGTGAGGCGGATGTAGGTGCGGGCGATCGTGCCCCAGGTGCCGGCCTGGACGCGGGCGTCGGCCGTCATCACCGCGATCGATTCGTCCGGCTGCAGGATGTTGAGGAAGGCCCGGAACCGCTCGTCGCTGACGTCCGCCATGGTCGCGGCCTTGAGCGCGTCGAGCAGTTCCACATCCGCGGTGCGGTAATTGGCCCGGCCGACACCGAGCTGAGCGGGGTCGCCGACGTTGAACGCGGCCAGCGGGCCCATCAGGTTGCCGGCGAACTCGGGCTCCTGCATGTACTCGATCGGGTTGGAGCGCTGCACGCACGACCAGGCGGAGATGTAGACGAGCCGGTTCACCAGCTCGGGGATCGCGTTGCCCACGCCGGTGATGGTCACGCCGCCGAGGCTGGCCGCCACCAGCACCACGGGCCCGTGCTCCGCCACGCGTCGGACCACGTCGACGACTGCGTCGACGTTGTGCTGCAGGGTGACCCCGGCCAGCGTGGACGGTTCGACCGCCCACGTGTCGAGGTCCTGGGGGGCCTGGTAGGCGAGCGGGTACTGCGCGTCGAGGCCATGTCCCGGCAGATCGACGGCGAAGCTGCGGTGACCGAGCAACGCCAGCTCGCGCTGGACGGGAGCCCACATGAAGGAACTGGCGCCGGAGCCGTGGACCAGCACGAACGTAGGCGACGACGAGCGGTTGGAGTTTGATCTCATGAAGAACAGTCCGTTTCGATGGAAGGCACGGCGAACGTGCCTGGGTTGCCGAAGGCGGGCGTGCGGCTGCCGGGCGAGAACACGGCAGGACAAGCCCTGAAATGAAGCAGGCGGTCGGCTGCGGGCGAAACCCGGGTGGTGCGCCGCTTGTGCCACGGCACCTGTCTGCGGGATCGCCTCAACTGGCGCCGGCCGCTGAACGACCGGCGGGCAGACCGCTTCAGCTGTTACGAAGCCGGATGAACTTCTGGATCATGCCTGACAGCGTATCAGGGGGCGACGCCGCGCATATGTCCCGGCGTGAAGCTGGAGGCAGCTAGATGATCTTGTAGTTCGGCGTGGCGGAACTGGTAGAAGGGCCCCACGGTCCGCAGGACACCCAGGTGGTGCAGATCGTGCAGGAAGCGCATCAAGCGGAACGGCAGCCGGCCCGATGGCCCAAGGTGCGCCAGGGCGATGGTGGACATCAGCCACATGTGCTGGCGTTTGGTCACCAGACCGAATGCTATGCCGCAGATGATGCCCATCCCCATGTCCACGGCCGCGGACGGGTGAGGCGGCACGATGGACGCCTCGTTCATGAAATCGACTGCGAAGCCGACGATCGCCCCCAGGAGAAGTGCGTTCATCAATTGCAGACCCACGAGGCTTCGGTTGACCCGCCAGGTGGATTGCGGGGTGACGGCGGCGGTGAACGGCGGGAGTCGATTCTCGTCTGGCTGGGCGGGCTTCTTGTCCTGCTGCCGCGACACCCGCACCGTCACCCAGCCGATGCCAAGCGCTGAGAACAGGGTGGCCAGCCCCATCTTCCAGCCGTGCACCCACGCGTTGTAGCCCACCGCCGGCAGGCCGAGGCCGACCGGCATGATGACGAAGATCATTCGCACGTCGGACAACAGACCGCGGGTGAAGTCCTGCAGCCGTTGCCGTACGCGTAGCGGAGCGAAGTCGGGGGTGCGGGCGGCCTGCACCGCCGACAGGCCGAAGAAGATGCCGAAGGCCGAGCCGAAGACCGGCCCATAGGTCAGCATGGCGGTCAACGCGGCCGGGAGTGCGAACACCAGACCGGTCAACCCGCCGATCCAGGTACGGGCGAGTGCGCGCCGCGTTCGTGAGGCGGGCAGTGCCTGGTCGGTCAGCCGCCACCAGGCCAGGTCATGACCGCCGGATTCGGCCTGCAGGCGTGCCAGCCGCTTTGTCCATTCGGTGATGCCGGCCGGATCCCATGTCATAGGCCGGATCGTGGTGCGTGCGTTCAGCAGCGCACCAAGGACATTGTCGAGCAGGTGAGCGCGCAGGGCCCGCGTGTCGTCGGCGTACTCGGTCGCCAACGGAGCCGGATCGGCGTCCGGCTGGTCGATGTAGACGGCCCGGACCAGCCATAGGCCCAAGGCGGTGGAGGTGACATCGGCCAGAGCCGGCGCGGAGCCCTCCCTGAGGGCGCTTAAGACTTTGGTCCACGCCGAGGACGAGGAAAGCGCGGGCAACGCGGCGCTCAGGTAGTTCGCCACGATGTCGGGGAGCAGCGCCTTGGGCGCGATGACGGCGGCGGCCTTGAGCGGGCGCCGCGCGGCGGTGACCGCGTCGCCGTACTCGGTGGTACGCGACGTGATGATCACCTGATCGCGTTCCATGAGCGTGTCGGACAATTTCTCGATCACCTTGGCGCGGGCGGGCTCGGGCAGTTCGTCGAGACCGTCGAGAATGGCCAGAATTGAGCCACGGGCCGCCAGAATGTCGGCGCCGTCCTGCTGGTTACCCGGCGTGCGCAAGGCGGCGTAGTCGGTGCGCACGCGCTCGGCCACCCAATCCTGAAACCGAGGGTGGGCCTCGATGTCCCAGTCGGCGACGGGCAGGAGCACCGGAACCGGGTCGTTGTCAGCACGCGTGCGGATCAGTTCCAGCATCAATTGGATGGCCAGGGTGGTCTTGCCTGTGCCCCGGCCTCCGGTGATGACCAGGCGGCGACGGCGCAGCGCGCGGAAGGCGACGGCGAGCGCGGCGATGTCGTCCGATCGGCCCGACAGCGCCGGCTCACGGTCGGCGATCAGATGCGGGTGATCCATGAGCTTGGTTCGGCGGGTCATGTGCCAGGAGACCGGGATCGGCGGATCGCCGAGGGAACGCGTCACCACCTCGTCGCTCCACCGCTCGTGGACCAGCTGGGCGAGCTCCCGCATGGTCTCGGTGACGGTCCCGGAGGCGGGGGCGAGTACGCGCCCGGCCCGTTCGACGACCAGCCCGGCCACCACCGCCGCCACGATGGTGCCGGCGAGCCAGGAGCCGCTCCACACGCCGTCGTTGAGCACTTGGTTGGCGGCCACCGACACCACGACCGGCGCGAGCACCATGGACAGCCACAACAGCCGGGCCCGCCACCGCCGCTCGCCCACCACGGCGGCCGTCGTAGTGATCGTGACCTGCGGCCGGCGACCTTCCATCGCGTAACACCTTCCGCTGCGTAAAAGAGGGACGAGGGACCGCCTGGAACTCTCGCTCTGCCGGCGCGGGACGTTCGGTCCGCTGCGTGTACGGAGGTCCGGGCGCGAATATGGGCACGATCGCGGGATCAAGCGCCCGTGATGCCGATGGAGGCGATGAGCCTTCTGGTGGCCGAAGCCATGACGCTGCCCCTTCCGCTGTCGATCGGGCCTTGCGCTGATGAAGGTAGGCCGCGACTGGTTGAGGATCCGTTGAGGATCCGTAAGGCGGAGCGTGGCCTGCCCGGCACCGTCGACGAGGTCCTGACCGATGCGGATTGTGCCGGTTCTACGCGCCTTCAACCCCCACCGCTCCTGGGCCAGACGCAGCCGGCCGAGAGCTTCGTGAGGCGCCACCGGGTGGCGACTTGAAAGTTTCACGCCGCATTGACACCCGGAAAGCGCTTTCCTACGGTGTGGGTCATCCCCAACGCGGAGGTGTTCGTTCATGTGAGCGGCCGCCGGCCTCCGCCCTCTCGTCGGAGGCCGGAACCAGACCCCAGCGGCCGGCCTGACCCTGCAACAAGCCCGATGCCGCGGCGGCGACCGCGCAGAGAAGATCGCACCCGTTGTTCGAAGGAGAAGGTGAACCGAGGATGAGACGAGCAGTCGCGTTGCGACTCCAGGTGGTGCTGGCCGCGGTGGCCATCGCGGCCGCGGCCGGTGTGGCCTTGCCGATGCTGCAGGCATCAGCGGCGGCCGGCGGCGCCAGCGGCTACGCGAGCGTCAACGGCGGAACCACCGGTGGCGCGGGCGGGCAGACGGTGAGGGCCACCACGGGGACCGCGATTCACACGGCCCTGTGCAATCGGGCCAGCAGCAGCACCCCGATCATCATCGAGGTCTCAGGGACCATCAACCACGGCAACACCACCAAGGTCTCGGGCGGAAGCTGCAACACCGCCGCCGACGTGATCGAACTCAAGCAGATCAGCAACGTCACGATCATCGGGGTCGGCAGCGGGGCCGTCTTCGACCAGCTGGGCATCCACATCCGCGAAGCCCGCAACATCATCATCCGCAACGTGACCGTCCGCAACGTCAAGAAGTCGGGCTCGCCCACGTCCAACGGCGGTGACGCCATCGGCATGGAGAGCAGCGTCCGCAACGTCTGGGTCGATCACGTCACCCTGGAGGCCTCGGGCGGGGAGGCAGAGGGCTTCGACGGCCTCTTCGACATGAAGAACGACACCCAGTACGTGACCCTGTCCTACAGCATCCTGCGCAACTCCGGCCGCGGCGGGCTCATCGGATCCAGCGAGAGCGACCGCTCGAACGGCTACATCACCTTCCACCACAACCTGTACGAGAACATCGACTCCCGCACACCCCTGCTGCGTGGCGGCATCGCCCACATCTACAACAACTCCTACGTGAGCCTCCACGAGTCGGGTATCAACTCCCGGGCCGGAGCCCGCGCCAAAGTGGAGAACAACTACTTCAAGAACTCCAAGGACGTCCTGGGCACCTTCTACACCAGCGAGGCCGGCTACTGGCAGGTCGGCGGCAACATCTTCGACAACGTGACCTGGTCCGCCCCGGGCAGCGAGAACAACCCCGCCGGACCCAACCCGCAATCCAACACCACCGTCAGCATCCCCTACTCCTACAGCCTCGACGGGGCGAGCTGCGTGCCGGGCCTCGTCCTCCAGACGGCCGGCGCCAACAAGGGGCTGCAGGAGTCGAACGGCAGCTGCACGCCGCAGACACCGACGGCCACACCGACGCCGACCGTCAGCCCCACGCCGTCACCCACCCCTTCGCCCGGCGGGCCCAACCTCAGCCTCGGAGCCGGCTCCGACGGCTCCAGCAAGGCCGACGGGACCAGCTACGGCAACGTGCGGGACGGCAACATGAGCACCTTCTGGTCGCCGGCCGGCTCGACCGGTGACATCTCGATCAAGTGGGGCTCCGCCACCACGGTCTCCAGGGTCGTCATCCGTGAGGCGTCAGGCTCCGAAGGCGGCATCGGAGCCTGGCAGCTCATCAACGCCGGCACCGGAGCGGTCCTGAAGTCCGGCAGCGGCGCGGGCGCCATCACCTTCACGCCGACCTCACTGAGCAAGATCACCTTCAGGATCACCAGCTCGGCGGGCACGCCGAAGGTCGCCGAGTTCGAGACCTACGCGGGGTAGCGGCCGCTTCCGCCGCCCGCTCCGTCCGCCCAGGGACGAAGGCGGGGCCGTCAGACGGACGACCCCGCCCCGTCCCCTTGGGAAGGTGCCGGCTGGTGCGGCAGGTCGCGGGTTCGATCCGGAGTGGTTGTCCCTCCGGTGCCGATCACGCGTTCCCGTCGCGTTCGGGGTGGATGGCGTCGGTGTGCTCGGTGTGGGCGAGAGCCAGGTCGAGCAGCATCCGTACGTGCGGGTCTTCCAGCCGGTAGTAGGCCATCCGGCCGGAACGGCGGGCGGCGACGATGCGGTGCGCGCGCAGCAGTCGCAACGCATGGGAGACGGCCGACTCGCTCTGGCCGGTCACCGCGGCCAGGTCGCACACGCACAACTCGCCGTCCAGCAGGGCCACCAGCAGCCTCAACCGGTTCGGATCCGACAGCAGCCCGAAGATGTCCGCGGTGTCAGTGAGGTCGTCGGCGGCCGGCATCCGCTCGTACACGGCGGCCACCCGTTCACCGTCGACCACCTTGACCATGCAGCCGTCTATTGCCAACACACCATCATCTGAAGAACCGTTCACATGAATAGTTTGTCGGCATTGCGACAAATGTCAATGACACGCCGCGCAGGAACAAGCCTGGCCAACCGGTCACGGCCGAGCCCGCGGCTCCTGCGCGGGGCGGTGGTGGGCCGCGGTGGCGTGTCCCCCGAGTACGGAGTTCATGTCCGAACGTTCGGGTCATGACAGGTGGAAGCCGGCGCCGCAGGCTCGGCCGCGCCATCGTCACCACCGGCCGTCTCATCAGGTCGGCGGGCGTGATGGGTGGGGCCGTGCGGGTCGGCGCAGTGCTGTACGAGCCGACGTAGGGCGCCGTCGTCGTCGAAGGCGTGGCTGCCGGGCGAGGCGTGGTCGACCTGCAGGGTGGTGTGCACGATGCCGTGCCGGTCCTGCAGCAGGCTCTCGACCGCGAGGCGCGTGGCGTGGCAGTCGGCCCCCGGGGTGACCAGCACGTGGGCCGACAGGGCGGCATATCCGGATGTCACCTCCCAGATGTGGAGGTCGTGCACCTCGACCACGGTGTCGAGGGCGGCGATCTGGCGGCCGACCCGGGTGGGGTTCACTCCGGCCGGAGCGGCTTCCATGAACACCCGTCCGGCGTCGCGGACCAGGCCCCAACCTGCCTTGAGCATCAGGGCGGCGACGATCAGGGCGGCGATGGCGTCGGCGCGGGTCCAGTCGGTGAGCCAGACGACGAGGCCGGCCAATCCGGTGAACACCACGAACAGGCCCTCGACCTGGGGAGGCTCGATCAGACGGCGGATGCCCTCGAAGCTGAAGTAGGCCGCGAGCAGGAGCAGGGTGATGCCGTTGACCTGGGCTGAGATGATCTCGGCGCGTTTCAGCCCGTAGGTGAAGCCGCCGCGCGGTGGTCGGGCCGCGATGCGCATCGCGATCAGGGCCAGCACGATCGCCATCGCGTCGGTGAGCATGTGACCGGCATCGGAGATCAGCGCCAGTGACTGGGCGATCACGCCGATCACGACCTCGACGGCCATGAAGCCGACGATCAGAGCGAGTGCGCCGCTCAGATAGCGCCGGTCGGCCTGCGCATCGACGGCATGTCCGTGGCCGTGCCCGTGGCCATGGCCGTGGTTCCGTCCGACCCCTTGTTCCGGGTGCCTGTGTCGATCAGACATGCGCTGAGCTCCTTGGACGACGGTGAATGACGGGTGATGGCCAGGTCATGCCGAGGCGCTCCGCGTCAACACTTCCCGCATGCCTTTCCTTCTACATATGAACACTCAATCATATGTTTAAACTCAACGTAATGAGTCAACTACTTTCCGTAGAAGTGCACGGGAAGGGCAGCGCATGAGAACCGTCCGCAACTCCGCACTGGCGATGGCCGCGACGACCGGATGGCCGGCACTTTCGAGCCTGCCGGCCGACGCCACCCCCGTACCCACCCGCCAGCCTCCGACCGTGTCGTGCCGCTACGCGCTCACAAAACCCGTGGTCGGCAGCCTCCGGAACGGCGCCGGATGAGCCTCTCACCCCGCCCCCGGCGTCCGCCGACCGGGGACGGCACCCTCGAGGCACCGCTTCCACGGCACCCGCCCCTGGCACACGGGCGGTGCCGTGCCCTCGTGGCCACGTTCACCGCGGTCATACAGATCGTCACTACGGCGGTCCCGGCTGACGCCGCCCGGGCGGCGGGGCAGTGCCGTGCACCCGGAGTGATCGCCCACCGCGGCTATCCCCCCTCCGGGTCGGAGAACACCCTCACGTCGCTACGGCAGGCGCTGGCGGCCCATGCCCGGCAGGTGGAGATAGACATACGCTTCACCAGGGATCACCAACCCGTCCTCATGCACGACGCCACGCTGGATCGCACCACGAACGGCAGCGGTCTGGTGGCCACCTCGTCCATGGCGCGGCTGCGCACGTTGCGCGGTGGCGACGGCCTCGCGCCACCTGCCTTGGCGCAAGTGCTGGACGCGCTGCGCGGCCGCGTCGACCTGGTGCTGATCGAGCTGAAGAGCGTCCCGGACGACGCCGACGCTCGCACTCTCACCGCCGTCTATCACCGCTATCGCGCCTACGACTGGACCGCGCTGACCTCGTTCCTGCCCACCGCGCTGAGCCGCGTCTCCTTCCTGCCGGTCGCCCAGGGGCTGCTGGCCAGCACGACGCCGCCCCCTGCCCAGGCCGAGCACTACGACTTCGTCTCCGTCCGATACGACCAGCTGTCCCGCTCGTGGGTGGACAGCTACCACGCCGCCGGGGTGCACGTTTACGCCTGGACTCCCAACACCCCCACCGCCTGGCGGCGCCTGGCCGGCTATGGCGTCGACCGCATCATCACCGACCGCAGCCTCAGCTATTCGAGCTGGGCGGTCACCCTGTGCAGCCGCTGATACGCCGAGAGAGGAGTCATCGATGACCGCACAGCATCACGAGGACGAAGAAGCCTGCGCCACCGATCCCGCGTGCCGACCGGCGGCGCCGACCGCTGCACGCCTGGCTGCCGGCGCGACGCGGCACTTGTTTGATTGCCCGTCGACGGACGGCATGGGGACGGTAGCCTTCTACCTGGAGTAGAACACGGCAGGAGGGCCACGGTGCAGCTGGGCAATCTGGAGCGATCGGTCATGGAAGCTCTGTGGGAGCATCCGGACGGCATGTTCGCCCACGTCCTCGCAGCCGGCCTGCCGTCCCAGCCCGCCACCACGACGGTGCTGACCGTCCTGATGCGGCTCTCGAACAAGGGCATGGTCTCCCGCGAACGCATCGGGCGAGCACACCTCTACAAGGCCACCGCGGACAAGGACGCCTTCGTCGCCGAGGCCATGCGCGCCGCCCTGGACGAGGCCGGTGACGTCGCGGCGGCCGTGCAGCGCTTCGTCGGCACGGTGACGCCGGAGGTGGCCAGCGCCTTGCGCGAGGCGCTGGGCGAGCGGGACGGATCCGCGCCGTGATCGCCTGGCTGATCGCGGCCGGAATCGCCCTGCTGCCGCTGGCGCTGGGCGACCAGGCCGCGCGCAGGCTGGCCGGGGCGGCCTGGACGCACCGCTGCCCCCGCGCGGCGCTCGCGCTGTGGCAGGCGATCGGAGTCGCCGCCGGCCTGGGCGCGGTCGGTCTCGGGCTGGTAGCCGCCGTCGCGCCGCTGGCCGCGGTCTTCCCGCACGGGGCGCACACGCTGGCGCGCCAGATCGTCAGCGGCCACGGCCTCGACGGACTCGGGCCGATGCACCTGCTGGCCCTGACCTGGTCGGCGGGCCTGATGAGCTGGCTGCTCATCCACACCGTACGCACCACCACCAAGACGATCCGCGAACGCCGCCGCCAGCGCCTGCTGGTCGACGTGGTGGCCGACCATTCCCCGGCCCACGACGTCTACGTGCTGCCGGTCGCCGAACACGTCGCCTACTGCGTGCCCGGCAGGCATCGGCGCATCGTGCTCAGCCAGGGCACCCTGGACTCGCTGACCGGCCAGGAGCTCCAGACGGTTCTCGAGCACGAGCGCGCACACGCCCGAGGCCACCACGACCTGGCGCTGCTCCCCTTTGTCGCGCTGGAGCACGCGTTCCCGTGGCTGGCCTGCGCCCGGACCGCACGGCAGACGGTGGCCGTACTGCTGGAGATGATCGCCGACGATCACGCCAGCCGGGCGCACGGCGAGTTGCCGCTGGCCCGCGCGCTCGTCCGCATGGCGACCTGCGGGCCCGGCCCTGGCCTGGCCTCGTTCGGCCTGGCGGACGCGGGCGTCGTCGAACGGCTGCAGCGGCTGCTCGGCGAGCGCCGTCAGTCTCATTGGGTGCCTGCGGCGGCTTACTCGGCAGCCGGTCTGCTGCTCAGCGGGCCGGTGGCCGTGCTGATCGCTCCCGTGGTGTGCATCACCGTGTAGGGCGTCCCAACTCGCGCGCATGAGCCTGATGCGGTCGATGCGCGGCGCGAGGCGGACTCTTCGGTGGTTCAGTCGCCGTGCAGGCCGTCCGGGTCGCAGTAGTCGATCCGGTTGGTCGGCCTGAAGGAGGAGACGATGATCTCGCGCTTGAACGGGCCGCCCTTCGGCATGTCCTCGGCCGACACCTCCAGCGTGAACTGCTGCATCGCACGCAGTGCGCGGCCGCCGACGACGACCGGACGGCGCACCAGATAGATCGCGGACCAGGGGCAGCAGTAGTAGCAGCCGAACGGTTTCCCCTGGGCGTCGATGGCGAAGGTGATTGCGCCGCTCTCCCGGGCGGCGTCGATCTCGGCCTGGATGCGCAGGGTGAGGGCGGGGGCTGGGTCGTACTCCCACATCTCCTTGATCGCCTGGCGTGCCCGCGGATCGGCCTGCCAGAAGCTCCGCTTCTGCGGGTCGGTCAGGCACCAGGGGTCGAAGTCGCGGACGTCGGCGACTTTCAGGTTGGCGGGCGGGACGACCTGCCGTACGCCGGGGCCCCTGTAGCCGCCGATCAGTCCGGGCATCGCGATGAGTTGGCCGAGGTGGTAGTAGATCTCCAGAGCGCGCTGCAGGCGCTGCTCGATGGCCTCGTGCATGCGCGGCGCCGGGTCGGCGTCCAGCAGCCCTTCGGCGTAGTCGGCGGCCGTCGCCGCCTCGGCGGCCAGCTGGCGCAGCCGTTCCAGTGCGTAGCGGTGCCTGTCGGCGTCGGCGACGGTCTGCTCGAAGACGCCGAGCGCGACCTCGGCGTGGCGGCGGATGGCGCGCGAGGCGGCGAGCATGCCGTGCAGGTGCGGCAGCGGGCACGGGCTGGCCTCGGCCCATTCGGGCAGGTCGGCGGGGAGCAGCACCTCTTTCTCCACGAGGTAGCGGGAGTTGCCCGCGGCCTGGCGCGCCCGTGACACCCAGCCCTCCACCTGAGCGAAGCAGGCGTCGACCTGCAGAGCGGTGACCTGCGGCACGTAGCCGACGGTGCTCGGGTCGGCGGCGTAGTCCGCGTCGAGCAGGTGCTCCCCGATGGCCTGCAGGACGAACGCGTTCCAGGTGCACAGCAGCTGCCCGGCGGCGGCCTGCGGGCCGTGCCACAGGTTCACTCCTTCGACGGCCAACCGGGCGCGCAGCGCCTCGGCCCGCTCGAGTTCGGTGTAGACGAGCCCGCCCGCCCGGCGATAGGCCTCGAGCTCGTCTGCCCTGACCTCCCCCTTGAACGCCGCCGCCATCCGCGTCATGAACGACATGCATGCCTCCCCGTTGTTCCCCGTCCGTCGAAGCGTACGGTCGGACATGATCCCCCAACCGGTACATTTCGATCACGACTTACGAACATCACGCCGAACGTCAATGACCTCAACAGCCGAGGAGAATGGCGTGCCGCCGGCCCTTGGACCTGCTGGCCGGACATCGGCCGAGCCCAGTTCGGCTCGGCAGCGCTGCAGGGTGCCTGCCGAGGGTTGTCAGTACGCGCCCAGGATGTCGATGACGAAGACCAGAGTGTCGTCGTCCTTGATCCCCGCCGCCTCCGGGCCCTTCTTGCCGTACCCGTCCTTGGGTGGGATGACCAGCAGCACCCGGCTGCCGACCTTCTTGCCGGTCAGCCCTTCGAGGATGCCGGGAATCGTGCCGGTCAGCGATGACAGCGGCGCCACCTCTCCTCTGTTCCAGGAGGAGTCGAAGACCTTGCCGTTGCGCCAGATCTGCCCCTGATAGTGGGTGACCAGCATCTGATCGGCGCGGATCGCCGGGCCGTCTCCCTCGATCAAGGCCTCCGCCCGCAGTTCGGCAGGTGGATCCGTCGCCGGGATCGCCACCGCCGGAGCCCCACCCGCCGGCCCTGCCGTCACCTGAGGAAGAGCCGGGCCGGCCGGGCGCGCGCGACCACGCGCGGAGGCGGTCTTCGGATACGTGGCGAGCAGGTCGACAACGTAGATGAGCGTGTCCGTGCCGGTCACCCCGGTCTCCGCGTTACCGCCGGCGCCGTAGCCGTCCTTGGGAGGAATCGACATCACCACCCGGCTGCCGACCGTCTTACCGAGAAGGCTCTTGTTCAGGCCGGGGATGAGCTCTCCGATCCGCATCACCGCCGGTTTGCCGCGGTCATGGCTGTTGTCGAGCTCCCGGTGAGAGGTACCGGTCCAGGTGTAACTGGCGAACTGGACGACGGCCAGATCTCCCTGGGCCACCGCCACGCCTCTGCCCGCGATCACGGTCTCGGCCTTGAGGTCCTCGCCCGGCTGCCCTCCCTCGGCGAAGGCCACCTGCGGCTGCTCGCCGAAAGGCCCGGTGACCGTCAAAGGGTCTTTTCCGGGGAGCAGGTAGAGCGTGATCCCCGCGACGATCGCCAGAAGGACCACCACCCCGCACACCAGGACGATCAGGCGTGTCGAGCGCCTGCCCTCCGGGTGGCCGGAGACCCTCCTCGGCCGCCCGGCACCGCCCCTTGGGCCGGTGGAGGATGTGACTTGAGCGAGCTGCCCCATCAGGCCTGGTCCCCTCCCGCGGTCCGCCGATCATCAAGAGCTACGCGTCGTCACCGCGGGTGGTTCAAGTACGAAGGAATCGTCCCCTGAGCACCGGTTCGCCCCATAGACTCCCCCATACTTCTACGGAGCATAGAAGAAGCTGGAGAGGGAGCAGGCGTGACGGCTGGATGGCTGAGGGTCGCATATAGCACGGTCGCCTCGTTCCTCACTGTCGCCACGCTCGCCATGCTCCCGGCGCACGCGGAGCCCAAGCCCACCGCCGAGCAACTACGCAAGCAGCTGAGCCGGCTCCAGAAGGACTTCGACCGCGCCGCCGCCGGCTACAACGCCAACCTGGCCGCCCTGGCCACCGCCCGGCGCGCGGAGAAGGAGGCCGCGACCCGGCTGAAGACCGCGCAGGGCGACTATGACGCCACCCGCGAGCAGCTCGCCGAACTGGTGGCGCTCGCCTACCAGAGTCCGCAGGTGAGCCAGAGCGTCCCGATGGGAGCCCAGGAACCGCACGCCGCTCTCCATGCGGCCGCGGTCCTGCAGGTGCAGGTGCAGAACCAGCAGGCGATCATCAGCCGGTACGCCACCGCCCGCGACGCTCGCCGACGCGCCGAGGAGGCCGCCACCGCGAGAACGCGTGAGCTGCGCGATCGCGGAACCCGGCTGCGCGCGGAACGACAGAAGGCCGACAAGCTCATCGCCCAGATCACCGACCGGATCGACCGCCTCATGGTCGCGCCGGGAGTGCGCAGGTCCGACGGCAGCTGGGTGCCGGAGCTGCCGTCGGGCGCCGACAACATCACCCCTCGCACCCGGATGGTGCGAGATCAGGTGAAACGCCGGTTCACGCTGCCCAGCATCGGGTGTTTCCGCTCGCTTCAGGACGGTGGCGAGCATCCGCAGGGACGCGCCTGCGACTTCATGATCACGCGAGGCGGCACGTGGCCCTCCCCCGCCCAGTCGGCCCAGGGCGACGCCCTGGCGGCATGGGCGATCAAGAACACCTCCCGCCTGGGCATCAAGTACGTGATCTACAAGCAGCGCATCTGGCAGGGCTCCAGCTGGAGAAGCATGTCCGACCGCGGCGGCATCACCGCCAACCACCAGGACCACGTGCACATCTCGATGCGATAGCGAACTCTTACAACCTCTGTATTCGACATGCGATAGAAGTTCTACTTGACGTAGAAGTTTGCAGGTGCGGCGCGGAGTCGCGCCCTCGGCCTCCGGCTGAACAATCCTGCCTCAAGGAGTACTCGTTTGACCGCGCGCATATCCCGGCTGCTCCTCGCCGCGACGGCCGTCGCCGGGGCCGCCCTGGCCGCCGGCCTGGTGGTGGGCGGCGCCGCCACCACTGTCGAGATCGCCGGACTCCCCGACGCCGGAACCGTCACGCGCTGGGGACTGCCGGTCGCCAGGCTCGGCGCCGACCTGTCCGCCGTGACGACGGTGGGCCTGCTCCTCATGGCGACCGTCCTGCTCCCCTCCACCAAGGGACTGCTGTCCCCCGAGGCGCGGGGATACGCGCGCATGGCGTCGTGGGCCGCCCTTTCCTGGGCCGGGATGACCGCGCTGACCATGCTGTTCACGCTGTCGGATCTCCTGGCGGTGCCCGTCACGGGGCTGAGCGGCACAGTGATCGTCAGCTTCGTCACCACCATCCCGCAGGGCACCATGCTGCTGCTGGTGCTGATCCTGTCGGGCTGCGTCGCGGGATATGCCAGAGGGGTGGCGAGCGCGCATGGCGCCGCCGGACTGCTCGCCGTCGCGCTGCTCACGCTGCTTCCGCCCGTACTGACCGGCCACTCGGCCAGCTCCCCCAACCACTCGATGGCGATCACCGGGCTGGGGCTGCACCTGGTGGCTCTGGCGTTGTGGGTCGGCGGCCTGGCCGCGGTCACCGTGCACGCCCTGCGCGGCGGGGCCGATCTGGCGCTCGCCACGGGACGATTTTCCCGCCTGGCGCTGTGGTGCCTGGCAGGGGTGGCGGTCAGCGGCGTGGCCGGCTCCGCGGCCCGCCTCACCGAGATCGGGCAGCTGTTCTCCTCTTCGTACGGGCTGCTCATCCTCGCCAAGGCGGCCACCCTGGTCATCCTCGGAGGAGTCGGATGGCTGCACCGCCGCCACACACTGGCAGCCCTGAGCGCCGGCCGGCCACGGGCCTTCATCCGGCTCGCGGCCGGCGAGGTCGTGGTCATGGCCGCCGCCATCGGGCTGGCGGTGGCCCTGTCGCGGACCTCGCCGCCGCCCACCGTGCTGCCCGTCGACCTGGTTCGCGACCTGCTGGGATACGCGATGCCGCCCGAGCTCACCACGGCCCGCCTGGCCTCGCTGTGGCGCCTGGACCTCTTCTTCGCCCTGCTGACCTTCGCCGGCGCCGCCGGATACGCTGCGGGGGTCGTCCGCCTGCGCTGCCGAGGCGACTCCTGGCCCCTGGGGCGCTCGATCGCCTGGGCGGTCGGGCTCGTTCTCATCGTCGTTCTCACGCAGAGCGGGATCGCCACGTACGCGCCCGTGCTCTTCAGCATGCACATGATCCAGCACATGGGCCTGGCCATGCTGGCGCCGATCTTCCTGGTCCTGGGCGCCCCGGTGACGCTGGCCCTCAGAGCGCTGAGACCGGCCGCCCGGCGCGGCGACCGCGGCCCACGCGAGTGGATCGTCTCGGCACTGCACAGCCGCGTCGCCGAGATCGTCTCGCACCCGGCATTCGCGTTGGTCGTCTTCGTCAGCGGCTCGTACGCGCTGTACTACACCTCGCTGTTCGAGACCGCCATGCGCCAGCCGGTCGGCCACATCCTCATGAACACGCACTTCCTGCTGTCCGGCACGCTGTTCTTCTGGGTGGTCATCGGGGTGGACCCGGCGCCGCGCCGCCTGCCGTACATCGCCAAGCTCGGCACGCTCATGATGACCATGCCCTTCCACGCGTTCTTCGGCATCTCGATGATGATGATGGGCAAGTCGATCGCCTCGTCCTGGTACGACCAGCTGACCCGCCCCTGGGGAGCGAGCGTGCTGCAGGACCAGAGCGTCGCCGGGGGCATGGCATGGGCGTTCGGCGAGATCCCCACCATGATCGTGGTCATCACCATCGCCGCCCAGTGGGCGCTCAGCGACCACCGCCGATCCAGACGGCTGGACCGCCGTGCCGACCGCCGCGGCGAGGCGGAACTGGCCGCCTACAACGACTACCTGGCCGGGCTGAACAGGCGTTCCCAGGAACGGTGAGCCGAAGATGACGACCAACGTGAAGATCGCCCTCGCCATCGGCGCCGTCGTGACCCTGATCGTGATCATGGCGGTAACCGTGATCGCGATGTTCGGCTGAGCCGCAACCGGAAATCGCCCTGCTGTTCAACCTGGTCGGCGTCAACATGGCGTCGCGGGCCCCGCCGCCGAATCCAAACGCCTGAAAGTGAGAAATCCCTTGTTCGAGATCGTGTCCGCCCTCACGCCTCCCCTCGTGGTCGGCGGAGCATTCATCGCCGGCGTCGTCTCCCTGGTGCGCTCCGAAAGCCGCGCCAGGTCCGCCGAAGGCCGCCAGGACGCGCCTCCCGCCGAGGCCGGAAAGGACGAGGGAACGGCGCGTCCGGCTTCATGACCTCGAACGAGACGGTGTCCGGCAGGCCCGCGTTCCCGTGGCCGTCGGATCGCCCCTGGGTCGACGAGCTGCTTCACCCTGACCATCATGCTGTGCCTGCCGCAGACCCGTACCGTCTTCAAGTGGTTCCTCGACCGCGCCTGACGTGGCTGTACCGGCGCCCACCGAAGTGAGCGCGGCCGATCTCAAGCACCGGACGGAGCGGCGCTGCGGCCTGTCTGCAGCTCGCCACCCAAGGTCCTGCGCAACGTCTCCAGAACGGCTGGCGCGGCCGAGACGACCCAGCGGCGTCCGACGAGGTGGGAGCCGCCGTACATCTGCGCGTAGTCCAGCCAGTCCCGCCTGCCCTGCTCCGTGGTGAAGCTGGTGACCACGTAGTTGCCGTCAGCCGTCCTGCACACCCCCTCGCGCAACTCGGCCGCCTTGGTCCGCATGGCAGGCTCGCACCCGACCTTCGCGGCGAGTTCCTCGGCGCTCAGGGCGGCCTCCTGATAGAGGCCGGGCGTCGGGCTCGCCGCAGCCTCGGGCCGGGCCTCCGAACCGCACCCGGCGACCAGAACGAGCGCGGCCAGAGTGCCGATGACACCTCGCGACGGACCTGACATGCCGAGCCCTCCCACAAGCGATCGATGGGAGATACGCCCGGCACCATGCCCGCAGTTCAGTCAACAGCAAGGATTATCTACACAACAGAGAAGGTCCTTTGGGCGTCAGCACAATCTCGATCCCGGGATGGCCAAATGCACGAATCGCCCTTTTCCTGGAGCCTTCCCTACCAAACGGTCATCCGGCATATGCAAAGATTAATGGTCATTATTGTTGCGAATCCCCTCTCCGGGTACGTGTCACAGATAGTGACACGGGGGATCGGATGGCGGCACGACTGTTTCCGCGCTCGATCCGAGCGCGCGTGACCACGCTCGCGATCTTGATAGCAGCGCTGGTCTGCACCGTCACGTCCACCATCACCCTCGCCACCGTGCCGCCCTACCTGCGCGAACTCGTGCATACCAGGGTGGAACTGGCCGTACACAAAGTCGCCGACCAAACCCGAGCCAGCCGCCTTCCGGCGAAGCTGGAAACGCCGTCGCACGTGCATCTCCTGCAGGTCGTCTCCGAGGACGGCAAAGTGCTTGCCGCCTCCCCCGATCCGCACGCGGCCTCGCCCGTGATGACCGTCCAGGCGGACAAGCGCGAGAAGATCCACATCTCCGAGCGTCGGCTGCCGCCCGTCCAGGGAGAAGACGGGGGTGAGTACCTCGTGGTAGCCAGGCCTGTGCACATGCCGCAGGGTCGTGCCACGGTGTACGGTGCGGCCTCGCTCGCCGAGCTCAACCGGGCGCTGGCGTGGCTTCACGCGCTGGTGTTCCTGGGCACGCCGCTGGCGCTGGTGATCGTCGGCGCGACGACGCGGGCGGTGGTCGGGCTCGCCCTGCGCCCGGTCGAGCGCATCCGCGCGGAGCTGACCGAGATCACCGGCCAGGACCTCAGCAGGCGCGTACCCGTACCCGACACCGGCGACGAGATCGCCGACCTGGCTGCCGCCACGAACCATACGCTCGACCGCCTCGAACGCTCCGCCGAGTCCCAGCGCCGCTTCGTGGCCGACGCCTCTCACGAGCTGCGCAGCCCCCTTTCATCCCTGCACACCCAGCTGGAGGTCGCCAGCGCCTACCCGGACGAAACAGACTGGCGGGCCACGGGCACGCAGGCGCTGGCCGCCGCCGACCGCCTCACCGGCATCATCGACGAGCTCATGATGCTGGCCCGCCTGGACGCCCACGCGGTCGTGCAGCGCCGCGTGGTGGACATGTGCCGGGTGGCCCAAGAGCAGGTACGTCGCCGAGAAGGCTCCAGAGCTCTCATCGTCATCAACCCATGCAGGCCTGCCCCGGTGTACGGCTCGCCGATCCAGCTCGACCGCATGCTGACGAACCTCCTGGACAACGCCACCCGGCACGCCGCCACCAGGATCGACCTCTCGGTCGAGGTGGCGGACCGCAAGGTGATCGTCACCGTGGCGGACGACGGCGACGGCATCCCACCGCAGGACAGAGAGCGGATCTTCGAACGCTTCACCCGCCTGGACGACGCACGGGCCAAGGACAAGGAGGGCAGCGGCCTCGGCCTGTCCCTGTCCCGCGAGATCGCCATGGCTCACCGTGGCACCCTGGCCGTCGCCGACCACTGGCCCGGCGCCCGGTTCGTTGTCGTCCTGCCGCTGTACGAGGGAGAGCCGTAGCGCGCCAACGCCGGCCAGCACCATTCATGACAACTTCTACATGTTGTCGAACTTGTTGGGTCAGGCTCGCGTACCTCCGAAGGAACCACAAGCGTCAAGTGGAGGTACGCCGACGATGACGAACATCACCATCCTCGTGTTTCCGCCAAGCCAAGGGGGTGAGCACAGCCGCCGCTCACGTGGGCACCGGGCGGCGAGCAGATCGGCGACAACGGCCTCCGGACAGCGATCCCGCCGCCACCGCGGCCACGCAGACGTCATCAGGCCCCCTCACAGCAGCCGACCGTGATCTGCTCGTCAAGGTTCGGCAGGCGGGCCTGTGGGAGATGCCCGTAGGCGAGTACGCCGCAACCCGCGCCAAGTCCCAGCGTGTCAAGGAGGTCGGCAGGCAGATCATGAACGAACACGCGAAGCTGGACCTGATGACCCGCCAGACCGCGAGGAAGCTGGGCGTCGCGCTGCCCGACGAACCCAATGCCGACCAGCAGAGCTGGATGGCCCAACTGGCGGCGGAGAGCGGCCCCGCCTTCGACCGGGACTACGCGAACCTGCTGCGCGCCGCCCACGGCAAGGTCTTCAGCACCCTGGCCGCGGTGCGGGCGGGCACCCGTAACTCCGAGATCAGGAAGTTCGCCGGAGAAGGCATGAACTTCGTCATGCGCCACATGACCTACCTGGAATCCACCGGCCTGGTGGACCATGACCAACTGCCGGAACCCCCGGCACCCTCACCCGCCACGCCCCGCGCTGTGGCGAGATGAGGAGACGACCGCCGAGGCGCCTGAGCGGCGTCGGCCAGGCCTGCGGCAGGGTCGCTCAGCTGATCTCCCTGCCACAAGACCCGGCCGGCCCGCTGACATCGCATCCGGGGCAGCGTCGCCCCTCGTCAGGGCTGGTGAACGGTCGTGAAGTCCTTGCCACCGTTCATCGACTCGTAGACCGTGCCGTCCATGGCGGCGGCCAGGAGACGCTCGGCGGATACGGCGGTGAAGGCGACGGCCTGCATGGGCAGGCGCCCGGCCGGCTGCCAGGTCGCTCCTCGGTCGGCGCTGACCTGCACCTGGCCGCCCGGGTCAACGCCGACCAGCCGATCCTTGCCGACCACGTCCAGGAACGACAGCAGCGGGGCTCCCTTCAGCGCTTCGAAGGACCTGCCGGAGTCGCCGCTGACCTTCACGCCATCGGGCGTCGTGGCGTAGAGGCGATCGGGCGCGTCGGCTCCGGCGGCGAGGTCGAGCAGGTCAAGCCGGGCGGCCGGCTTGAGGTCGGCCCCCTGCCCGCGCCAGATCTGGCCGGTCTGGCTGTCGTACCCGTAGGCCGTCTTCCCCGCGACCTGCAGGGCGTGGAAGTCGGCCTTGCCCGCCAGCGCCACCTGCTCCCAGGTGAGACCGGAGTCGGTGGAGCGGATCAGCCCGAGGTGCGGCGGCTCGCCGGCGGTGACATCATCCGCGGCGGGGTGCCCGCTGGCGTAGAAGGTCTTCGGGCCGGCGACCGTGAAACCCATGTGGTCGGCGTCCCGGTCCCCCACCCTGGCCAGCTTCCCGTTCTCCAGGGTGAACAGGCCGAAGTGGCCCGCGACGTACGTCTTGCCGGTCGCGGGGTCCACCCCCAGGCCGTGAACGTGCCCGACCCCCACGTCGGAGGGCCGGGCGGAAGGGGTGGCGGCCGGTTCGCCGGCACCGCACGCCGTCAGACCGATGGCCAGGGCAAGCGCCAGTCCCAGTTTCTTGATCATCGCGCGTGTCCTTTCAGGCCTGGTAGCCGAGCAGGCTCATCATCCCGGCCTCGGCGTGGTAGACGTTGTGGCAGTGGATCATCCACAGGCCGGGGTTGTCGGCGTCGAAGTCGACGTCGAGGGTCGCGCCCGGGAGCACGATCGCGGTGTCCTTCCTGAGGCCGGTCCGCGCCAGGGCGAAGGTGTGGCCGTGCAGGTGCATGGGGTGCCACATCAGGCTCTGATTGACGAACGACAGCCTGACCCGCTCCCCGGACCTGATCGGCTCGATGACCTTCGGGTCGTATTTCCTGCCGTTGATGGCCCAGTCGTACTTGGCCATGCTTCCGGTGAGGTTCAGGGTGATCGTCCGGTCTGCGGCCCGCTGCGGCAGCCGTACGTCCTGCGCGGGTTTCAGCTGGTCATAGCCGACGATGCGGCTGTTCAGCTCGTCAGGCCGGGCATCCGCCTGCGGGGTTCTGGCGCTCTTCGCGGTGCGGACCAGGGCACGGGCCAGGCCCCGCTTGCCTTCCGCCAGCGCGACCAGGGGAAAGGCGCCGTCCTTGAGGGTGACCAGCACGTCGTAGCGTTCGCCCATGCCGAGCAGCAGCGCGTCGGTCTCCACCGGTTCCACCGGGAAGCCGTCGGCGTGGGTGACGGTCAGCCGGTGGCCGCCCAGCGCCACCCGGAACGCGGTGTCGCCACCCGCGTTGATCAACCTGATGCGCACCCGGGCACCCGGCTTGGCGGCGAACGTCTCCGGAGCGGCGGCCACCCGCCCGTTGATCAGGAAATGCGGGTAGTAGACGTCGCCGGCGTCTCCGCCGAGCAGGTCGCTCTCGGCGTTCATCATCATGTGCGGCCACTTCGCCGACGCGGTCGGCGCGGGCGTGGGCGTGGGCATGGCCATGCCGCCGTGGCCGTCGTGCCCGCCGCCACCGGTCGTCATGCCCGCCATCGCGGTCAGCTCCGCCAGCACGTCGTCAGGGGTGCCGGTCACGCCGTCCATCCAGTCATCCAGGACGACGACCCATTCCTCGTCGTAGCCGAGCGGCTCGGCCGGGTCCTCGACGATCAGCGGCGCGTAAAGGCCGCGGTCGAGCTGCGTGCCATGGTGCGGATGGAACCAGTAGGTCCCCGGATGGGCGGCGGTGAACTCGTAGAGGTGCTCGCCGCCGGACGGAACGGGCTGTTGGGTCACGCCCGGCACGCCGTCGGCGTCGTTGCGCAACGCCAGGCCGTGCCAGTGCACGGTCGTCTCCTTCGGCAGCCGGTTGACGAGCCTGGCCCGGACCACCTCCCCCTTGGCGACACGGATCGCCTGGCCGGGCAGGCGATCGCCGTACAGCCAGGTCCGCACGGTCGGCCCGCCGAGGTCGGCCCGCCCCTCATGGGCGAGGAGCCGAAACTCCCGTACGGAGCCAGGGCGCCGGGCGGCTTCGGCGGCCCGCACCTGCGCCCCACCAGGTTGGACAAAAGCGGTGCTCTCGCTCGACGAGCACGCTGACAACACGGCTCCTCCCACGGCGGCCATGCCGGCACGCAGGAAGAACCGTCGATCGATGGATGTCATGAATCGCTCACGGTTCGAAACGGACGGGAATCCTTGACGCCGGGCTCAGCCCGGCCCAGAGGACTCCTATGTCCGCAGAACCGCGACGCGTCGGAGGGAGAGCGCGTACGGCAGTGGCGACCCGCGCACCGCGGGCAGTTCCCTCGGGCGATGCGTGCCCGAGCCGCCGATGGCATTCGGCCGGCCGAGGCCGAACAGGGCCAGCACGAACACGACGACCACCGCGGCCAGCGCAACCAGGCACAACACCACAGGACCGTGATCGGCGCCGACGGACGACGCGTGGCCTGCGCTCATGCCAGGATGATCGGCACCCGGCGCGGAGGCGCAGGCGCTGACCGCGGTATGGGAGGCCGCGCAGAAGTGCCCGGTGGCGTAGCTGAGCCCGACGCCCAGCAGCACGGCGGCCACGAGCACAAGTTTCGGCAGCACCGCGGCGACCGCGTTTCTCCCGCTCATGACGCATCCCACCGGACAGGCACGATCCCACCTTACCGGCGCAGGGCATCGCCCCATTTCTGGCCTCGGGAGGAAGACGCCGGCGACGGCGTCGGCCCGCCCGGATCCGCCACCCGCGCGGCGGCCACCACCCGGCGCGCCGCCACCAGCGCCGGTCGAAGGGCTGAGCGGCCGGTATGCGCCTGTGTTCACGGTGACGGGCGGGCCTGTCAGGTGGTGATGAAGATGAGCGGGGCCAGTAGCACCGCGAGCGGACCGCTTAGCAGCAGCATGGCCATGGCGTAGGCGGTGGCGGGCACCCATGGGGTGTGCTCGCGCTGCGTCAGCAGGCGCTGGAGGCGTTCGGCGGCGCCCATGTCGGTCAGGGCGAAGGTGGCGGGTTGTGGACCGTCGTCGTGGCTGGCCATCCGGACAAGGGCGCGGGCCAGCGGCAGCTCGCCGTGGGCTTGGCGGGCGTGGTCGTCGGCGATCATCTCCAGGAGTACGGCCACCGCGCGGCAGGCGGTGTGCGCGGCGGTCAGCCGGGGGAAGGCGTGGGTGAGGGCGAGGAAGGGCAGCAGCGCCAGGTCGTGGCGGCCACGGGCGTGGGCGTGCTCATGGCACAGCACGGCCTGCAGCTCGCTGGTGGTGAGCAGGTCCAGGGTGCCCTGGCTTACGACGATGCGACGGTGTCTGCCTGGCACGCAGTAGGCGACCTTCTTGCTGCTGGGCAGGACGTAGACGTCATGGTCGGGGTGATGGTCGGCGACGATGTCGATCAGCAGCCGTTGGCGGCGCCGCTCGTGTGCGGTGCGGGTGGTGGCGTGGATGGTGTGCGCCAGCAGCCAGGTCAGCAGGGCCGTCGACAGCAGCAGGGCGAGCAGTTGCGGTGGGCCGAGGCCGTCGAGGCCGTGGCCGGTGACGAGGTGGCGGGCCAGGGTGTGCACGCCGTGGGGGAAGACGGCGGCCAGAGGGGCGACCGCGGCCACCAGCCCGAGGCCGATCGCGCCCAGTCCGGCCGCCAGTCCGGCCGCCTGCCAGAGCACGAGTGCGGCACGGGGACAGCGATGTGTCCAGGGCGCGCCGGCCAGCGCGCGGGCGGCCCGGTCACCGAGCGCCACCGGCAGAAGCGCGAGCCCAGGGGGAACCAGCCAGGCGATCATGGCGTGGACCCGTCGCGTTCACCGAGAGCTTCGAGCAAGGCTGCCGCCACCTGCGGGGTGACGGTGCCGACGAAGCGTTGCACGGCCGCCTCCAGGTCGCCGGCCTCGTTGAGGGCGGCATGCGGCCTCGGCGGCGAAGGCGTCCTTGGTGGCGGTGGCCTTGTAGAGGTGGGCGCGGCCGATGCGCTCGCGGGCGACCATGCCTTTGTGTGACAGGCGTACCAGGACGGTCAGCACGGTCGTGGTGGCCGGCTGGGAGGGCAGGATGGCCGCCAGGTGGTTGGCGAAGACGCCCCCGGGATGCTCCCACAGGGCTTGCATGATCGATCGCTCCAGAGTGCCGAGTTGCATCATCACTCTCCTGCCGCATCGTGGTGTGTGAGCTGAAGTGGACGGGCGCTGGTCGTAGGACCGGGCTGCCGTGCTGCCCACCTCACCGATGCTGCGACTCCGGCTCGTCGCTCAGCGCGCTGAGCAGGAGATGGCGCTGGCGCAGGGTGAGGTCGCCGATGGCGGTCCCGGTGCCGATCTTGGCCTGGCGCAGTGTCTGGGTGATCTGCTCGGGGCTGTGCTCGGGCAGGGCGCGCAGCAGGGTGGCGGCATCGGCGCTGATGGTGGCCGGGTCGCGGCGGGCGAGCAGTTGTTCGAGGCTGAGTTGCCCGCCGGAGATGGCGGCGCGTAGCTGGGTCGTCGTCATCTGCCGGATCGGTGCGGTGGGCGGGCCGGGTGCACGGGAGTGAGGGACGGGGGCGGCGACCATCGGCTGGGGCAACCCGCCGGCGAGCACGGTTTGTGTGGTGATCAGCAGGCCGCCGACGCCCGCCACGACGGTGGCGGCGATGACGAGGTGGCGCCGGGACAGGCGTCGGCTGTCGCGGGCGATGGTGAGCCCGATGACCGCGGTGCGCAGCAGCACACCGGTGACCATGCCGAGCAGGATCGGCACGCTCTGGGCGGGCAGGGGCGCCACGGTGGCGAGGACGACACCGGCGGCCGGGGCCAGGCAGGACAGGGCCAGCCAGGGGACCGCCGGCTTGCGGGCGAGGTCGAGCAGGGCGGTCAGGGCCAGCCCTTCGCTGGCCGAGTGGATCACCAGGGCGGCCACCACGACGGCGGAGGAGACCAGCGCCAGGGTGGCGCCCTCGATCATGCGGTGCAGGGACAGCGCGGCGGCGGTGCCGACCCCGCCGTAGACCGCGGCGCTGACCGCTTCCTTGATCCGGCGGTGCAGGCCCGGCGCGTGACGTCCCCCGGCGGCGGCGCCGGAGTCGTGGCTGTGGCCGCAGCCTTTGCGGGTGAAGAAGGTGATGACGGCGAACCCGAACAGCCCGGCCAGGCCCACCACCCAGATCGGCACGCCGGTGGCGTCGGCTTCCTGCCAGGCGTCGGGCAGCAGGTCGACCAGGGCGGTGATGAGCATCAGAGCCGAGGCGATGGCCAGCCAGATGCTGATCTTCGCGCTGTTGCGGCGGGCCAGGTGGGCGCCGGCCAGCGTGGACAGCGCGACCAGGACGACGGCAACCCACGTGGTCCAGGCCGGCAGGGCGACGTCCAGAGGATCTTTCGGGCCCAGGTCGTACAGGGCCAGGGTGTGCAGGGGCGCCGGTCCCCCGGGCGGCACGAACATGGCACGGCCTTTCCTGCGAAGTACGGGCATTGCGGCGATCGCACGGTGCCGCGGCGGCGGTGGGCGCCGGCACCGGTACATCAAGATCGAGTGGGACGGCCTCCGCCCGGAACGTCTGTCAGGGGCCGAGGAGGCTGCCGGCGGTGCTGGGCGGTGCCATGGCCGCCCGCGCGGGTGAGGCTTCGTGCACGCCGTGGCTGGGCGTGGTGAGATCTTCCAGTACGGTACGCAGCTCGTCGAGCCGGCCCTGCAGGGTGTGCTCCAGGTGCCTGCTCTGGTCGGTGACGGCCAGCGTGAGCCGGTCGATCTGTTCGTCGATGGCCTGGCGGGCGGCCTGGGTCAGCGTGTCGGCGGCCGCCGCGGCCTCGCGCCGCCTCTGCTCGGCTTCGGCGTGGGCGGCGGCGATGATCTGGCGGGCTTCGCGCTGGGCGGCCGTGATGGTTTTCTCGGCACTTCGGTGCGCCGCGGCCAGCACCTCCGCCCCGGCGGACGCATCCGGCGGGGCGACGGCGTTGGCGGCCAGGCGCTCACGCAGCTGGGCGTTGTCTCCCCAGAGCAGGCTGAGGGTGGTCTCCACACGGGACAGGAAGGCATCCACTTCGGCCAGGTCGTAGCCGCCGCGCAACCGCACCACGGTGAAGACCTGGTGGTGCACCGCGGCGGCGGTCAGCACGGCGAACTGGCCGGACATGACCGCCTGAAGCGATGGTGAGGTGGCGCCGTCGGGGGCTGCGTGGCCGTGCGGAAGGTGAGGACCGTGGTCGTGTTCGTCGTGCTCGGCATGCATGGTGACTGTGAAACCTTTCGCCGTCGGCTCGTAGCCATGACTCGACAGGGCGGCGGGAGTGGTCCTGGCAACACCGCCCATGGACGCCTGTCGCCAGGACCACGGATCAGCCGCGGGAGCGGGGTAACGGTGTGACCGCCAGGCGGCAGGCCGGCATCACCGGCTGGTGCGGGGCGGCGTCGTGCTCGTCGTGGCAGTGCCCCGGGCCGCAGTCCAGGCCTTGGTGCCGCCTGGATGCGGGTCCCGTGCCGGTGGTTGAAGCGCTACTTGGTGGAGCGCAGGCTGACGGTGGTGCTCTTGCGCAGATAGCCGTTCCAGGCCCAGCCGCGTACCCCGGCGGGGGTGGTGACTCGCAGCCAGCCGCGCTTGCCGGCGCAGGATCCGGCGATGGCACGATCACCGGAGCGGAGGTGCCCGAGGACGCGCGCGTTCCGCCGGGGTGCGGCCTGGGCCGGCAGCCCGGTCAGCGCCAGGCATCCAGCGGTCACGGCCATCATCGCGGTGGCGGTGGCGGTGGCGGTGTGGACACTTCTCATTGTGTGAGCCCTTCCTGTGCGCGTGGCTGTAGGGGGTTGCGTGAACCTGGTACAGCACAGGCCGGACCCTGACCGTCCAGCCTGCAACTTCTACGCAATGTAGTTGACTCATTACAGTGCGTTTAAACATCTGATCAGATATTCATGAGTAGAAATCCCGTCGGCGCGATCTCCCTACAGGCCTTGACCCGGCGCGCCACGACAGGGAGCATCTGTATATATGAACATCCCATCAGGTGTTGATGCCGAACGTCTCGAGGCGATCCGCTGTGTCCTGCCCTCATCGACGATCGCGCAGGATGCGGGGCACCTGCTGGCACTACTGGCCGATCCCGGCCGGATCCGGTTGCCGGCGGCGCTCACCGCAGCCGGTGAGCTGTGCGTGCGAGACCTGGCCGCCGTCGTCGGGCGCAACACCTCGGCGGTCTCACATGCGCTGCGGATGTTGCGCGGCCATCGGATCGTACGGGCGCGCCGCGCCGGACGGCCGGCTTACTACCGGTTGACCGACGCCCACGTACGCAACCTCCTGCAACTGGCCATCGCCCACGTCACCCACCCCCCGAGGAGCTCCGCAGATGTCTGAACATCACGAGCACGACCAGCCACAGGACCACGTCCACGGTCACGGTCACGGTCACGGTCATGGGCACGGGGTCAGCGCGGATGCCGATCGCCGGTATCTGGGCGGCGCGCTGGCATTGATCGTCGGCTTCATGGCCGTCGAGGTCGTGATCGGCGTGATCGCCCAGTCACTGGCGCTGATCTCCGATGCCGGCCACATGCTCACCGACGCGATGGCGATCGTGCTGGCCCTGATCGCGATGCGCATCGCGGCCCGACCACCGCGCGGCGGCTTCACCTACGGGCTGAAACGCGCCGAGATCATCTCAGCCCAGGTCAACGGCATCACCCTGCTGCTGCTCGCGGCCTACTTCAGCTTCGAGGGCATCCGCCGTCTGATCGAGCCTCCCCAGGTCGAGGGCCTGTTCGTGGTGTTCACCGGATTGGCCGGCATCGTCGTCAACGTGGCCGCCACCTGGCTGCTGTCCAAGGCCAACCGTTCCAGCTTGAACGTCGAAGGCGCCTTCCAGCACGTCCTCAACGACCTCTACGCCTTCATCGCCACCACCCTGGCCGGCCTCGTCGTCTGGCTCACCGACTGGACCCGCGCCGACGCCATCGCCGCCCTGATCGTCGCCGCCCTCATGCTCAAAGCCGGATGGGGCCTCGTCCGCGACGCCGGACGCGTCTTCATGGAAGCCGCTCCGGCCGACATGAACCCCGCCCAGATCGGCCGCCAGATCGCCGCCCTCGACACCATCGTCGAAGTACACGACCTCCACATCTGGGAGGTCACCTCCGGATACGCCGCCCTCTCGGCACACATCCTGGTCACCCCCGGCGCCGACTGCCACGCCGCCCGCCTGGCCGTCGAAGAACTCCTCCGCCACAGCCACGGCATCGAACACACCACCCTGCAGGTCGACCACGCCACACCCGACAGCCACACCTTCGACGACAACGGCACCCCACGCCCCCTCGAACCGCACTGCGCCGACCCCCACGGCCCCACCCACCACGCCCAGCCACGCGACGAGATGACCGTCAGCGACAACCACGCCGACCACTGAAACGCCGGCCGTGCGCAGCTCGAACAGCTCGCCCGGCTGGGCTCCGGTGAACAAGCTCGTGCGTGATCGATGAAGGACTGCATGTCAGATGTCTCCTGCGCGCCATGCGGCGCGTTCAGTGCCGTTGGGGTCGTACGTTCACGGACCGAGCGACGGGCAGCGTCGTACGAGACGGGGCCGCTCCGCGCGCTCGGGCGACCCCGATCAGCAGCGGAACACCTGGAGCAGCGCACCGCTGGGTTGTCTGCGCAGCCCGTACGGCGGGTCCTCGGCCTCCGCCGCGGTGGTGAGCGCCGGCGCCGCAGGTTCCGGCACCATGGCGTCCGACGGGCTCGTCGCATCGAGGGGCCAGCCGGCCCGCTGGCGGTCAAGGGCCCAGGCGTGGCCGAACTTCTCCTCCGAGGTCGGGAAGTGGTCGCAGTGGCCCGTCTCGTCCGCGGCCACGGCAGTCGCGGGAGCGTACGGATCATCCGCGGAAGGCACCCCATGGGAGAGCAGCATGATGGCGAGAAGGGTCATGGCCAGCGCCACCAGCGCGCTCAGGGCCGGCCTCGTCACCGCCGTGTTCCCCCGATAGTAGTCACGTCGCCCTACACGACATCAGCCGACAAAGCGGACGCTCTTGACACGGCATCCAGGCAACGCCATATCTTGATTATATGAACGAATCTTCAGATGAACGTATATTGAAGATGGACGGCTGTGCTGTCAAGGTGGTCGACGCAGACAGGGTGTCCGCCGTCTGCGAGCGGATGCCGGCCGCCGAGGACCTCACTGACACCGCGGACATCTTCGGGCTGCTGTCGGATCCGAACCGGTTGAGGCTGCTGGTGGCCCTGCTGGACGGCGAGTTGTGCGTGTGCGACCTGGCCGCGGTGACCGGCCAGAGCGAGTCCGCGGTGTCCCACGCGCTGCGACTGCTGCGCGCGCACCGCATCGTCGCCGCCCGCCGTTCCGGCCGGATGGCCTACTACCGGCTGGAAGACCCGCACGTACGGATGCTGCTCGACCTGGCTCTCGCCCACACCGAGCACACCGACGCCATCCACCCCGAACGCGACGGGAACACCTGATGGGCGCCGGACACGGTCATGGGCACGCGGGAAGCCGGCACCGCTGGCGCCTGGCGGTCTCCTTCGCACTCATCGGCTCCTTCTTCGTCGTCGAACTCGCCTACGGCCTGATCTCCGGCTCGCTGGCACTGATGTCCGACGCCGGGCACATGGCCGCCGACGTCGTCACCCTCGGCGCGGCCCTGGTCGCCACCAGGATCGCCACCCGGCCGGACACCACAGGCCGCCGCAGCTATGGCTCGTACCGGGCCGAGGTGTTCGCGTCCCTGCTGGCCGTCGTGCTGATGCTCGGGGTCGCCCTCTACGTGGTCGCCGAAGCCGTCGGCCGGATCGGCGGACCCGCCGAAGTCTCCTCCGGCCCGATGCTCGTCGTCGGCGCCATCGGCCTGGTCGTCAACCTCATCGCCCTGCTCCTGCTGCGCGCAGGCGCCGGCGAGAGCCTCAACGTCAAGGGCGCCTACCTGGAGGTCGTCGCCGACACGGCCGGATCCGTCGGCGTCATCATCGCGGGCGGGCTCGTCTCCGCCACCGGCCAGACGTTCTGGGACACCGTCGTCGCCCTGGCCATCGGCGTCTTCGTCGCCGTACGCGCCATCTCGCTCGGCCGCCAGGTCTTCGCCGTGCTCGGCCAGCACGTACCCGAGGGCATGGACGCCACCGCCGTCGCGCAGGACCTGGCCGCCATCGACGGTGTACGCGACGTCCACGACCTGCACCTGTGGACCCTCACCTCCGGCATGAACGTCGCCACCGCCCACCTCGTCACCATCGACCAGAACGGTAACCACGCCGTCCTGGACCAGGCCCGTGACGTGCTGCTGCGCCGCCATGGCGTCGCCCACGCCACCCTCCAGGTCGAACCCGCCAACCACACCGGCTGCGACGAACTCGGCTGGTAACCGGCTACCGAGGCTCTGTCTCACCTGGATCATCGGCTTAACCGCCTCTTATGCGGCTCCTGACACCCTTCGAGAGCATCGGGACTCAAGGAGATGACGGATGAACGTGAGCGAGCCCCATCAGCAGGGGACCGGCGGGTGGAGTCAGTTCGGCAGTGCGCCGCCGGTGGCCGGAGGCTTCCCCCGACGTGACACGATCGTCATGGAGCAGCCGCCACCGCCGCCGCCTCCCGTGAATGAGCCCGGTTTCGGTGTCGGTCGAAGGGCCGTCGCCGCGCTGGCCTTGGCCGCCATGGCCATCGGCGGCGGCGTTGTGGGCGCCGTCGTCGCCAACGCGTTCCGGCCCGAGCCGGTGGCCACCGCCGGCGCGCCGAGTCCTGTCTTCAAGTCGGCCGCCGACCAGCTCACGGTGGCCGAGGTCGCGGCCAAGGTGCAGCCGACCGTCGTGATGATCCAGGGCCAGAGCGGCGAGGGCTCCGGCGTGGTGCTGTCGCCGGACGGGCTCATCCTCACCAACAATCACGTGGTCGAAGGGGCCGGCCAGGGCGGCGGGCAGATGACCGTCAAGTTCAGCGACGGCAAGACAGCCAAGGCCAGCGTGGTCGGCACCGACCCGGCCACCGACCTCGCCGTCATCAGGGCCGCAGGCGTCTCCGGGCTGGCCAAGGCCACCCTCGGTGACAGCGCCACGCTCAAGGTCGGCGACCCGGTGCTGGCCATCGGAAGCCCGCTCGGGCTGGACGGATCGGTTACGGCGGGCATCGTCAGCGCGCTCGACCGTACCCTCACCACCGGTCCTGACCAGCGGCAGCAGATCCCGCCGGGCTTGGGCCAGGAGCAGCCGCAGAGCGCTGGGACCACGATCGGCGGCGCCATCCAGACCGACGCCGCCATCAACCCCGGCAACTCCGGCGGCGCGCTGGTGAACGCCACCGGCGAGCTGATCGGCATCAACACCGCGATCGCCTCGAACGCCGCGGGCGGCGGCGTCGGCTTCGCCATCCCGGTCAACACCGCCAAGCAGGTCTCCGAGCAGCTCATCGGCAACGGCAAGGTCACCCATGCTTTCCTCGGCGTGAGCGTCACCGACGCGACCGGCGACGTCCCCGGCGCCCTGATCGGGCAGATCACCGCGGGGAGCCCGGCGGACAAGGCGGGCCTGAAGCAGGGAGACCTGATCACCAAGATCGGCGACACGACGGTTGACGCAGGGGAAACAGTGGTGGGGCAGGTGAGAGGTTTCAAACCGGGCCAACAGGTCAAGATCACGTACATGAGGGACGGCAAGCTCAACGAGGTCACCGTCACCCTCCAAGAGAAGAAGTAGCGGCACTCCCCTGCCCGTCGGACCTTGTCCATCAGGAGAAGGTCTGACCTCATCTTGCGCGCCATACCACCGGTACGGCGAGAAACTCTCGTCCATAAGGTCGTGAGCCGACCGCAGCGGACGCCGCCCGACCATCGAGCTTCCATCACCGTCGAAGCCCCGGCTGACGCCGAGCCAGCAGCAGCCCAAAGCGATTTATGCCGAGAGCATCCCCGCATCTTCTACACTGCGTAGAACTTCGGCCGCCCCGGGCCGATCGGACGTGGTTGGGAGGAGTCGCAGGTGTCGCGAGAGCAAGAGCGGACCGAGACCCGGCGCGCCAAGGTAGAGGCAGCCCGGGAGGAGGGTAGACGGCAGGACGCTCGCCGCCGCAATCTCAAGGTCTCGCTCGTGGTGATCGGCGTGTTCGTCATGGTCGTGGCCGCGTTCGTGTTGATCAACCGGCTGGAGGCCGCCGGCGAGCAGGCGGGGCAGCCGGCGGCAGGTGAGACCCAGTTCGTCCGCAAGGACAGCCACAAGCTGCAGACCGCCCCTGACGGCAAGGTCACGCTCGTGGAGTTCCTCGATTTCGAGTGTGAGGCGTGCAAGGCGTACTTCCCGACCGTGGAGGAGATCCGGAAGCAGTACGCCGGGAAGGTCACCTTCGTGGCGCGATACTTCCCGATCGCCAGTCACTTCAACGCCGAACGGGCCGCCCGCGCGGTCGAGGCGGCCGCTCAGCAGGGCAAGTTCGAGCCCATGTACCAGCAGATGTACGAGACCCAGAGCCAGTGGGCTGAGAAGAAGGTGGCGGCCGATCCTTTCTTCCGCCAGCTCGCTCAGCGTCTGGGATTGGACATGGCAGCCTGGGACAAGGCCTACGACGACCCGGCCACGCTGGCCCGGGTGAAGAAGGACGCAGCCGACGGGCAGGCTCTGGGAGTCCAGGGCACCCCCACGTTCTTCCTGAACGAGAAGAAGATCGAACCGCGCTCATCCGACGAGTTCAAGGCGGCCATCGATGCTGCGCTCGCCAAGTAAGCTCGACGAGCCGCGGGCGGCCACCGATCCGTTCCCCCGGCTCCTGCCTCGGCTTCTGCTGGTCGGCGGCTTGATCGGGTTCGTGGCGTCGTTCGTGCTGACGGTCGAGAAGATCGCGCTGTTGAAGAACCCGGCCTACGTGCCCAGCTGCAGCATCAACCCGGTCCTGTCCTGCGGCTCGATCATGCGTACGCCACAGGCAGAGCTGTTCGGCTTTCCCAACCCGCTGCTGGGCATGGCCGGGTTCGCCGTTGTCACCACCGTAGGGGCGGCACTCCTGGCGGGTGCACGTCCACGCCGCTGGTTCTGGCTCGGGCTGCAGGCCGGCGTGACCGCCGGGGCGGTTTTCATCCACTGGTTGATCTTCCAGAGCCTCTACGTCATCGGCGCGCTCTGCCCGTACTGCATGGTTGTCTGGGCGGTGACCATGCCGATCTTCTGGTACGTCAGCTTGCACAACCTCAGTGGCGCGTCGAGCGGGCCGAGGCGCAAGCTGACTGAATACCACACGGTGACGCTTACGGTCTGGTACCTGGCCGTCCTCACGTTGATCGGCATCCGGTTCTGGTCGTACTGGAGCAGTCTGCTGTAGTCGTCGCGGTGACGGCCGGAGAGATACGGCAGTCAGCCCCGTATGTACGTCTCCCAGACCATCTCGGGCGTGAAGCGGTTGTCGCTGCAGTCCTTGAGTCTGAGGAACTCCGGATTTCCCGTCGTGCTCTTGCTCAGACACATCGGGTGGGCCGGGGCGTTGGCGCGGGAGCGGAAGGCGTACCTGTTGGGGCCCATCGGGATGGCCATCCAGACGGTGTTGCTACTGCACGGCCCCAGGCCCGCCGCGGTGCCCCCGCCGTCCTGCATGCGCCCGCCGCCGAACAGGATGCATCGTCCCGTCAGTTTGTTCTCGAGTTTGACCTCGCCAATTTTTCCGGTACTGGGAAATCTCACCTTCCATAGCTGCGAATCCTTGGCGAACGTGCTCGCGTTCAACCGGACCAATCCAGTGATCTTGCCGTCGGGGGCCCATTGCACGTCCATGGCGCGAAGGGCGAAGGGAGCGGTCTTGTCCTTCGTGGTGCCCCGGAGATGGAACCATTCGGCGGGCATGGCGTTGGCGGGCGTCGCCGTAAGGGGAACGAGTCCTGCCGCCAGAATCGCGGCGCCGATCAGAGCGGTGAATTTCGCGCGACGCATGGGAGTCTCCTCGCACCAGTGGTCGAGTGGGGCACGCCTTGTGTATGGCGGATCGCTTTCATGCCGGCTGATGGCGGCTTGCGATCGGCCTTGCCAGTAGACGGTGCAGCCGACACGGACCGCGACCTTGGGCGATCAGCGGCCCAGCCCCCGCGAGACCGGCGCGCCTGACCAGGCCCGCGGTGCAGGGACGCGCCGGCCCCTCGAATACGCCGTCTCGCGGCGCGAGGGGGGCCGTTGTCGTGTCCCCTGAGGCCGCCTGATCACGACGAGCCCGTTGTCAGGCGCCGAGTTCTTGGTGCCAGCCCCGACCGGCGCGCGGCTATGGGACCGGCATCGGGCTTGTCCTCCATCCGTCGAGGTGGGCGTCGATGAACTCGCGTATCGACGTGGGCTCACGTCCGGTGATCTGCTTCACGGCCGCCGAGAGATCGCCGAAGCCACCGTGTCGGACGCGGCGGTAGAGGTCGTCGAGAATGTCCGCTGTCCAGGGGTCGAGGCCGTGGAGGGTCGCCTGCGGGTCGGGGTCCTCGACACGGATCCGGTGGCCGAGGCGCGCGGAGAGCTCCTGCGCGACGGACGCGACCGGCACCGGCTCCGGACCGGTGATCGTGTACGCCTGGTCGTGATGCTCCTCCGGCGCGCCGAGGACGGCCACGGCGATGTCCGCGATGTCGCGTGCGTCCACCCACGCGATCGGGGCACCCCCCGAGGGCAGGCTCAGGACGTGGTCGTCCCGTATGGCGTCGCGGTAGAACCGAGGGTCGGTCAGGACCTGGTGGAACCAGGACGGACGGAGCAGTGTCCAGGAAGCGGCCCGGGTGACCACCGCGTCCTCGACCCGGCGCGCCCAGTGGTCCGGCGAGAGGGTTTCGGCTCCCTGCTCGGACAGGAGGACGACGTGCGCGTCCGGGTTCACCTCGATCAGGCCGGCGACGAGTTCGGGGGCGGCGGGAAGGTCGGGGCGCATCAGGTAGATCGCGTCCACGGCTGTGGCCGCCTCGCGCCAGGTCTCCTGGTCGTGCCAGTCGAACCGGACCGGATCGGTCCCGGTGACCGGCGTCCTGGCGGGCTGCGACGACCCGGCGCGGACGAGGATCCCGGAGCGGCGTAGCCGGGCGGTCACCTCGCGTCCTGTCTTGCCTCGGGCTCCGGTCACCAGCACTGTACGGGTCATGCCTGCTCCTCAAGCCGGACGACGGCCTTGCCGATCGTGGGTGCTCCGCCGTGCAGCAGGCTCAACAGGGCTTCGGGCACCCGCTCGATGCCGTCCAGCACCGTCTGCCGGTGGACGATCTCACCCGAGCGCACCCAGGAACCCACCTCGGCGCGGAAGGCGGGCATCTGGTCCTGGTGATCGGTGACCAGGAAGCCGCGCGCGGTCGCCCGTTTGGTGACCAGCTGGTACAGGTTCGGCAGGCCGTGCGGCTCCCGGCCGTCGTACTGGCTGGCCATCCCGCACAGGGCCAGCCGGGCGCCGACCCGCAGCCGGTCGATCGCGGCCTCCAGCTGAGCACCGCCGACGTTGTCGAACACCACGTCGATGCCGTCCGGCGCGGCCTGTGCAAGGTGCTCACCGGCCGCACCGTCGTGATAGTCGAAGGCGGTGTCGAAACCGAGGTCGTCCACCAGATGGCGTACCTTGGCGGACGATCCCGCGCTGCCGATCACCCGCTTGGCTCCCCGCAGCCTGGCGATCTGACCGGCGATGCTCCCGACCGCCCCGGCCGCTCCCGTGACGAACACCGTGTCGCCGGATCGCACCGACGCCACCTGGGTGATGCCCAGCCATGCGGTCAGGCCCGTCACACCGAGCACGCCGAGATAGGTTTCGGCGGGCAGGTCGCCGGTGTCGATCGGGACGACCCCGGCCGCATCGGTCACGGTGGCCTCGCGCAGCCCCAGGAAGTGCTCGACCACCTGGCCCGGCTTGACGCCGTCCGCGCGGGACTCGACGACCACGCCGACCGCTCCCCCCTCCAGCGGCGCGTTCAGCGGGAACGGAGGGATGTAGGACGGGCGGTCGTCCATCCGGCCACGCATGTACGGGTCCACCGACAGGTGTGTGTTGCGTACCAGGACCTGTCCGGGCCCCAATTCGGGAATCCGGGCTTCGACCAGCGCGAAGTCGTCTGCTGACGCCTGCGCTTGCGGCCGTCGTGTCAGGTGCCACGCCCGGGCCCGTCCCCTCCTGGTGACCGTCATCGGAATGCCCTTCCCGTAGATACTTGATTCACTCAAGCATCTACCCTGACATACATACTTGATTGCATCAAGTTCTTGGTAGAGTGGCCCTATGGCCGTACCCACGGGGCCCGTCACCGCCTCGACCGATGCCGAACGGGCGATGTTCGACTTCGTCGATGCCTACGACCGCGCCTACGAAACCGCCGCCCTGGAGCACGGCCTGAGCGTGGCGCAGGCCTGTGTGCTCGGGCGGCTCACCCGGCAGATCGGGATGCGGGAACTGGCCGACGAACTCGGCTGCGACGCATCCAACATCACCCAGATCATCAGCAGGCTCGAGGCGCGCGATCTCGTCCGCCGGCACCCCCACCCCGACGACCGCCGCTCCCGGCAGATCGTCCGAACCCCCGACGGAACCGCCCTCTACGCCGCCTTCGAGGAGTCCTTCGAGTTCGCCCGTTCCGCCACCGCCAATCTGAGCTCCCGCGAACAGGACCAACTGGCCACCCTGCTCCGCAAGGCCCTCAACGGAACAGCCAAACCGTGAGCTCCTGGGCACCGGTGCGCGTCGTGTCAACCCCCGCGGGGGTCCCCCATTTGACGGCGCAGTGATGGTCGATCATTAACGCGTCCACGTCCTTGAAGTACGTCTTGGAGCTCTGCCCCGGCTGCAGCCACCGGAGGTGATACCTCCTCTTCTTGTCGTCCCACGTCCGCCAAGGCGCTCGCGCCGCGCGTTGTCCCGTTGCGGGATCGTCAATCGGTCCGGGTGCGGAGGCTGCGCGCCAGGATGGGGATCATCACCGTCGCAGGGACGAGGTGTAGCCCGAGGAGGGCGGTGATGGTGGCGGTGTTCGCCCCGGAGAGGAAGGGCGGGACCAACGAGATCGCGGTCAGCGACACCGCCGTCCACACGAACCGCTCGGCGGGGCGAGCGCTCCAGCGAAGCAGAGCGACGGCAATGACGATGCCCGCGACCGAGAAGAAGCCGGTCACCACGGCGAACCCGGCCAACGGGATCGTCTCGCCACCATCGGGGACCTCGAAACCGACGCCAACGGCCTGGGCGAGCGCGGCGGCGAGGGTGGTGGCCACCATCGCTGCGAGCGCAGCGACGAAGCCGGTGCCGGCGAGCCCGCGGAGTCGGTGGGTGCGGCTGGTCCGGCCCGATGCCGGGCCTGCGACGTCCCCGGTGTCATTCATGCTGTTCATGTCGTTCCTCCATCATTCGGTAACTGGCGTGACGGTCCCGGCCCCGGGGATGACGATGCGCACCCTCGCCGTGCGACGGCCGGGGTTCCGCAGGGCGCGGACGCCGGTGCCGCGGAGCCAGAACCCGGCGCCGCGTCCGAGGACCGGCCCGGGCTCGCCGTCGCGCAGCTCCAGCTGCACCCGACCGCGGGTGACGACGCCGAACGCGTCGTACCACTCCTCCGCGACCACCGCGACACGCGCGCCACCGCGCAGCGCGAGCGTCCGCACCGGGACTACTCCGTGCCGTCCGCCGGCAGGCGCTCCGGCAGCCCGAGCCGCGGGAACCGGTCGTCGTGGAACGTGACGATCTCGGTGATCGCCCCGCCGGTGACGCGCAGGACGTCGATCGTCAGCGGCAGGTACGCGCCCTCCCGCTTCCGCCAGAGGTAGAAGGCGACGGCGGGCTGCCGGTTCACGGAGGTGAGGACGGCGCGCAGGTGCTTCATGTCCTCGAAGCCGCTCTCGACCCAGTCGTTCACCACCGCGTCGCGGCCGACGTACAGGCCCGGCGTGGGTGGCATCGAGCAGCGGACGTCGTCACGCAGCAGTGCGGCGAGCCCGTCGATGTCCGTGGCCACGCTGGCGTCGGTATAGCGGCGCACCAGCTCGCGCGTCCCGGCGTCCTCCTCGCCGCCGGTCCAGTCCTGCCGCTCGGCGGGCAGGTGCTCCCGCATGCCGGCGCGGGCCCGCTGAAGCGCGCTGTTCACGGAGTTGACGGAGTCCCCGAGGAGCTCCGCGACGTCCTTCGCCGGCCAGCCGAGCACGTCCCGCAGGATCAGCACGGCCCGCGGGCGCGGCGCGAGGTGCTGGACTGCGACCAGGTACGCCAGCTCGATCGTCTCCCGCGCGACGGCGACGGCCTCCGGCTCGTCCGCGTCGCCCGCGGGCAGCTCGTCGAGCAGCCGGTCCGGGTAGGGCTGCAGCCACGGCACCTCGCCGCCGGTCGCAGGCTCCGGGCGGCACTTGGCGAGCAGGTCCAGGCAGGCGTTGGTGGCGATCCGGTACAGCCAGGCCCGGAACGTCGACCGCCCCTCGAAGGTCTCCCGCCGCCGCCAGGCACGGAGGAACGTCTCCTGCACGGTGTCCTCGGCGTCCTCGAACGACCCGAGCATCCGGTAGCAGTGCACGTGCAGCTCCCGCCGGTGCCGCTCCGCCAGCCCCGAGAACGCCGGCTCGTCGACCTCGCCCAGACCGCTCACACCCAGCCCGCTCACGCCCAGCTCCTCCAGCCGCGTGTCCGCACTCATCACGTCATCCTTCCGCCTCGTCGTGTCCCGTCGTAGGTGTGACGGGTACGAGCGCGACAACTCATCACTCGGGTCGGTCGGCATCGCTGATCCGGTGGCGGAGCACGACACGCGGTAGGGCGAGGAGGGCGCGGGTCCGCCGGGGTGGGCGCGGGTGCGCGACCGCCTGGCGCGTGACGGGGTCGCCTGGTTCACGACGACGCGGCGGGCCTGGGGTGTCATGCCGCCCGTACGCCTGCGGAACTCGGCGAAGCCGGCTTGCACCATAGATCAGCAGCCGATCGGCGCCGACCCAACGCTCGGCTGTCGCGTTGGCTCGCGGCGCACGGACCGGCGTCCTGATGACGCGGACAGCGAGCCCCCTCCGCACATCAAGACCGATTCAGGCCTGACCTGATCACAAAGATCCGGGTCAAACCATAAGCAATATCGCACAATATTTATGATCCCATGAAAATAGGAGCGTCCAATCCAAACCCGGCATGGACCACTCACAAGCCCGAGTGGATAACAGAAAATCCTCTTGTCAGCCAATCGACGACATTGCTATGGTCAGTAGCCGGAGACGAACCGCGACCTTCGGGAATCACATGGCCGATTCTGTTATTCGCCGGACCATGGGCTGGGAGTTGGAACGCTTCGCCGATCTGACGGGCGCCTTCATATTCGTTCGCAAACCCGTCGCGACATTGATCGTCGACAGATTCAAGCTCTATTTGCTGGAGATCTGCGACGGTCAGACCGTGGCGGCGACAGCGCAGCGCGTTTCTCACATCATGCCCGCAGTAAACATCGATCAGTGCATTGCCCTGGTGAACGAGCAACTACGCCAACTCGCGGCCCACGATCTGATTTCCCTGGAAGGGTAATACCGTGTCGTCGACCCCAGTGCATCAATCGGCCGTCGAGGCGGAGACAACGGTTTCGGAGGTGGAGAGCCGCCTGGGCACAGGAATGTTCGGCGATGGCGACAACGCCGACCAGACGGCCGACGTTTATTACCGAGGGCTCGGCAGACTGTGCGCCGATGTGATGCAGCTCGATCGGGAGGCGCTCAACGCCTGTGCGGCCCCTCAGCTTGAGGCCCTGCGCCGGGGTGCTCTGGATATCGCGCTCCGCGAATTCCAAGCCGGGCGGACGGAAGCCGCTCACGCGGCCATCAACGATTTCCTGATCATCGCAAGCGGCAGCGACGGGCAGCTCACCGTCGACGAGTCGCGGTCCAGGCATTTCCGTCCTCGCGTATGCCGCGCCATGCGGGGCACGTGCGCCGGCGAGGAGGTCCTGTCCCGTTGGAACGCGCAAACCGTCGCGGACGGCGAAAACCTTCTGGTGGCAGCCGTTGAGGTCGGAGACGACCTGGAGCGGGCCGCTGACCACGCGATGGACCTGCTCGCCGAAGCTCTGCCCGTGGTCGCTCCCGACGTCCTGCGGTGCGCCTACGGTCTCGTGCCGATCACCGGAGCGATCATCAGCGGGCACTTCGCCCAGACGCCCAAGCTGATTTTCGTCAATGTGTCCGCGCTGCGGAATGTCTACGATGCAGCCGAGTCGATCCTGCATGAATCGCTCCACCAGAAGCTCTTCGACATCGGGCTTGCCCGCACGATCTTCCGGCCAGGCTACGTGGACGCGGAGAGTCACACCACTCCCATTCCCTGGAGCGGGGACGAACTGAGGGTCCGCCAGTTCAGCGCCGATCGCGCCATCAGCGCCTACCACGTGTACGTGCACCAAACTCTGCTCTACCTGGCGTTGCTGACCCGCCGTCGCTCTTATGTCGAACCGGACCCGGAGATTCTGCACAGAACCGCGGTCGCATGGGCGCGGGCGCGTGAGTTCAGGCGAGGCCTGCACGGCGATGGCGCCCGGACCGAACTCGGCGAGGACGGGCTGGCCTTCCTCCACTGGCTGGACAGGGCGCACGACGCTCTCGGAGCCGTCGTTCTGCCCGACGGCTCCGCGCTTGCCGGCCATGAAGGGAGTTACGCCTCGTCCGCTTACAGACGACCCGCGGCGTCCGCCACGGGTTAGCCAAGAAAGGGGAGCCAAATGAATGCGATTGAGCTGCTCGAACGGGATCTGGCCGACTTGTTCGCCGATGTGGAATCGCTCGACATCCGGGAGACCCCCGTGGTCGGCACCGAGATCCGTGAGATCCGCGACGACCTCACGATCCTGGCGATGAACAAGCCGAAGACCAACTGACTCCTTCCGGCGTGCCCTGCCGCCACGGCGGCAGGGCACGCCTCTTTATCATCGAGCAGGATTGATGGATGATTTCTTGGTGGTTGAGCAGAACCTGCTCGCCGAGCTTGTCCGGGAGATAATGGAGCTGCCTTACGAGGATCTGCCGGACTGGCGGTCGCTTCACCACCGGCTCGCGGGCGTCGACGTCACTCGGGGCCTCTTGGCCGAGCACGAGCTCGACCGAGCCGCGGAGACACTCAGGTCGCTATTGCTGAGACGCGCTCACGCGATGAGCGAGCAGAGATTCCGCTCGCCCGACACGATGCTCCGGACGGTACTGCCCAGCGGGTGCGAGCTCGACCACAGCTATGAACGGAACATGACGGCTTCTCACCTGGAGGCACGGCTGGCTGCTGCCGTGGCGGAGCATGTTCCCACCGGATGGGCGCTGGAGAGCGTGGCTTTCTCCAGCGGAATGGCCGCACTCACCCATGTGCTGCAATCGCTCATTCATATGATGCATCCGACCGAGGCACACCCGTTGAAAATCGCATACTGGGGTGACTACTTCGAAACCGATCTCCTCCTGGAGTATCTTGCGTCTTCCGCCGTCTCTCACGAGAAGATCCCGCCGTCGGCGTTGACGGACCCGGCATCGTTTTCCGGCGCCGACGTCCTCCTTGTCGAGCCGGTTCGTTACAGCCGCACTCTGGATGTTCTGCCGCTGCGGCGGTGGCTGCGCGCCTGGGCGGAAGATCCGGCTCGCCCCCGGGTGGTGATCGCGGATACCACGCTGATCTCCCCGGCCTGGCCGATGCGGCAGGTGCTGGAAGCGATGGCGGGTCGTGACGCTGTCACGTTCATCGAGGTGCGCTCGGCGCTCAAACTCGACCAGCAGGGGCTGGAACTGGCCAATCTCGGCGTCGCCAATGTCCTCCATCACCAAGGGATGGTCGGTGGGGTGCCGCGGGCGGGCGAACTGGCGAAGGTGCTGCGGCTGGTACGTGGGGTGACCGGCGCCGGGCCGAGCGCCGCCGATATCGCGGCGCTGGACGCTCCCTTCCTGTTCCGCCCGGCCTGGCATCGACGGCACGCGGGCCAGGTGTACGCCAACAATCGGTATGTCGCCGAGAGGCTGGCAACGGTCAGCGGCGTGTTCAGCTCGGTGGTTCATCCCTCGCTCGCCTCGGAGAACGACATCATCCGCGACGCCCCGTTCGTCATCATCGAATTGGCCGAGGACAGCGCCGAGGACAGCGTCGCCAACCATGGGTTCGTCCTGGGTGTGCTGCGCCACGCGGCCGCCACCCGAGGAATCCGGCTCGTCCACGGCGCGAGCTTCGGTTTCCGATCGCACCGGTTCGACGCGGTCATCCCGCGTGTCAGCCGGCCGCGCGGTCTGCTCAAATTCGCCGCGGGATCACGAAGGGGACCGTTCCTCGACGCCGCAGCCGACATCCTCGCCGAGATCGGCCGCGTCGCTGGAATGGATGCCCTGCGAGCGCTTTATCCGGACGTGAAGGAGATCCCCCTCCTACCCCCTGAGGCGGATGCCGAGGAGCAGCCGTGAACCACCTTGCGCTGTCGGACCCCATTCGGGAGAACAAGAGGACAGTCGGCCTTCTCGTCGGGCTGGCCATGGTGCAGTGGGGCGCGGAAGCGTTGATCCCATGGTCGCTGGGCAGAATTCTCGCGATTCTGATCGACCCGACCTCCGGCCTGGTGGGCTCGATTGCGCTCCTGGCGACGCTGGCGGCGGTCACCATCGCGGCATCGATCACCCGTTATGTCGTGGCGGCCAAGTTGAAGATCCGGGTGTCATTCGACTTGAAGGCCCGTCTGGGCGATCGGGTCACCAGAGGCGTGCAGGGCTCCACGGGCGAGCTGGGCACCTCGGTCAACTCCGACACCGACGCGATCGGAGGCTTCCCGAATGCCATCGCACGGCTGCTCGGTTCGATCGCCGCGATGGCGGTGATCGCCACGTACCTGCTCGCGGAGTCCCCGGCGCTCGGCGGGGCCGTCCTGCTGGGCGTCGTGCTCGTCTCCCTCCTCACCACAAGGATCGCGGTGCCGCTGGAGGGCCGGCAGCGGGCCCACAGGAAACTCCTCGGCACGCTGAACGAGCTGGGGGTCGACCTCGCGGGAGGGCTGCGGGTGCTCCGTGGTCTCGGGGCGCAGGCCACCTTCGAGGAGCACTACCGAGTCGTGTCGAAGCAGACACTCCGAGCGGGCGTCGCGGTGGGGGGCACCCAAGCGCTGTTGTCGGCCTCCGCTGTCTTCCTGCCGAACCTGCTGCTCATCCTGGTCACCTGGGCCGGCGGACGACTGGCGCTGAGCGGCGAGATCGAACCAGGCGCACTGGTCGCGTTCTGTGCCGCGGCGGTGTTCCTGGTCGAGCCCGTTGGATCGGTCGCAGACTTCGTGAGGACCCGGGCCGGGGCATTGGTCGCGACAGAGAATTACAACGCCTGCCTGGGAGGCCCCGACCGGGAGCAGCTTCCCGTAGACGAACCGGGCGTGCTCACGGGTGAACTGACCACACCTCGCACGGGGATCGTGGTCCGACCGGGAGAGCTGGTCGTCGTCGTTCCCGAATCGCCGGCCGACGAGACGCGGATCGCGGAACACCTGGCGGGGCTGCGAGCCGATGATCCCGCCTGGCGAGCCTCGATCGGCGGCACCGCACTGGCCGAAGCCCCTCGCTCCGACGTACGCAAGACGGTGCTCTATCACGGCGCGCAGCCGTTCCTCTTCTCCGGAACCATCCGTGAGGCCGTCGAATCGGCCGGTGGCCTCAGTGATGACGAAGTGCTGGAGGCCCTGCGCACAGCCGTCTGCGACGACCTGCTGACCATGAGCTCCGAAGGCCTGGACCTGACGGTGGGACCGCGTGCACGCAATCTGTCGGGCGGTCAGCGCCAACGGCTGGCCCTCGCCTCCGCTCTCGCACGTCAGAGCCCCTATCTGGTCATGGTACGGCCGACAGAGGCGCTGGACAGCGCCACCGAGCAGGAGGTCGCGTCGCGCCTGCGCTCCTTCCGGCAGAAGTCGGGCACCGTGGTGCTGACCCGGAGCCCGGCGTTCCTGGAGCTCGCCGATCGGGTGCTCTACCTGGGACGCGACCTCGTCAGCGGGACCCACCGTCAGCTGCTGACGACCTGCAAGACCTACCGAGCCGTAGTCGCACGGGAGATCCAGGATGTCTGACGCCACCCTGCCGACAGCCGACAACGCGAGGATCCGCGCCGAAGTCCTGCGGCTGCTGAGGTCCAACCGCGGCACCCTGGGCGCCGTCGTCTGCCTCTACCTTGTGGCGGTAGCGGTCGGGCTGGTACCGCCGATGCTCCTTGGCGATGTCGTCGGCAGCATCGCGCACAGGTCGCCAGGATTTCCCCTTGACCTCGCCGTCGCGGGAATCGCGGCGTGTGTCCTGCTCCAGGGCGTCCTGGTGTTCTTCGCCAGGAAGTCGGCCTTCAGGCTGGGCGAGAGAGTGTTCGCCGACCTGCGCGAGACGTTCGTCAGCCGCGTACTGCGGATGCCGTTGCAGCGGGTCGAGAGCGTGGGAACGGGTGAGATCCTCTCCCGGTCCACCAACGACATGGAGGTCATCCATGAGGTCGTGAGATCCGGGTTGCCGGAGACGGTGGCCGCGCTGCTCACGCTGGTGCTCACGGTCACTGCTTCCTTCGTGGCCAACCCTCTCCTGGGCTGGACGGTGCTGGTCGGTGTTCCGATCATCGTGGTGGCGACCCGCAGGTACGCCAAGCGGCTCCGGAAGGCCTACCAGGACGAACTCGCCGCCCAGTCACGGCTGTCGACCCTGGTGCTGGAGACCGCGCAGGGCGCACAGGTGGTAGAGGCGTTCGACCTTGGCGGCCGGCGTGGTCGACTGATCGCTTCCGGCGTGGCCGAGGCCAGGGACGCTTCTGTCACCCCTGTTGATCTGTCGGCCCGGTGGTTTCCCCTCGTACAGATCGGCTATTTCCTGCCCTTGGTCGTCACCGCCGGCGTCGGGGCGTGGATGGTCGGCATCGGGCTGGCGGACGTCGGTGAGGTGACAACCGTTGTCCTCTACACGCAAGCCCTGATCGGGCCGCTCGACGACCTCGCCGACTGGTTCGACGAGTTTCAGAGCGGCTCAGCCGGGCTGGCCAGAATCGTCGGAGTGCCCGAGACACCGTGGGAGATCGAGAAGTCCGGCCCCGAACCGGTCGACCGATCGGTAGTGGTGGAAGGCGTGACCTTCGCGTACAAGCCGGGCCATCCCGTGGTCGAAGACGCCCACCTGCGCATCGGACACGGCACGAGAACGGCCATCGTGGGCCCGTCGGGGGCAGGCAAAACCACCCTGGCTCTGCTCATGGCCGGAGTCCAGCCCGCGTCACAGGGACGCATACTTGTCGGCGGCACCGACATCGCCAGTTTTCCGCCAAACGTTCTGCGCCGTCACATCGCGCTGGTCACTCAGGAGGACCACGTCTTCAAACGGAGCGCCGCGGCCAACCTACGCCTGTTCATGCCTGCAGCCACCGACGAGCAGGTGACCGCCGCTTTGGAGGCCACCGGCGCGATGTCCTGGATCTCGCAGTTGGACGGAGGCATCGACGCCGAGCTGGGAGAAGAGGCGTATGTCCCGACTCCAGCGGAGTCGCAGCAACTCGCCTTGGCTCGAATCCTGCTGAATCCCCCGGCGATCCTCATTCTCGACGAGGCCACCTCCGCGCTCCCCAGAACGACGCAGCGGCGGCTGGACGACGTGCTCCGCCGCTCACTTCATGGCCACACGGTCATCCAGATCGCTCACAAGCTGGACACGGCCGCCCAGGCGGACCTGATCATCGCCATGTCGGGCGGCCGTATCGCTGAAGTGGGCTCCCATGACGAGCTGCTCCGCCGCGACGACATTTACGCAAGGCTGTGGCGTGTCTGGGACACCGGCAGCAGCCTGGAGCACACGCCGAATGCCTGAGCAGGAAGCGTGGTCGGCGCTGCCGCTCGTGATGGTCCGCATGCCCGTCCTGCCGTACGACCTGCCGGACCACAGTCACGAGGGGGATCCCATCATCCGGCTGTGGTCGAACGCCGTCCTGGCCGAGGCTGTCTGGGTGGCCAACCCGCGCTTCGCGAGCCGCCTGGATCTCTATGCGTCGGGAGCCTGGCAGCCTGATCCCGAGGCCCGGCAGCGCATGCAGCGGACCTTCCTCAAGTACGTCAACCGTATGAGCCATCGTCCCACGCCCTTCGGTCTGTTCGCCGCCACGGGCTTCACCACCTGGGGCGCGGGCCAGGGCGAGATCCGCCCCCGCGCCTTCACCAAGAGGGTCAGGTTGGACGCCACCGTGGCGTGCCGTCTCGCTGACAGCACCGCTGCCACGGTCGAGGTGAACCCGAGCCGGCGGGTGACCGCTCGGCGGATCCTGTTCGCACCGCCCGGTAACAACGTGACCATGCGTTCGGTACGACGGCTGCCCGTCGTCGACACGATCTGCGGCTACTGCACCGAGCCACGTGACATCGACTCTGTTGCCGAACTGGTTCACATCACGGACCCAGGGATCCTCGATCCTCGCGCTTTTGTCGGCCGGCTGCGGGAGGCCGGGCTGCTGGTGAGCTCTGCACGTCGGCCTGCGCCACATGAGTTGGGCTATCGGGTTCCCCTGCTGCGTCAGCTCGAGCAATATCCTCTCGGGGAGGGGATCGACGCGGTCAAGAAGGCGACTGAGGTCTTTGAGTGGCGGGATGCCCGCGCGTGCCTGGCCATGGATCTGGCCATGTCCGTGGACGGCCGAGCGCCGAACGCCCTGAAGCACGCCTTGCTCGCGGCCATGCCGATCCTCCTGCGGTTGGCCATGGCGCAAGAGCCGGACCGGTGGATCGCCGACTTCGCAGAGAGGTTCGCACGACGTTCCGGGCATGAGGAGGTCCCCCTTGAGCGAGTGCTGGACGAGGAAGGGCCACCGGCACCAGGCGTGGCCGATTCCCCGCGGCTGACAGCGCTCCGGGCTGCCCTGATCCGGCGTGCGGCAGCGAACAGGGTCTCGATCGTTCCGAAGGACGTCGCCACCCTGCCTGTGCTGAGCCGGGCTGCCGTGTCGTACGACGTCTTCGTCCAACGAACCAAGACTGGCGATCCACGGGACCCGGGCTGGGTGCTGGGGCCACGAGGATTGGCCGGCCCCGGCGGCCGGGCCTTTTCACGCTTCGCCGGACTGGACCCGCGTGTTGAGGAACATGTCGCGGCGGCGGTGCGTCATGAGGGCTCGGAGGCGCTTTTCCTGGCCATCGACTATTGGCAGGACGCTTTGCGCAACCTCGCCACCGGCTGTTCTCCCTACGAAGGGCTGCTCGCCTGGTCGTCGGCTCCCTCAACCGCGGAACGGCCCGTGACACGACCCGCCGACCTGGTGGTCGGTGTCTCGGATGGCGTGCCGTACCTGCGGTCGCGGACTGACGGGCGCAAGGTCGTCGCACGTACCCACCACCTGGCCAATACCGGCGATGCGCCCCCACTACTGGATTTCGCCCATCGGGTGTCCACCTTCGGCACTGCCGTACCCGGCTGGGACTGGGGTGCCCTGCCCGCGACGAACAGTGCACTGCCGCGGGTGGAGATCGGCGATCTGATCATCTCCCCGGCCAGGTGGCGGATCGACGCAGCGCTCGGCGGTCCGGCGATGCCCAGGTACGTGCATGTCGGGGAAGGCGATACCCGGCTTCTGCTCGACCTTGAAAACCCCCTGCACCGGGACCTCCTCGCGGACGAAAGGCGCCGTGGACGCGAATGGGTCGAGGAGTCCTTTGTCAGCGAGATGGCTGACCGCCCCGTCGAATTCGTCGCCACCATGGTCAACACGGAACATCCCCGCATACCGGCGGACGTCTCCCAGGTGACCGAGCCGGTCGTGCACCTTCCTGGCGACCGGTGGTGGGCCTTCCACATCGTCGCTGATCCCGATGACGAGGACGAGGTGATCCGTGTCCTCGGTAACCATCTTGAGCGCCGGAAGGCGCAGTGGTTCTTCGTCCGGTACGACGATCCCGTCCGGCATCTCCGAATCAGGATCCGGAGCGAAGACACGAATGTCATCGAAATGAGTCAGGTGCTTCGGGTACTGGCCGGAAAGGACCTCGTGACCACCTTCTCCATTGAGCCCTACCGCCCGGAGACCCGCCGATATGGGGGTGCTGAAGGCCTGGCCGCCTGCGAACGCTCCTTCTGCGAAGACAGCAGATCCGCACTCGCCTGCCTCCGGCCGCTCCGGCAGTCACAACAGGACAGGGCCCTGCTGGCGGCCGCCTTGACCCATCTCTATCTCGGCTCTTTGCGCGCTCCTACTGATGTCGTCACTGAGGTGCTGACCCGTATGAGCGCGGGGCTGCCGGCTCGGAAGGTGTCACGACGAGGTGCGCATGAGGCCCGCAAGGAGCTCATGAACTTGCTGACGGAGGGGCAAGCGCCCTGGCTCACGCACATTCGAGGGTTGTACGAAACCCGCACGGCGGACAGCCTCTCAGATTTGGCCGACAATATCGGCGTGGTCCGCAGCCTGACCCATATGCATCTGAACAGACGCGGCATAATGCCGGCCGATGAGCAAGTGGGAGCGCTGTGGCTACTGGAGACCCAGCGACGGCTTTCGGGCCGCCGATTGCGTTGGGGTCGTCGGTGATGTGCTGGAGGTTCCTCCAGCGGCCCGGACGGCGGCCCCGACGGCGCAAGGCGTGCCAGGCGGCTGAGGTTCCGCAGGCCACCTGGCACCGCAAGAGCCGCCAAAGCCCAGCTCAGGTCCGCCCGGTCAGGGCGCCGAACCGGACCTGTCGTACGCCGCCTTCAACCGTGCCTACTGTGAGCGAGCCCGCAGCGGACGGCTGCGGCACGGCGTGCCGGTACCGCTGACCGAGGCCGGACTCTGGCGGGCTGACCAACTCGAGCTGCGTGAGCGCGGCGAGCCGTGGGGCTCGCCGGCCGTCATCCCTGGTCGGCGACCGGAGCTTCGCTGTTGCCTATTCAGAAATCCCGGTTCCCGACCGAGAAGTCGCGGTTCCCGACTGAGAAGTCGCGGTTCCCGACTGAGAAGTCGCGGTTCCCGACTGAGAAGTCGCGGTTCTCGGCGCTCGCCGGAGCGGCGGCGAACGCGAGTCCAGCCCCGGTGAACGCCAAAGTCGCGGCCAGGGCGAGAACGCTCTTGCGCACTTTTCCTCCTGATGCTCGTGTCTCTCGGTCTCCTGCAGTGGATCGTACGGAGAGGTGGAATGCCGGACTATCCGGTAAGCGAACGGCCTGCGGCGCGATCCGGATACCGGACGATCGTCATCGCGCGGAGCCCGCGCGAACAGTGGCGAGCACCAGGACCTCATGGCGGACGACGCCCTCACCCTTCAACCGGTCGGACGCGTCTCGCAGCCTCAAGCATCGCCTTCACTATCGTCCTCGACGTGTGGCGGAAGGCGCGTGACCGTAGGTCTGGCGGTAGAGGGAGGCGAACCGGCTCAGATGCACGAAACCCCAGCGGAGCGCCACCTCTGTAACAGTGGTCTGGCTGCCTGTCTCTGCCATGTGGACAAGATCGGCGTGCGCCCGGGCCAGCCGTACATTGCGCAGATAGGCCATGGGTGTTGTCTGCAGGTGTTCGCGGAAGCCCGCCTGAAGGGTACGGACGCTCACCCTGGCCGCAGTGGCGATGTCTCCTAGAGTGATCGGCTCAGCGGCGTGTTCTTCGCAGAAGTGGCGTGCGCGTCGAAGCGCTGCGGAGGTCGACGGGGCACTGGGCCCGTCGAGGTCGGCAGAGTAGGTATGGGGCTGTGAGCCGAGCATGGTGTGCAGCAAAAACTGCTCGAAATGGTGTTCGGCGAGAGATGAGGCTGCAAAGGGGAACGGTATTCCTGCCGTAGCGGGGAGGGAAAGTGCGGTGAGTGCTCGACCCAGAGGGCTCTCATCGACGACTTGCGGCTCGAAGTGCATATCTTTTTTCGGGGCGTCACCGAGCCGATCCTCAAGGAGGCGATCGACAAGCACCTCAGGAATCTGGATGATCATGACATCGTGATCGACGCTCCAGTTCATGTCGATGCGCTGCCGAGGGCCGATGATGGTAAGTGGTGCGGCAACGTCCTGGCGGCCGACCGTCAATCTTCCACCACCGGTCAACGGCACGTGAATGTTGTAGAAGTCGGGCAGCGCTGGTACTTCGACCCGGATTTCGGCCCCGTACGCCAGTGTGTGCAGGACGATGTTCCCGCGGTGCAGAAGCCTGTACCGGCCACCGTTCGAATGGCTTTTGATGACCTTGAGACCGTGCGGCGAGAAGTTCTGCGAGACCTGCGCTCGCATTTCCTCTACGTCGCCTTTGAATATCAAGGCCGGTGCCGATGGACTCGGGAGGCTTCCCAAGCTCTGTGATCTCAATTCATTCATGGTCTTGATCCCCCAGCTCCCGTGGCTGGACCTACCCAATTGGCCGGACAGAGGTGTGTCAAGCGATCTCGCCCGCAGGAGAGGAGCGACTCGGTCTCAGAGGAACCGCCCGTGTCGCCTCGCTCGGAAGGGCGGGTCCGCCGCGCGGTGGAGACAACGTGTCCGGCCCTGATCGCGGACGTCGTGCACATCCTGCGTCGATTTCCGCCTCACGGTATGAGGCGCGGATGAGCCTAGCGACGCGCAGCGGCAGGCAATATCCGCGTCACGTCTGATCCACTGCGCGTTCGGGATGGATTCCGTCCAGTTCTCGCAGGAGTTCAAGGAAGAAGCCGTCCGCATGGGGCTGGACGGTCGCGTCGGTGGCGCGGGAGTTCGGGATCAACGGCACAGGCGCAGGTCGCGGATGGCCGGCGCTCTCTGCACCCCAGGGCAGGGGAGAGTTCGGCCTCAGGGCAGTTGGTCAGGGGTCGCCGTCAGACCGAAGTAGATACGCGGGGCGCCGTCCAGCCGGACCTTGACCTTGCCTTCGCGGGCGGTGAGCCGTCGTTCCCTGCCGATGCAGTCGAGCTCCCTCACCGAGCTCCCGGCGGCGGCCACCTTCAGGTCCGTCTTGGTCAGCCAGCCGTCCACCCACGGTTCCGGTGCGGCGAACCAGGTGGAACCCGGCGCGTGGTCGGTGTTGAGCAGGTATCCGTCCTTCCTGCTCCACAGGATCGAGACGGGTCCGTCCGGCGTGCTGAACAGCAGTCCCTTCAGGTCGGGGTCGGCCAGCTCCAACCAGCGTACGAACGTCGCCCTGTCCAGCACCTGCGCGGCCGTGGCGTAGGCGAGCATGGACGGCTTGGCGCTGGTGTCGCGGTTCATGAGCCCGTAGTGGTACTCGGGGTTGGCCGGGTCGGCCATCTGCGGCTTGCCGAGGACGCTGTCGTGCAGCTGGTACCAGTTCACGCAGCGCACCCCCTCGGCCTTGGCCAGCGCCAGGGTGAGCAGGACGTTCTCCGCGGCCTGCCGGTAGGTGTCGTGCCACCAGCTGTTCGGCTTCGTGCAGGCGTAGGCCTCGGTCAGCCACAACTCCTTGTGCCCGTACTCCGCGATCATCTCGCGGGCCTTGCGCAGGCCGCCGAGGAAGTTCCAGTAGGAGCCGTTGCTGCCCTGCGTCCATTCCTCAGGAGGCGGCGCGTAGTCCGGCGTGAAGTTGCCCCTGCCCGGGTGGAAGGCGAACCCGTCGATGAGGTCCCAGCCGCCGGCGTCGTGGAAGTTCTTGGTCCAGACGTGATCCATGCCGGCCAGGCCGGCGTTGAGCACCTTGGTGGGCGCTCCCGCGGCGGTCAGCCGGTCGCGTACCGGGCGCAGTCCGTCCCGCACGTAGGCGGCGGCGGTCTCGCCGCTCATCCAAGGCTTGTTCACCTCGTTGGCGACCTCGAAGTAGCCGGCACCCGACCCGATCGCCTTCTGCGTGTTCGCGTCGGCCCAGGCGGCGACCTCGGCGGCCGTTCCGCCCAGGGGGATCCCGGCGAGCTCGATGTTGTGACTGATCCCCGCCGCGTCGAGGGTGGCGGGCGGGAGACCCGGCCCGCCGTCGTAGGAGATGCGGACACGCTGGATGCCCAGGCGTTGCATCAGTCCCACGACGGCGGCGGTGTCGGGCTTGAGCAGCCAGGGGTAGTTGGCGATGCCGAACATGCTGTCGGCGCCCGCCTGGTAGGTGTGCGGCGGCAGGACGGCGAGGTTGGTGCGGGCGAACGCGCTGTCGGTGCCCGCGGTGGCGCTCACCTCGGTGAACACGATCCCGCGGGGTGGCGAGGTGACGGTGAAGGTCTGTTTCCACGCGGCTCCCGCCGCGACCGTGCCGGTCACGCTGCCGCTGGCCAGCGTCTTGCCGTCGAAGTCGCGCGCCCACCACGACAGCTTGACGTTGCGGGCGGCCTTCCCCCCGTTGGCGACCTCCGCGTGCAGGGCCATCGGCCGGCCGCCGGCGTCCCAGAGGGAGAAGGGCTGGTCCGTCCAGACCTCCACGCCGAGGGGAAGGCCCGCGCCCATGGTGCCGCCAGCCGCGGGCCGCATCGAGCCGAGCACCAGGTCGGCCTCCGTCACGGCCGCGCTCGCGGTCCCGGTGCCCGGCGCGTGGATCCAGGTGGCGTTGGTCCAGGCAGGGGTGGTGGTGGCCAGCCGGAAGTAGGCGCGGGTGTCGGCCCAGGTCTCCTGGTAGACGACCCCGGCATTGCCTTCGTACGGCACTCCTCCCCCGGCGTCGCGGTTCCACGTCGTCAGCGCGGCGAAGGACTCGGGCGCCGAGGGAGAGACGACGGTGCGGCCGAGCATGAAACCGGCAGGGATCAGCGTGGTCGAGCCGCCGACCTCCCAGCGGAGCTTCGCGCGGTGCGGCGCCACGCTGAAGACGCCGCGGACGGTGATTCCGGCGGCCGTGCCGGGGAGCGTGTAGTCGACCTGGATGGCCTGCGTGCCGTCCTGGAGCGTGAGGAGCGACGGCGTTCCGCCGGTGGTGCGCTGGATGCCGGTGACGGAGTCCTTGGCCATGAACCCGGTGAGCCTGACCCGCTCGACGCCACCGCCGTCGCGGACGGTGATGCCGCCGTCGGTGGCCGCGGTCAGCGTGATGCCGTCGGCGGAGATCGAAGGGGTGTCGGCCTGGGCTTGTGCCGCGGGAACCAGCGCCCCTGCGAGTCCGGCCGCTACGGCTCCGCCGAGGAAACGGCGTCGGGGGATGTCGGACATGAAGATCTCTTCCCTGTCGACCTAATGCGGATTAGGAAGAGGTGTACTCCGGCCGGAACGAGAGTGTCAAGGGCGATTTGTGTGCATCACGTAATCTGCCGGTAACGCCTTGACACACCCTCCTAATGCGGATTAGATGCCACCTAATCCGCATTAACCCAGAGGAGTAGCCATGGATGTGCCAGCCCCCAGAAGGTGGATGGCGGGGGCGCTCGTGCTCGCCGCCGCGACGGCGGGCTGCTCGTCCGGCTCGTCGGGTGAGGACTCGGGCAAGACCACGATCACCGTGGCGGGCATGCCTCCCACGACCGCCGCGAAGACCCGCACGCAGTTCCTCGACGCGGTCGCCGCGTTCGAGAAGGCCAACCCCACCATCAAGATCAAGCCGACCGACACGCAGTGGGACGCCAGGACGTTCGCGACCAGGCTGGCCGGCGGAAACGCGGAGACGGTGCTGACCGTGCCGCTCACCGAGCCGCCGGGGCTCATCGCCCGGCGCCAGGTCGCCGACCTCAGCGCCGAGATCAAGAGCCTGCCGCACGCGGGAGACTTCGACCCCCGCGCGCTGGCTCCCGCGACCGGCGCGGACGGCAAGGTCTACGGCCTGCCCGTCACCGAGTACGCGCTGGGCCTGGTCTACAACCGCGCCCTGTTCACGAAGGCGGGGCTCGACCCGGACCGGCCACCCGCCACGTGGGACGAGGTCAGGGCGGCGGCCAAGAAGATCGCCGGGACGGGAGCCGCGGGATACACGCAGATGACGGTCAAGAACACCGGCGGCTGGATCCTGACCGCGATGACCTACTCCTTCGGCGGGCGGATGGAGAAGCAGGAGGGCGACAGGTACGTGCCCGCGCTCCTGGACGGCCCGGCGGAGCAGGCGCTCCGGCACCTGTCCACGATGCGGTGGCAGGACGACTCCATGGGCGCCAACCAACTGCGCACCCAGCAGGACGCGGAGCGCGACTTCGCCGCCGGCAAGATCGGCATGATGATCGGCACCGTCAACAGCTACAGCCGCTACACCACCCTCTACTCCGGCAAGCCGGACGACTTCGGCATCGCGGCGCTGCCGCAGCAGGGCGGCGGCAAGGCGACACTGCTGGGCGGGCTGGTCGCGGCCGTCAACGCCAAAGCCACGGCCGCGCAGCGAGCCGCCGCGGTGAAGTGGATCGACTTCTACTACCTCAAACCCAACTACGACCCGGCGGCCGCCGAGCAGCTGGCCGTGGCCAACGCCGCGGACAAACTGGCCGTCGGCCTGCCCACGCTCCCGTTCTACGGCACGTCGGTGTCAGGCCCGGTGAACGCCGCGATCGCCAAGCACGGCAACATCCCGGTGTCGAACTTCGCGCCCTACGTGAAGGACACCGACAAGCTGGAGTACGTCGTCGAACCCCCCGTCGCCGCCCAGGACCTGTACGGCGCACTCGACACCGCCGTGCAGGCCGTTCTGACCCGCAAGGACGCCGACCCGCGCGACGAGCTGACCAAGGCGGCGGCACGGGTCGCGCCGCTGCTCGAGAAAGCCCAGTGACCCGGGGCAAAGGCGTCGCGGCCGCGCTGTTCCTCATCCCGACGGTGCTGGTCTTCGGCCTGTTCTCGTGGTGGCCGATCATCCGCAGCGTGGTGCTCGGATTCCAGCAGACCAACCTGGTCGAGGCGGCGACCTTCGCGGGCCTGGACAATTTCCGCACCCTGCTCGCCGACCCCCTGCTGGGCACGGCGGTGCGCAACACCCTGCTGTTCACCGGCCTGGCCCTGCTGATCGGCTTTCCGCTGCCGCTCCTCCTGGCGGTGCTGATGTCGGAGCTGCGGCGCGGCTCCGGGCTGATGCGGGTGCTGGTCTACCTGCCGGTGGTGGTGCCGCCGGTGGTGGCCGTGCTGATGTGGAAGTGGTTCTACGACCCGGACTCCGGCCTGTTCAACCAACTGCTCGGGCTGGTCGGGCTGGGACCGTACCCCTGGTTGCAGTCCACGGGCATGGCGATGCCGAGCCTGATCCTGGAGGCCACCTGGGCGGGCGCCGGCGGCGTCGTGCTCATCTACCTGGCCGCGCTGTCCAGCGTGCCGACCGAGCTGTACGAGGCGGCCGAGCTGGACGGAGCGTCGGTGTGGCGCAGGTTGTGGCATGTGACGCTGCCGCAACTCCGGCCCATCCTGCTGATCATGCTGCTGCTCCAGGTGATCAACACCTTCCAGGTGTTCACCGAGCCGTTCGTGCTGACCGACGGCGGGCCGGAGGACTCGACGGTCACGGTGCTGCTACTGATCTACAGGTACGCGTTCGTCAACGGCGACTACGGCACGGCGGCGGCGTTGAGCGTGAGCCTGGCCGTGGTGCTGGCGGTGCTGTCCGCCGTGTACCTGCGGCTCACCAGAGCTTGGGGGACGAAGTGAGGGGAGTGATCTCCGACACCGAACGGCGTGGGCGCGGGATGCGCCTCGGACTGGGCACCACCCAGGTGCTGCTCATCGTGGCCCTGCTCCTGGAGGGCGCCGGGCCGATCTACTGGATCTTCAAGGGCGCGATCTCCTCCACCCAGGAGTCGCTACGCCGTCCGCTGGCCCTGTGGCCGGCGGACGTGCGATGGTCGAACCTGGCGGAGGCGTGGACGACCCTGGAGGTCGGCCACTACCTGACGAACACCGTCGTACTCGTCGGCGGCTCCTGGTTCACGCAGCTGTTCGTCGCGACGACAGGCGCCTACGCGCTGTCGGTCCTGCGACCCTCCTACGGCAGGTACGTCTACGGCGCGGTCCTGGCGACGCTGTTCCTGCCCGGCACCGTCTCGATGGTCTCGCTGTACCTGACCGTCCTGGACCTGTCCATCGCCAACACCCCGCTGTCGGTGTGGTTGCCCGCCGGGGCGCACGCCTTCAACGTCCTGCTGGTCAAGCAGTTCTTCGACGGCATACCCAAGGAGTTGTTCGAGGCGGCGCGCCTCGACGGCGCGGGACCATGGCGGATCTTCACCCGGGTGGTGCTGCCGATGTCGCGTCCGATCCTGGCCGTGGTATCACTGCTGGCTGTCATGAACGCGTGGAAGGACTTCCTCTGGCCCATGATCGCCATCACCGACACCGAGAGCCAGCCGCTGGCGGTGGCCCTGCCCCGGCTGGCGGACACCTCGGACCAGGCCCTGCTCATCGCCGGGATGCTGATCGCGATCATCCCGCCCGTCCTGGTGTTCCTGCTGTTCCAGCGGCAGATCATCCGGGGCATCGCCTTCACGGGGCTGAAGGGATGAGGGTCCTGGTCACCGGTGCGGCCGGCCGCCTCGGCTCCGCCGTACTGGCAGAGCTCGCGTCGCGGGACATCGCCGTGACCGCGCTCGTCGCGCAGGATCCCGGCCCGCTGGCGGCGGAGCGGGTCGTCGTGGGCGACGCCCGCGACCCGGCCGCCGTCCGCGCGGCCCTCGAAGGGGCCGACGCCGTCATTCACACGGCGGCGCTGGCCTCGCCCGAGGTGGCGGCGCCCGAGGTGGTGTTCTCGGCCAACACGCAGGCGACGTTCGTGGTGCTGAACGAGACGGGAGAGCAGGGGGTACGGCGGGCCGTGATCGCCGGCAGCCTGTCGGTCACCGGCCTGCCGTTCGCCAGGTCGCGCCCGAGCCCGCCGTACCTGCCGCTGGACGAGCGGGTGCCGTTGCAGATCGAGGACCCGTACGCGCTGTCCAAGCAGGTGGACGAGGCGACGGCGGCGATGATGCACCGGCGGCACGGCATGACCGTGGCCGCGCTGCGCTTCCCCTTCCTCGGCGACCAGGCCAGGCTCGCCGCGCGCGCGGAGCGGCTGGCCGGGGATCCCGCGGCCGGGGCCGCGGAGGTGTGGAGCTACCTCGACCTGCGCGACGCCGCGCGTGCCTGCCTGCTCGGGCTGACGGCCCCGCTGCACGGCGCGCCGGTCATCTTCGTCGCCGCGGACGAGACGCTCGTGGAGAGCCCGACCGAGGAGTTGCTCGCGGCGCACCACCCCGGCGTGCCGTGCCGTACGGCATTGCCCGGCAGGACCGTGGCCATCGATCTCGAGCCGGCCAGGCGACTGCTGGGATTCACTGCTCGGCATCCGTTCCCAGAGGGGCGACAATCATGATCATGCCGGAGACGCAGGCGCCGTGGCAGGCCAGGGACGGGCTGCGCATCACCGGTGTGCGCGCGATCGTCACCGCTCCAGGCGGGGTTCCGCTCGTCGTCGTGCGGATCGACACCTCGGAACCCGGGTTGTACGGCCTGGGCTGCGCCACCTTCACCCAGCGCTTCCACGCCGTGGTCGCCGCGATCGAGCGGCACCTCGCTCCCATGGTCATCGGCCGGCACCCGGCCGACATCGAGGACATCGGCCGGATGCTGCACTACTCCTCGTACTGGCGGGGCGGGCCTGTGCACAACAACGCGCTGTCCGGCATCGACCAGGCGTTGTGGGACATCGCGGGCAAACGCTTCGGCGTGCCGGTGTACGAGCTGCTGGGCGGGCGGGTCAGGGCGGCTGCCGCCGTCTACACCGGGGCTCGCGGTGGCGAGGTCGAGGAGTCGATCGAGCGGGCCGCCGCGCTCGCCGAGCAGGGCTACCGTTACGTGCGGCTGCAGGCGGGCGGGCCGGGGCTCGGCACGTACGGTGGCGTCGGCACGCCCGGCGGGTATCCGGGCAGCCCTCATCCCGACGGCTGGGACGTCGGCCACTACCTGCGGAGCACGCCGAAGTTGTTCGAGCGTGCCCGCGAGGTCCTCGGCGAGGAGCTCGGCCTGCTGCACGACGCGCACAACCGGCTCACGCCGAAGGAGGCCGTGGCGCTCGCGCGGTCGCTGGAGCCGTACCGGCTGTTCTTCCTGGAGGACCCGCTCGCACCCGAGCACTTCGACCGGCTGCCCGAGGTGCGGGCGGCCGCGCCGATGCCGATCGCCTCCGGCGAGCTGGTCTCCTCGGTGACCGACGCGGCGCGCCTCATCACCTCCGGCGGCGTCGACTACCTGCGCCTGCACGTCTCGGCCGTCGGCGGGCTGACGCCCGTGCGCAAGCTCGCCGCGCTGTGCGAGCTGACCGGGGTGCGGACGGCCTGGCACGGGCCGCCCGACGTGTCACCGGTGGGCGCGGCGGCCAACGTCACGCTCGACGTCACCAGCCCCGCGTTCGGGATCCAGGAGGCGCATGTCTACCCGGAGACCGTGCACGAGGTGTTCCCGGGAACATTGAGGACGGTGAACGGCTACATCGCCCCCTCTGATCGACCCGGCTGGGGCGTCGACCTCGACGAGAACGCCGCCAAGCGATACCCACCGGAAACGCACCTGCACGAGCGGTGGGCCGCGCGGGTGCGCAGGCCCGACGGCGGGATCGAGGCTCCGTGATCTACTACTTCTTGGGGGATATGCCATGAGACCCAGCGGTCGCCCTCGTCAGGCGGACATCGCTCGACTGGCCGGCGTCTCACAGCCGACCGTGTCCCTGATCCTCGGCGGCGGCGCCGCTGCCATGGGCATCGCCCAGGAGACCCAGCGCAAGGTCATGGAGGCCGCCGAGCAACTCGGGTACGTGCCCGACCCGATCGCCACCCGCCTGGCGGCCGGGCAGAACAACCTGCTCGGCCTCTACACCTTCACCTCGACCTTCCCCAATGAGATATCCCACGCCTACTACCCGTTCCTGGTGGGTATCGAGGAGGAGTCGGCGGCGCAGGGCTACGACCTGCTGATGTTCATCGCCTCCAGCACCACGGGCGAGCGCCCGCACGCCCAGGTGCTCAACCGGGTGCGACTGGCCGACGGCTGCCTGTTCCTGGGCAGGCACCTGCCCGTGCGGGAGATGGACCGCCTGCTGGCCACCGATCTGCCTGTCGTCTACATAGGGCGGCACGACGAATTCGGCGACCGCCTGGCCTACATCGGCGCCGACTACGTGTCCGCCGGCGCCGCCGTGGTGCGGCATCTGGCGGGGCTGGGCCACGAGCGCATCCTGTACGTGCGCGAAGCCGACGAGGCGATCACCTCCGTCGACAGGGAGGCGGGCTTCCGGAGCGGCATGGAAGAGTGCGGGCTGGCAGCCGAGGTGGTGCGCACCGACGGCGCCGACCTGACCCCCGACCGGCTGCGCGCCTGGCGCGACCAGGGCATCACCGCGGTGGTCACCGAGGCCACCGACACCGACGCCGCCCACCGCGCCCTCCTGGCGGCCGCCGAGCGCGCGGGGCTCCGCTTCCCCGACGACCTCTCCCTGGCCACGTTCGGCGACCCCCGCGACCGCGCGGCAGGGCTCACCGGCTTCGCCGTGCCCCGTCGCGAGATGGGGGCCGCGGCCGTCCGGTTGCTCACGAAACTCATCGCGGGAGACCGTACGGTCCCCAGGCATCAGCTCCTGACCTGCGAGCTCGAGCCAGGCGAGACCGCGGCGCCTCCCCGCTAGCCCTCTCGAAAGGCATCACCCATGACCGACATCCTCATCGTCGGCGGTGGGCTGGGCGGCGTCGCCGCAGCCCTGGCCGCCTGCCATGCGGGCCACGACGTCGTCCTCACCGAGGAGACGGACTGGATCGGTGGCCAGCTCACCGCGCAGGCCGTACCCCCCGACGAGCACCCGTGGATCGAGAGCTACGGCTCCACCGCTGCCTATCGTGACGTGCGCGGCTCCATCCGCGACTACTACCGGCGCTGGTACCCCATGACCGGCGGCGCGCAGCGCTGGCGCGAGCTGAACCCCGGCGCCGGATATGTCAGCAAGTTGTGCCACGAACCACGCGTCTCCCTGGCGATCCTGCAGGCCATGCTGGCTCCCCACGTGGCCGCCGGGCGCCTGCGCGTCCTCCTTGAACACCGCCCCGTCGATGTCGAGGTGGACCGTGACCGCGTCAGAGCCGTCACACTGCTGGACCTCCGCTCCGGCGACTCACACACCATCGCCGCCGCCTATGTCCTCGACGCGACGGAGACCGGCGATCTGCTGCCGCTGGCGAGGACGGAGTACGTCACGGGCGCGGAGGCCCGCGGCGAGCACGACGAGCCGCACGCTCCGGACGAGTACCAGCCGCTGAACATGCAGGGCATCACCTACTGCTTCGCCGTCTCCCACCACGACGGTGAGAACCATGTCATCGACCGGCCTTCGGACTACGGATTCTGGCGCGATTACCGGCCCGGCTTCTGGCCCGGGCCGCTGCTCGGCTTCAGCGCACCGGACCCACGCACCCTGGAGCCCGAAGCCCGCTGGTTCGACCCCAACCCGCCCGGTGATCCCCGCGGGGTGCTGGCCGACCAGAGCGCCCAATCGGGGGACAAGGACCTGTGGATGTTCCGCAGGATCCTCGCCCGCGACCTGTTCGAGCCCGGCTTCGCCGCTTCTGACATCACTCTGGTCAACTGGCCGCTGAACGACTACTGGCTGCGCCCGATCATCGAGGTGGACGCCGACACGGCGGCACTGGCGCACAGGGAGGCCAGGCAACTGTCGCTGTCGCTGCTGTACTGGCTCCAGACCGAAGCGCCCCGCCCCGACGGCGGCACCGGCTTTCCCGGGCTCCGGCTCCGCCATGACGTGGTCGGCACCGCGGACGGATTGGCGAAGTCCGCCTACGTCAGGGAGTCGAGGCGCATCCGCGCGGTCACCACCGTCACCGAGCACCATGTCTCCAGGGCCGTCCGCGGCGATCGCGGCACGCTGCGGCACCATGACTCCGTCGGAGTCGGCGCGTACCGCATCGACCTGCACCCGTCGACCGGTGGGGACAACTACATCGACATCGCCAGCGTGCCCTTCGAGATCCCGCTCGGCGCGTTGCTGCCTGTCAGGATGCGCAACCTGCTGCCCGCGGGGAAGAACATCGGCACCACGCACATCTCCAACGGGTGTTTTCGCCTGCATCCTGTGGAATGGAATGTAGGCGAGGTCGCGGGCCAGCTGGCCTCGTACTGCCTGCGCCGGGAGGTGGAACCGCAGGAGGTCAGGGAGAAGGAGACCTTGCTGGAGGAGTTCACCGGGGAACTGGACACGATCGGGATCGAACGCCACTGGCCGGCACCGGCGGGCTACTGACCCTCGGCCCGCGGCATCGAAGACGCCGAGCTCATGACCAGCCCCCGCCTGGCCGCCATAGCCGAGATCGGCTGATCACCCGCCTCGACCTTGGTGGCCAGGGGGCCCACTGGGACATCTGACCCGCGTGAGCGCCAAGCCCTCGGGAGGCGGCGTCGCAGCCCAGCGCGTCGAAGCGCTCATCGACGACGGCGCGGCCGACCCTCAGGCGGGGCCTGTGCCGCCGGAGCCCGCGAAAGGCCCGTTCACGACCGGTACGGGCATGGCGCCTCGCGCCTGTCGCGAAGCCACTCGGCACACGTGAGTCCGACACCACGGGTGAGACCCGCTGACGGGTGCTTGTTAGCGAATTTAGGTAGATCTTTCCATATATCTCCCATCAGGCGACACATCGGACACCGCCTTCTACCTGGGACTTTACCTTCGCCGGAAGCGTTGAACCCTCCTTGGGGCGCACTTGACCTGCGGAAACATCAGGCTACCCTCGCCCTATCGCAGACTTCCGGTTTATTCACATTTGTCACAAGATTACCAATTTTGTCAGGATCAATGTGCATATATCCGGTCTTGTTCAGGAGGTTCCCTCACTTCCATGACGCCAGAGACGCAGAGGTTCATCGAACTGCTCCAGCGCCAGCTCGGCTATGCCGACAAGGGCGCGAGCACCAAGTTCGGCGAATGGTACGGCAGCAACATCGAGTTCGACGCCGACTACAGCTCGGCCCCGTGGTGCGACATGTACATCTCGTGGGCGGCGCACAAGCTCGGCTACCAGGCATGGGTCGGCCAGTTCGCGTGGACGGTTGCACACGCGAAGTGGTTCAAGGAACAGCACGCGTGGGGGAAGGTTCCGACGCCCGGCGCGTTGGTCTTCTTCGACTGGAGCGGCTCCGGCAAGATCGACGACATCGACCACGTCGGCGTCGTGACGAAGGTGCGAGGCGACACGATCTTCACGATCGAGGGCAACACCGACGGCGGCGTCGTGGAGAGCAAAGAGCGCAGCACGAGCAGTGTCGTCGGGTACGGCTATCCGGAACGGGTCAAGGCCAACCTGGACGCGACCAAGTCCGAGCTCCAGCTGGTTCAGGCGCGGCCCGGACCCGAGGCGCCGCAGCAGGCGGCCGGCGACTGGTCCGCCGAAGCACGACCCGGGTCCCAGACGCGGCAAGATCAATACGCCGACCAGACGTCTGAGGCATCACGCGACATCCACAAGAACCAGGAACAACCCGGTCACCGGCCCACTGACTCGCGGCCCGACGCGGACACGACCAACGACCAACCCTCCGACCGGGCACCCCGCCAGCCCTCCGGCGATCACACGGGACAAGAGCAGCCATCCAGCGATCTCACGGGACAAGAGCAGCCGTTCGGCGACAAGACACTCCAAAGCCCCCACGACCAGAACCCTCAGGCCACCGACGACCACGCGGCTCCGTCAGGCGCCCGGCCCGGGGCTGACGACCCGGGCCGGAACACCGCCGACGGACCGGGCACCCACGCCACGGTTGCTCCGGCCCCGAGTTCCTCCGACAACTCGAGCGCCAGTCCGACATCGGACACCCCGTCCACCACCCCCACCCCGACCGGCACCCCCACTCCGACTTCCGACACTCCGACCGCCACGGTCACCCCGACCTCCGACACGCCCTCGGCCACGGCCACCGCCATCCCAACGCCATCCGTCTCCGAGACACCCCCGACAGCCAGCGCGACCCCGACCTCCGACGCGCCCTCTGCCACACCGTCGACCACACCCCCGACGACGACCCCGGCCACATCCACGGCCACATCCACGGCCACGGCCAGCGCATCGGTGCCGCAGACGGCTTCGGAAACCCCTTCGCCGACCGCCACCACCGCCGAGCCGACCGCTTCTCCCGAACCTGAGCCGACCGCTTCCCCGACGGAGGCGGCAACCACGTCCCAGTCCGAGCCGACTGCCACCCCCACGCCGACCGCCGCCCCCTTCTCGGCCGAGCCGGTCCCCGAGGAGAGCACCCCTGCCGCGCCGAAAGCGGCTGACACCGCGGTCGCGACGGCGTTCCCCACGCACCTCCAGGCCTCGGTCAGCGGCCCGCTGCCCAGCCTGTCCACTCCGGCGTTGGTCACCTCGGCCGTGGTCACCGTCGTGGTTCTGCTCGCGGTGTTCGTGGTGCTCAAGACGCGCGCCGGCGCCCGCTCGGCCGCCACCGCCGCCGCCACCGCCGGGTACGCTCCCCCGAGCCCGCCCGTCCCGGTCGGCCCGCGGCACGGCGTCGCCGAGCCGGACGAGAGCACGGTGTGGAGATGGGAGCTCCTGGAAGCCATCGAGGCTGCCGTAGCCCTCGACACCACCCCACCCGGCGAGCAGGACAGCACCCCCTCCCGGCAGGAGAACCGGCGACCCGACCCCGCTCTCGGCCCTCAGGAGGATGACGCCTTGACCGAGCCGCTGGAGTCGATCGTCAACCCTGGGCCATTGGAGTCGACCGTCGACACCGGGCCCATCGAGGACATCGTCATCCCCGCGGCGACGAGCCCGTTCAACGCCTTCACCCCGGCCGAGTCCACGGACGAGAACGTCCCCGACGCCGCCCGCGATGGGCGCAGCGACCAGCACGCCGGCGACGAGGATGTCACCGGCGGGAAGAAACCCCCGGCCCCCGACGCGCTCTAGCTTGAGCGCCCGCTCCTGACCGTCGGCACGTTGCCGCCCGCCGTGCGGGAGATCGTCCGTGCCTCCGACGCCGGGTCGGACAGCGCATCCCGGTCTCGTGCCGTACGGCGGGACCTACGTACCGGCCTGCGGCCGTCGTTGCCGCACGCCGGTACGATCCCGTCTGCTTCTACCGCCGCGTGACCTCCGCCCCCGCGAAACGGTAGTGCCGTGCCGGGTCGAAGTCGGGCCATGGCTGATAGGCGTTCACGCCGGGTTCGCCACGCAGGTGGAACGCGCTCGGGTAAGGCTGCTCGTCCGCCGTGATGCGGGTCGAGGTCGGGATGTAGCGGATGGTCAGCCCGCATCGCCGCTCTGGCGAGGTGTTCGCGTTGCTGCCGTGCACGATGTTCGGGTGGTGCACCTCGACGTCGCCCGGCGCCAGCACCATGTCCACGGCCGCCGACTCCTCCACCTCGGCCGCGATCTCTTCGCCGAGCACATTGTCCACCGTCGTGTTGGGGCGCATCGCCTGGATGTCACCGCGGTGGCTGCCGGGGATCAGCCGTACGCAGCCGTTCCCCGGCGTCGAGTGGTCGATGGCCAGCCAGAGCGTGACCACCCGCATCGGCTCCAGCGGCCAGAACGCCGCGTCCTGGTGCCAGAGCACCGGCTGCCCGGAGTACGGCGGCTTGCTGATGTAGTGCGAGGCGAACAGCGCGATGTTCGGGCCGATGAAGGTCTGCGCGATGTCCAGCAGCCGGTCGTCCGAGATCAACCGCAGCCAGAACGGGTCGTCGCGCAGCAGCGTGTGGCCCAGATGTTCGGGCCGCAGGTCCGGGTGGCGGCGCTGGAGCCAGTCGACGTGGCCGGCCGCCTCCCGCACCAGCTCCCGGTCGATGACATCGCGGAAGACGGCGTAGCCGTCGCGGTCGAATCGCTCGAGGACGTCACTCATAAGGCTCTCCCGGAATGCGCAACGGGCCCGTCACAGGGTGATCTCTCGTTTCTCCTGCGCGGACCGGTAGGCCGCGAGAATGACCTTGAGCACGTCCGTGCCCTCTTCGTGGGTGTGCACCGGCCGCGATCCATCACGTATCCGGCGGACGAAGTCGGCGCAGACGGCCGGAATGGAGTCGACGGCCGGAAATTCGAGCGTGGTGGCGGCCCCGCCGCGTGGCTTGTGGCACAGCGTCGTGCCGTCGCTCCACAGGCTGCCGAGCTCGCCGACCGCCGAGAACTTCTCGGTGAACGGCGCCGCCTCGTACGCCCAGCTGGTCACCACCTCCCCCACCGCGCCGTCGGCGAAGCGCACCAGCACCCGGGCGGAATCCTCGCCCTCCATGAACGCCAGCCGGTGGGTGCTGAGCATCGCCGTCACCGCGGCCGGGCGGGCGGAGGCCAGGTACAGCAGCAGGTAGGTGGGGTGGTAGCCGGTGTCGATGAGCTCGCCGCCGCCGCTGGTGGCCGCATGGGCGCGCCAGCCCATCGTCGACGGGTCGAAGTCGTTGAAGAAGCTGTCGGTGGTGCGCAGTTCGTACACCCGGCCCAGCGCGCCGGAGTCGATGAGCTCGCGGGCGTGGGCGACCGCGGGCAAGGTGAGCTGGTTGTGCGCGCACATCAGGGTGACTCCGGCTGTGCCCACCGCGTCGGCGATCCGCTCGGCCTCGGCGATCGTCAGGCACAGCGGCTTCTCGCACAGGATGTGCTTGCCGGCCTTGGCGGCGGCGATGACGGCGTCGGCATGCAGATGGTGGGGCAGACAGATGTCGACGGCGTCGACGGGGGCCTCCTCCAGCATGCGCTCGTAGGAGCGGTACGCCTGGGCGCCACCCGCCTGCTGGGCGCGCTCGGTGGCGGTGTCGAGGTCCACGTCGGCGACGGCGGTGACGACCGCCTCGTCCGGGACGGCGAGATAGCCGCGCAGATGGGAGCGGGAGATGTTCCCGCAGCCGATGAGGCCGATGGAGAGGGTCATATGCGGCTTCCTTCCTCGCGGCTGTCGCGGGTGGCGGCGACCATCAAGCGGGTCAGGTCGAGGCCGAGGGCGAGGTTCTCCTCGTCACGGGTGCCGTCGGCGACATGGCGTACGAACAGCTCGAACGGCGTGCCGGTACGCGGCGGCACGGGCAGTTCGCGCCAGGCGCCGCCGCTGCTGAGCAGCATCCGCGGCTCGGGCATCCCGTACACCAGGGAGCCTTCGGTGCCGTGCAGCTCGATGGTGAACGGGGAGGCCGGTGCGACGAAGGACGCCTCCACCACGCCAAGCGTGCCGTCCGCGCAGCGCAGCACCGCGACGGCGTTGTCCTCGACGGCGCGCTTCGTCACATGGCCGAAGGACCCGGTCACGGTCTCGGGCATGCGGCCGAGGAACAGCCGGGCCAGGTACATGGGGTGGCAGCCGAGGTCGATGAGGGCGCCGCCCGCGGTGGCGGCCGGGTCGTAGAAGTGCTCGGGGAGCCAGCCCTCGCCGACCGAGCCGCCGTGGGCCAGGCGGATCCGGACAAGGGTGAGGCGGCCGAGTTCGCCGTCGGCCAGCACCTTGCGGATGGCCGTCGTGTAGCCGTCGTACAGCCTGGGGAGCGCGAGCATCAGCGCGACGCCGGACTTCTCCGCGGCGGCGGTGATCTCCGCGCACTCGGCCGTGGTCGGGGCCAGGACCTTCTCGGTGAAGATGTGCTTGCCGGCCGCCGCGGCGGCCGTGATGACCTCGCGGTGCACGGTGGTCGGGCAGGTGACGACCACGGCGTCGACGTCACCGCGCGCGAGTAGTCCGCCGAGGTCGGGATGGAAGTCGGCGCCGAGGTCGTCGGCCCAGGCCCGCCCGCGGGCGGCGTCCTCGTCCCAGACGGCGGTGATCTCGGTGCCGGGGTGCTCGGATGCCTGGCGAGCGTAGTCGGGAGCGTGCACGTGCCAGAAGCTGAGGATGGCGAGGCGCAGGGGCACGAATGATCCTTGCGTTATGGGTGGATTCAGCCTTCGGAGGTGGCCGTACCTTTGTCGAACCGGTCCAAAACCCTACCTGGGACGGTAGCCCTGGACCGGTTCGATGGCAATACTTGAACGAAAAACGGCTGTAATACTGCGGCAACTCTTGCGATGAATAAGGGCCGATGTCAGCATCGGTCACGAGCGCCGGTCGTCCGCGCCCTTCGGAGAGATCTCCCCACCCAGCCACCCGTCAGGCAAGGGATTGACGCATGCCTTACGCAGTTGACGAGTTCGCCTTCGACCTGCGCCAGAGCGTGGCGCCCGGCCACACCTGGGTCACCAGCGGCTGGACCACCGTCCACGCCCCACCGGGCTCGGTGTGCGGGGTCGGCGGGTGGTTCGCGCCACCGTACGCGGCCCCCGACGCCGCGCTGGCCGTCGAACTGGACGTGGACGGGCACCGGATCGCCGACGGCGCGGCGCCCGGCGTGGCCGGAGTGGGCCTGCTCCACGCGGGCGGCACCTGGTGGCCTGGCCGGATCGAGAGGCAGGGCACATACCACCGCCGCCACCACGGCGAACTCGTGTCGTTCGGGGTGCGGAGCACCCTCACCCCGCTGTACGGCCAGGCCGGGTTCGTCCTGGAGGTGGAGATCACCAACCGGTCTGAGCACGACGTCGCCGTGACCCTGCACCCGCGCGCCGATCCCGGCGGCCCCCGCCGTGTCTCGCTCGGCGAATGGGGCTGGGTCCCGCCCGAACCCGGTCCGGAGGCCACGCGCACGGGACCGTGTACCTGGCAGGCCGGGGACGTCACCGTCGAGCTCTCCCACGAGGGACTCCAGCAGGACGTCCCGGCGGGCGGGAGCGCGGTGTTCACGCTGGCCGTTCGCGCCGGCGCGGGAACGCCGCCCGGGCGGCTGCGGGAGCGGGCCGCCGAATCCCGCGGCCAGTCGGAGCGCCGGCTGGCCGCGGCGCTGGCGCGGGTGCCGCGGCTGTCCAGCGACATCCCGGGGCTGGAGGCGTACTGGCGCGGCTCTCTGTCCAGCGGGCTGGCCTGTCTCTGGGACAACCCCGGCTTCATCACCTCGCCCTTCGTGGCCACCTCCGGGCTGGACGGCGGGGCGCTGTGCTCCTACGCGTGGGACACCGGCGGGTACGCCCCCCACCTGCTCTCCCTCATGCTCGGCGACGCCACCACCACTGTTCTGGAATCCCTCATGAAGGTGGACCTCACCAGCCACTACGCGATCGCTCCCGACGGCACGGGCCAGGGCGTCCCGTACGCCTACAGCGGCTGGTCCCTGGTCACCCTCGCCACCGCCGTCGCCGCCCACCAGGGCATCTCCCCCGCCCTGGTCACCCAGCTCCACGAGCTGGTCGAGGGGCTGGACGCCCGCTTCACCCCGGCCGGGGCGCTACGCGACTACGGCACCCAGCACAACCTGCTGGAGATGCGCGGCACCGGCTGGGAGCACGTGGTCGCCAGCCCCAACGCCGAACGCGCCTGGTGTCTCGACCGGCTCGCCGAGCTGGCCGAGGTGTCCGGCGCGCGGCTGCCCGTCGGTGAGTTGCGCTCCCGCGCCCGTGACATCAGGCACGCGATCGCCCGCGAGCTGTGGGACGAGCGCGAGGGCTGGTTCCGCTGCCGTTACCCCGACGGGCACACCGAGCTCGTCCAGCACGTCCAGGCGTTCGACGCGATGCGGAACGGCGCCTGCACGCCGGAGATGGCCTCGGCCATGCTGAGGCGGCTGCGTGACGGCTCGTTCCTCGCACCGTACGGCGTCAGCGCCGTGGCCGCGGACGACCGGCTGCACTACGAGCTCGGCGACACCGACTGGTCGGGCGGCGGGGCGTACACGGGGGAGGGCCCGCAGCTCGCCCTGACGCTCTGGGAGCACGGCGAGCCGTCCCTCGCCTGGAGTGTCATGCGACGGCTGCTCTGGATGGGGCAGCACTTCCCGTACTACCCCCAGGAGCACTACTGCGACCGCCCGGCGGCACCGCCCGCAGGCCGCCGGGTCAACATCGTCGCCGGGCTGGCCGGCGCGGAGGCGATCCTGACCGGCGCGGCGGGCGTGCGCTTCCGGCTCGACGGCAGCCTGGTCGTCACCCCGGCGGCGCTCCCCGACGGGGACGTGGAGCTGACCGGGCTGGTCCACCGGGGGCGCATGATCGACGTCTCGACCGCCTCAGGCGTCGTCACCGTCGACGGCCGTCCGCGCAAGGCCGGCGAGGTGATCGAGTAACGGCAACGCCGGGTTGCACCGGCCAGAGCCGCGGGCACACGGCGGGGGGCTACGGGTCAGCGCCCAGGTGGCCGGGCCGCTCATGCCGGGCGGCACGACCGCCGAGCCGGCACGCCATCGCCCGTATTCGTCGCAAGAGTTACGGGCGAGTTACTCCTGTTTTTCGTCGAAGTATTGCCATCGAACCGGTCCAGCGCTACCGTCCCAGGAAATGGTGTTGGACCGGTTTGACAAAAGGCCGGACGCAGTTGGGGAACGGGCATGGAGAAAATCACGATCCGCGATATAGCACGGCTGGCCGGCGTATCGAAATCCACGGTGTCGCTGGTGATCAACAACAGCCCGCGGGTCGACCCGGCCACCCGGCGGCGCGTGCTGGCGGTCATCACCCGCCACAACTACGTGCCCAGCGCCACCGCGAGCGCGCTGGCGAAGGGGCGGCCGCCGTTCATCGGCATGATCGTGCCCGGGCTGACGTGGCGGATGGTGGCCCCGCTGAACTTCGGGGTCGCCTCCGTCATCGAGCGCACGCCGTACGAGATCATCCTCTACACGAGCACCAACGACCGCGACTACGGGCCGGTCATCGACCGCATGCTCGCCTCGGGGTTGTCGGCCGGGGTCCTGGTGATCAACCAGGACCAGCCCATGAAGCCCCTGCTCGACCTGCACGGGCAGGGCGTGCCCGTGGTCCTCATCAACACCCTCGGCTCCCACTTCGACCTGCCGTCGGTCGAGGCCGACAACTACGAGGGCGCCCGCGGCGCGGTCCGCCACCTGCTGGACCTCGGTCACCGGCGGATCGCGTCGCTGGCCGGGCCGATGACGTACCCGTGCTGCCAGGACCGGCAGCGCGGCTACGAGGACTCGCTGACCGAGGCCGGAGTCCCGATCGACGCCTCGCTCACCGCGCAGAGCGCGTTCGAGCCGCCGCGGGCCCGCGAGCTGGTGCGCGAGCTGCTGGATCGCGCCGACCGGCCGACGGCGGTGTTCGCGCACAACGACGTCACCGCCTACGCCGCCATGGAGGCCGCCGCCGACCGCGGTCTGCGGGTGCCCGAGGACCTGTCAGTGGTCGGATTCGACGACATACCGTCGTCGGCGCACGTCAAGCCCGCCCTCACCACGGTCGGCCAGCCGTTCGAGGCGATGGGCCAGCAGGCGGCCCGGATGCTGCTCGCCATCGTCTCCCCTGGGTCCGGGGAAGACCCGCCACCGCCCACCCGCATCCAACTGCCGACCACTCTCGTCGTCCGGGACAGCACGGGCCCCGCTCCCGCCTGACAAGCATCTCACCTCGACTCTCACCTCGACTTTCACCTCCACTTTCACATCGACGAAGCGAAGACCGGCGCCCTGGCGGCACCGGTCATGATCCCCCCTGCCCGTCGAAAGAAAGGCCCCCTCATGGGTCGCTTCACCAAGGCGCTGGCGTACGTGATCCCCGGAGCGCTGCTCGCGGCGCTGATGGGACCGGCGGCGCCCGCGACCGCCGCCGCACCGACCGAGGTCATGCCGGCCGACGTCCTCGAATCGTTCACCCAGTTCACGGGTAATCCCGCACCCCAGACGAAGTTAGTCACCGTTCAAGGGCAGCCGGACTTCGACCAGGCGCTGCAGGTCACGGTGACCGGGCAGCCGAGCTCGTCCGGCCTGGACGGCGAGTACTCCTTCGGCGTGGGCGTCCCGTCCGCGCAGCCCACGGTCAAGGGCGAGGCGATGCTGGCCACCTTCTGGGCACGGTCGGTCACGCCGACCCCGTCCGGATCCGGCCTGGCCCACTTCGTGTTCGAGCAGAACGGCGGGAGCTACAGCAAGTCCACCCAGGCGGCGATGAAGTTCGGGGCCGTGTGGCAGCGCTTCCAGCTGCCGTTCCGGATGGCCGCCGACTACGCGGCCGGGCAGGTCCGCGTCAACTTCTGGCTCGGGTACGGGCCGCAGGTGCTGCAGATCGCGGGCGTGTCGGTGCTGCGGTACGGACCGGGGACCCCGGCCGGGTGGCCGCAGGCCACCTACGCCGGTCGCGACGCGGCCGCGTCCTGGCGGGCCGCCGCCGCCGACCGGATCGAACGCGACCGCAAGGGCAACATCTACGTCAAGGTCGTCGACTCCCAGGGCCACCTCGTCCCAGGCGCCACCGTTCAGGCGGAGATGACCAGGCACGCCTTCAAGTTCGGCTCGGCCGCGGACGGTGTGCGGCTGATGACCCAGAACACCGCGGGGCAGAAGTACCGCGACACGCTGCTGGCCAACTTCAACCAGTTCACGCTCGGCAACAACCTCAAGTGGAACCACTGGGAGAACGTGACCGAGCGGAACACGTACACGCTGCCCGCGCTCCAGTGGGGACGCGACAACGGCCTGTTCGTCCGCGGGCACACCCTGATCTGGCCGTCGTGCGGGAACATGCCCGCCGACGTCTGCGGCCTGCGCAACGACCCCGCCGCGCTGCGGAACAGGATCGACACCCACATCACCGACGAGGCGAGCACGCTCGCCGGCAAGATCGACGAGTGGGACGTGGTCAACGAGCCGTACGCCAACCACGACGTGCAGAACGTGCTCGGCGACGGCGAGATCGACCGCTGGTTCCGGCTGACCCGGCAGGCCGACGCGGGCCCCAGGCTCTACCTCAATGACTACGACATCATCGAGGACAACGGCTGGGAGGTCCGCCACCAGGACCAGTTCGCCGCCCTGGCCCGCTCGCTGAAGGACGGCGGGGCACCCATCGGCGGGATCGGCATCCAGGGGCACTTCGCCGGTGAGCAGCTCACCTCGCCGCAGGACCTGGTCACGCTGATCAACAAGTTCGGCGGGATCGGCCTGCCCGTCGCGATCACCGAGTTCGACGTGGGCACCACCGACGAGCAGCTCCAGGCCGACTACACGCGTGACTTCCTCACCGTGATGTTCAGCATGCCGCAGGTCACCGGGGTCAGCACGTTCGGGTTCTGGGAGGGCGACACCTGGGATCCCAAGCGGGCCCTGTTCCGGACCGACTACACGCCCAAGCCGAACGCCGTGGCCTGGCGCGACCTCATCTACGGCAAGTGGTGGACCAGGGCGACGGCCACGACCGGGGCGACCGGATCGACCACGGTGCGTGGCTTCCTCGGCGACTACACCGTCAAGGTCACGGCCGGCGGCGTCACCAAGGAGGTCGCCGTCTCGATGCCGACCATCGCCGGCAAGGCGATCACAGTGGTCGTCGGCTGACGTCAGCACATCGAGTCGGCTCATCGAAAGGAAAGTCCATGTCAGCCATTCAGCTCAGCCGCCGGCAACTCCTGGGGGCCGCCGTCGCCACCGGCGGCGCCGCGTTCCTCGCCGGCTGCGGCGACTCCCGGCAGAACGCCGCCCCGGCGCAGGGCACCACGCTGGCGTACTGGGACTGGTACGTCAGCCAGGCGCCGTGGGTGGACAACGAGATCAAGCTCTTCCAGCAGGCCAACGGCAAGACCACGATCAAGAAGACCACCCAGGTCACCGACAAGTACCTCGACCTCGTGGCGCTGGCCTTCCGCAGCGGCACCGCCCCCGACGTCCTCCTGCTGCCCACCAAGCCGAAACTGGAGACGCACGTCGGCGAGGGCTGGCTGATGCCCCTGGACAAGTGGGCCACCCCCGAGTGGCGGTCGAGGTTCCCCGCCAACAGTTTCGTCGAGGGCGTCAACATCTTCGGTGGCAAGGTCTACTCCGCGCCCTTCAGCGGCCTGGCGCCGGCGCTGCAGCTCTACATCCACAACGGGGTCTTCAAGGAGGCCGGCCTGACCAACCCCGACGGGTCGGTGCTCATCCCGAAGACGTGGGACGACATCACCCGCGCCGCCGAGGCGATCACGAGCAAGAGTGGCGGCAAGGTCTTCGGGCTCGGCTTCGGCAACGCGCAGAAGGGGGCCCTGCCGTGGCTGATCGAGCTGTTCTGCCGCGGCGCCGGGTCGCCCGGGGGCACCCAGTCGGTCGACTACCGCACCGGGAAATGGACGTACGGGACCGACCGCAACTACGCCGACTTCCTCGCTCTCCTCCTCGACTGGAAGAGCCGCGGCTTCATCTACCCGAACTCGATGAGCATCTCGGACGAGCAGGCCAGGGCGTTCTTCTCGAAGGGCCGGTTCGGCATGATCGTCGGCGGCGTGTGGAACCAGGCACCCTGGGAGGAGGCCGGTTTCAAGGACTACAGCCTCATGACGCTCCCGTCGCCGACCGGCACCCCGCAGGGCTTCTTCTACGGGGCCCCGGGCAGCTACCTGATGGGCATCTCGGCCAAGGCCAGGAACCCCGACCAGGCGTGGGCCTGGCTCGACTGGTTCTACAGCCCCGCCGCCGGCAAGCGCTGGGTGCAGGGCGGCTACGGCCTGTCGGTCTACCCCGAGAACAACGACCCGGCGGGGGTGACCTCGCCGACCTTCAAGCAGTACGTGGCCATGGCGAACACGGCCCTCGTCGGCCCGGTGCCCGCCATCCGCAACCCGGAGATCGCCAAGGTGGAGGTGGCGCCGGTCCAGCCGGACCTCCCGGACGTCGCGGCCGGCATCTACACCGGCCAGCTCAAGGACACGCCCAAGGCGCTCAAGGAACTCGAGGACCGCCTCAACGGCGCCCTGGGCGAGGCCGTGTCGAAGGCCCGCGGGCAGGGGCTCAAGGTCAGCATGGACGACTACGTGTTCGCCGACTGGGACATCGCCAAGCCGTACACCACCAAGCGCGGATGAGCTGATGACGGACATCCAACTGGTCGGCCGGCCCCGCGCGCTGATCGCGGGCAGGGCCTCCCGCCTGCGACGGCGGATCGCCGCGGCGCGCTGGTCCTACCTGTACGTCCTGCCGATGCTGGTGCTGCTGCTGGCGTTCGTGATCTACCCGATCATCGCGTCGCTCGGCTACACCTTCTACCGGTGGGACGGGATCGGCGAGCCCGGCGACTTCGTCGGGCTCGCCAACTTCGCCCGGGTGATGACGGACTCCATCTTCTGGGGAGCCCTGCGCAACACGTTCTTCTACGTGCTGCTCGTGGTGCCCGTCCAGCTCGTTCTCGCGCTCGCGCTCGCCCTCGTGCTGAACAACCGCCGGCTGCGCGGGAGGACTCTGTACCGGACGCTCTTCTTCCTTCCGGTGGTGACGTCGGCCGCGGTCGTCGGCGTGGTCGTCCAGCTGCTCTTCTCCAATTTCGGCGACGTGGTCAACGACGTGCTGATGTCGATCGGCCTCACGGACGAGTACGTGGACTGGCTCGGCGACCCGAGTTTCGCGATGATCATCATCATCGGGGTCGGGATCTGGCACACGCTGGGCTACAACCTCGTCTATTTCCTGGCCGGTCTGCAAACGATCCCCGACGAGCTGTACGAGGCGGCGCGGCTCGACGGCGCGGGCGCCCTCGCGAGCTTCCGCTACATCACCGTCCCCATGCTCAGGTCGGTGGGGGTCGTCATCGTCCTGCTGTCGGTCATCGGCTCGTTCCAGGTCTTCGACCTCGTGCAGGTGCTCACCAACGGCGGGCCGTACTTCGCCACCGAGGTCGTGAACACCTACGTCTACCACCTGGCGTTCGGCGGGTTCGGCGGCACCGGCGTCGAGCGGGACGTCGGCCTGGCCTCGGCGGCGTCGTTCTTCTACGGGATGCTGCTCATCGTCTTCGCCGTGGCCCAGGCCCTCTTCCTGCGGGTGCTGGTCAAGCGCAGGGGAGGTCGCGCATGACCCGGCGCGCGCCGTGGCTGACACACGCGTTCCTGCTCCTCGGCGGGATCGCCTGGCTGTACCCGTTCCTGTGGACGCTGGGCAGCTCGCTGAAGAGCACCGACGAGTTCTTCGGCCGCGGCCTGAACCCGCTGCCCGGCACGCCGCTGTGGGCCAACTACGGGCAGGCCTGGCAGGGAGCGTCCTTCGGCCAGTACTTCCTCAACACCCTCACCATCACCGTCGCCACGGTGGTCATCACCCTGCTCGTCACCGCCATGGCCGGCTACACGCTGGCCCGCACCGAGTTCCCCGGCAAGGGGCTCGTTCTGGTCGTGGTCGCGGGGACGGTCTTCCTCCCCCACGGCTACACCATCATCCCGATCTTCGACATCATGGACGCGCTCGGCCTGCTCAACAGCCTCTGGTCGATCATCATCGTGCAGTCCGCGGGCGGGATCGTCTTCGGCACCTTCCTGTTCATGGGCTACTTCCGGGCCATCGACCACTCGCTGGAGGACGCCGCCCGGGTGGACGGGGCCGGCTTCCACCAGGTCTTCTGGCGGATCATGCTCCCGTTGTCGGGTCCGATGCTGGCCACGGTCGGCCTGTTCACCGCCATCTCGGCGTGGAACAGCTTCTTCATCCCGCTCGTGTTCACCCTCGCCCGTCCCGAGCTGCGCACCCTGGGTGTCGGGATGTACGCCTTCATCGGCGAGAACTCCACCGACTGGACGCTGCTGTGCGCCGGCTCCGTCATCACGCTCGCCCCCATCATCGCGATCTTCCTGGTGCTGCAGCGGTTCTTCGTGAACGGACTCGCCGGCGCCGTCAAGCAGTGACAGAAGGGTTTCCGTGTCCCATCCCCGGGGAGCCGGTCACCCTCTCCGGTGCAGAACAGGATTGAGCGGGGTGTCCGGGACGGCTCCCACCTCGGCTCCGGGCAACCACGCACGCAGGTCGTGCCGCTGGTTGTCGTTGACCGGCCGGGAGACCGTGATGTCGGCGTCCATGTAGATCACGGTCATGACCCGGCGCGGGAGGTCCGAGCGGTTCGGCGCGGCGTGGTGGAACGTCCACCCGAGGTGGTAGCTCACCTCGCCGAGCCGGTACGGCGTCCCGACCGACGGGAAGTCCCGCTCGGCCAGCGCCCGCTGCAGCTCCCGCTCGGACTCGTCACTGATGGGCAGGTCACGGCCGTACTCGAAGCGGTGGCTGCCGGCGGCGAAGGCCAGCGGCCCCATCTCGGCCGGCGTCTCCTGCAGGGGGATCCAGACCGTCACGGTCCGGTCGCCGGCCAGCGGCCAGTAGTACTGGTCGGCGTGCCACGGGGTGAACCCGCCGCCCGGCTCCTTGTACAGCGCCTGGTCGTGATAGAGCCGGACGCCGTCCACGCCGAGCAGCTCGGCCGCGATGCGGGCCAGGCGCGGGGAGAAGACGAACTCGCGGACGAGGTCGCTGTGCCGCCACAGGTTGGTGACCTGGAGGAACGCCTTGCCGTACGTGTCGCGTTCGGCGAGGGGGAGGTGCTGAGTGTTCAGGTCGATGACCTTCGCGGTGATCTCGGGTTCGTATGCCGCGATCGTCCCCGCGTCCAGCACGCCGGGCAGTTTCACGAAGCCGTTGTCGTCGAAATGCCGCAGCGCGGCGGCGTCGAGGTCGTACCGGGACTCGAGATCGTGGGGTGTGATCGTCATGCGACCAGCCTCGCCGCACCCTGGTGTTCGAGCCACGCGACGGATGACCGATTCCGATACTTTCATGACGACGGAGCACTATGCGCGCGTTCTACGAGCACATCGAGGCCAGCTCCCAGCTCTCTTGGACGCTGTACGTCCGCCAGGCGACGCACTTCCGCTTCGCCTGGCACTTCCACCGCGAATACGAACTGACCCTGATCACCCAAGGCACCGGCACCCGGTTCGTGGGCGACTGCGTCGAGGAGTACGGTCCCGGCGACCTGACCCTGATCGGCCCTCAGCTGCCGCACACGTACCAGTCGGTGCCCGGTCACGGCAGGCACGAGGCGATCGTCGCCCAGTTCCGCCGGGACTTCCTGGGACGGGACTTCTTCGACCGCCCCGAGTTCGCCGACGTGGCCGCGCTGCTTGAACGCTCGGCTCGGGGGCTGAGCTTTCCCCCGTACGCCGTGGACCTCGGCGACCTCGACGCGATGCCGCCGCCCGAGCGGACCCTTGCGCTGATCGACGCGCTCGTCCGGCTGTCGCGTCGCGCCGACACGCGCCCGCTGGCCGGCGACCGGTACGTCCCCTCCCTCAACGGGGCCACTCGCGACCGCATCGACGCGATCGTCCGGCTGCTCAACGAGGAGTACGCCGGGCCGGTCACGCTCGAAGCCGTCGCCCGCGCCGCCCACCTGGCCCCGGCCTCGGCCAGCCGGTTCTTCCGCCGCACCACCGGCGCCACGATCACCGGCTACCTCACCATGCTGCGGGTCAACGCCGCCTGCCGGTTGCTGAGGGAGACCGACCGCACCGTCTCCGGCATCTCCGCCGACTGCGGCTTCTCCAACCTGTCCAACTTCAACCGCCGTTTCCGGGAGCTGAGAGGCATGTCGCCACGCGAGTACCGGGCGCTCTGGCGGACCTGACAACGGGACCACGGCTGCCGGCTCCGTCGGCGATGCCTTGACCCCGGCTCACCGGTCCGGTCCTACCCGGAGGCCACGTTGCTGGACGGGAGCCCGAGCGCACGCGACCATGGCTTCATATGCCAGCAAACCAGCTAGGAATAGCACTCTTCGGACGGCAGTCCGAACAGCGGCGTCTCGGCGATTTCGTGGACGGCGTCCGCAAGAGCGGCGGGGCGATGCTGGTGCGCGGCGAGGCCGGGATCGGGAAGTCGGCCCTGCTGCTGGACACGGCGGGGGTCGCGGCCGCGCGTGGCATGCGCATCTTGCGGACGGCCGGTGTGGAATCAGAGACGCACATGCCCTTCGCCGGTCTGCATCAGCTGTTGCTCCCGCTGCGTACCGAGATCGGGGAACTGCCCGCTCCGCAGCGCGACGCGCTGGGAGCGGCGTTCGGGTTGACCGACGCCCGGGTGCCGGACCCGTTCCTCATCGCCCTGGCGGCGCTGAACCTCCTGGGCGAGGCCGCCGCCCGCTCGCCCGTCCTGCTCCTCGTCGAGGACGCTCACCGGCTGGACCGCGCGAGCGCCGACGTGCTCGCGTTCGTCGCGCGGCGGCTGGACTCCGAACCGATCGTGCTGCTGGCCGCGATACGCGACGGTTTCCAGAGTCCCCTTGACGGGGCAGGGCTGCCGGAGTTGCTCCTCGATCGGCTCGATGACACCGCCGCGACCGCCTTGCTGGACTCCTGCAGCCCCACCCTGACGCCGGCGGTGCGCACACGGGTGCTGCGGGAGGCTGCGGGAAACCCCTTGGCCCTCGTCGAGCTGCCGATCGCCGCGCGGGACAGGAAAGGGCCCCTGCCGCCGGGGTGGCTCCCGCTGACCACCCGGCTGGAACAGACCTTCACCGCCCGCATGTCGGGGTTGCCGTCGACCCTTCGGACCGTGCTGCTGGTGGCCGCGCTCAACGACAGCACCGCCCTTTCCGAGACCCTCGACGCCACCGCGCTGATCACCGGTGTACCGATCACGGCAGAAGATCTGGCTCCCGCCGTCACCGCACGGCTGGTCGACGTGCACGAAGCCGCGGTGTCGTTCCGGCACCCGCTCATGCGCTCGGCGATCTACCAGGGAGCGAGCATCTCCCAGAGGCACGCGGCGCACGCCGCCTTGGCCGACGTCCTCACCGGCCGGCCGGACCGTCGCCTCTGGCACCGCGCGGCATCCACCCCCAGACCGGATGAGAGCATCGCCGTCGAGCTGGAGACCACGGCCAAGAGCGTGCGACGTCGGGGCGACCTGTTGTCGGCCGTCGCGGCCCTGGAGCACGCGGTCAGGCTCAGCGAGAATCCCGCTCACCGGTGTGAACGGCTGGTACGAGCTGCCGAGTACGCGGCCGAGATGGGACGGCGCGACATCGTCATGCGACTGCTGGGAGAAGACGAGCAGCTGCAGCTGTCGGCCCAGCAGCAGGCCCGTATCGTGTGGATCCGCGAGAGCTTCCAGGACGGCATCCGGGACGACAGCGCGGCAGCGCACTCTCTGGCCGATCTCGCCGAGACGATGGCGGCGCAGGGGGACGTCGATCTCGCGCTGAAACTCCTGTCCAGTGCGTCCCTGCGATGTTTCTGGGCTCATGCTGACGAGCGGTCGCGGCAACGCGTCGTCACCGTGGCCGAGGGCCTGCCCGTCGACGATCTGGACGGACGGCTGCTGACGGTCCTGGCGTTCGCGGCTCCGATCGAGCGTGGCAAGGTCGTGATCGAGCGGTTACGCCATCTGGCCGCCCACCCGACCGGCGGGCGGCCGGCGGCCCGCCTGCTCGGCAGTTCGGCGTTGATGGTGGGGGCGTTCGACCTGTCGGAGGAGTTCTGCGCCGCGTCGCTGCCGGCCCTGCGCGCGCAGGGCCGGCTCAGCCTTCTGACACGAGACCTCGGGGCACAGGCGTGGAGCGCGGCCCGGCTGGCCGACCTGAGCGTGGCCATCCCCGCGGCCGAGGAGGCCGCCCGTCTGGCGCACGAGACGTCCCAGCCGCTGATGCACGCCATCGCTCAGGCCTCGGGCGCGGTGCTCGCCGCGCTGCGCGGCGAGCAGGATCGCGTGGAGAGTCTCGCGGTGGCGGCCGAGCAGGTGGCCCTGCCCGTCGGAGCCCGCCCCGTGCTGGCCACGGTGCAGCTCGCGCGTGGGCTCGCCGCGCTGGGCGAGGGACGTTACGCCGACGCCTTCGACCATCTGCGACGGATGCACGACCCCGCCGATCCAGCCTTCCACCTGGCGCTGCGCTGCTTTTCCCTGGCCGAACTCGCAGATGCGGCCGTGCACAGCGGTCAAGGTCGCGCGGTGGCCGGCATCATCGAGGAGTTGGAGGCGGTGGCGCTCACCACGCCGTCGCCGTCCTTGCACGCCGACCTGCGCTGCGCCCGGGCCGTCCTGGCCGATGAGGCGGCAGCAGAGCCCTTCTTCGATGCAGCGCTCGGGGCCGACCTGCGGCGATGGCCCTTCGTACGGGCTCGGGTGCAGCTGGCGTACGGTGAATGGCTGCGGCGCCAGCGGCGTACGGCCGAGTCGCGCGCGCCCTTGCGTACGGCTCGCGAGACGTTCGACGCCTTGGGGGTGATCCCCTGGAGCGAGCGAGCGCGCCAGGAGTTGCGGGCCTCCGGCGAGAGCAGCCGCGGGCGCAGCAGCGAAGCGCGCGACGTGCTGACCGCGCAGGAACTCCAGATCGCCCAGATGGCGGCCGACGGCCTGACGAACCGGGAGATCGGCGAGAAGCTCTATCTGTCTCATCGAACCGTCAGCTCCCACCTCTACAGGATCTTCCCCAAGCTGGGGGTCACCTCTCGATCGGCGTTGAGCTCGGCGTTGAGCACGGCCCTGCGCGTGTGACGCTCGGTGACGCAGTCATGTGACGCTCGCGAGGCGCGCAAGGGGCTTCCTACGGTGAGGCCATGACCACAGGGAGATCCTTCAGAAACGGCAGCACGCCGACCGTCGTACTGGTTCACGGCGCCTTCACGGACGCGTCGAGCTGGGCGGGCGTGATCGCCGAGCTCCAGGCTTCCGGGATCCCCGTGACCGCGGTGGCCAACCCGCTGCGCGGACCGGCCACCGACGCCGCCTACCTCGCCGGCGTCGTCGCCGCGATCGACGGTCCGGTCCTGCTGGTGGGTCACTCCTACGGCGGTGTGGTCATCACCCGGGCGGGAGCCCAGCCGGGCAACGTGATCGGGCTGGTCTACGTGACCGCTTTCGCCCTGGAGGAAGGGGAGAGCGTGCTGGACGTCACGGGCCGCTTCCCCGACAGCCTGCTGGGCCCGGCGCTGCGGCCGGCCGTCTTCCGCACGGGCGATGGAGAGGAGGCCGTGGAGCTGTATCTCAAGGACGACCAGTTTCCCGCGGTGTTCGCCGCCGACCTGCCCCGGCGCCTCACCTCGGTGGCGGCCGCCGCGCAGCGCCCCATCGCGGCCGTGGCGTTCGAGGAGAGCTCTCCCGCCGCGAGCTGGAAGACCCTGCCGTCCTGGTACGTCGTGGCGACCGCCGACCAGGCGATCCATCCCGCCGCACAGCGTTTCATGGCCCAACGCGCCGGGGCCGACACCATCGAGGTCGACGCGTCACACGCGATCGCGCTGTCGCAACCGGCAGCCGTGGCCGGCCACATCCGCGCCGCCGTCACCCAGGCCGTCCAGCACACCCATCCGGCATGACAGCCGTGTTCCTGAGGAGCAACCGATGACCGCACCGACCATTCCCGTCATCTTCATCCACGGCCTGTGGCTACACGCCACCTCCTGGTCCTCCTGGACGGAGCTGTTCACGACCGCCGGCTACGACGCGACGGCCCCCGGCTGGCCAGGGGACAGCGAAACCGTCGAACTGTCCAGAAAGGACCCCGACAGCATCGCCGACCACGGCATCGACGACGTCGTCGCCCACTACACGGAGATCATCAACGCTCTGGACGTCAAGCCGATCCTGATCGGCCACTCCTTCGGCGGCATGATCGCCGAGAAGCTGCTCGGGCAGGACCTGGCCAGGGCCGCGATCGCGATCGACGCCGCACAGATCAAGGGAGTGCTGCCGCTGCCGCTGTCGGCGCTGCGCTCGACCCTGCCGGTGTTCAAGAACCCGGCCAACAAGCACCGGGCCGTCTCCCTCACCCTCGACCAGTTCACCTACGCGTTCGGCAACGCCATCCCGGCTGAGGAGGCCGCCGAACTGTACGAACGCTGGACCATCCCCGCGCCGGGCAAGCCGCTGTTCGAGGCCGCCGCCGCCAACTTCTCCCCCCACTCGCCCGCCAAGGTCGACACCGGCAACAACGCCCGGGGGCCGCTGCTCCTGATCGCCGGCGGCAAGGACCACACTGTCCCCGAGACCGTCACCAAGGCGACCCTCAAGCAGTACCGGGACTCCACCGCGATCACCGACTTCCAGGAGTTCCCCGACCGCGGCCACTCCCTGACCATCGACCACGGCTGGCGTGAGGTCGCCGACGCCTGCCTGACCTGGCTCACCAGGAACGACCTTTAGACGAAAGCGTTGATCGCCGTCACCGGTCAACGCCGCGGATCGTGCCTCGGCAGGGCAGGATCGCGGTGGTGACCGGTGCCGGCAAGGGAATGCCTGCTGCACCGGTCGGGTACGTCCTGGCATTCGTCCGGCCGAAACGGAGCCGACTCCCCGAGGAGCCGGCTCCCTCTTCCATGGGGCCTTTGATCACTGTTGACCGTCTGGATCGAGCCACGTCGCCTCAGAGCACAGGACGCGTGCGGCCTCGTGCGGCTCCGCGTCTCGCACGACGTACCAGTTCGCCCGGCCGTTGTACCGTTCGGGGCGGAGAATCGTGACGATGCCCGACGCGTAGATCTGCCGGGTGTAGGGGTCGCGGGCATGAACCTGCCGGCCGACCACGAGGCTCTCGTCGAACGGCAGGCCGTCGATGATCTCGTCTTCCCATCGCCAGAGGCGCCGGGTGCTCCCGGGTTGGAGGCTCTCGACTCCGCGCTGGTGGTAGGGCATGGAGAACTCGCGGGCGTGTCGGGGGTTCAGGTCCTTGGCGATGCGTTCGTCGTCGGCGAGTTCGCGCAGGCGCTCCTCCTGGACGTGCGGTTCCCAGCCGTCGAAGCCGTGCGGCAGCCCGAACATCTGCCCAGTCCGGTCGAAGTAGCGATCGACGTAGGGATCGCGGAAGCGTCCCGGCCGGTCCTTGAGGCCGTCGAAGACGTCCTCGGTGATGGGCGTGTCGTCGGAGACGTCGGCGCCCTGCTCCCGAAGCCAGTCGTGGACCGTGACGCCCGTCTCGGCGAGCCGTTCCTCCAACCGTCGAAGCCGGTCACCGAACTCCCCGGGCTGCATGGCGGCCCACTCCTGCGCCGTGGAAACGGGGACGAGTGCTTGGCGGGGCTCCAGCGGCGGAGGCAGCATCTCGGGCGGGAGTGGCAACGGCACGTACTCCTTGGGCATCCGGATGAAGCGCTCCATCGCCCGCATATGAATGAGAGGGTCGAAAACATCGCGGATGGGCCAGAACCGCAACAGCCATCGCAGGTCGGGGCGTCCTCACCCCGCGCGTCGACCGCTCGCATGTGCGCGGTCAGTCCGTACTGGAAGTACGGCGGGCCGATGAGGAAGTCGTGGCCTCGCCCGTCCATCATGGAAACCAGGTGGGTCACTCCGCTGTCAGCCACGAATGTCGGCTGATCGACTTGCGTCCATGAGTCATCGACGCCTGGTGGCTCGGCGTCCCATGCCTCCATGCGGACGGCGGCGATGTTGTGGTAATCCTCCGGGTCTGGGCTGCTGATCGCGGGAAGATCGATGTCCGCGAGACCGAGTTCTCCGTACTCCACGTATAACTCGTCCTCGATGCTACGGAGCAGTCGCGCCATGGTGCCCTTCCTTCGTCCAAGCGGCAGTTGATGATCAAGGACAGCATGCCGTACAGGTGTGACAAGCTCGGCCGCCGGCTCCTCGCTGATGCGCGGATAACCCCACGAGGGGTTTCCCGGGCCAGGCGCCGATGACATTAGCGGCGGGAGCAGACCCACGAGCCCTGCAGGAAGGAGGGTGCAAATAAGGGTCATGACCGGAAGTCAAGGAGAGGCTATTCTCTGCCTCAAGAGAGCATTTCGGACTTGGCCGAAATCTGGAGCCCATGATGCGATTCCTTGCCGTCGTCCTGCTGCTGTTACCGCTGCTCCCGGCCCCTGCCTACGCCACTGACCTCCCCGGTGGAAGGCCAACTACGTCGTCACCCTGGGCCGGCTGCGCGCCGACGTCCGGGACAACTGGGTGCGTCTGGGCACGTACCAGTTCGCGACCGACGGCACCGTCACGGCGCGCACGTACCTGTGGCGGCAGACCGTGCCCGCCGCCCGCGAGGGTACCGGCACCACACCCGACCTCGACAGTTGCTCGACCGTCAGCGGCGCGGTCGGCCACACCCGCGCCCGCCACTGCGAGGTTCTGACGGCGGGCGGGTTCATGAGCTCCCCGCCCGAGTCGCGCACCGGGACCTTCGGCGTCGCCGGCGATGTCCTGAACATCACGTGGAACTTCGCCCAGGACTGGTCCGAACAGTGGTACCTGCGGCCCAACAGCGACGGCACGCTCGTCCGGCTGGAAAACAAGTACAACACCTTCGCCACCCACGCCTACGGCTACGGCAGCAACGCGGCGCTGTCCACGCGCCGGGCGATGAGCACCGTGCAAGCCTTCCCCGGGACGCTCAAGCAGGATCTCGCGTCCTGGACGAAGGAGAACGTGACCACCTCGGCCGGGCAGGTGTTCACCAACACGGCCTATCGCACGTGCGTGACGACGACCTGGTGCCTGACCTACGCCCAGCCGTCGTCGGCGAGCGCGTGCCAGGCGAGCGGCGGCTGCCCCAACTACGGCGGCGGCACGGCCACCAATGACAGCTCGATCCAGTACTACCTGGTCAAGGTCTCCAGCGACGACCGGCGCGACACGCTCTGGCACTGGTGTACGTGCCTGGCCAGGGAGCGCGGCGAGTTCTGCTACACCGGCAACTCCCACGTCAAGCCGCTGCTGCAGATCCTCGACGACGACGGCGGCTTCCACGGCTGGGTGGGCGCCGAGGCGTCCTTCTACCCTTCGGGCAGCGATCCGCGCTACTCCGACATGCTCGGCGTCTTGCGCCTCACCGACACCCGGTAGCCGCGGAAGACGCCGAACAGCAGGATCATGGCGCCGTTGCCTGATCCCCGAAGAAGGGGACTCCGTGCCCCTCGCAAGGAGGGGAACATCCAGCGCCGCTGGATGGTTACATCTGTCGTGGCCGGTGTGCCCAGTGTCCCCGGGCCTCACCTATTGCCTTCGCGGACTACCGTTCGGCTGGAGCCGCGTTGCGCCTTTCGCCGAGAGGCGACACGCACACCGGTACGCATACATTCACCGTGGGCCCGCCGGCATCAGCCGGCGGGCCCACGCTGTGTTCTCGGGCAGGCCGCCTCGCGAGGCCCTGAACGGTGCGGGGCCGGTCGAGGAAACGAGGGGCCGGCCGTCTTCGACGACGTTGCCGCCCGTACCGGCGACGTCGCAGCCTTCGCTCGTCGTGCGCCGTCCCCGGTCGCGCCGATTCCGTGCCGCAGACGCGAAGGCCTCCGGCGACGTTTCCTCCCTGGCGATCGGCCCGAGGGCGGTCCTCCGCCCGCTCGGGGACGCCGACGGCAAGTTCCTCGGGGCGTCGCCCTCACCCCGAACGGGGCCACCGCGTACGTCACCAACAGCGACTCGGACACGCTCACTCTTTTGGCGTGGTCAACTAGCCGTCCGAGCCGGCATCCGATGGCGGTGCCTCGACGACGAAGACCAGGAAGGCAAGCTTGTCCGCGAAGTCCTGGAAATCGTCCGGGAACAGCTCACGGGCGGCCGGGTCGGGCTGCGGCTCGCTGATGACGGCAAGGCGGAAGCCGGCGGCGGTGAAGGCGTCGGTCATCGCGTGCAACGGCCTGCGCCAGAAGGTCATCGGGAAGGACTTCCCGTCGAACGTCCACTCGTCGGTATGGCTGGTGGTCGCGAAATAGCTGCGCCGAGGAGGAGTCTGGCTCACGTGCTCCACGAAAGGGTGGTTCACCGACGCGATCAGCCGGCCGCCGGGCCTGAGCACTCGCCGTATCTCGGCCAGTGCCGGCCCCCAGTCCTCCAGGTAGTGCAGCACCAGCGACGCGACCACGTCGTCGAACGCGCCGTCGGCGAACGGCAGGGGATCGCTCAGGTCGGCCACCTGCAGGTTCGCGTCGTCACCGAGCCGCCGCCGAGCCAACGCCAGCATCCCGGCGCTGGAGTCGATGCCGGTGACGACGGCACCGCGGTCGCGTAGTGCGGCGGCCAGAGGGCCTGAGCCGCAGCCGGCGTCCAGGATCCGGCGGCCGGCCACGTCTCCGACGAGGGCCAGGATCGAGTACCGCGCCCAGTACTCGTTCAGGATGTTGTTCTCGGTTTCCGCCGAGTACGCCTCCGCGAAACCGTCGTAGTCGTTCACCTGGTCGGGATCCGCAGGCTGGGTTGCGGGCGAAACCCAGGAAGGATGCCCTATGGCGCCATTCTCGGGCACGTCGGTTACTCGTTCCATCGTCGCAGCCTAGCGATGATCGCCTGGCGCGTGATCCTTGGCAATTCCTCAAGGATCACCAACAACCCCTCCCCCACTGCCCTGCTCCGCGACAGATCCTCAGGCTGGGCAAGGCCGACATCAAGATCCGCCCCATCGGCCAGGAGACGGCCACCGCAGTCGTGCGGGCCGCCCCAAACCCGCAGGTTGGCTCTTCGTGGGCCCGAGGTCCATTTCTCGGCTTTGCGATCACCCCTGACTTCACACTTGCTTTAGGGGTGTCCGCGATGCATGTGACGCGGTTACCTTGGCTTCATCGAGCTCGCACGCGGAATATTCAACGCGAATCCCAGGAATGGGAATTTTGCCGACACCGTGCTCTGAGGGGGACCGGAATGCTGAGCTCCGTCGAAATTGTTGTGGGTCTTTTCCCGGGTCAGGGAGCCTATCTGCCGGGCGCTCTGCCACGGCTACGCGCACATGATCCCGGCACCGCCAAGGTGATCGAAACCATTGACACGGTGGCCGACGGCATTCTCGGAAAAGGCCTGAGCCGGGCCTTTTCCGATGATTCCGTCGATCAATTGGTCGAAGCGGCGCCGGACGTGCTCCAGCTGGCTGTTTTCGCCACTTCGGTCGCCGCCTTTCGTGCGCTCTCCGATCAGGGAGCGCGGTTCAGCGTGCTCGTCGGGCACAGTCTCGGCGAAATCGCGGCGCTGGTCGCCGGTGGCGCGCTGGACGTCGCCGAGGGCGCGGAGATCCTCTGCCACCGGATCACCGTGCTGCGCGAGCACGACACCAGCGGCGGCGGGCTGCTGGCGCTGGGCTGCGAGCCCGACCGGGCCCAGCAGATCCTCGACCTGCTGCCGACCTCCGGCGCCGTGATCGCGGTGGACAACGGACCGGCGCAGACGGTGGTCGCGGGGCGGGCGGACGCGCTGCGCCGCACGGCGACGATCGCCACCGCGATCGGGCTGCCGTCGACCACACTGCACTCGCCGCATCCGTTCCACAGCCCGCTGCTCGCCCAGGCGCGGCAGGAGCTCGCCCGCCGGCTCAGCGGATACGGCCGGAGGGGCCTGCGCATTCCCGTCTTCTCCCCTGTTCTCGGCCGCTACTACCGTGATTCCGACGACCTCGGCGAACTGCTCGCCTCCCACCTCGTCACGCCGGTGCGGTTCGGACCCGCCGTGGAGCGGCTGCATCGCTCGGGCGCCGGCGTATGGGTGGAGGTGGGCGCGGGACGCGCGCTGACGTCCCGGGTCCGCTCGATCGAGTCGTCCGCCTCCGTGCACACGCCGCTGCTGCCGGACCTGGACACGCTCCGCGAGACCGGCCAGTTCCTGGCTCCCGCCGCCGAGCCACGAACGGTCCGGCACACCGGCACGACCATGGCATACCCGCCCGCGCCCGCCGCCATGGCACCGGAGCCGAGCACGCCTCCCGCAGTGACACCGGAGCCGAGCACGCCTCCCGCAGTGACACCGGAGCCGGGCACGTCTCCCGCCCCGGTCCCGCCGCAGGACACGAGCGCGCCCTCTGCGCCGACGCCGCCGGCGGAGACACCCGCAGGGCCCACGTCGAGGGAGACGGTCGCCGTCCGGGTGCGTGACCTCTACGCCACCACGCTGGAGTACCCGGAGGAGGTCTTCGAGGACGGCGCCGAGTTGGAGGCCGACCTCGGCGTCGACTCGGTCAAGCGGGTGGAGCTGATGGGCAGGCTCGGCGTGCTGTTCGAGCTGGGCCCGCCGCCTGACGACATGCGGATGGCCGATTACCGGACGTTCGGCCAGGTGGTGGACTTCGTCCTCGACTCGCTGGCCAGGGCGGGCACGACATGACGGGCTTCCAGGGCCGCGTCGCCCTCGTCACCGGCGGCGCGGGCAGCGTGGGCGCGCGCATCGTACGCTCGCTCGCCGAGTCCGGCGCCAGGGTGATCATCAACTGCTTCCACTCCTACGACGAGGCCAGGACCCTCGCGGCCGAGCTGGGCGACGGCGTCGAGGTGATCAGGGCGTCAGTGGCCAAGCCGGATCAGGTACGACGCATGTTCGACCAGGTCAGCGCCACCCACGGACGGCTGGACCTGCTGGTGAACAACGCCGCGGGCGGGACGTTCACCGCCTGGGACGAGCTCGCGGAGGAGCACCTGGACCAGGCGTTCGAGGTCAACGTCAAGGGCGCGCTCTGGTGCGCAAGGGCGGCCCGCCCGCTGCTGGCCCGATCCGGCGCGGGCTGCATCGTCAACGTCTCCTCGCTCGGCGCGTCTTACGCCCCGGCCAACTACCTGCCGATCGGGCTGTCCAAGGCGGCTCTGGAGGCGCTGACCCGCTACCTGGCGGCGGAGTTCGCCCCGGACGGCATCCGGGTGAACACCGCCTCCGTCGCGCTCATGGACAATCCGGTCGGCCGCATGTTCCCGGGGTTCGAGTCGGTGAGCGCCAACCTGGTGGCGGCCACCCCGCTGGGGCGGCTGGCCACCCCGGACGACCTGGCCGACCTGGTCCTGCTGCTGGCCTCTCCCGGCGCGGGATGGATCACCGGGCAGACCGTGGTGGCGGACGGCGGCATGTCGTTGCAGCGCCGCGCCACGTCCCCAGACCCGGAGCAGCAACCAGAGCCGGCGCCGCAACCAGAACCGGAGCCGAAGCCAGACCCGGAGCCTGAGCCAGGGCTGGAGACGTATTCCGATCAAGACGTGGATCCTGTCGCGGTGGTCGGCATGGGGCTGGCCGTTCCGGGGGCCAGCGATCCGGACGGCTTCTGGTCGCTGCTCATGGAGGGCGCGGAGCTGTTCGTCGACGTCCCGGCGGATCGCTGGTCGATGGCGGGCTTCCACGACGACGACTCGAGCGCCGCCGACAAGACCTACCAGCGCCGCTCGGGCTTCATGACCGGCTTCACGCCGCACCCCAAGCTGGCCGCCGAGCGGCCGGACGACGGGCTCGACTTCACCACGGTGTGGCTGCGGCACAGCGTGCACCAGGCGCTGGAGGGCGTGGCCAGGCGGGACGGGGACACGTACACCGCCTGTTTCGGCTTCACCCCCGACGGCAGCCAGCACCTGCAGGAAGCGCTCATCCGCGAGGAGCTGGGCGAGGTCCCCGACTCCGTGCTGTGGCACGGTGACGCCACCCGATCGCAGCCGTTCCCGCACCGGATCGGCGCCAGCGCCATCGAGGGCCTGTTGCCGGCGGACACCCGGCTGCTCATGGTGGACACCGCGTGCTCGTCCTCGTTGTACGCGATCGACCTGGGACTGCGTGACCTGTTGTCCGGCCGGGCCGACGTCGCCGTGTGCGGCGGGGCGTTCGCGCTGGTCCCCAGCGGGTCGGTGCTGTTCTCCAAGCTGTATGGGTTGTCCAGGAGCGGAGAGGTGCGCGCGCTCGACAGGACCGCCGACGGCGTGCTGTTCTCCGACGGAGCGGGCGCCGTGGTACTGAAGCGGCTGTCCAGGGCGCTCGCCGACGGTGACACCGTGTACGGCCTGGTCGCCGGGGTCGGCCTGTCCGCGGACGGCAAGGGCAAGGCCATCTACGCGCCGTCCAGCGCGGGCCAGGAACTGGCCGTCGCCCGCGCGCTGGACAAGTCGCGCGTGGAAGCCGGCGAGGTCGACTGGGTGATCGCGCACGCCACCGGAACCCCGGCGGGCGACGAGGCCGAGTTCCTGAGCCTGCGCGCGGCCTACGCCGGGACGCATCCGGTCCAGGTGACCTCGAACAAGTCCCTGATCGGCCACACGGGCTGGGCGGCCGGGGTGGTGTCGGTCATCCACGCTCTTCTGGGGCTGCGGCACGAGGTCATTCCCGCTCAGCACCGCTTCTCGGCGGCCCCGGACAGCTTCGGCCTGGAGTCGTGCAATCTGGAGATCCCCGAGCGACCCGTGCCCTGGCCGGCGCGGCCGGACCGGCCGCGCACCGTGGCCGTGTCCGGCTTCGGTTTCGGCGGCACCAACGCGCACCTGCTGATCCAGGAGTTCCGGCCGGGCCGTCGCGGCAAGGCCGGCTACGGAGCCAGGACCGGCGAGCCCATGGTGATCGTCGGCTGGTCGGCGCACGTGCCCGGCGCCGAGAGCAACGCGCAGATCGCGGAGTGGGCACAGGGCAGGCACATCCTGCCGAACTCCTTCGGCGACGGCTACCCGAGCCCGCCGTTCGCCCGGCTGCGCCTGCCGGCCTCCACGATCCGGGCGACCGACCGCACCCAGCTCATGATCATCGAGTGCATGCACCGGATGGACCCCCGGATCCGCGAATTCTGCCAACGGCACAGCCGTACCACCGGAGTGGTGGTGGGCCACACCGGGCCCACCAGGAACGCGGTCCTGTACGCGATCCGCGCCCACCTCGACGAGCTCGACCGCCAGGCCGTCCCCAAGGCGCAGGAGCTGCGCGAGCGCGTGACCGGACTGATCGCCGCGCCGGACGAGGACTCCTTCCCCGGCGAGATGCCCAACGTCATCCCCGCCCGGCTGTGCAGCTACTTCGACCTGCGTGGGCTCAACATCGCCGTGGACGGCGGCGGAGCCTCGCTCGCCGACGCCTTCGAGGTGGCCGAGTGCTACCTGGACTTCGGCGACGTGGACGCGGTCCTGGTCGCCGCGAGCAACGGCAACAGTCTCACGTCCTGGGGCCGCCTGCTGGGCTGCGGGGAGATCGGCGAGGGGACGTTCCTGTTCGCGATCACCAGGAAGTCGCTGGCGCTGGCCGAGGGCCTGCCGGTGCTCGCCGAGGTGTCCGTGGAGTCCACCGTGGAAGAGATGCTGGAGGCCATCGCATGACCCGCGCGAACTTCCTGGGCGCGCAGGGCGGGCGCGAGCTGATCGCCTTCCTGAGCGGCGCGCAGAGCCGGACGGCGGTCGAGCTCAGTGCCGACCGGCAGGCGAGCCCGCGGGTGATCCGGCTGAGCAGGCAGCCGAAAGCGGCCAATCTGCTGGACCGCCACGTGATCGAGCTGGCACCCGCCCCACGCCGGCCCATCCGCTCCGCCCCGCCCGCGATCCCGGCGGACTCCGTCGTGCTCACCAACTCCGCCGCGTTCCGCACCGCGCTGGCCCACCAGGACGGCCAGGCACCCCGGCACGTACGGGTGCTGGTGGACGCCACCGATCCCAGCCTGCGCGAGGCCCGCTGGTCGGACCCGGTCCGCGAGCTGCTCGCGCTGCACGAGCGCACGTTCATGACGGCCAAGGAGTGCGCGCCACGCCTGGCGGGCGGCTCGTTCGTGGTGAGCGTGGTGGGCGGCGTCACCGAGGCGGGGGTGCCGCTGCCCGTCACCGGGTTGTTCACGGGCCTGGTCAAGAGCCTGGCGCTGGAGCTGCCCGACACGAACGTGCTCGCCACCGTGCATGCGGCGGCGCCGCTGGAGGAGGTGCTGGCCACGGTGAGCGCCGAGCTGGGCGCCGGCCAGCTCCTCCCGGTCACCTATCACGTCGGCGGGCGCCGGCTCACCCCGCGAGCGGTGCCCGCCGAGGCCACACCGGACGGGATGCCGGCGCTGGGCCAGGACTCCTTGGTGGTGGCCGCGGGCGGGGCGCGCGGCATCGGCGCACCCATCCTCACGGCGCTGGCCGGGCGATACCGCCCGCGCATCGTGATCCTGGGCAGCTCCCGGTTGCCCGGCGACTCCGGGGAACTGCCCGAGCGCAGCACGTTCATCAGGGCCCAGCTCAACGGGCCGGACCGGGTCAGCGTGGCCGAGGCGAACGCCAGGTTCGACCGGCTGCGCGAGCAGCGGCAGGTCCGGGACACGCTCACCGAGCTGGAGCGGCTGTCCGGGCCCGGGCGGGTCCGCTACCTGCGCTGCGACCTCCGGGACCCGGACGCCGTCAGGCACGCCGTCGACTCCGTGGACGGCCCCATCGACCTCCTGCTCAACATCGCCGGCACCAACCGGGCCTCCGACGTCACCGCGAAGTCCGTCGGCGACTTCCGCACGGTGCGTGACCTCAAGGTGCACACGTACCTGAACCTCAAGGAGGCGCTGCGCGGGCGGGAGCCGCGCCGCTGGTGCAACTTCGGCTCGTTCATCGGGCTGACCGGCCAGCGCGGCGAGACCGACTACGCCGCGGCCAACGACTTCCTCAACATGGCCGCGATGAGCGCGGAGAACGAGTTCACCATCGGCTGGACGCTCTGGCGCGACGTCGGGCTCGGTGCCACCCCGCTGATGCGCGCCTTCCTCGCCGAGATCGACGCGTACACCCCGATGCCGACCGAGGAAGGCGTCGACCATTTCCTCACCGAGCTGACCGCCGTGCGGGACGCGCCGGCCACGGTGTTCCTGGGCGACAAGGAACGGGAGCTCGTCAGGGGCATCCGGCCGGAGTTCCTGGACTTCTGCATGGGCGAGGCGCGCGCGCTGCCGTACATCGACACGGTGCTGCGCCGCAACGCCACGGAGCTGGTCGCGGAGCGCACGTTCACCCTGGACAGGGACGGTTATCTGGAGTTTCACCAGGTACGCGGTTATCCGACCCTGCCCGGCACGTTCGTGCCCGAGCTGGCCGCGCAAGCCGCGGTCTCGCTGGTGCCGAACCGGGTCCCGGTCGTCTTCGAGGACCTGCGGCTGGAGTCGTTCCTGCGGATCTACCGGAAGGACCGGCCCGAGGTCAAACGGCTCACCGCCACGCTGCTGCGCACCGACGAGCGCGAGTCGGTGGTCGCCGTCCGCGTGCTGGGCGACGTGGTGGCGCCGAACGGCGTGACCATCGCCCGCGACAAGCTGCACTTCTCGGTCACCGTACGGCTGCGCGACGCTCCCGTGCCCGGCCCGAGGTGGACGCACTGGGACGAGCACGGCAGCAGGCCCCTCCGCGACCCCTACCACGCGCCCGGGTCGGACGTGCTCCTGCGCGAGGTGTTCCGGTCGACCACCGGCACCCGGGAGCATCCGCTGGGACGGCGAGGCCGGCTCGCGCTCGACGCGCCAGCGCTGCGACGCTGGTTCCCCGACCTGCTGGTCCCCTCCGTCACGCTCGACGGTCTGGTGCGCGTGGCCGTCCTCCACACCGTCGCGGACCGCTGGACGCCCGTCGCGATCCCGCGCACGGTCCGCCGGATCGACCTGTACGGCGGCCACACCGACCTGACGCTCGCCGCGCTGACCGAACCGGTCGAGCTCTACGTCACCCCCGTCGACCTCGACCTGGAGGATCCCGAGCCGGAGAACCGGGCGATCGCGGTGGCCGCCGACGGCGAGGTGCTGCTCCAGGTGAAGGACATCACGGGCGCCATCGTCGGCTACGTGGACCAGGAGACCGGCCAATACCTCGACAGGGAACGATTCGACCGCCAGGAGCGCTCATGACCCGCCAAGGAACCTGCCCTGTCGCCCACGGCCCGGCCGGGCTGCCGGTGATCGGTGACGCCATCCCCTACTTCAAGGACCCGCTGGCCTACACCCTGCGCATGCAGGAACGCGACTCGCTGGTGTCGGTCAAGCTGCCCATCCCGTTCGTGCAGGTCACCGAGCCGGAGGCGATCGAGCGGGTGCTGCGTACCAACCCGGACAACTACGTACGGGGCAAGCTCTACCGCGGATTCTCCGGCGTCATGGGCTCCGGCCTGCTGACGCTCGACACCGACCAGTGGCGCGCGCCGCGCAAGGCCGTCCAGCCCGCGTTCAGCCTGCAGCTCGTGCGGAGCAACGCGCGCGAGGCCGTCGGCGCCACCGAGGAGGTCGTCCGCCGTTGGACGGCGCACGCGAAGTCCGGCGACGTCGTGGACGTGGCACCCGACCTGATGGACATCGCCGCCAGGGTCCTGGGCATGGCGCTGATCAGCCAGGACCTGTCGGGCACCGACTACGCGCGAGCCGCCGCGATCGCCAACAAGGTCATCTTCACCCGCACGATCATGGGCCTGCCCGCCATGATCCCCTCCTTCGTGCCGACCCGGTATCACCGCGACCGGAAGTGGGCGGACCGGGTGCTCGACGGCATCATCCACCGGGTGATCAGCTCGCGCCGCGCCAGCGGCGAGTACGGCTCCGACGCCGCCGGGCAGCTGCTCGGCGCCGGCCTTTCCGAGGCGGAGGTGTCGGACAACCTCCGCACCCTGCTGCTGGCCGGCTCCGACACCACCGGCCAGGCGCTCGCCTGGACCATGTACGAACTGGCCAGGCACCCGCAGGCCCGCCGCGCCGTCGAGCGCGAGGTCGACGAGGTGCTCGCGGGCCAGGCGCCCGCACCCGACCGGCTGGGCGAACTGGTGCAGACCACGGCCGCGATCAACGAGGCGCTCCGGCTGCACCCGCCGGTCTGGCAGTTCCCGCGCGACGCCGTCGAGCCGGACTGCCTGGCCGGCCGCACGGTGCCGGCGGGGACGACGGTCCTGCTCAGCGTGTACGGCACGCACCGCTCACCGGAGCACTGGTCCGACCCGGAGGCCTACGATCCCCGGCGTTTCCTCGACGACACCCAGGGCAAGCGGCACAAGTACGCCTTCCTGCCGTTCGGCGGCGGGCGGCGCATGTGCATCGGCAAGGGGCTGGCGATGGCCACGCTGGTGACCGCGGTGGCCATCCTGTCGCAGCGCTACCGGCTGCGGCTGTCGGGTGCGCACACGGTGCGCAGCGGACACTACGTGACTCTGTTCCCCAGCGGCGGGATCCCCGCGGTCGTGCAGGAGCGGACATGACGGCCGCCGCGCCGGTCCGCCCGCACCTGGTGTCCTTCGACACCACCTCCTTCGTCCGGCCGGTCCGTCGCATGATCTGGGATCCCGTACCCCACCCACTTCCGCCTCCCTCTCCTGTGGCGCGGCGGCTGCTGGTCATCGGCTCCGACGCAGAGCTGGCCGCGGAGGTGGCGCGCGCGCTCGGCGCGGACCTCTGCGTGCCCGGCCGCGAACCCGAGCGGGACGACTGGGACGGGATCATCGACCTGAACGTCGTGGGCGTCCCCTACCGGTTCGACGGCGGGGAATGGCGGGACGCACTGGCCAGGACGACCCGGATGGTGCAGCGCAGATACGGCGCCTGGGGAGCCGACCCCCGCGCCGACCGGTACTGCTACGTCGCCGTCACCGCCATGGGCGGGCTGATGGGTTACCACGACGGGGCGATCGACTCCCCGCTGGGCGGAATCTGGGCCGGCTTCGCCAAGTGCCTGCCCCGCGAGCTGCCCAACCTCGCGGTGAAAGTCCTGGACGTCGACGCCGTCGACCCGGCCCGCCTGGCCCAGCTGCTGACGGCCGAGCTGGCGGCCTGGGACCTGTTCGAGATCGGCTACCGGCAGGGAGTCCGCCACGCCTTGAACGCGCGGCCGAGCCCGGAACCGCCGCCCCGCGTCGAGCTCGGGTCCGACGACGTGGTGCTGATCTCGGGGGGCGCCCGTGGCGTCGGCTTCGCCCTGGCCCGCGGGCTCGCCGAGGAGGTCGGCTGCCAGGTCGTGGTGACCGGCCGCGACGAGCTTCCGGCCGACGCCGGCTGGCTGACCATGGACGACGCGGACTACTCCGACTACTGCCGGGCCAGAGTGCGGTCCGCCCGCACCGCCAGGGAACTCCGGGACGTACGCGCCGCGCTCAAACGCGAGGCCGAGCTGCGGCAGGTCGGCGCGAACCTGGCAGCGGCCCGGCGGGACGGCCTGCGCATCACGTACGAGCCGTGCGACTGCGTGCGGCCGGAACAGGTCGACGCGCTGTTCGCCCGCATCCCCGATCCCAGCGTGATCGTCCACAACGCGGGCATCGACGTGCCGACCAGGCTCGACAACAAGACCCCGGAAGACGTGGTGCGAACGGTCGACGTGAAGGTGACGGGCTTCGCCAACCTCACCCGCGCGGTGCTCCACACTCCCGGGAGGCGGGACACGCTCAAGGTGTTCTGCAACGTCGGCTCGCTGGCCGGACGCATGGGCGGCATGATCGGGCAGATCGACTACGCGGCGGGTAACGAGGCTCTGTCCAGACTCGGGTTCTGGGCGCGCAACACGCTTGGGCTGCCCGCGCAGACGTTGTGCTGGCCGACCTGGGAGCGGCTCGGGGTCATCGCCAACTACGACGCGGCGGTCCGCTACGTGTCCACCATCGATCCGGCCGAGGGAGTCCGGCGGTGGATCCGCGAGCTGCGCTCCGGCCACACCGGGGAGGTCATGTTCATCGGCCAGGTCGGCAGCATGCTGGTGCCCACTCAGCTACGCGGCTTCCGGCTCTTCACCGGGCATCCGGATCTGCCCAGGTTGCACGGGCTCGCGCATTTCCTGGGCTCCGTCGAGCTGTTCGAACCGTCTCGCCGGCTCCACAGCAGCGTGATCCACACGCCGGGCTCTCATCCGTGCCTGAACGAGTTCACCGTGGACGGGCGTGCCGCGTTGCCGATCTCGGTGCTGATCGAGCAGGCGTGCTCGGTCGCCGACTGGGTCGTGCCGCCGGACCGGCCGCCGCAGCACCTGGTCGAGGTGCGGGACGTGCAGGTCCGGCTGTCCGCGCTGGTCCTGGCCCCGGACGGGAGCCGGTTCACCACCCGGGCGCTGGGCGAGACCCTGGAGGAAGGCTGGAGCGTCCAGGTCACGATCACGGCGGAGACCGGGGAGACGGCCGGGTCGATGCGACTGCTCTACCGGTCGTCGCCGCCGGCGCCTCCGCCGTCCGTGCCGCCATCGGTCACGCGCGGCGTGGCTGCTTCTGGCGGGCGGCTGGCCTGGTCGGGGCTGGTGCTCGGCGCGGGAGACCGGCTGCCCGCCGTGACCGCCGCCGATCTGTGGACGTCGCCGTTCCCGCCGCAGCACGGGATCGCCCCCGCCGCGCTCGACGCCGTGGTGCGCCGAGCGGGGCCGGTGACGGGCGATGTCGTCGAGATCGCCCGTGTCGTTCCGTATCCAGGGGCGCAGCAGGTCGACGAGCTCCGGCCGGTCGCCGGCGGCTGGGCCGGGCTGAGATCAGGCCGCCAGGTCCTGTCCATCGAGGGGGTGTCAGCCGGGCCCGCCCTGCCCGCTCCCTGAGCCCGCCCGAGGGCCGTTGCGGCGAGCGCGTCAAAGAAGCGTCAGTGCCTTGGCCACGCCCGGGTCGCGCCCGGTGGCCAGGTCCAGGGCGGTCATGGGGGCGTAGTGGTCGGCCGGGACGCCGATCGTGTCGATGATCTCGCGGGCGGGCCCGAGGTGCCGGACCTTGGGCAGGAGCAGGATGCTGCCGTCGTCGAGAAGGTATCCGTCGCTGGGGCCGGAGACGGCCCCGGCGGTGCGGGTCCCGATGAGAGTACCCAGGTCGTTGTCCTTGACGGCCCCGCTGAAGTCCTCGCAGGCCGAGGCGCATCCGCGGTCGGTGAGGACGACCAGGCGCGAGCCGAGCAGCGGGATGCTGTCGTCGGTCCGGTTGGGCACGCAGTCGCCCTTGAGCGGGCAGAAGTAGCTGGTGACCTTGCCGTGCGCGAACGCGCCGAGCAGCCGCGTCACCTCGCGAGGCGACCCGCCGCCGTTGCCGCGCAGATCGAGGACCACCGCCTTCGGCTTGTCCTTCAGCTTGGCGATGACCTGGTCGGCGGCGCCTTCGTAGAATCCGGGCAGTTGGACGTACGTGACGCCGTCGGCGAGCTTCTTCGACGTCACCGCCGGAGGCTGCTGCGTGACGGGGCCCTCTCTGAGCTCGACGGTGCGGGTCCGTCCCGTCGTGGGGCGCTTGAGCGTGAGCGTCACCGTGCCGGCGGCGAAGGCTTGGACGATGCTCTGGTTCACGGTGTCCCCGATGAACGGCGGTATGCCGTTGGCCTTGACGATGATGTCGCCGGGCCTGATGTCGGCCTTGGCGGCGGGGCTGCCGGGCAGGACGCGGGTGATGAACAACGGCGGCTTGGCCGCCGGGTCGAGTTGCGGGCCCTGCTGGGCCGACACACCCACGATGCCCGTCCCGACCGGCCCGCCTTCCGGTGGAGGAGTCGGCCTGACCGCGCGGGCGTGGTTGTCGTGCAGTCCGGCGACCATGCCGGTGATCGCGGCGCGCAGGGCGGCGGGGTCGCCGTCGCCGAGGGCTTTCGCGAAGGCGGCCCAGTCGGTGTCGCGGTTCCCGGTCAGTTCGGGCAGCTGGAGGTCGGGCCGATCGGCGCCGCGCCGCATCAGGTCCTGGGTGTAGGCGGCGAAGGCGCTCTTCAGCAGCGCCTTCGCATCCATGGCCGGACCGCTGTAATAGTTGTCCAGCACGCAGAAGTACGCCTGCCGGAGCGTGTTCACCGAGGTCGGCGGCGCCGACTCCGGCGGTGGCCCGGTGAGGGCGGTGCAGCGCTCGGCAGGCGCGGAGGCGGGTGCGGACAGGGAGCAGGCCGCCATCAGGATGGCGGCGCAGAGGGATTTGATCATGCCGCCAGCGTGGCCGGAAGCGGGTTGCTCGGCTGTGAACGGATCCGTTAACGCCGCTGTTACCCCGATTCGGGTACGAACATCGCTATGCGGGTTCTGGTGGCCGAAGACGAACGAGACCTGGCCGATCTCGTGGCGGTGGGGTTGCGCCGCCACGCCATGGCCGTCGACGTGGTGTACGACGGGCTCGCCGCGTCGGAGCGGCTGGCGGTGAGCGACTACGACGTTCTCGTACTGGACCGGGACCTGCCCGAGATGCACGGCGACCTCGTGTGCCGTGAGCTGGTGGCGCGCGGGAGCCGTACGCGGATCCTGATGATGACGGCGGCCGCGGCGGTGCCGGAGCGGGTGGCCGGCCTCGGGATGGGGGCCGACGACTACCTGCCCAAGCCGTTCGACTACGCCGAGCTGGTCGCACGGGTGCAGGCGCTGGGGCGGCGCAGCCAGGCGCAGGTGCCGCCGGTGCTGACGCGGCACGGGATCGTGCTCGACACCCACCGTCTGCAGGCGTCGCGGGACGGGCGGCACCTGCATCTGTCGCTCAAGGAGTTCGCCGTCCTTGAGGTGCTGATGAGGGCGGACGGCGCGGTCGTGAGCTCCGAACGGCTGCTCGAAGAGGCATGGGACGAGAACGTCGACCCGTTCACGACGGTGGTGCGGGTCGTGGTCAGCCGCTTACGCGCGAAGCTGGGCGATCCGCCCTGCATCCAGACGGTTCCCGGCGCGGGATACGTGCTGTGACGACGGTCCGGGTACGACTCACCCTGATCTACTCCGGATTGTTCCTGCTGACCTCGACCGTGCTGCTGGTCACGGTCAACCTGCTGCTGCGCCACGCGCTGGACAGGAGGATCGGGCGGATCGGGCCGGTCCCGGTGGCGCCGGCGGCGCCGGACCTCGCGGACCATCAGCTGCCGACGCTGCCCGATCTGGTGGACGAGGTGATCGACTACCAGTGGGGGGTGACCGTGGCGACGGTCGGAATCCTGACACTGGTATCAGTGATCGTCGGCTGGCTGGTCGCCGGGCGGATCCTGCGGCCCGTCCACCGGATCACCGCCACGGCGCAGCGGCTGTCCATGTCGACCCTGCACGAACGCATCGCGCTCAGCGGGCCGAAGGACGAGCTGAAGGAACTGGCCGATACGTTCGACGCGATGCTCGACCGCCTCCAACGCTCCGTCGAGGGGCAGCGGCGGTTCATCGCGAACGCGTCCCACGAGCTGCGGACCCCCTTGGCCGTCCAGCGAGCGGCGATCGAGATCGGCCTTCCTGAAGACGTCGGTGAGATCCGCGACAAGCTCCTGTTCCACAACCACCGCACCGAGAGCCTCATCGACGCCCTGCTGGTCCTGGCCCAGGCGGAGCACGGCCTTGAGAAGAGGACACCGGTGGCCCTGGACGAGGTGGTGCTGCTCGTCCTGGCCGAAGGCGGCTCGGACGAGGTCACCGTGACGACGCGGATCGAACCGTTGGTCGTCGACGGGGATCCGATCCTGCTGAGCCGGCTCGTCACGAACCTCGTCGACAACGCGGTTCGCTACAACCATCCCGGCGGAACCGTCGAGGTGACGCTCTCCCGTGGAGTCTTGACGGTCCGGAACACCGGCCCGCACGTGCCCCAGGAACGCTTCGGCGATCTCTTCGAGCCCTTCCGGCGGCTGCAGACGACCCGTGGACAGGGCGCCGGGCTCGGGTTGTCGATCGTCGCGTCGATCGCGAAGGCTCACGGAGCCGACGTGCGAGCGAGCCCCAACCCGGGGGGCGGGTTGGAGCTCGTCGTGATCTTCGCGGAATCCGAGGATGCGGTGCCTGCCGCGGACGACCGCAGCCAGTGCCGGCCCCCGAACGTGGAGCCTGATGGTGGGCGTGGCGCCTGAGTTCAGGCGACGACAGGTTCGCCGGTCAGGGCGACACCGGCCCGGCGCATTTCGTCCAGTGCGGTACGCGTGGTGTCGGCGGCGACGCCGGCCGTGTAGTCGAGCAGGACCCGCACCGTGAAGCCCGCGCGCGCCCCGTCCAGTGCCGTGGCCTTCACGCAGTGATCGGTCGCGATGCCGACGACGTCGAGTTCGGCGATGTCACGGGCCTTCAGCCAGGCGGACAGTGTCGTGCCGTCCTGGGCCGAGCCCTCGAAACCGCTCTTGGAGGCGGAGTGAGCGCCCTTGTAGAAGACCTCGTCGACGTGCCCGGAGTCGACGGCGGGCGCGAAATTCGGATGGAACTCGCCTCCCTCACTACCGACGACGCAATGCACGGGGAATGAGTGCTGGAAGTCGGGGTTGTCGGAGAAGTGGGCGCCCGGATCGATGTGGTGGTCACGGGTGGCGAGGACGAAGGCATACTGCCCATCGGCGCGCCGGACCAGCTCGGCGATGGCGGCGGCTCGATCCGCGCCGCCCTTCACCGGAACGCTGCCGCCCTCGCAGAAGTCCTTCTGCACATCGACGATGATCAGTGCACGACTCACGGAAATCCCCTTTCCTCCAATTGTGACATTGAGTGCAACCAATCTCACTATACGTGTTCATGTTAGGGGGCAGAAGGGAGCGCGCCGCTCGTTCGCCCGTCTCCCGCGCGGGCCGCAACCTGCCGTTCGAGCAGCCGATGGCGTTCGGCTCGGCCCAACGCTCAGCGGAAGACGCCGCTGTAGGCGTTGAGGGCGGGCTGGCCGCCGAGGTGGGCGTACAGGACGTTGGAGTCCTGGGGAATCTCGCCGCTGCGGACCAGGTCGATGAGCCCGGCCATCGACTTGCCCTCGTAGACAGGGTCGATGATCATGCCTTCCAGCCGTCCGGTGAGCCTGATGGCGTCGAGGGTGGACTGCACGGGGATGCCGTACCTGTCGCCGGCCCAGCCTTCCAGCACCGTGATCTCCTCCTCGTGCAGGTCCCGGCCCAGGCCGATGAGCTCGGCCGTGGCGCGGGCGATCTTCGCCACCTGGGCACGCGTCTCGGCGAGCTTGGCCGAGCCGTCGATGCCCAGCACGCGCCGGGGACGATCCTGGCCCGCGAAGCCGGCGATCATGCCTGCCTGAGTGCTCCCGGTGACGCTGCACACCACGACGGTGTCGAAGAAGACGCCGAGCTCGCGTTCCTGCCGCTGCACTTCGTACGCCCAGTTGACGAAGCCGAGACCGCCCAGCGGATGGTCGGACGCTCCGGCGGGGATCGCGTACGGGCGGCCACCGGCGGCCGTGACCCCCTCCAGGGCTTCGTGCCAGCTGTCCTTGAGCCCGATCCCGAAATCGGCCTGGACCAGGCGGACGTCCGCGCCCATGATGCGCGACAGCAGGATGTTGCCGACCTTGTCGTTGACCGCGTCCGGCCAGTCCACCCAGCTCTCCTGCACGAGTACGGCCTTCAGCCCGACCTTGGCGGCGACCGCGGCCACCTGCCGGGTGTGGTTGGACTGCACTCCCCCGATGCTGACCAGGGTGTCCGCGCCCTGGGCGAGGGCGTCGGGGATCAGGTACTCCAGCTTGCGGGTCTTGTTCCCGCCGAACGCCAGCCCGCTGTTGCAGTCCTCCCGCTTGGCCCAGACGCGGGCTCCGCCGAGGTGGTCGCTGAGCCGGTCGAGGCAGTGGACGGGGCTGGGACCGAAGAGCAGCGGATAGCGCTCGAAATCGTCGATGGACATGTACGGCTCCTCAGATTGAAGGCTCGTTCTCGGAAGCGGCGGGCATGGCATCGAGGAGTGGGACCAGGGTCCCCCAGTTGGCACGCACGGCGAGCGCCGCCCCCTCCACGTCTCCGGCCGCGCACAACGCGATGATCCGTTCGTGTTGCGCGACCGAGCCCCGGCCGCTCAGGGAGGAGAACCGCATCCGCTCCACGCGCCGCAGCACCGGCGTGAACTGGTCGAGAACGGCGCGTATCGCATGATTGGCGGACGCGATCACCGGGATGCCGTGGAAGGCGTCATCGGCGGCGAGCGCCGCGTCCGCGTCGTCGCGGCGCAAGGCATCGGCGAAACGCGCGTTGGCCTCGCGCATGGCGTCGAGTTCGCCGGCGGACAGATTCGGCAGCGCCTCCCGTACGGCGAGCTCGTGCATGGCGGCCGTCACCGACTGGGCGGCGCGCACGGACCGGACGTCCACCGTGCTGACGATGGTGTAACGGCCGGGCTTGGTCCGCACCAGCCCGGCCTGCTCCAGACGCGTCAGCGCCTCCCGGACGGGAGTGCGGCTCACGCCCAGCCACTGTGCCAGATCGCCGTCGTTGAGACGTTCGCCCGGGGCGAGCGTGCCGTCGACGATGGCGTCTCGGATGGCGCGATAGGCGTTCTCCCGGAGAAGCGACCTGGCGACCACTCCTCGGCTCTGTGGAACCGGCATGCAATATATTGCATGACGCATGTCGCGAGGAGTCAAGCCCCCGTCTCAGGAACGCCCGGCGGGGTGAAGGAGGCCGCTGGCGCAGATGCGGCGGATGCCTTCACGCAGGTCGTCGGCGGAGGCCGCGAGCGACAGGCGGATGTACTCGCCCGAGCGTTCGCCGAAGGCCGGGCCGGGGCCGACCGCGACGCCGTGCTCGGTGATCAGTCTCTTGGCGATCTCCATGCCGTCGAGATCCCGGTTGCCGGTGCGCATCCACAGGTAGAAGGCGCCCTGCGGCCGGTAGACGTCGAATCCGTGGGCGGCGAACTCCCCGACGGCGAGGTCGCGGTTGGCCCGGTAGGTCTCGACCATCGCGCGCTGCTCGTCTTGCGGCCCGGTGAGCGCGGCCAGTGCCGCGTACTGACCCGGTGTGCTGATGCAGGAGACCATCGGCTCCTGCAACCGCGTGATGATCTCCGCGAGCGACGGCGGCGCCGCCAGGTAGCCGATGCGCCAGCCGGTCATCGCGTACGTCTTGGAGAAGGTGAACACCGAGATCGTCCGCTCCGCGCCGCCGACGGCCGCCGTGGAGGCGAAGGTGTCGTCGAACACGACCTGGTCGTAGCACTCGTCGGAGACGATCCACAGGTCGTTCCGCTCGGCGAAGGCGATCAGCTCCGCGAGGGTCCCGGCCGGGAACACCGACCCCACGGGGTTGGACGGCGAGTTCAGCATCAGCACCTTGGTGCGCGGCGTCACGAGCCGTTCCAGCTCGGCGAGGTCGGGGAGGAACCCGGTCTCGGGCGCCAGGGAGTAGGCCGTGGTGGAGGCGCCGAGGATCTTCCCGAACGCGATGTAGTTGGGCCAGGCCGGGTCCGGGATCAGGATGTCGTCGCCCGGCTCGACCAGCGCGGTGAGCGTGGCGAACAGCGCCTGCACCCCGCCGGCCGTGACCACGATGTCCTCGGGGCGGGCGTCGAACCCGTTGACCCGCTTGATCTTGTCGCTGAGCGCCGCCCGCAGTTCGGGGATCCCGGCGTTGGCCGTGTACTTGGTCCGCCCCGCCGCCGCGGCCTCGTCGGCCGCGCGCACCACGTGCGCGGGCGTCGGGAAGCCGGGCTCGCCGATCTCCAGCCGGATCAGGTCCGGGCGGGTGCCGGACATCGCCAGATCCATGATCGTACGGATGCCGTTGTGCTTCATGCCTGCGACGGCGGGGGCAGCGCGCATGCTTGGCTCTTTCCTGGAGGACCGCGTCCGGCGGTCAGTGAATGCTGCGGAGGAACTGCTTGGTGCGCTCGTGCCGGGGGTGGTCGAAGAACTCCTCCGGCGAGGCCGACTCGACGATGCACCCCTGGTGCATGAACACGACCCTGTCGGCGGCCTGGCGGGCGAACCCCATCTCGTGCGTCACGACGACCATGGTCATGCCGCCTCTGGCGAGGTCGGTCATCACCTTGAGCACCTCGCCGACCAGCTCGGGGTCGAGCGCCGACGTCGGCTCGTCGAACAGCATCACCTTGGGGTCCATGGCCAGCGCGCGGGCGATCGCCACGCGCTGCTGTTGCCCGCCGGAGAGCTGCGCCGGATAGTGGCCCGCCTTGTCGGACAGGCCGACGCTGTCCAGCAGCTCGACGGCACGCCGCTTCGCCTCGGCCTTGGGCCGGCCGAGCACGCCGCGCGGCGCCTCGATGATGTTCTGCAGCACGGTCAGGTGAGCGAACAGGTTGAACCGCTGGAACACCATGCCGATCGGCACCCGCTGCCTGGCGACCTGCTTGGGGGTCATCTCCCGGTAGTGGTCGCCGCGCGGCTCGTACCCGATGAGCTGCTCCCCCACCCAGATCTGGCCGCCGTCGATGGTCTCCAGCCGGTTGATCGCGCGCAGGAACGTGCTCTTGCCGGCGCCGGAGGCGCCGAGCAGGCACACCACCTCGCCGCGGTTCACCTCCAGGTCGATGCCGGACAGGACCTCAAGCGGGCCGAACGACTTGCGCACGCCGACGGCCTTGATGATCGGATCGTCGCTCATGCGCCCTCCTGCGTCGGTCGCATGAGCGACAGACGGCCGTGTTCATTTGGTCGCTCGCTTCGCTCGCTCATGCCTTGGACCTCCTCATCGGGGGCCGCAGGATCGTACGCAGGATCGAGGCGCTCCCCGACCTCGCGCCCGGTGCCGACACGTCGTAGGCCCGCTCCAGGTAGTACTGGCCGACGCTGGTGACGCTGACCACGACCATGTACCAGAAGCCCGCGGCGAACAGCGTCTCCATGACCTGGAGGTTGCGGCTGGAGATGTTCTGCGCGGCGCGCAGCAGCTCCTCGTACGTGATGACCGAGGCGAGCGACGTGGTCTTCAGCATGTTGATGAAGTCGTTGCCGGTCGGCGGGATGATGACCCGCATCGCCTGGGGCAGCACGATCTTCCACATGGTGCGGGCCGGCGACATGCCGAGCGCGCCGGCCGCCTCGACCTGGCCGTGGTCCACGCTCTTGATGCCGCCGCGGATGATCTCCGCCATGTAGGCGGACTCGTTCAGCGCCAGGCCGAGCAGCGCCGCCATGAACGGCGTCATCAGATCGTTGGTGGTGGTGCTGTAGAGCGCGCCACCGAACGGGCTGGGAATCGTGATCCGGTCCACGACCATCGACAGGTTGTACCAGATGAGGATCTGCAGCAGCACCGGCACGCCGCGGAACAGCCAGATGTAGACCCAGGCCGCCTTGTTCGCCACCGGGTTGGCCGAGATGCGCAGCACGGCCACGATCACGCCCAGCACGACCGCGATGACCTGGGAGATCACCGCGAGCAGCACCGTCTTCCAGACCGCCTGGAGCATGTTCGGCGAGACGATGTAGTTCGCGACGTCCGGCCAGATGATCTTCGCCTGGGCCATGGCGTAGACGATCCCGGCGACCAGGGCGACGATCAGGACTCCGGCCACCCAGCGCAGCGGGTGGCTGCGTTTGCGCATCACCGGGCCGGCGAGGTCGGGGCGGGCGGTGGTTGGTGTGGACATGGGGTTACTTCCCGCCGTTGACGACCGTCTTCGCGATCGCCCCGTTCGAAACGTTCCAGGCCTTGAGAATCTTGCCGTACGTGCCGTCGTCGATCAGCTCCTGCAGTGCGTCGCGGACCGCGTCACGCAGCTCGGAGGTGTCCTTGTGGAGGCCGATGCCGTACGGCGTGGCGAGGATCGGCTTGCCGGGAACGGCCTCGAAGTCCTGGCCCTTGCCGGAGTTGGTGGTCGCGTAGCTCACGTACGGGAGGTCGTTGACCTCGGTGTCGTTGCGTCCCGACTTCAGGTCGTTGAGCCGCTGCTGGTCCAGATTGCTGGTGACGATCTGGATCGCGGGCTTGCCCTTGGCCTGGCACATCGACGGGCCGACCTTCTCCATCCACTCCTCCTGCGAGGAGCCGGGGGCGGTGCTGGCCTTCTTGCCGCACAGATCCTCGGGGCTCTTGATCCCTGACGGGTTGCCCTTCTTGACCATCAGCGTGATGCCGGAGTTGAAGTAGTCGACGAAGTCGATCTTCTGCTGCCGGGTCGCGTTGTCGTTCATCGACGAGATGGTCATGCTGACCCGCTTGCTCTGCAGGCTGGTGATCAGCGTGTCGAACGGCAGGTTCTGGATCTGGGTCTCCAGGCCCAGCTTCTTGTTGATCGCGGTGATCAGGTCGATCTCGAAGCCGATCGGCGTACGGGCGTCCGCGGCGAGGAACCCGTTCGGCGGGGTCTGCAGGTTGGCCCCGACCACGACCGGCTTGCCCTGCAGGTCGGCGACCTTTCCGGCGAGCTTGTCGTCCTTGGTGACGGCCTTGACGATCGGCGCGGTCACGTCCTGCGGACCGCCCTCGGCGCCCGCCTGCGCAGTCGCGCCGGCGCCTGCCGTACCACCACTGCACGCGGACAGTCCGAGGCAGGCCGCGGTGGCCAGAGTGGCGAGCTGCCAAGTTTTCTTCATCTGGGTCTCCGGGCGTTGAGGGCGAGGGATGGGGAGAGGTTCGAGGATCTGGCATGCCAGATATTTAGGGCCAGATGCTAGACCCGGCCGGCGAGGCATGTCCAGGGAGGAAGGCGGTTTTCCCGGCGAGCGAGAAACCCGCGGTTTCAGGCGTATTCACGCAGGCAGACAGAGCGGACCGGCCGGGAGGCCCGGCACGGCCGTGATCGACGAGCGACGGTCAGCGCTCGCCGAGAACCTTGGGGAGATCCTCCTTGGTCGCGGTCTCGACCTCGTCGACGTGCAGGGCCGCGAACGCGCTGGCGGCCTCGGCGTCGCGGTCGAGCATCGCGTCGACGATCTCCAGGTGCCGTTTGGTGGACAGCGCCGCCCGGTCGATGCCGGTGGCGCCGAGCACCTGGATCCATTTCAGGAACGGCTCCACGGACAGCCGGACGCGCATCAGCCTCTCGTTGCCCGCCCACGCGATGATCGTGCGGTGCAGCCGGAAGTCGCTGTCCAGGAAGGGCTGCAGATCGCCCTTCTTGGTGGCATTCTCGGCCTCGACGATCTCGTCACGCAGGTCGCGCAGCACCGACTCGGGCATCGTCTCGGTGGCGAGCCCGGTGCAGATCCATTCCACGGCCTTGCGCAGCTGGCAGAACTCGGTCACGTCATCGATGGTCGGGGTGACCACGTAGGTGCCGGAGCGCTGCTTGCTGCGGACCAGGCCGTCGTACTCCAGGCGATTGAGCGCGTCGCGCACGGGGGTCTTGGAGATGCCGAACTCGTCGATCAGCGCCTGGATGTCGATCCGCTGACCAGGCCGCATCTCGCCGTGCACGATGCGCTTCTGCAGCACCCAATAGAGCTGGTCCGGCAGCTTGTCGACCACGATCCCACCCTCGGAGGCGCCGCCCGTCAAGAAGCGGACGGTCTTCGGCTCTTTGGGCGCCCTGGGGGGCTTGGCAGCGGCCATTGCCGCATCCTCCCGTCTGGCATGCCAGATTTCAAGTCAGGAGACCGGCCGCGTCCAGGGCCGTCCTGATCCGTTCGACAGTGTCCGGTGCGGCGGGGGTGAAGGGGCGCCGCGGGTTGCCGACCTTGCGGCCCTGCAGGTTCAGCGCCGCCTTCAGCCGCTCGGGCAGGTCGGGGCCGTCGAGCTCACGCCACACCCTCAGGATGACCTCGTGCAGCTCGCGGGCCCGCCCGTGGTCGCCGGCCTGCACCGCGTCCCACAGCTCGACGCTGAGCCTGGGCGTGACGGTCGGGATGGCGGCCAGCGCTCCGTGCGCGCCCAGCGCGAACGCGGGATAGTGCAGGTCGTCGAGCGCGGCCAGCACGGTGATGTCGTCGCGGTAGAAGGCCAGGATGTCGGCGAGAAGGTGCATGTCGCCACCCGACTGCTTGATCGCCACGACCTCGGGGATCTCGATCAACCGGCGCAGCACCGGCGTGCGGACCAGCGCCCACGGCACCACGTTGTAGACGACGATCGGCAGGCCGATCTCGGCGCCGATGGTGCGGTAGTACTCGACGGTCTGGTCGTCGGACGGCGCGAAGACGTAGTGGACCGGGGTGATCTGCAGCGCGTCGACGCCGGCCGCCTTGAGCGCACGCGCGTACGTGAGCACCTCGGCGGTGGAGTTGCGGATGATGCCGCCAACCACCGGCACGGCACCGCCGACCTCGTCGACGACGACCCGGCAGATCTCCGCGCTCTCCTCGGCGGACAACGTCTGCCCCTCACCGGTGCTGCCGCACGCGCAGATGCCGTGCACACCGGAGTCGAGCAGGTACCGGACGTCGGAGCGCAGCAGGTCGTAGTCGACCTGATCGTTGTCGTCGAACGGGGTGACGACCGTGGAGATGATTCCGCGCAGGTTGACTGACTTCATGAGTCGCCTCTTCTTCCTGGGCACTCGGGGCGGATGGGGGAGGGTGGACGACCACCGGGCTGAGAATCTAGCATCTGGCACGTGGCATGTGGAATGCCAGTTTGTACTTCAAGTCGAACGGAGCGGCGATGGCCCCCTACTTCATGCGTTCAGCCGACGATCTGGTGGCGGACAGCCTGCGAGGGCTGGCCGCCGCCCGGGCCGGAACGGTACGGCTGAGCACGGACCCGCGTTACCTGCTCGCCACCGACCCCGCCCCGGGACGCCGGGTCGGCCTGGTCTCCGGCGGCGGCTCCGGCCACGAGCCGATGCACGGCGGCCTGGTCGGCCGCGGCCTGCTGGACGCCGCCGTCCCCGGTGAGATCTTCGCCTCGCCGCACAACCGGCAGATCTACGAGGCGTCACGCGCGGCGGCCAAGGAGGCCGGCGTGCTGCACATCGTGAAGAACTACACCGGCGACATCATCAACTTCGGCATCGCCCGCGAACGCCTGGCCATGGACGGCATCGCCTGCGCCGAGCTGGTGGTGGACGACGACCTCGCGACCGACGACCCGGAGATCCTGCTCGGCCGGCGCGGCACCGGCGCCACCGTACTCGTCGAGAAGATCCTCGGCGCGGCCGCCGACCAGGGCGCCGGCCTCGAGGAGCTGCGCTCGCTCGGCCGGGCGTTCCTGGACCGCACCCGCAGCGTCGCGGTCGCCAACCGGTTCCACACCGGCGTGCGGACCGGCACCGTGCAGGCCGAACTAGGCGACGGCGAGCTGGAGTACGGCGTCGGCATCCACGGCGAGCGGTCGGGCGAGACGATCGAGACCCCCCGGCTCACCGACCTGCTCGCGCGGATGACCGGCGAGTTGGTCAACGCGATCGAGCCCGCGCCGGGCGCGCCGCTGCTGCTGTTCGTCAACGGGCTCGGCGCCACCACCGAGCTCGAACTCTTCGGCATCTTCGGCCTGGCCGCCGGGCATCTGGCGGATCTCGGGCACACCGTGAGCCGCAACCTCGTGGGTTCGTACGTCACCGCGCTGGACATGTCGGGCTTCTCCCTCACGCTCGCCGAGCTGGACGAGCGCACCACCGCGTTGTGGGACGCCGGCGCTTGAATCATCCGAACCCTGCTGACGAACATCAACCGAAAGGACGACTCCGATGACCGTGGTGATCGACGGCGAGCACACCCGCCGCTGGATCCTGGCCTTCGCCGCCCGCGTGGCCGAGCAGGAGGCCGCGCTGAACGCCCTTGACCAGGCCGCGGGCGACGGCGACTTCGGCACCAACATCGCCTCCGGCGTGGCGCTCTACCGCAAGCACGCCGAGCGGACCGCGCCGGGAACCGGGGAGGCCGAATTCCGTGCCCTCGCCGAGGGTTTCCTGGACGAGATCGGCGGCACCAGCGGCCCGCTGTTCGGGCTGCTCTTCCTCCACCTTTCCGAGGCGGGCCGGTCACTCGCCGACCGCGTGGCGGACGGGCTGGCCGCCATCCAGCGGGTCGGGTCGGCCGAGCCCGGCGACAAGACGCTGGTCGACGCCCTGCAGCCGGCCCGCGACGCGCTCGCCGAGGCCGGCGACGCCGGGCTGCACGAGCTGCTGGCCGCGGCCGCGCGCGCCGCCACCGCCGGAGCCGAGGCGACCGCCGCGATCCGTGCCCGCCAGGGCCGGGCCAGCTACGTCGGCGAGCGCGCCGTCGGCGTGGTCGATCCGGGCGCGCGGACCGTGGCCTACTTCTTCCAGGCCGGCGCCGACACCACCCGCTGATCCCCCTAGGAATGAACCGATCATGACCTACTCCCTTCAGGCCCTTCGCGCGCACTTCCCCGCCCTGGCGCAGGGGGCGGCGCACTTCGACGGCCCCGGCGGCTCGCAGACACCCACCGCCGTCGCCGACGCCGTACACCGCACGCTCACCGCCGCCATCGCCAACCGCGGCCTGGTCACCGAGGCCGAGAGGTTCGCCGATGAGGTGACGCTCGCCGCCCGGGCGGCGATGGCCGACTTCGTCGGCGGCGACCCGCGCGGCATCGTGTTCGGACGCAGCATGACCCAGCTGACCTTCGACTTCGCGCGCACCCTGGCCAAGACCTGGCGTCCGGGCGACGAGGTCGTCGTGTCGCGGCTGGACCACGACTCCAACATCCGGCCGTGGGTGATCGCCGCCGGGGCGGCGGGCGCCACGGTGCGCTGGATCGACTTCGACCCCAAGTCGGGAGAGGTCACCCTCGACGCGGTCGAGGCGGTGCTGTCGGAACGCACGCGGCTGGTCGCGATCACCGCCGCCTCCAACCTGATCGGCACCCGCCCGCCGATCGCCGAGATCTCCCGGCTGGCGCACGCCCGCGGCGCTCTGTTCTACGTCGACGGCGTGCACTACAGCGCGCACGTCCCGGTCGACCTGGCCGCGCTCGGCGCCGACTTCTTCGCCTGCTCGCCGTACAAGTTCCTCGGCCCGCACCTCGGCGTGGTGGCCGCCGCGCCCGAGACGCTGGAGTCGCTGCGGCCGGACAAGCTGCTCCCGGCCACCGACGTGGTGCCGGAGCGCTTCGAGCTCGGCACGCTGCCGTACGAACTGCTCGCCGGGACGACCGCCGCCGTCGACTTCCTCGCCGGCATCCTGCCCGGCACCGGTTCCCGGCGTGAGCGGCTGCTCGCGTCCATGGCCGCCGTCGAGAAGAGCGAGGACGGTCTGCGCGAGGGCCTGGAGACGGAGCTGGACGGCCTGCCTCAGGTGATCTCGCACTCGCGCGCCGCCAGCCGTACCCCCACGCTGCTGCTCACCTTCGACGGACACCCGGCCACCGCCATACGCGACTTCCTCGCCGACCGGAAGATCAACACGACGGTCAGCAACTACTACGCGATCGAAGCGTCGCGCTGGATGGGCCTCGGCGACGAGGGCGGGCTGCGCGTCGGTCTGGCTCCCTACAACGACCAGAACGACATCGACCGCCTCACCACCGCGCTACGCGACTTCTTCTCCCGCTGAGCACCGGCCGACCGGCCGGGCTCGGGCCGGAGTTGCGATGCGGGCCCCACCACCTCCGAGCCGGAGTAAGCCCTTTTCTGTGGATGTCGTCCGAAGAGGCAGCCACTGGATCTCCGAGGGTGAGGCTCGGGGAGCCCTTGTTCTCGAGGCCCCGGGTGGTGGAGTTCCGGGAACAAGGGCAAGGCCGGCTCAGGGCTGGGTGTTGAGCCACTCCTGGAAGGTGGGTCCGGCGAGCTTGGCATGCGAGCTGGGCAGGAAGGCGCCGTTGGCGGCGATCTCGGCATCGGGCATGCCGGAGCCGTCGACGCCGACGACCTTGATGCCCCGGCGGGCGCCGAGAAGTTGGGCCGCCTCGGCCATGGTCTCCTTGCGAGGTCCGGCGATCTCGGGGATCGGTGTTCCTGGGGCGGCGGGGGCGGTGGCCAGGTCGACCAGTTCCTCGGCCACGGTGCGGCAGGCGACGAGCTGGGTGGGCAGGGCCGGGATGTAGGCGACGTCGCTCTGCTGCCAGTCCAGGAGCCGGCCGACGAACTCATGGAACTGCGCGGCCCGCAGGATGCGGACGGGGATCGGGCCGGACAGGAGGAGTTCCTCGTGCACCTTCTTGGCGGCGAGGAAACCGGCGGTGGCCTTGTCGGCGCCGATGATGGACGCCATGGTGATCTGGGCGACCCCCGCCTTCTGGCCGGCCTCGTGCAGATTGCGGGCCGACGTACGGAAGAACTCCGTCGCCGCCTCCTGGTCGGAGGAGTGCCACGAGGCGACGTCGATGATGGCCTCGGCCCCGGTGAGGGCCTCGGCGAGGCCCTCACCGGTGATGACGTCCACACCGGTGGCGCGGGACATCGGCACGACCCGGCGTCCCCTCTCGGTCAGGACGTCGACGACGTGGCGGCCCAGCCGCCCGGTCGCTCCCGCCACCGCGAACGTGGTGATGCTCATGCTGTCGTGCCTTTCTTACGCGCTGTAGTTCTGGCCGGGGGGCATGCCGGGGATCGGCTTGGCGATGAGAGCGGCGGGGGCGAAGAAGCCGATGTGGGCGATCGCCATGATGAGCGACCACATCGCCTTGTCGTCGTAGTGCTCCGACGCCCTGGCGTACAGCTCGTCGGGGACGCGCTCCCCGGACGGGTTCGGGGTGAGGACCGCCTCCACGAGCTCCAGCGCGACCCGTTCGGCGTCGGTGAAGTAGGTGGCATCCCGCCAGGTGGCCACGGCGGTGATGCGCTCCTCCGATTCCCCCAACCGGCGGAGGTTGCCGGTCTCCCGGATGGTGAAGTACGTGCTGCCGAGGATCTGCCCGGCGCGCAGCTGCAACAGGCCGATGGTGGCCGGGGGAATCGCGCCGTTCTGCAGGGCTTTGTGCAGACCTATGCCGACCTCCGCCATCTCGGGGAGGAAGGGGAGGGGGTTGGGCATGCGCGACCGCTGGCCGGTCGTCGTGGGCGTGGACATGGGGAAGACTTCCCTTCTCACTCTCAACTTGTCGTAGTGCCGTACGGATCGTTCGCGCGGCGTCCTGACGACCACGAGACGTCGGCGCCCCGATCCCTGTAACAGCGCGGCCATGTGACATAGGCCACCTACGTGGGTGTTACAAAGCGGTGGGGACCGGCGTCTTGTGCGTGTGGCAGTGCCGAGAACGAACAAGCAGGAGCCGGGCATGACCGAGCGCAGCGAACGAAGTGCGGACCCAGCCGAGCCGCTCGATCGTGCCGACCACGTCGGCTCTGCGGACTCCGCCACCGAGGTGTTCGTCGCCCACCGCAACCTGCTGTTCACCGTCGCCTACGAGATGCTCGGCTCGGCCGCCGACGCCGAAGACGTCCTGCAGGAGACCTGGCTGCGATGGGTGGGCGTCGACCTCGGCACCGTGCGGGAGGAGCGCGCCTACCTGGTGCGGATCGTCACCCGGCAGGCGCTGGACCGGCTACGCGCGCTCGCCCGGCGCAAGGAGTCCTACGTCGGGCCGTGGCTGCCCGAGCCCTTGCTCACCGCGCCTGATGTGGCCGAGGACGTCGAGCTCGCCGAGAGCGTCTCGATGGCGATGCTGCTGGTGCTGGAGACGCTTCAGCCGACCGAACGGGCGGTGTTCGTACTGCGCGAGGTGTTCGATCTGGACTACGACGAGATCGCCGAAGCCGTCGGCAAGACCCCGAACGCGGTCCGCCAGATCGCCTACCGGGCGCGGGCACGCGTCGCCGCCCGCCGCCCCCGCGGCATCGCCTCCTCCGCCGAGACCCAAGCCGCGCTCCAAGCCTTCCAGCGAGCGGTCGAAACCGGCGAGCTGCAGAGCCTGCTCGACGTCCTCGCGCCGGACGTCGTCGCCCTGAGCGACGGCGGCGGAATCAAACATGCCCTGCCGCGGCCCGTCGTGGGGATCGACAACGTGGCCCGCTTGCTGGCCGTCGGCTGGTGGAAGCGCGACGCGGAACGGTCGGTCGAGCTGGTTCAGATCAATGGCGGCCCCGGGCTGCTCGTACGGGTCGACGGGGAGATCGACGGAGTGGTGGCGGTGCGCATGGAGAACGGCTACGTCACCGGCGCCTACCACGTGCGTAATCCCGAGAAGTTGTCGCGTGTGGAGCGGGAGACCGCCGTGACCCGCTGAGCTTCGCGAGACCGGCAGCGCCGGCGAAGAAGCCGCCATGCTGGGCGATGAGGAAGATGAACGGGAAGCATCCGACGCCACCGCGCACCGTCGAGCACGCGGCAACGTGAAGTTCTCGCCGATTCGTCGCGGATGACGTTGAGCGTCAGACGCCCGACGGCGCGCCCGGCCGGATCGCCCGTGGCCCTGAACCGCCAGGTCCCGCCGTCGAAGCCGGGCGCGAGGGGGCCGGGGGTGTCCTCCTGGACGCTGCCATCGAGCCCCAGGTCGACCATCTCCACTCCGCCCGGGCGCCGAGCCCGAGGACTATTCCTGATCGAGCGCGACCGCCTGCCGGATGTAGCCACGCAATGCGTCATGGTTGAGGGCGTCCGGGCTCTTGAGCTTGACGTGCCTGGTGGTCTTCCCCACGCCCTCCAGCAGGCCGTGGTCGTCGTCGAACTCCGCGCCTCGAGCGAACGCGAACGTGATGTGCGTCTTGCTGTTACTGATGATCGCGAGGATGGTGCGACCCTTCCACGCGGGGGACCCGCGGCTGATCACCTCCGATGCGTCCGGCGCACCCTCGGCCATGAGCTCTCGCAGGATACGGACGATGGTCTGATGCTGTGGCGGCAGCTTGGTCCGAACGAACTCATCTACGTCGGCACTGGACATGGCACGGCCCTTCTCGGCTACGGGTGCTTCGATGCGCCGCCCATGATGCGAGGTGGTCATTACGGTTTGTTTACGCTCACCGCGGCATCCCGGTCCGCTGGAGGGCGAAAGAGCGTAAACAGACCGAAGGCGCCTTCGCGCAGGGTTGAGCACGACACGAACCCGAGGGAGGCCCGAGATGCCGGACACCACACCACTGCGGCTGGTGATCATCATCGGCAGCATCCGCCGCGGGCGGTTCGGCCCGACCGCGGCTTCCTGGTTCGTCGCCCAGGCCCGCAAGCGCCGGGAGCTGAACATCGATCTCGTCGACCTGGCCACGGCAGGTCTGCCCGACACCCTCACCGACCAGGACGAGCTCGTCCCGGAGCCGGTACGGGCCCTTGCTCCCAGGCTGGCCGCCGCCGACGCGTTCGTGGTGGTCACACCGGAGTACAACCGGAGTTTCCCCGCTCCGCTCAAGACCGCCATCGACTGGTTCTACGAGGAGTGGCAGGCCAAGCCCGTCGCCTTCGTCTCCTACGGGAGGGAATCGGGCGGTCTGCACGCCGTAGCCCAGTTGCGTGAGGTGTTCGGCGAACTGCACGCCGTCGCCATCCGCACCCTGGTCAGTCTGCCCTGCTACTGGGAGTTGTTCGCCGCCGACGGCAGCTGGCCCAAACCCACCGCGACGTGCAACAACACGGTCAAGACGACGCTGGACGAGCTGACTTGGTGGGCGTACGCGCTGCGCGAGGCGCGTGCCGTGCGTCCCTACACCTACCGATGATCGCAACCCCGTTACAGCCCCAGGAGCATGCCATGCGCAAAGTGATCGTTTCGGTCTTCGCGACGATGGACGGCGTCCAGCAGGACCCGCACGAGTGGTCCCTCGAGTACGCGACCGCGGAATATGAGGCCTACGCCCGCGACCAGTTGTTCGCCGCGGACGCCCTGCTGATGGGACGGGTCACCTACCAGGGCTTCGCTGAGTCCTGGCCGTCGATGAGCGAGGACGGGCCCGCGTCCGACGATTTCACCCACCGGATCAACACCATGCCGAAGTACGTCGTGTCGACCACACTCGACGACGTCAGCTGGACCAACTCGGCCCTGCTCAAGGGCGATGTCGTCGAGGCGGTGCGCGAGCTCAGGCGGCAACCCGGCAGGGACATCCTGATGTTCGGTTGCGGCGGGCTGGCCCGGACGCTGACTCGGCACGACCTCGTCGACGAGATCCGGGTCTGGATTCATCCCGTCGTCCTGGGGCGCGGAGAGAGCCTGTTCACCGGCTGGAGCGAGACACGGTTCCGCCTGACCGGCACGAAGACGTTCGCATCGGGAGTCGTCGTCCTGGCCCACGAGCCGGTAGCCGCTGCCGAGAAGTAGGAGCCGCTGACGCTGGAGCAGCAGTGGCTTGAGCCCCGCCCACAGCCCGTCGCTGACCTCCCACGGCTTCAGCGACAGATCAAAGCGCAACGAAAGAGGAAACATCACCATGACCGACATTCAGCAGCAGACGCAGGACACCATCGACCAGCTGGTCGGGTCCGGCGTCGAACGGGGCTTGCAGGTCGCCGTCTACCACTGCGGAGAGCTGGTGATCGACGCCGTCGCCGGCCAGGCCGACCCGGTGACCGGCCGGCCGGTCACGCGGGACACGCCGTTCCACGTCACCTCGACCGGCAAGGGGGTGACCTCCACCGTCGTGCACGTGCTCGTGGAACAGGGCGTTGTCACCTACGACACCCCGATCGCGGAGCTTTGGCCGGAGTTCGGCGCGCATGGCAAGGAGCGTGCCACCCTGCGCCACGTGCTCAACCACTCAGTCGGCGTGCCCGGCCTCCCACGGGACACGACACCTGAGGATCTGACCGACTGGGACAGGATGTGCGCGGCGATCGCCGACGCGACACCGTGGTGGGAACCCGGCACCAGGACGGGGTACCACCCGCAGTCGTTCGGCTACATCGCCGGCGAGATCGTGCGCCGGGCCACCGGCCGGCCGATCTCCCAGGTGCTCCGCGATGAGGTGGCCGGGCCTCTGGGCGTGGCGGACGAGCTGTTCTTCGGCGTACCCGCCTCCGAGCTCGGCCGGCAGGCCCGCCTGGAGGAGACGGCGGGCGGCATGGAGCTGACTCCCGACATGATTGCCGCCATGGCCGGGCAGGTGCCGTTCTTCAGAGTCGTGAACGGTTGGACGGCGGCGCCCCCGGCGGCCCTGCCGAGCGCGGCCTTCTGCAACCGCGAGGACGTGCTCGCCGCCGACATCCCCGCGGGCGGCGTCATGACCGCCCGAGCCGTGGCACGCATGTACGCCGCCCTGATGGACGAGGTCGGCGGCGTGCGGCTCATCTCCCCCGAGCGTCTCCGAGAGGTCACCACGGTGACGATCAGCGGGGTCGACGAGGTCACCGGGGCCCCGGCCGCCCGGGGGCTGGGGTACGACATCGGCTTCCCCGGACCGCTCGACAGCCTCACCCTGTTCGGCATGGCCGGAAGCGGGGGGACCGCGGCGTACGCCGACACCGCTACCGGCATGGTCATCGCCGTGGCCAAGAACCGCGTGAGCGCCGGCGACTACAGTACGTTCCACCACATCGGCACGCTCGTCGCCAAGGCCCTCGGCCCGCGCTGACCGGCATGCGGCCCCGCACCGCCCGCCCAGGGCCGCAGGGTACGGCAGCCGGCGAAATTGTCGCCGGCCCGCGTTATGGTGACGGTCATGCGCTTCGGGGTGCTGGGGCCGCTCGCGGTGTGGCGGGACGACGGCGGCGCCGTCGCGGTGCCGGGTCTGAAGGTCCGGGCCCTGCTGGCGGCCCTGCTGACGCACCACGGGCGGCCGGTGCCCGCCGACCTGCTCATCGATCACCTGTGGGGCGACGATCCGCCGGGCAACGCGCCGGGCGCGTTGTCGGCGAAGGCCTCCTACCTACGCCGGGCCTTGGAGGAGGCCGAGCCGGGTGGGCGGGCGCTCGTCGTGTCCCCACCGCCGGGCTATCTGCTCCGCGTCGACGCCGACGCGGTGGACGCCCACCGGTTCGAGAGCCTCACCGCCGAGGCCCGCGAGACGGCCGACCCGCGGGCCAAGGCCGAGCTGCTGTCCGGCGCGCTGGCCCTCTGGCGGGGCCCGGCCTACATCGACTTCGCCGACGAGGCGTTCGCACGCACCACGATCGCGCGCCTGGAGGAGCAGCGTCTCACCGCCATGGAGGACCTGGCCGAGGCCCGGCTCACGCTCGGCATGCACGCCGCGGTCGCGGGCGAGCTCGGCGAGTTGCTGGCCCGCCACCCGCTGCGGGAGCGGCCTCGCGCCCTGCACATGCTCGCCCTCTACCGGGCCGGGCGACAGGGCGAGGCCCTGAGCAGCTACGAGGAGTCGCGGGCCCATCTTGCCGAGGAGCTCGGTGTGGACCCAGGTCCCGCCCTGGCCGGGCTGCACCGTTCGATCCTGGCTCATGACCCGGGCCTCCACGCGCCGCTCGGCCCCGCGCCGGCGACCAACCTGCCCAATGCCATCACCGACCTGATCGGCCGCGACGACGCGGTCGCCGAGGTGCGCGCGCTGCTGCGACAACACCGGCTGGTGACGCTCACCGGTTCGGGTGGGGTGGGCAAGACCCGGCTCTCGATCGACGTCGCCGCCCCGATGGCCGAGACGATGGCCGACGGCGCGTGGCTCGTCGAGCTGGGCGCGTTGCGGCCCGGCCTGCCTGATGCGATGGGGTCGCTCACCGACCTGGTGATGGCGGTCCTGGACATCCACGACGGCGGCGCCGGACCGCGGGAAGCTCCCGCCGACCGGCTCGCCCGAGCCCTGCGCGCCAGGCGGCTGCTGCTGGTGCTGGACAACTGCGAGCACGTGATCGAGCCGGTCGCGGAGCTCGCCGGCCTCCTGCTGCGCGCCGTGCCCGGACTGCGTGTCCTGGCGACCAGCCGGGAGCCGCTCGGCCTGGCGGGTGAGGTGGTCTGGCCCGTGCCGGCGCTGGAGGTGCCCGGCCCCGGCGACGACACCGACCCGGCGACGTTGGGGCGGTTCAGCGCGGTGCGGCTGTTCGTGGCGCGTACGGCCGCCGCAGCGCACGGGTTCGCCCTCGCCCCGGACAACGCGGAGGCCGTCGCGGTGCTGTGCCGCAGGCTGGACGGCATCCCCCTGGCATTGGAGCTGGCCGCCACCCGTGTGCGCACGCTGGGGATGCACGGCCTGCTTGCCAGGCTCGACGATCGGTTCCGGCTGCTGACGACGGGACACCGAGGTGCTCCGCCACGACAGCAGACACTCATGGCGATGATCGACTGGAGCTGGCAGTTGCTCACCGAGGCCGAGCGCACGGTGCTGCGCCGCCTGGCCGTCCACGCCGACGGGTGCACCATGGAGGCCGCCCAGGCGGTCTGCGCGGACGACGGCGTGCATCCCGACGAGGTGCTCGACATCCTGGCGCGCCTGGTGGACCGGTCGCTCGTGGTCGTGTCCGACCGCCGCCACGACGATCCCCGCTACCGGCTCCTGGAGTCGGTGGCCGTCTACTGCACCGAACGCATGCACGAGGCCGGCGAGCTCCAGCAGATCAGGCGGCGCCACCGCACCCACTACACCCAGCTGGCCGAGCTGGCCGAACCCCATCTCTACGGCCCCGATCAGCGGCGCTGGCTGCAGCGGCTGGACGCCGAGGCAGCCAATCTGCACGACGCGCTCGACGACGCGGCCCGGCAGGGCGAGGCCGACCTCGCGCTGCGCCTGGCCAACGCGCTGGCCTGGTACTGGTTCCTGCGCGGCCGCCTGGCAGAAGCAGGGCGGTCGTTCCAGGCGGCGCTGGACGCCCGGGGTGAGGCGCCCCGGGCCGCCCGGGCCAGGGCCATGGCCTGGCACACCGGCATGTCGTTCCTGCGGGGTGAGATCGCCGGCTGGCCGGCCCGGCACGAGGCGGTGTTGAATGCCTTCGAAGGGGTGGCGGACGAGCCGGGGCAGGCCAGGGCCGAGTGGTTCCTCGCGTTCGCCGAGGTCGACCTCGGCGATGTGGCTGCCACCGGGGAGTTGATCGACCGGGCTCTGACCACGTTCCGCGCCGTCGACGATCAGTGGGGAGTGGCGGCCGCGCTCAGCCTGCGGGCCAAACACGCGCACGTGAAAAGCGACTCCGCCGCGCTCGAGCGTGACGGCGCGCGGAGCGCGGCGCTGTTCCGACGGCTCGGTGACCGGTGGGGGCTGCTGCAGGCCACCGAGTGGCTCGGCGCCCACGCCGTTCTGATCGGCGACTACGAGCGGGCGACCCGCCTGCACCGAGACGGGCTGCGCATGGCCGGAGAGCTCGGGCTCTGGCCCGAGTTCTCCGGGCGCCTGTCCTGGCTGGGCTGGATCGCCATGGAATGTGGCGACTATCCGTCGGCGCGTGAGCACTGCGAGCGGGGGCTTCGGCTCGCCACGGAGCAGGGCTCCCCCCTCGGCGCCGTGTTCGCGGAGATGGGGCTCGCCTTCTCCGCTCGCCGGGAGGGCGACCTGGACGCGGCCGAGGCCCACTTGCTGCACCTGATGGACGCCGCCCGGCACCACACCGGACCAGGACGCCCTCTGTATGCGCCGAGCGTCCTTGTCGAACTCGGCTATGTCGAGGAGCTGCGCGGCAACCCCGCAGGCGCCATGGCCCGGCACATGGAAGCGTTCGCCATCGCACGAGACCTGAGCGCGGGAGCGGACATCGCGCAGGCGCTGTCCGGCCTCGCGGGCGCCTGCGCACTCGACGGCCACCCTCACGAGGCCGCCCAACTGCTCGGAGCAGCCGCCGCGGCCCGCGAGTCGATCCCGAAGGCGGTCACGCCTGCCCAACAGGGCGACCTGGACAGGATCGCCTTCGCGGCCCGTGCCGCACTCGGCGAGGAGGCGTACGCCGCGGCGTTCGCACACGGCCGCATGCTCCGCCCCGACGAGGCCCGCGCCCTCCTTGATCGACCCGGACGATTCGTGACAGCTTCGCCACCCCCCGGTGGTCAGCCCTTGATCGCCCCCACCAGCCCGTTGACGAAGTAGCGCTGCAGAAGCAGGAAGAGCGCGATCACCGGGAGCACCGTGATCAGGGAGGCGGCCATGACCTCGTTGTAGCGCGGCACCTCGCTGGAGATGAGCGACTCCAGCCCCAGCGGCAGCGTGAACCGCGACCGGTCCGAGAGTGACACCCGCGTCAGCACGTATTCGTTCCACGTCGGCACCGCCGTCAGCACGGCAACGGTGATGTGCGCCGGCTTGGCGAGCGGCAGATACACCGACCAGAAGATCCGCGCCTCTCCCGCGCCGTCCGACCTGGCGGCCTCGCGCAGCTCGCGTGGGATGGAACCGTAGCTGCTGGTCAGCAGCAGCACCGTCAGCGGCGCGGTGCCGTTGACGAAGGGGAGCACCAGCCCCAGATGGGTGCCCAGCAGGCCGAGGTTCTTCTCCAGGATCACCACCGGCAGCAGCACCGTGATGCCGGGCACGAACAGGAGCGCCACGAAGAACCAGTACAGGAAGCGGCGGCCGGGGAAATCCAGGACGGCGAAGGCGTAGGAGGCCAGGCTGTAGACCACCAGCACGCCGATCACGGTCATCGCCGTGACCTGGAGGCTGTTGAGGAAGTAGTCCAGGAAGTGCAGCCGGCCCCACGTGGCGATGAGGGTGTCCAGCGTGGGCTCGCGCGGCAGCAGGTTGTGTTCGAGGACCTCGCCGCGGGCCTTGAAGGCGCCCGACACCATCCACAGGAACGGATACATGCTGATCAGCGCATAGACGATCAGCCCGGCACAGGCGAAACGCTTCACTGGGCCCTCCGGAGCAGGCGCGCGTTGGCCAGGGTCAGCAGGACGGCTCCCGCGAACAGCAGCCAGCCCAGCGCGCTCGCGTGGCCGAGCGAGGGCGCCAGGCCCTTCATGAAGGCCAGCCGGTACGCCATCAGCCCCAGCACGTCGGTGTGCCCGCCGGGCCCGCCGTTGGTCGCGATCAGGAAGATCTGGAAACCGTGCAGCGTGTCGCGGACGCCCAGCAGCACGATGGCCATGGTGATGGGCCTCAGCAGCGGCCAGATGACGCGCCGCAGCACGTGCCAGGAGCCGGCGCCGTCGATCTGCGCCGCCTCGACGAGGCTGCGGTCGATGGCCTGCAGCCCGCTGAGGTAGAGCAGCGTGGCCACCGGCACGCTCGACCACACCAGGATGACGATCAACGTCGGCAGCGCGGTGTCCGGGTTGCCGAGGAAGCCCTGCGGCTGCCGCAGGCTGCCCAGGCCCAGCGAGCCGAGCAGCAGGTTGAGCGCGCCGTCGGGCTCCAGCACGTAACGCCAGGCGAAGTAGACGGCGATACCGCTGGTCACGTACGGCAGGAAGTAGACGGAGCGGAGAACGCCGCGCAGGCGGGTGATGGAGTTCAGCATCACCGCGAGCGGGAGGGAGACGGCCACGGTCAGCAGCGGCACGGCGACCATGACCTGCGCCGTGTTCCCCGCGGCCCGGCGCAGGTCGCCGGTGAGCGACGGGTCCGCGTACAGAAGGTCGGCGTAGTTCCCCAGCCCGGCCCAGCGCCACTCGGGGGTGAAGCCGTTCCATTTGGCGAAGCTCAGCAGGAACCCGCTGACGATCGTGTAGGCGCCCATCAGCAGGAACAACGCGACAGCGGGCGCTACGAAGGCCCATCCGATCAGCCGGCGCCGCCACCGCGCGGGGGGCTGCTCGCGCAGCCGCCGCGCGGGGAGCTCGACGGAGGTCGTGCTCACTTGGTGGACTTCCACATCGACGCCATGATCTTGTCCAGCTCAGTGCCCGCCTGCTGTGGGCCGACCTCCCCCAGCGGCGTCAGCCGTACGGTCAGGTCACCCGGCTTGACCTGGTCCCAGTCGGAGGGGAAGAAGCTGTCGTCGGCCGCCTCGTAGCTGCTTTCCGGCGGCCCGGTGAAGTACTTCTGGAGCGCGGCCAGGTCCTTGCCGAGCAGCGACTCCGCCTGCGTGCCCAGGTCCGTGGAGGGCAGGTCGAGGGACTCCTTGGCCACCATGCCCGCACCCTCGGGCGAGGTCACCCAGTCGATCCACTTGACGGCGGCCTCGCGGTTGCGCGTCGTGGCCGTCACGCCGAGCCCGGTCAGCGCCAGCGGCGCCATCGAGATCTGCTTGTGCGTGCCCTCGGCCGACGCCGGAATGGGGAAGGCGAGCACCTTGTCGGGGCTCATCCCGTTCTGTGCGAGGAAGGCCAGCGTGAACGTGCCGCCCACGTCGAAGGCCGACTTGCCTTGCGCGAAGGCGATGTCGGCCTCGTCGATGCCGAGCGTCGTGGCGCCGGGCATCCAGTACGGCGTCAGCCTGGCATACGTCTCCAGCGTCCTGACGCCGTCCGGCGAGGCAAAGCCCTGTGTGGTGCCCTTGCCGAACAGCGCCTGGAAACGCTCCTTGCCGAGGTAGGCGAAGGCCAGCGGCTGATAGATCCAGTTGAAGCCGGTCTGGGAGATCTTCAGCCCCAGCGACAGCCCGCCCTGGCTCTTACCGGTCGTGGCCTCCAGCGCCTTCAGGAACTCCTCCCACGACTTCGGCGGGGTGTCCAGATCGAGCCCGGCCGCCCGGAGCTTGTCCTTGTTGGCGTAGACGATGCCGAAGGCGCCCGCCGTGAACGGCACGGAGAAGCGCTGACCGGCCTTGCCGTTCTTGATGGGCGAGTCGGCGGCCACCGAGTCGATCTTCTTCTGCGTCAGCACGCCGCTCTCACGCGTGGAGGGCAGCAGGCGCTGCTTCCACGCGTCGGTGACATCGGCCGCCAGGTCCTGCAGCAAGCCCGACGAGCCCATCTCGAAGTCCTCGCCGGACGCATGCACCTCCAGCACGTCCGGCAGGCCGTTGGTCTGCGCGGCGCTCTGGACCTTGCTGACGAACACGTCGTCGGGGGTCACCGCCTCGACCGTGACGCTGATGCCCGTCTTGGCCTTGAACTGCGCCGCCGCCTTGTTCAACGCGTCGGCGTGCGACTTCTTGAACGTCCACATCCGCAGCGACTGCCCGGCTTGCCCCTGCCCGCCTCCGCCGCCGCTCGAGCAGGCGGCGAGTCCCATCACGAGCGCCACGGCCAGACCGAGCGCGCGCTTGCCCACCGTTGTCATCGGTCTTCCCTTCCCGTACGGCTAGCGCACGCTCTCGAACTTCTCGACCCAGTACCGCGTGCGGTCCAGGTAGGCCGTCTCGGCGGCCCTGCCCTGCTTGCCGTAGGCGCCCTGGAAGGTCTGGTAGCCGTGACCGGGCGGCGGGGTGCGGTCGGCGGGCTCGATGACCGAGCCCTCGTGCCACTCGTTGAAGGAGGTGACCGACACCCAGGTCGGCGAGCCACCGATGGCCGGGTCCAGGGCGTTGGTCCACTGCCGGTCATAAGCGGCGCCGTTGTCGCGGGCGACCGTCGGCGTGGTGTTGCCGGGTACGGCGCGGTCGTCGATGTAGCCGGGGGCCACCGAGGGCGCCCAGATCAGCCCGTGCGCCTTGGCGTACTCGCCGGCCTGCTTCCAGCCGGGTGCGGTGGCCCCCGCGATGCCGTCGTAGGTGTACATGCCGTCGAAGTGCGCGATCTTGGTGGTGTCGGTGGTCTGAGCGAGGATGATGTCGTCCTGGTCGACCTCGTCCAGCGCGGACCAGTCGGCGACCTGAAGGCTCCAGAACACGTAGAAGACGTTGTCGAAGGCCGGGTGCGAGCCGTACTGCCGGTGCAGGTAGCGGATGTCCTCGACGGTGGAGGCGGCTGTGCGGCCCTCGTACGGCTCCAGGTGCCAGGCGACCTTGACGCCCCGCCTGGCCGCGGCGTCCATGACGCGGCGGGCCAGGCCGTCCTCGTAACTGCCCTGGCCCCACCAGCTGTAGACGATCACTCCGGCGCCGGTCCGCGCGATCCACTTCATGTGCTGGGCCAGGACCCGGGAGTCGCCGGAGTCATAGGCGCCCAGGGCGGGGTAGAGGTCGGCGCCGACATCCTCCGGCGGGGTGTGGCCGCCCTGCTGCCAGTGACGCCACTCGCCGCTTCCAGCGGGCGTGCCGTACCAGGGGTAGTAGAACAGGTGCACGTTGCTCGACAGGTTCGCTGCGGCGGCCGGCGCCACCTGCGGCGACCAGGCCAGGGCCGCCAGGATGAGGACAAGGGCGAGATTCCGACGTTTTGCGATCACGGCGTCCTTTCGGGGGGAGAAGGATGCTCCAGGCGCGCGCAAATCGTTAAGATCTCTCGAAATCTACACGTAACGATTGCGGTGTCAAGAGTTCGCCCTCAGGCGGATTGACGCCGTACGAGGCGCGCGGGCACGACCAGCTCGGTGGACGGCTCGTCGATGGCCTCGCGCAGCCGTTCCAGCAGCCGCACGGCCGTGGCCTGGCCTATCTCGCGGGCCGGGTTGGCCATGGTGGTCAGGCCGGGTGAGACCATGCCGGCGGCGTCGATGTCGTCGAAGCCCATCACGGCCAGGTCTTCGGGGACGCGCAGGCCCCGTCGAGCCGCCTCGTCCAGGGCCCCGATCGCCATGACGTCGTTCGCGCACAGGAGGGCGTCAGGCGGCTCGGCCAGCTCCAGCAGCCGCGCCACACCCTCGGCGCCGCCCGCGCGGCTGAAGTGGGTGTGGGCCACGAGGGCCTGGTCGGCCGGCGCGCCGGCCTCGGCGAGGGCCGCGCGGTAACCGGCCACGCGCTCGGCCGCCGGGCCTTCGGCGGCCGGGCCGCACACGAAGACGATCCTGCGGTAGCCACAGCCGAGCAGGTAGCGGGTGGCCTCGGCCCCGCCCCCCTCGTCGTCGCTGTGCACCAGGTCCACTCCGTGCTGGACGAGCCTGCCGCCCAGCCGGACCACCGGGATGCCGGCCTCGATGACCGGCAGCAGGTCCTCGGCGTGGGTGTGGAACACGGCGAAGGCCAGCCCGTCGACCTGGCGGGCGATCATGTGCTCGATCGCGGCCTGCTCGGTGCGCCGGACGCCGTCGGTGTTGCTGATGATCTGGTCGTAGCCCTCCGGGCCGAGCACGTCCTGAAGGCCGCGGGCCAGCGCCGGGTAGAAGGGGTTGGTGATGTCGGGAATGATCAGCCCGATGGTCTGGCTGCGGCTGGTGCGCAGTCCTCGGGCCAGGACGTTGGGCCGGTAACCGAGCTCCTCGATGGCTTGCAGCACGCGCTGCCGCGTCTCCTCCGCCACCGGGCGGCGGCGGTTGAGCGTGTGGGACACGGTCGTCGCGCTCACCCCCGCCAGCTCGGCGACCCGCCGGATGCTCGGCCGCTCGCCTCGGAGCGCGCGCGAGTGCTCCTCGGGGACCGGCGGAGCGTGGTGTGCCGCCGGCGCCCGATGGTGCAGGAGGCTCTCGAACGCGCCGCCCAGGACCGCGTACGTCTCCTCCAGCATGCGCACGCCTCGCGCGACGGCCTCGGCGGGTGGCACCCGTTCGGCCGCCTCCAGCAGGATCGACTCCCACACCTGCCGCAGGGGCCCGAGCGCGGCGACGGCCAGGATCCGCGGCCTGAGGTCGCCGCCCGCCTCCTCCACCAGGGCCTCGGCCAGCGCGCGCTCGCGCGCCGCGAACAGCTCCCGGCCGTAGGCGCGCAGCGTCTCGCTGTCGCGGTGGATCCGGCCGAACAGCGCCAGGTCACCGGCCGGCTCGGCACGCAGCAGCCGGCTCAGCGCGACCAGCACCTGCCCGCCGGGCGGGCGCTGCCGCACGACCTCGGCGGGGTCGCCGGCCAGCAGCGGCTCGTGCTCGAAGAACAGCTGCTCCTTGGTGGGGAAGTGGTTGAACACGGTCTTGGCCGACACGTCGGCCGCCTCCGCGACCTCGTTGACCGTGACCGCGTCGAACCCCCGCAGGGCGAACAGGCGCAGCGCCGCCTCCGCCATGGCGCGCCGGGTCTCGGCCTTCTTCCGCTCACGGCGGCCCTGCGGCTGCTGGATCAGCATGCGGTGATATTACATCGGCATAATCCTTTCAGCCGCTGAACTTTTAACGCCAGAGCGCATCCAGCCCTCCGTCGGGCCGGCCCGGGTCTCCTCCATCGAGCTCGTCACGGCAGCACGTGCCTCGCGGTGAAGCCCAGCACCCGCTCGGCGGCGCGCAGGTCGACCGGAACGGCGCGGCCGGGCAGCGGCGCCCGCCGCTCGCTGCCGGGGTGGAACGCGGCCAGCAGTTCCTCGGTCGGCTCGGACATCAGCGTGTCGGGCGCGGCGACGGCGAGCACGTGGTGGCCCTCGATCGGGCGCGTGACCGCCAGCCAGGCCGCCCGCGCGGCGTCCCGGACGTCCAGGTAGCACCACAACTCCCTGGCTCCGGCGGCCCGGTCGGCGGCCCACTCCTCCGCCGTGCGCCGGAGCTTGTCCTCCGGCCCGCCCAGCCGGGGGAAGCGCAGCGCGACGGTCGTCATCCCATGCCGGCGGCTCATCATGGCCGCCGTGAGCTCGTCCGTCTGCTTGGACAGCCCGTACGGGTCCTCGACCTGCAACGGGATGTCCTCGTCGACGGGCACGTAGGCCGGGTGCAGCACTCGGTCCGCCCAGGCCAGCCCCAGGGCCGACATGCTGCTGGCGATGGCGGCACGCCGCACGCCCGCCCGACCGGCCTCCTCCAGCACCACGAACGTGGCCCTGGTGTTACCGCAGAACACCTCCTCCGGCGTGCCCAGCACGGGCGCGGGGAGCGCGGCGAGGTGGATCACGGCGTCCACGTCGTCCAGCGCCTTCCGCACGATCTCCGGATCGCCCGCGCTGCCCACCACCATGCGATCGAGCGGCAGGCCGCCGGGACCGCGCAGGTCCAGGCCCGTCACCGCCACCTGATGGCGCGCGAGGAGATCGAGGGCGGCCCGGCCGACGTGTCCTGCCGCCCCCGTCACCAGCACCCGCCGTGGAAAGTCGGTCATGTACTCCCCAACGTGCAAACCGATTTGTGAGACGCAGCATGACGGACGAGGCCAGGAGCGTCAAGGTGGGTATAGCGACTGTAAGTTTCGCGTCAAGGAAGCGGATTCCGCCCGCCTGGCCCGAGGACAGCACCCAGTGCGGCGACTCCGAAGTCGGCGGTAGGGAGCCCGCCGCAACTCTCCGTTCGGCGGCCAGGCGGACGTGGGGACGATTTAATGCCACGGAGCCGACCGGCGCAAGACGGTGGAGCGCTCCAGGCTCAAAATTGCGGATAACTGTTGATTTTTTACGGATCTTCATCGCCATCAACCATTCATCGACGGAAATGACAGCTCCTTGACAGGCACATTACGGCGAGGTAAGCATCTCTATTAAGCCCATTTGTCGGAAAATCTCACTGCCAAAACGTCAAGCGCAACCTGGGGCAGCACCCCCAGCCCTACCAGCAAAGCGCGGTCGGCGCGCGCCTTGCCTGACGTCCCCCCGGTCAGGAAAGGAAGCCCATGTCTGCGTGGTCGAGGCTGCTCGTCGCGGCGTCGCTGGTGCTCACCAGCGCGGCGGCGATGGACATCCCTCCCGGCGACTATCAGCAGGTCCAGCTGGCCCTCGGGCCGGCCGAGCTAGGCGAGGCCATGTCGCTCGCGGTCCTGCCCGACAGGTCGGTCCTGCACACCGCCCGCGACGGCACGGTCCGCCACACCGATGCCTCCGGCGCCACCAAGGTGGCGGGCAAGCTCGATGTCTACACCCACGACGAGGAGGGGTTACAGGGCATCGCCGTCGATCCCGGCTTCGCCACCAACCGCCTCGTCTACCTGTACTACTCCCCCAAGCTGAGCACTCCCGCCGGGGACGCCCCCGTGACCGGCACCGAGGCCGACTTCGCGCCCTGGAAGGGCCACCTCAACCTGTCGCGCTTCACCCTCAAGGCCGACAACACCCTCGACCTGGCCGGCGAGAAGGTCGTGCTCGAGGTGCCCAACGACCGAGGCCAGTGCTGCCACGTCGGCGGCGACATCGACTTCGACGGCGCCGGCAACCTCTACCTCACCACCGGCGACGACACCAACCCCTTCGAGTCCAGCGGCTACTCCCCGCTCGACGAGCGCACCGACCGCAACCCGCAGTTCGACGCGCAGCGCTCCTCGGGCAACACCAACGACCTGCGCGGCAAGCTGCTGCGCATCAAGCCGCAGCCGGACGGGACCTACACCATCCCGGCGGGCAACCTCTTCCCGCCCGGCACCGCCAGGACCCGGCCCGAGATCTACGCCATGGGGTTCCGCAACCCCTTCCGCATGTCGGTGGACAAGCCGACGGGCACGGTCTACCTGGGCGACTACGGCCCGGACGCGGGCGCCGCCGACTCCAACCGGGGCCCCGGCGGCCAGGTGGAGTTCGACCGCATCACCGCCCCGGGCAATTACGGCTGGCCGTACTGCACCGGGACGAACACCACCGCCGAGACCTACAACGAGTACACCTTCCCCAGCGGCCCGGCCGGCGCCAGGTACAACTGCGCGGGCGGGCCCGCGAACAACTCCTTCCGCAACACCGGGCTCGCCACGCTGCCGGCGGCCAGTCCGAGCTGGATCAAGTACGGCGACGCCGGCGCGCCGCCCGAGTTCGGCGGCGGCTCCGAGTCGCCCATGGGCGGCGACGTCTACCGCTACGACGCGAGCTCGACCTCGACGGTCAAGTTCCCGCAGTCCCTCGACGGCCGCTACTTCGCCATGGAGTTCGGCCGCCAGTGGATCAAGGCGATCGAGGTCAAGAGCGACGGCACACCCGGCGTGATCGAGGACTTCCCCTGGGACGGCACGCAGATCATCGACTCGGAGTTCGGCCCGGACGGCGCCCTGTACGTGCTGGACTACGGCACCGGCGGCGGCAACCAGGCGCTGTACCGGATCGAGTACCTCGCCGGCGCCAACCGCAACCCCGTCGCCAAGGCCGCGGCCGACAAGACCTCCGGGCAGGCGCCGCTGACCGTGGCCTTCTCCTCGGCCGGCAGTTCCGACCCCGAGGGCGGCGCGCTCACCTATTCGTGGAACTTCGGCGACGGCGCCACCTCCACGCAGGCCAATCCGACCCACGCCTACAGCGCCAACGGCACCTTCCGGCCGACCCTGACCGTACGTGACCCGCAGGGCCTGAGCGGGACCGCCAGCCTGGTGATCACGGTCGGCAACACCGCGCCCACCGTGACGTTGACCACCCCGGTCGACGGCCAGCTCTTCTCCTACGGCCAGGCCGTGACCTTCAAGGTCACCGTCACCGACCCCGAGGACGGCACCGTGGACTGCGCCGGCGTCAAGGTGACGTACCTGGTGGGCCACGACAGCCACACCCATGCGATCACCTCCAGGAACGGCTGCGAGGGATCGATCACCATCCCGGCGGACGGCGAGCACGACGCGGCGGCCAACCTCTACGGCGTCTTCGACGCCGAGTACACCGACAAGGGCGGGCTGACCGGCCACGGCCTCCGCACGCTGCAGCCGGTGCACCGGCAGGCCGAGCACTTCGGCGCCCAGCAGGGCATCCAGGTCGCCAACCACGGCGGGGCCGAGGGCGGCGCGACCGTCGGCTTCACCGACAACGGCGACTGGATCTCCTTCGAGCCCTACCTGCTGGCCGGGGCCACCAGGGTGACCGCCCGGGTCTCCTCCGGCGGCCCCGGCGGCACGGTCGAGGTGCGGGCGGGCTCCTCGACCGGGACGCTGCTGGGCACCCTCACCGTGTCCAACACCGGAGGCTGGGACTCCTTCACCGACGTCTCCGCCGCTCTGAGCAACGCCCCCAGCGGCACGACAAAGCTGTTCCTGGTCTTCAAGGGCGTGTCGGGGCAGGGCAACCTGTTCGATGTGGACGCCTTCACCTTCACCACCGGAGCGCCGCCCGGCACCACGGTCGAGGGCGAGTCGTACACCTCCGGCTCCGGGGTGCAGATCGCCAGCCACACGCCGGCCAGCGGCGGCCAGACCCTCGGCTACATCGAGAACGGCGACTGGGCAGGCTACTCCGGCGTCACCACCACCGGCGCCAAGACCTTCTCCGCCCGCGTCTCCTCCGCCGGGTCAGGCGGCACCATCCAGATCCGCTCGGGATCGGCCACCGGCACCCTGCTCGGCTCGGTCACCGTACCCACCACCGGAGGCTGGGAGACCTTCCAGAACGTCTCCACCACCCTGACCGGCACCGCCACCGGACCGCTCTTCCTGGCCTTCACCGGCGGCAGCGGCTTCCTCTTCGACATCGACACCTTCACGATCACCAGGTAGGCGGCGATGATTCACAAACTCCTCGGCCTCGTACTCGTCGCGGCGAGCCTAACCGCCGCCCCCTCGGACCCGGCCTACCAGGTGCTGGTCTTCTCCAAGACCGCCGGCTTCCGCCATGACGCGATCCCGGCGGGCATCCAGGCCATCCGCGATCTCGGCGGCGGCAACAACTTCACCGTGACAGCCACCGAGGACGGCGGAGCCTTCACCGGCGCCAACCTCGCGGGTTACAAGGCCGTCGTCTTCCTCAACACCACCGGCGACGTGCTCAACGACACCCAGCAGGCCGCCTTCCAGTCCTACGTCGACTCCGGCGGCGGATACGTGGGCGTGCACGCCGCCGCCGACACCGAGTACGACTGGCCGTACTACGAGAAGCTGGCCGGCGCCTACTTCAAGAGCCACCCCGCGATCCAGCAGGCCACCGTACGCACCGAGAACCGCGCGCACCCGGCGACCGCCCACCTCGGTCCCACCTGGACGCGTACCGACGAGTGGTACAACTACCGCACCAACCCGCGCTCCTCCGTACGCGTGCTGCAGAACCTCAACGAGAGCACCTACAGCGGCGGCGACATGGGCGACCACCCCATCACGTGGTGCCACCCGCAGGGCCAGGGGCGCGCCTTCTACACCGGGCTCGGCCACACCATGGAGTCGTACGCCGATCCCGCCTTCCGTAACGTGCTCCTCGGCGGCATCCGGTACGCGGCCGGGGTCGCCAAGGCCGACTGCCGGCCGGAGACCGGCTACACCACGCTGTACGACGGCTCCACCAGCGGCTGGTCCCAGGCCGGCCCGGGCAGCTTCGCCAACGCCGACGCCACCCTGACCTCGCAGGGCGGGATGGGGCTGCTGTGGCACAGCGCCAAGGAGTTCGGCTCGTACTCGCTGAAGCTGGACTGGAAGCTGACCGGCGACGGCAACTCCGGGATCTTCGTCGGTTTCCCCGCCTCGTCCGATCCGCAGTCGGCCATCGACAACGGCTACGAGGTGCAGATCGAGCCACCGACACCCCGGACCGCACGACCGGGGCGATCTACGGCTTCAAGGCCGCCGACCAGGCCGCCCGCGACGCCGCGCTGAACCCGCCCGGCGAGTGGAACACCTACGAGCTGCTGGTGGAGGGCGAGCGGCTGCAGGTCCTCCTGAACGGCGTGAAGATCAACGACTTCACCAACACCGACCCGCGGCGCTCGCTGCTCCAGGGGTACGTCGGCATCCAGAACCACAGCGCCTCGGACCAGGTGGCCTTCCGCAACATCCGGATCAAGGAGCTGGGCGGGAGCAGCGTCACGGTCGAGGGCGAGGCGTACACCTCCGGCTCCGGGGTGCAGATCGCGAACCACACCCCGGCCAGCGGCGGCCAGACACTCGGCTACATCGAGAACGGCGACTGGGCAGGCTACTCCGGCGTCACCACCACCGGCGCCAAGACCTTCTCCGCCCGCGTCTCCTCCGCCGGGGCAGGCGGCACCATCCAGATCCGCTCGGGATCGGCCACCGGCACCCTGCTCGGCTCGGTCACCGTACCGAACACCGGAGGCTGGGAGACCTTCCAGAACGTCTCCACCACCCTGACCGGCACCGCCACCGGACCGCTCTTCCTGGCCTTCACCGGCGGCAGCGGCTTCCTCTTCGACGTCGACACCTTCACCCTGACGAGCTCGACGAACGGCGGCACGGCGCTGTCGGACAAGGTGCACATCTTCTACTACCCCTGGTACGGCTCGCCGCAGGTCAGCGGCAGCTGGCGGCACTGGCCGCAGGGCGGGCACACCCCGCCCGACGACGTCGGCGCGGACCTGTACCCCGCTTTGAGCGCCTACGACTCCGGCGACTTCGCCGGCGCGGTGCCCCAGCACATGAAGTGGATCAAACAGGCCGGCGTCGGTGTGCTGGTGCTCAGCTGGTGGGGCCGCGGCAGCTATGAGGACAACCTCGCCAGAGGCGTCATGGACGCCGCGGCGAAGGAAGGGCTCAAGGTGGCCTGGCACCTGGAGCCCTACTCCGGCCGCACCGCCGCCTCCACCGTGGAGGACATCCGCTACATCAACCAGACCTACGGCTCGCATCCGGCCTTCCGCAACGCCTTCTACGTCTTCGAGAGCCTGCGCATCACCGACTGGTCGGCCCTGAGCCAGGTCAACCAGAGCAACGTCATCCTCGCCCAGACCACCGACACCACGAAGATCGCGAACTTCAACGGCATGTACACCTACGACGCGATCGCCGGCGCCACGGCGCCCGGCTGGCAGCAGGCCGCGGACTACGCACGCCAGCGCGGCCTGGTGTGGGCCCCGTCGGTGGGCCCTGGCTACATCGACGACCGCGCGGTGCCCGGCAACACCACGCCCACCCTCTCCAGGGACAACGGAGCCACCTACGACAAGGAGTGGTCCAACGCCCTCCAGACCAACCCCACCTGGGTGTCGATCACGTCCTTCAACGAGTGGCACGAGGGCAGCGTGATCGAGCCGGCGGTCGTGCGGACGGGGTACCAGAGCTTCGAGGGCGCCTACGGGCGCACCGGCGCCTCGGCTCAGACCGCCTATCTGGACCGCACGGCCTACTGGGTCAACCGGTTCGCGAACGCCGGCTGACGACCGGACCCCGCCCGCCGCCCGGCACGGGCCGGTCGGCGGGCGGGCGTCAGTCGAATGCCGTCAGCTGTCGCTCACGCGCCGCGCTCAGGTGTCCTCGCGTCGCCGCCTCGGCCGCGTCCGGGTCCCCGGCCCCGATGGCCGCGGCGATGCGTTGATGCTCCTCGATCGTCGTGCCGGCGTGGGCGTAGGGGAAGTATCTCCGGTGCAGGTGAAGGTGGACGTGCAGGCGCTCGAGGCCGTCGCGGAGCAGGGGGTTGCCCGACGCCTCGGCGATGAGATCGTGGAAGCGGGCGTCGTGGGCGGTGAAGGCCGCGTGCCAGCGCCAGCCCTCGGGGTCGTCCGGCTCCTGCGCGATCGAGGTGGCCGCCTCCGCGATGATCGACTCGCGTTGCGCTGAGGTGGCCCGCTCGGCGGCCCACCGCGCGGTGGCGCACTCCAGCAGCAGCCGCATCTCGAACAGGTGGTTGAACTCGGCGCGCGTGAGCAGCGGGGTGACCGTGTAGCCCACGAGGGGGCGCTTGCGGACCAGCCCGTCGGACTCCAGTCGAGCCAGGGCCTCGCGAATCGGCGTCTGGGACACCTCGAGCTCGCGGGCCAGCGCGTCGATGTTGACGCGGTCGTCGGGCTGCATGCTGTGCTCGAGAATGCGCGCCCTGAGCACGTCGTAGACGTCGTCGCCGAGCGTCGACCGCCTGAGCCGGATCGGTTCGGTGGATGCCATCGGGCCCAATCCTCCCACGGAGTCGACGTGTCGCCGGAAGGTCAAGTCTTGACGTCCCGACGGAACAGGAACTATACCTCCATGAAACATCCTATAGGATCTATGATCCCGAGAGGCGTAGTCATGAATCAACGATCACTGATCCGGCTCGGCGGGCTGGCTGCCGCCCTCGTGCTCGCCGCCACCGCCACCGCCGGTTGCACGAGGAAGAGCGACGACACGACGCCGGCCGGCGCGTCCACCCGGACGCCCGACCAGGTCAAGATCGCCCTGGTCCCCGGCGGGGCACATCCCTACTTCCAGCCGTGGAAGGACGCCGCCACCAAGGCGAAGAGCGATCTCGGCGTCGGCGACGTCACCTTCAACGAGACCTCCGACTGGGACCAGACCAAGCAGAACGACGTGCTGAAGTCCCTCGCCGCGCAGGGCTACAACGCCTTCGGCGTCTTCGGCGTTTCCCCGGAGAACATCAACGCCACCTTCGAGGACCTCAAGCGGCAGGGCTTCCCGGTCGCCTCGCTGGCGTCCTGCCCGGCCGGCGAGGTCGACAAGGCGGACTTCTGCCTGTCCACCGACGTGCAGCTGGCCGCCTACAAGGCGGCGCAGGCCGCGATCGAGGCCATGGGCGGTCAGGGCGACCTCGTGCACCTGACCGGCAACAAGGTGGATTCCAACACCCAGCGCCGCATCGCGGGGGTGCAGAAGGCGGTCGATGAGACCGGCGGGAAGGTGAAGCTCCTGCAGACCGTGACCGACGTGGACAAGGACCTGCAGACGGCCCAGAAGGCCGTCGCCGACCTCCTCGCCGCCAAGGGTGACCAGATCCAGGGCATCGTCAACACCGCCTACAACCCCGCGGTGGCCTCCGCGGAGGGCGTCGAGCGGTCCAAGCTGCCGATCAAGGTCGTCGCGATCGACGACGACAAGACCATCCTCGCCGGTCTCAGGGACGGCTCGGTCGCCGCGACCGTGCTGCAGAACCCGGTCGGCCAGGCGTCCGTCGGCTCGTACGCGCTGATGAAGCTCGCGGGCGGCTGCACGATGGCGCAACCGGGAGTGATCGTCGACTCCGGTTCCTTCGTCGTGACCAAGGACGACATCGACACCTACGACACGGACCGCCAGGCGAAGACGGACGAGCTGAAGAAGGCGTTCGACAGCCGGTACCTGTCCTGCAAGTAATCCCACGAGCCCCAGGAGGAGCCTCCCTTGCCCGCGATCACTCACGCCGAGGCATATCTTGTCGACCTGGAGGTCGAGACCGTCCGCACGGACGCCGTCCAGTCGTTCATCAAGCAGGAGACCGTCTTCGTCGAGATCCGGACCGACGACGGCGGCACCGGCACCGGTTACACGTACACGATCGGCACCGGTGGCACCTCCGTGCTCGCCCTGCTGCGCGACTACCTGCTGCCCAGGCTGGCGGGCGCGGACGCCCGCCGGGTGGAGGCCGTGTGGCACGACCTGTTCGTCGCGACCCGGGCGACCACGGTCGGCGCGATCACCTCCCTGGCCCTCGCCGCCGTCGACACGGCCCTGTGGGACTGGCGGTGCCGCGACGCCGGCCAGCCGCTGTGGGTCCTCGCGGGTGGCGCGAAGGACCGCATCCCGCTGTACGACACCGAGGGCGGCTGGCTGCACCTCACCACCGAGGAGCTCATCGCCGGCGCCAAGGCCAGCCGGTCCGCGGGCTGGCCCGGCGTGAAGCTCAAGATCGGCCGCTCCCCCGTCGAGGACGCGGAACGGCTGGCCGCCGTCCGAGCGGCGGTCGGGCCCGACTTCGACCTCATGCTCGACGCCAACCAGTCGCTCACCCCCGCGGAGGCCGTCAGGCGGGCCCGGCTCCTCGAACCGTCCGACCCCTACTGGTTCGAGGAACCGCTGCCGGGCGATGACGTCGCCGGACACCAGGCACTGGCCGCGGCCTCCTCGATCCCCGTCGCGGTGGGCGAGTCGCTCTACTCCGTGGCGCAGTTCCGCGAGTACCTGCACCGGCAGGCGGCCGGCATCGTGCAGGTGGACGTGGCACGCATCGGCGGCATCACGCCCTGGCTCAAGGTCGCGCACCTGGCCGAGGCGTACAACGTGCCGGTTTGTCCGCACTTCCTCATGGAGCTGCACGTGAGCCTCTGCTGTGCGGTCCCGAACAGCCGCTACCTGGAGCACATCCCCCAGCTCAGGGCGATCACCCGGCAGGAGATCGGGATCGCCGACGGGCACGCTCTGGCGCCGGCCTCCCCCGGGCTCGGCATCGAGTGGGACCGCGACGCGATCGACGACCGGAGAGTCGCGTGAGCACGCGGACCGCGACGCCGCCGGAGATCCCCGCGGCGGGTCCGCGCGAGCCCTCGAGGATGCCACTCTGGGCGAACCCGCGCCTCGGGCTGCTCATCCTGCTGATCGCCCTGGTCGCGATCTTCACCGTGCTGCGGCCGGCGTTCATGGACACCACGCTCACGCTCGTGCCGCTGCAGTCGGACATCAGCGTGTACGCGGTGGTCGGCCTCTCCCAGCTGGCGGTCCTGTCGCTGGGGCACATGAACATGGCCGTCGGCCGGATGGCGGCGATGAGCGCGTTCGCCATGGGCCTCGCCTACGACCGGCTCGGCGTGTCGCTGCTCGTCGGCCTGGCGATCGGGCTGATCGTGGGCACGTTGCTCGGCGCGCTGGCCGGGCTGATCATCTCGCGTACCGGCGTCAACTCGTTCGTGGTCACGCTGGCGATGGACTTCGCCCTGGTGGGGCTCATCACCATCCTCTACACCAGGTTCACCGACGGCGTCGCCTTCAGCAGCCGGCCCGCCGGCATGGACGCGCTGCGCAACGACACGTTCGCCGACTACTGCATGGGCGACCTGTGCGGCCCGTACATCCCACTCGTCGCGCCACTCGCCCTCGTCGCGGTGCTGGCGGTGGGCCTGCTGTTCCGCTTCGGCAGGCTGGGCCGGGAGATCCTGATGACCGGCGCCAACGAGAAGGCGGCCGAGCTGTCCGGCATCCCCGTCCGGAGCCGGGTGGTGCAGGCCCACGCGCTCAGCGGGCTGCTGGCCGGGCTGGCCGGCTTCCTGCTCGCCGCGAACAACGGCGCGTTCTCGGCGCGCATCGGCGACGCGTTCCTGCTGCCTTCCTTCCTCGGCCCGGTACTCGGCGGCACGCTGCTGGCCGGCGGCGCCGTCAGCGTGCTCGGCACGGTGCTGGGCGCGACGCTCACCCAGGTCATCTACAAGGGCCTGAACCTGCTGCAGTTCCAGCTCGACCAGCTCAATCTCTACATCGGCCTGGTGCTGCTCGGCGCGCTGTCGCTCGATCGGGTGCGCCACGTCGCCGCGGAACGAAGGAGGGCACGGGCATGAGCACCGGCACCACGACCGCCGTCCGCGCCGGACTCGGCGGGCGGCTCAAGGATGTCACCGCCCGGCCGGAGTTCACCCTCGCGGTGCTCGCGGCCGCCGGTTTCGTCGCGCTCGCCGTCGCCACGGACGGCAACCTGCTCTCGCGCGGCACGCTGGACGCGTTCTTCCGCTTTCTCGCCGTCCCGATCGTGATCGGGCTCTCCCAGATGGTCGTGCTGGCCATCGGCCAGATGAACCTGTCGGTCGGCACCCTCACGGGCCTGTGCGCCATGGTCGCGGCGTGGCTCATGCTCGAAGCCGGGCTGCCCGCCCCGCTGGCCGTGCTGGGCGCGCTCGGGGTCGGTCTCGCCGCCGGCCTGGTCAACGGGCTGCTCGTCGTGTTCACCCGGATCAACGGGTTCATCGTGACCCTCGCCACCATGACGATCATCGAGGGGCTGCGGTACGGGGTCAACGGCCCCGACACCTTCCAGGGGTACTCGCCATGGCTGCGCGGCCTCGGCACCGCCTCGATGCTCGGGCTACCGGTCGTCCTCGTCCTCGCCCTGGTGGTGGCCGCCCTGGTGGCCCTGTTCTTCGGCCGCGCGGTCGTGGGCCGGCAGTTGCTGGCGACCGGCGGCAGCCCGTTCGCCGCGCGGCTCTCCGGCATCTCCAACGATCGGTCGATCGTCATCGCGCACGGGCTCAGCGGCCTGCTCGCCGGCGTCGCCGCCGTCATCACGGTCGCCGCCTCCGGCTCCGTCAACTCCAGCATCGGCGACGATCTGCTGCTGCAGAGCTTCGCCGCGCCGATCATCGGCGGGGTGGCGCTCGCCGGCGGGGTGGTCAGCGTCGCCGGCACCTGCCTCGCGGCGTTCCTGGTGCGGCTGGTGGACGTCATGCAGGCGCAGTTCGGCATCAACCCGCGCTGGATCGACCTGATCGTCGGCGCGGTCGTCCTCGGTGCGGTGCTGCTCGGCGCCGTACGCCAGAAGCTGTCGAAGGGGTCGTCATGATGCTCACCGCCGAGAACCTGGTGAAGACGTTCCCGGGAGTCCGCGCGCTGGACAGGGCCACCCTGCGGCTCGCCGCGGGCAGCGTGCACGCCCTGCTGGGCGAGAACGGCGCCGGCAAGAGCACACTCATCAAGATCCTCACCGGTGTGCACAGGCCGGACGGCGGGCGGGTCGCGCTCGGCGACGCCGAGCTGCACCTGAACGGGCCACTCGACGCCCAGCGGGCCGGCATCGGCGTGGTGCACCAGGAGCGCAACCTGATCCCCGAGTTCTCCATCGCCGAGAACATCCTGCTCCACCACCTGCCGCGGCGCTTCGGTCTCGTCGACCGGGCGCGGATGCGTGCCGAGGCCCGCCGCTGCCTCGACCTGCTCGACCTGGACCTCGACCCGGGCACCCCGGTCTCCCGGCTTTCCGTGGCGCAGGCGCAGCTGGTCGAGATCGCCAAGGCGCTGAGCGTCGACAGCAAGGTGCTCCTGCTCGACGAGCCGACCGCGTCGCTCACCGGGGACGAGGCCGACCGGCTCTACGGGATCGTACGCAAGCTGCGCGACAGCGGACACGCCGTCGTGCTGGTGAGCCACAAGCTGGAGGAGGTGTTCGCGGTCGCGGACACGGTCACCGTGCTGCGCGACGGGCGCAGCGTGGCCGAGGCCGAGCCGCTCGCCGGCTACACGCAGGACCAGATCGTCGACCTCATGGTCGGGCGGGCGTACTCCTCGGTCCGCCTCGCCGAGCGGCACGTCGACCCGGTGACGCCGCCGGCCCTGCGGCTGGACAAGGTGTGCACCGCGCGGGGCCACCGCGACGTCTCCCTGTCGGTGCGCCCGGGAGAGATCCTCGGACTGTACGGCCTGGTCGGGGCCGGCCGCAGCGAACTGGCCAAGGCGCTACTCGGGCTCGACCGGATCACGTCGGGAACCGTGGAGGTGCGGGGCCGTCCGGTGCGCATCCGCGATGTGGGCGAGGCGCTCCGCGGCCACCGCATCGGCTACGTGACCGAGAACCGTAAGGAGGAGGGCCTCTTCCTCGACCAGCCGATCACCCGCAACGTCGGCGTCACAGTCTGGCGGCGCCTGGCCAGGGCCGGGCTGGTGACCGATCGGGCGGAACGTCGCCTGGTGACCCGGTACGTCGACCGGCTGGGCATCCGGATCTCGTCGCCGTCCCAGCTCGCGGGCCAGCTCTCCGGCGGCAACCAGCAGAAGGTGAGCCTCGCGAAGTGGCTCGCCGCCGAATGCGAGATTCTCATCGTGGACGAGCCGACGGTCGGCATCGACGTACGTACCAAGGCGGCGTTCCACGAGCTGATCGCCGAGCTGGCCGGAGCGGGGCTGGCGCTGCTGCTGATCTCCTCGGACCTGCCGGAGATCGTCACTCTCGCCGACCGGATCGCGGTGATGAACGACTTCAGCCTCAGCGGCGAGCTGGTCAACGACCACGACTACGCCCGGATGAGCCAGGCGATCATCCGGTTGATCCACGCCGAACGGGTACCCGAGGGGCAGGTGCCTCAAGCCTTGTAGGACGACGCCCTCGCCCTAGTGTCCTGAGCCAGCAATTCGTCGCGTGTTGTCGGCTATGGGGCGTGCGGGACGAACCCCAGCCACGGCAATGTGCAGGGTCACGGCAAACCCGAAGTGGTCGGCCGGGTCAGTGTGAAGATGGTCAGGCTGATGGGCCGGTCCCGAGCCCTGCCCATCAATGCAGCCCAGAGGCATCCCGATCCGGTCAGTTGGTTTTCAAGAAGGGGTTGCATCTTGCCCGTCGCCACGTAACGTCCCGAGCAGCGACCCTCGCCATGGGAGGAGAGATCGGCATGTCCGACGATGAGGCACAGCGCGTTTTCCAGGTGGTCGACTCGTTCGAGCCCGGCAAGTTCGTGCAGTTGCTGGCGGAGGACGCCAGGATGGTGTTCGGCAATGCCGAGCCCATGGTGGGACGCAACGCCATCGCAGAGGGGCTGCGGACATTCTTCGCGACCATCGCGGGCCTCGCGCACAGGCTCGTCAGAACGTGGCAGGTCGACGCCGACACCATCGCCGAGACCGAGGTGACATACCGGCGGCTCGACGGCAAGGACGTCAGCGTCGTGGCCGTGTCGATCTGGCATACCCGCGACGACGGTCTGATCTCGGACTACCGCGTCTTCGTCGACCTGGCGCCCGTCTATGCGGCGTAGAGCCACGTCTACTACGGCGTCGGTACTGATGGAGGTCGCCTATTCAACAGTCGTGAGACCTGCCGCTGACCTTCCGTGTCCCCCGGCGGCGTCGCGGCTCCAGGCTCCACCGCCTTCCCTGAGAAGACGGGCGCTGCTTGCTGGGGTCCCCGTAGCTCCGGCCGGAAATCCAACGGAACGGCGTTGCTGCTAGGACTGGCCGGCTGCGCGCAGCCGGGTGGCCAGGGCCAGCCCCGCGGCGACGAGGTGGGGCCAGCCGACCAGTCCAAGGACGGTGGAGCAGTCGTGCGGCGCAGAGGTCGCAAGCTGGGCGATCGGTTCGAAGAGCGCGAAGACGAGCAGCACGACTGAGAGGACCGGCCCCGCCACGCCGCCCCCGAGCACCGCGCCGATCGCGGCCATGCTGATCAGGATGCCCGAGCCCGTGGCTCTGGACAGGTGGCCGGCGACCTCCGCCCACGGACCTTCGAGCTGCGCGAAGCAGCCGGGGAGGCTGCCGGAGTAGGTGGAGATGAGCACCGCCAGTGCGATCCTGGCGAATGGGATGAGCACGATCCCCGTCCAGCAGACCGCCCGCAGCCGGGGCATGGGCGCCCGCCGTTCCCCGCGCGCCAGCAGGAGGGCTACGACCACGACCGCCTGGCATGAGAGTGACGTCCAGGGGGAGAGTTGCGGGCCGCACGGGGTCGTGTAAGGGATGACGAGCGTGGGCGAGTTGATCGCCAGCGACACCGTCGCGGTGATCGCGCCGAGCACCGGAAACCGTCGTGGTGCCCAGATGGCGAGCAACGCCAGCACCGCCGGCAGCACTGGGACCGTCCACAAGGCGGTGTCCCAGATCGCCACGCGCAACGGGGTCGGCTCGGGCCACGTGGCCGGAGCCCAGCCGCAGAAGGTGCCGGGATGCAGGGAGTACAGGAGGCTCGGCGCGGCTGCGGCCAGGATGGCCAAGAGACGGAACATCGGCTAGATCCGGTCGAGCAGGCGAGCGCGGGAGGTCGATGCCAGCACCCCCGCGATCAGGTACGGCCAGTCGAACAGCTCCAGAGGGCTGGAGCAGTTGTGCGGCGCGTTGGACAGGAGCCAGGCGGCGGGCTGGAGCAGTGCGGGCACCAGCAGCACCAGGCCACAGAGCGGTGCAGCCCGGTACCCGGAGAGCACGGCACCGATCGCGGCGATCGAGACCCAGTAGTAGAGGGCGTGGGCGGTGTCGAGGTGGTAGAAGGCCAGCGCCCATGTCCCCTTCATGTCCGCGTAGCAGCCGAAGTCGCCGGTGGGGGTGTTCCTGGCCAGGGTCTGGCCGAGCGCGAGCAGCACGACCGCGCTCCAGATGACCGCCCGTGGCCATGGCACCCGCTGCTCCGGGCGGGTCCGCAGGAGAGCGACGACGGCGATCGCCTGGCAGGCCAGTATGGAGCCGAACTGCGGGCCGAAGCCGCCGGTTCCAGAGACCACGAGGGTCGACACGGTGAGCACCAACGCCAAGGCCGCCGCGATCGCGCCGACCTTGGGAAGCCATCGCGGCGCCCAGAGCGCGAGGAACGCCAGCAGGACCGGCAGGTAGTCGGTGGCGTAGCCGTAGGCCACCCCGATCGCGAGCTCCAGCGGATCCGGTTGTGGCGGCTCGTGGCCGAACCAGCCGAAGCTGCGGAGCATCAGGATGGATAAGAAGGTCGGCGCGGTGGCCGCCAGGATGGCCAGGACACGGAACATCGGCAGCCTCTCGCGCGAAGGTGATCGGCGGAGAGCGTACCGGACCGCTACGACAAGATGATCTCGAAAGGGACGTGCCCTGCTCGCCATGGTGGGTCGGCCAGGATTGGCGATACTCGTGCAGACCCTGACCTGTGCCCGGCCCGAAGAGCGGTGTACTCGTCCAGCAGGGGCGCGCCTGGCCGAGCGGTTTCACCGTCGCACGGCGTAGCGGCGACCACCCTCCTTTTGAGTATCCCTTACTCATGCGGCGCCGCGCGGTGCAAAAGCACAGTCGAGACATGAGAGCCTTCCTCGCAGCGGCGCTGCTGGCCACCGGGCTGGCGGCCACCGCCGCGCCCGCCCACGCGCAGCGGGCCGACTGCGCCTTCGCCGACAACCCCGTCCGCACCGAGCCCTGGTTCAAGAAGCACAAACCCGAGCTGACCGAAGGCCAGCGCAAGGCGGCGATCGTCCTCATGGAGGGCTTCGCGTCCAACGCCATCCGCTGCCTGGTCAACGCCGAGCGTGCCCGCATTGGCGTCGCGCCCCTGGAGGACAGCTACCGCCTGTACAAGGCGGCCGACGAGCACGTGCAGGCAGCCAGGCTGCTCAAGTGGTGGATCGACCGGCCGGAGGACCCGAAGAACAAGCAGTGGCACATCAACCCGGTGACGCACTCCGACGTCGGCGTCCGGGCCAGGGCGGCCGGCTACTGCCCGTCCGGCACCTGGCAGGTCAAGGAGAACGTCTTCTCGGGCTGGGACGGCACCGCCACGCCGCGCGCGGCCGTCCGCTGGTGGATGAACAGCGACGAACACCGAGCCGCCATTCTCGACCCGGCCATGAAGCAGACCGGCATCTCGGTCAGGTACGGCAAGGCCCGCCCGGGCCTGTTCACCGACGTGGCCATGCTCACAACAGAGGTGTTCGGCTCCTGCCGTTGAGGTTGAGCACCAGGCTGTCGTTCGCCTGCACACACAGCGCCAGGGCGTCGGTCGCCGCCTGATTCCTCGTGCGTTCCAGGCCACCTGCCACCACGGCCGACCGCACCGCCACCTCGACGCCCGCCGCGGCACCTGACCCCTGAAGGTCTCACTCATGGCATGCGTGCGTGGACTGCGTGGTCGCGGTCGCCGCACTTTCCAGCCTGCTCAACGCCGTTCTGCTTCGGGGACGAGCTCTCCAATGGTTCACCAGGTGAACGCCGTGTGCGCGAAGGTCAGGCTGCCGACAGCGGCTCGGCAATGCTCTTTGCCGGCGTTGGGGCTCTCTGGAAGAGGCGGTCAACTTGCCCCACGCGAAAGGAAGATCATCTCGCTTTGACCTGCTAGACAAGGCCGCCAACCCAAGATAATCGCGGCCGACCGTGTGGGGCGTCGTCGTCACCTGCGAGTCCGAGGCCGAGCAGGTCGAACTCCTCGAACGGCTCACCGAGGAAGGCCACTCCGTCCGAGCCCTCATGTAGCCCAATGGTTCACGCCCCGCTATGACGAGGCGGTTGGTCCTCCACCTGCGTGCTCGTCCTTGGCGCCGTCGTCGGGCGGATGGGTTGGCTTCAGCACTTCGCCGGTGGGGCCGGTCACCACGTTCGAGGCTGTTCGCCACTCTCGCCCGGCCACCCGCGCATTCGCCACGTAGATGCGCGAGTTCCGCGTGTGGTTGAACCCGGGGTTTTCAACGAAGGCCGCTTGGGTGAACTGGGCACCACCAGTGAAGGCCGTCCCATCGAAGCGGCTGTAGTTGGCGAAGGTCGCTCCATCGAAGTCGGCGTGGCTCGTGAAGGTCGCTCTATTGAACCTGGCCTCGCCGGTGAAGGTCGCTCCGTTGAAGTAGGCGTGGATACCGGTGAACCGGGCCTCTTTGAAGTCGGCCAAGCGGGTGAAGGTCGTTGTGTTGAACCTGACGGTGCCGGTGAAGGTCGCTCCGTTGAACCAGGCGTCGCCGGTGAAAGTCGCCCCCATGAAGTCGGCGTCGCCGGTGAAGAGCGCCTCGCTGAAGTGCGCCCGATGCATACGGCAGCAGCTCAGCTCGAGAGAGATGAGCACGGCGCCAGTGAGATCGAGGCTGATGCCGGGCCAGTAGCGCTGGTTGACGGCGGTGCGGCGCTGCCACCAGCGGCGTTGGTAGCAGCGCAGGTGGTCGGTAAGGAGGCGCTGGGCGGTGAGCCGGACCTGTCGTTCCTCGTCCGGGTCCCGGCCTGCCCGCGCCTGAGCACGGCCCGAAGCCGGGGTGCGGGCAGCGCGCTGGGCGGCGCGGACCTGCTGGTGCCGATCCTTGGCGTCCGGCGGCGTCCACGGCATGCGGAGGTAGGCGCAGATGACGTCCACGATGGTCTGGCGCAGCGCTGGGTTGTTCTGCGCGAGTTGTTCGAGGGCGTACAGGCCGCCGAGCCGGACCGGGGCCTGGCCGCTGCCGAGCTGCTCGACCGCCTTGCTGAAGCGGTCGGTGTCGTGCCCGCGCTCGCCGAGCTGGAAAGTGCGGCGGGCGGTGTCGGCGTTACGCGCGGTGTAGAACACCGCGAGCATCGCCGCCAAGCCGGTGGCCACGGCCAGGACATTGCCGCGGATCGCCGCCAGTGCGGCGGCCCGATCCTTGTCCTCTGCGAAGACCGTGACATGGTCGATGTGCTCCAGCACCCACGTGGCACCAGGGCCGAGCATCCACACCAACGTTGGGACCGTCACAAGCACCAGCACGGCCACGATGATCGATGAAGGCTTCACCGTTCGGACCACCGCTTCGTGTTCTTCTCGGCCATGGGCTGATGATGCTCCGGCAACTCCGACGCTGGGAACCCGATGACTCGATCGTTCCAGAAGGGAGATCGTCGTACATGCGGACATCACGCTCGCCACCCCTGTACGCCGAACCGGCCGTCTCCTTCAGTTACAGGGCATGTTCGACGTGCCCTGTAAGACGCGCTCACGAATACCTGGTCAGCGCACCTGCCGGTCGAGGAACGCCGGTGGAACGTCGGCCTGCTCGTCGGCGCTTCCGGTGCCGGGGAAGACCACGCTCGCCCGCGCGCTGTGGCCGGGCCGGCTGGTCGAGGCGCTCGCCGAGCAGGACTGCCGCAGCCTCGTTCGCGTAGAGGACGGTTCAACCCGGCCCACGCTCGCCCGCGAGGTCCGGGCTGCTGTGCATCGACGGTGCCCCGGTGGCGTTCCTGGCGTACCGGCATTTCCAAAACCCGCGCGTGCGGAACCTGAAGATGGAGGAGCACAGGCTTGTGGTGCTGCCCGACTTCCAGGGTCTGTCGATCGGCGCGCGTATGTCGGAGTGGGTGACGTAACGTCTCGCGGACCAGGACTACCGCTACCGGTCGGTGTCGTCCCGCCCGGCGCTGATCTCCTACCGCGACCGGTCGCCGCCGTGGCAGCGGCAGGCCCGCGCCACCAGGCTCCACACCAGCAGCAAGCGGCGGAACCAGCACAAGGACACGCTCGACCCGCGCCGGCTCGGGCCGGTCAGCTTCGAGTGCAACCCGCCGTCATCGCCATCGTGGCGGCGATGACGGCGGAATGGCCTTGCGGGAAGTCACATCGTTTCGCAGGGAAGGCCCCAGCTCTCATAGCCGCCGCCGGGCTTGTGGTACCAGAGCTCCGCGCAGATGTTGGTGCCTGCGGGCACCGGCCATGTATAGGAGAATTCCCTGAGGGTGCTGCGGTTATAGGTGTAGGTGGGATAGTTCATGTCGCGGCCACCGCCCCAGACGTGGATGTGGTAAGTGCCCGCTGGGCTGCAACCGTCCCCCAGGTGCCTGAGCAGAATGGCGTTGTACGCGGCCCATAGCCCCAGGCAGACACTGACACCGGCCGGACGCGCGAGCCGAGTGGCTGCCGGGGCGCCACCTGCGGCAGCCGATGCCGGTGAGATGGTGGTCGCCATAGCTGCCGCCAACGCGGTCGCCGTCGCCAGGACTCGGGCTGTGGGCCGTACTTTCCGGGATTTTCCTGCTGTCTGCATCGAGTCTCCCCGTGAATTCGCCAGAGCGATTGCAGTCAGCGTCACAAGGCGCAGTCGTCGTCACCAGGGCATGCGCCGGTCATTTCCCGGACTTTCCTGCTGTCCGCGTCTCAGTTTCACGCTCGTCCTCCCGGATTGCAGCGTCGTCAGCGAGATACGGTCCGCAGGAGCCAGAGCATGGTGGCCGGCACGACTGGTCTGAAGACGATCTCCCCAGGACGCGCTCGCCGCCCACTGCGCAATGACGTCGAGAACGATCATTGCCCCTGCAGCGAGGGCGTGCCAGTAACCGCTACCGGAGGCCGAAGCACGTCCTCAAGCATCACCGACCACCATGACAGGGTCTGTGTGTTCGAGGCCCTCGGCATTCAGCGGACCGGCAGGCCGGTGACGGCGCGGCCGATGATCAGGCGCTGGATCTCCGACGTCCCTTCGAAGATCGTATAGATCTTGGCGTCCCGGTGGAAGCGCTCCACCGGGTGCTCCCTGGTGTATCCGGCCCCGCCCAGGATCTGGATCGCCTGCTCCGTCACCCACACCGCCGTCTCCCCCGCCACGAGCTTCGACATCGAGCCCTCCGCCTGCGAGAACTGCCTGCCGTTGCGGGCCATCCAGGCGGCCCGCCAGGTCAGCAGGCGGGCCATGTCCACCCGGGTGGCCATCTCGGCGAGGAGGAAGGCGATCGCCTGGTTCTCGCCGATCTTGCGGCCGAACTGCTCCCGCTCGCGGGCGTAGTCCCTGGCGTACTCGAAGGCCGCCCGCGCGATCCCGACGGCCATGGCGGCGACCGACGGGCGGGTGGTCTCGAACGTGCGCATCGCCGCCTGCTCCCCCGCCCGCTCCCCGTTGCGTACGCGGGACAGCCGGGCGTCCAGCTTCTCCTTGCCGCCGAGCAGGCAGGAGCCCGGTACGCGGACGCCGTCCAGGATCACCTCGGCCGTGTGGGAGGCGCGGATCCCGTGCTTGCGGAACTTCTGGCCCATGGACAGCCCGGGGGTGCCGGGCGGGATGACGAAGGACGCCTGGCCCCGGGTGCCGAGTGAGGGGTCGACCGAGGCGACGACCACGTGGACGTTCGCGATGCCGCCGTTCGTGGCCCAGGTCTTGACGCCGTCCAGCACCCAGTCGCCGCCGTCATGGACGGCGCGGGTGCGGATGGCGCCGACGTCCGAGCCGGCGTCGGGCTCGGAGGCGCAGAAGGCGCCCAGCTTGACGTCGTTCTCCGTGCCGAACATCTGCGGCAGCCACTCCCCCATCTGGTCGGGGGTGCCGTTCGCGGCGAGAGCGGCGGCGGCCAGGCCGGTGCCGACGATGGCCAGGCCGATGCCCGCGTCACCCCAGAAGATCTCCTCGAACGCCACGGGCAGCGCGAGCCCGCTGTCCTCGAACCACTGGGTGGCGAAGAAGTCGAGGGAGTAGAGGCCGATCTTGGCCGCCTCCTGGATGACCGGCCAGGGGGTTTCCTCGCGTTCGTCCCATTCGGCGCCCGCCGGGCGGATCACGTCGCGGGCGAACGCGTGCACCCAGTCGCGTACCTCGACCACGTCGTCGCTGGGCTCCGGGCAGAAGCCGGTCATGTGCGCACTCTCCTCGACCCGATGTTACCGGTGGTAACAGAACACCTTACCGGTCAGTAGCTACGCGGTGGAATACCCCCGAGAGCAGTGCGGCCAGGGCCGCCAGCACCATGCCGATCGCGAGGCCGTACAGGAGCGGGGTGAATCCCCCGAACGCGGCGGCCAGCTGCGGGCCGACGCTGCCGCCGACCGCGAGCGCGAAGGAGAACAGCGACAGCGCCGTCCCCCGGGCCGGTCCGGCGCCGGCGGAGATCGCCTCGTTCAGGCTGGGCAGGCCGCCGGTGATGGCGGCGACGTAGACGGCCAGCAGCAGCACCAGCGCGGCCGTCCCGGTGAGGCCGACAGAGGCGAGGGCGAGGGCTCCGGCCGCCAGGAACGCCGCCGCCCTGATCGGCGCCTGGATCCGGGCCAGCCAGGGCATGAGCAGCGGCACCAGGACGATCGACGGGAGCCCCGCCGCGCGGAGCGCGAGGAGTTCGGAGGACGAGGTCACGCCGTAGATCTGCAGACCGGTGTAAACGGCCACGAAGCCCGCCATCAGCATGACCGTGGCCACGTACCGGAGGCCGAGGACGCGGTGGAACAGCAGGCCCGGCACCGCCCGGTAGACCGACAGCGGCGAGCCACCACCCTCACGCGGCAGGTCGGGCAGCGTGACGGCCCGCACGCCCAGGAATGCCAGCACGAACCCGGCCGCCGACAGCAGGAACAGCCCGCGCCAGCCGATCACGTCCACCAGCAGCTGGGCGGCGACCTGGAGCAGCACGGCCGAGGCGAGGAACGCGCCGGTGATCGCCGCGATCGCGCCCACCCGGCGGCGCGGCTCGACCCGTTCCGCCAGGTACGCCAGGGCCGCGGGCGGGAACATCGCCACCGCCAGCCCCTGCACCGCCCGCAACGCCAGCGCCACTTCCGGGTTCGGGCTCAACGCCACCGCCGCCGAGGTGAGCGCGGCCAGGGGCAGTCCGATCATCAGCATCCGGCGGCGCCCGTACCGGTCGGACAGCGGGCCGAAGATCAGGAAACCGGCTCCGTACCCGATGCCGAACGCGGTCACCAGCCAGGTCAGGCCGCCGGCCGAGGCGCCCCAGCCGGTGGCCATGTCGTGCAGGAGCGGGATCACGATGTACAGCTGGCCGCTGACCAGCACGGCGGTGAGGGTCAAGGCTGCCAGCGTGCGTCCGAACGGCAAGCCGGCCGGCGAGGTCGCCGCGAGTTCGTGCGGCGCGGGGGAAATGGTGGTCGTCATGTGTCGGGACGGTAGCCAACCAACTAGTTGGATGTCAACCATTCAGTTGGATTACAACCAACTGGTTGGTGGATATCATGGGCGGCATGGCACCCAAGGTCTCGACCACCGCCACGCGCGCCGCCCTGCTGGAGGCCGCACGGGAGGAGTTCGCCGCGTACGGTGTGGCGGGCGCCCGCGTGGATCGCATCGCCGAGCGCGCCGGCGTCAACAAAGAGCGCATCTACGGGCATTTCGGCAGCAAGGAGAAGCTGTTCGACGAGGTCATCAAAGAGGCGCTCGATGACCTGACGACGCAGATCTCCCTCCCGGGCGCCGATCCCGGTGACTACGTGGCCCGGCTGACGGACTACTACCACTCACATCCCGAGCTGGTGCGGCTGCTGATGTGGGAGGCGCTCAACTACCGGGACCAGGAAGGGCTGCCGGCCGGGCAGGAGGTACGGGTGGAGCGCTGCCGCCGCAAGACGGCCTCCCTGGCGGAGGGTCTGGGCGTGGAGCCGTCGCCGGAGGTGGCCCGGACGCTGTTCATGATGACCGGGCTGGCGCTGTTCCCCTCGATGATGCGCCAGCTCGGGCGCATCATCCTGGGCGACGCGGCGGACGACCACGAGGCCATGCGCGACCAGATCGCCGCGTTCGTCACGTCGGGTTTGAAGGAGCCACGCTGATCGTGTTCACGGAGCTACGGTGATCATGGTCACGGAGCTACGGTGATCATGGGCGGGCGCTCGCCGATCCCGATGTCGCGGAGCAGGATGTCGTGCCCGTCCGGCCCCCTCCGGAACTGTGCCAGCCGGACGGACGGCTCGTGGCAGGTCTCGATCTTGCCCTGACGCAGCAGGCGTGACCAGGCGGCCAGCATGATCTGGGACGCCATCCTCCCGAGCGCCTCGGTCGACTGCGGGGCGTGCTCGCGCGAGCCCAGGTCCACCTGCGCGAACGCGTCCAGCCCGGCGAGTTCGAGCAGGTCGATCAGCAGCCCCAGCTCCACGCCGTAACCGGTCAGGAACGGCACGCGTTCCAGAGCCGAGCGGCGGCCGGCGTACTCCCCGGCCAGGGGCTGGACGAAACCGGCCAGGTGCGGCCAGTGGAGGTTGATGAGCGGGCGGGCCACCAGCTCCGTGACACGACCGCCGCCGTTGGCGGTGCCGTGCAAGGGCCGGTCATAGCAACCCTTCGTGTAGACCACGGTGGGGTCCGCGAACAGCGGCCCGAGCAGGCCGAATACCAGAGAAGCACGAAATTTCCGGATGTCGGCGTCCACGAACACCAGCACATCCCCCGAGGTCACGGCGAGGGACTTCCACAGTGCCTCGCCCTTGCCGTCCATCGGCTTGAGCTGCGGCAGGATCTCGTCCTGCGCGTGCACGCAGGCCCCCGCGCGCCGCGCCACCAGCGCGGTGTCGTCGGAGGAACGCGAGTCGATCACCACGATCTCGTCGACGAGCCCGTCCAGCTCGCGCCGGATCACGCCGACGATCTGCCCCACGGTCTCCCGCTCGTCGCGGGCGGGGAGCACCACGCTCACCGTGGTCTCCCCCTTGGCGGCCTTCAGGTCCCGGAGCGGCCAGTCCTCAGCGGACGAAGTACGGTGCCGCAACCATCCTCGCACTTCAGGCAGCATGCGACCCCTCCCCCCGTATCCCCATATTTCAGATTATGCGGTGGCGGCGTGACGCTCCAGGAACGTGTACACGTCAGCCTCGTCCACCCCGGGGAACGACCCCGGCGGCAGCGCGGCCAGGACGTGGGAGTTGGCGCGGGCGGACGGCCAGGCGTAGCCCTCCCAGCGCTCGGACAGCTCGGCGGGCGGGCGGCGGCAGCAGTCGCCGTTGGGGCAGTTGGACTTGGTGCGGCTGGTGGTCTCCCGGCCCCTGAACCAGCGCGACTCCTTGTACGGCACCCCCAGCGTGATGGCGAAGTCCCGCTCCCGCGACGGATCCACGTGCGCCACGCAGAAATAGGTCCCGGTGGGCGAGTCGGAATACTGGTAGTACACCGAGAACCGGTCGGGCGAGGCGAACACCTGCCGCCCCGACCACTGCAGGCACATCCGCTGCCCCTCGATGGCCCCCTGCTCGTCGGCCGGGAAGACGATGCCGTCGTTCTCGTACGCCTTGTAGATGGTGCCCCCGGCGTCGTTGCGCACGAAGTGGCAGACGAGACCCAGGTGGTGGGTGGCGAGGTTGGTGAAGCGGTGGGCGGCCATCTCGTACGACACCGCGAACACGTCCCGCAGGTCCTCCACCGACAGCGCCCGGTCGGCCTTGGCCTCCTGGAGGTAGAGCGCGGCGGCCTTCTCGGGGACGAGGACGGCGGCGGCGAAGTAGTTCGCCTCGGTGCGCTGGCGCAGGAAGTCGGCGAAGTCGCGCGGCTTGTCGTGGCCGAGCGCGAGATGGCCGAGCGTCTGGAGCAGGATCGTGCGCGGGGTGTGCATGCCGAGCTGCTCGTGCTTGACGTAGATGCGGCGGTTGCGGAGGTCGGTGATGGAACGTACGGATCGCGGCAGGTCCTGCGCGGTGTGCACGGTGTAGCCGAAGTGCGTGACCAGGCTCTGGATCATGCTCTGCGACAGCGCGCCCGTACGGTAGCCGACCGCGGCCAGCGCCTTGGCGGCGGCCTCCTCGATCTCCCCGAAGTAGTTGCCGACCTCGCGCTGCCTGCGCCGCAGCTCGGCGTTGGCGGCTCTGGCCTCCTCCGGGGTGGCGGTGCCGCGGGCCTGCCGGGCGCGCAGCTCGCCGTACAGGCCGAGGAGGTGTTCGAGCACGTCGTTCGGGACGCGGGCGGAGACCTTCAGCCGGGGCAGCCCGAGCCCGGCGTAGATGGGGTCGCGCTGCGCCTCCTCCAGCGCGATCTCCAGCTGGGCGCGGCGGTTGGGCGGCTGGCGGCGCAGCAGCTCCTCGATGGGCACGCCCAGCGCGGTGGCCAGCCCCTTGAGCAGCGAGAGCTTGGGCTCGCGCTTGCCGTTCTCCAGCAGCGACAGCTGGCTCGGCGCCCTGCCGACGCGCGAGCCCAGGTCGGACAGGGTGAGGCCGCGCTGTTTGCGCAGGTGCCGGAGGCGCTGGCCGAACGCGATCAGGTCAAGCTCCTGCGTCAAAGACAGCGGTTCTTCGCCTAGCAAGGGCACCATGTCGGCATCTTAGACAGAAATTCGGCCCATTTTCTAGTCTCCTGAACAGGTCGGAGCCAGACTGCCGTGTCGCTCGGATTGGTCTAGGCCAACAGGAAAACTATCGATTTCTTCACTGTTGAATACCCGTCAGTAATGTATGGCCTGGAAATTTTCGTCGTTCTTCTCTCGACTGATGACTATGGGCGGCCCCTCCCAGGGCACACACTCGGCTGTGAGCCCCAGGGGACGACAAGGGAGTGAACAATGATCGATCGCCTCAAGGGAGCTGCTGAGCAGCTGCAGGACGAATGGGACAACGACCCTCGCTGGGAGGGCGTCGAGCGCACGTACGGCGCCGAAGACGTGATCAGATTGCGCGGCAGCGTCCAGGAGGAGCACACGCTGGCCCGGCTCGGCGCCGGCCGGCTGTGGGACCTGCTGAACACCGACGACTACGTCAACGCCCTCGGCGCGCTGACCGGCAACCAGGCCGTCCAGCAGGTGAAGGCGGGACTGAAGGCGATCTACCTGTCCGGCTGGCAGGTCGCCGCGGACGCGAACCTGGGCGGGCAGACGTACCCGGACCAGAGCCTGTACCCGGCCAACTCCGTGCCCGCCGTCGTGCGCCGCCTCAACAACGCGCTGCTGCGCGCCGACCAGATCACCTGGTCGGAAGGCGACACCGACGCCCCGCACTGGCTCGCGCCGATCGTGGCGGACGCCGAGGCCGGGTTCGGCGGGGTGCTGAACGCGTTCGAGCTGATGAAGGGCATGATCGCGGCCGGCGCCGCGGGCGTGCACTGGGAGGACCAGCTCGCCTCCGAGAAGAAGTGCGGCCACCTGGGCGGCAAGGTGCTCATCCCGACCGGCCAGCACATCAAGACCCTGACCGCCGCCCGCCTCGCCGCGGACGTCGCCGGAGTCCCCTCGCTGATCATCGCGCGGACCGACGCACAGGCCGCGACGCTCCTGACCAGCGACGTGGACCCGCGCGACCAGGCGTTCACCACCGGCGAGCGCACCCCGGAGGGCTTCTACCGGGTCAGGAACGGGCTGGGGGCGTGCATCGCCCGCGGGCTGGCGTACGCGCCGTACTCGGACCTGCTCTGGATGGAGACCAGCACGCCCGACCTGGACGTGGCCCGCGAGTTCGCCGAGGCCATCAAGGCGGCGTACCCGGACAAGATGCTCGCCTACAACTGCTCACCGTCGTTCAACTGGAAGCAGCACCTGGACGACTCCACCATCGCCAAGTTCCAGCGGGAGCTGGGACACATGGGGTACAAGTTCCAGTTCATCACGCTCGCCGGGTTCCACTCGCTGAACTACGGCATGTTCGACCTGGCCCAGGGGTACGCCGCGGACGGCATGACGGCGTACGTGGAGCTGCAGGAGGCCGAGTTCGCCGCCGAGTCGCGCGGCTACACCGCGACCAGGCACCAGCGCGAGGTCGGCACCGGGTACTTCGACCTGATCAGCACGGCCGTGGCACCTGACTCCTCGACGACCGCGCTCCGGGGGTCGACGGAAGAGGAGCAGTTCGCCCACTGATCTCGCCGGACCGCCCTCCGGGCATGCGGCGGTTCCCCGGCGAAACGGGCCGCGCCAGTCTCCCCCAGCACTGGCGCGGCCCACTTTCATTCGACGCCGCACGGCAAAACCCTTTTCATGGGGTGGTGTGCTGTCATTGGAGAAGTGGGCTGACCTTCAACGGAGGGTTTGGTGGGCAAGACGATCTCCTCTGTCCGGACCGCGATCACCCAGTGGATCCCTGGCCGCCGCGTCGCCCCGATCCCGCCGCCACCCGGGCCGAATGATCACGAGTCGCTCGTGGCCGCCCTCGAACATGCCACACGCTGGTACGAGTACCGCATCAGCCAAGGGCTCCAGGTCCTCAACTTCTACCTCGTATCGACCGCTGTGAATTCCGCCGCCTACGTCGCCGCTCTCCAGGCGAAGCTTGACGCCGTAGCCGGCGCCGTCGGGCTCGTAGCGGCTCTGGTCTCTGTCGCAGCGGCACTTGCGGGCTGGCGCAGCCGCGGTCTTGCCCGATTGGCCTTGCAGCCGATAGCGGAGATTCAGGATCGGCTGGCTGCGACCCTGAACATGGATTCGCTCCGTCTCGTGCAACGCAATCCTCACCGCACGTTCACCACGCCGATTTCCCTGGTCATGTTCGTCCTTGCCTGTGCCATCTCGGTATCAGGAGCCTTATACGCATGGCTTCGCTGATCCAGCCCCTCTCTGATCCAAGAGTTGTGGACACTTATACCGACTGGTCGGTATCTTTCCCAGCATGACGCTGGAACGCCGGACCTGGCGCACCCTGGAGCCGTTGCACGGCATGATCTACTTCTCCCCCGAGGCGAGCGCCGCCTACGAGAAGCTCGGGCTGAGCGGCCGGATGGGATACTTCGCCTCCCGAGCCGCCGCTCTCGGTCCGGTGCCCGCCGCGACGGTGATCGCGACCTTCTACAACTTCAACCCCGATCTCGTACGGCAGGCGATCCCGGCCGCCTGGCAGATCGCCTCGCCGTCCGACATCCTGGCCGCCCGGCTCGCATCGGCCGACGCCACGCTGCGCCGCGTGCTGGGCGATGCCGTGGACTCCCCGGAGATGGCGCGGGCGGCAGCGCTGGCCCGCCGGGCGGCGGAGACCGTCGCGGGAGAGCTCAGCGGGCGGCCCCTGTACGCCGCGCACGCGGCACTGCCCTGGCCCGAGGCTCCCCACCTGGTGCTCTGGCACGCCCAGACCCTGCTGCGCGAGTACCGCGGCGACGGCCATCTCGCCGCCCTCCTGGCCGCCGGCCTGAGCGGCATCGAAGCCCTGGTCACCCACGCGGCCACCGGCGCCGTCACGTCCGAGGTGCTCCGAAGCACGCGAGGGTGGCCCGAGGCCGACTGGGCTGCCGCCGTACAGGGGCTGGAGGAGCGTGGCTGGCTCTTCGAGGGATCTCTCACCGAGGAAGGGCGCGGATGGCGCGAGGAGATCGAAGAGGCGACCGACCGGATGGGGATGGCACCGTACACCGCGCTCGGCGCCGAGCCCTGCGAGGAGCTGCGCTCTCTCGTCCGGCCGTGGAGCAAGAGCATCGTCGCCGAGCTGATGCCGTGGGCCGCAGGTCGTTAGCTCGGGGCCGAAATCCGGCCGTGCCGTCACCCACCGACTGCGGGCTCCGGTAATACAGATGGCTACGGCCTTGCTGCCATAGGCCCCGGAGTCGGGGTCGGCATCATCTTCGGTCAAGGCGTGCAGGCCATCGCACGGCAGCCCGAAGCCTACGGATTGATCCGCCAGAACATGCTCCTCGGCTTCGTCCTCACCGAGGCATTGGCTCTCCTTGGCCTGGTCGCGCCGTTCATCTTCCAGGTCGTCAAGTAACGGGGCGATCGCGTAACCGTGTTTGAACTTGGCGCACGGATCAGCGCCGGTACTTGCAACTGATCGAGCAGGACTATGCACGAATGCGCGGCCGGCGAGCCCGTCATGCCGATCCCCGCCGACCTGGCCGTGGACGGCATCGACGAGATCCTCGTGACCTTCCTCGCGTTCGCCTCCCGTCAGCGGCCGGAGGACTTCGGCGACGGACTCGCCGGCGCGGACGGCCGCGCGGTGTCGATCTCCGTGGGAACGGATCGCCGGCTCGTCCGCCTCGGGCGTCGAGGTTTCCAGGGACGGTTCCACGGCGGAGGCGTCGATCTCGGGCGCGTCCCAGGACGTGCTGTTGTGGCTGTGGGGGCGGGGCGACGGTGCGGGGCTGACCTTCGACGGCGACCCCGACCTGGTGAAACGGCTGCGGGACCTGCTGAAGGAGGCGACACAGCAGGTCAGGCCAGGGAGCCGGAACGGCCAGGACGGAACCGGCCGTTCCGGTGTCGCGTGGCGGTGATCAGTTCAGGCCGCTGCCCTGGATGCCGGCCGCCGCGGCCGATGCCGCCGCGACCACGGTGAACATCGCGACGGTCAGGGTGAGCACGAACCGGCGCCAACGTGTCATCGCACGCCTCCTGTCATCGACTGGCAATCACCGTATATTCGCCGCACGCACGCCGCCGGATCACGAGCCCCCGGTTCGTCAGGCGACCTTCCGGAAGAGCACGGTGGCGCGGTAGCGGCCCTCCGCCTCCGCGTCGGGCTCGGCCTCGGCGCTGATGACGTCCAGCTCGGCGCCGAGACCGAAGAAGCTGAGCGCCCGGGCCACGGCCTTCTCCCTGATCTCGTCCGGCGTCGCCCCGCTCACCGTGACGCGCAGCGTGAGCGGGAACGTTCTCGTACTCATGATGATCCTCTTTCACAGAAGAGTTGATCCACCTCCGAGCGTAGCCCGCCGTGCACGTCGCCCCAGGCGTGGCGTGCAACAGTTTTCGCACCTTGTTCCTCTCGGAGGTGAAGGAACGACGAAGGGCGAGGACTGTTGGAAGGTGATCCCCGTTTCGCGGAGTTCGTCGCCGAACGCGGTGACGCGCTGCTGCGCTACGGCTATGTGCTGGCCGGCAATCCGCACGACGCGGCCGACCTGGTCCAGGAGGCGCTGCTGAAGCTGCGCGGCGCCTGGTCCCGGCTGCGGCTGAAGGAGAACCCGGAGAGTTACGCGCGCACCACCATGGCCAGGCTGCACATCGCCACCTGGCGGTTGCGCAGGCGTGAGCTGCTCGCCTGGGACCTGCCGGAAGGCGAGCACCACGACCTGCTGCCCAGCGGTGACGAGCGCAGGATGTGGCAGGCGCTGGCCGGGCTGCCACGCAAGCAGCGCGCGGTGCTGGTGCTGCGCTACTACGAGCAGCTCGACGACGCCGAGATCGCCACCGTGCTCGGGATCTCCCGCGGCACGGTACGCAGCCAGGCCTCCCGCGCGCTCGACAAACTGCGCGCGGGCCTCCCGAGTAAGCCGATGACCAGGGAGAACGTACGATGACCGAGATTGAGGAGACGCTGCGCAGGACGCTCGGCCACGCCGCCGAGCAGGCGCCGGGCCTGCCTGCCCTGCTGCCCCAGCGTCTGGAGCGGATCCACCGGCGCAGGAGGCAGCGCGCCCGGATCGCGCTGGCCGCCGCGGCGGTCGTGCTGGTCGGGGCCGGGGCCACGGCCGTGCTGCGCGGCGGCGACACCATCACGGCCGTCCCCGCCAGCGGGCAAAACACCGAGGCGCCGGCCGAACAGGTGGAGAAGGTCTGGCCGGAGGCGGTGCGGAAGGTCTCGGCGAAGTCCCCCGACGGGGTGCCGTGGCGACCGCAGACGTTCGTCGACGACCGTACGCTGCTCATGGAGGCCCAGGGAGGCGAATCCGGATCGATCAACGCCATCTACGCCTACGACCTCGGCTCCGGCACGCCACGCAAGATCGCCGACGTCCCGGCTTCCGAGGACACGGTGGGCTTCGGCAACGGCTTCGCCGTGGGCGGCGGCCAGGTGGCCTGGTGGAGCGGGACGAAGGACTCCGTCGCGCACCTCTGGACGGTGCCGCTGGACGGCGGCACCCCGAAGATCGTCGCCGATCAGCGTCTCGACACGGCCGACGACGGCAGCGGAATCGACAAGCTGGCCGTGGTCAACGACAAGATCGTTTTCTCGCTGTACACCGGTGGGGTCTTCACCGTTCCCCTCGGGGGCGGGACGGTGGAGCCGGTCCAGGGTGGCGCCGGGATGCATCTGCTGGCCTGGCCGTGGATCGGCGCGCCGGGGAGCGGAGGCGAGCCCCGCGGCATGCCGTACTCCCGGATCCAGAACGTGGAGACCGGCGAGACCCGGACGGCCGTCACCCAGCCGGGCGAACAGCTGCGTCTCTGCGGCGTGACCATCTGCCTGGGCACGGCCGCGGACGGCACGACCTTCTTCCGGCACCGGGACGGCTCGTCGCAGAAGAACGTGCCCGGCTCCGTGCACTCCGCGTACCAGCCGGTCCAGGACCGCTTCTACGTCTCGGTCTACGGCGTGGGGAGGCCGGAGGGCGTGGGACTCTACGACCTGGACACCGGCAAGTCGGGCGACCTGCGCATCCCCGGGGAGGGCAGTTCCATCAGGCTGCCGTCCATGGATTCGACCGGCAGGATGCTCAGCTACCCCCTCAAGGACGACCTCTACCTGATCGACCTGTCTAAGATCCGGTAGCCGTCGGCGTCTCCGGGACGGACACGGACGGGTCCGGCGACTCGCCGGGCCCGTCCTGCGGGATCGTGCTGATCGACTGCGACGGCTGCGGGCAGTCCCTCCTGACCGCGTTGCCGCGCCTGCGCACCGGGCTCGCGCAGTCGGCGGGGTCCTCGCCGCCCGGCCCGCTGCTGTTGGCCGGTCCGAACGTGTCCTGCCGGCCGGGCGACGGGCTGCGCACCGTCAGCGGCGCCTTGGTACGGGCGTGCGGGACGGACGTCGTGGGCGTGCTCGCCGGGGTGGGCGGGGCGGCGGACTTCGTCGGCGGGAGGGTGACGGCGGGCGTGGACGAGGGGCGGGCGGTCGAGTCCGCGCTGCCGTAAGAGCGCACGATCGGCGGGTCGCCCGGCAGCAGCGAGCCGCCCCCGACGCTCGTGCCGTCGCCGCCCGCCGCGATCACCGTGAGGGCCGCGATGGACACCGTGGCCAGGGCGGCGAAGCTGGCGTGCGACAGATGCGCCCCGGCCTTGGCCCGGCGCCTGCGCGTACGGGAACGCTCCACAGCCCCCTCCGGCGTCCTGGACTCGCCGGTCGAAGAGGCGAGACGTACCCGCCCGCCGCCGGGCGGATAGGGCACGGGCGTCCAGATCTCCTCCAGCACCCCGTCCACCGCCTGCCGCAGATCCCACGGCTCGCCGACGCCCCCGGCGGCCAGCAGCGCCCGGAGCAGGTCGGCGGACGTGGGCCGGTCGGCGGGATCCTTGGCCAGCGCCGCCTCGACGGCGGGCCGCAGCATGGCGGGCACGCCCGCGACGCGCGGCGGGTCGAACAGGATGCGCCGGGTCAGCACATCCGCCTCCCCGCTCCCGAACGGGTGGTGCCCCGTGGCCGCGAACGCCACCACGCACCCCCACGCGAACACATCCGACGCGGGCAGCGCCGGGCCACCCGTCAGCCGCTCGGGAGCCACCCATCCAGGGCTCCCCATGACCTGCCCGGCCTGCGTGTGCGCGGCCAGCGTGTCGACGTCGCGGGCGATCCCGAAGTCGATGACGCGCGGCCCCCGCGTGGACAGCAGCACGTTGCCGGGCTTGAGATCCCGGTGCACCAGCCCTGCCTCGTGCACCGCCACCAGCGCGGCGGCCACGCCGAGCGCCGCGCCGTACGCGAGATCGGGCGTGAGCGGCCCCTTGGCCGCGACGACCTGGGAGAGCGCCGGACCCGGGATGTACTCGGTGACCAGGTACGGGCGGTCCTTGTCGGCGCCGTCCTCCAGGACCGCCGCCGTGCAGAACGGCACCAGTCTTCGCGAGAAAGTCACTTCCTCGGCGAAGCGCGCGCGTAAGGTGGCATCGTTGAGATGCACCGCATGCGGCGTCTTGAGCGCGACCAAGCCACCCCGAGGGTGTTCGGCCAGATACACCACTCCCATCCCGCCCGTGCCGAGGCGGCCGAGGAGCAGGTATCGGCCGATGATGACCGGGTCGCCCACCGTAAGCGGCCGCACGCCAGGAGGCATGTCGCCAGCACCACGCGCCATACGGGTTTCGCCTCTCTGATCCGGGACTCGGCAAAGCACACTGTGGCCGGATCCGCGGAGGCTTTCCGCATGTCTGTCATAAGGGGTATTGCAGGTAAGGCGTTCGTTCCTCTGGGGTCAGTAAGTGCTGGGGTTCAGCGGTCTGAAGTGGTGTTTCGGCCCTGGCGTGCCTGGGGAGCCTAGGAGGCGATCGCGGACTCCTCCTCGGCCTCGACCTGACGGTTCCAGTCGCGCTTCATCTCACGCCACGCCTCGTCGTCGGCCCCCGAGCGCCAGTATCCGGAGATGGACAGCCGGTCCAGCCCGATGCCCCGTTCGACGCGCAGGTGACGGCGCAGCTCCTTCACGAAGCCGGCCTCGCCGTGCACGAACGCGTGCACGTTTCCTTCGGGGAACTCCAGCGTCCGCACCGCCGCCACGAGCTTCTCGCCCACGGGACGGCCGCTCCGGTAGAGCCACGCGACGCGGGCGTCGGCGGCCGTCTCGAGCTTCTGCTCGTCCTCGGGCGCGTCCACCTCGACCAGTACGTGCGCCCGCGCGCCCTCCGGCAGGCCCTCCAGCGCGGCCCCGATGGCCGGCAGCGCGCTCTCGTCGCCGATCAGGAGGTGCCAGTCGGCCTCGGGGTCGGGCGCGTAGCCGCCGCCGGGGCCGAGCATGAGCACGACGTCCCCCGGAGCGGCCTGGGCGGCCCACGGGCCGGCCAGGCCCTCGTCGCCGTGCACCACGAAGTCGAGGGTCAGCTCGCGGCTGTCGGGGTCCCAGGCGCGTACGGTGTAGGTCCGTAGCCGCGGCCAGAGCTCGCGCGGCATCGTCTCGCGGCAGGTCTTCACGCTGAACGGGGTGGGGTATTCGACGCCTTCGTAGGGGAAGACCAGCTTGACGTAGTGGTCCGTCAGGCCGGTGGTGGCGAAGTCGGCCAGCCCGTCGCCCCCGACCACGACGCGGACCATGTGCCGCGAGATCCACTCGGTCCGCAGGACGACGCCACGATGGTGATCCGTGGGCTTCTCGGTCATGCACAGCCCCCTGACTTCAGGTTAGGTATACCTAACCTTACACGTTCTCCAAGCTGTCAGCGTACGCCGGGAACCTCGAAAAGGGCAGTGCCGGAAACTCACGCCGCCGCGATGTCGCCTCTGGACGCCCGGCGGGCGGCCACGGCTCGCAGGAAGTACGCCATGTGCCGGAAGGCCAGCCGCGCCTCGGGCAGCACGTCCGCCAGGATCGGGAAGACGTGCGGCATCCGGTTCCATTCTTCGTACCGTACCGGCACCCCGGCCTGGCGCGCCCGCTCGGCCACCCGTCTGGCCTCGTCCCGCAGCACCTCGGTCGAGCCGGTCACGATCATGAGCGGCGGCAGCCCCGTGAAGTCCCCGAGCACCGGGGAGACCAGCGGGTCGCTCGGGTCGAGGCCCGAGGTCCACCGGCGGGCCAGCCAGCGCACCCGCCCGGCCGGGAGCATGGGGTCCTGCCAGCGGTTCGCGTTTCGCGGGATATCGGTCAGGTCGGCCCACGGCGACAGGCAGATCGCCGCGCCGGGCATCGGCAGCCCCCGGTCCCGCAGCGCCAGCAGCGTGGCCAGCGTGAGGTGGCCCCCAGCGGAGTCCCCCGCCAGGATGACGTCCCCGGGCGCGTGGCCGCGCCGCAGCAGGCAGTCGTACGCGTCCAGCGCGTCGGTCAGCGAGTCCGCCAGCGTGTGCACGGGCCCCTGCCGGTAGTCGAGCGCCAGCACGGGCCGCCGGGCCGTCACCGACAGCCGCCAGGTGATGGACCGATGGGTACGCGGCGAGCACGAGAAGTAACCGCCGCCGTGGAAGTAGAGCACCGCCTTGCCCTCGTCGAGCCCCGGCCTGCCGTGCACCCACTCGCCCCCGCACGCCGAGAACTCCGCGGGCACGATCGCCACGTGTTCGGGCTGGGGCACGGTCACCAGGCCCCCGAGTTCTCCGAGCCGGGCCGCGCAGGCCAGGGCCAGCGGATGGCGCATCAGCACTGTGGACGCCGGCTTCAGGGTGCCCCACATCAGACTGGTCAGGGCGCGCGCTTGCCAGCTCAAGGGATAGTCGGGGAGCACGTCCCGGTCGATCTGCATATCGGCCCTCCGATGAATCTCCTTCCCCGAATGAAGATCCTTCTACCGGCCAGTAAGTATCTCATCTCTTACCTGGATATTTCGGCGCTGTGACACGCTGTCCTCCATGGCTGGATACTCGGGCACACCGCTGCCGCGCAAGCTCGGCGTCAAGCCTGGGCGCCAGGTCCTCGCCATCGATGCCCCCGACGGCCTCGACCTGGGCGAGCCCGACGCCGAGGTGCATCGGACCCCGGCCGGCGGGCCGTACGACGTCATACTGGTCTTCTGCCCCGACTCGGCCGCCCTTCACGGGGCGTTCCCATCCGCCCTGGCCCTGCTGGCGAAGAGCGGCGGCCTGTGGGTCTGCTGGCCGAAACGCGCGAGCAAGGTGCCCACGGACCTCTCGGAGAACCCCGTCCGCGACTACGGCCTGTCCATGGGCCTGGTGGACAACAAGGTGGCCGCGATCGACGACACCTGGTCGGGCCTGCGCTTCGTCTACCGTCTCGCCGACCGTTGAACGATTAATTGCGTTGCGGGGTCCACGGCCCGCAACGGATAATTCCATGCTTTCCATCGGCAGACCCGTGCGCGGGTCCGTACACGGTTGGTCACCGTGTCCTCACTCTCCGGAGGTGCAAAACCATACCCCTATATGCCCGGCTCGTCCGGTACGGCTTCCGCAAGCACGCCACCTACGTCTGGGGCGCGATCGCCGGCGCTTTCACCAACAGCGTCTTCGGCATCCTTCGCGCCTACATCCTCATCGCGCTCTGGCAGGCCCGCCCCGGGCTGGGCGGCTACGACGTGACCGACGCCGTCACGTTCTGCTTCATCACCCAGGCGTTCATCGGCCCGTTGCAGCTGTTCGGGGGCGGGCTCGGCATCCCCGAGCGCATCCGCAGCGGCGACATCGCCCTCGACCTGGTCCGGCCCGCCTCGCTCCAGCTCTGGACGCTGGCCGAGGACCTGGGCAGGGCCGCGTACCTGTTCCTGGTCCGCGGCATCCCGCCCATGCTGGTCGGCGCGGTGGTGTTCGGCATCACGGTCCCCGCCGGGCCGGGGCAGTGGCTGGCGTTCCTGGCCGGCTTCGCCGTCGCGGTGGTGGTCGGCTTCGGCTGGCGCTACCTGGTGGCGCTGTCGGTCTGCTGGCTCCTCGACGACCGCGGCGTCGCGGTCGTGTCGATGCTCCTGACGACGTTCTTCTCCGGGATGCTCGTGCCGCTGCACCTGTTCCCCGGCTGGTTCGGCGACCTGGTCATGGTGATGCCCTGGGCGGCCATGGTCCAGCTCCCGACCGATCTCTACCTGGGCAAGGCCCCGGTCCTGGAGACGCTCGCCTTCCAATCGCTCTGGGCGGCGATCCTGCTCGGGCTGGGCGCGCTCGCCACCATGGCGGTCCGCCGCAAGGTGGTGATCCAGGGTGGTTAGGACCTACTTCCTGCTGCTGTGGACCTGGACCCGGGCCGCGGCGGCGTACCCGGTGTCGTTCGCGCTGATGACCCTGTTCGGCGCCCTCACCGCCGCGGTGGACGTCGCCGTGATCCTGATCGTCTTCGCCAACACGGCCACGCTCGCGGGCTTCTCCCGCGACGAGGTCCTCTTCCTGTACGGCGCCGCCGGCGTGTCGTTCGCCATCTGCGACACGTTCGTCAGCAACATCGACCGGATCAGCCAGCACATCAAGGCGGGCACCCTCGACACGTTCCTGATCAGGCCGGTCAGCCCGTGGATCCAGCTCGCCACCGACCGGTTCGTGCCCGCCAGGGTGGGCCGGATCCTGCAGGCGTGCGTCGTGCTCGGCTACGGCGTCGCCGCGCTCGACCTCGACTGGCGGCGCGCCTGGATGATCCCCGTCATGCTGGTCAGCGGGATCATCATCTTCGGGGCGATCTGGACGCTCGGCGGCGCGATCCAGTTCGTGCTGACCGACGCCCCCGAGGTGTCCAACGCCTTCACCTACGGCAGCGCCCAGCTCAACCAGTACCCGCTCAGCATCTACGGCCGCGACCTGGTCAGGGGCGTGACGTACGTGCTCCCGCTGGCCTTCGTCAACTGGCAGCCCGGCCTGTACGTGCTGGGCAGGGACGACCCCTTCGGCACGCCGGAGTTCCTGAGGTTCTCCGCGCCGGTCGCCGCGCTGGTCCTCGCCCTGCCGGCCGGGCTGGCCTGGCGGCAGGGCATCAGGCACTACCGATCCACGGGGAGTTGAGGATGATCGAACTTGAGAGGGCCGGACGCTCGTTCAAGATCAAGAGGAATGTCGTCCACGCCGTGAGCGACCTGTCGTTCACCGTGTCGCCGGGAGAGTTCGTCGGCTACCTCGGGCCCAACGGGGCCGGCAAGTCCACCACCATCAAGATGCTCTGCGGCATCCTGACGCCGACGTCCGGCCGGGTCCGGGTGGCCGGGCTCGACCCGTCGCGCCGGCGCACGTCGCTGGCGCGGCGGATCGGGGTGGTGTTCGGGCAGCGGACGACGCTGTGGTGGGACCTGCCGCTCGTCGACAGCTTCGAGCTGATCCGCCACCTGTACCGGGTGGACCGGGCCACGTTCAGGTCGCGGCTCGACGAGCTGACCGGGACGCTCGACCTGGGCGAGTTCATGCGCACGCCGGTGCGCCAGCTCAGCCTGGGCCAGCGCATGCGGGGCGACCTCGCGGCGGCGCTGCTGCACGCGCCCGACGTGCTGGTGCTCGACGAGCCGACGATCGGGCTGGACGTGGTCAGCAAGGCCGGCATCAGGGAGTTCCTGCAGCGGGTCAACGCCGAGCGCGGCACGACCGTGCTGCTGACCACGCACGACCTCGGCGACATCGAGCGCCTGTGCCGCCGGGTCATGGTGATCGACCACGGGCGGCTGGCGTTCGACGGCACGCTCGACGACCTGATGGCGACGTCTCCCGGCCAGTCGAGCATCGAGGACGTGGTGACCCGCCTCTACACGGGGACGGCCCAGTAGGGACAACTCAGTAGTAGCTGCCCTCCGGCGTGGCCTCGTAGTCCTCGTCGACGTCGTCGTACTGGCGCGACCAGCGCGACGGCATCAGGACGGGGATGAACAGCGCCACGCCGAGCAGGGCGAACACGCCCGACGTGAGCAGGGTCTTGGCGCCGAGGCCGGCGTCCAGGATGATCTGGTTGACCGACGGGGCGCTCGGAATGAGGGAGATCGCCCTGTTCACGTCGAGTGCGTACACGACCGTCCAGGCCAGCAGGACCAGCGACGGCACGAACGTCGCCAAAGGCGAGATCCGGCCCGCCACCACCAGCCCGACGACCAGCCCGACGGCGGCCATCGCGCCCAGCGCGATCCACATCTTCTGGTTGTCCGGTGGCGTGGCCGCGGCGTTGCCGATGGCCTGCTGGACGGCCCAGCCACCGCCCGCCAGCACGGCCGCCGTCACCACCAGCCCGATGAGGAAACCACCCAAGTGCCGCAACGTTCTCACCTCAATGTCAACGCGGTCGGCACGACCCTAGCCCTAAATGCCCGTTTTGGACCAGCCACTGTGCGGCTTCGGACTTCGGGTCTCATGACTCACTGCCCCGTGAGAGCATGGGGCACACCCATGCGTGCGCACCTTCCCCTCAGACTCGCGCGGACAGCCGCCTTCGCCGCCGTCTGCGTGGCTCTCGCCGCCTTCGCGCACGTGCTGGGCGGCGGTTCGGCGCCCGCGCCGTGGGTCGCCGGATTGGGGCTCGCGGGCGTGTCCGCGCTCGGGCTGGCGCTGTGCGGCAAGGAGCGCTCCGCGGCGACGATCAACGTCGTGCTGGTGGGGGCGCAGCTGGCGCTGCACGAGCTGTTCGCGGGCGACGGCGCCGCCTACTTCTCCATGCGCGGCCTGTTCGAGCTGGGGGCCGCGGCGCACGGCCACGGCCAGGGCGGCCTGGCGGTCAACACCGGCATGCTGCTCACGCACGTGACGGCCACGCTGATCACGGGCCTGTGGCTGGCGCGCGGCGAGGTCGTGCTCTGGTCGCTGCTGCGCCTCGTCGGCCGCCGTCTCATGCTGCTCCCGGCCGTCGCCGTGCCGCCGTTCGCGCGGCCCGCCGCGCCGATCGTCCGGGCGAGGGTCGTCCCGCTCCAGCCGGAGTTCCGGCACAGCGTGGCCAGGCGTGGTCCTCCACTTCCCGCCTGACCGTCTGACACCCCTTGTTCATCCCCGTTCACCAAGTGGAGTTCCCGCATGTCCTTCGCACGCCGTGCGGCGACCGTGCTCGCCGCCGCCACCGCCCTCACCGTCGGCCTCGCCATCCCGGCCCTGGCCCACGTCTCCATCCAGCCGGGCACCGCCGAGCAGGGCGGATTCACCAAGGTCGCGTTCCGGGTGCCGAACGAGCGCGACGACGCCTCGACCACCAAGATCGAGGTCTCCTTCCCCGTCGACCATCCGCTGGCGTTCGTGTCGGTCAAGCCCCTGCCGGGCTGGGACGTCAAGGTCACGCAGGGCAAGCTGCCCAAGCCGGTCAAGACCGAGTACGGCGACCTCGAAGAGGCCGTGACCAAGATCGTGTGGTCCGGCGGCAAGATCAACCCGGGCGAGTTCCAGGAGTTCGAGGTGTCCATGGGGCAGTTGCCCAAGGACACGGACTCGCTGGTGTTCCCGACGAAGCAGACCTACTCCAAGGGTGAGGTCGTGGACTGGTCGGACGCGCCCAAGACGGACGGGACCGAGGCGGAGCACCCCGCCCCGACGCTCAAGCTGGTCCCCGCGAGCGGGGGCGACGAGCACGGCATGGCCTCGGCGCCGGCCTCGGCCGCTCCGGCCGCCGCCGCTCCCTCGGTGACGCCGGTGGCGGCCGCGTCGGCCTCCGACGGCACCGCCCGCCTGCTCGGCGGCGCCGGCCTCGTGGTGGGCGTCATCGGCGTCGTGATCGGCGCGCTCGGCCTGCGCCGCCGTCCCGCCGCCTGACGTTCCGGCGTCCCGCGCCCCGGCCGTCCGCGGTCGGGGCGCTGCCGCTGTCAGGAGGTGATGTCCTTGCCGGAGAAGCGCGCCCAGGCGATCGAGCCGAACAGCACGATGTACGCCCCGAACGCCAGCAGCCCGTCCCGCAGGCTCCCGAAGTCGATCGGGCTGCGCAGCACGGCGTCGAAGTTCGTGAACTTGGACGGCAGCAGGTAGGGCGTGATCGAGCCCAGCTCGGGGATCGCCCGGAGCACCTGGCAGACGATGACCAGCACCATGGTGGCCGCGATGGCCCCGATGGACACCTCGGTGAACGTCGACAGCGCCACCGCGACCGCGGCCAGGGCGGCCATCCCGGCGCCGACGTACCCGACGGCGATGAGGATGCGCAGCAGCCCGTCGGCCATCGAGATCGTGCTGCCGGACAGCAGTGTCACGTCCCCGGCCGGGAAGAGGATCAGGCCCGTCACCAGCGCCGTCAGGGCCACCACAGCGGTGACCGCGTACGCGAAGACGACCGCGTTGAGGTATTTGACCAGCAGCAGCCGGGTGCGCCCCGCAGGGGCGGCCAGCAGGTAGCGCAGGGTCCCCGCGCCGGCCTCGCCCGCGATCGAGTCGCCGGCCACGACGCTGACGGCGACCGGCATCAGCAGCAGCACCAGGAACGAGAACGACACGAACGTCAGCATCAGGCTGTTGCCCACGACGTCCTGGACGAGTCCGCCCATCCCCTCCTCGGAGGCCACGAGCCGCAGCGCCACGCCGATGACGATCGGCACGACGCCGAGCACGGCCAGCATCGTCAGGTTGCGCGGCCTGCGGAACGTCAGGCCCAGCTCGGAGCCGAGCAGCCGCCAGAACGCCCACGCCCTCCCCGCCGCGGGGGCGGGAGCGGAAGCGGACGGCTCCGGCGGGCGGCGTTCGGTGGTGCGCATGGACTCCGCGACGGGCACCAGCCCGGGCGTGCGGCGCTCCCCCTGGGTCTCTGCCCCCGTGGTCCCGACGGCGGACCCCAGGGTCCCCGCCGTCTCAGCGGTCGCCGTCTCAACCGTCGCCGTCTCAGCCGTCGACATCGAAGCCCTCCCCTGTCAGTCCCACGAACACGTCCTCCAGGCTCGGCCGCACCACGGCCAGCCCGCGAACGGCCACGCCCTCCCCCACCAGCGCGGCGTTGACGCGCTCCGGCGCGTGGCCGCCGAGCTCCGCCGTGACCTCGCCGCCCGAGGTCAGCACGTCGGCGAGGCCGAGCGTGCCGAGCACCCGCGCGGCGTCCGCCACGTCCGGTGTCTCCACCCGGACGCGCGTCACGAGCCCGCCGTTCAGCGAGGCGATCGTGCCCTGCGCCACGAGCTTGCCGGTACGCATGATCGCGGCATGCGTGCACATCTGCTCCACCTCCGCCAGCAGGTGGGAGGAGACGAAGACCGTGGTGCCGTCGGCGGCGATCTCCTTGACCAGCGCGCGGACCTCGCGCGTGCCCTGCGGGTCGAGCCCGTTGGTGGGCTCGTCCAGGATGAGCAGCTCGCGCGGCCCCAGCAGGGCGGCGGCGATGGCCAGGCGCTGGCGCATGCCGAGCGAGTAGTTGCGGAAGCGCTTGGCGGCCGCGGCCGACAGGCCCACGCGGTCCAGCGCCTCGGCGATGCGCCGCTTCGCGCTCGCGCGGGGCGCGGTCGGGTCGGCGGAGTCGAAGCGCATCAGATTGGCCGCGCCCGACAGGTACGGGTAGAAGGCCGGCCCCTCGACCAGCGCCCCCACCTTGGGCAGAGCCTGGGCCTGGGGCAGGCCGAGCACGGAGTACCCGCCCGACGTCGGCGCGACCAGGCCGAGCAGCATGCGGATCGTGGTGGTCTTGCCCGAGCCGTTCGGCCCCAGGAAGCCGAACACCGAGCCGCGCGGCACGGCCAGGTCCAGCGTGTCCACGGCGACCTGGCCGCCGCGGAAGCGCTTGGTCAGGCCCTCCGTGACGATCGCGAACTCCCCCGCGCTCACCCCCGGGGGCAGGGCCGCCCCGGAGGGCGCCCCTGCTTCCTGCGTGACGGTGGTCACTTGGTGCCCGCCGCCTTGGTGATCTCCTCCGGGGTGACCGCGCCGACCAGGAGGCGGCCGTCGTCGGTCAGCAGGGCGGTGACGAGCTTGGTCTTGATCAGCTTGCCGGAGCCCCACGTGCCGCTCACCGGGGTGGCGGACTTCAGCACGCTGTCGATCAGCGCGCTCGGGTCGGCACCCGCGCCAGGGCCGCGGCCTTCGCGACCGTCCGACGGCGTCGCGGTCTTCAGGTCCGACAGCGAGAACGGCACGACCGCCACGGTCGTCCAGCCCTGCCCCACGACCTTCGCCCGCTCCGCGACGTCCTTGGCGTGCTCGGCGCGATCCGCCGCCACGTCCTGGTCCATGCCGGCCCCGAGGGTCTTCTCCTCCACCTTGGCGCCCGCGGGCGGGGTGAAGGTGAAGTTCTCGGCCGCCGGCGGCGTGAACGTCACCTGCGTGAACCCGACCTGGAACGCCGGCTCGGCCGAGCCCTTGGCGTAGACCTGCACCTGTAGCGGGACGTACGTCTCGCCGTCGAGCGCGATGCGGATCTCCTGGACGAGCGAGCCCCCGTCCTTGGGCGCCAGCACGAGCTGATAGACCGGCCGGCCCGCCACCTGGGCGGTGTTGATCACGCGGACCGCCGTGTGCTGGTCGACGTTGGCCAGCAGGTGCTCGGCCACCTGCTGCGGCGTCACGTCGGTCGGCCGCGGCGTGGGCAGAGCGCGCTTGTCCTGCCCGGTCTCCGCCTTGATGGTCAGCTTGGTGGCCGTGTTGGTGGCGCTCTCCCAGTACCAGCCCGTGTCGCCGTTCACGATCAGGTTGGTCTCGTTCAGCTGGGTCGGCAGGGCCACCCGGACCTTGTCGTCGCCGCCGTACCAGACCTTCACCTCGTGCGAACCGGACAGCAGGCTCAGCGGCGACGCCTCGCCGGTCTGCGGCAGCGCCGGCAGGCCGAGCGAGGCCGTCTGCTGCACCGTGCCGGACATCGGCGCGATGCCGCCTTCCTTGCCGGTCGCCGCCACGGCGTCGGCCAGCAGCTGCTGTGCCGACCGCTCCGGCAGCACGGGGTCGCCGCTCACCGCGGCTATGACGGGGCCGGCGCCAATCGCGGCTCCGATCACGGCCGCCGCCGCGATCGGGACTCCCCACCTCACGAACGTGCCTCTGCGCATCTCACTCCTTAACGGTATGTCGATGTTCAGAGCCTGCGTGATGCATCCTTAGGCGGACCTGAGACTGTCTGAGACGGCTCTCAGCCTTCTCAGCGTTGTCTCAGGCCGGGAACAGGAGAATTGCCACATGAGAGTACTTGTCGTCGAGGACGAGCGGCGGATGGCCGCCGCGCTCCAGCGGGGGCTCCAGGCTGAGGGGTTCGCCGTGGACCTCGCCCACGACGGCGAGGAGGGCCTGCACGCGGCCAGGCAGGGTGACTACGACATCGTGGTGCTCGACATCATGCTGCCCAGGCTCTCGGGCTACAACGTGTGCAAGCAGCTGCGCGCGGAGGAGAACTGGGTGCCGATCCTCATGCTGTCGGCCAAGGACGGCGAATACGACATGGCCGACGGGCTCGACCTGGGCGCCGACGACTACCTGACCAAGCCGTTCTCGTACGTGGTGCTGGTGGCCAGGCTGCGGGCGCTGCTGCGGCGCGACGCGGGGCGGCGGCCGTCGGTGCTGGTGGCAGGCGACCTGTCGCTCGACCCGGCCCGGCGCAGGGTCGAGCGGGACGGGACCTCGATCGAGCTGACGCCGAGGGAGTTCGCGCTGCTGGAGTACCTGATCCGGCGGCGGGACGAGGTCGTGTCGAAGGCGGAGATCCTGGAGCACGTCTGGGACACCTTCGACACCGACCCGAACGTGGTCGAGGTGTACGTCGGCTACCTGCGGCGCAAGATCGACGCCCCGTTCGGCAGGAACGCGCTCCAGACCGTGCGCGGCGCGGGCTACCGGCTGGCGGGCGACGGTGGCTGACTCCCCGCTCGTCTGGTGGCGGCGGCAGGGGCTGCGGTTCAGGCTCACGGTGGCGGCCGCCGCGGTGCTCGCGCTGGCGCTGGCCGTGTCGGCGTCGGTGCTGGTCAGCGTGCTCGAACGGGCGCTGATGGACACGGTGGACGAGTCCACCAGGCAGACGGCGCAGGCCGTGCGCGTGGCGGCCGACGCCGGGACGCTGACCAGCCCGATCACCACGCACGACGGCACGATCGTGCAGGTCATCGACGCCGGCGGGCGCATCACGCACGTGACGTACGGCACCGACCGGCTGGTCCCGCTGCTGGACGCCAAGGCCCGGGACAAGGTGCTCAAGCGGGGGCAGGCCACGCTCCTGGACGGGCGGCCGTACGCGGTCCCCGGGTTCCTGCGGGTGATCGTGCTCAGCGCGGACCGCGGGCAGACCGTGATCGCGGCCCGGCCCATCAGCGAGATCCAGACCAGCCTGGTCACGGCCGGACGGGTGCTGCTGGTGGGCACGCCCGCGCTGATCGTGCTGCTCGCGGTGGCGAGCTGGCTCATGATCGGCCGTACGCTGCGCCCGATCGCGGCCCTGCGCAGGGGCGCGGCGGACATCACGCACACGGCCAGGTCGCGCCGACTGCCGGTGCCGCAGTCGCGTGACGAGGTGTACTCGCTGGCCACCACGCTCAACGGCATGCTGGCCAGGCTGGAGGAGGCCGAGCAGCGCCAGCGGGCGCTGGTCTCCGACGCGGCGCACGAGCTGCGCAGCCCGCTGGCCAGCATCAGGCTGCAGCTCGAGGTCGCGCTGGGACATCCGGAGGGTCAGGACTGGCGGGAGACCGCCGAGGGCGTCCTGGAGGACACGATGCGGCTGTCCAGGCTGGCCGAGGACCTGCTGGCGCTGGCCAGGCTGGACGAGCGCGGCGGCGTGCCCGCCAGGCGGGAACCCGTCGAGCTGGACGAGGTGGTCCGCCAGACCGTCGACAGGTACGCCGAGGCGCGCCTGACGGTGTGCGACCCGGTCGTGGTGCGCGGAGACGCCCTCGACCTGAGCCGGGTGCTGACGAACCTGATGGACAACGCGGTACGCCACACCTCTTCCAAGGTCGAGGTGGCCTTGACCGCGGACGGAGTGCTGACGGTGACCGACGACGGGCCCGGCATCCCTGAGCAGGATCGCGAGCGCGTCTTCAACCGGTTCACCAGGCTGGACTCCGGGCGCAGCCGTGATGAGGGCGGCGCCGGGCTGGGGCTGGCGATCGTACGCGAGACCGTGCGTGCGCACGGCGGCACGGTCGTCCTGGAGGACGCCGCGCCTGGACTGCGGGCCGTGGTGCGGTTGCCGGTCTCCCGGTAGGGGGTGTGCCGGTCTGGATCGTTCCTAATCGGGTCAGGCCGCTGTCCCCTTTTCCGCCGTGGACAGGAAGTCCTGGGCGATCAGCGGCAGGCGGCGGCGGGCGTGCACGACGGCGATGACGCGCCGCACGGCGGGTTCGAGCGAGCGCACGATCAGGCCCGCGCGACTGGCCTGTTCCGCCAGGCCGCGGTACCAGAGCAACGACGCCTGGCCCGCGCGTACCGCGTTGAGCCAGCCGTTGCGCTCGTCGGTTTCGAGCACGACCACGGGGCTCACCGAGTACTTGCCGAACATCGCGTCCAGTTCCCTGCGCCGCATGCTGCCGCGGGCCGGCAGCGCCAGGCGCATGCCGTGCAGCTTGCCCATCGGCACCGGGTTGGGCAGGTCGAGCCCGGGCGGGGAGATCAGCACGATCTCCTGGCGCTCGAGCGGATGGGTGATCAGGTCCGTGGGGACCGGGAGATCGGTGAGCCCGAGGTCGGCCCGCTGATCTCTGATGGCGCTGACGACGCCGTCTCTGCCGTCGCAGCGAACGATGTGCACGCGTACTCCCGGATGCTCGGCCGCATAAGCCGGGAGCAGCCGCCCGGCCAGGCCGGGTTCGAGGCTGGGCGTGGACGCGATGCGGAGCTCCGCTTCCGTGACGCCGCTGTGGTTGGCCAGGCCCTCGATCTCGTGAACGGCATCGAGTGCCTCCCTCGCCAGCTTGACCACGCGACGGCCCTGCGCGGTGACGACCACGCCACGGCCTGAACGAGCGAAGAGCGTCATACCGAGCTCCCGCTCCAGATCGCGGATCGCGCGGGACAGCGCAGGCTGCGCGATGTAAAGCGATCTTGCCGCGTCGGTCATGGTGCGGTGCTCCGCAGTCGCGACCACATAGCGGAGCTGCTGGAGATTCATGCCAAAGAAGCTAGGGCAACGCCCGCCGCGCGGACCGGGAGATAACCGAGATCACCTCGAATGATTTCGGACCGTAACCGATCACTGCTACATCCGTGACGGGTGAGAAATGAGTATGCTTTTGCCCCAAATTTGGCAAGGGTCCGGCAAGTCGCGGCGCAAAGCCATCGATTCCAGACAACCGGGCGAACGGGGAGACACGGTGACAGGGAACGGGCATTATCCACCCCCGCCACAGGGGCCAGGGCAGCCACAGAGGCCTCCCTCATTGCCGTGGCCGCCGCCGAACTACCGCCAGCCGCAGCCGCCGAGCCGGCAACCGTACCCGACGCCTCCGCCGCCTCCCCCACCGCCCCCCCCGCCCCCGGGACCGCCTCCGCAGGGGAACCCGTACCAGCAGGCGCCGCCCCACCCTCAGGGGCCCGCCTACCCGCAGCAGGCCTATCCCCAGGGCGGCCCGCAGTACCCGCCACCGCCGCCACCCTACGGGCAGCAGCAGCAATACCGGCAACCGCCGCCCCCGCCTCCGCCGCCACCCCCGCCGCCCCCTTTGCCGCCGGCGCAGTGGGGGCCACCGCAGCGCAGGAAGTCCGGCATGGGCGTCTTCGGCGTGATCGGCGGCGTGCTCGGGGGGATCGCCGCGCTGTTCGTGCTGATCGTCATCGCGTCGGCGCTGTTCAAGAGCGCGTCGAGGTCGGAGACGACGACACCGGTCGCGATCCCGACGTACGAGCCGTCGGAGCGCGCCACCAGCGACCCGTTCCCGACCCGCACGCGGCAGCCGACCCCGACGGAGTCCGACTCGCCGACGCAGCAGCCCACCCGGGAGGAGACCCAGGAGCCGGAGACGACCCCGACGCAGCCTCCCAAGGTGACGCTGAACACGAGCCTGAAGAGCAACACCATGTACCGGGCGGGCTCGCTGCCCAGGCTGAGCTGCTCCGGCGGGAGCGCCGACATCTTCAACCACAGTCAGCTCAAGGCGCTGATCCTGAAGACCGGCAAGTGCATGGACCGGGCCTGGGGGCCGATCCTGGAGAAGCAGGGCATCCAGTTCAGCGCGCCCAACTACGCCATCGCCGCCAAGCGGGGCCGGGGCGCGTGCGGCGACTATCCGTCGGCCGGGAGCATGGTGCCGTACTACTGCCCGCGCAACAACACGATCTACGCCTCCACCTCGGCCATGTCCCGGGGCAACGGCAACGCCCGCGGGTACGGCCAGATCATCCAGTGGCACGGCGGCATCATCAGCATGATGGCCCACGAGTACGGCCACCACATCCAGAACATCACCGGCCTGATGGACTCCTGGTGGAGCGCCACCCTCGACTCCTCCGGCCAGAGCGGCAAGCTGGCGCTCAGCAGGCGGCTCGAGCTGCAGGCGACCTGCTTCGGCGCCATGTGGATGCGGTCGGTGGCGGCGACGTACCCGGTGAGCACGTCCCTGCGCAGCCGCCTGTTCTCGTTCTACGCCCAGGTGGGCGACTATCCGGGGTGGCCGCGCGACCACGGCACGCCCGCCAACAACAACCGGTGGTTCCGGCAGGGCTGGGAGCGGGACAAGACGTACCAGTGCAACACCTGGATGGCGCCGTCCTCGACCGTCTCCTGAAAAAATTACGACCTACCCAAAACCCCATAAACGCGGCCCATCGTGCACGTAGTGTTCATCTCAGCTTGGGCACATGTCTCTGATGTCCAGATATGGGGACTAGAATCCTGGCAATCTTGTGCCCAACGGGGGGCAACGACAGTTTTGCCTGGTAGGCGTGTAAGGAGCCGGGTGTGAGCAATCGCGATGGGGCAGAAACCGTGCCAGGGGGCAACAAGAAACGGCGACCCGTTCGCCGTCCGCGCCCTGGCTCCTCCTCCCCTCGCTTCGCCAAGCCCCTGACGACCGGATCAGTACTCGGGTGGACCGCTTTGTCCGCCATCGCGCCCGGCGCCGCACATCTGCGCGCCGGGCGCCGCCGTACCGGGCTGATCCTCCTCAGCGTGTACGCGGTGCTGCTCCTTGCGGCCCTGGCCTTCGGGCTGACCCGGAACATGCAGAACCTCACCGCGTTCGCCGGCGACGGGATGATGATGACCGTGGTCGTCGTGGCCTCGGTCCTCGCGCTGATGTGGTTCGCGGTGCTGGTGACCTCGTACGTCGCGCTCGGGCCCAACCGCCTCAACCAGCAGGGCCAGGTGCTGACCGGCATCGTCGTCGGGGTGCTGTGCGTGGCGGTGATGTCGCCGTTCGCCCTGACCGCCAACTACGTGCTGACCGCGCGGGAAGCGATCAAGCAGATCTTCCCCTCGGCACCCGACCCCGAGGCCCCCGCCCCGGTCAAGGAAGGCGAGGACCCGTGGGGCGGCAAGGACCGCGTGAACTTCCTGCTGATCGGCGGCGACGCGGCCGGCAACCGCACCGGCGTGCGCACCGACAGCATGAACGTGGCCAGCATCGACCTCAAGACGGGCAACACCGTCCTGTTCAGCCTGCCGCGCAACCTGCAGCACGTGCGATTCCCGCCGACCTCGCCGCTGCACAAGCAGTTCCCGAACGGCTACATGGCCGAGCTCCCCAACGGCGGCCTGCTCAACGAGGTCTGGCAGTACGCCAACGACAACCCGCAGCTCATGGGCGGCAAGAACAAGGGCCCCCGGGCGCTGATGGACGCCATCGGCTACACGCTGAACCTCAAGATCGACTACTACATGCTGATGAACATGTACGGCTTCGCGGACCTCGTCGACGCCATCGGCGGCCTCAAGATCCGGGTCGAGCAGGACGTCAAGTGGGGCGGCCACTTCGGCACGGCGGGCACCATCAAGGCGGGCTACCGGAAACTGTCGGGCGAGCAGGCCCTCTGGTACGGCCGCTCCCGGGTCAACAGCGACGACTTCTCCCGCATGGCCCGCCAGCGCTGCGTCATCGGCGCCTTCGCCCAGCAGGCCACCCCCACCGTGATCCTCACCAACTTCACCAGGATCGCCGGCGCGGCCAAGCGGCTGGCCCAGACCAACATCCCGCAGCACCTGGTGCAGCCGCTGGTGGAGCTGGCCGTCAAGGTCAAGGACGCCCGGATCACGAGCCTGCAGTTCGTGCCGCCGGAGTTCTACTCGGGCCGGCCCGACTGGGCGAAGATCCGCGTGGCCTCCAGGAAGGCGATCGCCGACTCCGGCCGGCCCGCCCGCCAGGCCCAGACGGCCAACGTGAGCGCGTCCCCGAGCGTCACGTCCTCGGCCACGCCGACCCGTACGCGCCAGGCGGCGGCGCCCACGCAGACGCCGACCAGGAACACCCAGAAGGGCGCCAAGTCCCTCGACGAGCTCTGCGGCCTGTAACCCACGGCACCGGCGGCGGGGAATCCCCCCGCCGCCCGGCCGTCAGGCGGTGACCGACTTCCGGGGCAGCAGCACCATCGCCCCGATGTAGAGCACCGCCGCCACGATCAGCAGCCCCTTGTACCCGATCACCAGCGCCGCGTACTCCAGGCAGCCACCCACCATGGCCCCCAGCAGGTTAGCGCCGAAGGAAGTGGTCGCGTCGGCCGTCTCGGCGAAGCGCTTGGCGAAGACGACGTTCGCGGCGAAGATCGGCAGGAACGCCACCACCACGGCCGCCACCGCGCGCAGGGGCACCGGCAGGGACAGCAGCCACGAGTTCGGCACCAGCCAGGACAGCAGCAGGCCCGCGAGCAGCACGCCGTACATGACGGGCAGCGGCGGGGTGCGGAAGTGGCGGGTGACCTCGACGGCGGCGAGGACCGCGACCAGGACGCCGGCGAAGACGATCGCGTTGACCACCCACGTGGTGCCGAACAGCAGCGCGAACCCGGTCACGCTCTTCGTCTCCAGCAGCATGAACGCCACGCCGAGCAGGAACAGGTCCGCGTACGGCCGCATCCGCTCGTAGGGTCCGGCGACGACGCGGACGGCGAAGAGGCTGACGATGAGGATCAGGCCGAGCGTGATGATGTAGATCGGCGGGATCGTGGCGTCCTTGAGGTAGAGGAACGGCCGGTCGTCGTTGGCGGGCTGCGGGGTGCCGGGGGCGGCGCCGGGCCACTCCGACGCGCAGCGCTGCGCGTCGGCCGTCACGCCCGCCGTGATGACGGCCTGCTGGCCGGCGGTGCTGACGACGTCGACGCACGGCTTGTGGCCGAAGGCGCTCTGCATGGTGGAGGCGAGGCGGTCGACCAGCCAGCTCTCCCGGTAGTAGTTGTACATCGAGAAGGTGCCGCCCGGCTTGAGGTGGGCGCGGGCGGCCTTCATGGCCTCCTCGGTGAACAGGTAGCTCTCCAGGCGCAGCGAGCTCGCCCCGGAGACGAGGGTGAGCGAGTCGGGCAGGGCGAAGAGGATCAGGTCGTACTTGTCGCCCGTGCGCTCGAGGAAGGCCCGCCCGTCGGTGATGTGGGTGGTGACGCGCGGGTCGTCGTACGGCTTGTCGGGGTGGACCGAGCCGCCCAGCTCGCGCAGCTTGGGGTCGATCTCCACGGCGTCCACCCGGTTGGCGCCCTTGGACAGCGCGATGGCCACGTCGGTGCCGCTGCCCGCGCCGACGATGAGCACGTCCTTGGGTGGCTTGCTGGTCCGCTCGTACGGCAGGCCGTACTGGGCCTCCCACTGCAGCCGGGCGGCGGCGGGCACGGCCTGCTGGTGCGGGATGCCGTTCACGGAGATGTCGGTGACGGGCACGCCGAGCTGGGTGAGCTGGCGCGCGGTCACCTTGTAGTACGGCGACCAGATGGCCCCGGCGGTCAGCGTCTCCATCAGCAGCAGCCCCACCACGGCCAGCGAGGGCACGGTCACCAGGCCGAGGTAGAGCGAGCGCGGCCGGGGCATGAGCAGCAGCCCGTAGCAGATGGCCGCGACCAGCCCCCAGAACACCGGCGGCGCGCTCAGGAACGACAGCGCCGTGAACGCGGCGATCCCGCTGAGGCTGCCGATCAGGTCGTAGCGGTAGGCCTCCAGGCGCGGCAGCTCGGGGAAACAGCGCCCGACGAGCTCGGCGGGGCCCATGAGCACCAGCGCGGCGGCGGCGAAGATCACCGGCAGGATCAGCCACGCGGGCGGGCCGCTGGTGGACAGGCTCGTCCAGTACAGGACGCCCTCGGTGTTCCTGTCGACGGTCACGGGGAACGTCAGGACGACGGCGACCAGGACGGCCAGCACCACGGGCGAGTAGTACGGCTGCCGCCGCGACCGCCCCACGCGCAGGAAGCCGAGCCCGATGCCCAGGAACGAGCCGAGCAGCACGAAGTTGGTGAAATAGCTGAGGTGGACGATGTTGGACCCGGTCCACCGGATCAGCGCCAGCTCGAGGAACAGCATGAAGGCGCTGGCGAGGACGAGCCTCGGCCGCACCGCCAGCCAGTGAGCTTTTTCTCCGTCGTCGACCGGCATCTGCGCCTGGAGCGTCATGATTCGACACCGTAGTGAACAGACCGGGAACACGGAAGCCTGACGCCCCGGAAGAAATGTCATCCGGTTCGCACTAATTAGGGTATTTGCGCAGGTCAAACCCTTGAAAGGCGCTGGACGCCGGGGCGATGAATGGAGGAATCTTGGGGAGTTCATTCCCTCCACGAGATTCGGTGGTGACACATGCGGGTCCTGATCCAGCTCCGCCCCTCCCCCGATCTGGTCGCGGCCGTCGCCGACCCGGATCAGAGCGCCACCACGGCCGACGTGGCCGACGGGCTGCCCGGGGTCGAGCTCGACACCGCGTACGTCCCCGTGGCGGTCGCGCGGCCCGTCCCGATCGCCGGGGGCGACCCCCTCTCGCTCAACCAGCCGCTCGACTTCTCGCTGGCCGCCGAGGACGCCTCCGTGCTGGTGCGCGGCACCATCTCGGACGACGAGCTGGCCTCCAGGGTCACGCTGCTGCCCGCGTTGAGGCCCGACGTGGTCGGCGTCTTCGCCGACCCGGTGATCGCGACCACGCGCACGTGCGGAGGCGACCCGCCGGTCGGCACCTGGCACGACGTGGAGCGGCTGCTGAACGTGCCGGGACTGAGCGCCGAGGGTCTCGACGGCAGCGGGGTGGCGCTGGCCGTGCTCGACACCGGGATCAACGCGGCCCACACCGCCAGGCAGCTCGGCAGGGGCGTCACGCTGGACGCCGAGCGGTCCTGGAGCCCGCAGGGCGTGTCGGGCAAGGCGGGCGAGTTCGAGGTCGATCACGGGACGATGTGCGCCTTCGACACGCTCATCGCCGCTCCCCAGGCGTCGCTGATCGACATCCCGGTCCTGCTGTCCACCCGGCCCGGCGGCTCGGCGCTGGACGGGCTGCTGTCGGACGCGGTGTCGGCGTTCGCGCACCTGCGCAGCGTGCTCGCCGCCCAGCCCGCCGAGACCAGGGCGCTGGTGGTGAGCAACTCGTGGGGCTCCTTCTCCCCCGAGTGGGACTTCCCCGTCGGGCATCCGGGCAACTACTCCGACAACGCCGCCCACCCGTTCAACCTGATGGTGGCCGAGCTCGACCGGGCGGGCGCGGACGTGCTGTTCGCGGCGGGCAACTGCGGCACCCAGTGCCCCGACGGCCGGTGCGTCTACCCCAACCGGCCCATCGTCGGGGCCAACTCCCACCCGAAGGCCCTGTCCGTCGGCGGCGTCGACATCAACGGGGAGCGGGTGGGCTACTCCTCGCAGGGCCCCGGGCGGCTGACCGCCCGCAAGCCCGACTTCTGCGCCTACACCCACTTCTCCGGGTCCAAGGCGTTCGGCGACGACGAGCCCGACTCGGGCACCTCCGCGGCGACGCCGGTGGCCGCCGGGCTCGTCGCCGCCGTCCGCACCCTGTGGCCGTCGACCCGGCTGTCGCCCACCCAGCTGCGGGCGCTGCTGCGGCGCACCGCCGAGGACCGCAGCGAGGTGGGCTTCGACTACGACTACGGCTACGGGAACGTGGACCCGGCGGGGATCATCGCCGCGCTGCGGCGGCGCGCCAGGAACGCGGCCTGAACGGCGCTCTCAGGCGTTCTCCCGGTTGAAGACCCGGGTCCCGACCGTGAGGCTGGCCGCGGCGAACACCACCGTCACGGCCACTCCCAGGCCCACGGTGCCCGTCAGGTAGTGCCCCTCGAACAGGTCGCGCAGCGCCTCCAGCGTGTACCTGAACGGGCTGATGTGCGAGATGGCGTCGAGCCAGCCCGGCGCCATCGACATCGGCAGGAACGAGCCGGACAGCAGGACCAGCGGGATCACCGCCGTGGACATCACGGGCGCGAACAGGTGCTCGTTCATCGTCAGCGCGATGGCGTACGACAGCGCGGCCAGACTGCTCCCGAGCACGATCACCAGCACGAACCCGGCCGCCAGCCCCGGCGCGGGAGCCCGCAGGCCGAAGGCGAAGGCGACCACCAGGAGCAGCAGCGTCTGGATCGTCATGGTGAGCGCGTTGTTGAGCACGCGCCCGAGCAGCAGCGCCAGCCGGCTGGCCGGGGTGACGCGCATGCGCTCCAGCACGCCGGAGCGCTTCTCGAACACCACCCCGAACCCGGCGAGCCCCATGCTCATGAGCCCGAGCTGGATGATGAGGCCGGGGACGAGCGTCTCCCACGTGCCGAACGTGGTGAAGATGGGCCCGAACAGCACCAGGAAGAGCAGCGGCTGGATCGCGCCGAAGACCATGCCGACCTTCTGCTGGAGCGTGACGCGCACGCCATGGCGGAACAGCACCCAGGTGTCACGCAGCATCAGACGCCCGCCTCCTCGCGCAGGGACCTTCCGGTGATGTCCAGGAACACCTCGTCGAGCGTGCGCCCGCCGGTCTTCAGCTCGGCCGGGGCGCCCTCGGCCACGATCCGGCCGTGGTCGATGATCACTATCCGGTCGCAGAGCGCGTCGGCCTCGTCCAGGTAGTGGGTGGTGAGGAAGACCGTCATGCCCCGCTCGCCGCGCAGCGAGCGGATGTGGTCCCACAGGTTGGCCCGGCTCTGCGGGTCGAGGCCCGTCGTGGGCTCGTCGAGGAAGAGCAGGACCGGGTCGTGCAGCAGGGCGAACGCGATGTCGAAGCGGCGGCGCTGCCCGCCGGACAGCGCGGCGCCGGGCTTCGACTCCAGGCCCGCGAGTTCGAGCCGCTCCAGCGCCTCCCGCGTCCTGGCCTCGGCCGTCGCCCGGTTCAGGCCGTACAGCATGCCCTGGAGCACGAGCTCACCCATCAGCGGCGAGGTCGGCGACGTCCCGCCGGTCTGGGAGACGTAGCCGATGCGCCTGCGCACCTCCTTCGCGTCGCCGAGCAGGTCGTGGCCGGCCACCGTGGCGGTGCCGGACGTGGGGCGCAGCAGCGTGGTCAGCATGCGCATGGTCGTGGTCTTGCCGGCGCCGTTCGGACCGAGGAACCCGACGATCTCGCCGGGCCCGACCGATAGGTCGACGCCTTTGACGGCCTCTGTGCCGCCGTCGAAGGTCTTGCTCAGACCTGAAGTCCTGATCATTTCATCGCCTCCAAAATTAGAGTAACCACAATTTTGGTGTCACTGCAAACTTGGTACGATGGAGGCATGCAAGAGGGGCTGCGGGAGCGGAAGAAGCGCGAGACCAGGCAGCGCATCGCGGACGTCGCGATGGGGCTGTTCATGGCCAAGGGGTTCGACAACGTGACCGTGGCCGAGGTGGCGCGGGCCGCCGACGTGTCGGTCAACACGGTGTTCAACTACTTCAGCACCAAGGAGGACCTCTTCGCCGACCGGCAGGAGGTGGCCGTCGACCTGGCCCCGCGCGTGCTGCGCGAGCGGGGGCCCGGGGAGAGCGTGGTGCGGGCGTTCCGCCGCGACTTCCTCGACGCGCTCGACACCCGCCACTGGCGCTACGGGCTCAACGCGGGAGTCGACGTGTTCGCCAGGATCGTCGACGAGGCCCCCTCGCTGGGCGCCAAGCTCCGCGAGATCGGCGAGGAGCGGGAGCGCGTGCTGGCGCAGGCGCTGGCCGACGAGCTCGAGGCCGACCCCGACGACCTGACGCCGCGGCTGGTGGCCTCCCACCTTCTCAACACGACGCGACTGCTCGGCGACTACTCGATCCGCCGGCTCCTCGCGGGCGAGGACTGGGAGAGCATCGAGCCCGGCCTGCGGGCTCAGGCGGAGCGGGCCTTCGACCTGCTGGAGTCGGGCCTGGGCGACCTGCTAGCTGGAAAGGGCCCCGGTGACCAGCATGAGCCCGAACATTAGGACGACGAAGCCGAGGGTGATCATCATCAGGACCGAGCTGACGATGCCGCAGATGCGCCCGGCCTGCACCATGCCGCGGTTCTCGTAGTAGTAGCCGCTCTCGTCGATCTCGCGCAGCGCCCTGTTGCCCATCGACCAGGCGAAGGGGCCGATGAACGTGCAGACCACCAGGCTCAGGATGCCCAGCACCAGGATGGCGGTGCCCTGGGGGTGGGTCTGGGGTGGCGGCCCGTAGTAGGAGGGACCGTAGTTCGGATAGGACATGCTCGCTCGGCGCCCTCACCATTCGTCGCTCAGGTGCGTTTTTATACCACAGACATCGGCTTGATCATGTTGCGCCATCATGGTGGGGCACATGACCAAGCCCTTAGGAGCCTGCCCCCGTGCGTGAACGCACTGCCGCCTTCCTCGCCCGCGAAAGCTTCCAGCGGTTCATCGTCGGCGTCATCCTGCTCAACGCGGCCACGCTGGGTCTCGAGACCTTCCCCGCGGTGGTCGCGCGCTTCGGCCACCTGCTCACCGTGGTCGACCACATTGCGCTGTACGTCTTCGCCGTCGAGCTGATCGCCAAGATCTACGTCGAACGCTCCAGGTTCCTCCGCGACCCGTGGAACGTCTTCGACGCCGCGATCGTCCTCATCGCCTTCATGCCCGCCACGGGCGGCCTGTCCGTGCTGCGCTCGCTGCGCATCCTGCGTGCCCTGCGGCTGCTGTCGGTCGTGCCGAGCCTGCGCCGCGTCGTCTCGGCGCTGCTGCGCGCCATGCCGGGGATGAGCTCGATCGTGGTGCTGCTCGGCCTGGTGCTCTACGTGGCCGCCGTCATGGCCACCAAGCTCTACGGGAGCACCTCCCCCGAGCGCTTCGGCAGCCTGCCGACCTCGCTGTTCACCCTCTACCAGACGATGACCGGCGACGACTGGGGCAACATCGCCAGGGAGGTGATGACCCGCCATCCGTCGGCCTGGGTCTTCTTCACCATCTTCATCCTGATCTGCACGTTCGTGATCCTGAACCTCTTCATGGCCGTGGTCGTCAGCGCCATGGACGAGGAGAGCGCCGAGGAACGCGCCGAGGAGCGCGCGGTGCTGGAGGACACCAGCGAGCACACCCAGCGGATCCTCGACGAGCTGGCCGAGCTGCGCAAGGAGGTCGCCGAGCTACGCCGGCTGGACTGAGCCCTCCTGGGCCGTGCCGCCGCGGTGCCGGTAGGCGACCCGCCACAGGGCGACGACCAGCAGCAGCGCGACCACGGCCCAGCCCTCGACGAACCCGGACACCGCGCCCACCGCCAGGGGCGCGGCCACGGACGGCAGGGCCCATCCCCAGATCCACCGCCGCTCGGCGCCGCTCGCCACGCCGAGCACGGCGGAGGCGGCGAAGTAGACGGCCAGACCGGCGGCCAGCACCCAGCCGATGCCGCCGTGCGGGTGCGAGGCCGGGTCCGCGGCGACCGCGCCGAGCCCGGCCGCGGTCGCGGTGATGCCCGCGGTCATCGCGAAGTGCGCGGGCAGCGCCACATACGCGCGCAGCCCCCGCTCGGCCGCGCCCGGCACCGCGCTCACGCCGTACTGCAGGGTCAGCCACCACAGCGAGACGATCAGCCCGAACCCGGCCACCGCCGCCAGACCGAGCTGCAGGTCCCAGGAATGCCCGGAGGAGGCCATCACGACCTGCATGACGGCCTCGCCGAGCACGATGATCACGAACAGGCCGAGCCGCTCCCCGAGATGAGCGGGGTCGAGGACGGCGGCCTTGACCCGCGCCGCCGGGCGCACCACCGGCCCGTCGCCCCTCCGCCGGTCACGCTGCTCCAGCCGCTGCGCCTGCCGCAGGGCCTGGTGCTGCATCTCCTTGATCAGGCGCTCCGGCCTGCGGCTCTGGAGCACGGAGAAGATCAGGTCGAGTACGGCGCCCAGCCCCCACAGGAAGTAGCGCGCCGGGCCTTGGACGCCGATGGAGGCGAACCACGGGATCAGGCCCGCGCCGAGCTGGGCCGCCGGCCACGCCGTCAGGATCGTGCCGGCGCGCTGCAGGGTCTGCGAGGCGCCGACCCTGCAGGTGATGTAGGCGGCGATGAACCAGCCGTCATGCGTGTCGCCGGTCTCCTTCAGCACGTGCGCCACGTCGGGCGCGGCCGCGGCCATCACCGCGATGCCGAACATGCCGATCAGCATGCCGCGGGTGCGGGTGCGATCGGCCTCGGCGTTCGAATAGAGCGTCAGTGTCGTCCACACGCTCCACACGGCGTAGTAGAGCACCGCGAACAACGCGACGTTCTCCCACGTGGGGTGCTCCAGCCGGTGGGCCAGCTGCGCCACCGCCACGACGACCACCAGGTCGAAGAACAGCTCTAACCAACTCGCATGACGCTCTACCGGTTCGCTCACGGCTAACGAGAATAGAACTCCACGACGAGTTGCTCCTCCACGGGGACCACGATCTGCTCGCGTTCGGGGCGGTTCACCAGCGTGAACGTCAAATTGGCGTGATCCACGGAGAGGTAGGCCGCGGTGCGCTCGTCGGCGTACACGCCTTCGGCGGCGGCCACGAACGGCTGCATCCTGCGGGACCGCTCCCGCACCGTGACCACCTGCCCGGGCTTGACCAGGTAGCTGGGGATGTCCACCTTGCGGCCGTCCACGGCGATGTGGCCGTGGTTGACGTACTGGCGTGCCGCGTAGATGGACGGCGCCAGCCCGGCGCGCAGCACGAGCGAGGCCAGGCGGCTCTCCAGCAGCGTGACCAGCTCGGCGCCGGACGCGCCCGACTTGCGGACGGCGAGGTCCCAGTAGCGGCGCAGCTGCCGCTCCGACACGTCGTAGTACCAGCGCAGCTTCTGCTTCTCCATCAGCCGCAGCCCGTAGTCGCCGGTGCTGCGGCGGTTGGTCTTGCGGCCGTGCTCGCCCGGCGGATAGGGGCGCTGCTCGAAGTAGCGGACGGCTTTCCTGGTCAGCGGGACGCCCGCGCGACGAGACAGTCGCACCTTGGGACCGGTGTAGCGCACGTTCACCTCAATGTGATTAGGTAATCCTTACTTAGGGAAGCCTAACCTATCATTGAACGGAGGGCCCATGCTGCCGATCCCCGAGCGGGTCCGCACCCTCGCCGCGACCGCGAACGTCGCCAAGCTGTCCGTCGACGGAGCGCCCTCGCCGGCCCGGGGAGGCGTGGACGAGCGCGGCCGGCCCGTGCTCCTGGTGCTGCCCGGCGAGCCGCTGCACCCCCTGCGCGAGGACGCCGTCGTGGCGGTGAACCTGACGGCGATGCGGCAACTGGGTGAGGCCACCCATCCGCGCGGGCTGCTCGAGGTGCAGGGGTGGGCGGAGGCCGTACCGGAGAGCGAGGCACGGGGCGCGGCGGTCGCGGTGGCCGCCCACAGCGCCGACGAGAGCCTGTTCGACGCGCTCGAGCGGTTCGGGGAGCGCTCCGCGCCCCGGCTGCTGCGGCTGGACGTGGGACAGGTCGTGTACCTGACCGGGCAGGAGTCGGGGCTGCTGGACGCCGACGACTACCTGGGCGCGGCGCCGGACCCGCTGGCGGAGACGGCCGAGCGGGTGCTCTCGCACGTCAACGCCTCGCACCGGGCGCAGCTCACCGCGGGCGTGTCCCGGCAGCTCGGCGAGGAGGCCGGCGAGGTGTGGCTGTGGGAGCTGGACCGGTTCGGGGCGACCGTACGGGTGGACGAGGCGCTGATCCGCTTCCCGTGGCCGACCCCGGCCCGCTCCGGCCTGTGCCTGGAGACGGCGCTGCGCGGGCTGCTGTGCTCCTGTTGATGATCACAATTAACTCTCCGATTTGTCCGGATCGGCCCTGGCATCGGCGGCACCTCTCTAGCATTTGAGGCGTGACCGGCACGGAGCGATCATCGGAGCCCGACCCGTTCGCCGACGAGGGCGGGCGGCGAGGGCGGATACTGATGATCGCCGGCGCGCTGGTCGGCACGCTCATGCTGGCCTCGGCGGGGATTCTGGTGGGCGGGGCGTCCACCGCCAGGCGGCTGGACGCGGTTGACTGGCACCGCACCGGCCCCGGCGCCCGTGACGGCTCCATCCCGGTCGCCACCGAATCCCGCCTCCGCACCGCCCCCACCGCCCCCACCGCCCTCAGCCCCGCGCCCACCTCCCTCGGCCCTTCCGCGTCCCCGGCGCACCCCTCCTCCGCCGTGCATCGCCGCCCCACTCCGAAGCGGGCGCTCTCGGCGCGCCCGACCCCGCGGCGGACGAACTCCACGCGGCCGACCCTCGCCTCGGTTTCCCGTACGCCCACGCCCGAGCCGGCCACGGCCTCCCCAGCGGTGCAGCCGACCCGCTCGTCCGCCGCGCCGCCTCCCACCGCCGCCACGCCGCCGCGCACGCATGTTCCGCCCGGCCAGACGCGCCACCCCAGAAAGCGCTGAACCCCCTCTTACGGCCGCACACGCCGCACGACGGTCTTCAAGCCCGTCCTTTACGGCTGCGCACGGTGGGCCGCACGCGCCGACGCCCGTTTCCGCCCGTCATGGCCGGTCGTGAAGGCTCACGGGTTGCTCGCCGTGACGGCGCGCGCTCTTGACCGGCTCCGTGGCAACCCCCTCCCCCGCAAGAATCTCGGCTTCGTTGTGGAATGAAGCATTCCGTTCTGCTATTCTGGAACAGAACAAGCCGTTCCGATTCAGGAGGCCGTGGATGACCATCCTCGACACCCGCCCCGCGCAGACGCCCGCCACCCCCGCCCCCTACAAGTGGCGCTGGCCCGCGCTCGCGGTGGTCCTCGCCGGTTCGGTGATGGAGCTGCTCGACGCGACCGTCACCAACGTCGCCGGCCCGACGATGCGGGCCGACCTGGGCGGCGGCGACTCCCTGATCCAGTGGCTCGGCGCGGCCTACACCCTCGCCATGACCGCGGGCCTGCTGACCGGCGGGCGGCTCGGGGACATCGTGGGGCGCAAGCGCATGTTCCTCATCGGCGTCGTCGGGTTCACCGTCGGGTCGCTGCTGTGCGCCCTGGCCGCCTCCCCCGAGACGATCATCGCGGCCAGGGTCGTGCAGGGGCTGTTCGGGGCGGCGATGATCCCCCAGGGCATGGGGCTGATGAAGGAGATGTTCCCGCCCAAGGAGCTGGCGGTCGCGATGGGGATGTTCGGGCCGGTCATGGGGCTGTCCGCGGTGGGCGGGCCGATCCTGGCGGGCGCGCTGACCGGTGTCGACTGGCGGCTGATCTTCCTGATCAACCTGCCGATCGGGGCCGCCGCCGCGCTGGCCGCCCTGCGCTTCCTGCCCGCCTCCCGCCCGGTCAAGGGCGTGCGGCTCGATCTGCCGGGCGCCGTGCTGGCCTCCGCGGGCACCGTTCTCATGGTCTTCCCGCTGGTCCAGGGGCGCGAGAGCGGCTGGCCGGCGTGGGCGTTCGCGATGATGGCGACCTCCGCGGCGGTGTTCGCGGTCTTCGCGGCCTACGAGAAGCGCAGGGCCCGGCGCGGCGGCGACCCGCTGGTGGCGCCCAGCCTGTTCGGCAAGCGGGCGTTCGTCTCGGGCATGGCGACCGGCACGATCTACTTCGCCGCCTTCACCGGGTTCTTCCTCGTGATCGGCCTCTACACCCAGCTCGGCCTGGGCTACTCCCCGCTCAAGGCGGCGCTGACCAGTGTGCCCTCGTCGCTGGGCATGATCGCGGGCATGGGCGTCGCGCAGGCCGCCCGCAGGCACGGCCGCAAGGTGCTGCTGGCCGGCGCGATCGTCATGGGGCTCGGCGTGACCGGTGTGATCGCCGTCGCGTCCCCCGGGGTCTCGCCGTGGCAGCTCGCCCCGGCGCTGGCGGTGGCCGGGCTGGGCAGCGGGCTGATCATGAGCCCGTACTTCAGCATCGTGATGGCCGCCGTCGAGCCCCAGGAGACCGGCTCCGCCTCCGGCGCGCTGACCGCGCTCCAGCAGGTGGGCGGGGCGCTGGGCCTGGCCCTGCTGGGCACCCTCTACTTCGGCACCGGGAGCGTCACGATCACGCTGTGGGTGGCGGCCGGGATGATCGCCGCGACGTTCGCGGTCGGCCTGATGCTCCCGAAGCAGGCCCGCGAGGACTGACGATCCCCCGAAGGCGGCCGGCTCACCCGAGCCGGCCGCCTTCGCGTCTGCGGGACTGCTCCATGCCGTCCAGCAGGTAGCCGAGGCCCTCGTCGAACGTGGCGTCCCACGCGTGGTCGAGCCCGTACTCGGCGAGCGCCGGATAACGGTCGGCGCGCTCCCTGAGGAACTCGCCGGTGTCGTCCCGGTCGCGGTCCTGCCAGGTCACCTGCATGACGACCGAGCCCATGACGTAGTTGGACAGGCTGTACGCGGCGGGTTTGGGGGCGGCGAATCCGGCGGCGGCCAGGGTCGCGTAGAGGAACTCGGTACGCTCCAGCGCGTTCGGGCCCATGAGCGGGCGGTCGAGGATGGTGGCCGACCACGGGTGCCGCAGCAGGGCCGCGCGCCAGCCTCCGATGAGCTCGCGTACGGCCTCCTGCCACCCGGAGCCGCCCGCCGGCCGGCGCACCTCCCCGAAGACGGCGTCCAGGGCCAGGTCGAGGACGTCGTCCTTGGTCTTGACGTGCCAGTAGAGCGTGGTCGAGCCGGTGTCGAGCCGCTCGGCCAGGCGGCGCATGGTCAGCCGGCCCACGCCTTCCTCGTCGAGCAGCGCGACCGCCTCGGCCACGATCCGGTCGAGCGTCAGCGTCTGCCTCGGCGCCTTCTGGGGGCGCGACCACACGGTTCCCACCCGGAGATAATACGTTGTTCTAGTGACCGGATCGATGGTCTAGTTGGTCGAACGACGATCGAGTGGAGGTGGCCGTCATGGGGCACATCGAGGTGAGCGGGCTGACGTACCTGCTGCCGGACGGGCGGCCGCTGCTGCTCGAGACGTCCTTCAAAGTGGGCGCCGGCGCCAAGGCGGCGCTCGTCGGGCCGAACGGCGCGGGCAAGACCACGCTGCTGCGGCTGATCGCGGGCGAGCTGGCCCCGTCGGACGGCCGCGTCGCGAGCAGCGGCGGGATCGGGGTGATGCGGCAGTTCCTCGGCGCCGGCACCGTGCACGACCTGCTGCTCAACGTCGCCCCGCGGCGCGTCCGCGACGCCGCCGCCGCGCTGGAGGTGGCCGGGGCGACGATCGCCCGGAACGACGACGAGCCCGCCCAGCTCGCCTACGCCCAGGCCATCGCCGACTATGCCGACGCGGGCGGCTACGAGCTGGAGGTGGTGTGGGACGTGTGCGCCACCGAGGCTCTGGGGCTGCCGTACGAGCGGGTCAAGGACAGGGAGCTGGGCACGCTGTCGGGCGGGGAGCAGAAGCGGCTCATGCTGGAGGCGCTGCTGCGCGGGCCGGACGAGGTGCTGCTGCTGGACGAGCCCGACAACTACCTGGACGTGCGGGCCAAGCAGTGGCTGGAGCGGGCGATCAGGGGCTCGGCCAAGACGGTGCTGCTCGTCTCGCACGACCGGCAGCTGCTGGCCGAGGCCGCCGACCGGATCGTCACGGTGGAGGGACGCGGGGTGTGGGTGCACGGCGGCGGGTTCGCGACGTACGCCGAGGCCCGCAGGCGCCGCAGGGAGCGCCTCGACGAGCTGCGCCGGCGCTGGGAGGACGAGCGGGCCAGGCTGCGCCGACTGGTCCACACGCTGCGCCAGCGCTCGGCGAACAACGACGCGCTGGCGGGGGCGTACCAGTCGGCGGTCACGAGGCTGGAGCGGTTCGAGCGGGCGGGGCCGCCGCAGCGCGCGCCGAAGGAGCAGAACGTCCGGATGCGGCTGCGCGGCGGGCGCACCGGGAAGCGGGCGGTGACCTGCGAGGACCTGGAGCTCACCGGGCTGCTGCGGCCGTTCTCCACCGAGGTCCGGTACGGCGAGCGGGTCGGCGTGCTGGGCCGGAACGGCACCGGCAAGTCCCACTTCCTGCGCCTGCTGGCGGGCGAGCCGATCGCGCACACCGGCGTGGCCCGCCTGGGCGCCAGGGTGTCAGCCGGGCATTTCACCCAGACCCACGCGCGGCCCGACCTGGCCGGACGGGCCGCCGCCGACGTGGTGATGCGGGAGTACGCGCTGACCCGCAACGAGGCGATGGCGGCGCTGGCCCGCTACGAGCTGGCGCCGGCGGGCGGGCAGCCGTTCGAGACGCTGTCGGGCGGGCAGCAGGCCCGGCTGCAGATCCTGCTGCTGGAGCTGTCGGGGGCGACGCTGCTGCTGCTCGACGAGCCGACGGACAACCTGGACCTGGCCAGCGCGGAAGCGCTCCAGCAGGGGCTCGCGGGGTTCGAGGGGACGGTGCTGGCGGTCACGCACGACCGCTGGTTCGCCGCCGACCTCGATCGCCATCTGGTGTTCGGCGCGGACGGGCTCGTACGGGAGAGCGACGTCCCCCGCTGGGACCTCTGACGTTACGGGGCGGCGACGCGCTCGCGGCGCAGGGCAGAGATCGTCATGGTCTCGTCCACGGCGTCCGGCGAGAGCACGTGGTCGAGCACCATCACCGCGCACCCGCTGATGCCCGCGCCCGCCCCCAGCCGGCTCGGCTCGATGCGCAGCCGCCGGGTGGCCAGGGCCGTGGAGCGGCGGTAGACGACCTCGCGGATGCTCGACACCAGCGGACCGAACGCCTCGGCCACGTCGCCGCCCAGCACCACCACCGACGGGTTGAGGATGTTGACCGCCCCGGCCAGCACCTCGCCGATCCGGCGGCCGGCCTCGCGCACCGTGGCCATCGTCTCGGCGTCGCCGGCGCGCACCAGCGCGGTCACGTCGGCGATCGTCTTGACGTCCTTGCCCTGGGCCCGCAGGTCGCGCAGCAGCGCGGTGCCGCTGGCCACGGAGTCGACGCAGCCGGTGTTGCCGCAGCGGCACAGCACGTCGCCGCCGTCGAGCACGGGGATGTGCCCGATCTCGCCCGCCGCGCCCAGCGCGCCGCGCAGGATGCCGCCCCCGGCGATCACGCCCGCGCCGATCCGCGTCGAGATCTTCACGAACATCAGATCGTCCAGGTCGGGGTAGGCGCCGCGGTGCTCGCCGATGGCCAGCACGTTGACGTCGTTGTCCACGAGCACGGGGACGGGGAAGCGCTCGCGGATGATCGGCGGGATCACCACGCCGGTCCACGAGGCCATCACGCGGGCGCTCTCGGCGCGTCCCTGCGCGAACTCGACCGTGGCCGGCACGCCCATCCCGACGCCTCTGAGCATCGAGCGGGGCCGGTCGCCGAGCAGCTCGTCCCAGGAATCCATGATCACCGGGAGCACGACGTCGGGCCCCTGCTCCACGTCCATCGCGAACTCGCGCCCGGCCAGCTCCCGCCCGGCCAGGTCGCAGACGGCCACCCGGGTGCGGCTGGCGCCGAGCGCCGCCACCAGCACCACGCCGCCCGTGGCGTTGAACTCCAGCCGGACCGGCGGCCGCCCGCCCGTGGACGGGGCGTCGTCGCGCTCCACGACCAGGCCGCGTTCCAGCAGCTCACCCACGCGCAGCTGCACGGCGGGGCGCGACAGGCCGGTCACCCGGCCCAGGTCGGCCCGCGTCGCGGCCTCTCCGGTGCGGATGAGGCGGAGCACCTCACCACTGGTGGCGAGGGTCGCGGCGGTACGTCGAGGCATCGGCTAAGTGAATCACATGGGGTTAGGTCATGAAAAGTCCAGACTTTTTTATCTCAAATGCCAAAACTCCGCTTGTGTGGGACCCAAACTCTCGTTAGTGTCCGTTCTGTCCCTGCTTGGTAGATCATCGGAGCCCGCAACCGTGTCCCCCGTGTCGACAACCAGCCCCGCCCACACCGCCGACCTCGTCGTCTTCGGCGGCACCGGCGACTTGTCCATGCGCAAACTGCTCCCGGCGCTCTACCACAGCGACAGGGACGGCCGGCTCTCCCCGGAGACCCGCGTCATCGCCATGTCCAGGGGCGGCCTGACCGACGCCGACTTCCGCGGCAAGGTGGACGCCGAGGTACGCGACCAGGTCCCGATCGACGACCCCGCCATGTGGCAGCGCTTCCTCGGCCGCCTGCACCACGTGTCGGTCGACGTCGGGGGCGCCGACAAGTCGGGCTGGGGGGCGCTGAGCCGGCTGCTGGCCGGGCACGAGCAGCGCGACCGGGTCTTCTACCTGGCCAGCCCGCCCCGGACGTTCGGCCCCTTCTGCCGCGAGCTGGAGGAGGCCGGGCTGGTCACGCCGCTCTCGCGCGTGGTGCTGGAGAAGCCGCTGGGCCACGACCTGCCGAGCGCGCAGCGGATCAACGACGAGGTCGGCGCGATCTTCGACGAGCGCCAGATCTTCCGCATCGACCACTACCTGGGCAAGGAGACCGTCCAGAACCTGCTGGTCCTGCGCTTCGCCAACGCCTTCCTCGAGCCGATCTGGAACTCCCTGTGGATCGACCACGTCCAGATCACCGCCGCCGAGACCGTCGGCACGCCGGGCCGGCGCGGCTACTACGACCACGCGGGCGCGCTGCGCGACATGGTGCAGAACCACCTGCTCCAGCTCCTCACGCTGACCGCGATGGAGCCGCCGGCCCGCAACGACCGTGAGGCCATCCGCGACGAGAAGGTCAAGGTCCTGCAGGCGCTGCGCCCGATCACGGGCACGGAGGTCGACCGCTTCACCGTGCGGGGCCAGTACACCGAGGCCGACGGGATGCCGGGCTACCTCGACGAGCCCGCCTCCACGCCGCCGACGGACGCCTCGCGGCGGGTGGAGACGTTCACCGCGATCCGGGCCGAGATCAAGAACTGGCGATGGGCGGGGGTGCCGTTCTACCTGCGGACCGGCAAGCGGATGCCGTACCGCAGGTCGGAGATCGTGGTGCAGTTCAAGGACGTGCCGCACTCCATCTTCCCCGGTGGCACGCCGAACCGCCTGGTGCTGCGCCTGCAGCCGGAAGAGGGCATCGAGCTGCACATCATGGCCAAGGAGCCGGGCGCGGGCGAGGTGACGCTGAAGCCGGTGCCGATGTCGCTGAGCTTCGGCAAGACGTTCACGGCGCGGGTGCCGGAGGCGTACGAGCGGCTGCTGACGGACGTGCTGGCCGGGAACCCGACGCTGTTCATGCGGCGTGACGAGGTGGAGGCGGCCTGGCGCTGGATCGACCCGATCCTGTCGACCTGGGAGTCGTCCGGAGCCCTGCCCGAGCCCTACCCCGCCGGGACCACCGGTCCCGCCGGAGCCCACGAACTGCTCGGCCGCAGCGGTCGCGAGTGGCACGAGGAGGACGTGTGAACAATCGATTCCGGGTTCATGGACCCGACGAAGGAGGCACCGTGAACCCCGTCATCCAGGACGTCACCGACCGCATCGCCGAGCGGAGCGCCACCAGCCGGGCAGCGTACCTGGCGCGCATCCGGCGCGACGGCGAGGCCGCCAGGGCGAAGGGCCCGGCCCGCGCCCACCTCGGCTGCGCGAACCTGGCGCACGGCTTCGCCGGCGCGCCCGCCGACGACAAGCTCACGCTACGCGGCGCCGCCAAGCCGGGCGTGGCGATCGTGACGAGCTACAACGACATGCTCTCGGCGCACCAGCCGTACGAGACGTACCCGCCGGAGCTGAAGGCCGCGGTGCGCAAGGCCGGCGGCGTGGCGCAGGTGGCGGGCGGCGTGCCCGCAATGTGCGACGGCATCACGCAGGGGCGGCCCGGCATGGAGCTGTCCCTCTACAGCCGCGACGTGATCGCGATGGCCGCGGCGATCGCGTTGTCACACGACATGTTCGACGCGTCGCTGCTGCTGGGCGTGTGCGACAAGATCGTGCCCGGCCTGTTCATCGGGGCGCTGCACTTCGGGCACCTGCCCGCGATCTTCGTCCCGGCCGGGCCGATGACCTCGGGCCTGCCGAACAAGGTCAAGGCGCGCACCCGCCAGCTCTTCGCCGAGGGCAAGGTGGGCCGCGACGAGCTGCTCGACGCCGAGGCGAAGTCGTACCACTCCCCCGGCACCTGCACCTTCTACGGCACCGCCAACTCCAACCAGGCGCTGATGGAGGTCATGGGCCTGCACCTGCCCGGCTCGACCTTCGTCAACCCGCACACCGAGCTGCGCCACGCCCTCACCGAGGCGGCCGGGCGCCGCGCGGTGGAGATCACCGCGCACGGCTCGGAGTACACGCCGATCGGCGAGCTGGTCGACGAGAAGGCCATCGTGAACGCCTGCGTCGCCCTGCTGGCCACCGGCGGGTCCACGAACCACACGATCCACCTGGTCGCCATGGCCGCCGCCGCGGGCATCGTGCTGACCTGGGACGACTTCGCCCGCCTGTCGCGGGTCGTGCCGTCCCTCACCAAGATCTACCCGAACGGCCAGGCGGACGTGAACCACTTCCGCGACGCCGGCGGCATGCAGGTCCTCATCGGCGACCTGCTGGACGAGGGCCTGCTGCACGGGGACGTCATGACCGTGGCCGGGCCCGGCCTCGACCGCTACCGCGAGGCTCCCGAGCTGGTGGACGGCGAGCTGGTGTGGGCGCCGGTCACCGGCGGCAGCTCCGACCTGGACGTGCTGCGGCCGGTCGCGGCGCCGTTCTCGGCGGACGGCGGGATCCACATGCTGTCGGGCAACCTGGGCCGGGCCGTCTCCAAGGTCTCGGCGGTCAAGCAGGAGCACCTGGTGATCGAGGCGCCGGCGAAGGTGTTCGACGACCAGCTGGAGCTGCTGCGGGCGTTCGAGGCGGGCGAGCTGGACGGGCAGGACTTCGTGGCGGTCATCCGCTATCAGGGTCCGAGCGCGAACGGCATGCCCGAGCTGCACAAGCTCACGCCGCCGCTGGCCGTGCTGCTCGACAGGGGTCAGCGGGTCGCGATCGTCACGGACGGCCGCATGTCCGGCGCGTCCGGGAAGGTGCCCGCGGCCATCCACCTGTCGCCCGAGGCCGCCGACGGCGGGCCGATCGCCCTGGTGCGGGACGGCGACATGATCAGGCTGGACTCGACGGCGGGGACGCTGGAGCTGCAGGTGCCCGCCGAGGAGCTGTCCCGCCGCCTGCCGGAGGGCCGCCCGCTGAGCGACGCGCAGTGGGTGGGGACCGGGCGCGAGCTGTTCGCGGCCTTCCGCCGGATGGCGGGCCACGCGGAGCAGGGCGCCGGGATCTTCGGCCTCAGCGGCGCCGAGTCGCCCGACCACGGCCCCGGCCTGGGCTTCCTCGCCGAGGCCGGCGCCTCGCACCTGGAGACGGGCGCCCCGGTCGGCGCCCAGCACGCCGGGCTGGCGAGGTGACGGTTCAGAAGTCGATGGCTCGCCGTCCCGTCTGGGACGGCGAGAGCGTTCGTGGGATCCTTCGGTTCATGGCGAGCGATCTTGACGCCGCCCTGGACGCCGGAGGTATGTGGTGAGTGCCTTTGACCTTCCGTGGCTGGTCGCCGACATCGGCGGGACCAACGCCCGGTTCGGCCTGGTCACCTCGTCGGGAGCGCGGCCGGCCAACGTCGCGGTCCTGGCGGGGTCCGACTACCCGACCCTCCCCGAAGCCGTAGCCGCCTATCTCGCGGAACACGCGGGCGGAGTGCGACCGGGGGCGGCGTGCCTGGCCCTGGCCGGGCCGATCGACGGCGACCGCTACCGCCTCACGAACTCCGCGTGGGCCGGGTCCGTACGGGATCTCGGCGTGCCCTACGCGGCGCTGCTCAACGACTTCGAGGCGCTGGCGGTGTCGCTGCCGCACCTGGAGGGCGACGACCTGGTCTCGCTGGGCGGCCCCGAGCCGGGTCACGGGGTCAAGGCCGTGCTGGGGCCGGGGACCGGCCTCGGCGTGGGCGGGCTGGTGCCCGTGGAGCACGGCTGGACGCCGATCCCGGGCGAGGGCGGGCACGTCACGGTGCCGGTGGTGGACCGGCGGGAGCTGGAGATCGTCCAGGTCCTGCAGTCGCAGGGGTTGCCGCACGTGGTGGCCGAGCACGTGCTGTCCGGGCCCGGGCTGGTCCGGCTGCACCGGGCGCTGGCCCAGGTGAACGGCGTCGCCGCCCCCGATCTGACCGCCTCGGACATCGTGGCCCGGCTGGACGACTCGCTGTGCGCCGAGACGGTGGAGGTGTTCTGCGGGATGCTGGGCAGCTTCGCCGGGAACGTGGCCCTGACCCTCGGCGCGAGGGGCGGGGTGTATCTGGGCGGCGGAGTGCTCCCCCGTATCGTGGAACGCGTGCGCACCAGCAGCTTCCGGACCCGCTTCGCCGAAAATCCGGACATGGCCCACTACCTGGAGGCCATCGGCACCGCGCTGATCGTCGCCCCGCAGCCGGCGCTGACGGGCGCGGCGGCCTGGCTGGCCCAGCGCGCCCGCCGGGAACTGGTGGGATGACCGTGCGGACTTGTCTGGGCGGACCTGTACGTGACTAGACGGCCGTCAACGGGCCGACGAGGAGAAGAAGAACCCATGAGCCTGCTCGATCTCGCCCCGGTGATCCCCGTCGTGGTGATCGACGACGTGGAGAGCGCCGTGCCGATGGCCAGGGCCCTGGTCGCCGGCGGCCTGCCGGTCATCGAGGTGACCCTGCGGACCCCGGCCGCGCGCGAGGCCATCGCCCGGATCGCGGCCGAGGTGCCCGAGGCGACCGTGGGCGCGGGGACCATCCGCAGCTCGGAGGACATCGCGGCGTCGGTGGCCGCCGGGGCTCGGTTCCTGGTCTCGCCGGGGACGACCCTGTCGCTGGTCGAGGCGATGGATTCGAGCGGCGTCCCGTACCTGCCGGGGGCGGCCACCGTGTCCGAGGTGATGGCGCTGGTCGAGCGGGGGGTCAAGGAGCTGAAGTTCTTCCCCGCCGAGGCCGCGGGCGGCGTCCCCTACCTCAAGGCGCTGGCCGGGCCGCTGCCGGACGTGCGCTTCTGCCCGACGGGCGGGATCCGGGTGAACACGGCGGCCGACTATCTCGCGCTGCCGAACGTGGGCTGTGTCGGCGGCACCTGGCTGACCCCGGCCGACGCGCTGGCCACCGGCGACTGGGGCCGCGTGGAGAAGCTCGCCTCGGAGGCCGCGGCCCTGCGCTGAGCGCGGCGGAGGCTCCAGTAGGCCTCAGCTCCAGATCGACACGTGGATCGGGGGGCGGAAGCGGCTGCGGGGGATGCCGTCCTCCGGGGTGCGCATGACCTGGGTGGCGGCCGGGGTGGTGAGGAAGTTCAGGAACGTGCCCGCGGCCACCGACCGGTTCGGCGGTTCCAGGGTCGTGGCGTACCAGTACGCGGCCAGCGGGGTGGCGGCGGTCTCGACGGCCACCAGTTCGCCCCTGCGTAACTGGGACGCCACCAGGTGGGCCGTGGCGGGCGCCAGGCCGGAGCCCTCGGCGGCGGCCTTCCAGGCGGCCGTCTGGTTCGCGAAGACCCGTACCTGGGACTCCGGGACCCGCAGCAGCCGCAGCAACCGGCTCGTGTCGCTCAGGGGGTCCGTCCCGGAGGGGCCGACCAGCCACTGGTCGCGGCGGCCGCGGGGCGAGCCGACCACGATGAGGCGGCAGCGCAGGACCGGGCGGCTCACCAGGCCCTCGCCGCTCACCTGGGCCCCGAGCGCGACGTCGGCCAGGCGGCTGGACAGCAGGAGCGGGATCTCGGCCGTGGCGGCCACGCCGGTGGTGGCGTCCACCGACTTGCGCTGCGTGAAGAGGCAGACGAGCGGCCCGGCCACGTACTCGGCGAGCCCGGCGTCCATGACCACGTGCAGCCCGACTCGGCCCGGCTGGACCGCGGCGACCGCCTCCGCGCCGAGCGCGACGATCTGGGCGGCGATCCCGAGCAGCCGCCGCCCGCCCTCGGTCAGCACCATCCGGTCGCCGCTACGGGTCAGCAGCGGGTCGCCGAGGTGCCTGCGGAGCTGGGCCAGTGACTGGGAGACGGCGGGCTCGCTCACGCCCAGCGCCCGTGCCGCCGCCTTGACAGATCCCAGACGCGCGACGAAAACGAACGCCCCGAGCTGGCTGAGTGTCATTCCCCCTTCATAGTTCTCCGGCGCGCATTAAGGAATCCCTTATTTGCGGATTGTCGGGACAAATCGGTGCCAGCAATGTGCAGTCATGCAGGTTCCCGCGAGATTCGAATACGAGAGAGCGGACAGCGTGCCGCACGCGCTCGAACTGCTGGCGCGCTACGGCCCCGAGGCCAGGATCGTCGCAGGTGGGCACAGCCTCATCCCGATGATGAAGCTGCGCCTGGCCCAGCCGGAGGCGTTGATCGACATCAACGGGCTGGCCGAGCTGGGGCGGATCGCCGTCGAGGGTGACGAACTGGCCATTGGCGCGCTCGTACGCCACACAGAGCTGCTGGACAGCACCACCGCCACCGACCTTTTCCCGATATTTCGGGATGCGGAGCGAGTTATTGCCGACCCGATAGTGAGAAATCGGGGGACCGTTGGCGGGTCGCTGTGCCAGGGCGACCCTTCCGAGGATTTGTCCGCCGTGTTCTCGGCGCTGCGGGCGCGGGCGGTCATCCAGGGCGCGGGCGGTCAGCGTACCGTGCCGATCAGGGACTTCCACCACGGCCCGTACGAGACCGCCGTCGGGCCGGGCGAGCTGCTGGTGCAGCTGCGCGTGCCGGTCACGGCGGGCACGGGCAGCGCGTACGAGAAGGTCGAGCGGCGCGTGGGCGACTGGCCGGTGGCCGCGGCCGGAGCGGTCGTCACCGTCCGGGACGGCGTGCTCGCGCGGGCGGGCATCGGGCTGACCGCGGTCGGCGCCGAGCACTTCTGCGCCCCCGAGGCCGAGAGCTACCTCGAAGGCAGGCCGCCCGGCGGGGAGGCGTTCGCGGAGGCGGGCAGGATCGCCGCCGAGCACTGCGACCCCCACGCCGACCAGCGCGGCCCCGCCGACTACAAGCGCCACCTGGCCGCCGAGCTGACCCGGCGCGCGCTGGTCAGAGCCGCAGGGAGGATCTGACATGCGCATCACGGTCTCGGTGAACGGGCAGCCGTACACCAGAGAGGTCGAGCCCAGGCTGCTCCTCGTGCACTTCCTGCGCGACGAGCTGGGCCTGACCGGCACCCACTGGGGCTGCGACACCTCCAACTGCGGGGTCTGCACGGTGCGGCTCGACGGCGTACCGGTCAAGTCGTGCACGGTGCTGGCGGTGATGGCCGACGGCCACGAGGTCACCACCGTGGAGGGCCTGGAACGGGACGGGGAGCTGGACGCGGTGCAGAAGGGGTTCGTGGAGTGCCACGGGCTGCAGTGCGGGTTCTGCACGCCCGGCATGCTGCTCACCGCACGCGCGCTGCTCGACCGCGTGCCCGACCCCGACGAGGGCCAGATCCGCGAGGCGATCTCCGGCCAGCTCTGCCGCTGCACCGGCTACGAGAACATCGTCCGATCGATCCGCTGGGCTGCGCAGGCGAGTCTGAATGTCGCCGAGTCCGCGACGGAGGCGAAATCATGAGCTACGGACGCATGCACCGCAAGGAGGACGCCCGCTTCATCAGGGGCCGCGGCAACTACACCGACGACGTACGGCTGCCCGGCATGCTGTACGGCGCCGTGCTGCGCAGCCCGCACGCCCACGCCAGGATCGTCTCCATCGACACGAGCGCCGCCGAGGCCCACCCGAAGGTCAAAGCCGTCATCACCGGGCAGACCCTGGCCGGGCTCGGCCTCGCCTGGATGCCGACGCTCTCGCAGGACACCCAGGCGGTGCTGGCCACGGACAAGGTGCGCTTCCAGGGCCAGGAGGTCGCGTTCGTGGTGGCCGAGGACGCCTACTCGGCCCGCGACGCGCTGGAGCTCATCGACGTCGAGTACGACCCCCTTGACGCGGTCATCGACGCCAGGAGGGCCCTCGACGAGGACGCGCCGGTCATCCGGGACGATCTCGAAGGGCGTACCGGCAACCACATCTTCGACTGGGAGGCCGGCGACCGCGCCCGCACCGACGCCCTCTTCGAGCAGGCGGAGGTGACGGTCGCCCAGGACCTGCTCTACCCGCGCGTGCACCCGGCGCCGCTGGAGACGTGCGGCGCGCTCGCGGACTTCGACAGGGTCACCGGCAAGCTGACCGTCTGGTGCCCCACGCAGGCGCCGCACGCCCACCGGACGCTGTACGCGATGGTGGCCGGGCTGCCCGAGCACAAGATCCGGGTGATCTCCCCGGACATCGGCGGCGGTTTTGGCGGAAAAGTCGGGATATATCCCGGCTACGTGTGCGCGATCGTCGGCTCGATCGTCACCGGCAAGCCGGTCAAATGGATGGAGGACCGCTCCGAGAACCTCATGAGCACCGCCTTCGCCCGCGACTACCACATGCGCGGCGAAGTGGCGGCGACGCGTGACGGCAGGATCCAGGCGATCAGGGTCAAGGTGCTGGCCGACCACGGCGCGTTCAACGGCACGGCCCAGCCGACCAAGTTCCCGGCCGGGTTCTTCCACGTCTTCTCCGGCTCGTACGACATCGAGGCCGCCCACTGCGAGGTCACCGGCGTCTACACGAACAAGGCCCCCGGCGGCGTCGCCTACGCCTGCTCCTTCCGCGTCACCGAGGCCGTCTACCTGGTCGAGCGCATGATCGACGTACTGGCCGCCGAGCTGGACCTCGACCCGGCCGAGCTGCGGATGCGCAACCTGCTCAGACCCGAGCAGTTCCCCTACCACTCCCCCACCGGCTGGGAGTACGACTCCGGCGACTACCCCAGGGCGCTGCGCCTGGCCATGGACATGGCCGGCTACGACAAGCTCCGCGCCGAGCAGGCCGACAAGCGGGCCAGGGGCGAGCTGATGGGCATCGGCGTCAGCTTCTTCACCGAGGCCGTCGGGGCGGGCCCGCGCAAGCACATGGACATCCTCGGCCTGGGCATGGCCGACGGCGCCGAGCTGCGCGTGCACCCGACGGGCAAGGCCGTGCTGCGGGTCTCGTGCCAGTCGCAGGGCCAGGGGCACGAGACCACGTTCGCCCAGATCGTCGGGCAGGAGCTGGGCATCCCGGCCGACGACGTGGAGGTGGTGCACGGCGACACCGACCAGACGCCGTTCGGGCTGGGCACGTACGGCTCGCGCTCCACCCCCGTCTCCGGCGCGGCCACCGCCATCGTGGCCAGGAAGGTGCGCGACCGCGCCAAGATCGTGGCGGCGGCCATGCTGGAGGCCGCGCCGGACGACCTGGAGTGGGCCGACGGCAGGTGGTCGGTGGTGGGCGACCCGTCCGCCGGCAAGTCGATGGCCGAGATCGCGCTGGCCGCGCACTCCAACCTGGAGCTGCCGGAAGGCGTCGAGGGCCACCTGGACGCGGCCACCGTCTACAACCCGCCCAACCTCACCTACCCGTTCGGCGCCTACATCTGCGTCGTCGACGTCGATCCGGGGACGGGGCAGGTGAAGGTGCGCAGGTTCGTGGCGGTGGACGACTGCGGCGTGCGGATCAACCCCATGATCGTCGAGGGGCAGATCCACGGCGGGCTGGCCGACGGGGTGGGGATGGCGCTCATGCAGGTGATGGCGTTCGACGAGGACGGCAACCACCTGGGGGCGTCGTTCATGGACTACCTGCTGCCGACCTCGATGGAGTGCCCGTCGTGGGAGCTGGGCGAGACCGTGACGCCCTCGCCGACGCACCCGATCGGGGCCAAGGGCGTGGGCGAGTCGGCCACCGTCGGCTCTCCCGCGGCCGTGGTCAACGCCGTGGTGGACGCGCTCAAGCCGTACGGTGTGCGGCACGCCGACATGCCGCTCACCCCGGCGAACGTCTGGCGCGTCGTCAACGGCGACCCGTTCCGCACGGACCTGGCCATCCCGTGAGTGAGCGCAGCGAGCGAACAATCAGACACAGCCGAATCTCGCTCATGCGTCCGACGAAGGAGGGCGCATGAGCGAATTTCTCGGCATGCCGACGTCCCGGCCGCGCCCGGCCGCCGACCTGGACGCCCGGGTCGCGCGGCTGCGGTCGGGGCGGGAGCCGTACGTGCTGGCCACGGTCGTGCGGGCGCAGCGGCCGACCAGCGCGAAGGCGGGCGACCGCGCGCTGGTGCTGCCGGACGGGACGATCGAGGGGTTCGTCGGCGGGGTCTGCGCCACCGACACCGTCCGGGCGCAGGGCCTGCGGCTGCTCGAACTCCGGCGCGCGGCACGGACCACGCTGCTGCGGATCACGCCGGAGGCGGGCGAGCCGCACGAGGAGGAGGGCCTGATCGCCGTGGGCCAGCCGTGCCTGTCCGGCGGCACGCTGGAGATCTTCCTGGAGGCCGTGCTGCCTCCCGTGCTGATCCACGTGTACGGCGACAGCCCCATCGGCCGGGCCTTCGCCGCCGTCGGCCAGGCGCTGGGGTACCAGATCGAGACCGGCCCCGGGGTCGCCGCCGACGCCGACGCGGTCCTGGTGGCCTCGCACGGGGTCGGCGAGGAGCCGATCCTGCGTGACGCGCTGGCCAAGGGCGTCCCGTACATCGGGCTGATCGCCAGCCGCAGGCGCGGCACGGCGGTGCTGGCGCGCGTGGAGGGAGGCGAGCGCGTACGGGTTCCGGCGGGTCTGGACATAGGTGCCAGAACGCCCGGTGAAGTGGCCGTTTCCGTGTACGCCGAGATCATCAGCCTGCGTTAACGGGCGGCAGCCGGGTACGCCAAGGACAGGACAACCGCAGCCCCCGGGAAGCCCCTTTCGCTCTCCGGAGAGCGAAAGGACATCAATGCCGACGGAACTGGTCCGCCAAGTGCAGAGGATGGCGGACGACCGCCCCGTGGCCCAGCCGGGCAGCCTGGAGCGGGGCATCGACATCCTGCTGGCGCTCGGCGCCGCCTCCCACCCGGTCAGCCTCTCGCAGCTGTGCCGCAGCACGGGCCTGCCCAAGTCGACCGCCCACCGCATCCTGGGCGTGCTGTGCTCGCGCGAGCTGGCCAGGCGGGTGGGCAACGGCTACCTGCCGGGCGAGCTGCTGGAGACGATGGCCGGCATCACCCGGGCCCGCGTGCCCGGCACCCGCAAGGTCGTGCTTCCTTACCTGCTCTACCTGTACGAGGCCACCAGGCAGACGGTCAACCTGGCGGTCCCCTCCGGCTTGGAGGCCCGCTACGTCGAGCGCCTCTACGGCCACAACCGCGTCGACTCCCGCTCCGACGGCATGGACCGCGCGCCGCTCCACTGCACGGCGACCGGCAAGGCGCTGCTGGCCTTCGACCCGAGGCTGCGCCAGGAGCTGCTGGCGCGCGGCTCGTTCGAGCGGATGACGCGCCGCACCATCACCACGCTGGGCGGGCTCGAACGCGAGCTGGCCCAGGTCCGCCGGCACGGCGTGGCGTACTCGCAGGAGGAGTTCACCGAGGGCGTGGCGTGCGTGGCGGCGCCGGTGTTCGGCCCGGGCGGCCGGATCTGCATGTCCCTCGGCGTGGCCGCCCCCGTGGGCGCGGTGCCGCTCGCCAAGCTCGGCATCTCCGTACGCGGCGCCGCCCAGGCCATCTCGGCGGCCCTCCTCGGCGCGTAGGCGTTCCGGCCATCGGAACATCTCCGCGGCCTCAGCCCGGAAGTGTTCCGGTGGCCGAGACCCCTGATTGCGAACGCGGCGCCACGGGAGATCACATCGGCATATGGACTTCCTTCCTGCTCCGGCCACCCAGGAGGCGCCCGCGGGCCGAAAGGTCAGCGCCCGCATGGCCACGGACCCGCGGGCGCCGGTCGGAGCACGGAAGGCCGCGCGTGCCTAGGGACCTCCCCCGGGCCTCCGTGCTGGAGAGCCTGCGCCTGGCCGCCACGATCGTCCCGCCGGGCTTGCCGCATCTGACGCCTGGGCGCGACCCGCTGCGCTCCCGCGCGCTGCTGGCCGAGCTCGAGGCCAGGTACGGCGGCCGCCCCGTCCTCGTGCGCGGCCTGCGCGGCCCCGCGCTGCTGATCATCTCCAAGCGGGACGCCCTGCGCGTGCTGTCGGAGGAGGGCGAATTCGCGCAGGGCGTCGAGCAACGCCCCTTCGGCCTGCCGACGGACGTGCTGCGCCCGACGTTCATCGACATCGCCAGGGAGGAGGCCGGGGAGCTCACCTCCGGCGTGGTCGACCACGACCGGCTCAACGCCCGGTGGCAGCGGGTGGCCAGGCGCTGCGTCTACGGCGACGGCGCGGCCGACGACGTGGAGCTCACCCGCCTGCTGACGGACCTCACGCGGGCCGGCAGGTGGCGCGACAGGCGGCGCCAGGACCTGCTCTCGGGCCGCTACGACGCCCGCATCCTCGACCACCTGCGCCGCGCCGAACCCGGCAGCCTGGCCGGCCTGATCGCGGAGAGGCCGGGGGTGGGCCGCTCGCGCGGGCTCATGCAGGCGGCGTTCTGGCTGATGGGCCTCGGCGTGATGTCGGCGGGGCTGATGCAGACGCTTGCGCTGCTGGCCGCCCACCCGGCCCAGCGCAAGTCGGCCCGCCGCGACGCCGACTACCTGCGGGCCTGCCTGCGCGAAGGGCTGCGCCTGTGGCCGCCGGTGCCGGCGCTGTCGCGGGTCACCGCCACCAGGACCGACTGGTACGGCACCACCCTGCCCGCCGGCACCACCGTGCTCGTGCCGATCGCCGCGCACCAGCGCAGCTCGCGCCTGCCGTACGCGAACACCTTCGCCCCCGAGATCTGGCTGGACGGCACCGCGGCGAACGAGTGGTGGGCCAGACCGGGCTGCGACGGCGTGCACCTCACGCTCGCGGTCGGCACCGCCTTCCTGGCCGGCATCGTCCGCGCCGCCCGCCCCAAGCCGGTCGGGCGGCTGCTGTCCCCGCACCGCCCGCTCCCCCACAGTCTCAACCTCTCGCGCCTGCGGGTGACGATGCGCCCCTTGCGCATCCACGGCGCTCCCTCTCCTGCTCAGAACTAGTCGCCACCGGGCAGGCACTTCCTCCGTTAGAGTCTTGGGTACAAAATGACGTGCCGGGCGGAGGAACGGTTCGGATTGAGACGGGATGACGACGGCGAGAGGACGGCTACGTTGGGGCGCTCCGCAGGCACTCCGCTGGAGCCGGAAGATCCGCCGGCGATCGGCCCCTATGAGCTGGTCAGCCGTCTCGGCTCCGGTGGCATGGGCGTGGTCTACCTCGCCAAGGCGGCCGACGGGCAGCGGGTGGCGCTCAAGGCGATCCGGCGCGACTACACGGCCGACCCGGTCTACCGGGCGCGTTTCCACGAAGAGGTGTCCAACGCGCGCAAGGTGGCCTCGTTCTGCACGGCGCGCGTGCTCGACCACGGCGAGGACCGCGGCGTCCTCTACCTCGTCACCGAGTACATCGACGGCATCTCGCTAGAGGACCACCTGATCGAGCACGGCGCGCTGTCGCCGTCGGTGCTGCACTCCGCGGCCGTCGGCGTGGCCGCCGCGCTGACCGCGATCCACGCGGCCGGGCTGGTGCACCGCGACCTCAAGCCGGCCAACGTGATGCTGACGCTGGCCGGGCCCCGGGTGATCGACTTCGGGCTGGCGCGCTCGACGCACGTCAGCTCCCGGCACACGAACGCCGGCATGGTGATGGGCACGCCCGGATGGATCGCTCCCGAGCAGGTCTTCGAGGGGCGCACCAGCCCGGCGGGCGACGTGTTCGCCTGGGGGTCGCTGATCGCCTACGCGGGGCTGGGCGGGCATCCGTTCGGCGAGGGTGACGCGTACGTGATGGCGGCCCGGGCCCGCAGCGCGCCGCCCGACCTGCGGGGGCTGCCCGCGCCGCTGGACCGGCTGGTGGCCGCGGCCATCCACCCCGACCCGGCGCGCCGGCCCGCGGCCAAGCAGCTGCTGCTGGAGCTGGTGGGGGCGGCCGACGAGCCCGCGGCGCAGCTCGCCGCCACCAAGCACCTGACCAACTCGTGGAACCCGTCGGACTTCCCGATGATGCCGCCCGACCGTACGAGCGCGGGTCGCCCGCCCCGCCGGCCCGAGGGTCGCGGCCCGCACGCCGAGCCCCGCGGGCCGCAGCCGCAGCCGCAGCCGCCCGCCGAACGCACCGGCCCCACGCCGAGGGCGGCGAGCCACGTGCCGCCCGCCGAGCGCACCGGCCCCAAGCCCGGCATGATGCAGCCGCCGCCCGCCGAACGCACGGGGCCCAAACCGGGTCAGATGCCACCTGCCGAGCGCACGGGGCCCAAGCCCGGCATGATGCAGCCGCCGCCTGCCGAGCGGACCGGGCCCACGCCCGGCGTCGGCCGGGTGCCGCAGCAGCCGCCGGCGCCCCACCCCGAGCGGACCGGTCCCGTGCCGCAGACCGGGATGGGCCCGCGGGGGCCGCATCCGGATCTCACCGGGCCGGTCCCCCACCACCAGACCGGGCAGGGGCCGATGCCCCACCCCTCCGCCACCGGCCAGGGGCCGTTGCCGGGCTATCCGCCCGCCAAGCCCAAGCGGGGTGTGTTCGCGGGCTGCATGACCGCCTTGATCATCGCGTTCGCGCTGGTGGTGGGGCTGATCCTCGTGCTGATCTGGGTGCTGCGGCCCTCGTCGGCCGGCGAGGACGGGCCCGTGCAGGACGGCAAGCTGCGCTTCGCCGTTACCAGCACGAAGTGCCCCAAGCCCGTGAAGTCCGCGCAGACCCGCACGTGCCAGATCGGCGTGCGGGTCAGCAACGTCGGCCAGGAGGCCAGGGTGCTCTACCCGGGCCAGCAGAAGCTGGTGGATGAGGACAAGGAGTTACACGGCGGCACCAAGCTCCTCGACATGGACGGCAAGGAGATCACGCCGATCCGCATCGAGGCGGGCCAGTCGTTCGCCGGCGCGCTGGTGTTCGAGCTGCCGAAGGACCTCGCCCCGGCCGCGCTCGAGGTGCACGACTCGGGGCTGAGCAACGGGGCCCGCCTCAACCTCGGCTGAGCCGCCTCTGAGCCGCCTCCGGGACGCCTCAGAACCCCTCGGTCGGGGAGACCACGCCCTCCAGCGGGGCGCCGTCGCCGAAGCGCCGCACGTTGGCGGTGACGCGTTCGGTCAGGCCGCGCCAGTAGGAGGAGGGCGGGTTGGCGGAGTGGGGAGTGATGAGCACGTTGTCCAGGCTCCACAGCGGATGCCCGTCGGGCAGCGGCTCCGGGTCCGTGACGTCCAGCGCCGCGCCGCCGATGCGGCCCGCGCGCAGCGCGTCCACCAGCTCGTCGGTCACGACGAGGCTGCCTCGGGCGACGTTCACCAGCCAGGCGTCCTCGCGCATGAGCTCGAACTCCCGCTTCCCGAACATCCCCCTCGTCTCCGGCGTGGCCGGCGCCAGGACGGCCACGTAGTCGGCCTCGGGCAGCACCTCGCGGTAGCGGGCGCGCGGCAGCACGAGGTCCGCGCCGGGCGCCTCACCGCTGTCGGTGACCGCCAGGACCCGGCAGCCGAACGGCTCCATCATCCGCATGAGCACCCGCCCGATGCCGCCGTAGCCGACGATCGCGACCGTCGAGCCCGCGAACTCCCTGGACGTCTTCGGCTCCCACGTCTTGACCCTGGCCGCCCGGTACAGCCGGCGCGCGGCCGCCAGCATCAGGGCCATCGCGTGCTCGGCCACCGGCAGGCCGTAGGAGCCGGTGGCGGCGGTGAAGACCGGGTGCTCGGAGATCAGCCCGGCGTCGGCGAACCGCTCGATGCCCGCGCTCGGCAGTTGCACCCAGCGGATGCCCTCGTGGAGCATCGGCCGCAGCTCCGCGGGACCGCCGCCGAAGAAGACGATCGCCTCGGCCTCCTCCAGCGGCACGACCCTGCCGCCCGCCTGACGCACCGCCTCGATGAGCACGGGAACCGGCTCGGGTCCGACATGGACGGCGACGGTCATGCTGGGGCCTCCTTCTCGCCACGGGATCATTAGCGTATCGGTGATGCCCGAGCACGACGTTCTCCGGTGCCAGCATCTCTTCAGCCTTCGTGGGTAGGTTTGGCCGGGTGTCCGCCGTCGCCGCCCAGCCCGTGACCACCCCCGTCCCCGCTGCCGCCAGGCTCGCGTGGCTGGACGCGCTCCGGGGGATCGGCGCGCTGGCCGTGGTGGCCGAGCACCTGCTGCCGTGGTTCCTGCCCCAGCTCAGGCCGTACTGGTTCAGCCTCGGCATCTACGGCATCCTCGTGTTCTTCCTGGTCAGCGGCTACATCATCCCCACGTCCCTGGAACGCCACGGCGACGTGCGCAAGTTCTGGATCAGCCGGTTCTTCCGGCTCTATCCCCTCTACCTCGGCGTGGTCGTCCTCGTGCTGGCCCTGGCCTGGTGGGTGCCGGTGCGGCCGGAGGTGCCCAGGGACGCCAGCGCGGTGGCGGCGCACGCGACAATGCTGCTCGACGTCGTGAACGTGGGCGGCGTGGCCGACACGATGTGGACGCTGTCGTACGAGATGATCTTCTACCTCCTGGTCACCGCGCTGTTCCTGATCGGAGGGCACGGCCGGAGCGGGCTGCTGTCGGTGTCGTTCGCGGCGGGGGCCGTGGTGGTGGGGCTGGTGGCGTCGGGGGCGGTGCTGACGGGCGGGTGGCCCGCCTACGTCTCCGCCGCGATGTTCGCGGCCGGGCTGGCCTGCGTCGTGTGGGGACGCCTGCGCACGGCCGCGGCCTGCGTGCTGGGGCTGATGGCGCTGACGCTGCTGCCGCTGAGCAGCCGGGTGCCGTGGCTCGCGGTGGCGGTGCTGGCGGTGATGTTCGCGGGGACGGCCATCCACCGGTGGGAGCGGGGCCACGGACGGCTGTGGCCGGTCGCGGTGGCCGCGGCGCTGGTGGGGATCGCGCCGCTGTGGGCCGTCCAGGGCGGCTGGTGGTGGGTGCGGGCTGATGTGTGGCTGACGACGATCGTGCTGGCCGGGACCACGTTCGCGGCGGGGATGGCGCTGCGGGGGCGGCGGCTGCCCAGGGTGCTGACCTGGCTCGGGCTGATCAGCTACTCGCTCTACCTGGTGCATCACCCGCTGCTGAAGTATTTCGTGGCGATCACCGGTGACCTGCGCCGGGCCGAGCCGGCGTACCAGCTCATGATGGCGGCGCTGGCCCTGACCGTGGTGCTGACCGTCAGCGCGCTCAGCTACAGATACGTCGAACGGCCCATGCAGGCGCTGGGCCGCCGCCTCTCAGGCGGGCGCGCCCGCCGGCTCCAGGGCGAGGGCGATCGCGGGATGGCTCGACAGGACGCGCGACACGACGGGGTCCTCGGCCATGAGGAAGCCCAGGTGCCGGACCGCGTGCGCGACCACGTTGGCCAGGGCGACGCGCTCAGGTGACGGGGTCGCGGGCCCCTCGCCCCTGGCGATCTCCAGCTCGGGCACCTCGACCGCGGGCAGCCACGGCTCCGGGTCCGGGCAGACCGCATAGGTCAGGACGACCCCGCCGTCCGGCTCGTATCGCCAGCTCGTGGAGTGCACGACGGTCCCGGGGTCCTCGGCCGCGACCCCGCCGAGCCGGCGGGCCGCCTCGTCGGGGCTCTCCTCTCGCCGCGGCCGGGTGAGGGCATGCCGGTAGGACCAGCGATTGTCGGTGCCCACCCGTAGCATGAGCGTCTCAACCAGGATCACGTGTCTTCCCGTCACCGCCACCAACTTACTGCCAACTATATGCAAGTACGTCTCAGACGCATTGTCGCAACGCTCTTGAAAGCCGTGGCGGGCCCGGATGTAGTCGATGACATGCGAGAGAGGGGCCGACAGCCATGCCGGGTTTGCTGGTGTTGATGGGGTCGGGCGAGACGAGCCCGACCATGGTCGAGATCCACCGCGCGGCGGCGCGTTCGCTGCGTGCCGGGGCACGGGCCGTGCTGCTCGACACTCCCTACGCCTTCCAGGAAAACTCCGCCGACATCTCCGCCCGCGCCTGCCGCTACTTCGCGCGCAGCGTCGGCCTGGAGGTCGAGGTGGCGGCCGGGATCACGGGCGCCGACTGGGTCTTCTCGGGTCCCGGCAGCCCGACGTACGCGCTCGACCGGTGGGCCGGCTCGGGCGTGGCCGGCGACCTGCGTGCCCGGATCCGCGCGCGCGAGGGGGTGACGGTGCTGGCCTCGGCCGCCGCCTGCACGGCGGGCCTGGCCACCGTGCCGGTCTACGAGATCTACAAGGTAGGCGCGGATCCGCATTGGCGCGAGGGCGTCGACCTGCTGGATCCGCTCGGGCTGCGGGCCGTGCTGATCCCCCATTTCGACAACGCCGAGGGCGGCACCCACGACACCCGCTACTGCTATCTGGGCGAGCGCCGGCTGTCCCGCATGGAGCGCGAGCTGCCGCCCGGCACCGCCGTCCTGGGCCTCGACGAGCACACCGCCCTGATGATCGACCTCGAGACCGAGTCGGTGCGGGTGGCGGGCCGGGGCGGCCTGACCGTCCGCCTGCCCGGCTCCACCACGGTCCTGCCCACGGGCACCCACACCGACCTGGCCGAGCTGCGCCGCCTGGCCGAGGGCGGCCCCGGCACGGGCGCCGTCACCCCGCCGCCCCCGGCGGACCCCGCTCCGGCCGAGGTGACGCTGGAGGAGACGATCCACAGGTGCGAGGAGCTGTTCAAGGCGGCGGTGGCCCGTCCGGACCTGGTGGCGGCGGCCCAGGCGGTGCTCGACCTGGAGGCCGAGATCGTCAAGTGGGCGGCCGACACGGAGGAGGACGCCGGCGGGGTCGACCAGGCGAGAGAGCTGATGCGGCTGCTCATCGCCCGCCTCGGCGAGCTCGCCTCGACCGCCCGCCTCCGCTCGCAGAGCCTCCCCTCCCTGGTGGAGCCCCTGCTGGTGCTCCGCACCCGGCTGCGCGAGGAGGGAAGGTACGAGGTGGCGGACGCGGTGCGGGCGGCGATGCAGGAGGGCGGGATCCTCGTGGAGGACACCCCGGACGGGCCCCGCTGGACCTGCGCCTCCTGAGACATCCGGCGGACACCTGTCTCGGCTGAGCGCTAGAACGTCCTGGCGATCCGGCGGGCGCGTTCGTCGGCCTGCTTGCGTTCGGCCTCGTACGAGCCCGTCAGCGTGGGGTGGTGGCGGATCTCCTGGATGTCGGCGATGCCCGCCCAGCGGAGCCAGTCTTCGAAGTACGTCGACTGGAAGTCATTGCCGAACTCCGGCCCCAGGCCGGGTCCCCAGACGGCGCTGGTGTAGACGACGGCGGCGCGCTTGCCGGTCAGCAGGCCGCGGTACCCGGTCTCCGGGTGCACGCCGAAGACCATCGCCGGCTGGCTGACCACGTCGATGAACTGCTTCAGCTTGTAGGGCACGCCCCCGTTCCACATCGGCACGCTGAAGAGGTATCGGTCGTAGGAGTCGAAGCGCTCGAACGTCCGCACGGCCGCCGCCCACGCCTCCGCCTGCTCCCCCTCGGGCGTGCCACCACCGAACACGGTCATCTTCGCGCCCGCGGCGGCGGGGCCGAACTCGGGGAGCGTGCCGTCCCACAGGTCGAAGTGATCGACCGTCGCACCTGGCCTGGCGGCGCGGTACTCCTCGACGAACGTCCCCGCGATGCCCAGCGAGATCGACTCGCCCCCACGGGGGGAGGCGGAGATGTGCAGCAGTCTGCTCATGATTTCACGTCCTTTCCGGACTGTGGTCCGATTACTGCATCGAAAATACGGACTGCAGTCCGATTGGTCAAGTGGCGGAGCGACGGGCGTACTGCGGGCGCAGTAGAGCGGATGGGTACCTCGGGATGAGGGACTTCGCCCAGGTCAGGCCTAACGTTTGAAAGGTGCGTACGGTGACCTGGCTGAGACGGGAACTCCTGTCCCGGCCCTATGCGGCCGACACTGTCCTGGCCGTGTGCGTGTATGCGATGACGCTGCTGGCGCCGGGCGCTCCCCCGCCGCCCGGCGCGGAGTGGCACCATCCGATGCGGCCCCTCACCACGTACGACATCGCGCTGGCCGCGGTCGTCTGCGGCGCGCTGGTCTTCCGGCGGCGGTGGCCCCACGCCGTGCTCGCCGTCACGGTCACCGGGTTCGCCGCCTATGCCATGATCGACGGCGCGCGGAGCGTGCTGGACCTGGCGTCGGCGATCGCGATGTACACGGTGGCCTCCCGATGCCCGCGCCGGCACGCGTGGATCTGCGGCGGGCTCGCCGCGCTGGTGGTCGCCGTGGCCAGGATCGTGTTCGGCGACAGCGCGTGGCTGGCGCCCGAAGTGCTGGCGCCGATCGCGGCGATCGGCATGGCCACCGCCGTCGGGGACTCGATGCGCAGCCGCCGGGCGTACGTGGCCGCCATCGAGGAGCGGGCGCGCAGGGCCGAGGAGACGCGCGAGGAGGAGGCCGAACGCCGGGTGATGGAGGAACGGCTGCACATCGCGCGGGAGCTGCACGACGTTCTCGCCCACCACATCGCGCTGATCAACGTGCAGGCGCAGGTCGCCGCGTACATGCTGGAGAGCGAGCCCGAGCAGGCCCGCGCGGCGCTGGGCCATGTCCGCGAAGCCGGCAAGGAGGCGCTGGACGAGCTGCGGACGACGGTGGGGCTGCTGCGCCGGCCGGGCAGCCGCGACGAGCTCCTGACCGAGCCCGCGCCGGGGCTGGAGGGGCTGCAGGAGCTGGTCGACTCCTTCACCGCCGCCGGGCTGAAGCTGGGCCGGCTGCTCTACGGCGATCCGAGGCCGTTGCCGGCCCCTGTGGACCTCGCCGCGTTCCGGATCGTCCAGGAGGCGCTGACCAACGTGAGCAAGCACGTGCCGCGGGCGACCGCCACCGTGCGGATCGAGTACGCCGCCGACGAGGTGATCGTCACCGTGACCGACGACGGTCGTGGCGGTGCGGGCGGGATCTCCCCCGGGTTCGGTCACGGCCTGATCGGCATGCGGGAGCGGGCCCTGTCGGTCGGCGGCACGTTCCTCGCCGGGCCCGTGGACGGCGGCGGGTTCCGGGTGCACGCCGTGCTGCCCACCTCCAGGGAGAACAGGCGATGACCGTCAACGTGCTGCTGGCCGATGACCAGGCGCTGGTCCGCGCGGGGTTCCGGGTGCTGATCGACTCGGCACCCGACCTGCACGTGGTCGGCGAGGCCGCCAACGGTCACGACGCAGTACGGCTGGCGCGGGAGACCATGGCCGACGTGGTGCTGATGGACGTCCGCATGCCCGGGATGGACGGTCTGGCCGCGACGAGGGAGATCACCTCCGACGAGGCCATGGCCGGGGTCCGGGTGCTGGTCCTGACCACGTTCGAGATCGACGAGTACGTCTTCGCCGCGCTGCGGGCGGGCGCCAGCGGCTTCCTCGGCAAGGGCGTGGAGGCCGGCGAGCTGCAGGAGGCCATCAGGGTGGTGGCCAGGGGCGAGGCGCTGCTGTCGCCGGCGGCGACCAGCCGGCTGATCACCCGCTTCCTGGCCGGCCCCGGCGTCTCTGCCCAGCACGTCCCCGAAGACCTCGCCGTGCTCACCGAGCGCGAACGGGAGGTGATGACCCTGGTCGCCTGCGGGCGTACCAACGACGAGATCGCCGACCTGCTGGGGATCAGCCGGGTGACCGCCAAGACCCACGTCAACCGGGCCATGACCAAGCTCAAGGCGCACGACCGCGCCCAACTGGTGATCATCGCCTACGAGACCGGCCTGGTCCGCCCCCAGCCCCGCTGATCGGCCGGGAACCGCGGGCGCGGTAGGCCCGCGCCCACGTCTACTGCGATCGCCGCAGTTCAGAACCCTCCTCCAGGCGGACGTTCCCCCGGGGCGGGGCCACGAGGCTTGAGGGGTGACCACGACGGCCCCGGCGCGGGGATCGCGCCCGGCGTCGTGCTGATCGCCGGTGATGGAGCCGTCCCACCGAGCGATCTGACATCCCTGCGAAGAGAAGTGGACAGCGATGACCGACACCACCTGCGGCCAGGGCGTCCTCCGTGACTTCCAGCGCTCGGAGCTGCCGAATCCCACGGTCGAGATCGTCATCCCCGTCTACAACGAGGAGCGCGCGCTCCCGGGATGCCTGCGCACCCTTCACGCGCACCTCCGTGAGCGGATGCCGTTCCCCTGGCGGATCACCGTGGCGGACAACGCGAGCCGTGACCGGACGCTGGAGGTGGCCCGGGAGCTGGCCGCCGAGCTGCCCGGCACGGACGTGGTCCACCTCGACAGGAAGGGGCGCGGGCTCGCACTGCGTACGGTGTGGGGCGCGAGCGAGGCCGACATCGTCGTCTACATGGACGTCGACCTGTCCACGCGCCTGGACGGGCTGCTGCCGCTGATCGCCCCGCTCGCCAGCGGCCACTCCGACCTCGCCATCGGCAGCCGGCTGGCCTCCGGCGCGCGCACCGTGCGCGGGCCGCGCCGCGAGCTGATCTCCCGCTGCTACAACGCGATCATCCGGCTCACCCATGGAGCCCGGTTCAGCGATGCGCAGTGCGGCTTCAAGGCCGCCCGTACGGACGTGCTCGGCCCGCTGCTCGAAAGGACGCAGGACGACGCCTGGTTCTTCGACACCGAACTGCTGCTGCTCGCCGAGCACAACGGGCTGCGCATCCACGAGGTCCCGGTCGACTGGGTCGAGGACGTCGACACCCGGGTCGACGTCGTCGGCACCGCCGTGGACGACCTGCGCGGGCTGTGGCGGGTGGCCCGCATGAAGGCTTCGGGCGCCGCACGGGCTCCGTTGCCGCGGCGCCCCGCCCCCGCCGCCGAGCACCCCGACGCCGTGCTGGCCCCCGCCAGGGCGGGCTCCCGCATCACCTGGGAGGTCGGCTGCTTCGTGGCCATCGGCGTGCTCTCGACGGCCGGTCAGGCCCTGCTCTACTGGCTGCTGCGCTCCTGGTGGCCGCCCGTGATCGCGAACCTGGTGTCGCTGCTCGTCCTCACCGTGCTCAACACCGAGGCCAACCGCCGCCTCACCTTCCGCTGGTCCGGCACGGGGGCCGGACGGGCGCACCTGGGAGCGGGGGCCCTCTTCCTGCTCGGGTACGTCGTCACCTCCGCCGCCGTGCTGCTGTTCCGCCAGGTCCAGCCCGACGCGTCGGCCGCGGCCGAGACGCTGGTGCTCACCGCCTCGTCCGTGCTGGTCACCGCCGTCCGTTTCGTGACGCTGCGCCTGGCCGTCTTCCGCCGTCCCACACCCTGATCGTCTTCGGAGAAGAAGAAGCACAGATGACCGACATCACCGAACTGCCGCCGCGTGCCGCCGGCCGTCGCCTGCCCGGCTGGGCGGCCCCGGCCGCGCTGGCGGCGATCCTGCTCCTGGCCACCGGCCTGTACGGCTGGGCCCTCGGCTCCCTCGGCTGGGGCAACGGCTACTACTCCGCCGCCGTGAAGTCGATGGGCCAGAGCTGGACGAACTTCTTGTTCGGCGCCTACGACCCGGCGGGTGTGATCACCGTCGACAAGCCGCCGGCGGCGCTGTGGCCGCAGGTCCTCAGCACCAAGCTCTTCGGCCTGCACGGCTGGGCGATGATCCTGCCCCAGGTGCTGGAAGGCGTCGCCACGGTGTTCCTCCTGCACCGCACCGTACGCCTGTGGGCGGGCGAGGCGGCGGGGCTGCTGGCCGCGCTGGTCCTCACCCTGACCCCGATCACGGTGGCGATCAACCGTGACAACAACCCTGACACCCTGCTGGTGCTGACGCTGGTGGCGGCGGCGTACGCGCTGACCCGGGCGCTGCGGACGGATTCCGGCCGGGCCGCCCTGCGCTGGTTGTGCGCCGCCGGGTTCCTGATCGGCCTCGGCTTCCTGACGAAGATGCTGGCCGCCTGGATGGTGATCCCCGCCTTCGCGGCGGCCTGGCTGGTCGGCGCGCGCGGCCCCTGGCTCGGCCGGCTGGCCAGGCTGCTGGCCGGGGGCGCGGTCCTCGCCGTGTCCTCCCTGTGGTGGATCGCGATGGTCGCGCTCTGGCCGGGGAACCGTCCGTACGTCGGCGGCAGCACCGACGGGAGCGCCTGGGACCTGGTCATCGGCTACAACGGCCTCGGCCGGGTCCTCGGCGGCGGGAGCGGCGGCGTCCCGGGCGGCTTCGGCATCTCCTTCGGCGGTGCGGCCGGTCCGGGGCGGCTCTTCAACGAGCAGGTCGGCGGGCAGATCAGCTGGCTGCTGCCGTTGTGCGGGGTGGCGCTGCCGCTGGCCCTGGCCGTCGCCGTACTGCGCCGGCGCGGGGTCGCGATGCCCGGTGAGCCGCTCGCCGCGGCCGGATGGGTGCTGTGGGGCACCTGGCTGGTGGTCTGCGGCGTGGTGTTCGCCACGCAGCAGGGGATCTTCCACCCGTACTACACGACGCAGCTGGCCCCCGCCATCGCCGCCCTCACCGCGGGCTTCGTCACGGCGCTGGCCCGCGCCCATCGGGCGGGGGCGCGCTGGGCGCTCCCGCTGGGGGCCGGGGCCGTCGCTGTGACCGCGGCCTGGGCCTGTGCCGTGATCGGGCGGGCCCCGTTCTGGAACGGCTGGCTGGTGTGGCCTGTGGGTGCGGCCGGGCTGGCGGCGGTCGTCCTGCTCCTGCTGTCCGCCGGCCGGCGTCGGCTGCTGCCCGCCGCCCTCGGCGTGGCGGTCCTGGCGGTGCTGGCGGCGCCCGCGGCCTGGGCGATCAGCGTTCCCGGCACCACGTCGGCGCTGGGCGGCGCCAACCCCACCGCGGGGCCGCCGGCCATGCCCTTCGGCGGCGGTGGCGGAGCCGGCCCGGCTCCGGGCGGGCGCGAACTCCCGGGAGGGATGCAGCTCCCGCCAGGCATGGAACTCCCGGAAGGCATGGAACTCCCGCCAGGCATGGAACTTCCCGAAGGCTTTCCCGGCGGGAGCCCGGGCGACATGCCATCCGGACTCGCGGGCGGCTTCCCGGGAGGCTTTCCCGGCGGCGGCGCCGAGCTCACCTCCGACCAGCGCAAGATCCTCGACCATGCCGTCAAGAACTCCGGCTCCGCCCGGATCAAGCTCGCCGTCGAGGGTGGCGCCACGTTCGCCTCCACGTTCATCCTCGGCAGCGACGCCACCGTGATCGGCATGGGCGGCTTCATCGGCATCGACGACGCCCCGACCGTCCGGCAGCTGAAGGACTGGACGGGTTCCGGACAGCTGCGCTTCGTACTGGGGTCCGGCTTCGGCTCCATGATGGGCGGGTCGAGCACGAGCCGCTCGCAATGGATCAAGGCGAACTGCGCCGAAGTCCCCGCCGCCGCCTATGGAGGAAGTCCTGCGACCGGCGGCCTCACCCTCTACGACTGCGTCCCGAAAAACTGACCAACAGAACCGATCTGGTCAGTTTGTCTATTAGGGTCGTGGTGACACGACAGAAAGGGAGTCGGCAATGAAGGACGCAGTCGGGCGTGCGCTGGTGGTGGGGCTCGGGATCGCGGGCATCGCCACCGCGCTGCGCCTGCGGCAGGTCGGCTGGGAGCCGGTGCTGGTGGAGCGGGCCCCGGCCCGCCGCTCGGGCGGGTACTTCATCCTGCTGTTCGGCACCGGTCTCGCCTCCGCTCAGCGGCTGGGCGCGCTGGAGGCGATCGGCGACCGCACTCCGCGGCTTCCCCCCTACGAGGTGAACCGGGCCGGTCGCCACACCGCCGGCATGAGCCTGGCCAACCTGCCAGGCAAGCCACGGGTGGTGCTGCGCGGGGACATCGAGCGGGCGCTGTTCTCCGCGCTGCCGGCCGACGTGGAGATCCGCTATTCCACCGTGCCCACCCACATCGCCCAGGACGACTCCGCGGCGGAGGTCACCCTGCGCGACACCGCCTCCGGCGCCACCGTCACCGAGCGCTTCGACCTGGTGGTGGGCGCCGACGGGATGCGCTCGACCGTACGCAGGCTGGCCTTCGGCCCCGAGGAGCACCTGCGCCCGCTGAACTACATGATCGGCGCCACCGTGCTGGACCGGCCGATCGAGGGCCTCGGCCAGGGGCAGGGCCTGACCCTGGCCGAGCCGGGACGCTCAGCGTGGATCTTCCCCTTCTCCGACCACCCGCCGGGCCTGCTGTTCTCCTACCGCACCGACGACATCGACGCCGAGTTCGCCCGCCCGCCGATCGAGTCCATCCGCGCCGCGTTCGGGCCGCAGCCCGCCGGACCGCTCCTGGAGAAGTTGTTCACGGCGTTCGAGCAGGCTCCGGAGTCCCTGTTCGACTCGGTGAACCAGGTGAAGATGCCGCGCTGGCACCACGGCCGGGTGGTCCTGGTCGGCGACGCCGCCTGGTGCGTGACCCTGTACGCGGGCATGGGCGCCTCCAGCGGCATCGCCGGAGGCGAGCTGCTGGGCACCATGGTGCAGCGCCACCCCGGCGACCTGCCCGGCGCGCTGCGCGCCTGGGAGGCCCGGATGCGGCCCTTCATCCAGACCGAGCAGGACAGCGCGCTGATCATGCGCAGGATCTTCACGCCGCACGACCGCAAGGAACTGGTCATGCGCGGCGCGATGCTGCGCCTCATGCGCACGCCGGTCATCGGGCCGGCCATGGGCAAGATAATGAACGGCCCGGACATGAAGAACAAGACCTTCGACGTCGCCGCCGTGTGACCCGACCCCAGCCCGAAAGCAGAGGACAGCCCACGTGAGCCAGCTGATCGAGCGCCACTCGCGCAAAGCCGCCCGCATCCTGGACAGCGCGCGGGAGCTGGTGCTCGATCACGGCGTGCACAAGGTGACGGTCAGCGAGATCGCCCGCGCGGCGGGGGTCGGCAAGGGCACCGTCTACCTGTACTGGCCCGCCAAAGAGGACCTCATCCTCGGGCTGTTCGCCCGCGAACTGCTGGCCTTCCTGGACGAGATCACCAGCCGCGTCAGCGCCGACCCCGCCACCGTGCTGCCGCACCGCCTGGCCCCGCTGCTGGTCCGCACCGGGCTGAAGTTCCCGCTGGCACGCCGGGTGCAGAGCGGCGACGCCGATCTGCTGCGGCTGCTCACCCAGCAGGCCGGCGACCGCGAGTTGTTCGCCCGCACCACACCCGGCGCCCTGTGCGAGGCGGGCATGCCGATCCATCACCGCCACGGGCTGATCCGCCACGACCGGCCCCTGCCCGAGCTGACCTACGCCGTGCACGCCGTGCTCACGGGGTTCGGCGCCGCGCTGTCCGACCCGGCCACCGCCGCCCTCGGCGTCGATCCCGACCAAGTCCTCGCCGACACCGTGGCCCGGCTGCTCGAACCCGCCGTCGCCCCCGCCGACTCGGCCGTCGCCGCGGCCGCCGACGAGGTCCTCGCCTTCCTGCGCCAGATCCAGAAAGGCATGCTGGACCTCATCGAACGCAGCCAGACCCTCCAGCAGTGAACCGCGGCGCGGCGCCGGCTATCGGCGCGGGGGGTCGATGCGGGCGCCGTCGAGGGTGAAGATCATGATGCGGGAGAGGTCGATCGCGACCTTGGCGGCGTCGCCCGTGCGCCAGACGGGGCGGTTGCCCAGGCGGACGATCAGGTCGGAGCGGCGGTGGATGCCGCTGTTCGGGTGCTGGCCGACCTGCTCCTGCTCCTGGTGCTCCTCCTCCCGCTGGGAGGAGAAGATCCGCCGTACCAGCCCCGACAGCTTCCCCGGGCCGCTCTTGTTCCCGTTGCTCCGCTGGCGCGGGTCCGGCGGCTCCGGCACCGGTACGGCGGGCACCCCGCACGCCAGGTACGCAAGCCACTCGTGCCCGTGGTACTCCAGCGCCCGCACCCGCCCGAAGAACGACGGCCCGTCGTACGACTCCTGCACCGGGGCCAGCCCGTCCGGGCGCATGCCCACCAGCACCTGCCCGCCGGTGTGCTGCGAGATCGCGTACGCCCTCGGATCGCTCCACGGCATCGTGAGCTGGTGCGGGCCGAAATCGAGCATGACGTACTGGTTCTGCGGCGTCCTGACAGTGGCCGACAACAGGTTCAACTGCTGGGAGTTGAGGAACGCCGCCACGAACGCGGTGGCTGGATCGTTGTAAATCTGGGAGGGGGTGCCGACGTCCTGGAGCACCCCTCGGTTCAGGATGGCGATCCGGTCGGCGAGCGTCAGCGCCTCCACCTGGTCGTGCGTCACGTAGATCGTGGTGACGCCGAGCGACCTGACCAGCGCCGAGATCTCCATGCGCAGCTCGGTACGCATGCCCGCGTCCAGGTTCGACAGCGGCTCGTCCATGAGGAACAGCTTCGGCTGCCGGACGATGGCCCGCCCCATGGCCACACGCTGCCGCTGGCCGCCGGAGAGCGTGCCGGGGCGGCGGTCCAGCGTCTCGTCGATGTGTAAGGCCTTCGACAGTTCGGTCACCCGCTCGCGCACCATCGCCGGGTCCGACTTGGCGATCTCCAAGGGAAAGGCGATGTTCCCGCGCACCGTCCGGTGCGGATACAGCGCGCCGTTCTGGAACACCATGGCGACGTCACGATCGCGCGGGGCCAGATGGTTGGCGATCTCGCCGTCCAGCCACAGGTCACCCTCGGTGATCTCCTCCAGTCCCGCGATCATGCGGAGCAGCGTGGACTTGCCGCAGCCGGAGGGTCCGAGGAGGACGAGGAACTCGCCGTCCTCAGCCCGCAGGCTCAACCGGTCGACTGCGAGGTAGTCGCCCGGATACACCTTGGACACTTTGTCGAGAACGACCGAGCTCATGGGCCCACACCTTGCGCACGTGTCACCTGTGACGGGGCTGATTGAAGAGGTAGTACATCGCGCCTTAACGCTAGATGTCCACCCTTGACATAAAGAATCTCCTGCGCAGGCGTTTCGGTCGAGGGCTTTGTGGGTTCTTACGCCGAAATTTCCGGATTGGAGGGGTATGTAAGGGCTTGCGTAAACTTGCGGCAAGGGATTTCATAGTCGAGACCGTCAGGGGGAGACTATGACCGCATGGTGGCGAGACGCCGCGATTTACCAGGTGTACGTGCGTAGCTTCGCCGACGGAGACGGCGACGGCGTGGGTGACCTGATCGGCGTTCGCGATCGCCTGCCCTACCTGGCCGGGCTCGGCGTCGACGCCATCTGGCTGACGCCCTTCTACACCTCCCCCATGGCCGACTTCGGGTACGACGTCGCGGACTACCGGGACGTCGACCCGCTGTTCGGATCGCTCGCGGACGCCAAGGCGCTCATCGACGAGGCGCACGACCTCGGCCTGCGGGTGATCGTGGACATCGTCCCCAACCACACCTCCTCGGCCCACCCCTGGTTCCAGGAGGCGTTGCGCGGCGAGCACCGCGATCGTTACATCTTCCGCGACCGGCCGAACGACTGGGAGTCGATCTTCGGCGGCCCGGCGTGGACGCGGGTCGAGGACGGGCAGTGGTACCTGCACCTGTTCGACCCCGCGCAGCCGGACCTCAACTGGGACAACGACGAGGTGCGCGGCGAGTTCGAGTCGATCCTGCGGTTCTGGCTCGACCTGGGCGTGGACGGCTTCCGCGTGGACGTGGCGCACGGCATGGTCAAGCCGCGCGACCTGCCCGACATCGGCCACCCGAACCAGACCACGCTGATCGGCAAGGAGCCGGTGCCGTACTTCGACAACGACGGCGTGCACGACATCCACCGCGCGTGGCGGCGCGTGCTCGACTCCTATCCCGGCCAGCGCATCGGCGTGGCCGAGGCGTGGGCGCCGACGGCCGAGCGGCTGGCGATGTACGTCCGCCCGGACGAGCTGCACCAGGCGTTCAACTTCCACTACCTGTTCACCCCGTGGGACGCCGCCGAGCTCAGGGCGGTGATCGACTCCTCGCTCGCCACGGCCGGCTCCGTGGGCGCCCCGACCACCTGGGTGCTGTCGAACCACGACGTCAAGCGGCACGTCACCCGCTACGGCGGCCTGGCCAGGGCCCGCGCGGCCGCGCTGCTGACGCTCGCGCTGCCCGGCTCGGTCTACGTCTACCAGGGCGAGGAGCTGGGCCTGCCCGAGGTGCTCGACCTGCCGGAGGAGGTGTGCCAGGACCCGCAGCGGCTGCGCGACCCCGACAGCGGCCGGGACGGCTGCCGCGTCCCGCTGCCGTGGACGCGCGAGTCCGGCTGGCAGGACCCGTGGCTGCCGATCCCGTCCGAGTGGGCCGAGCTGAGCGTGGAGGCGCAGGAAGGGACGCCCGGCTCGACGCTGGAGCTGTACCGGGAGGCGCTGGGGCTGCGGCGCGGGCTCAGCGGGGACCTCGTCTGGCACGAGTCGCCCGAGGGCACGCTCGTGTTCTCCAGGGGGCCGTACGTCTGTGCCGTCAACCTCACCGCGACGCCGGTGGACTTCGGGATCGACGGGGAGCTCCTGATCGCGTCGGATGTCCCTGGAGCAGGGGATTCGGCGGCCTGGTGGAAAGTAAAGTGAGTGGCATGAACGGTCACGCTCGCCTAGCCGACATCGCCGCCCAGGCCGGGGTGAGTGAGGCCACGGTCAGCAGGGTGCTCAACGGCAAACCCGGCGTCTCGGCCGCCACCCGCCAGGCGGTGATGACCGCGCTCGACCTCATGGGCTACGAGCGCCCGCCGCGGCTGCGCCAGCGCAGCAACGGGCTGGTCGGCCTGGTGACGCCGGAGCTGGACAACCCGATCTTCCCCGCGTTCGCGCAGGCCATCGAGAAGGCGCTGACCCAGCACGGCTACACGCCGGTCCTGTGCACCCAGCTGCCCGGCGGCGCGCCGGAGGACGAGTTCACCGAGCTGCTGGTCGACCGCGGGGTGAGCGGCATCGTGTTCATCTCCGGGCTCCATGCCGACAGCACCGCCCGCATGGACCGCTACACCCGCCTGACCGACCGCGGGCTGCCGATCGTGCTGGTCGACGGCTACAGCGAGCACATCGACGCGCCCTTCATCTCGCCCGACGACCGCATGGCCGCCCGGCTGTCCGTGCAGCACCTGGTCGACCTCGGCCACGAGCGGATCGGGATCGCGCTGGGGCCGCGCAGGTTCGTGCCGGTGATCAGGAAGATCGAGGGCTACAAGCAGGCCATGGCGCAGCTGCTCGGCGCGACCGACGTCGACGAGCTGATCGCCCACTCGCTGTTCTCCGTCGAGGGCGGGCAGGCGGCCGCCGCGCAGCTGCTGACCCGCGGCTGCACCGGCATCGTGTGCGCGAGCGACCTGATGGCGCTGGGCGCGATCCGCGCCTGCCGGGAGCGGGGGCTGTCGGTGCCGGGAGAGGTGTCCGTGGTGGGGTTCGACGACTCGCCGCTGATCGCGTTCACCGACCCGCCGCTGACCACCGTACGCAAGCCGATCGGCGCGATGGCGTCGGCGGCTGTGCAGACGCTGCTCGAAGAGGTGAACGGCGCCCCCGCCAAGCACGTCGAGCTGATCTTCCAGCCGGAGCTCGTCGTCCGCGGCTCCACCGGCTCCGGCCCGCTGGTCAACCGGTGACCCACGACATCTTGGTTCTCGGCGGTGCCGGGGTCGATTCGACGGTGTACGTGCCGGAGCTGCCGCTGCCGTACCGGGACACCTACCACGTGCCCCCGGTCGTCGACCGGATCGGCAACACCGGCGCGGGCGTGGCGCTGGGCTGCCACGCGCTCGGGCTCGCCGTCGCCTTCGCCGACCTGATCGGCGACGACCCGCAGGGCGCCCTGGTCCGTCAGGCGCTGCGCGAGGTCGACTGCTCCTTCGGGCCCGCCGCGGCGGGCACCCGGCGCAGCGTCCTGCTCGTGGGTCCGGACGGCCGCCGCACCTCGCTCCACGACCCGAAGGCCACGCCGGACGAGCGGCTGCCGCGCGAGCTGTACGCGAACACGCGCGCCCGGCACGTCCACCTGTCGATCATGGACTTCTGCCGCCACGTCTACCCCGACCTCGACGGCACGCCGATCTCCACCGACCTGCACGACTGGGACGGCGCCAACGACTATCACAAGGACTTCGCCTACCGGTCCGACCTGGTGTTCCTGTCGGCCACCGCGCTGGCCGACCCGGCCGCCACGATGCGCGACATCCTCGAGCGAGGCCGCGCCCACACCGTCGTCTGCACGCGCGGGGCCGACGGCTGCCTCGTCCTGACGCGCGACTCCGGCGTGCGCGCCTTCCCGGCCGCGCCGCTGCCCGGGCCGGTGGCCGACAGCAACGGCGCGGGCGACGCGTTCGTCTCCGGCTTCCTGTACGGCACCTTGCGCGGCCGGTCGCTGGAGGAGTGCGTACGGCTGGGCGCGGCAGCCGGGGCGCACGCGTGCACGGTCGCCGGCACGCACGAGTCCCCGATCACGAAGTCCGCGCTGCTGGCTACGTTTTCGCGGTAGACGACTGATCCAGCTCCCGCCAGGCCCGGCAGACGAACGGCGGGATGGACGTGATCAGGTAGAGGCTGGTGAACGCGTAGAGCGTGGTCCGCAAGCTGGTCAGCTCGGTGAGGGAGCCGGCCAGCAGCCCGCCGGCCGGCATGGCCGCGTACGCGGCGGCCGTCATGGTGCCGAGCGCCCGCGCTCTCATGGGGGCGGGGATGCGGCCGAACTGCAGGATGCCGAGGATCGGGTTGATCGCGCCGGCCGCGAACCCGGACAGCGCGGCCGTGGCGAGCGCCACGGGGAACGGCGCGCCGAGCGCCAGGACCAGTACGCGCGGGACGCCGGCGATGAGGAAGCACACTCCGTAGGTCAGCCTCATGGGTAATCGTTCGCCGGCGGCCCCGTACACGATGGTCCCCGCCACGGCGCCCGCCCCGAGTGCGCCGGTGAGCAGGCCGAACGCGCGGGGGTCGCCTGCCACGTCGCGGGCGTACAGGGCCAGCAGCACCTGGGTCACGCCCGTGTCGAGCATGTTGACGACCACGATCATGCTGGTGGCGCTCATCTGCAGGCGGTCGCGCCAGAGGAAGGCCAGGCCGTCGCGCAGGTCGCGGATGTAGCCGCCGGATTCGCGTTCGCCGTTCTCGATGCGCGGGACTCCGCCGGCGATGAGCGCCGCCGACAGGAGGAAGGTGACGCCGTCGACGATGAGGAGCGTGCTCGGTCCCGCCCAGAGGATCAGGATGCCGGCGAGCGGGGCGCCCACCATGGTCGCGCCGCGGCTGGCGCCGTCGTACGCCGCCGTAGCGTGCTCGATGCGGACGCGGCCGAGGGCCGACAGGTCGGGCAGCATGGCCTTGCGCGCGGTCTCTCCCGGCGTGGCGGCCAGCCACCGTACGAACAGCAGGAGCAGCAGGAGCGGATAGGACAGCCCGGTCGTCAGGAACAGCGCCGGAACGGCGAGGACGACCACCCCGCTCACCAGGTCGGACACCACGCTCGCCCCGCGGAACCCCAGCCAGTCCACCAGCGTGGCGCCGAACGCGGCGGAGATGACGATGGGGAACGTGGTGGCGAAGGCGGCCAGCCCCGTGAGCCCGGCGCTTCCCGTGGTCTCCAGGACGAACCAGGGGACGGCGAGCATGGAGAGCACGTTTCCGGTGACGGACAGAGCGTTGGCGGACAGCAAGGTGATGAATGGACGCCTCACGCGTAATGCCCCCGGCATCGTCTCCCGCTTCAGCGTTCCTCACGGTCGGCGTGCGGTCAAGGGAGGGTTCCGTGGCCGGGGCCCGTCGCCCGACGCGCGGCGGCGGGCTCAGCCCGGCCGGTGGGTGGACAGGCTGGCGTGGTGGTCGGCGCCCGCGGGACCGTGCGGGTCGGTGTGGACGGTGGCGGCTCTCAGGCGCGGGAGTTCGTGGATGAGCCGGTGCTCGGCCTCCACCGCCACCGCGTGGGCGTCCACCACCGACATGTCATGATCTACCAGGATCTCCACCTCGGCGTGCAGGGCGTGGCCGATCCAGCGCAGGCGTACGGAGCCGACGCGGTGCACCCCGTCCACCGCGCCCAGGATGCTCTCGGCGCGGTCCACGAGGGCGGGGTCCACGGCGTCCATGAGCCGGTGGTAGATCTCGCGGGCGGCGTCCCGCAGCACGAAGCAGATGGCGAACGTGATCAGCAGGCCCACGATCGGGTCCGCCAGAGGGAAGCCGAGCGCGGCGCCGCCCGCGCCCAGGAGGACGGCCAGCGAGGTGAAGCCGTCGGTCCTGGCGTGCAGCCCGTCGGCCACCAGGGCGGCCGAGCCGATCTCCCGGCCCACCCTGATCCGGTAGCGGGCCACCCACTCGTTCCCCGCGAACCCGACCACCGCCGCCCCGGCCACCCATCCGACGGCCCGGAGGTCCTGGGGGTTCAGCAGCCGGGTGACGGCCTCGTATCCGGCCAGGGCCGCCGAGGCGGCGATCAGCAGGACGATGACGATGCCCGCGAGGTCCTCGGCCCTGCCGTACCCGTAGGTGAAGCGCCGGGTGGCGGCGCGGCGGCCGAGCGAGAACGCGATCGCCAGCGGGACGGCGGTGAGCGCGTCGGCCACGTTGTGCAGGGTGTCGCCGAGCAGCGCCACCGACCCGGAGGCCACGACGATCACCGCCTGAACGGCGGCGGTGACCATCAGGACGCCGAACGAGACGGCCAGCACGCGCATGCCGCGGCTGCTGGTCTCCAGGGCGGCATCGGTCTTGTCGGCGCTGTCGTGGGTGTGGGCGCTGAGCGGATTGTGCGCCGCGACAGCGTGCCCTACCCGGGCGACCCACCCGCGGCTCTCTCCGAGATGCCCGTGTCCATGTCCGTGTGGCGTATGGCCTCTGTGGTCAGTCATGGCATTCCTCGCTTGCGCAATTCGACCCTTTTGACCAGGATATGTAGTCATGTACGCACGCGAAAACGTCTCAGGTGCCGACCAGTCGCAAGAGCAACCCACTCCCGCTCAGGTGAACGCGGCGGTGGACGCCTTCCGCATGCTCAGCGACGGCACCCGGCTGAGGCTGATGTGGTTGCTGTCATCGGGCGAGAAGGATGTGAACTCGCTTGCCGAGGCTATCGGCGTGCCCCGCCCGTCCGTGTCGCAGCACCTCGCCAAGCTCCGGCTGGCGGGACTGGTGGACACCCGCAGGGACGGGCGTCGCGTGCTCTACAGCGCACGCGACTCCCACGTACGGGCTCTCATAGCGGAGGCCCTGTTCCACGCCGGCCACGAGGTGTCCGGCCTGCCCCGCCACGCCTAGCCGGTTGCCGCCCCGGGCCGGGCGCGGGCGGCCAGCTTGGCGACCACGTCCACGATGCGGGCGGCGCGCTCCAGCTCGGCGCGGTGGAACACCGGCCCGTCCGCCCTGGCGACCACCAGGTGCAACCCCTGCGCCACCACCGGCAGCAGCATCAGGCGCAGTTCATTGGCGTCCAGGGTGGCGGCCCGCGGCGGGGGTTCCGGCAGGTTCAGCTCGAATTTCTCGGGGGCGGCCAGCGAGGCGTGCCGTACGGCACCGTCGGCCAGGGCCACCGACCACTCCGCGCCGCACAGCCCCGGCAGCGCGTCCACCAGCGCGGCGAATCCCCGGGCGGGCTGGGACACGACGTGCATGAGAAGGTCATAGTCCAGCGCCGAGCCCGGCACCTCCTTGGTCGCCCAGACGCCCTCCACCCGTACGCCCGGCATGGCCGACAATCGATCGCGAGCCTCTGAGGCGGTCACCGGCCCAGGCCAGGAAACAGTGAAATCGTCCACGGCCCGTCCGGCCTCGCGTTCGAGCACGGTGACCTGCAGGATGTCCGCGCCCAGCGCTCCAAGAGACTTGGCGACCTGGCCAAGGCCGCCCGGCCGGTCCGGCAGCGACACCCTCAGTCGCAGCAGCATTGCCGCCCCCTTTCAGAGGCTCTCACAGTGCCGTGGAAAAGTTTCGAGCATGTTCCACGGATATGTCGCGCATGCTGCGGTTATATCCCAGCATGCAGCGTTAAGTCCGGAATGTCGATAAAGGGCTGTCGCAGGTTTCCGCAGGTCATGGTACGCCCCTCCCCCGCCCCTCCGACCACCCCGAACCGCCCACCGGACCGAGGTCTCACGCCCTGCACCGGCCATCCATCACAACCCCACGACACGCGATCTCACCCCCTTGAATACGCCCTCGCCACCCGCCGTACAAGAGCACCGAGCCCCGCCGCGCCACGTCCCGCCGACGCGGCGCGGCGGAGGCCACCCGCCGTGACCAGCCGCCGTGATCTCCGCACGGTGGACGTGGCGCCGCAGCGCGCTCGCCGGGGCGGGCCGACCGGCCGGGAGCGCGGAGCGGGCGGTGGCGGAACCGCCGGAGCGCGGAGCGGGCAGGGGCGGCGGGGCGGGCGGGGGCGGGGTTCAGGCGAAGACGTCCTGTTGGTAGCGGCCGGAGGACTCCAGCTCGGCCAGCCACCCCGCCCCGTCCTCCCCCGTCCGTGACCGGTAGATGTCCAGCAGCGTCTGCCGCACCGCGGGAGCCATCCGCAGCCCATCACCGCAGACGTACACGTACGCCCCCTGGGAGAGCAGCTCCCACACCTCGTCGGCGTGCGCCGCGACGGCGTCCTGGACGAACCGGTACGGATGGCCGGGCACGGCGGAGTACGCGGCGTGCGCGGGCACGCCCCAGCGGGCCAGGTCGTCCGCGTACAGCTCGTCGTGCCGGGGATGGCGGGAGCCGGTGAAGACGGCGGCGCGGCCGGGAGCCCCGGCCAGCAGGCGCTCCTCGATGAAGCCCCGCAGCGGCGCGAAGCCGGTGCCGGGGCCGATGAGGATCACCGGCGTGGCCGGGTCGTCCGGCAGCCGGAACGGCGGCGCGGGCACGCGGATGTAGCCGTAGAACACCTCGCCCTCCTTGAGGGCGGCGAGGTAGGCCGAGCACATCCCCTGGTAGGTGCCCGAGCCGGACCAGGCCGGGCCCTCGACGAGGCCGACGGTGAGGCGCACGAGCGAGGGGTCGGCCAGCGGCGAGGAGGAGACGGAGTAGTAGCGCGGCTTGATCGGCCCGGCCATCTCCAGGAACACCGGCAGCGGCAGCTCGATCGCGGGGAAGCGGTCGAGCAGGGTGAGCGGGGAGACGCGCTTGGCGAGGATCTCGTCGGCGTAGTTCGCGGTCAGCTCGGCGAGCTGACCCTTGGTCCAGGGGCAGGCGGTGTGCGCGGCCAGCGCCTCCAGGTCCGACCTGGTGGCCACCTCCTGCAGCTCGGCGAACTCGGTCAGCAGCAGACCCGCCGTGACCGCCGTGTCCACGGGCAGGTGGGTGGATCCGGCGGCGCGCAGCCGTACCACCTGGTCGCGGGGGACGCGCAGGCAGCGCAGCGCCCACTCCACCAGCTCGGGGTCGTTCTTGGCGAAGACGGCCACGTGGTCGCCCGCCGAGTAGGTGACGCCTTCGGGCAGCCGGGCCACGATGGAGCGCACGCCGGGACGCGGCGCCTCGGTCGAGAAGTCCCAGAGGCCGGTCGGGTCGGAGGTCAGCTCCTCGTTGGAGACGACGGTCAGCGGGAACGCGCGCGAGGAGACGACCGAGGGCCTGACCTCGGCCTCGCTGAGCACCTCCATCTCGTAACGCGGCCCGGCGCTCTCGGTGGAGGCCGAGTACTCCTCGGCCAGCGCCGCCCACAGCCCGGCCGTCCAGGCGGTCACGTCGCCGTCGAAGTCGCCGTCCGCGTCGGCCTCGCCGCGCTCGATCAGCGGCACCGCTCCGGCGGCCGTCAGCTTCTCGTACGCGCGCTTCGGGAACTCCTGGTACGTGGGCCACTGCGTGTTCCCGCAGCCCAGCACGGCCAGCCGGACCCCGGACAGATCGGGCAGCGCCTCCAGCGCGTCGAAGCGCTGGGCGTTGTCGGGGGCCTTGCCGTTGTAGGAGGAGGCGACCACGATCAGCAGGCCCTCGCTCGGCGGCGTCATGTCGTCGAGGGAGGTCAGCGTCGTGGCGAAGCCCGCGCGGCCGGCCCGCTCGGCCAGGCGTTCGGCGATGTCGGAGCTGGTGCCGAGGTTGGAGCCGTAGGCGACGGTGAGCGGCACGCCGGTGACGGCGATCTCCTGCTGCGCGCTCTCCTCGACCTCCTGGGCCACGACGACGGTCCGCTCGTGCGCCCGCCGCTCGCGGACCCTGAGCGTGAACCCGTCGGGCTTGAGGGTGAGGGTCTGCTTGATCTTCATGCGGTAGACGCTCGGGTCGGAGATCGCGAACCGCCGCAGGATCATCGCCAGCGCCAGCCTGGCCTCGGTCAGCGCGAACTGGCGGCCGATGCAGGCCCGCTCGCCGTTGCCGAACGGCTTGTACGCCCCGGGGTGATGGCTCTGCTTGTTCTCCGGCAGCCAGCGGTCGATGTCGAACTCGTCCGGCCGCTCCCACGCCTTGGGGCTGCGGTGCAGCACCGGCAGCAGCACGATGACGCCCTGGTCCCTGGCGATGGGGTAGCCGCCGATCGTGGTGTCCTCGACCGCGCTGACGCTGAACCCCGGGATCGGCGACCAGTGCCGCAGGGTCTCCTCCAGGACGCGCGCGATGACGTCGAGCTTCATGATCGTCTCGTACGTGGGCGGCTCGTCGCCCGGCAGCAGCCGGTCCACCTCCTCATAGGCGCGGGCCAGGGTGTGCGGCTCACGCAGCAGGTTGTAGAGGGCGAAGGAGAGCAGGCCGCTGGTGGTCTCGTGGCCGGCGATGAGGAAGGTGAGGACCTGGTTGCGGATGTTCTCGTCGGACAGGCGGGCGCCGCTCTGCGGGTCGGACGCCTCCAGCATGAGGCCGAGCAGGTCCTTGGAGCCGGTGACGCCCTCGGCGCGGCGCTGCGTGATCACGTCGTCCACCAGCGACTGCATGGTGGCGATGTCGCGCCGGTACGCCTCCTCGCGCCCGCGCTTGAGCTTGGTGACGAACGGCAGCTGCTGGTTGCGCAGCATGGCCTCGGTGAGCGCGCCGCCCATGGCCTGCAGGAACGGGTGCAGCTCGGGAGAGTCGAAGGAGTTGAACCGGTAGCCGAACCCGGTGAGCGAGATCGTGTCCAGGGTCAGCCTGGTCATGTCGTCGGCGACGGGCAGGTCCTCCCCCTGGCGGACGGCCCACGACTCGACGAGCTGCTCGGCGATCTCGAGCATCTGCCCGTAGTAGGCCTTCATGGCCCGCTGGCTGAAGGCCGGCATCAGGATGCGGTGCGCGTGCCCCCACACCGGCTCGTCCGGGTCGGCAGTGAACAGCCCGTCACCGGCGAAGTCGCGCACGATCGTCAGCGGCGGCTTGATCCGCTTGACGAACCGGCTCTCGTCGCACACCTCGGCGACCAGGTCGGGGTCGTACACCACCACGACCGTGCGGCCGACGATCTCCAGCCGGTAGATGCCCTCGTCGTAACGGGTGGCGACCTGGGCGAAGTGCTCCATCGGCGAGTGAGAGGGAATCTGCAGCGTGTTGCCGAGGATGGGCAGGCCCTGCGGGGCGGGGATCTCCGCCATGATTGCTCCCTTCGAGTAGCCATACACCGTATGGCTGACGCTACCATACGGTGTATGGCAGTGAGCGCACGCAGGGGCGCACCCCTGACCCTCGACGAGATCGGCACCACGGCGGTGCGCCTGATGGACGAGAGCGGGGTGGACGGGCTGTCCATGCGCAAGCTGGCGGCCGAGCTGAACGTCAACCCGATGTCGCTCTACCACCACGTGGAGAGCAAGGACGCGCTGCTGGCGCTGGTCTGCGCCACGACGGCCGAGCGCATGCACGTCCCGCCGGACGACGGCGCCCCGTGGGAGGAGCAGCTCATGGCGCTGGCGCTGGACTATCACCGGCACGCGAAAGAACACCCCGCCATATGGAGATATGTCCACACCCATCCGAGGCTCGTCGCCGACCGGCGGTTGCCCGTCTGGCAGACGCTCTACCGCATCCTGCGACTGGCGGGGGTGCCGGAGTCGGAGCTGCGGCGGACGAGCGACATCCTGCACGCGTTCGTCTCGGGTTTCATCCTGGCCGAGACCGAGGGACACATGTCGGACGATCCCGAGGAGATCGGCCGCACCTTCGACGCGGCCATCCAGCTGATCATCGACGGCCTCGCGCGCTCCACCTCCTGATCAAGGTGGTCCGTTGGAAAATCAAACCCACCGAGTCTAGAGTGGGTTCAGTTTTCCAACTGATGAGGAGGGCGCTGTGCGTGATGCCGTCATCGTGCAAGCCGTACGTACTCCGATCGGCAAGGGCAAACCGGGCGGCGGCCTGTCCGCGATCCACCCGGTGGACCTGCTCGCGCACACGCTGCGCACCCTGATCGAGCGCAGCGGGGTGGACCCGTCCCTGGTGGACGACGTGATCGGCGGCTGCGTCGACCAGGTGGGCGAGCAGGCCATGAACACCACCCGCAACGCCTGGCTGGCGGCCGGCCTCCCGGAGTCGGTGCCCGCGGTCACGGTGGACCGGCAGTGCGGTTCGTCACAGCAGGCGGTGCATTTCGCCGCCCAAGGGGTGATGTCCGGCGCGTACGACCTGGTGGTGGCGTGCGGCGTGGAGTCGATGAGCCGGATGCCGATGTGGTCGAACGTGCCCGCGGGCGCCGACCCGTTCGGCCCGGCGCTGGCCGCGCGCTTCCCCGGCGGCCTGGTGCCGCAGGGCATCAGCGCGGAGCTGATCGCGGCCAAGTGGTCGCTCAGCCGCGAGCAACTCGACGAGTTCTCCGCCGGCTCGCACCGCAAGGCCGCCGCCTCCTCCTTCGCCGGCGAGCTCGCGCCCGTCGGCGGCCTCGACCGGGACGAGTCGGTACGCCCGAGCACGACGCCGGAGATCCTGGCCGGGCTCAGGCCCGCCTTCACCGACCCCGGTTACGCCGAGCGGTTCCCGCAGATCGACTGGTCGGTGACCGCGGGCAACAGCAGCCCGATCAACGACGGGGCGGCGGCCGTACTGGTCACCACCTCGGAGACGGCGGCCCGCCTGGGCCTGCGGCCCCTGGCCCGCCTGCACAGCTTCGCCGTCGTCGGCTCGGACCCGATCCTCATGCTCACCGGCGTCATCCCGGCCACCGAGAAGGTCCTGCGCCGCGCGGGGCTGAGCCTCGCCGACATCGACCTGTTCGAGGTCAACGAGGCGTTCGCGAGCGTCGTGCTGGCCTGGCTCCAGGAGACCGGCGCCGACCCGGCCAAGGTCAACGTCAAGGGCGGCGCCATCGCCCTCGGCCACCCGCTGGGCGCCAGCGGCGCCCGCATCGCCACGACCCTGGTCCACGCCATGGCCGAGCGCGGCGCCCGCTACGCGCTGCAGACCATGTGCGAGGCGGGCGGCCTCGCCAACGCCCTCATCCTCGAACGTCCCTGACAACACCTTTGGAGCAGTCGTCATGAAGATCTCCGGCAGCGTCGCACTCGTCACCGGCGCCAACCGCGGCCTGGGCGCCGCCTTCGCCCAGGCCCTCCTGGACCGGGGAGCCCGCACGGTCTACGCGGCCGCCAGGAACCCCGCCACGATCACCGGCACGAACCTCACCCCGATCGAGCTCGACGTCACCGACCCGGCCGCCGTCGCGGCCGCGGCCGAGCGCTGCGGCGACGTGGACCTGCTCGTCAACAACGCCGGCATCTCGCGTTCCGGCAGCTCGGACCTGGACTCGGCGCGCGCCGAGATGGACACCAACTACTTCGGCACGCTGTCCATGAGCCGCGCCTTCGCCCCCGTCCTGGCCCGCAACGGCGGCGGGGCGCTGGTGAACGTCCTGTCGGTGCTGTCGTTCATCACGTTTCCCCAGGCGAGCGGGTACGCCGCGTCGAAGGCGGCGGCGTGGTCCCTGACCAACGCCCTGCGGCTGGAGCTGAAGGAGCAGGGCACCCACGTCCTGGGGGTGCACGCGGGCTACATCGACACCGACATGGCCGCCCACGTCACCGGACCCAAGATCACCCCCGAGGAGGTCGTCGCGCAGGCCCTCGACGCCCTGGAGACCGGGGCCTACGAGGTGCTGGCCGACGCCATCAGCCGGCAGTCGAAGGCCGGGCTCTCGGGCGAGCTGGAGCGCCTCTACCCGGTGCTGGCCGCCGGCAGCTGACGCCTCAGTCGCTCGCCTCCCAGACGGCCTCGAACGCCTGCTCCGTGATCTCGGCCAGCTCCCAGACCTCCAGCGGCTGGTCGGTGAGGAAGCCGTACTCGTCCTGCAGGTGGCGCCACCAGTAGCGGCGGGCGGTCCGGTCGGCGCCCACCAGCACCTGCCTGATCGCCCACTGTTCGAGGCCGTCGCCCTCGACGCTCTCGAACAGCCAGGCCCGCCCGTCCTCGTCGCCCAGGTGCCAGTAGCGCCGGGGGACGTCGGACTCGGCGAGCTGCCGCACCAGCGGCTGGCGAAGATCTGGAAGCACCCGTCCACTCTAGAACGGGCGCAGCCCGCCGATGGCGATCTCGGCGGCGCGGGCCATCGAGGCCACGATCTCCTCATCGGACTGGCCGGCCTCGCGGGCGGCGCCGCCCGCCCCCTGGACCGCGCCCACGAACGCCCCCGCCACCGCCGCGGCGCTGATCGGGTCGAGCTCGTCGGGGAAGGCCTCCAGCAGGTGCCGGGCCACCTCGCGCTGCACCCCGAACATCATGTGCAGGGCCTTGGCCTGGATGGAGGGCACGGTCGCGACCAGGTGGTCGTAGACCTTCGTCAGCTCGCGGTCGCCCGCCAGCGGGCCCTTGGTCAGGTAGTGGGCGATGACCCGGTCGTAGGTCTTGAGCAGCACGTCGGCGACGCGGTCCGACGGCTCGCGCTCGGCGACCACGCCGGCCATCTGCTCCATGTACTCCAGGACCTCGGCGAACAGCACGTCTTCCTTGGTCGGGAAGTAGTTGAAGAACGTCTTGGTGGCAACGTCGGCCGCGGCGGCGATCTGCGCGACGGTCGTCTGCTCGTATCCCTGCTCGGCGAACAGCCTGAGCGCCGTGCCGACGAGCAACTGCCTGGTCTGCCGCTTCTTGCGCTCGCGCCGGGACTCCTCCATGGCATGCAAGCTTACACTCACTGCATCTTTACACTCGCCAGGCGGAGGAGCCTTTCCCACCGTCCGGGGTTGCGGTCCTTTGGGGGGAATGGGGAGCGCGGCAGACCGCGCCCCTGGCGTCCATGGGTATGGCGGTGCCACGTGGCCCAGGAGTCCCCGCACCGGCGCAGGGGGCGACGCCGATGCGGGAAGGGCCAGGAGGGGCGCGTCAGCGCTGGTAGGCGCCTGCGTCGGGCGCGCCGGCCAGGGGCCTGCCGACCATGTCCTTGCCGAGCGCCTTGCCGCCGTACCACGCGGGGCTGAGGGTCAGGCCGCGGCCGAGCGCCGGCGAGCCGGGCCGCAGCCGCAGGTCGGTACGGGAGACGAACTTCGGGTCGGCCACGATCGACTTCGGCCCCAGCTTGAACTTGTTCACCCGGCCCTGGTAGACGCTGCCGCCCTCGTCGGCCCCCTTGCCGTCCTCCCAGCCGGCCTCGCCGCCCACCACGATCACGTTGTTGCGCAGCTTCAGGATCGACGGGGCGCAGCCGTCGTGGCAGGACCAGCCGATGGTGTCCCGGGCCGGCAGGTAGACCGAGTTCTGGACGGCGATCGTGCCCTTCACGGGCCCGACGATGTGGCGCGGGCCACGGGTGATGAGGAACGAGCCGCGGCTGCGGGAGGAGGTCACGACGTTGAAGGCGAACACGTTGCCGGTGGCGGTCTTGCCCTTCTGGGCGCCGAGCTCGGTGAACGTCTCGTTGTTCCTGGAGATGTTGTGGGTGACGCGGTTGCGGTCGCCGTCGAAGATCTCGACGGCGGCCCCGTCGGTGCCGTAGTCGGCGCTCTTGGCGTAGCTGCCGGTGATGGTGTTGCCGGTCACGAGGTTGTCGTCGCCGTTGAGCAGCACGCCGAAGGCGCCGGAGTCGTTGTCGCCGCCCTCGTCGTTGACGCTCATCCGGTTGTTGTCGGTCAGGACGCTGTCGCGGATGACGTTGCGCGAGCCGGACGGGGTGACGTAGACGCCCGCGATGTTGCCGTCGGCCTGCACGCCGGCCAGCTCGTTGCTGTCGCCGGCGACCTCGAAGCCGGCCCAGCGGCAGCGGGAGGCCCGCAGGCCGCCGACGCGCCAGTGGTCGCCGCTGAGCACGACGCAGTCGTCGTCCATGCCGCTGATCCTGGCCAGCGGGCCGGTGCCGTACGCCTGGATGACGATGGGCCTGGCCGCGGTGCCGTTGGCCTCCAGCTTGAGCGGGCCGGTGAAGGAGCTGCCACGCTTGAAGCTGACCGCGTCGCCCGGCTTGAGGTCGGCGGAGTTGACCTTGTCGAGGGACTTCCACGGCGCGGTGGCGCTGGTGCCCGCCGCGTCGTCGTTACCCGACTTCGAGTCCACGTAGTACGTGGTGCCCGCCAGCGCGTGGGCCGAGGCCGCAGGCGAGAAAGCAGGCAGGACAGCCGCCATGACGGCTACGGGCAGCAACCTCATTCGAGCACACCACTATCGAGTTGGAGCGGATGGGGGGGTAGCCCAAGGTAGCGTGATCAGCGCGCGAGACGCCAGAGACGCACCGAAGGTCCGTCGCCCGGAAGCACGTCCCCGTCCTCGGCGTTGTAGAGGCCGTGCGCGTGGACGCCGAGGCGCAGCGGCGCGCCGGGCGCCCGCCGCACGCACACCAGGATCGACTCCTCGTACGTCTCCCGCGCGAAGATCAGGCAGTCGGCGTCGGCGTGCAGCCAGCGCAGGCCGCCGTGGCGCAGCGCGGGCTCGGCGCGGCGCAGCCCGAACAGCTCCCGGTAGGCCGCCAGCGTTGGGAGGTCCTGGTCCGCGGGCCGGTTCCAGGGCATCGGGGTGCGGGAGTGCTCGCCGTTCACCCCGGTCAGGCCGAACTCGCTGCCCGCGAACACCATCGGCGTGCCCGGCAGCGTGGCCTGCAGGCCGAGCGCGAGCAGGTGGCGCTCGCGCGAGCCGGTGACGGTGCGGATGCGGGGCGAGTCGTGCGAGTCGAGCAGTTGCCAGGAGTGGACGAGCGAGCGCCACGACATGTGGGACGCGAACGACCGGAACGTGGCCAGCGCGGCCGTCCCGTCGCGCGCCGGGACGCCGCCCGGCACGCCGAGGAAGTGGTCGAGGTCCAGTTCGGGCCCGCGCAGCCAGGTCCAGACGGGGCGGGTGAAGCCGCCGTAGTTCATGGTGCCGTGCCAGCCGTCGCGGTCGAGGTCGGAGGAGGCGTCGTGGTTGTGCTCGGCGATGAACGCGGCCTCGGGGCCCAGCTCGGCCCGCAGCATGGCGGCGACCTCGTGGTTGTGGTCGTCGGCGGCCCGCCTGCCGGTCATGTTGGCCACGTCCACGCGCCAGCCGTCCAGCGGCCCGAGCCACTTCTTCAGCACGGCCCGCATGCGGGCGCGGACGAGCTCGCTGCCCCAGTTGAGCTTGGGCAGCGTCTTGACGCCCCACCAGGACTCGTAGTCGCCGGAGTCGGGGTCGAAGTAGAACATCTCGCGCTCGACCGCGTTCACGTCGGAGACGGCCGCGGTGAACCATTCGTGGGTGTCGCCGCAGTGGTTGGTGGTGATGTCGCCGAGCAGCCGCATGCCGCGGGCGTGCAGGGCGCCGGACAGGCGGTGCAGCGCCTCGTCGCCGCCGAGCAGCGGATCGACGTGCTCGAACGTGGAGGCGTTGTAGCGGTGGTTGGAGCGGGCGGGGAAGATCGGCGTCAGGTAGACGGTGCTCACGCCGAGGCTCTGGACGTGGTCGAGCCGCTGGGCGACGCCGTCGAGGTCGCCGCCGTAGAACTGCCCTGAGGTGCCGGGGCCGGCGGGGATGACCGGGTCGTGGTCCCAGTCGCGCGGCAGCGCCCAGTCGGGCAGGTCGCGCATGGGCCGGGAGCGGTCGAAGCGGTCGGGGAAGATCTGGTAGACGATCGCGTCCGACATCCAGGAGGGCGGCGGCTGATGGCACACGAGGCGGAAGTCGCCCGCGTCGGTCACGTCGTGGGTGACGAGCCCGGCCGCGGTCAGCCACGCCTGGCCGCCCCGCGTGGCGAGCAGGAACCGGTACGGGGTCACCGGGTTGACCGCGGTGATCTCGGCCCGCCACCAGACGTCCGTGCCGCCGTACCCGCCGGTCTCCCGCCGCGACGGGTCCGGCGCCGCCTCGGCGTAGCGCGGCTCGCCGTCGTGCACGGTACGCACGTGCACGCCCGTGATCCCGGCGGCCAGCGGCGCCCGCAGCCACAGCGTCACCCGCGAGCCGAGTGCGGGCTCCTGCTCGGAGACGTAGAGAGCTGAGCCGTCGTGATGCGGCTCCCCGATGAAGCGCAAATGCACCTATCCCTTGACAGCCCCGGCGGTGAGCCCGGAGACGATGTACTTCTGCAACCAGAGGAACACACTCACCGTCGGAATCGCGGTAAGCAGCGTCGCCGCGGCGAACATGCCGAAGTTCGCGTTGCGGTGGTCGCCGGCGATCATCCCGTACATGCCGACGGCGAGGGTCTTGCTCTCGGGGTCGCGCAGGAACACGTTCGCCATGAGGAACTCGCTCATCGTGCCGATGAACGCCAGCAGCGCCGTGACCGCGAGGATCGGCGTGACCAGCGGCATGATGACCCGCCAGAAGATCTGCGCGTGCGTGGCCCCGTCCACGGTGGCGGCCTCGTCCAGCTCCTTCGGCACGGTGTCGAGGAAGCCCTTCATCAGCCAGGTGTTCACGCCGAGCGCGCCGCCGAGGTAGAGCAGCATCAGCCCCCACACGGTGTTGAACCCGAAGGCCGGATACAGCTCGGTCACCCTGGTGAAGATCATGAAGATCGTCACGATGGCCAGGAACTGCGGGAACATCTGGATGAGCAGCAGCGCCAGCAGCCCGACCCGGCGGCCCGCGAAGCGCATGCGGCTGAAGGCGTACGCGGCGAGCATCGACAGCAGCAGGCTCGCGAACGACGCCACCAGCGCGATGAACACCGAGTTGAAGAACCACCGGCCGAACGGGTAGCTGTCGGAGGTCAGCAGGTGGGCGAAGTTGGCCAGGCTGGCCCCGGTCGGCAGCAGGTCGGTGGAGGCCAGCGTGCCCATGGGGTTGATCGCGGCCGAGACCACGAACAGGATCGGGAAGAGCGCGAACGCGCACACGATCAGCACGAAGACGTGCCTGAGGGCGAGCTTCACGCGTAGACCTCCTCCTGCTTGCGGGTACGGCGGAACGCCACGGCCGAGATGACGGCCACGATCGTGAAGATGAACACCGAGACCGCCGCGGCGAAGCCGAACTGCGCCCCGCCCGCCCCGAACGCCAGCCTGAAGGTGTAGGTGATCAGCAGGTCCGTGCCGCCCACCTGCGGGTTGTCGGCCGGGAACGGCCCGCCCTCGGTGGTGAGCGCGATCGCGTTGAAGTTGTTGAAGTTGTAGGCGAACGACGAGATCAGCAGCGGCGTGAGCGCCACCAGCAGCAGCGGCAGCGTCACCCGCCGGAAGGCCTTCCACGGCGTGGCCCCGTCGATGGCCGCCGCCTCGGTCAGCTCGCGCGGGATGGCCTGCAGCGCGCCGGTGGTGACGAGGAACATGTACGGGAAGCCGAGCCAGAGGTTGACCAGGATCACCCCGAACCGGGCGGTCCCGGTCTCGCCCAGCCAGTCGACGTTGGCGCCGAGAAGCTGGTTGATCAGGCCGAAGTCGCGGTTGAACATGTCACGCCAGACCAGCAGCATGGCGAAGGCGGGCATCGCGTACGGCAGGATCAGCGCGATCCGGTAGAAGCGGGTGCCGCGCATCCGCGGGTGGTGCAGCGCCAGCGCGACCGACATGCCGAGCGCGAACGTGCCGAGCACGGAGGCCAGCGCGAAGACCAGGTTCCAGCCGAACACCCCCGCGAAATATCCCGAAATAGTCGGATTTGTCAGCACCCGAGCGAAGTTGTCGAGGCCGACGCCGACCTGCCAGCCCTGCGCCAGGTGCTCGCCCTTGGCGTTGACGAAGAAGCCCTGGCTCTCGTCGGCCATCCAGGTGTCGCCGTTGCCGCGCACGCAGTCGCAGCCGGCGTCGTACACGAGCGCCGCCTTGCCCTCGACGGCCCGGCTGAGCCCGTTCGCCTTGATCACGCCGTCGCCGGTCGGCACGGCCAGCGCGGAGATCTCCTGCCCGCGGGCTGCGGCCTCGGGCGTCTTGAGCACGGTCAGCCCGGGGGCCGCCAGCACCTTGCCGGTGACCCCGACCTGGGCGCCCGCCAGCGGCGACAGCCCCTTGGCGTCGCCCAGCCGCACCTGCTTGGTCTTGGGGTCGACCAGCAGGAACACCAGCTCGTCACCGCGCAGGGCGGCCGTCATGGCGTACTCGGGCGAGCCGGGGGTCTGGCGCACCGAGCCGGTCTCGATGGCGGTGACGGCGGCGGCCTTGTCGCCGCGGTGCCCGTCGCCGAAGTTCGTGAACGCGGTGGTGACCGTGTAGGCCACGGGGAACACCTGGAACGCGATCAGGAAGACGGTGCCGGGGACCAGATACTTGGCCGGGATGAAGCGGCGGGTCAGGTAGAGGCAGGCGATGGCCGCGCTGACGGCGCCCAGCAGCCCCAGCGAGACCCATGATTCGGCGGCGACCAGCGGCGGCGCGGCGTAGAGCAGGATCGCGGCGGCCACGGCCAGCACCGCGATCCTGCTCACCACGAACGCCGTGGTGATCTCCCGGCGGGGCCGTGGAGCCGCCTTGGGCTCCCCGCCTTTTCTTGGGGCCTCGCGCACGTCGAGGGTCATGATCAGTGCTTGAGCGAGCCGTCGATGGCCTTCTGCGCGGCCGCGGCGGCCTTGGCCGCGTCGCCGCCCTTGACGACGGCGTTCTCGGCGATGCCGAACGGCTCCCAGATGGCCGCCATCTCGGGGATGGCCGGCATCGGCAGGCCGTCCTTGCCCGCCTCCATGAACTTGACGGCGTCCGGGTCGCTCGCCTGGACCTCCTGGAGGGCGGCGGTCAGCGCCGGGGGCCGCGGGTCGGCCTCGTAGAGCGCCTTCGCGACGTCCTTGTTGGTCACGTAGTTGGCGACGAACTCCTGGGCCAGGGCCTTGTTCTTGCCCTTGGAGGCCACGAAGAACGTCTGCACGCCGACGAACGGGGTGGCGGGCTTGCCGCCCTTGAACGACGGGACGGCCGTGATGTCGTACGTGATGCCGCCCTTCTTGACCTCGCTCATCGCCCACGGGCCGGAGATCAGGTAGGCGCACTTGCCGCCGGCGAAGTTCACGATGTAGTTCTCGTTCGTGATCGACGTGCGCAGCGCGCCGTCACCCTTCTCGCCCAGGTCCTTGAGCTTGCCGAACGCCTTGACCGAGTCGGGCGAGCCGACCAGCACCTGCTTGGGGTCGGGGTCGCCGGTGGAGGTGGCGCCGAACAGCGCGCCGCCCGCGGAGGCGAAGATCGGGTAGACGTGGAAGGCGTCGCCCTTCTGGCCGACGGGGATGCAGAGCACCTCCTTGACCTTGCCGGCCGCCTTGAGCTCCTTGCCCTTGGCGATCATGTCCTCGATCGAGGCGGGCGCGTCGGGGGCGAGCTTGGTGTTGCGGATCAGGGCGATGTTCTCCACCGCGTACGGGGCGCCGTAGACCTGCCCGTTGAACGTCACGGCCTGCATCGCCTTGGCCGAGAAGGCGGCCTTCTGCTCGTCGGTCAGGGTGACGGGGTCGATGGCGCCGTTCTGCACGAGGTTGCCGATCCAGTCGTGCGCGCCGATCATGATGTCGGGGCCGCTGCCCTGCTGGGAGGCGGTGAGGAAGGTCGTCTGGTTGTCCTTGCTGATCTCCTTCACCTCGACGGTCACGCCGTTCTCGGTGCCGAACTGGTCGGCGAACGGCTTGAGCGGCTTGACGCGGCTGGGGTCGGCCCAGATCACGAGTGTGCCGCCGCTCTTGGCCGCCGGGGCGGAGGCGGACGCACCGGGTGCCGCCGGGGACGCCGACGGGGAAGCCGGCTGGGATTCGCCGCACGCCGTGGCGGCGAAAGCGAGGGTCGCGAGAGCGGCCACACCCAGAGCCCGCATGCGCATGGGACCTCCTGAGGTCACGCAGGAACGGCGGTGCCACGCGAGCGCCGCCGGAAGAAAGCTCTAACGTTTCCGGGACGTTAGCGGCTCTTTGCAAGAATTGGAAGAACTTGCGAAAGAGCGTTACGTGATCCTCACCGAACCCCGCGAAAGCGCCTCCCGCAAGCGGCCTCAGGCAGGAGTACGGGCGGGTCAGGGTGACGTATGCAACTTTCCGCAAGTTGCGCTTGACCCCGGCCGAACGACCGCGACATCCTTCACCACAACCTCACGGGACATCTCGGGCATCCAGGGAAGGACAGCCATGCTCGGCAACGACGACTGGTGGCGTGACGCCGTCGTGTACCAGGTCTACCCGCGCAGCTTCGCCGACGCGGACGGCGATGGCATGGGCGACCTCGCCGGCGTGCGCGACCGCCTCGGCTACCTCGCCGACCTGGGCGTGGACGCCATCTGGCTGAGCCCCTTCTACACCTCCCCCATGGCCGACGGCGGCTACGACGTGGCCGACTACCGGGACGTGGACCCCATGTTCGGCACGCTCGCCGACTTCGACGCTCTCATCGCCGACGCCCACGACAAGGGCATCAGGGTCATCGTGGACCTGGTGCCGAACCACTCCTCCGACCGGCACCCCTGGTTCCAGGCCGGGCTGCGCGACCGCTACATCTTCCGCGACGAGCCCAACGACTGGGAGTCGATCTTCGGCGGCCCCGCCTGGACGCAGGTGGCGGACGGGCAGTGGTACCTGCACCTGTTCGCCCCCGAGCAGCCGGACCTCAACTGGGAGAACCCGGACGTGCGCGCCGAGTTCCGCGACATCCTGCGCTTCTGGCTCGACCGGGGCGTGGACGGCTTCAGGGTCGACGTGGCGCACGGCATGATCAAGGCCGCCGGGCTGCCCGACGTGGGGCCGAAGGAGGGCCGCCAGGCCGAGATGCTCGGCGACGAGCAGCTCCCGTACTTCGACCAGGACGGCGTGCACGAGATCTACCGCGAGTGGCGGCCGATCCTCGACTCCTACCCCGGCGGCCGGATGGCGGTGGCCGAGGCGTGGGTGTCCTCCCCCGAGCGGCTGGCCCGCTATGTCGGGCCCGACGAGCTGCACCAGGCGTTCTCGTTCGAGTTCATGATGGCCGACTTCCACGCCAAGTCGTTCCGTACCGTCATCGAGAAGGCGCTGAAGGAGTCGGAGCTGGTCGGCGCGCCCACCACGTGGGTGCTGTCGAACCACGACAAGCCCCGCCACGTCACCCGCCACGGCGGCCTGGCCCGCGCCCGGGCGGCCACGGTGCTCATGCTGGCCCTGCCCGGCTCGGCCTACCTCTACAACGGCGAGGAGCTGGGCCTGCCCGAGGTGCTCGACCTGCCGGACGAGCTGCGCCAGGACCCGGCCTTCCGGCGCACCGGCGAGAGCCGCGACGGCTGCCGGGTGCCGATCCCGTGGACCGCCTCCGGCGACTTCGGCTGGCGCGACCCCTGGCTGCCGATCCCCGCCTCGTGGGGGCCGCTGTCGGCCGAGGCCCAGGAGCACGACCCCGCCTCCACCCTGAACCTCTACCGCGCCGCGCTGAAGCTCCGCAGGGAGCACCCGGCGCTCGGCGGCGGCACCGTGACGTGGCTCGACTCCCCCAAGGACGTGCTGGCCATCGAGCGCGACCCGGGGCTGGTCGTGGTGCTCAACACGGGCGAGGAGCCGGTGCGGCTCGACCTGGGCGGCGAGGTGCTGCTGTCCAGCGGCCCGCTGGCCGAGGACGGGGCCATCCCGCCGGACACCGCGGTCTGGATCCAGCGCTGACCGGATCCGGCCCCGGGGTTGGGGGAATCTTTCCCTTAACGCGGCAAATGTCGGTAATCACGCTCGGTAACCTCACAGGGTGCCACCCTGGTGGGCCAGATCCCTGCGCGGACGCGTCACCCTCATCGCGACGGCTGTAGCCGCCCTCGTGCTCATCCCCGTGGCCGTCGCCGGGGTGATCACCGCCAGATCGCTGATGACGGCCAGCGTCTTCCGCGACACCCGGGACACGGCCGAGCGGATCGCGTACGAGATGCGCGGCGGCGCGCTGCCCATGGGCGCCGCCATCCCGGTGCCCAACCCGCCGGTGGACCTGATCCAGGTCGTCGGCCCCAACGGGCAGATCCTGGCCAGCAGCGACGCGGCCAGGAACCTGCCGCCGCTCAGCGACATCCGCCCCACGCCCGAGAACCGGGTGGTCAGCGTGATGAACTGCCTGCCGACCGAGTGCATCCACGTCACGGCCGTCCGGGTGAGCCTGTTCGCCGACTCCCCCGTGGTCTACGCGGGCCGCAGCACGCCCGACCTGCTGGCCAACCGCGGCCTGGAAGTGGTGGTGTTCATCGAGGTCGGGGTGCTGATCGGGCTGGCGTCGTGGGCCACGTGGCTGGTCACGGGGCGCGCGCTGAGGCCGGTGGCGACCCTGCGGGCCGAGCTGGACGCCGTACACGCGGGCGACCTGAGCCGGCGCGTCACACAGCCGCCGGGCCAGGACGAGGTGTCCCAGCTCGCCAGGTCCGTCAACGGCACGCTGGCCCGGCTGGAACGCTCGGCCCAGCAGCAGCGCCAGTTCGCCTCCGACGCCTCGCACGAGCTGCGCACCCCCATCGCGGGCCTGCGCGCCCAGCTGGAGAGCGCCCAGCTCTATCCCGACGACACCGACGTCGAGGCGCTGGTGGACAGCGCGCTGCGCGACACCGACCGCCTGGAGGCCATCATCACCGACCTGCTGCTGCTGGCCAGGATCGGCTCCCGGGTGGACGTGGCCAAGGAGCGGGTGGACCTCGCCGAGTTGGTGCGCCAGGAGCTGACCGTGCGCTGCGACAAGGTGCCCGTGCACGTGGAACTGACCGAGGGGGTGGTGGTCGAGGGCGTACGGCTCCAGCTCGCCAGGGTGCTGACGAACCTGCTGGACAACGCCCAGCGCCACGCCGAGCACACGGTCCAGGTCGAGGTCCGCAGGGAGGGCGAGCACACGGCGCTGCTGGCGGTCGAGAACGACGGCGTGGAGATCGCCGAGGAGGATCGCGAGCGCATCTTCCAGCGCTTCACTCGCCTGGACGCCGCCCGCAGCCGCGACGCCGGCGGAACGGGCCTGGGCCTGGCCATCGCGCGTGACGTCGTGGTGGCTCATGGGGGCCAGATCACCGTTGAGGACCGTGTGGGCGGGGCGCGATTTGTGTTGAGACTTCCGGCCGTTTGACCGCTTTTCGTAGATTTCCGGTGCTCAAGTCATAGATCATGGTGTCATGACGGAACAAGCGCCGCAGGGCGTCGACCCTCACATCCCTAACGCGGCGCGCATGTACGACTACTTCCTGGGTGGCAAGGACAATTTCCAGGCCGACAGGGATCTGGCCGAGCTGGTCCTGAGCGCGGTTCCCGAAACCCGTGAAGGCACCAGGGAGAACCGGGCGCTCATTGGCCGGTTCGTGCGTTACCTGTGCGAACAGGGCATCACGCAGTTCCTTGACCTCGGCTCCGGCCTGCCGGCGCAGGAGAACGTGCACGAGGTCGCGCTCCGCCACACCCCCGATGCCCGCGTGGTCTACGTGGACAACGACCCGGTGGTGGCCACGCACGGCAGGGCCCTGCTGGCCGACCCGGAGCGGGTGGCCATGGTGCTGGGCGACGTGCGCCGGCCGAAGGAGATCCTGGCCAACCCCGAAGTGCGCGCGCTCCTGGACTTCGAGCGGCCGGTGGCCGTGCTGATGATGTTCATCCTGCATCTGATCCCCGACGAGGACGACCCGAGCACGTTCGTGGCCGGCTACCGCGAGGCGATGGCGCCGGGCAGCTATCTGGCCATCTCGCACGTGGGCAGCGACTCCCACTCGGCGCTGACGGACCGGGTGGTCGAGTTCTACCAGCGGGCCAACATGCCGTTCAGGCCGCGACCCGGCAAGGAGATCGCGGCCTTCTTCGGTGACTTCGAGTTCATCCCGCCCGGCCACCTCGCCAACGGCATCGGGCCGGAGCTCGGGTGGCCGTACATCGATCGCGACATCCCGATCTTCCTCGACGCGGACATGTCGCGGCTGGGCTACGCGGGCATCGCCCGCAAGCCCTAGACCTTCGACAGCTCCCGGTCGCCCGACTCGTCGGGACCGGGGCGGTTGTCGTCGTCGTCCTCGTCCAGCAGCGTGGCCTCGTCGAACGGCGCGTTCCCGGCGAGCACCTCATTCGCGCGCTCCCGGTCGAAGTCTCCGGTCCAGACGGCGACCAGCACGGTGGCGACGGAGTTGCCGGCGAAGTTCGTCAGCGCCCTGGCCTCGGACATGAAGCGGTCGATGCCCACGATGAGGCCGACGCCGTCGACCAGCGCGGGACGGTGCGCCTGCAGCCCGCCGGCCAGCGTGGCCAGCCCGGCCCCGGTCACGCCCGCGGCGCCCTTGGAGGCGATCATCATGAACAGCAGCAGCGCGATCTGCTCGCCGAACTGCAGCGGCGCCCCGGTGGCCTCGGCGATGAACAGCGTGGCCATGGTCAGGTAGATCGCGGTGCCGTCGAGGTTGAAGGAGTAGCCGGTCGGCACGGTGATGCCGGCCACGGTCTTGCTCACGCCCAGGTGCTCCATCTTGGCGATGAGCCTGGGCAGGGCCGTCTCCGACGAGGAGGTGGACAGGATGAGCAGGAACTCGCGGCCCAGGTACTTCAGCAGCGACCACAGGTTGATCCGGGCGACCAGCCACAGGATCGAGCCGAGCACGACGCCGACGAACAGCAGGCACGTGATGTAGAAGGCGACCATGATGATCGCCAGGCTCTTGAGCGCCTCCAGCCCGGTCTCCCCGACGACCGCGGCGATCGCGCCGAACGCCCCGACGGGCGCGGCCCACATGATCATGGCGAGGATGCGGAACGTCAGCCGCTGGAAGTGCTCGATGGTGCGCAGGATCGGCTCGCCCTTGGCGCCCATGGCCTGGATCGCGAACCCGGCCAGCAGCGCCACGAGCAGCGCCTGCAGCACCGAGCCGCCGGTGAGCGAGGACACCAGCGTCTTCGGGATGATGCCGAGCAGGAAGTCGACCGTGGTGGACTCGCCGCCCTTGGCCGCCTGCGCCTCCGCGGCCTGCTTGGCGGCGTCGCTGAGGTGCAGCCCCGAGCCCGGGTCGATGACGTTGCCGACCAGCAGGCCGATGAGCAGGGCTACCGTGGACATGACGATGAAGTAGCCGAGCGCGAGGCCGCCGACCTTGCCGACCTTGGCCGCCTGGCGTACCGAGCCGATGCCCAGCACGATCGTGCAGAAGATGATCGGCCCGATCACCATCTGGATGAGCGCGACGAAGCCGGTGCCGAGCGGTTTGAGCTCCTTGCCCACATCCGGCCAGACGAATCCGACCAGGATGCCGAGTAGGACCGCCCCGATGACGGCCAGATAGAGGTAGCGAGTGCGATCACGCATGGGGGGCTCTCCAGCGGTGATGGAATGACCTTCTAGACGCCCGAGTATGCCCCTCACAGTGACATAGGTCACCATTGAGTAAGTTTCGTTCACAGGGGAGATGTCAGATGCGGCGCTGGAGCCTGGCGGGCCAGATGCTGGTCCTGCAGCTGCTCGTGGTCGCCGTCACGGTGGCGGGCCTCGCGGTGCTCGCGCTCGTGCAGGCGCACGAGCTGCTCACCGACGAGGCGAGCAGCAAGGCCAGGGCCGTCGCGGTGAGCGTGGCCGCCTCGCCCAGCGTGCTGGCCGCCCTCGACGACCCGAACCCGTCCGTACGGCTGCAGCCGTACGCCGAGCAGGTACGCCACCAGACGGGCGTCGACTTCATCACCATCATGAAACCCGACGGCACCCGCTACACCCACCCGAACCCCGCCGAGATCGGCAAGCACTACCTCGGCCACACCGAGCGGGCGCTGGCGGGCGAGACGTTCACCGAGACCTACACCGGCACACTCGGCGAGTCCAGGCGGGTGGTGACCCCCGTCATGTCGGACGGCCGGGTCCGGGCGCTGGTCAGCGCGGGTATCACGATCAACAAGATCAGCGCCAGGGTCCGCGACCAGCTCGCCTGGGGCGGCCTCATCGTCGCGCTCGCGCTCTCGCTGGGCGCCGCCGGCACCTGGCTGGTCACCGCGCGGCTGCGCCGCCAGACGCACGGCCTCGGCCCGGTGGAGCTGGGCCGCATCCACGAGCACCACGACGCCGTCCTGCACGCCGTCCGGGAGGGCCTGCTGCTGGTGGGCAAGGACGGCACGCTGACGCTCTGCAACGACGCCGCCAGGATGCTGCTCGGCCTGCCCGCCGACGCCGAAGGGCGGCACGTGGACGAACTCGGCCTCTCGGAGGTGCTGGCCGACGACGACGAGCGCGTCCACCTGGTCGGCGACCGCGTCCTCGCGGTCAACAGCGCCGCCAGCCGGCTCGGCACCGTCGTGACCGTGCGCGACCACACCGAACTCCAGGCGCTGACCGGGCAGCTCAACGCCGAGCGGGACTTCGCCGACTCGCTGCGCTCGGCCGCCCACGAGGCCGCCAACCGGCTGCACACCGTCATCACGCTGGTGGAGCTGGGCCGTACCGAACAGGCCGTGGCGCTCGGCACGGCGGAGCTGCGCGCCGCGCAGGAGCTGACCGACCGGGTTGTCGGCGCGGTGCGCGAGCCGGTGCTCGCCGCGCTGCTGCTCGGCAAGAGCGCCGAGGCCGCCGAACGCGGCGCCGAGCTCGTGATCAGCCAGGACAGCGAGCTCGACGACCTGGGCCTCGACCCGCGCGAGCTCGTCACGATCGTGGGCAACCTGATCGACAACGCCATCGAGGCGGCCTCCCGGGTGGAGGTCCACCTCAGCGCGGGCGGCGGTGCGGTCCTCATCAGGGTCGCCGACAACGGCCCCGGGCTGGCCGACCCGCAGGCGTTCGCGAAGGGCTGGACCACCAAGGGCGACGGGCGCGGGCTGGGGCTGGCGCTGGTGGGGCAGGCGGTGCGGCGGCTGGGCGGCACCATCGACGTGAAGGGCTCGGTGTTCACCGTGCGGCTGCCGGTGCAGGAGCGGGTGCGATGACCATCTCGGCGCCGGGATCGGGCGCGAAGATATCCGTGCTCGTCGTGGAGGACGAGGAGATCACGGCCGAGGCCAACCGCATCTACATCGAGCGGACCCCGGGCTTCGAGGTGGCCGGCGTGGTCAGGACCGGCAACGCGGCCCTGCGGTTCCTGCGCGGCAAGCCCGTGGACCTCGTCCTGCTCGACCTGTACCTGCCGGACATGCACGGGCTGGAGGTGTGCCGGGCGATCCGCGCGGGCGGGCTCATGTGCGACGTGATCGCCGTCACCTCGGCCCGCGACCTGGCCATGGTGCGCTCCGCGGTCTCCCTCGGCATCTCCCAGTACCTGCTCAAACCGTTCACCTACGCGACACTCTCCGAAAAGCTGACGCGTTACGCCCGGTTCAAGGACGAGGCGGGCCTGGCCGTCGGGCAAGGGGACGTGGACCGGGTCCTCGGCACCCTTCGGGGCAGCTCAGAGCTGCCGAAGGGCATGGCGCGCGACACCCTCGACACGGTCGCCGCGAAGCTGCGCGACAACCCCGAGGGCATGGCCGCCCAAGCCGTGGCCGACGCGATCGGGGTGTCCCGCGTGACGGCCCGCCGCTACCTGGAATACCTGGTCGAGCGGGGGGTGGCCGCCCGCATCCCGCAATACGGAGGAGTCGGCCGGCCAGAACTCCTCTACCGGATCCCCATGGAAAGTTAATGATGGTGACGCTGGCCGTTCAATCCGGGCCTCTAGCTTCTGGTGCAGTCCGATGCACTGAGGAGACAGATCTTGCGAGTCCTGGCCGTAGTTCCCGCCCGCGGAGGTTCGGCGGGCGTACCCCTGAAGAACCTCGCCCTGGTCGGCGGCGTCCCGCTGGTCACCCGAGCGGTACGGGCCGCCCGGCGGGCCGAGCTCGTGGACCAGGTCGTGGTCAGCACCGACCACGCGGGCATCGCCGAGACCGCCCGTGAGGCGGGGGCGATCGTCGTGGAGCGGCCCGAGGAGCTGAGCGGCGCGACCGCCTCCAGCGAGTCGGCGGTGCTGCACGCGCTCGACGCCCTCGGCGAGGACCCCGAGGTCGTCGTGCTGGTGCAGTGCACCAGCGCGTTCATCGACCCGGAGAACCTGTCCGAGGCCGTGCGCAAGGTGCTGGACGGGGAGGCCGACTCGGTCGTGTCGGGGCTGCCGACGCACGAGTTCCTGTGGACCGCCGCCGGAGGCGGTATCAACCACGACCCCGCCGTCCGGCAGCGCCGCCAGGACCGCGACCCCGAGTTCCGCGAGAACGGCGCCTTCTACGTCATGCGCACCTCCGGCCTGCGCGAGCACGGCCACCGCTTCTTCGGCCAGGTCGCCGTCCAGCCGGTGTCGCCCAAGCACGCGGTCGAGATCGACAACCCGGATGACCTGGAGCTGGTGCGCGCGCTCGCCCCGTTCATCGACGAGCCCGAGCCGATCGACGTGGACGCCGTCATCACCGACTTCGACGGCGTGCACACCGACGACCGCGCCTACGTCGACTCCGACGGCCGCGAGATGGTTCTCGTCAGCCGCTCCGACGGGATGGGCATCGCGCTGCTGAAGCGGTCCGGGGTGAAGGTGCTGGTCATGTCCACCGAGCACAACCCGGTGGTGGCCGCCCGCGCCCGCAAGCTCGGCGTCCCCGTGCTGCAGGGCCTGGCCGAGAAGCGGACCGTGCTGCGCGACTGGCTGACCATCGAGGGCCTCGACCCGGTCCGCGTCGCCTACGTCGGCAACGACGTCAACGACCTGGGCCCGATGGCCGAGGTCGGCTGGGCCATCGCCACCCCCGACGCCCACCCGCGCGTGCGCGCCGCCGCCAGGGTCGTGCTGACCAGGGCCGGCGGGTCCGGCGCCGTGCGCGAGCTGTGCGACCGCGTCGTGGCCGCCCGGCCCGAACCGCCCGCGGTCGAGGTCCGCACGCGGCCCAGGCTCGGCCCCGTCGCGATCGGCGACGTCCTGGTCGGCGACGGCGAGCCCGTGTACGTGATCGGCGAGATCGGCATCAACCACAACGGCGACATCGACATCGCCCGCCGCCTCATCGACGTGGCGGCCGAGGCCGGTTGCCAGGCGGTCAAGTTCCAGAAGCGCACCCCCGCGATCTGCGTGCCCGAGGAGCAGAAGGGCCAGATCAGGCAGACGCCGTGGGGCGAGATGACGTACCTGGAGTACAAGGAGCGGACCGAGTTCGGCTACGACGAGTACCGGCAGATCGCGAAATACTGCGACGAGCGCGGCCTGCACTGGTTCGCCTCGCCGTGGGACGTTCCCTCCGTGGAGTTCCTGGAGGAGATGGACGTCCTCGTCCACAAGGTGGCCTCGGCCAGCGTCGCCGACCACGAGCTGCTGCGGGTCCTGGCCGCCACCGGCAAGCCGATCATCCTGTCCACCGGCATGTCCACGCTGTCGGAGATCGACGCGGCCGTCGAGATCCTCGGCACCGACAAGCTGATCATGATGCACGCGACGTCCACGTACCCGCTGCCGCCGGAAGAGGCGAACCTGCGCACGATCACCACGCTCAAGGAGCGCTACGGCGTGCCCGTCGGCTACTCCGGCCACGAGCGCGGCCTGCAGATCTCCCTGGCCGCGGTCACGCTCGGCGCGGTCACCGTGGAGCGGCACATCACGCTCGACCGCACCATGTGGGGCTCCGACCACGCCGCCTCGCTGGAGCCGGCCGGCCTCGAGCACCTCGTCCGTGACATCCGCATCATCGAGCAGGCCATGGGCGACGGCGTCAAGCGCGTCTTCCCCGGCGAGGAGGCTCCCAAGGCCCGCCTGCGCCGGGTGACCGTCTGACCTCGTCCGCACTCTGGAGAAACCACTCTTGATCACTCTCTCGGTCGTCGTGCCGGTGCTGAACGGCGAGAAGTACATCGCCGACACACTGTCGTCGCTCTGCCGCAACGCCCGGCACGACTTCGAGTTCATCGTCGTCAACGACGGGTCCACGGACGCCACCGCGGACATCGTCGACGACTTCACCCGCGACCTGCCCGGGCTGACCATGCTGCGCAACGCGGCCCCCGTCGGGCTGGCCGACGCCCGCAACACGGGCCTGTCGGCCGCCTCCGGCCGGTATGTCACGTTCATGGACGCCGACGACTGGCTCGCCCCGGGCTACCTGGCACGGCTCGTCGAGGCGATCGACGGGCTCGGCTGCGACTTCGTACGCGCCGACCACGTGCAGGTCGAGGGCCGCAAACGGGTCGTGCACCGCGCCCCCATGGCGCGGAGGGGCGTGGTGCTCGACCCACGGGAGGCGATCCTGCCCGCCGGCGTGCGGACCATGGTCGACTACCCGTACGCGTGGGCCGGGATCTACCGGCGCTCCCTTCGCGACCTGCTGCACTTCCCCGGCTCCCTGCACACCGCCGAGGACCGGCCGTGGATCTGGCGCCTGCACCGGGAGGCCGCCACGTTCGCGGTGGTGTCGCTGGCCGGGGTGTTCTACCGCCGCCTGGTGTCCGGGTCGCTGACCCAGGTCGGCGACGAGCGCCAGCTGCACTTCTTCGACGCGTTCGACCTGGTGTTCAAGGATCTCGAGCCGGAGTTCCTGCCCAAGGCGGTGCGGAACTTCTGCGCGCTGCTCGCCCACCACCTGGAGATCGCCGACCGGTTCACCCCGGCGCTGCGCTCCCGCTTCGAGGAGCGCGGCGCCCACATGGTGCGCGCCCTGCCCGCCGAGCTGGTGTCGGAGTCGGTGGCGCGCATGTCCGTCGAACGCGAGACCACGCTGCGGGCCCTGGTGCCCGACCTGCCGCCCAGCCCGCACGTCCGGGTCCGCCGCGACCGGGAGGAGACATAGTGAAGGTCTTCTACGCCTCGACGCTGTTCGGCGCGATGTCGCTGGCCGCCGCCATCGACGACGGCCGCTTCGGCGACGGGCGCCGCGTCCTGATCGTGTCGAACAACGCGGCCATCCCCGAGGTGACGGCGCCGCTCGACAGGTCGCCCGGCTTCGCCGTGCTGCGCTCGCGCTTCGACGCGGTGCACTCGTGGAACGACCTCATCGCGCCGCTGCACCCCTCCGACTGGCGCGCCCGCGTCATCGAGGTGCCGATGATGGAGCGCCTCATCCGCTCCGTCTGGGGCCTGGACGGGGTCGAGGAGCTGGTGCTGGAGTCCATCGCGGTGCCCCCGGCCCGGACCATCGCCGGGCTGGTGCGCGACTGCCCGATCACCGTCTACTCCGACGGCCTGATGAGCTACGGCCCCACCCGCGACCCGCTGCCGGCGGAGATCTACCGCCGCATCGGCCGCCTGTTCCACCTGGACCTCGTGCCGGGCCTGACCCCGCTGCTGCTCAGCGAGTACGACGTCGCACCCTCGATCCTGCCGGACGAGCGGTTCATGTCGGTCGTGCACGAGGTCACCGCCACCGCCCCCGACATGCTGCCCGGGCAGGCGATGATCCTCGGCCAGTACCTGTCGGCCCTGGAGATCGTCACCCCGGAGGAGGAGGCGGCGCTGCACGAGACGATGCTCAAGGCCCTGGCCGCGCGCGGCTACACCGACATCGTCTTCAAACCGCACCCGGCCGCCGGGCGGCGGCACGCCCAGCTCCTGCGGGCCGCGGCCGAACCCCTGGGCGTGCGGCTGTCGGTGGCCGCCGAGAGCGTGCCCGCCGAGGTGTGCTTCGCGGCGCTGCGGCCCGAACTGGTCGTGGGCTGCTTCTCGACCGGGCTGCTGACCGCGCAGCGCTACTTCGGGCTGCAGGTGGCCGCGTACGGCACGGAGCTGGTGCTCGACCGGCTGGCGCCGTACGAGAACAGCAACCGGATCCCCGTCACGATCGTGGACGCGCTGCTGCCCCGGCTGTCGCCGGACGGCGGCATCGAGCACCCGACGGCGGTGGACCTGCGCGGGCTCGTCCGGGCGGTGGGCTACTGCATGCAGGCCGAGACGTACCCGGAGCTGCGGCCGGCGAGCATCGAGTTCGACGCCCGCTACTTCAAGCGCAAGCGCCTGGAGACCCTCGGCCTGGTGGCCCGCCCCACGGCGCTCACCCGGCTGCGCCGAAAGATCCGCTCGGCGATCTGACAGCTCTCCCCCGAAAGGCCGGCCGATCCCGCCACCGCACCACGGCCGGGCTCGCCGCCGCGCTTCCCAGGGGACCGCAACCCCGGGCGACGGGAGGGACCCTCTCCCGCCGTCCGGGGTTGCGGTCCTTTCGGGGGAAAGGAGCGCGAATGGCCGCGCCTCAGGCGGTCCTTCGGGGAAACGGGCGCGTGTGAGCCGCACCTCAAGCGGTCCCTCGGAGGGACGGGCGTGCCGCTCAGGTGGGGCGGTGGGCTCGCCGGGTCGGGAGGGCGGCGGTCAGCCGAGGGCCTTGAGGTAGCGGCGCATGCGGCGCTTGGCCCGGTACCCGGCCCGCAGCATCGAGGGATGCACCTCCACCCGCAGCCTGGCCCGCCGCCGCGCCGCCGCGTGCTCCGGCCCGTCCAGCAGCGATCGAGCCGGTACGCGCGACCCGCCCGCCACCAGCCCGGCCAGCCGCCCGGCCCAGTCGTTGTGCGCCGGCGGGTGGAAGTAGTTGGCCTCGCACCACTCGGCAGAGGCCGCCCGGAAGCCGCCCTTCGCCAGGTCGTCGAGCGTGCCCAGCAGCCCGCTGCCCTCGAACACCAGGTTGATCATCTCGGCGCTGACGCCGAAGTCCTCCAGCACCAGCGACGGCACGCCCAGCGCGATCGCCTCCAGCGCCGCCGTCGAGCTCACCGTGACGAACCCGGCCGCCCGTTCGAGCTGGTCGTGCATCGACCCCGCCGCGAACTCCACCCGTCCCGGCTCGCCCATCTCCCGCCACAGCCGCTGGTAGTGGTGGCGCTCGTTGTGCGTCTGCCGCTCGTCCTCAAGGGCCCGCAGCTTGACCACCACGTCCAGCTCGGGCCGCAGCCGGGCCAGCTCGGCCAGCGCCAGCAGGATCCGCTCGCGGTCCGGGCGCTCCCGCGGCACCTTGGCCTGGGTGGCGAACACCACCCGGTTCCCGCCCCCGGCGACCACGTCGGAGCGCAGGAACGGCAGCCTGGCCAGCCCCACCGCCCCTCCCCCGCCGAGCCGGCCGGCGATCTCCGAGAACTCGGCCACCTCACGCTCGCTGTGCACCACGAACAGGTCGCACCCGCTGCGGAACAACCACGCCTTCTCCGTCGCCGGCACCGAGATGCCCGGCAGCCCGCTCACGAACACCGGCCGCGGCCGCAGGTCACCGAGCACGTCGGCCACCAGCACGTCCACCACCGGGCCCGTGCAGGCCACCAGCACCACGTCCGGGCGCATGCGCTCGGCCAGCCGCCGCACGGACCGCGCCGAGACCACCGGCGGCGGCTCCAGACCGCCCACGGCGGCGGCGATCTGCTCCGGCGAGGGCGCGATCGGCGTGCGCACCACCACGAGCTCCGCCGTGCCACCGGGGGGAAGGTCGCCGAGCAGGCAGGCCGCCCACTTCAGATACGAGTCGGAGTCGGCGACCGCCAACACTTTCAACCGGACACTCCTGTCAGATGCGAGCGAAGGGCGGGGGCCGCCCTGCTGGTCCACCAGTCGTCAGGAACGTCCACGGGCTCCACGGCGACACCGCGCGGGCTGAGCAGCACCCGCAGCGAGGTGATCGCGGTCGAGGGCAGGCTGAGCACGCGCTGGCCCGCGTCCAGGCCGCGCAGCGTCAGCTCGGCCGGCGCGCCCACGTCGTGCACGGTGATGCCGGGGCGCTCCCTGATGAGGGCCACGTCCACGGGGTCCTCGCGGCGGTGCGGGTAGTACGCGAGCGGCTCCTGGGCCGCCAGGTCCGTCAGCCAGCGCAGGTAGTGGTCGCGGTGCACGAGCCCGTTGCGGACGAGCGAGGTGCCGAGGACGACCGTGCGCTCCGCGGGCCCCTCCGCGCTGGGCGGCTGGGCACGCAGCCAGTCGAACTGGTGGCGTACCAGGTTGATCCCGGCCTGCCGTACGCCGTCCGCCAGGGCCTCGTCCACGGGCAGGGCGGTGAAGACCGACACGTCGCTCAGGCGCAGCCGCAGCGCGGCCGCCAGGCCCAGCACGGAGCGCAGCTTGGTCGGCTGGGCCCTGGCCCGCAGCAACGGCCGGTACGGCCCCGCGGCCAGCAGCTCCAGCAGCCGGAGCGTGGCCAGCCCGTCGTCCACGATGACGATGCGTCCGGGACGCGAGGTGAGCCAGCGCACCTGCACCCTGCCGGAGAAGGCGTCACCGACGGCCTGCACGCGCCTGGGCATGCGCTCACGCGGCTCCGCCAGCTCCAGGCCGTCGGGCAGCCCCAGAGACCTCAGCTCCCGACGCGTGGCCTTCAACGGCCTCAGACCGGCACGCGGCACGACCACCGTCTCGGGGCCGAGCACGCCCGCGTAATGGGCCTCGACGGCGCACAGCATCTGGAGCGGTGACTCCACCCAGGCCGACGCCTGTTCGACCACTCCTGTCCTCCCAGCCGGGTGATGGCCCGTTCACGACCGCTTCAAGCTAGCCCCGCCGCCTTAAGCCACCAGAAACGCGACGTGAACAATGGAGAGTATGAACTCGCTCATGCTCAACACCGACGGCGTGCAGATCCCGCAGCTCGGCTACGGCGTCTGGCAGGTCCCCGCCGACGAGGCCGCGAAGGCCGTCGCGACCGCGCTCAAGGCCGGTTACCGGCACGTGGACACCGCCGCCGCGTACGGCAACGAAGAAGGCGTGGGGCAGGCCGTACGCGAAAGTGAGCTGCCGCGCCGGAAGCTGTTCGTGACCACCAAGCTGTGGAACGCCGACCACGGCCGCGCGGAGGCGGCCTTCGACGAGTCCCTGGCCCGGCTCGGCCTCGACTACATCGACCTTTTCCTCATCCACTGGCCGGTGCCGCAGCAGGACAAGTACGTGCAGGCGTGGAAGGCGATCGAGAAGATCTACCATGACGGGCGCGCCAAGGCCATCGGCACCTCCAACTTCGGCATCGCCCACCTCACCCGCCTCATGAACGAGACCGACCTCGTGCCCTCCATCAACCAGATCGAGCTGCACCCGTACCTCCAGCAGCGCGAGCTGCGCGCCTTCCACGAGGCCAACGGCATCCTCACCGAGGCGTGGAGCCCGCTCGGCCAGGGCCAGGGCCTGCTGAACGACCCCGCGCTGGCCAAGCTGTCGGACAAGTGCGGCAAGACGCCCGCGCAGATCGTGCTCCGCTGGCACCTGCAGCTCGGCCACGTCGCGATCCCCAAGTCGGTCACCCCGGCGCGCATCGCCGAGAACATCGGCGTCTTCGACTTCATCCTCGACGCCGAGGACATGGCCGCCATCGGCGCGATGAACAGGGGACAGCGGATCGGACCCGACCCCGACACGTTCAACATGACCTGACTCGTCTACGATCTCCCGCGTGCGGGATTTTGCGTGGGGCATAGCGGCGACAGGGAATATTGCGCGGACCGTCGGGGCGGCCATCGCGGCCGAACCGGGCATGCGGGTGGCCGCCGTCGGATCGAGGAACCTGGGGCGGGCGCAGGCGCTGGCCGCCACGCTGGGGGCGGAGTCCGCGTACGACTCCTATGAGCGGCTCTGCGCCGACCCGGCCGTGGACGCGATCTACGTGGCGACGCCGCACGCCCAGCACCTGGAGGTGGCCGAGGTCGCCATCGCCGCGGGCAAGGCCGTGCTGTGCGAGAAGCCGCTGGCCGCCACCGTGGACGACGCGGAGAAGATGGTACGCCTGGCGCGCGAGGCGGGCGTGTTCCTGATGGAAGCGATGTGGATGCGGTTCAACCCGCTCGTCCAGAAGATCGCGGCCGACGAGCGCTTCGGCGACCTCCGCTCGGTGCACGCCTCGTTCGGCTTCGCCAAGTCCTACGACCCGGAGCACCGGCTGTGGGCGCCGGAGCTCGGCGGCGGGGCGCTCCTGGACCTGGGGATCTACCCGTTCGGGCTGGCCCAGCTGATCCTCGGCATGCCCTCCGACCTGCGGATCACCGGCACTCTGGCGCCCAACGGCGTCGACGCGGAGGCCGGCGGCGTGCTGCTCTACCCCGGTGGCAGGAAGGCTCTCGTGGAGACTTCGTTGCTCGGGAATTACCCGAACCATGCCAGTGTTGTAGGAACTCAGATGCGGGCGGACCTCCAGGCACCGTTCTGGGCCACGCCGCGGATTCTGCTCTCCGGGCCCTCCATGGAGCCGGAGGAGTACATCCTCGATCCGGCGGACAACGGGTACGCCGGGGAGCTCCGCGAGGTCCGGGCCGCGACGGCCGAAGGCAGGACCGAAAGTTCGATCATGCCGCTCGACGAATCCCTTGCCATGATGGGGCTTCTGGCCGAGGCTCGCAGGCAGGTCGCCTAGCTGGGCCTTTATCGATTTGTAACGCTCTTGCCTTATGCATTACGTTTGAGGCATTCTTGAGACATACGTCCGGTTTGTCCGGACTTGTCCGACCATCGCAAGACACATCACAGGAACGTCCTGTGACCGCTGAATCCGCCCTCGGGCGGAACCGGGGACCCACGTCCTTTGGGGTGAATCGGCACTTCGGTGCCGTAGGGCAGCTTCCACGTCCGAACCCGTCAGCTAACCCGGTAAGCGGCATGGAAGCAAGGAGTAAACCCCCTCGATGGCCAACATCCGCTTTACCTCCGCTGCGAAGACCAACATCGCCCGCGCCCTTCTCGGCGCCACCATCCTCGGGACCGCGTTCGGCGCCCACATGACCAGCGCCACCGCAGCGGACAAGCAGCCGATCGACACCGTCGCCGGCACCGCCACCGTCGCCGACCACGCCGAGCGCTCGCGCGAGGCCAAGGCCGGCGTCACCGCCGGCGAGGTCTTGGCCCTCGCCAAGTCCCAGGTCGGCATCACCGAGAACGCGGCCGGCGGCGGCACCAAGTTCCAGCGCTGGTACGCCAACTCGCAGCGCGCCGCGGAGACCATCGCCCGTGACGGCGGCAGCCGCGCCGACTACCTGAACGCAGCCTGGTGCGCGATGTTCGTCTCCTGGGTGGGCGACCAGACCGGCGCCCGCTCGCAGATCGGCTGGGACGCCTGGACCGTCGCCCACGCCAAGTGGTTCCAGGCCAACCACCGCTTCGGCACCGAGGCCAAGCCCGGCGCCATCGTGTACTTCTCGTGGAGCGGCAGCAAGGACCTCAACGACATCAAGCACGTCGGGTTCGTCGAGAAGGACAACGGCGACGGCACCATCTCGACCGTCGAGGGCAACACCGGCAACGGCAAGGTCGAGGAGCGCGTCCGTCCCAAGTCCCAGGTCGTCGGCTACGGCTACCCCCAGTACCGTTCCTGACCGGACTGTCCCCCTCCAGGCTGGACTTCCCCCAGGCGCCTACTGACCGGACTCCCCCAGGCACCTCCTGGCCGGCCTTCCCCCAGCGCCGAACGAGCGCGCGTCCCGCAACGGGACGCGCGCTCGTCGCGTTTCACCCCCGGCGAGTGCGGCGGCGTGCCGAGCGGAACCCGGCGACCGGTGCCGTTCGGCCGTCGCGTTTCACCCCCGCGAGTGCGGCGGCCCGTCACCGGGGAAGACCCGAGGCGAACCGCCCGCGACCTCGCCAAGGAGCCGCCCACCATGCCAGCCGCGCGCAGACGCCCCGGAAGGCTGGTCCGGAATGGACTGCGACGGGTCGCCGACGGGCTCTTCCCGCGCGGCGCCAACCCGCACGGCGTCCTGCCCGCCCTGCTGATCCTCCTGGCCTTCGTCACCGGCCTCGTCGACGCCGTCAGCTTCCTCGGCCTGGGCCGCGTCTTCGTCGCCAACATGACCGGCAACATCGTCTTCCTCAGCTTCGCCCTGGCCGGGGAGGCCCAGATGTCCAGATGGGCCTCCCCGGCGGCCCTCGTCTCCTTCGGAGCCGGCGCCTGGAGCGCCGGCCGGGTGATCAGGCGGACCGCGAACCCGCGACGAGCGTTCGCCGCCGCCACCGCCGTACACGCGCTCCTCGTCGCCGCCACCCTCGCGATCGCCCTCACGGCCGGACACCGCACGACCTGGTCCCAGGCGGCCCTCATCGTGCTGCTCGCCTGCGGCATGGGCCTGCAGAACGCGTCCGTACGCGCGCTCGGCGTACCCGACCTGGTCACCAACGTCCTCACCACGACCCTCACGAGCCTGGCCGCCGACACGCCGGGCCGGGCCGCCCTGCGTCGATCCGCCTCCATTGCCGCGATGTTCCTCGGCGCCCTGACCGGCGCCCTCCTCCACCTCACGACCGGCCCCGCACCCGCCCTGGCGGCCGCCCTGGCCCTGCTCACCACCGTCGCCCTCGTCGCCCGCAGTGGTCTCAGCCGAGAAGGAACTCCGCCAGCGCCCGGGTGACCCCGGCCGGATCGTTCTCCATCGGGATGTGCCCCGCCCCGGGAACGCGCACCAGCGTCGTGTTCGGCACCTCGGCGGCGAAGCGCTCGGCGTACCGGACCTCCTGGAACGTGTCGTCCTCCCCCCACACCAGCAGCTTCGGCGTCCCATCGGCCCTGAGTGCGGGCACCAGGTCCAGCGTGTAACGGCTGTCGGCCGCGCCCGCCAGCGCCATCCACGACCGGCCCACCCGCGGGTCGTTCCACGGATCAAGGTAATCGGCCAGCTCCGCCTCGGTGGCCGGCCGGGCGAGCGCGGTGCTGACCGCCTTGCGGCGGGCGGCCAGCAGTTCCTCCACGGTCGTGGCCGCCACCACGGCCGGATCCCGGTAACGGGCCACGCCGGGCACCGGCCAGGAGTCGTATGTGACCGAGTTGACCAGCGCCAGCCGCCGCACCTCTGGCTTCCCCTCCACCAGCAGGTGCTGGGCGACCGCACCGCCGATGTCGTGCCCCGCCACCGAGAGCCGCTCCCCCGCGCCGACCGCGGCCGCGAACCGGGCCACCCACGCCGCCAGCGCCGGAACCGCCGCCGTCTCCGCCGTCAGCTCCCCGCCGGAACGCCCCAGCCCCGGCAGATCCACCGCCACAGGACGCAGCCCCGCCGCCGCCAGCCCGTCGATCACCGGCGCCCAGACCCGGCTCCAGTACGTGCCGTGCAACAGCAACACCACCGGGCCCCGCTCGCCCGCCGTCAGATAGCTGGCCACGCGGCCGTCGACTTCGATCGTCATTCGCTCGAACATGGACATAACCATCATGTTCTGGAAGCGTCCCGGTCAAATACCAATTAAGGTATGTCGGTATGACATTGGCGCAGCTTAGGGTCCTGGTCGCGGTCGCCGAACACGGCGGCTTCACCGCCGCCGCCGAGCACACCGGCATGTCCCAGCCCGCGGCCAGCCGCGCCATCGCCGCCCTCGAACGCGAGCTCGGCGCCGCCCTGTTCGTCCGCCACCGCGACGGCATCGCCCTCACCGAGGCCGGCCGGCGAGCCCTCGCCCGCGCCCGCGAGACCCTGCGCCACTTCGACCGCATCCGCGCCGACGTGGCCGCCGCCAGCGGCCAGATCACCGGCGAACTCCGCCTGGCCAGTCTCCCCAGCGCCACCGGCACGCTCGTCGCCAAGCTGCTGCGCGCGTTCACCGACCGCTACCCGCAGGTCCGCGTACGCCTCTTCGAGGGCATGGACGACGACATCCGCGAATGGCTGCACCGCGGCGCCGCCGAGGTCGGCGTCGTCACCCTCCCCGCGCCCGGCCTGCACACCGTCCACCTGAGCACCCATGACATGGTCGCCGTGCTGCCCGCCGACCACCCCCTGGCCGCCCGCCCGGCCGTCACTCTCGCCGATCTGGAGGGCAGGCCGTTCATCCTGACCACCGCCGGCTGCCGTCCCCTCATCATGGGTGCGGCGCTGACGGCCCAGGTACGGCTCGACGTCGCCTTCGAGGCCAGCGGGCCCGCCGCCATCCTGGAGATGGTGGCCGCGGGGCTGGGCGTCAGCATCGTCCCGACCCTCGGCCTCCCCGCCGACCTGGGCACCGTCGCCACCCGGCCCCTGGAGCCGAAGATGACCCGTTCGCTGGCTCTGGCCGTTCCGTCGGCGGACGACTGCCCCCCGACCACACGCGCCTTTCTCGACCAGCTCGGCTCCTTTACATTGTAGATCAGCGTGTACGTCGTCTACTTCTGATACGTTGTACACCAACTCGTCGCGAGGAGGGCGATCCATGGCTGCCCCGCGCAAGCCCGATGACAGGCCCCCGCTGTGGGTCCGCCTCGAGCGCCCGGCGCCCGCTCCCCGCCGGACCCTGTCCCCGGACCGCATCGCCACCGCCGCCGTGGGCGTCGCGGACGCGGAGGGCCTCGACGCCATCACCATGCGGCGGCTGGCCACCGAGCTGGGCGTCGCCCCGATGGCCGCGTACCGGTACGTGTCGGGCAAGGATGAGCTGCTGGAGCTGATGGCCGACCACGCCTACGGCGAGCTGGAGCTGCCCGGCGAGACGGCGGGATGGCGGGAGACGCTGCGGGAGATCGCCGTCAGGACGCGCGAGCTGATGCTGAAGCACCTCTGGCTCGCCCAGCTCCCGCCGAGCGCGATGCTCGCCGTCACCCCCAACCGCCTGGCGGTGGCGGAACGCGCGCTGCGCGCCGTCGACGGCCTTGACCTGGACGCCGACACCAAGATGACCGTCGTCAACACCGTCGGCTCCTACACGCAGGGAGTCACCGGCGCCGAGATCGCGATGCGCCGGCTCATGGCGGGTCAGGGCTGGTCCAGCGAGCAGCAGGTCTACCTCAGCATGGCCCCGCAGCTCACGTACCTCCTCGACACCGGCCGCCACCCCGGCTTCCGGCAGTACATCTACGAGGGCAGGCACAAGGACCGGCCGGGCTGGCAGTTCGAGACCGGGCTCGAGTACGTTCTGGACGGCATCGCGGCCCGGCTGTTCGCGCGATGAATCTCTCGCGTACGTGTCGATCCCGCCTGTCGCCGTTCGACGCGTTCGACGGGAGCTCGAACCAGACGAAAGAGAGACGCCCATGAAATTCATGATCGTCGGCAAGGCCAACGCGGAGACCGAGGCCGGGGCGCTGCCCAGCCAGGAGGTCGTGGACAACATGCACGCCTACAACGAGGCGCTGACCAAGGCGGGCGTGCTGCTGGCGGCCGAAGGGCTCTACCCGAGCTCGCAGGGGGCCCAGATCGCGTACAGCGGCGGCAAGGCGACCGTGATCGACGGCCCCTTCGCCGAGGCCAAGGAGCTCATCGCCGGCTTCTGGCTGATCCAGGTCAAGTCCCGGGAAGAGGCGATCGAATGGGCGATGCGCGTGCCGGTGCCGCCGGGGTACGACGGGATCGGGCTGGACGTGTGGCGGGTGTTCGACGCTTCGGACGTACCGGACGATTCGCTGCCCGCGAGCGAGCGGGAACGCGAACGAGCACTACGCGACCGCCTCGGCGCCGACACGCCCAACCCCTGACCCACCCGCACGCGCCCGCCCCGGCACTGTCAGGCACGCACTCAGGGGACGGGACGCGGGTTGCCATCGGCGCCTTCGTGCTGCTCTCATGGGCCGGTGATGGCTTCCGACACCGACGACCTGGCCCAAGCCACCTCCCGCCGCGGGACGGAGACCCATCGGGCCATCGAGGCGGTGTGGCGGATCGAGGCGGCCCGGCTCATCGCCGGGCTCGCCGGGCTGGTGCGCGACGTCGGCCTGGCCGAGGAACTGGCCCAGGACGCGCTGGTCGCCGCCCTGGAGCAGTGGCCGGAGTCCGGCGTGCCCCGCAACCCCGGCGCCTGGCTGATGACGGTGTCGAAGCGCCGCGCCATCGACCTGATCCGCAGGAACGAACGCCTCGAACGTAACCTGATCGAGCTCGGCCACCGGCTCGACACGGACGAGGACCTGCCCGAGGTGGACGAGATCGAGGACGACCTCCTGCGGCTGGTGTTCACGGCGTGCCACCCGGCGCTCTCCGTGGAGGCCCGGGTGGCCCTCACGCTCCGCGTACTCGGCGGCCTGACCACCGACGAGATCGCCCGGGCGTTCCTGGTCCCGGAGTCCACGGTGGCGCAGCGGATCGTCCGCGCCAAACGGACCCTGGCCGACAAGGAGATCCCCTTCGAGGTCCCCCAAGCCACCGAGCTGTCGGCGCGCCTGGAATCGGTCCTGGAGGTCATCTACCTGATCTTCAACGAGGGCTATTCGGCGACGGCCGGCGACGACTGGATGCGTCCCGCCCTGTGCGAGGACGCGCTCCGGCTGGGCCGGGTCCTGGCCGGCCTGATGCCCAAGGAGCCGGAGGTGCACGGCCTGGTCGCCCTCATGGAGATCCAGGCGTCCAGATCGGCGGCCCGGGTGAGCCCGTCCGGCGAGCCCATCCTCCTCCTCGACCAGAACCGCGCCCGCTGGGACCGGCTCCTCATCCACCGCGGCCTCACCGCCCTGGACCAGGCCGAGAAGCTGGGGGACGGCACGCTCGGCCCGTACACCCTCCAGGCCGCCATCGCCGCCTGTCACGCGCGCGCTCTCAACCCGGAGGACACCGACTGGGTACGCATCGCGAGCCTGTACGAGGCGCTGGCCAAGCTGTCCCGCTCCCCCATCGTCGAGCTCAACCGGGCCGTCGCCCTCTCCATGGCCTACGGCCCGGCGGTCGGCCTCCAACTCCTCGACCAGATCGCCGACGAGCCGTCTCTCAAGGGCTATCACCTGCTGCCGAGCGTACGAGGAGACCTGCTGTTCAAGCTGGGCCGGAAGGAGGAGGCCCGCACCGAGTTCGAGAGAGCGGCGGACATGACCCGCAACGCCCGCGAACGCACCCTCCTCCAGGAACGCGCCACCGCCTGCCGCACATAGGACGGGCGACCCACAGGGTGGCGCCTCCGCGTTCAGGCTTGGCGCTGCACCACGGAGGGCCACACTACTCCGTACGGGTGGGTCCCGGTTCCTGGGCCACCCGCGCGGTAACCCGCCCACACCCTCCAGGACCTGTTCGACGGGCGGGGTCGGCGAGCGTAGCGAGCGGGGTTGGGGGGTCGAAGGGGGGCGTGAGCCCCCCTGGGAGGCGCTGTCTGGAGCTCCGTCGCGCGCAGCGCCCTCATTGCGGAAGGCCGTGCTGTTCGCCCCGAACCACGGGTGCGGCCCCGGGCTTCCGGCTGGGGTTCTCACTGGTGGGGTGACCGGGAGAAAGCGTGGTGGGTGCGGGTGACATGCCCTTGATGCGACACAAAAGATGCCTCTTGAGGTGGGAGCGCTCCCAAGCCGCCCTTTGCGAGGTATAACGCGGAAAATCCGGTTCTAGAGTGACAAACCGCCTCATTGGTAACGGTTGCGTTTCGGTGGATTGACGTGCAGACCACGTAAGTGCACCCTTTGTGGGAGCGCTCCCAAAGACTCCCACCGCGGCGGAGCGCGAGCCGCGGTGCACTCCCCCAACATTCACCCGAGAAGGGGTCCACCCATGATGATCAGCAAGCGTCGCGGCGGTCTAGCCGCGGCCTCTGCCCTGGCCGTGGCGGCGCTGACCGTCGCGTCCTGCAGCTCCGGCGGCGGCACCGCGACGGGGTCCAGCAGCGCTCCCGCCTCCTCCGCGGCGGCTGAGCCGGTCACCATCCGCGTTCAGACCTTTGGCGGCGGCACCAACTTCGGCTACAAGAACGCCATCACGAAGTGGAACGCCGAGCACAAGGACATCCAGATCAAGGAAGAGCACCTGACCGACCAGTTCGAGCAGCAGTACTGGCCGCAGATGATCCAGTGGTTGCAGGCCGGCAACGGCGCCGGCGACGTGGTCGGCATCGACGAGGGCGGCATGGGCCTGGCCAAGGCGCACCCCGAATGGTGGGCCGACCTCAAGGAGTACGGCCTGGAGTCCCGCAAGGCGGACTTCCCGGCGTGGAAGTGGGAGAACGGCGTCACGGCCGACGGCAAGCTGTTCGGCCTGGGCACCGACATCGGCGGCATGAGCCTCTGCTACCGCACGGACCTGTTCAAGAAGGCCGGGCTGCCGACCGAGCGTGACAAGGTCAGCGCGCTCTGGCCGACCTGGGACGAGTTCATGAACGTCGCCAAGACGTTCCAGTCGAAGGTCAAGGGCACCAAGTTCGCCGACGGCACGAACACGCTCTACCAGGTCGTCCTCTACCAGGAGGCGGCCAAGAACGGCAACGTGACGTACTTCGACAAGGACAACAACCTCATCGTCGACAAGAACCCGGCGGTGAAGGCGGGCTTCGACTTCGCCACGAAGATGAGCCAGCAGGGCCTGACCGCCAAGCTGCGCAACTTCACCGACGAGTGGGCGGCGGGCACCCAGAAGGGCGCGTTCGCCACGGTCGGCTGCCCGTCCTGGATGCTCGGCGTGGTCAGCGGCAACGCCGGCGACGGCGGCAAGGGCAAGTGGGACGTGGCCAGCGTGCCGGGCGGCGGCGGCAACTGGGGCGGCTCCTGGCTGGCCGTGCCCAAGCAGTCGAAGCACCCGAAGGAAGCCGCGATGGTCGCCGACTTCCTGACCAACGCGCAGACCGAGGCGAGCATCTTCACGGACTTCGGCAACATGCCGAGCAACACGAAGGCCCAGCAGGACCCGGCCGTGCAGGGGGCGAAGAACGAGTTCTTCAACGACGCCCCCATCGGTGAGATCTTCGCCAAGTCCGCGTCGAGCCTGCAGCCGGTCTTCCTCGGCGTGAAGCACGCCCAGGTCAAGAACGCCATCGAGTCCGTCATCCAGGGCATGGACGACGGCTCCGTCCCGTACGACAAGGCCTGGCAGCAGCTGGTCGACGACGCGGTGAAGGCCGCGGGCTAGTCTCCCCGCCCGGCCCGCGAGCAGCGGGCCGGGCGTGTTGCCGACGACAAGCTGCCGAAAGGTTCCGTTATGAGCCTCGACACCCTTCCGCGGGCGGCGCGGAACAACCATCGCCGCGCCCGTCCGCCCGGCCACCGCTGGCGTTCACGATTCGACGTCAAAGCGATGCCGTACGCCCTGGTGTCCCCTTATTTCCTGCTGTTCGCCGCCTTCGGGCTCTTCCCGTTGGCCTTCACCCTGTACTACTCGCTCTACGACTACGACCTGGCCGGGACCGTGGAGTGGACCGGGCTGGGCAACTACACCGCCCTGCTCGGGGACGAGGACTTCTGGAACGCCGTGGTCAACACGGTGGGCATGTTCATCCTCGCCACCGTCCCCCAGATGATCCTCGCGCTGCTCCTGGCCAACGCGCTGAACAAGCGCCTGAAGCTCCGCCTGGCCATCCGCATGAGCGTGCTGCTGCCGCTGGTCACGTCGGTGGTCGCGGTCGCGGTGGTGTTCACGCAGCTGTACGCCCGCGACTGGGGCCTGGTCAACTGGATCCTGAGCGGGTTCGGCGTGGACAAGACGAACTGGCGGGCCGAGCGCATCCCGTCGTGGATCGCCATCGCCACCATGGTCGACTGGCGCTGGACCGGCTACAACGCGATCATCTTCCTGGCCGGCATGCAGACGATCCCCCGCGACCTGTACGAGGCCGCCGCGATCGACGGCGCGTCGCGGCGCAGGCAGTTCTGGCAGATCACGCTGCCGATGCTGCGCCCGACGATGATCTTCGTGGTGCTCAACTCCACGATCGGCGGCCTGACGCTGTTCTCCGAGCCGACCACGTTCTACAACGGCAACGTCGACGGCGGCTCGCAGGGACAGTTCCAGACGGTGGCCATGTTCATCGTCAAGCAGGGCTTCCGCGAGTTCGACTACGGCTACGCCGCGGCGGCCGCCTGGCTGCTGTTCCTGCTCATCCTCATAGGAGCGGCGATCAACTTCCTGTTCGTGCGCAGGATCGGGGGCACCCGATGAACAACTTCTCCCCGACCCTCGCCACCCGGCTCATGCTGGCCCTGGCCGTCCTGCTGTCGGCGTTCCCTCTGTACTGGATGCTCGTCATCGCCTCCCGTACGAACGCCGACGCCGTCGCGATGCCGCCGCCGTTCCTGCCGGGCGGGAACCTGGGCGAGAACATCGTCGCGGTGCTCAACAACGAGGACGCCAAGTTCCTGCTGGGCCTGACGAACTCGTTCATCGTGTCGAGCATCGTCACCGTCTCCGTGGTGATCATCTCCACGCTGGCCGGCTTCGCCTTCGCGAACCTGAGCTTCAAGGGCAGGAACCTGCTGCTGGTGCTCGTGCTGCTGACAATGGCGGTGCCGTTGCAGCAGATGGGCGTGGTGCCCCTCTACCGGCTCATGGTGAGCCTGGAGTGGACCGGCACGCTCAAGGCGGTCATCCTCCCGTACCTGCTCAACGGGTTCGGCGTGTTCCTGATGACGCAGTACACTCGCCAGGCCGTGCCGATGGAGCTGGTCGAGGCCGCCCGGGTGGACGGCGCCGCCACGCTGCGGATCTGGTGGAACGTCGTCCTGCCCGCCGTACGTCCGGGCATGGCGGTGCTCGGCATCAACACGTTCATGCTCATGTGGAACGACTTCATGTGGCCGCTGATCGTGCTGACCCCGGACAACCCGACCGTGCAGATCGCGATCACCTCGCTCAACGCCAGGTTCTCCACGAACTACACGTTGATCTTCGCGGGAACGGCGTTGTCCATCATTCCGCTCATCGCAGTATTCGTCGCATTCGGCCGCCAGATCGTCGGCGGCCTCATGGAAGGTGCGGTCAAGGCGTGACGACACAAGAGGAACAGACGCGTGCCGGGCTGCGCTTCCCTGCGGGCTTCACGTGGGGTGCGGCGACCTCGGCGTACCAGATCGAGGGCGCGGTCGACGAGGACGGGCGCGGCGTCTCCATCTGGGACACCTTCACCAAGACGCCGGGCCGGATTCTCAACGGCCACAACGCGGACGTGGCCATCGACCACTACCACCGGTACCGGGAAGACGTCCGGATCATGGCGGAGCTGGGCCTGTCGGCCTACCGCTTCTCGGTCTCCTGGCCCCGCATCCAGCCCACCGGCTCCGGCCGGACCAACCAGAAGGGTCTGGACTTCTACAAGCGGCTCGCCGACGAGCTCCGCCGGCACTCCATCGACCCCTGGCTCACCCTCTACCACTGGGACCTGCCCCAGGAGCTGGAGGACAAGGGCGGCTGGCCCAACCGCGACACGGCCTACCGCTTCGCCGACTACGCCGCGGCCGTGCACGAGGCGCTGAAGGACCACATCCACACCTTCAGCACCGTCAACGAGCCATGGTGCGCCGCGTTCCTCGGCTACGCCTCGGGGGAGCACGCCCCCGGCAGGCGTGAGCCGCAGAACGCGATCAGGGGCGCGCACCACCTCAACCTGGCGCACGGGCTGGCCGTCCAGGCGATGGACGCCCGGCGCGTCGGCGGCTGCGTGAACCTGTACGCGGTCACCCCCGCGACCGACAGCGCGGAGGACCTGGAGGCCGCCCGGCGCATCGACGGACTGCAGAACAGGTTCTTCCTGGACGCGCTGCTCACCGGCCGCTATCCGGAGGACGTGCTGGCCGACCTGCCGCTCGAGATCGACTTCATCGAACCCGGCGACATGAAGACCATCAACGCACCCATCGACCTGCTGCTCGTCAACTACTACAGCCGCTTCACGGTCTCGGGAGCACCAGGCGGCAGGCAGTCGGCGGCGGCGGCCCCCACGGACTCGGCCTCGCCGTGGGTGGGCAGCGAGCACGTGTCGTTCGTCAGCGCCGGCTACCCGGTCACCGCGATGGGCTGGGAGATCGACGAGAGCGGCCTGGTGGAGGTGCTCACGAGGATCGCGAGGGAGTACCCGCCGATCCCCATGGTGGTCTCCGAGAACGGCGCCGCCTTCGAGGACGTGATCGAGGACGGCCGGATCCACGACCGGGAGCGGCAGGCGTACGTGGAGGCGCACCTCGGCGCCTGCAAGGCGGCCATCGAGGCCGGCGTGCCCCTGGAGGGCTATTTCGCCTGGTCACTGATGGACAACTTCGAGTGGGCCTGGGGCTACGGCAAGCGGTTCGGCCTGGTGCGCGTGGACTTCGAGACGCAGGAACGGCTGATCAAGGACAGCGCGCTCTGGTACTCGGAGATCATCCGGCAGAATAGGCGCCATGAACCGACCGACTCTTGAGGCAGTCGCGGCTCGGGCCGGGGTGGGCCGGGGCACGGTGTCTAGAGTCATCAACGGCTCGCCGAACGTCAGCGCCAAGGCCCGCGAGGCCGTGGAGCTGGCCATCCGCGAGCTGGGCTACGTGCCCAACCGTGCGGCGCGCGCCCTGGTGACGCGCCGCACCGACGCGGTGGCCCTGGTGGTGTCCGAGTCGCAGCTGCGGGTGTTCGACGACCCGTTCTTCGCGGGCACCATCCGCGGCATCGGCTCGGCGCTGTCGGAGACCGGGCTGCAGCTCATCCTGGCGATGGCCCGCACCACCGAGGAGTACGACCGGCTGGAGCACTACCTGACCGGGCAGCACGTCGACGGCGTGCTGCTCCTGTCGCTGCACGGCGCCGACCCGCTGCCGGGGCGGCTCGAGGAGATGGGCGTGCCGACCGTGCTCGGCGGCCGGCCCGTCGGGCTCGACCCCTACAGCTACGTCGACATGGACAACCGGGCGGGGGCCCGGCAGGCGGTCAAACACCTGCTGGGCCTCGGCCGCACGCGCATCGCCACCATCGCCGGTCATCAGGACATGGGCGTGGGCGTCGACCGTCTGGCCGGCTATCGCGACGCGCTGTTGCCCGCCGGGCTGCCGGAGCTGGTGGTGTACGGCGACTTCTCGGAGGAGAGCGGCTCGGCGGCGATGACCCAGCTGCTGGCGAGCCATCCCGATCTCGACGCGGTCTTCGCCGCGTCCGACCCGATGGCCCTGGGCGCGATGCGCGTGCTCAAGGCGGCGGGGCGGGCGATCCCGGAGGACGTGGCGGTGATCGGGTTCGACGACTCCAAGGCCGCGCTGCACGCCGACCCGCCGCTGACCACCGTCCACCAGCCGACCGAGCAGATGGGCCGGCAGATGGCGCAGCTGCTGGTGGCCCGGATCAACGGCGAGGAGCTGCGCCAGCCGGTCGTGATCCTCGACACCCACCTGGTACGCCGGCAGTCAGCGTGAAAGGCTCCCGTGGACAGTAGAACCAAGCGCCGCTTATCCGACGCCGAGCTCGACGCCCTGCTCCGCCGCGCGCTGGGCACGGGCGTCGTCGCCGTCACCGAGCTCACCGACGGCTACGCCAACGCCGTCTGGCGGCTCAAGCTGGACGACGGACGCGAGGTGGTGCTCAAGCTGTCCCCGCCGCCCGACCTCGACCAGCTCAGCTACGAGCGCAACCTGCTGCGCATGGAGGCCGCCGCGTACGAGCTGGCGGCGCAGGCGGGCGTGCCGGTGGCGACGCTGCTGCGCGCCGAGTTCGACGACCCGGTGCTGGGCGGCGACTACCTGCTGCTCGACGCGCTCGACGGGGTCTCGTGGAACGACGTCAAGCCGGAAGGCGAGGAGGCGCTGCGCCGGGAGCTGGGCCGCCACCTGGCCAGGTTCAACGCGGTGAGCGGCGAGGTCTTCGGCTACCCGCACGCCGGGATCGTCGGCGCCACGTGGCGGCAGGCGTTCCTGGCGATGGTGGGGGCGCTGGTCGGCGACACCGAGCGCTATCCGACGCCGCTGCCGCGCTCCCCCGGGGAGATCATGGCGCTGATCGAGGCGGCGTCGCCGGTGCTGGACGAGGTGACGACGCCGCGGCTGGTGCACTTCGACGTCTGGCCGGGCAACGTCTTCCTCGACGTCAGCGGCCCGCCCCGGATCCAGGCCATCATCGACCACGAACGGGCCTTCTGGGGCGACCCGCTCGCCGAGTTCGTCACGCCGACGATCTTCGGCGAGCTGGCGGAGGACGACCCGCTGCTGGCGGGCTACCGCGAGGTGACGCCGCTGGAGCTCACCCCGGCGGCGCGCACCCGCATCGACCTCTACCGCGCCTATCTCTACCTGATCCTGCTGGTGGAGAACGGACCCCGGCAGTATCCGGAGGAGGAGTACGCCAGGCTCCGCGAGGCCTCGTTCGGCTCACTTACCGCGGTGCTCGACCGCCTCGTAGGCGCCTCCCCTGGCGGCCGCGGCTAGCCGGATGCACGCTCTCGCGCCCTTGTTGGGCACGCCGAGGTCGACGGGTTTGTCACCTGTGCACAGCAGCGCGCCGCTGATCGTGCTGCCCGACAGGATCGGCGCGGTGTTGCCGGTCAGCAGGACGGCGCCGCGCAGGTCGGCGCCCACGATGGTCAGCGCCTTGGCGCCGCTGACGTTGAGCGCGCCGGTGAGGGAGGCCTTGAGCAGGTGCACGGCGGCGGGCTGCGCCGCGGTCAGCGTGCCGGCGATCCGGCCGCCCTTGACCACGAGCGAGGCTCCGGGCTTCACCGTGATGGGCCCGCTGATCTGGGCGCCGTCCAGGCAGGTGACGCCGTCGGCGGCGACGAGGGCGCCCTGGTAGACGCCGGTGACCGTGCGGGTGCAGGCGGGCGGCGGGGCGATCGTGGTGACGGTGAAGCTCTTCGGCGTGCCCTGGTTGCCCGCGGCGTCGATCGAGCGGTACTCGATCGTGTGCCGGCCGCGCGGCAGCTTCCCGTACACGAGGGAGTCGATGACCGTGCCCTCCTCGCTGAACGTCCACGGCAGCTCCGAGGAGGTGGGCCAGCCGAAGTAGTTGAACCAGCCGTCCCCGTCCACCCGGGACTCCGAGACCACGTAGCCGCCGCGGTCGTCCTCGCCCGCCAGCCGCATGGAGAAGGGGCCGTTGTAGACGTAGGCGTCGCCGACCGCGGCGAGCGGCTCGGACAGCTCGTAGCGGGTGGCGGGCAGGCTCGCGTCGATCTGCCAGTTGAGGGTCTGGCCGCCGAGGGCGGCGGTGAGGGCGTGCGTGCCCGGTTGCAGGTTCAGCCTGCCCAGGTCGAGGTCGGTGCCGGTGCCCGCCGGGCGGCCGTCCACGGTCCACGTCACCTCGGGTACGGTCGCGGCCGGATGGGTGGTCTCCACGTACACGACGTCGGCGCGGCCCAGCGGCCGGTCGGTGGGGGTGGAGGAGACGAACGCGGGCTCGGCGCCGTCCGGCGGGGTGGTCAGCGACGTGTCCACCGTCCAGGTGCGGGACTTGGTGATGGCCGCCCTGATCGCCGGGTCCCTGACGAACTCGGTCGGGTCCGAGACGGTGGCCGTGACGGTGTGCGTGCCCGGAGTCAGGCCGAGGGTGCGCAGGTCGAGGGCGTCCTCGTGGCTCGCGAGGTCCTTGCCGTCCACGTTCCAGGCGGTCGTCAGCGAGTGGCCGACGGGGCGCATCGGCTCGACCCACAGCACCCGGTCGGCGCCGACGGGCTGCTGGTTGGGCGTGGCGTCCTGGATGACCATGGTCTTGGCGGTGATGCGCTGGACCATGACCTCGCGGCTGACCTGGTCGTAGGCGTAGCCGAGGGTCTTCATCATCGAGTGCCGGCTGGGCCGCCAGACGCCGGTCGTGTAGTACAGGCCGCCCTCGTAGCGGCCGATGGGGCCGCCCGACTCGCTGGGCTCGCCCAGCCAGCGCCACCACTTCTTCTGCTGGTCCTTCATCTGCTGCTCGGTCAGCAGGGTGTGGTGGGGGCTGGACGGCTCGGCTCCCGGGTAGGCGCCGCCGGGGACGCCGCGCTGGTAGTAGTCGTACTCGTCCTGGAGGCCGCCCAGGGAGTGGCCCAGCTCGTGCGGGCTGATCAGGGCGGACATGCTGTTGCTGCCCGAGGCGGTGGCGTACGAGCCGCCGGCGCCGCCGTACGTGCCGCTGTTGCCGAGCGCGAGGATCTGCCGGTTGCCGGAGGAGGTGCCGGTGACCAGGTCGGCGTAGCGGGTGGCGGCGGTGTTGTCCATGGTGATCAGGCGCTGGACGCTGCCGGGGTTGCAGCGGCCCCAGAAGCCCATGCCGAGCGGGGTGACCTTCTTCGGCGAGTCCAGTCCGGGGTCGCAGCTGATGCCCGACTCGCCGGAGACGATGTCCACGCGGTAGACGTTGATGTAGTTGCGATACGTCTTGAACGGCTCGATCGACCACATCACGTTGAGGTGCCGGTCCACGTCGGCCCGGAATTTGGCCTGTTCCGGCTCGGTGTAGCCGTCCCCCATGATGATCAGGTTGAATCGCCTGGCCGGGGAGCCCGTGACCTGGACGGGCACCACGGTGGCCGCGCCCGCCTCGGCGGCCGCCGCGGGCACGGGTAACACGGGTAACAGTGCGGCGGCCAGCGCCAGGGCCGCGAAGATACGCATGCCCTGCACTATCTACGATCAAACGCGCGTGACCAAGTCCCTAACTGCGTGTCAGGCCTCAGGGAGCTCGGCCAGCAGGATCGGCTGGGTCGTGGGCCTGCCGGAACCGGCCGCCGGCTCGACCGTGAGCGCCACGCGGTCGTCCCCCCGCTCCGGCGTGATCAGCAGCGGTGCGGTCAGGCCGCCCTCGGCCCGGTCGAGCATCCCGGCGGGGCGGGGGCCGTCCGGGCCCATCAGCCACAATTCGTATCCCTTGGAGCGGGGCAGTTCGGCCAGGCCGGACGAGGCGAACACCATGCGTCCCCTGGCGCGGGAGATCACGACCGTGCCGGTGCCGCCGGAGGTGGCGGGCTGACGTACCGTCTCGGCGTCGGGCGCGGCCAGCACGGCGATCACCTCGTCGTTCCTGGCGGTCAGGTCGCTCAGGTCGCGGCGGGCGTCCACGGCGACGGCGCCGAGCGCGACCGCGGCCGCCGCGGCCACGGCCGCCAGACCCGCCGTCACCCTGGCCCGGCGGCGCCTGAGGAGCACGACGCGGCCGCCCTCGCGAGCCGCCGGGAGCTCCGGCGCGGTCCTGAACGGGGGGTGCTGCTCGGGCTCGGGCGGGATCCTGAGCGTCGGCGAGTCCTCCGGCTCGGAAGGGGACGCGGACGGGGGCGCGGATGAGGGTACGTGCGGGGCCACAGGCGGGGCTGCGGGCGTGCGTGACGCCGGGGGCCGCCAGATGGTCGGGCTGTCGTCGGGCACCGCTCCTGACCCCCGCTCCGGCCGTTCCTCGGGCCGCCGCAGCTCGTGGGCGGCATCGAGCAGGCGCTGCCGGAGCGTGGCGGGCGGCGGCTCGGCCACCGCCTCGGCGAGCCTGGCCGCCGTCTCCCGCAGCCGCCGGACCTCCATCCAGCAGGCCGAGCACGCCAGCAGGTGCTCCTCGTACAGCACCCACTCGGCGTACGGCAGTGCGTGCACGGCGTAGGCGCCCGAGAGGGTGTGGAGTTCGTCCGTCATCATCCACTCCCTTTGTGAGAGGCGGCTCACGCATGTACTTCGGCGGCTCGGGCATGTCGGATGGCTGCGAGGGCTTGCTCTTTTCCCATGGCGTGAGACAATCTCATCGGGTGATGAATTATGAGCTGTGTAGTAGCAGGGGGCGGACCGGCCGGCGCGATGCTGGCGCTGCTCCTGGCCAGGGCAGGAGTCGAGGTCACGCTGCTGGAGAAGCACGGCGACTTCCTGCGTGACTTCCGGGGCGACACGATCCATCCGTCCACGCTGCAGGTCCTCGACGAGCTGGGGCTGGCCGAGGAGTTCCTGAAGATCCCCCATCGCAAGGCGTACGGGATCAGCATGGTGACCGACCGCGGCGACGCCAGGCTGGCGAGCCTGCGCGGGCTGCCCGGCAAGTACGACTACATCGCGTTCGTACCGCAATGGGATTTCCTCAACCTCATCACGTCGGCCGCCACCCGGTATCCGAGTTTCCGGCTGCTGATGAACGCGGAGGCGTACGACCTGATCCGCGACGGCCAGACCGTGCGCGGCCTGCGCTATCGGGACGAGTCGGGCGAGCACGAGATCAGGGCCGACCTCACCGTCGCCGCCGACGGGCGGCACTCGACCCTGCGCGAGCGCGCCGGGCTCGTGCCGGAGGAGCTCGGCGCGCCGATGGACGTGGTGTGGTTCCGGCTGCCCCGGCACCCGTCCGACCGTGACGACTCGTTCCTGCGGATCTCCGGCGGACGCATGATGGTGTCCATCAACCGGCAAAGTTATTGGCAACTCGCGTACGCGATCCCCAAGGGCGGGTTCGACGAGCTGGTGCGCGCCGGGATCGACGCGCTCCGCGAGCCGGTCGCGGAGCTGCTGCCGTGGCTGGCCGACCGGATCGGGCAGATCGGGAGCTACGACGACGTCAGCGTGCTCACCGTCGCGCTCAACCGGCTGCACCGCTGGCACCGGCCCGGATTCCTGTGCATCGGGGACGCCGCGCACGCCATGTCGCCGGTGTTCGGGGTGGGGATCAATCTGGCCGTCCAGGACGCGGTCGCCACCGCCAACCTGCTGGCCGGCTCGCTCAGGTCCGGCGCGCCGATCCCCGAATCCACCCTGCGCCTGGTGCAGAAGCGGCGGATGCCGCCCACGCGCGTCACGCAGGCGGCCCAGCGGGTGGTCCAGAATCTGGTGATCAAGCGGGCCCTCAGCAACAGGCTCGACCCGTCCAGGATGCCCCGCGACCTCACGCGGATCCCCCTGCTCAGGCGGGTGGCCCGGCGTTTCATCGGGCTGGGGGTGCGGCCCGAGCACGTGTCCGTAAAGGAAGTTTGACCGCCTCAGAGTCCCCAGGGGTATAACTGCATTCTCACAACGTGGACAACGAGGTCCGTGGGCCCGTGGCCAGTGGATTACCCTCGTATCTCGTGAGCAGCAATCTCGTGGATCTCGATTCCTGGCGAGCCCTCTCCGCGGCGCAGCAACCTGACTGGCCCGACCGCGGCGAGCTCGACAAGGTCGTCGCCGAGCTCGGCGGCCTGCCCCCACTGGTCTTCGCCGGCGAGTGCGACCAGCTCAAGGAGCAGCTGGCCGCAGTCGCCCGGGGCGAGGCCTTCGTCCTGCAGGGCGGCGACTGCGCGGAGACCTTCTCCGGCGCGACCGCCGACAACGTGCGCAACAAGCTCAAGACGCTGCTGCAGATGGCGATCGTGCTGACGTACGCGGGCAAGGTGCCGGTCGTGAAGATCGGCCGGGTCGCGGGCCAGTTCGCCAAGCCGCGTTCCAAGGGCAGCGAGACCCGTGACGGGATCGAGCTGCCCGCCTACCGGGGCGACATGGTCAACGGGTTCGACTTCACCGCCGAGTCTCGCCGGCCCGATCCGTGGCGGCTGCTCAAGGCGTACCACTCCTCGGCCGTGACCCTCAACCTCGCCCGCGCGTTCACCAAGGGCGGCTACGCCGACCTGCGCCAGGTGCACGCGTGGAACCAGGACTTCGTGGCCGAGTCGCCCGCCGGGCGCCGCTACGAGCAGCTGGCCAGGGAGATCGACCAGGCGCTCGCGTTCATGCGTGCCTGCGGGGCCGATCCCGAGGAGTTCCACACCGTGGAGTTCTACTCCTCGCACGAGGCGCTCATCCTCGACTACGACCGCGCGCTCACGCGCATCGACTCGCGTACGGGGCTGCCGTACGACGTGTCGGCGCACATGGTCTGGATCGGCGAGCGCACCCGCCAGCTCGACGGGGCGCACGTCGACTTCTTCGCCCGCATCCGCAACCCGATCGGCGTCAAGCTCGGGCCCACCACGTCGCCCGACGAGGCCCTGGGCCTCATCGAGAAGCTCAACCCGGGCAACGAGGCGGGGCGGCTCACGTTCATCACCCGCATGGGCGCCTCCAAGATCCGCGAGCATCTGCCGGCCCTGGTCAAGGAGGTCACGGCCACGGGGGCGCGGGTCGCGTGGATCTGCGACCCGATGCACGGCAACACCTTCGAGGCGCCCAGCGGGCACAAGACCCGCCGGCTCGACGACGTGCTGGACGAGGTGGCGGGCTTCTTCGAGGTGCACCGGTCGCTGGGCACGCATCCCGGCGGGATCCACATCGAGTTCACCGGTGACGACGTGACGGAGTGCGTGGGCGGCGGGCACGAGATCGCCGAGGACGACCTCGCGACCCGCTACGAGACGGCCTGCGACCCGCGGCTCAACCGCAGCCAGTCCCTCGACCTCGCCTTCCGCGTCGCCGAGCTCTACCGCGGCTGACCTCACCGCGCATTCAAGGGGACGCGCCCGCCTTCCAGGCCCGCGTCCCCTTTCTGCTGCCCGCCCCACTTCGACGCCCGCCTTTTGCGCCCGCCCCACTTCGACGCCCGCCTTTGCCGCCCGCCTCACTTCGACGTGCCGCCCCTGCGCGAGCGGCCGCGGCGCCAGAGGGTCCAGCGCACGGCCGGCAGCGCGGCGGCGGTCGGGTGAAATGCGGGGGCCTCTCCCGCGACGACGCCCGTCCGATGGCGGCGGCTCACCCGCGGCGGCGCGGTCGGGGGTGCGGTGTCGGGTGGGTCTCAGGGGGCCCGCCGGAGGGCTGTGTCACGGGGTGCGAGGGGTGTGGGGCGGGGGGTGATGGTGATACGTGATGTACGTCTCACTGGTACCGCGAGTAGAACCAAATTCCGGGGAAACCGGGTAAACCGCCGCTATGATCGCCCGCAAATAGGGCGATATTTCAGGAGAAATCGTGGACAGTGCCCCGGAGGGGGTGGACCCTAACGTCCCCAACGTCGCGCGGATGTACGACTACTTCCTCGACGGCAAGGACAACTTCGCGGCCGACCGGGCAGCCGCCGAGCAGATCCTGCAGACGTTCCCCAACACCAAGGAGGGCGCCCGCGCGAACAGGGCGTTCCTGCGCCGCGCCGTGCGGCACCTGGTCGATTCGGGGGTGCGGCAGATCGTCGACCTCGGCGCGGGCCTGCCGACCCAGGGGAACACGCACGAGATCGCCCCCGAGGCGCGGGTCATCTACGTGGACAACGACCCCGTGGTCTGCGTGCACGGCAGGGCACTGCTGGCCAGGACAGAGGACGTGCACTTCCTGCAGGCGGACGTACGCGAGACCGACACGCTGCTGCACAAGCTGGGCGACGTGATCGACTTCGATCGGCCGGTGGCGTTCCTGATGCTGGCGATCCTGCACTTCATCCCGGACTACGTCGCGTACGACATGGTGGCCAAGCTGCGGGCGGCGAGCGCGCCCGGGAGCCGGCTGGTGATCAGCCATGCCATCGACACCACGCCGGACACCACCCCGCAGGCCATCGAGATCTACCGGCGGGCCACGGCCGCGCTGAGCCTGCGGACGAGTGAGGAGATCATGCGCTTCTTCGAGGGGTACGAGCTGGAGGAACCCGGGCTGACGTACCCGAACGGCTGGAGGCCCGACGACCCGGACGCGCCCGGCAACGGGATCACATTCGGGTACGTCGGGGTCGCCCGCAAGCCCTGAGACCCCTGGGAAGGGTCAGTTCTGCTTCATCTCCTCGGCGAGCTCGGCCCTGATGGCGTCCATGTCGAGCGCCCGCACCTGCCTGATCAGGTCCTCCAGTGCGGGCGCCGGGATGGCGCCGGCCTGGGCGAAGACCACGATGCCGTCGCGGATGGCCATGAGCGTCGGGATCGAGGTGATGTCGAAGCCCTGGGCGAGCCCCTGCTCGGCGTCGGTGTCGATCTTGCCGAACGTGATGTCCTCGTGCAGGCCCGAGGCCTGCTCGAAGATCGGACCGAACTTCTTGCACGGCGGGCACCACTCCGCCCAGAAGTCGAGCAGCACGATCCCCTTGTCGGCGATGTCGTTGAAGTTCTGCTCTGTTACTTCGATGGTCGCCACAAGTGGCTCCTCGTCCCTCGCTGAAAACTGTCCATGGTTATGAACCCCTACCCTCTCACCGGCATTCCAGTGTCCATGCGGACGGCCGCAGAAGGCCGGGGTCGGGGCAGGACCGCGCGCCTGACGTCATGCATCGGGTGCCGTCGAAGACGACCTCCCGCGGGGCCGGCTCCCTGATCAGCCGCACCACCTCGCGCGTGCCCGAGTGATCGCCACCGTCGTAGGTCCCGACGCGCGGCGCGCGTCCGGGGTCGACCAACGTGCGCCAATGCACGCTCACCCTCTCCCAGGGGGTTCGGAAGATCCATCCTATTTACGCTGCCCCGCGCGAGACCTGGGCGGGCGGGCGTTGTGACATTCATCACCCCGGCAGGGTCAGGCCGATGACCAGCGGGTCGTGGTCGGAGGAGCGGAACGCGTCCGGCCGGTAGAGGCCTGGCGGGTTGTACTCCGTGTTGTAGTCGCGGATGCGCGGCTCGTCGGAGAGGGTGGCCGGGTTCTCCCTGGTGGAGCCGTCGTCGATGAGCCGGCCGCGGGTCCTGCGGGAAGAAGCCGCTGAGCTGGTCGGTCCGCTGGAAGTCGCCGGTGACGACGCCCTCGACCTGCACGGTCTGGCCGGGCAGCGGGGTCGCCTCCCCGCTGCCCGGCACCTGCGCGATCCGGTGGGTGGCAGGGGTGTCACAAGGGGATGCGGGAGCCGCCACGGCGGGCGAGGCGGGAGAGAGCCACCACAATCAGGGCAACAAGGGAGGCTCTGGATAAAGCGCGCATGCCCGGCACTTTAGAGCCTATTTAGAACGCATATTTCCACCTAAAAGCGGATAGAACATTAAAACATCGAACCTTGACACCGTCTCCGGCGGGTATGACCTCTTCATGGACTGGGTCACCTGCGCGCATTCCGCTGCCTGCACCGGAATCGCCAGCCGGACGACCGGCTTCTGCCTCGCACACCTCGCACCCGACGAACTCCCCCAGGCCCTCGACGAGATCTCCCCCGGCCGCCTGCTCGACCTGCGCGGCACCACCGTCAGCGCCGAACTGCTGTCCCGGGTGCTCGAAGCCGCCGGCGGCAGGCCCGGCAGGGCCCGGCTCGACCGGGTCAGGTTCACCGGCGACGTAAGGCTGTCCGGCGTGACGTTCACGGGCGACGTGTCGCTCGACGGCGCCAGGTTCGAGCGGCTGGCCTCGTTCTTCGGCGCCCGCTTCGAGGGCAACGTGTCGCTGGCCGGCGCCAGGTTCACCCGCGAGCTGTCCTTCCACGGCGTCACCGTGCGCGGGCACGTCTCCCTCGACCGGGCCGTGATGTCCCGCGACGCGCTGTTCAGCCAGGCCGTCTTCGGCCACGGGCTGTCGTGCGAGCGGGCCAGGTTCGACGGGTACGCCACCTTCGACGGGGCCAGGCTGGGCGACGGGGCCGCCTTCAGAGGGGCGCGCTTCGGCCGTACCCTGTCCTTCCGCAAGGTCAGCGGGCACGCCGGGTTCGAGGCCGCGCACTTCGCCGCCGACGCGTACCTCTCGGCCACCGGCAGGCTGTCGGCGGCCAGGGCCCGCGCCGACGGGCTCCTGGACGTGGCGGTGTCCCGGTGCGGCGTCGACCTGCGCGGCGTCGAGGTGGCGGGCGCGACGACGCTGCGGCTGACCGACTCCCAGGCCGACCTGGAGGGCGCGGTGCTGCGCGGCCCCGCCACCGTGACCGGCCGGGGCAGGTCCGTGCTGACCTCGCTGCGGCAGGTGAACGCGAGCGACCTGGCACTGTACGGGCTGGACCTGTCGGCGTGCAGGTTCGCCGGGCTGGCCCATCCGTCGGCGGTGCGGGTCAAGGACTGCACGTTCGCGCTGACGCCGCGCGGCCTGCGGGTGAGCCTGCGCTGGCCGATGCTGCGCTGGTTCTCCCGCCGGCGCGCGCTGGCCGACGAGCACACCATGCGCGGCTGGGAGGCGGCGGGCGACCCCGGCGCCACACCCGACCGGCTGGCCGACCTCTACGCCGGGCTGCAGCCCAGCGACCGCGCCACCTCGGCCGACTTCGCGTTCGCGGCCATGGAGATGCGGCGCCAGGCCGGTCATCGCTGGTGGCTGTCCGTCTCCTGGCTCCTGTGCGGGTACGGCATGCGCATGGGGCGGGCGGCGGGCTGGTTCGCGCTGCTGCTGGCGATCACCACGGCCGCCGTCATGTGGACGTCCACCTCGCACGCCGAACGCCGGGCGGAGCCGCCGAGCCCGGCCCTGAACCCTTAGGCGTCCAGCTCCTCCACGACGGCGGCGATCGCGCGGAAGTGGCGCGAGCGCCAGCCGCCGCCCATGATGCGGCGGGAGAGCTGCTGCAACTCGTCGCCCGGGTCGAAGCCCTCATGGTCGAGGAACAGCCGGGTGCCCTTGCCCTCGGGCTCCAGCCGCCAGGTGACCGTCCAGTCGGCCCGCTTGTGGTCGCTCCAGCTGATCTTGAGCAGCTTCTCCGGCTCCAGCTCCAGCACCTCGCAGTAGACGATCCCGTCGAAGCCCACCTGCGGCTTGGGCTCCGTGGTGAACGTGAACCGGTGCCCCACCTCGGGCCTGAAGTCGTTGGGCATGAGCCAGCGGGCGACCAGCTCGGGCTCGGTGAGCGCCCGCCACACCTTCCTCGGGGGATGCGCGATGAACTGGTCGATCCTGATCGCGCGCAGGTCCTCGGCCGCCGTGTCACGGGGCATGGTCGTCGTCCTCCATCTCGTCCAGCAGGGTCGTGAGGTCGGCCAGCTTCTCCCGCCAGAACCGTTCGTACGGGGTGAGCCAGTCGCGGATCTCCATGAGCGGTGCCGCCTCCAGCCGGTAGTGCCGCTCCCGCCCCTTGCGGCTCTCGGCCACCAGCCCGGCGTCCCTGAGCACCTTGAGGTGCTCCGACACACTGGGCCTGCTCATGTCGAACCGCTCGGCCAGCCGGCCGGCGGGCTGGGCTCCCTCGTCGAGCAGCAGGCGCAGCAGCTCCCGCCTGGCCGGGCTGGCCAGGGCGGTGAACACGTGGTCGGCCGTCATGCCTGGCTGACCACGAACCCGTTGCCGAACGGGTCCTGGAACAGCAGCTGACGCCCCCACGGCTCGTCGCTCGGCCCCTCGAACGAGACGCCGTGCTCGCGCAGCCGCGCGGCCAGGACGTCGAGGTCGGGCGCGGCCACCACCAGGCCGCCGATCGGGGCCATGCCGGGGAACCAGGAGGCCAGCAGCAGCGCGGTCCCGGACCCCTTGGGGGCGACGGTGAGCCAGCGGCCCATCGGGAACGGGTTGTCGGTGCGCACCTCGAAGTCGAGGACGCCGGTGTAGAAGGCCAGCGCCCGCTCCTGGTCGGCGACGGGCACGGTGATGGTGAGGATCTGAGATATCGGCATGTGGGACACTATACGTAGGAATTTTCCTACACATCAACCCGGCCCCGGAAATATCGGGGAATTCCCCGATGGGAGACCGAGATCGTCCTCCGTAGACTGGGGGCCATGCGTATCGACGACTACGTGGCGGAGCTCGACAGCGCCCTGGCCGGCCCGCAGGGGGCGAAGCGCGATCTGGTCGTCGAGGCGCGCGACAGCCTGACCGACACCGCCGACGCGCTGGAGGCCGAGGGGCTCGCACGGGCGGAGGCCGAGCGGGTCGCGGTGGCGGAGTTCGGGGAGGTCGCGGAGGTCGCCCCCGGCTACCAGTCCGAGCTGACCGCCGTGGCGGGGCGCCGGCTGGGCTTCCTGCTGTTCATCAGCGTGCCGATCACCGCGCTGATGTGGTCGGTGATCTGGCGCATCTATCCCGGCGACGACCAGGCCTGGCGCCTCGCGCCCGCCTGGTACCGGCCCGTCTCGCGCCTGCTCGACGTCCTGCAGCTCTGCGTCGGGCTCTACGGCGGGCTCGCGCTGTTCGCGCTGAGCCGGGGCGCCCGGTGGATCCGCCGGCCGCGGCTGGTGACCAGGTCGCTGGGCGTGCTCGTCTGGGGCATGCTGCCCGTCACCGTGGCGCTGGGCATGCTGCTGACCCTGGGCTCGAACGGGGCGAGCCATCTGGACGTCCTGCCCTCCATGCTGGCCAACGCGGTGACGTCCGCCTGCTGGGGCCTGCAGATCTACGGCGCGACGCGCTGCCTGCGCATCAGCCGGCCGCCCTTCGCGCGCCGCTGACCTCCCCGGCCTCCACGGCGTCCGCGCGGAGCACGCCGCCGATCACGCTGGCGAACTCCTGCCACGCCGAGCGCTCCCCTTCGAGCTGCTTCCTGCCCGAATCCGTCAGCCGGTAGGTACGGCGCTTGCGCCCGCCCACCGTGGCCCACTCGCTGGACAGGTAGCCGATGCGCTCCAGCCTGCGCAGGGCCGGGTAGACGGTGCCCGTCGGCACGTTCAGCGCGCCGCCGCTGCGCTCCAGCAGCGCCTCGATGATGGCGTAGCCGTGCAGCGGCTCCCGCTCCAGCACGGAGAGCAGGAGCGCGTCCATGTGCCCGCGCAGCGCGTCCGGATTCATGATTCCGATCCTAGACACCGCACGGGCGACCCGGCATGCTCCGCGCCCCGCCCCTCCGTCCGGGGGACATCAGCCGAAGTGCGGACGTGTGCGCTCATGTAGGCAGTCTACATGTAGGCTCTCTATATGTAGGCAGACACAACAACGGAGTTCGCGATGGATGTACTCGAACTGGCCCGGACACAGTTCGCCGTGACGGGAAGCCTCCACTTCCTGTTCGTCGTGCTCACCCTGGGCCTGGCGCCACTGGTGGCGATCATGAACATGCGCTGGGCGATCTCGGGCAAACCGCTCCACGAGGCCATGACCCGCTTCTGGGGTCAGATCTACGTCGTCAACTACGCGCTGGGCATCGTGACCGGGCTGGTGATGGAGTTCCAGTTCGGCCTCTCCTGGAGCGGCCTGTCCCACTACGCCGGTGACGTGTTCGGCGCGCCGCTGGCCATGGAGACCCTGGTGGCCTTCTTCCTGGAGTCCACGTTCCTGGGCCTGTGGATCTTCGGCTGGGGACGGCTGCCGAAATGGGCGCATCTGGCCTGCATCTGGCTCGTGACGCTGACCGCGTACGCGAGCGCCTTCTACATCATGCTCGCCAACTCGTTCCTGCAGAACCCGGTCGGCTCCGTCGCCCGCGGCGACCGCCTGGAGCTGGTCGACTTCGGCGCCCTGCTCACGAACAAGAGCCTGATCTTCTCCTTCCCGCACGTCATCGGGGCGGGGCTGTTCACGGGGGCCATGGTGCTGGTGGGGGCGAGCGCGTACCAGTTGCGCCGCCGTACCGAGCACGTGGAGTTCTTCACCAGGTCGCTGCGGACCGGCGTGGTCGCGGCGGCGCTCGGGATCTTCGTGACGACCGGGTTCGGGTACGCGCAGTTCGCCGGGGTCCAGGAGGGGAAGTTCAGCGACAACGTGGGCGCGGCGCTCCCGCTCGGGTTGATGATCGAGTTCGGGCAGTTGCTCGCGCTGGTCGTGCTGTTCGTGATGCTGCCGATGATCGCCGTGCTGCCGCGCTGGCGGTGGACGCATCCGCTGCTCATGCTGATGACGCCGCTGCCGTTCGTGCTGGCGATCATGGGCTGGCTGGCCAGGGAGGTCGGCCGGCAGCCGTGGATGATCTGGGAGAAGCTCACCGTGGCCGACGCCATGTCCCCCGGGCTGACCTCGGGCATGGTCACGGCCTCGCTCGTCGGGTTCGCGGGCGTGCTGGGGCTGCTGGCGGTCGTCGACTACGTGCTCATCGCCAGGATCGTCCGGCGCGGGCCGCGCGACGTGGCCCTGGGCGCCGTCCCCGCCGGTGAGACCCGCTCCCCCGCGCTGAGTTACTGAGTGAGGTGCCGACATGGAAGTGATCTGGTTCGTTCTCTTCGCCGTGCTGCTGGCCGGATATTTCGCCCTTGAGGGGTTCGACCTGGGGGTGGGGCTGCTGCTGCCGCTGCTGGGCAGGACCCGCGAGGGCCGCGACCGCATGGTGGCCGCGATGGCGCCGTACGTGCTGGCCAACGAAGTGTGGCTGGTGGCCGTCGCCGGGACGCTGTTCGGCGTCTATCCGCTGCTCGAGGGCGAGGTGCTGTTCAAGCTGTACCCGCTGGTGGTGGCCATGCTGCTGAGCTGGATCCTGCGGGACGCGGGGCTGTGGTTCCGGCGCAGGCTGGACGGGTTCAGGTGGCGGGGGTTCTGGGACGCGATGATCGCGTTCGGGTCTCTGGGGCTGTCGTTCGGGTGGGGCATGACGATCCACGCGGCGGCCACGGGGTTCGCTGGCCCGGTGGTGCACCCGGTGGGGGTGATGCTGGGGGCGGTCGTGACGCTGCTGTTCGCCTTCCACGGGTGGACGTTCCTGGCGTGGCGGGCGCCCGGGGTCTTCGGGGCGTCCAGGTCGGGGCGGGCCCTGGTGGTGTCGGGGATCGTGGCGGCGGTCCCGGCGGTGGGCGTGCTCGTGGGCGCGATGCCGTACCTGCTGGCGAACAGCGCGCCGGCGGCCACGTTGAATGTGCTCAGTGTCATGGTGCTGCCGTTCGCACCCATCGTCCTGGGCGCGCAAGTATGGGTGTGGCGCACTTTCCGCCCAGGGAAGGACGCCGTCCCGCTTCCGTCGTTCTTCTGAGGGCTTCTGAGGGCTCGTGCACAAGGATCTCCTACGGCTCATGCGGGCCGAGCGGTCGGTCCGCCGCCACCTGGCCGTGACCATGGTCGCGGCGGTGCTGGCCGGGCTGCTCGTGCTGGTGCAGGCCGAGTTGCTGGCCGGGGTGCTGTCCGGCAGGTTCACCGCCGTCGCCCTGGCGGGGCTGGCGGCGGTGGTGGGCGTGCGGGCGCTGCTGGCCTGGACGCAGGGCGTCTTCGCCGGGCGCACCGCCACCGGCGTGAAGTCGGCGCTGCGCCACCGGCTGCTGGCCCGGCTGCGCGACCTGGGCCCCGGGCGGCTCACGCAGCACCGCTCGGGCGAGCTGGTCACGCTCACGGGGCGCGGCCTGGACGGGCTCGACGCGTACCTGACCGGCTACCTGCCGTCGATCGCGGTGGCCGGGGTGGTGCCGCTCGCAGTGCTGGTACGGCTGTTCGCCGCCGACCTGGCGAGCGCGCTCATCGTCCTGATCACGCTGCCCCTGATCCCCGTCTTCGGCGCCCTGGTCGGCATGACCACCAAGGCCGTCACCGAGCGCCAGTTCCTGGCTCTGTCGCGGCTCGGCGGCCACTTCCTCGACGTGGTGCGCGGGCTGCCCACCCTGCGGGCCTTCGGCCGGGCCCGCTACCAGGCGGGCGTCATCCAGCAGGTCGCGGACGCGCACCGGAACGCGACGATGCGGACGTTGCGGGTGGCGTTCCTGTCGTCGCTGGTGCTGGAGCTGTGCGCATCGCTGTCGCTGGCGCTGGTGGCGGTGCCGATCGGGCTGCGGCTGCTCGGGGGGTCGCTGGATCTGACGACGGCGCTGCTGGTGCTGCTGCTGGCGCCGGAGGCGTACCTGCCGCTGCGGGCGATGGGGACGCGCTTCCACGCCTCGATGGAGGGGGTGGCGGCGGCCGACGCGGCCTTCGCCGTGCTGGACGGCGCGGACGAGCCCGAGCCCGCATATGGGCGGGTTTATCCGGCCGGGCAGGGGGCGCCGGAGATCCGCCTGGAGAACGTGACCGTGCGCTACCCCGGCCGTGACGTCGCGGCCCTGGAGGACGTCACGCTCACGATCGGCCCGGGGGAACGCGTGGCGCTGGTCGGCGAGAGCGGCGGCGGCAAGAGCACCCTGCTCCATCTCGTCCTCGGGTTCGTCCGGCCGTCGGAGGGCCGGGTGCTCGTCGACGGCACCGACCTTCGCGAGCTCGACCTGGGGAGCTGGCGGGCGCGGCTGGCGTTCGTGGCGCAGCGGCCCCACCTGTTCGCCACCTCCGTGGCCGGCAACATCCGGCTCGGGGCTCCCGCGGCCTCCCTGGAGGAGGTCCGCAGCGCCGCGACCGCCGCGCACGCCGACTTCGTGGACGCGCTGCCGCAGGGGTTCGACACGGTGGTGGGCGAGCGCGGCGCCAACCTGTCCGCCGGTCAGCGGCAGCGGATCGCGCTGGCGCGGGCCTTCTGCCGGCCCGCGGCCTCGGTGCTGCTGCTCGACGAGCCCACGGCCCGCCTGGACGGGCGCAGCGAGGCCGCCGTGGTGGCGGCCACCTCGGACCTGGCCCAGGGCCGTACGGCCGTCATCGTCGCGCACCGCCCGGCCATGATCGACCTGGCCGACCGCGTCATCCGGGTGCACGAGGGCCGCGTCGTCTCCGACACCACTCGCGCGCACCGAAAAGCCGAGCCCGCGGCGCGGCGGGGCGAAGGGAGCGGCCGGTGAACCGGCGCATGGGCACGCGGCTCCTCTGGGCCGTGCTGGCGGGCGCGGCGGCGGACCTGGCGGGGCTCGGGCTCATCGCCGCCGCCGCCTGGCTGATCACCAGGGCCGCGCAGCAGCCGGGCCTGGCCGCCCTGAGCGTGGCCATCGTGGCGACCAGGGCGTTCGCCACGAGCAAGGGCGTCTTCCGCTACGCCGAACGCCTCACCGGACACGACGTCGCGCTCCGCGCCCAGGCGGGCACCCGCGAGCAGCTCTACCGGGCCCTCATCCCGCCCCAGCAGCCCCGGCACGGCGGCGCGGACCTGCTCAGTCGCATGGTCGACGACACCGAGGCCGTGCAGGACCTGCTCGTGCGCTGCCTGCTCCCCGCCGCGGCGGCGGCGCTGGCGGGGCTGGCGGCCGTCGTCATCGGGCTGGCCGTCCTGCCGGTGACGGCGCTCGTGCTGGTGGCCGGTCTCGTGCTGGCGGGGGTGGCGCTGCCCGCCGGTACGGCCGCCGCGGCCCGGCGCTGGTCGGCCAGGATCGCCCCGGCCAGGGCGGCGCTGGCGGGCCGGGTGGCCGACCTGGTGCACGGCTCCGCCGACCTGGCCGCCTACGGCGCAGACGAGGAGGCGCTGGCCAAGGCGCTGGCCGCCGACGAGTCCCTGGCCGCGCTCGAACGCCGCCAGGCCCGCGTCCACGCCGCCGCCCTGGCCGGGGGCACTCTCGTGCAGGGCCTGACGGTGGCGGCCGTCGTCCTGCTCGCGCAGGGCGCGGGCGCCGGCTCGGTCGCGACGGCCGTGCTCGCGCTGACCTCCCTGGTGGCGTTCGAGCCGGTGCTGCCGCTTGCGGCGGCGGGCGAGCGCCTGGCCGGGATCACGGCGGCGCTGCGCCGCCTGCGCGAGGTCCGCGCCGCCACCCCGGCCGTCGCGGAGCCCGCCAGCCCCGCGCCCCGGCCCGAGGCCCCGCTGACCGTCGAGATCGACGACCTGGTGGTCCGCCACGGGTCCGCGCGGGCCGCTCTGGACGGCGTGTCGCTGACGCTCACGCCCGGCAGGCGGGTGGCGATCGTGGGCCCCAGCGGGGCGGGCAAGAGCACGCTGCTGGCCGCCCTGATGCGCCTGGTCGAGCCGGAGTCGGGCAGCATCCGCGTCAACGGCGTGGACGTCCGCGACCTCGCGGGCGACGACGTGCGGACGCTCATGGCCGGCCTCACCCAGGACCCGTACATCTTCCGCGCCAGCCTGAAGGACAACCTGCGCCTCGCGGGCCCGGAGGCCGGCGAGGAGGAGCTGGAGCGGGCCGTACGCGACGCCAGGCTCGACGGCTGGGTCGAGCGGACCGGGTGGGACGCCGAGCTGGGCGAGGACGGCAGGACCGTGTCCGGCGGCCAGCTGCAGCGCCTGGCCCTGGCCAGAGCCTTGCTGTACGACCCGCCGGTGCTGCTGCTCGACGAGCCCGCCGAGGCGCTCGACGAGGAGACGGCCGACCGGCTGATGGGCGACCTGCTCGACGTCACCCGCGACCGCACCACGCTCCTCGTGACGCACCGGCTCAAGGGGCTGGAGAGCGTGGACGAGGTCGTGGTGCTCGAAGAGGGCCGGGTCATCCAGCGCGGACGGCATGACGAGCTCGTCTCGGCGCCCGGCTACTACCGCGATCTGTGGGAGTCCGAGGTCCTGACCAGGCGCTGAACCCCCTGACGAACGAGGGATTGAGTTGGCGCGGCAATCTGGTTTAAAATACAAACCAGTTTGAGGGACCGAGGGGTTTGCGATGACGAGCGACGACGACCAGGTGACCAGCCCTGAGGAGATGCTGCGCCTCATCGAGGAGCAGCGGGCCGCCACCAGGAGGTGGCTGCACGGCGACCCGCTCCTGCTCTACGCCCCCTGGGGCGTCGCCTGGCTGCTCGGGTTCACCGCGTTCTTCCTCCACTACGGCCTCGACGGCCGCCCGTACGCGCCGATCTCCCAGATGCAGGCGCTGGCGGTGCTGATGGGCGCGCAGATCGTGGCCGGGGCGGTGGCCGCGTTCGGGATCGTGCGGATGAGCAAGGGCGTCCGCGGCGACCACACGGCCAGGGGCACGATGTACGGCTACGCGTGGTTCGCCGGGATGATGCTCGTGGTCGTCATCGCCACCAGGGTGAGCGACCTCCTGCCACCCGCCGAGAGCGGCCTCGTCTGGGGAGGCGCGTCGCTCATGGTCGTCGCGGTCATGCACATGGCCGGGGGCGCGATCTGGCTCAACTGGCCGATGTTCTTCATCGGGGCGTGGGTGGCGGGCGTCGACGCCGTGGGCGTGCTCCTCGGCGCCGGCTGGCACGCGCTGCTGACGGCGGTGCTGCTGGGAGGCGGCTTCATCGTCGCGGGCCTGTGGCTCAGGCGCTGCCGGTGAGCACGGACAACGCACCGCCGGAGCTCGACCCGGTGATCCACGCGCAGGCCAGGCTCCGGGTGGTCGCCGCGCTCAACGTGCTCGGCGAGGGGAACGAGATGGCCTTCCCCTCGCTGAAGGACCTGCTCGGCATGACGGCGGGAAACCTGTCGGTGCACCTCACCAAGCTGGAGGACGCCGGATACGTCCAGATCGTCAAGACGCACAAGGGACGCACCCCCGTCACGTTCGTGGCACTCACCAAGCGCGGACGGCTTGCCTTCGAGGACTACACCAAGGCGATCCGCGCCTTGCTCGACAATGCTGGAGGAATCTCATGACCATGCTCGCCAGGGCGATCGAGGTCACCCGTCGCTACGGCGACGTGCTCGCGCTCGACGGCGTCTCGCTCGACATCCGGGCGGGCGAGCTCGTCGGGCTGCTCGGCCCGAACGGCGCGGGCAAGTCCACCCTGATCAACCTGTTCGTGGGGCTGCGCCGCCCCACGTCCGGCACGGTCGAGCTGCTCGGCGGCTCCCCGCAGGACCCGGTCATGCGGCGCGGGATCGGCGTGACCCCGCAGGAGACCGGGCTGCCCGAGTCGTTACGCGTCGGCGAGATCGTCGACTTCGTCTCCTCACATTTCCCCAAAAAGGCGGATAAAGGGGAGCTGCTGGCCCGCTTCGGCCTCGACGACCTGGCCAAACGGCAGGTCGGCGGCCTGTCCGGCGGCCAGAAGCGGCGGCTGGCCGTGGCGCTGGCCTTCGCGGGCGACCCGCGGCTGGTCTTCCTGGACGAGCCCACGACCGGCCTGGACGTCGAGGCCAGGCGCTCGCTGTGGGAAGGCGTCAGATCCTTCCACGAGGGCGGCGGCACGGTCCTGCTGACCAGCCACTACCTGGAGGAGATCGAGGCCCTGGCCGAGCGGGTCGTGGTGGTGGGCCACGGCCGCGTGCTGGCCGACGACACGGTGCGGGCCGTGCGCGACATGGTGGGCGTGCGGCGCGTCTCGCTCGTCGCCGAGAACCTGCCCGAGCTGCCCGGCGTGATCGGCACCGAACACGAGGACGGCCGGACCCACCTGGTGACCACCGACCCCGACCGGCTGGTCGTCGAGCTGGTGCGCAGCGGCACCCCGTTCTCCGGCCTCGAGATCAGGCCGACCACCTTGGAAGAGGCCTTCCTCACCATCACCTCGAAGGAGACGGCCCATGCCTAGCCTGGTCCTCGCGCACACCCGCTACCTCATGCTGGAGCAGCTGCGGGTGCCCATCAGCCTCCTGGCCAGCGCGTTCTTCCCGGCCGTGTCGATGCTGGCCTTCGTGGTGCCGTTCGCGGGGCAGGATCCGCAGCAGGCCACGATGGCGACGGCGTCGCTGATGTTCTTCGGGGCCATGTCGGGGGCGTTGATCGGGCTCAGCATCACCGTCGCCCAGGACCGCGAGCAGCCCTGGAACCCGTACCTGCGCACGCTCCCGGCGGGCCCGTTCCCCCGCTTCGCCGGGCGGATCCTGACGACGGTGGCCGTCATGCTGATCTCGGTGATCCCCGTGCTGCTGGTGGCGGCGTTCCTCACGGAGGCCACCATCACGCCGGTGAAGCTGCTGCTCGGGCTGGCCGTGCTGGTCGTCAGCGGGATCCCGTTCATGCTGCTGGCCCTGTTCATCGGCTTCCGGCTGAGCTCGAAGGCGGCGATCGCCGTGTCGCAGATCCTGTTCTTCCCGCTGGCGGTGCTGGGCGGGCTGCTGCTGCCGCCCCAGGTCCTGCCCGGCTTCATCGAGGCCGTCTCCCCGTACGTGCCGACCCGGGGTGCGGCGGAGCTGCTCTGGGCGGTGACCGCGGACCGCGCCCCGAACGTGGTCGCCGTCGTCATGCTGGCCGTCTGGACGGTCGTCCTCGCCCTCGCCGCGGGCTGGGCCTACCGCCGCGACGAGGGCAGACGCTTCTCCTGAAAGGGGGGTGTGCCGCCGAGTCCGCAGCGATCTCAACGGCACACCCGTCCGGGAGGGGGTCCTTGTTACTTCTTCTCTTCGAGGGTCACGGTGACGTCGGCCGTCTTGCCGTCCCTCATGTATGTGATCTTGACCTGTTGGCCGGGTTTAAAACCTCTGACCTGCCCAACTACAGTATCTCCCCCGTCAACCGCCTTGTCACCGATCTTGGTGATCAGATCTCCCTGCCGCAGTCCCGCCTTGGCCGCCGGGCTCCCGTCGGTGACCTGCCTGACGAGTGCTCCCGGCACGTCGCCGGTCGCGTCGGTGACGCTCACGCCGAGGAACGCGTGGCTGACCTTGCCGCTGCCGATGAGCTGCTCGGAGACCTGCTTGGCGGTGTTGACCGGGATGGCGAAGCCGACGCCGCCGCCCGCGGCGTCCGAGGCGATCGCGGTGTTGATGCCGATCAGCTCGCCCGCGGCGTTCACCAGCGCGCCGCCGGAGTTGCCGGGGTTGATCGAGGCGTCGGTCTGGATGGCGCCGGCGATCGTGGTGGTCCCGCTCCCCTGGTCCTGCTGCTGGCCCCAGCCCCAGCCGGGCGGGATCTGCTGCCGCTGCTCGCCGCCGACGGTGAGCGTGCGGTCGAGCGCGCTGACGATGCCCGCGGTGACGGATCCGTCGAGGCCGAGCGGGCTTCCGATGGCCAGTACGGGGTCGCCGACCTTGACGATGTCGCTGTCGCCGAGCGTGGCCTTGCTCAGCCCCGACACGCCTTCCGCCCTGATGACGGCCAGGTCGGTGGCCGGGTCGGTGCCGACGACGCTGGCCTTGGCGGTCTTGCCGTCGTTGAACTTGACGGTCATCTGCCCGCCGCCCTGGCCGGCGCCCACGACCACGTGGTTGTTGGTGAGGATGAGCCCGTCCTCCGACAGCACGACGCCGGAGCCCTCACCGGTCTGACCCTGGATCATCACGACGGTCGGCTGCACCTTGGCGGCCACCTGCGCGATGGTGAGCTGGTTGGAGGCCGACTTGAAGACGGGACTCGGCGTTGCGCTGCTGGCCAGCTGCGTCGGCTGGAACGCGTTGGCGACGACGGCCCCCACGACACCGCCCCCGATGGCCGTGGCCGCCAGGGCGAGCCCGGCGACGGTCTTGCGACCCGCGGCGAAGCCGAGCTTCTTCGGTGGCGAGGAAGGCGGGGCCGGCTGGTCCATGATCTGCGTGTCCCGCCGGGGAAAGCCCCCGGCGGCCGGCGGGTTGCTGCCGAACTGGCTCCACCCGCCGGTCCCCTGCTCGCGAGGCTCGTTCGCGTTCATCTGTCATCTCCCTCGAGTACCGATGACTCCAGGGTGCCAAGAGACGCGTAAGCGCACGTTAAGCCGCTGATCAGAGCTTTATGAGAAGTCTGAACGGCCGCCTTATCCGCCAAGGTGAAACCACCGGCGACGGTCCGGAGAAAATGCGGAAAATTTACCCGGAAGCCGGCCAGTACTCGTCCCTGAGCAGGCGCTTGTAGAGCTTGCCCGTCGGGTGGCGGGGCAGCTGCTCGCGGAAGTCCACCGACTTCGGGCACTTGTAGTGGGCCAGGCGCTCGCGGCAGTACGCGATCAGCTCCGCCTCCAGCCCCGGGCCGGCCTCGGCCATGGAGACCGGCTCGACCACGGCCTTGACCTGCTCGCCCATCTCCTCGTCCGGCACCCCGAACACCGCCACGTCGGCCACCTTCGGATGCACCGACAGGACGTTCTCGGCCTCCTGCGGGTAGATGTTCACGCCGCCGGAGATGATCATGTACGAGCGGCGGTCGGTGAGGTAGAGGAAGCCGTCGGCGTCCAGGCGGCCGATGTCGCCGAGCGTGGTCCAGCCCCTGCCTTGAGGGTCTTCCGCGGAGCGGGTCTTGCCCGGGTCGTCGTGGTACTCGAACCGGCCGCCCTTCTCGAAGTAGATCGTGCCGTGCTCGCCCGGGGGCAGGTCGTTGCCGTCCTCGTCGCAGATGTGCACGATGCCGAGCAGGGAACGGCCGACCGTGCCCTTGTGCAGGAGCCAGTCCTGGGAGTTGACGTAGAGGAAGCCGTTGCCCTCGGTGCCCGCGTAGTACTCGTGGATGATCGGGCCCCACCAGTCGATCATCTGCTCCTTGACGGGGACGGGGCAGGGGGCGGCGGCGTGGATCGCGTACGCGAGCGAGGAAATATCGTACTTTGTCCGGGTTTCCTCGGGCAGTTTGAGCATCTTGATGAACATCGTGGGCACGAGCTGCGCGTGCGTCACCCCGTACCGCTCCACCAGCGCCAGGAACTGCTCGGGGTCGAAGCGCTCCATCACCACCACCGTGGCCCCGAGCCGCTGGAACGTCAGGCTGTAGCGCAGCGGGGCGGCGTGGTAGAGCGGGGCCGGCGAGAGGTAGACGCTGTCCGCCGACGGCGCGAACAGCGCCTGGACGAGCTGGAGCAGCATGCCGGGCTCGGTGAGCGGGCCGTGCGCCGAGGGGATCTTGACGCCCTTCGGCCGTCCCGTGGTGCCCGAGGAGTAGAGCATGTCCACGCCCATGCACTCGTCGTCGATCGGGGTGGCCGGCTGCTTGGCGACCGCCTCCTCGTACGACGCGAAGCCCTCGGCCGTGCCGTCCAGCATGAGCCGCAGCTCGACCCCGGGCGTGGCGTCGGTGACCGAGGTGGCGACGGCGGCCAGGTCGGCGCTGGAGATGAACGCCCGGGCGCCGCAGTTGCCGATGATGTAGGCCAGCTCGTCGGTCTGCAGGCGGGAGCTGATCGGCGTGTAGTACAGCCCCGAGCGCTGTGCCGCCCAGGCGACGGCCAGGAAGAGCGGGTGGTTGGCGAGCATGAACGCGATGTGATCACCGGGCCGCAGCCCGGCGGCGCGGAGCAGGTGGGCCAGCCGGTTCGACTCCTCGTCCAGCTCGCGGTAGGTGATGATCCGTCCGGAGCCCGCCATGATCACAGCGGGCTTGTCTGGGGTGACTGCTGCGATGGCTCCCGGATACATGACCGAACACTATTCGGTGCCCCGCGCCCACGCCAGGCCGCGCGCCCGCCCATCCCCTTTGCGTGTCGGCGGGACGGGCGACGCGGCTTCGCGCGGGTGGGGTCACTCGGCGGGGATGACGGAGCCCTCGTACTTCTGCTTGATGAAGTCCTTGACCTTCTGGTCCTGCAGCAGCTTCCCGAGCGTGACGATGTTGGCGTCCTTCTCGTGGCCGGCCTTGACGACGAGGCCGTTCACGTACGGGTTGCCCTCGGTCTTCTCCAGCACCAGCGCCTGCGAAGCCGGCTTGAGCCCCGCCTCGATGGCGTAGTTGCCGTTGATGACGGCGGCGTCCACGTCCTCGAGCGAGCGCGGGAGCTGAGCGGCCTCGAGCGGCTTGAACTGCAGCTTCTTCGGGTTGTCCACCACGTCGCGCTCGGTGGCGGCGGTGCCGACGCCGTCCTTGAGCTTGACCAGGCCGTTGTCGGCGAGCAGCTTGAGCGCGCGGCCCAGGTTGGTGGCGTCGTTCGGGACGGCCACGGTCGCGCCGGCGGCCAGCGCGGACACGGAGGTGATCTTCTTGGAGTAGAGGCCCAGCGGCTCCAGGTGCACCGGCGTGACGAAGGTCAGCTTGGTGCCCTTGGAGGCGTTGAAGTCGTCCAGGTACGGCTTGTGCTGGAAGAAGTTCGCGCTCAGCTGGCCCTCGTCGAGCTGCACGTTCGGCTGCACGTAGTCGGTGAACTCCACGACCTCGAGCTTGAGCCCGGCGGCCGGGGCCAGGTTCTGCTTGACGAAGTTGAGGATCTCCGCGTGCGGCACCGGGCTGGCGCCCACCTTCAGCACGGTGTCGGCCGACTCGGCGGCCGACTCAGTGGCCGTCGTCGCGGACTGCGACGTTCCGCATGCGGCGAGCGACAAGGCCAGCGCAACAGCACCCGCTATATAACGAAATTTCATGATTTTTCCTTATTTGTGAGATAGGCGCCGAGCGACCCAGTCGCCCAGGCTTTGCAGAAGTTGCACGATGATGAGGAGCAGGACGACCGTCACGATCATCAGCAGCGTCTCGAACCGCTGGTAGCCGTACCGGACCGCCAGGTCGCCCAGCCCGCCGCCGCCGAGCGTGCCGGCCATGGCGCTGTAGCCGATGAGCGCGACGACGGTCACGGTCAGGCCCGCGACCAGCCCGGGCAGCGCCTCGGGCAGCAGGACCTTGCGCACGATGGTGGCCCGGCTCGCGCCCATGGCCTGCGCGGCCTGCACCACGTCCGGGCCGACCTCCCTGAGCGCCGTCTCGACCAGGCGGGCGAAGAACGGCACCGCGCCGACCGTGAGCGGCACCACGAACGCGGCCGTCCCGATGGTCGTGCCGACGACGAGGCGGGTGAACGGGATGATCGCGATCATCAGCACGATGAACGGCAGGGACCGCCCGATGTTGACCACGAACCCGAGGGCCGACTTGAGCGCCGGCGCCGGCCGCAGCCCGTTCCGGTCGAACACCACCAGCGCCACGCCGAGCGGCAGCCCGAGCAGCGCCGTGAACAGCGTCGACCAGCCGACCATCTGCGCCGTCTCCAGCGTCGCCGGACCTAGCAGCGGCAGGATCTCGTCCCAGTTCATGCGCTTTCCTCCACGATCAGGCCCGCGTCACGCAGGTACGCCAGCGCGGCGGCGGTTTCGGCGCCGTCGAGCGCGACCCGCAGCCGGCCCACCGAGCCGCCGGCGAGGTCCTCGATCGAGCCGCCCAGGATGCTCAGGTCCACGGAGAACTTCCTGACCACCTCCGACACCACCGGCTGCCGCGGGTCGCCGGTGAACGTCAGCGTCACCGAGCCGGCCGGGGCGGGCTCGGGCAGCGGGAAGATCTCCCTGGTCAAGCGGGATCCGGGGGTGCGGATGAGGTCGGCGATGGCGCCCGACTCCTCGATGCGCCCGTTCGCCATGATGGCGACCGAGTCGCAGACGCTCTTGACGACGTTCATCTCGTGGGTGATGAGCAGGATCGTCAGGCCCAGCTCGGCGTTGAGCCGCTTGAGCAGGGCGAGGATCGACTGGGTGGTGGCCGGGTCGAGCGCCGAGGTGGCCTCGTCCGACAGCAGCACGGACGGGTTGCCCGCGAGCGCCCTGGCGATGCCGACCCGCTGCTTCTGGCCGCCGGAGAGCTGGTTCGGGCGGTCCTTGCCGCGGCCCGCGAGCCCGACGAGCTCCAGCAGCTCGGCCACGCGGCGGTCGCGCTCGGCCCCGGGCACGCCCATGATCTCCAGGGGGAAGGCGACGTTGCCCGCGACCGTGCGCGAGTTCAGCAGCGCGAAGTGCTGGTGGATCATGCCGATGCGCTGGCGGGCGCGGTTGAGCTCGGCGCTGCGCAGCGCGGTCAGGTCCTGCCCCGCGACGGTGACGGTGCCCGCGGTGGGGCGTTCGAGCAGGTTGACGCAGCGCAGGAGGGTGCTCTTGCCGGCGCCGCTCTGGCCGAGCACGCCGTAGATCTCGCCTTCGCGCACGTGCAGGTCGACGCCGTCCAGCGCCACGGTGTCCCCGTACTGCTTGCGCAGGCCTGAAGCCTGGATCACGGAATATCCCCACGACTGAGAGCGGCCCGTCGGCGGGCCGCGGAAACGTACATCACATGAAGGAAGAAGAGGGGGCAGGCGTCAGCGGGTGCCGGGGTGGAAGGGCAGGTGGCTCAGCCTGCGCAGCACGAAACAAGGTGCGATCATGGTGACCTTCGAGGAGGAACGGGCGGATCTCTGCTTCAGCTCGGCATTCGCCCCATACGACAACACAAGCCGTCCCGGTGGGCGCTCGTGTCGTACGCGTATGCCTCGTTCACGCCCGATTCAACGGATCCCTTGACTCCCCTTATTCCCTACTTCTTTGGTGATCTGAGTCACGATGCGCCAGCCGTGGCCTGGGACCACGGCCGGATCCCCCCGATCGTCCTGGAAGGCGGCCCGCGCGTCGCCGATGAGGAAGCGGTGCCGCTGGTCGCCGAGGTTCAGCAGCGTCACGACCTCCTCGCCGGGTCCCCCGCGGCTGCGGAGCGCGACGGTGGTGTTGGTGAGCTGTTCGGCGGTGGTCCGGGCTCGGTGCAGCCACGGGTGGCGCCTGCGGAAGCCGATGAGCCGCTGGTGGAGCCGGTAGACCTCGGTCCCGTACGGCGGCAGGCCGCCCGACTCCGCGGGGAACGCCGGTCTGATCGCGTCGTCGCCGCCCGCCCGTTCCTCCTTCAGCCCCTGGAACGCCTGCTCGTCCCCGTAATAGACGCTGGGCAGGCCCGCGACGGTGAACAGCACGGCCAGCGCGTGGCCCAGGTGGCGGGGGTCGTCGAGCCGGGTGGCGAGCCTCGTGACGTCGTGGTTCCCGACGAACGTGAGCGGCACGAACGTGTCGAGCAGCTTGTCGTGGCGGTCGAGGGCCCAGGCGAGCTCGAAGAGGTTGCGGTCGTTGAGCGAGCTCCAGATGGCCTTCCACAGCTCGTACTGGGTGACCGAGTCGAGCCCCGACTCGCTGACGTAACCGGCGTAATCGCCGTGGATCACCTCGCCGCCGAACCACGCCTCGGGGTGCCGTTGGCGTACCTCCGGCAGGACCTTCCGCCAGAACCACGCCGGCACGGCGTACGCGGCGTCGAGCCGCCACCCCGAGGCGCCGCGGCGGAGCCAGTGGTCGAGCACGCCGGCCACGTACTGCTGCACGGCGGGTTGGGCGTGGTCGAGCGTGACGAGCCCGTGGTGGCCCTCGAAGACCTCGTAGCCGCCGGGGGCGCGCTTGAACCATCGTTCGCCGGCCGCGAAGGAGCGGCCCACGTGGTTGAACACGCCGTCGAGGATGACCCGCAGCCCGCGGTCGCGCGCCTTGGCGACGAGGGAGTCGAAGTCGCGATCGTCGCCGAGGCGCGGGTCGATCCTGAGGTGGTCGACGGTGTCATAGCCGTGGGACTCGGCGGCGAAGATCGGGCCGAGCTGCAGGCCCGAACAGCCCAGCTCGACCGCGTAGTCCAGCCATGACTCGAGATGCCGCAGCCGGTGCCGCGTGCCCTCGGCAGGCTCTGCCGTGGCGGGGGCTCCGGTGAAGCCGAGCGGGTAGACGTGCCACCAGATCGCATGTTCAGTCCACGACGGCACGAACGCTCCTTTCCCGGCGTACCACCCAGGGCAGATACCCGAGCCCCAGGGCCAGTACGCAGCCGATGGCCGTGTCCGCCAGCCGGTACCCGATCGTGGCGGGTGGCACACGTGCGCCGCTCTCCATGAGCAGCAGGACGAGCGGGGTCATGACGGTCGCGTACAGGGTGTAGTTGCGCTCCTTGAGCATCGGCCTGACCGCGGCCAGCGCGGCGACGAGCAGCACGAACAGCCACGACGGCGGCACCCACAACAACACAACGGATCCGGCGACGACTCCGGCGGCGGTGCCGGCGGCCCGCTCGACCGACCGCCTGGCCGCGCCGTCCAGGCGGCGCCGGACGACGATCACCACGGTGACGGCGATCCACGACGCGGCCGGCTGCGGCCACAGGAGCCCGACGGCCTCGGCGGCGGCGAGGCAGGTGGTCAGGCGGATGGCGTACTGCCACCCGGGTGCGCTCCCCAGCGTCCGCCACCAGCGCCGCAGCAGCGCTCTCGCCGGAGGAGGAGCCGGCCGGGGCTCCCCCGGCTCGGCGGGCCCCTTCCGGGCGTGGAGGCAGAGCGCGGTGACCAGCAGGCCCCAGGCCGCCCCTCCGGCGAACAGCGTGGCGGCGGCGACCGGCTCGACGCCCTTGGCCACGCCGGTGCTGATGACCATGAAGACGATGAAGCGAGTGCTGTGCTCGGCCATGGGGCGGCTGATGCCGCCGGCCACCGCGAGCAGGCCCGCGATCAGCACGACGGCGACGGCGGTGAGCCACCCGCGCCCCGCGACCACGACCCCGGCGAACCCGGCCACAGCCGTGCCCGCCACCGCGGCGGCGCCATGGACCAGGCCCGGCCGGGCCTCGTTTCCGAAGAGGCCGCTCACGGCGAGGGCCCCGATGGCGGCCAGGGCGCCGGGCGCGGGCCACCCCGAGGCGACTCCCCACGCGACCGGCCCGCCGAGCCCCAGCCCGGCGGCGACCATGTGTCGCAGCTCCATCCGCACGCGGCACCTCCCGACGCGGGAGCCTACCCCAATTTCCTAAGCATTGCGTAGTAAGTGAGCGCGCTTTCGTGGCTTGATGCTGTCGTATTAGTAAGTGCTATCGTAATAATCATGGACGACGAGGAACTGCGGGTCACCGCCGTGGCACTCCGCCGGGCGACCATCGGCCTGGCGCGGCGGCTGCGCGACGAGCGCCCCGCGCACGGCCTCGGCCGCCTGGCGCTCTCCCTGCTCGGCCACCTGCACCGGCGCGGCGCGATGACGGCGGGAGAGCTTGCCGCCGCCGAGCACCTCCAGCCCCAGTCCGTCACCCGCGTGCTCGCCTCGCTGGAGGAGCAGGGCCTGATCCGCCGCTCGCGCGGCGAGACCGACCGCCGCAGGCACCACATCGTCCTCACGGAGGACGGCACGGCGGCGCTCACCCAGCAGGTCGGCACCACGGATCTGTGGCTGGCCGAGGCCATGGCCGGCAAGCTCACCCCCGCCGAGTGCCGCATCCTGGCGGTGGCCGCCGACCTGCTCGAACAGCTCCGCTAGCGGTACGGGTCGCGCAGCGGGGTGACGCGCTCGGCGAAGTCGGCCTTGATCCGCTCCATGCGGGGCCCCGGCGCGTAGAAGCGGCCCTTGGTCTCGCCGTACGGCCGGAGCCAGCCCTTGGCGGCCAGGTCGCGCAGGTCACGCGCGGCCTGCCCCTGGCTGAGGCCCTCGTCGGACTGGTAGCGGCTCCTGCGCAGCCGCCTGTTCACGAAGACCTCGTAGAGCGCGGAGACGGTACGGCTGTTGAGCCCGTCGGCGTCGACCTGCTCCTCCAGGAGCATCCAGATCTCTCCGGCTTCGGCCAGACGCTGGCGGACCCGCTGGGCCTGCATGTGGTGCGCCTTCAAGCAGAACCGCACCCACGGCAGCGTGTCCCCGTGGGGGCCCCATCGCCGCCCTCCGACCTCGCCCAGCACGTCGTAGTAGTCGAGGGTGACGCGCTGCTGGCCGAGCCACTCCTCGATGGAGCAGAACTCGGGCAGCAGGATCTGCTCCCGGCCGAGGACGAGCGTCTGCAGCGCCCGCGACATCCGGCCGTTGCCGTCACGCCACGGGTGGATCTTGACGAGGTTGAAGTGGGCCATGGCGGCCCGGACATGGCCGGGGACGTCGAGGTCGCCCTCGTTCAGCCAGGTGACCAGCTCGTTCATCGCGCCGGGGACCAGCTCGACGTCGGGGCCCTCGTAGACGACCTCCCCCGTGTCGGAGTCACGGATGAAGATGCCTCCCGGCCGGATGACGCCCGGCCCCTTGTTGCGATGGTGACCGATGACCATGAAGTTGAGCGCGTTGAGCATCCCGGCGTCGTAGCGGAACACCGGCGCCCGCGACAGCACCTGGATGTACGTCAGGGCCTGCTGGTAGCCCGCGATCTCCTGAGCCACCGACGTCGACGTCTCCAGCGGCTCCTCCCCCGCCATGATCGACTGGATGTCCTCGACGCTGGCCTGGTAGCCCTCGATCGAGTTGGAGCCCTGGATCGCCCGCGCCTGCAACTGCCTGCGCAACTGCCCGTCCCACCGATGGGTCTCGGCGAGCCGGTACTTCAGGTCGCGCCGCATCTCCTCGATCTCCTCGAGGACTGCTTTGTCCGCGGGCTCCAGCGGCGGGGTCTCGTACAACATGCCCACATAACAGCATGGGCGAATCATCCAGTCAAACGACTGAATGATTCGCCCATTTATGCCCCGATTAGGCGGCTGCCGTGGCGGCCACCTGCGCCGGGGTCAGCGCGATGTCGAGAACCTCGCGCACGTCGCTCACCGCGTGGATGGTCAGCTCGTTGCGAACCTCCTCGGGCACGTCGTCCAGGTCCGGCTCGTTGCGGGCCGGGATGAGGACGGTCGTGATGCCCGCCCGGTGCGCGGCCAGGAGCTTCTGCTTGACGCCGCCGATCGGCAGGACCCGCCCGGTCAGGGAGATCTCGCCGGTCATGGCCACGTCGCTGCGTACGAGACGGCCCGACAGGAGGGAGGCCAGCGCGGTCGTCAGCGTCACACCGGCCGAGGGGCCGTCCTTGGGCACGGCGCCCGCCGGGAAGTGGACGTGGACCGAGCGGTCCTTCAGCGCGGTGACCGGCAGCTCCAGCTCCGCCCCGTGCGAGCGGAGGTAGGACAGCGCGATCCTGGCCGACTCCTTCATCACGTCGCCCAGCTGGCCGGTCAGCGTGAGGCCGGTCTCGCCGGTCTCCGGGTCGGCCATGGACGCCTCGACGTACAGGACGTCGCCGCCCGCTCCGGTGACCGCCAGGCCCGTGGCCACGCCCGGCACCGAGGTGCGCTGGGTGGACTCGGGCAGCGACGACTCCGGCACGAACCGCGGCCGCCCGAGGTAGCCCACGAGGTCGCCCTCGCCGACCGTGACGGGCAGCTCGTCCTTGGCCGCCACCTTGCGCAGGATCCTGGCGACCGAGCGCTCCAGCGACCGGACGCCCGCCTCGCGGGTGTACTCGGCGGCCAGCTTGCGCAGCGCGCCGTCCTCGACCTTGACCTCCTCGGCGCTCAGCCCGGCCAGCTCCAGCTGCCTGGGCAGCAGGTGGTCGCGGGCGATCGCGACCTTCTCGTCCTCGGTGTAGCCGTCGAGCGTGACGATCTCCATCCGGTCGAGCAGCGGCCCGGGGATGGCCTCGAGCACGTTGGCCGTAGCCAGGAACAGCACGTCGGACAGGTCCAGCTCGACCTCGAGGTAGTGGTCGCGGAACGTGTGGTTCTGGGCCGGGTCGAGCACCTCCAGCAGGGCCGCCGTCGGGTCGCCGCGGTAGTCGGAGCCGACCTTGTCGACCTCGTCGAGCAGGACGACCGGGTTCATCGAGCCGGCCTCGCGGATGGCGCGGACGATGCGGCCGGGCAGCGCGCCGACGTAGGTGCGCCGGTGGCCGCGGATCTCGGCCTCGTCGCGCACGCCGCCGAGCGCGACGCGTACGAACTTGCGGCCCATCGCGCGGGCCACGGACTCGCCCAGAGACGTCTTGCCGACTCCGGGAGGGCCGGCGAGGGCGAGCACGGCGCCGCTGCGGCGGCCGCCCACCACGCCGACGCCCTTGTCCTGGCGGCGCTTGCGCACGGCCAGGTGCTCGATGATGCGGTCCTTCACGTCGGACAGGCCCGTGTGGTCGGTGTCGAGCACGGCCCGCGCGCCGGTGATGTCGTAGTTGTCCTCGGTACGGTCGTTCCAGGGGATGTCGAGCACCGTGTCCAGCCAGGTGCGGATCCAACCGGTCTCAGGCGACTGGTCGGAGGTCCGCTCCAGCTTGTCGACCTCCTTGAGCGCGGCCTCGCGCACCTTCTCCGGCAGGTCGGCGGCCTCGACGCGGGCGCGGTAGTCCTCTTCCTCGGTCTCGGTGTCGCCGTTGAGCTCCTTGAGCTCCTTGCGCACGGCGGCGAGCTGCTGGCGCAGCAGGAACTCACGCTGCTGCTTCTCCATGCCCTCCTGGACGTCCTTGCGGATCGTCTCGGCGACGTCGAGCTCGGCGAGGTGCTCGCGGGACCACTCGATCAGGCTGGCCAGCCGTTCGGCGGGGTCGGCGGCTTCGAGCAGCTCGACCTTCTGCGCCGTGGTCAGCCAGGGGGTGTAGCCGGAGCTGTCGGCCAGCACCGAGGGATCGTCGATCTGGTTGACCTGGTCGACCACCTGCCAGGCGCCGCGCTTCTGGAGGATCGTGGTGGCCAGCGCCTTGTACTCCTTGGCCAGCTCCTGAGCGCGCTCACCGGCGGCGACGGTGTCGATCGTGTCGGCCTCGACCCACAGCGCGGCACCCGGGCCCGTCGTGCCGGTGCCCACGCGGACGCGGTTGACGCCTCGGACCACGGCGGCGGGCTCGCCGCCGGGCAGCCTCCCGACCTGCTCCACAACGGCCTGCACGCCGATGGCGCCGTAACGGCCGTCGATCCGGGGAACGAGGAGGACCCGCGGCTTGTTGCCACCGGATGCACGAGCCGCGTCGATGGCAGCCCGCACCTCGGAGTCGGACAGGTCCAGCGGAACCACCATGCCCGGCAGGACGACCTCGTCGTCCAGTGGCAGGACCGGAAGGATCAGGCTCTCACTCATGCGAACTCCAAAGGGTTGAGTTATACCGACTCAATTCATTGGAGCCCTTCGTTGTTCCCTCTCTTGCCGATGTTCGCTCACGGCGATCGTAATTGTGTAAGCGATACCTGAGGGGGACGTGCGGGATCAAACCCTGGTGTGACGCCTGGCGGGGCGCGCGCCCGTACCCTTGACCAGGTGATCTCCGTCCCCCGCCGCCGCTTCCTCAGCCGCCGCCGTCGTCGTGGCGCGGCCGCCGAGGAGCGGGCAGGCGCGCCAGGCGGGAGCGGCGAGGAGCGGGCAGGCGTGCCAGGCGGGGGTCGCGACGAGGCGGCGGCCAAGCCGCGCGACGATGACGGGGCAGCCCGGCGGCGTGGCGGCGGGGAGCGTTCGGGCGAGCGGATCGGCCGGTCACCGTCCAGCACGGACGGCGAACGGAGCGGCGGCGAACGGAGCGACGGCGAACGGAGCGACGGCGAACGGGGGCTCTTCGGGCGGCTCGGGGCGTGGGCGGAACGGGGGTTCCTCGAGCGGCTCGGGGCGTCGGCGGAACGGGGGTTCCTCGGGCGGCTCGGGGCGTCGGCGGGACGGGCCGTGTGGGCCGTTTCGGGGGCGGTCGGGCTCGCCTTCTTCCAGGGGGACGCCGATCCGCCGCCGAAGGTGCGGCGGCTGGCGTTCGGGGTGCCGCAGTGGCTCAGGCTGCTCGTCCCGGTCACCGTGATCAGCCTCGTCCAGGTGGCGGAGCTGATACTGGCGCTGCTGCTCTACATGCAGACGCAGAGCACGGTGTGGTCGTGGAACCTCGGCCCACAGATCGGCCCTTACCGACAAGGGCCGATCTGGGAGGGCTTCGTCTACCTCACCGCCGTGGCGGTCGCGCTGCCCATCGCCCTGCGCGACCGGTGGCCGCTGGCGGCCTGGCGGGTGTCGTTCGCGCTGATGCCCGTGGCCGTCGGGGTGACCAGGACGATCGGGTTCCCTCACGGCGAGATGCCGTACATGACGTGGCTGATCGTCTCCTATCTGCTGGTCCTCTACTCCGTGGCCGTGCGCTGCGACCGGCGGATCACGGTGGCCGTCTGGGTCGTCACGTTCCTGGCCACCTGGATCATCGACCCCAACTCGATGCCGGTCGCCATGGTCGTCGTGTCGGTGGCGGTGCTGTTCGGCTACAACGTGCGGGTCCGCCGTTCCGCCACGGCGAAGCTGAAGACGGAGGAGCGGCGCACCCGGCAGGCCGAGAGCGCGCAGGCGGTGCTGGCGGAGCGGGCCCGCATCGCCAGGGAGCTGCACGACGTGGTCGCGCACCACATGTCGGTGATCGCGATCCAGGCGGAGGCGGTGCCGCTCAAGGCCAGGGGCGATCCCGCCCAGTTGGAGGCGGGGCTGGCGGAGATCCGGGGGCTGTCGCTGGAGGCGATCGCCGAGCTGCGCCAGGTTCTCGGCGTGCTGCGCGATCAGGACGGACGCGTCGACACCGCCCCTCAGCCCGGGCTCGACCGGCTCGACGAGCTGGTCTCCAACGCCCGCGCCGCCGGGCTGGCCGTGCTCGTCAAGCGCGCCGGCCCGCTCGACCGGCTGCCTCCGGCCGTGGGGCTGTCGGCGTACCGGATCGTGCAGGAGTCGCTCAGCAACGCGATGCGGCACGCGCCCGGCTCGACGGTGGCGCTGGACGTCGCACACCGGCGCGGTGAGCTGCGGCTGCGCGTCGCCAACGGCCCGAGCGTCGCGCCCGGCGCGGGGCCCGGCGCGGGTCAGGGGGTGGTGGGCATGCGCGAACGGGCGACGCTGCTCGGGGGCACGCTCGACGCCGGTCCGGTGGCGGGTGGAGGCTTCGAGGTACGCGCCACTCTGCCCGTCACCGACGCCGATGAGGAGGCCCATGAGCACCTCGCCACAGGGGACGACGTCGGATGACCATGGAGAGGAAGAGGGCTTGATCCGGGTTCTGATCGCCGATGACCAGGGGATGGTGCGCACGGGGTTCACCGTGTTCCTGAGCGGGCAGCCGGACATCGAGGTCGTGGGCGAGGCGGCCAACGGGCGGGAGGCCGTGGAGCGGGCCTCGGCGCTGCGGCCCGACGTGGTGCTCATGGACGTGCGCATGCCGGTCATGAACGGCCTGGAGGCGACCAGGGAGCTCCTGTCGCGCGGCGGGGCGCCGAAGGTGCTCATCCTGACGACGTTCGACCTCGACGACTACGTCTACGAGGCGTTGCGGGCCGGGGCCAGCGGGTTCCTGCTCAAGGACGCCTCCGCCGCCCAGCTCGTGGAGGCGGTGCGGGTGGTCGCGGCCGGGGAGGCGCTCATCGCCCCGGCGATCACCAAGCGGCTCATCCACGAGTTCGCCAAGCTGGGCGCGCCGCGACCGGTGACGGGCAAGCGGCCGGCCGAGCTGACCGAGCGCGAGACGGAGGTGCTGACGCTGGTCGCGCAGGCGCTGTCCAACCAGGAGATCGCGGAGAAGCTGTTCGTGGCGGAGCAGACGGTCAAGACGCATGTCGGGCGGGTGCTGATGAAGCTCGGCCTGCGCGACCGCGCCCAGGCGATCGTCTTCGCCTACGAGACCGGCCTGGTCCGCCCCGGCGAGTAACCCTGGGAGTGGCACCCACTCCCTTGCGGCCCCGTTCCCCCTCTCCCGACCAGCATCCATGCCGGCCTTCCCGGTGGCCCCCTCCCTTACACGACCCCGTCCCTTCACCCGACCCGCCTCCGTGCCGGCCTTCCCGGTGGCCCCTCCCCTACACGGCCCCGTCCCCTCACCCGACCCGCCTCCGTGCCGGCCTTGCCGATGGCGCCCCTCCCTTACACAACCCCCGTTCCCCTGCACGGGCCGCCGCCGTACAGTCGGCTGATGGACCCGGTTGAGCTCTTCCATCAGGTGGCGGCGACCGTTCCCGCCTACAGGGCCTTTCTGGCGGAGAACCACATCAACCCCGAGCAGATCTCGACATCCCAGGATTTCGCCGGGCTGCCGATGACGTCCAAGGAGAACTACACCCACCGCCACCCCCTCCCCGACCTGTGCAGGAACGGCACGATCGGGGACATCATCGCCGTGTCCTCCGGCTCAACCGGCGTCCCGTCCTTCTGGCCACGCTCGGCGGTGGACGAGCGCGTGATCGCTGCCCGTTTTGAGGAGGTCTTCAGGGACTCCTTCGACGCCCGCGAGCACCGTACCCTCGCCGTTGTCTGCTTCGCCCTGGGCACCTGGGTCGGCGGCCTGTTCACCGTCAACTGCTGCCGCCACCTGGCCGAACGCGGTTACCCGATCACCGTGGTCGCCCCCGGCACCGACCGGAGGGAGATCCTGCGGGTCATCCCCGAGCTGGCGCCCCACTTCGACCAGGTCGTGCTCCTGGGCTACCCGCCGTTCCTCAAGAACGTCATCGACACCGAGGACCTCCCCTGGGCCGACTGGAACATCAAACTCGTCACGGCCGGCGAGGTGTTCAGCGAGGAATGGCGCACGCTGGTCGCGCGGCGGGCGGGGATCGCGGACCCCGTCCGGGGCATCGCCTCCCTGTACGGCACCGCCGACGCGGGCGTCCTGGGCAACGAGACCCCGCTGTCCGTCGAGATCCGGCGCTTCCTGTCCACGCGCCCGGACACGGCCAGGGAACTGTTCGGCGAGTCCAGGCTTCCGACGCTCATCCAGTACGACCCGCAGGTCCGCTTCTTCGAGGAGCACGAGGGCACGCTGCTCTTCTCCGGCGACAACGGCATCCCGCTGATCCGCTACCACATCGCCGACGAGGGCGGCGTGGTGCCGTACGAGGACATGCTGGGCTTCGTCCGGCGCCACGGCTTCGAGCCGGCGGCCGGAGGGCCGGAGCGGCCGTTCGTGTACGTCTTCGGCCGCAGCCACTTCACCATGTCCTACTACGGCGCGAACGTCTACCCGGAGAACATCGCGGTCGGCCTGGAGCAGCCGGAGGTCAGCGGCTCGGTCACCGGGAAGTTCGTGGTGGAGGTGGTGGAGGACGCCGACCGGGACCGGCACCTGACGATCACGGTGGAGCTGATGCCCGGCGAGAAACCGACCGACGAGATCGCCCAGGCGGTGGGCGGGTCGGTCCTGGCCCAGCTGCGGCGGCTGAACAGCGAGTTCGCCAACTATGTGCCCGTCCCGCAGCAGGTGCCGTTCATCCGGCTACGGGAGTCCGGCGACCCCGAGTACTTCCCTCCAGGCGCCAAGCACCGTTACACCCGCTGACCCGGGCGGGCGATGCGGAACTCCACAACCCGCCGCTCGGCCCTGGCCAGGTTGTAGTCGTGGATGGACGGTTTCTCGCGAGTCCGCACGCAGGCCGTCGCGTACACGGAGCCCGGCATTACCCGTCGGATCGCGGGCTGAGCTGGGCGGGGTGACGGCGTACGGGCACCCGTTCCACACGGCGTTCTCCGACGACGCGAGGCGGCGCAGGAAGCGGCGATCTGTGGCCGGCTCGCCGAGCTGTCCTCCAAGCCTGATCCGAAGCGCCGCCGGAACGCCGCGCGCTTCCACACGCCGTTAGAAGGCCCCGGACGGGTACGCCGAGGCGGAGCCCCGTTCAAGGCGATCGCCGGGCATCAGGCCGCCGGGCACGCACCGTAGTCCCGTATCCCCCTCCGGTACTACGGGAAAGGTCAAACCCTGCGGTGACGCGGACGACAGGCCACTCTCCGTAACGTTCCCAGCATGCTCAGAAACCTTCTCCTCGCAGGGCTCGTGACGGTGGGGGCGCTCGTGCTGTGGCCGGGCCAACCGGGCGGGCGACTGGTGCGGGTCTACGGCGACCTGGCCACGGCCGACCGGGTGGCGGTCATCGTGCCCGGCGCCGACACGACGGTCGCCACGTTCGACGACGGCACAAAGCGACCCGGAGGCGCGGCGAGGGCCCTGCTGGCGGAGGCCGCGCGGCTCGCCCCGCACGAGCGACTGGCGGTGGTGGCCTGGCTGGGCTACGACTCCCCACCTACGCTGAGCCTGGGGGTGCTCACCAGCGACGCGGCGGTCAAAGGTGCCCACGCACTGCGCCGCACCATCACGGAGCTCCACGCGCGCACCCCGGCTCCGATCGCATTGCTGTGCCACAGCTACGGCTCGGTCCTGTGCGCCAAAGCCGTCCCCGGCTTACCCGTGACCGACCTCGCGGTCTTCGGCAGCCCCGGCCTCGACACACCCTCCGCCACCGCCCTGACCCAGCCAGCCCGCCCCCCGGAGACCACCCGAGCCACCGCCCTGACCCAACCAGCCCACACCGCAGACACCACCCGAGCTACCGCCCTGACCCAACCAGCCCACACCGCGGAAGTCACCCGAGCCGCCGCCCTGCCCCCTCCGGTCCGCGCCGCAGAGACCACCCGAGCCGCCATCAGCGCGCCGACCGCAGACACCACTCATGGCATGACAGGCGGACACGACGCTCAAGGTGCAACAGACCCGCAGGACGCCCTCGGCACGACCGGCACGCAGGACGACCAGGACACGTCAGACTCATACGACATCCGAAGGGCGACAGGCTCGGTCGGAGCACAGGATCCCAAAGGCGCGCAGGAGGCGGACTCGCCGGACGCCACAGGCACGCCAAGCCCGCCCGATACCGGGGACGCGGCAGACTTGCCCGACTCCTGGAGCACGGCAGGCGTAAAGGGTGCTCAGGGCGGCGCGAAAGGTGCGGCGGTGGTGCCGCTGCGGGTGTGGGCGGGGCTGGGCGACAACGACTGGGTCAGGTTCGTGCCGAAGGTCAAGCTCGGGCCCGTGGGCTTCGGCGCCGACCCTATGAGTCCTTCGTTCGGAGCTCGCGTCTTCGCGGTGGGCTCGGGCGGCCACAGCGACTACTTCGCCCCCGGGACCCCATCACTGCGTAACCTGACCCTCATCGCTCTCGGACGCGAAGGCGAGGTGACCTCTTGACGTGGTGTTTCCTGGGTACGAGACAGAAGAGCCGGATTTTGATGACATGGTGTCGTCATCAGCTTGACGCCGGATGCCGATGTTTGTGACACTTTGTCATGAAACTTCCGTGCGAGTTGAGGTAGGCCGTGACCACCCCGTTCTCCGAAACCCTGAAGAACGCCACCTGGGCTGACCACGAGTCCGCCGAAGGCGAGAGCTATCTCGCGGAGCTCATGGGCGGCCGGCTGACCGAGCACGAATACGGCGAGATGGTAGCTCAACACTACTTCGCGTACATCGCGCTTGACGGCGTGTCACGCCAACTCGCCGACCATCCGATGGCGGGCCGGTTCGTCTTTCCTGAGCTGTATCGAGAGCGGGCACTGGAGCGGGACCTCGCGACGATCTACGGTCCGAGCTGGCGGAGCCGGATCGTGCCGTCCAAGGCCACCCGCACGCTGGTCGCGCGGATCCACCAGGTGGCCGATTGGCCGAGCGGCTACATCGCCCACCACTACACGCGCTACCTGGGCGATCTGTCCGGTGGTCAGTTCATCCGCATGGAGCTGCAGAAGATCTACGGGTACGGCACTGGCGGGGGCGTCGACTTCTACATCTTCGACGGGCTGGGCAGCCTGCCGAGGTTCAAGAACGAGTACCGTACGCGGCTGGACGAGCTCGAGCTGGACGACCGGGAGCGTCAGCGCATGATCCGCGAGGTGAAGCTGGCGTACCAGCTCAACACCGAGGTACTCGCCGAACTCCTCCACGTCGTCAAGACCGCCGCCTAACCAGCAGCACCCCGCCGCCACGACTGCCGCCTAACGGCCCGGCGACCGGCCTCACCACGCCGTCACGACTGCCGCCAAACAGCAGCGACCCGCCGTCACGGTCGCGACCGCCGCCTAACGACCAGCGCCCCGCCGTCGCGACCGCCGCCCAACGCCCGACAACCGGCCTCACCACGCCGTCACGACCGCCGCCAAACAGCAGCGGCCCGCCGTCACGACTCGGCCTAACAGCCGCGACCCGCTGTCAGGACCGCCGCTTAACCAGCAGGCCTCGCCGTCACGGCTGCCGCCTAACGCCCGGCGACCGGCCTCACCACGCTGTTACGACTGCCGCCAAACAGCAGCGACCCGCCGTCACGGTCGCGACCGCCGCCTAACGACCAGCGCCCCGCCGTCGCGACCACCGCCCAACGCCCGGCGACCAGCCTCACCACGCCGTACGACTGCCGCCTAACAGCCGCGACCCGCCGTCACGACTCGGCCTAACAGCCGCGACCCGCTGTCAGGACTGCCGCTTAACCAGCAGGCCTCGCCGTCACGGCTGCCGCCTAACACCCGGCGACCGGCCTCACCACGCTGTTACGGCTGTCGCCTCCTACCAACGTGCCTCCGCGCCCCTTGCCCAGCAACCAGCCACCCGTCATCAGGACCCACCACCCAGCGGCCGACCTCACCACGCGGTCACAACTGCCAGCCAATTAGCCACGGACGCCCCCTTACGTGCGCCGCCCAGCCACCAGCGGCCCTTCGTCACGGCCGCCACCCGACGACCGACGGCCCGCTCCGCCACGCCTCCGCGGCTAGCGTCCAAACACCAGCAGGCACCCTCACCACGCCACCGAAACCGGGGCCTGACCCCCGACAGCCGGGCCTCCCCCGACGTCGCAAGCACCATCCACCCCCAGCAGCCCCTCGTCACGGCCGCCACCTAACGACCGACGACCGACGACGCCACACCTCCGCGGCTGCCATCCAAACACCGGCGGGCGCCCTCACCACGCCGCCGGCACCGGGACCTGACCCCCGGCAGCCGCACCTCCCCCATCGCCGCAATCGCCATCCACGCACCAGCAACCCCTCGCCACGGACGCCACCCAACATCCGACGACCGACCCCGCCACGCCGTCACAGCGGCCCATCCAAACACCGGCGGGCGCCCTCATCACGTCGTCAGGACAGCCCATTAACCACCGGCGTGCATCTCACCACATCATCAAGACCGACCACCAACCACCGGTGGAAAACCTCGCCACGTCATCAAGACAGCCCACCAACCGCCGACAGGCACCCCACCACATCATCAGGACCGACCACCAACCGCCGATGGAAGACCTCGCCTCATCATCAAGACAGCCCACCAACCGCCGACAGACGCCCCACCACATCATCAGGACCGACCACCAACCGCCGATGGAAGACCTCGCCTCATCATCAAGACAGCCCACCAACCACCGACAGGCACCCCACCGCATCATCAAGGCAAGCCATCAACCGCCGACGGGCCGTTCTCGCTGGTCCGGTGGCCGTTGGCGGTGGGGGGATTCGGAGGGGAGGGTGAATGAGGGGAGTGCGCGTCGGCTTGTGACGATCCCGGCCTACGATGGGCCTATGCCTCGGATCTCCGCCGCCACGATCGGCGAGCATCGAACGCAGACGCGGGACCGGATCCTGCAGGCCGTCTCCCGGCTGTCCAGGGTGCACGGTATCGACGCGATCTCGATGACGGACGTGGCCGGCGAGGCCGGGATCACCAGGACCGTCCTGTACAACTACTTCCCCGACAAGGCGGCGCTGTTGCTGGCGTTCACCGAGCGGGTGACCCAGTACTTCATCGACAGCTACGAGCAGGAGCTGCCGGGGGGCGCCTCACCGGCTGATCGGCTGCGGGCGTTCGTGCGGCTGCAGTTGACCGGGCTGGTCGCCCATCCGCACCCGGGTGCCGCTGATCTCAGTGCCGCGCTCGGGCCCGACGCCTACCAGCAGCTGGCCGAGCATGTCGCGCCCATGCAGCGCATTCTGGTGGAGATCCTCGAGAGCGGGGTCGAGTCCGGCGATTTCCGGGTGCTCGACGTGCAGGCCACGGCTCGCATGATCCTCGCCGTCGTCGGCGCCGAGCGGGTTCCGCTGATCAGCGGGAGCGTGACGGTGGACCGGGCCGGGGAGCTGGTGTCCGAGTTCGTGCTGCGGGCCATCGGCGGACTCGCGTGAGCGGTACGGCTGACGGCCCGGGGACGGCGCCCGTGAACGGCCATGTCCAACTCGGGTCCGCCCGCGGCCGCTGGATCCTGGCGGCGACCGTGCTCGGCTCCGGGCTGGCGCTGCTCGACAGCACCGTGGTCAACGTCGCCCTCCCGTTCCTGGGCAAAGAGCTCAACGCGGGCATGGACGGCCTGCAGTGGACGATCAACGCGTACACGCTCACCCTCGCCGGGCTGATCCTGCTGGGCGGGTCGCTGGGCGACCGGTACGGGCGGCGGAAGATCTTCTTGATCGGCACCGTGTGGTTCGCCGTGGCCTCGGCGCTGTGCGGGCTGTCGCCGAACATCGAGTTCCTGATCTCGGCCCGGGCCCTGCAGGGCATCGGCGGGGCGTTGCTCACGCCGGGTTCACTGGCGATCATTCAGGCGTCGTTCGTGCGGCACGACCGGCCCCGGGCCGTCGGGGTGTGGTCCGGGCTGGGCGGTGTGGCCAGCGCGATCGGGCCGCTGCTGGGCGGCTGGCTGGTGCAGAGCGTGGGGTGGCGCTGGGCGTTCCTGATCAACCTGCCGTTCGCGGCGCTGATCGTGCTCGTGACCCTGCGGCACGTGCCGGAGAGCAAGGACGAGGAGGCGGCGGGGCGGTTCGACGTGCTGGGGGCGGTGCTGGCGGCGCTGGCGCTGGCCGGGATCACGTACGGGCTGATCGAGACGGGCGCGCCGATACCGCTGATCGCGGGGCTGGTGCTGGGCGCGGCCTTCGTGGTGACCGAGATCCGCAGGTCGCCCGACGCGCTGGTGCCGGTGGAGATCTTCCGTAACCCGGTCTTCACCGCCGTGAACGTGGTGACGCTGATCATGTACGCGGCCATGGGCGTGGTGTTCTTCCTGCTCGTGGTCCAGCTCCAGGTGGTGTCCGGGTTCGGGCCCATCGCGGCGGGGCTGGCGATGCTGCCGACGACGATCCTGATGCTGCTCCTGTCGCCCCGGGCCGGAGAGATCGCCAAGCGACGCGGGCCACGCTGGCCGATGACGGGCGGGATCCTGCTCGCGGCCGGCGGATTCCTCGCGATGAGCACGATCGGGCCGGGCGCCTCCTACGCGCTGCAGGTCCTGCCCGCGGCGACCCTGTTCGGGCTGGGGCTTTCGGCGGCGGTCGCGCCGTTGACCTCGACCGTGCTGGCCACCGCCGAGGAGCGGCACGCCGGCACCGCCAGCGGCGTCAACAACGCCGTGGCCCGCACCGGGAGCCTCCTCGCCGTGGCGGCCGTGCCGCCGCTGGTCGGGCTGGTGGGTGACGCGTTCAGGAACCCGCCGGTGTTCAACGCCGGGTTCCACATGGCGATGCTGGTCAGCGCCGGGATGATGGTGGTGGCGGCGCTGATCACGTTCTTCACGATCAGGACGAACGTGCTGGCGGTCGACGACGACCAGCCCGACTGAGCCCCGTCACAGCGTCAGAAGGTGAACGGCTGGGCCCGGACGCTGTTGTCGAAGTTCGACAGCAGCAGGTCGGGCTCGCCGACCGAGCGGATGTCGGGCAGCCTGGTCAGCAGCTCGCGGAACATCGTCCGCATTTCCTGCCTGGCCAGGTTGGCGCCGAGGCAGAAGTGCGGCCCGGGGCCGCCGAAGCCGACGTGCGGCTTGGTCTCGCGGGTGATGTCGAACGTGTCGGCGTCAGGGAAGACCGACTCGTCCCGGTTGGCCGATCCGTAGAACAGGACGACCTTGTCGCCCTTCTTCAGCTCCAGCCCGCGCAGCGAGTAGTCCTCGGTGACCGTGCGCCGGAACTGCATGATCGGCGACACGTACCGGACCATCTCCTCGATCGCGCCGTTGATGTGCGTGTCGAAGTCGCTCATCAGCAGCTCGCGCTGCGCCGGGTTGTCGGTGAGGAGCTTGATGCCGTGCGCCATCGTGTTGCGGGCCGTCTCGTTGCCCGCGACCAGCAGCAGCGAGAAGAACGAGCCGAGCTCCTTGTCGGCCAGCTTCTCCCCGTCGGGGTTGGCGTTGACCAGCAGGGACACCAGGTCGCCCTTGGGGTCGGCGACGCGCTCGTGGCCGAGCTTGATGACCATGCGCTGCAGGGCGAGCAGGGCCAGCATGTTCTGGCCGGCCATCTGGACGCTGCGGGCCAGGCTGGGGCGCACACCGGTGTACGCGGTGGAGATGTCGACGTGCTGGTGGACCTTCTCGCGCAGCTCCTGCGGGATGTCCAGCATGTCGCAGATGACATGGATGGGCAGCCGGGCGGCCACCTGGGCGACGAAGTCGCGCGGCCCGTCCCTGACGACGTCGTCGACGATGCGGGCACAGGCGGCCTCGATGTCGCTCTGCAGGCCGGCCAGCATCTTCGGGCTGAACGAACGGGTGACGATCCGGCGCAGGCGGGCGTGGCGCGGGTCGTCCATGTTGACCATCGACTCCCCGAACACCTGCTTCACCCAGCCGGGCGGCTCCGGGTTGGTGACGGCGGGCTCGCTGGAGAAGATCTTGGCGTTGCGGCTGGCCTCGACCACGTCCGTGTGCCGTACGAGGGCGTAGAAACCCTTGCCCGAGCGCAGGAACGGCACCTTCTTCTCGGGGAAGAACACCGGATGCTCCACCTGCCGGAGCCGGGCGAACGCCTCGTTACGCTCCTTGGGCGGCTTACGCCAGAAATCCAGATCCGCGAGATCGATGTCCACGCGTCTATCCTGGCACGTTCCCACCACGCCGTGGATCGCCAAGCGATGTGCATCCGGCTCTCCTGGGCCGTTCTCGCGCTGTTCAGGCACGGTTCGACCTGTGTGGACATTACTTCCGTTATGAACCTTCTCCTCGCCGCCTGCCTGGTTCTCCCTCTCGCCTCCGGCACGACTCCCGCCGCGGCACGGGCGTGCGGCGGGCACCCTCTCGACTTCGACGGCGACGGACGGCCCGACCTCGCCGTGGCCGCGCCCTACGACGACTCCCGGGCCGGGTCGGTGACCGTGATGTACGGGTCCGGGAAGAAGGTGAAGCTCACCCAGAACGGCGCCGAACCCGGTGACTCGTTCGGATCGGCGCTGGCCGTCGGCGACTTCAACGGGGACAAGTGCGCCGACCTGGCGGTCGGGGTGTCGGAGGAGTTCGTGGGGGCGCGGGTGCCGGGCGGGGACGGGAACGGGGTCGTCCAGATCTTCAACGGCTCGGTCGGCGGGCTGGTCCCGGGCAAGGAGCTGGCGCCGGCCAAGCCGTCCAGCGACCGGTTCGGGGCGGCGCTGGCCGCCGGTGACCTCGACGGGGACGGCAAGGACGAACTGGTCGTCGGCGCGCCCAGCCAGCGCTCGGGCGGGGCGGTGACGGTGTACTGGATGAAGGGGCGCAAGCCGTACCAGATCACTCAGAAGACGTCGTGGGTGCGGCAGGCGGCGAACGTGACCGACCAGTGGGGCGCCGCGCTGGCGACCGGGGACTTCGACGGGGACGGCAAGGACGAGCTGGTCGTCGGCGCGCCCGCCGACAGCGTCACGCTGGACGGGCAGGGGTCGGTGACCGTCGCCGACGTACGGGCGAAGCGGGCGCGGCTGCTCACCCAGAGCAGCCCCGGCATCAAGGGGGCCTCCGAGAAGTGGGACGCGTTCGGGGCCTCGCTGGCCACGGGCGACTTCAACGGGGACGGGCGGGCCGACCTGGCCATCGGGGTGCCGAGTGAGGGGCTCAGCGCGAACCAGCGGGCCATGGACTACGGCGACGGCACCGTGGACGTCCTGTACGGGTCGCGCGGCGGGCTGACCACCCGCAAGAGCGAGGCGTGGTCGCAGAACACGCTCAAGGGGGTGCCCCGGTACTACGACCGGTTCGGGGCGTCGCTGGCCGCCGGGGACTTCAACGGGGACGGGCACGACGAGCTGGCCATCGGCGTGCCCGGGGAGAAGGCGGTCCAGGTGCTGGCCGGGCGGGCGTCCGGCGGGCTGACGCGGGTGGGGAACCTGCTGATCAAGGGCGAGGGGCGGGACTTCGGGGCCGCCCTGGCCGCATTGCCGCTGAGCGAGCGTTATCGGGCGCTGGGGGCGCGGCGGCCGCTGTACGGGCTCGTGGTGGCGGCGCCGGACCAGGGGCTGGTCATGTACGCTCCCGGGTCCCGGAAGGCGGGGCTGAAGCTGGGCAAGGTGCGCCGGCTCAGCAAGGGCACGGGGCTGTACGGGTACACCTTCGGCTGAGCCGCTCCCAGGCCGCCGACGTGCTGAGTTCCGAGGGACGGCGTGGGGTGGGGATCGCCAGGGGCGGGGTTTGGGCCGAGCGTGACGGGGGTGGCGGTGTCGGGGGCGGCCGTGGCGGGGGCGGGTGGTCAGGTGGGGGGTGGGGTGGCGGTGGTGGGGAGGATGATGCGGAAGAGGGCGCCCTTGCCGGGTGAGCCTTCCGCCATCACGATCCCCCCGTGCGCCTCCACCAGCGTCGCCGCGATCGACAACCCCAGCCCCGACCCGCCCGCGCTCCGCGCCGGATCCGCCCGGTAGAAGCGCTCGAAGACGCGTTCGGCCACCTCCGGCGGGAAGCCGGGCCCCTCGTCGGCCACCTCCACCACGGCCTGGTCACCGTCCAGCCCGACCCGCACCTGGAAGGGCGTGCCGGGCGGCGTGTGGGTGAGGGCGTTCGTGACGAGGTTGTTGATCACCTGCCCGAGCCGCGACTCGTCCCCCGTCACGGTCACGTCCCCCTCACCCCCGAACAGCCGCACCAGCTCGATCCTGCGGTCCGGCGCCAGCGTCTGGGCGTCGATGACGGAGGTGGCGGCCAGGCTGAGCAGGTCCACGGGCCGCCGGGCCAGCTCCCGCCGCTGGTCGAGGCGGGCCAGCTGGAGCATGTCCTCCACCAGCAGCCCCATGCGGGCCGCCTGCCCCTCGATGCGGCTCAGCAGCCGTACGGCCTCCGCCAGGTCCTTCTCCTCCCCCAGCCGGTACAGCTCGGCGAACCCCCTGATCGACGTCAGCGGCGTGCGCAGCTCGTGGGAGGCGTCGGCCATGAACCTGCGCATCAGCTCCTCGGAGCGCCGCGCGGCCGTGGCGGACTGGCGGGCCGACTCTGCGGCCGCCTCGCGCTCGCGCGCCGCCGACTCGATCTGCGCGAGCATGCCGTTGAGGGAGCGGCCGAGCTTGCCGACCTCGGTGGTGGCCGCCCACATGGGCACGCGGCGGGACAGGTCGCCGCCCGCGATGTCCTTGGCCGTACGCGCGATCTCGCGGAGCGGGCGCAGGCTGCGGCGTACCAGCCAGTAGCAGGCGAACCCGAGCACCACCAGCGTGCCGCCGCCGGCGACCCCCACGATCAGGGCGAGCTGCGAGACCGTGGCGTCCACGTCGTTCAGGTTGACGGCGATCACCCGGGTCTCGCCGTCCCGGACCGGCACGGCGGTGACGCGCCAGCTCGGGCCACCGGCGGCGCGCGACTCGACGGTGAAGGGGTGGCCGTGGAGCTCCAGGACCGTGGCGAGGTCGAGCTTGGGCAGGGCGGGAGTGTGGTCCTCGGTGGACTCGCTGAGCGTCCTGATCGGAGCGCCGGTGGAGTCGAGGATCACCGCGTAGAACAGGCCGAAGAAACGCTGCGGGCGGGTGCCGGGACGGGGCTGGTCGGTGGGCGGCGGGGGCGGCTCGCGCAGCGGCCGGCTGGCCGCGAGCAGCTGCTGGTCCACGCGCTCGACGAGGTAGCCGCGCATCAGGCGTACGGCGAACAGGCCGGTCACGGTGATGGCGAGGGTGACCAGCAGGAGGGTCGCCGACACCAGCCGCAGCCACAGCGGGGACCTGGCCAGGTGTTTGCGCACCGCCGCGCCCTTCGCGCGGAGGTGTTGAGCGGGAGAGACGGCGCCGCTCATATGCGGGGCGGGCGCAGGATGTAGCCCACCCCGCGCAGCGTGTGCAGGTATTTGCGGTCCCCCGTGTCCACCTTCCGCCGCAGGTAGGAGACGTACGACTCGACGAGGCCGACGTCGGTGCGCCAGTCGCCGTTCCAGACGTGGTCGAGGATCTGCGTCTTGGACAGCACCCGGCCCACGTTGAGCATGAAGTACCGCAGCAGCCTGAACTCCGTCGGCGACAGCTTCACCGGGATGCCGTCGCGCCACACCTCGTGGCTCTCCTCGTCCAGCTCCAGGTCGGCCACCCGCATCCGGTTGGGCGGCGGCACGCCGCGCCGGGTCCGGCGCAGCACCGCGCGGATCCTGGCGATGACCTCCTCCAGGCTGAACGGCTTGGTCACGTAGTCCTCGCCCAGACCCAGCCCCGCGATGCGGTCCTCGGGGGTGTCCTTCGCCGTCACGAACAGCACCGGGACCCGGCGGCCGCGGGACCGCAGCCTGCCCGCGACCGCCAGGCCGTCCAGGTCGGGCAGCATGACGTCGAGCATCACCAGGTCAGGTGAGCTCTCCTCGGCCACCCGCAGCGCCTCCATGCCGTCGGCCGCGGTCAGCACCTCGAAGCCGGCCATGCGCAGGCTGGCCGAGAACAGCTCCCTGATGTTGGGCTCGTCGTCGACCACCAGCAGCCGGGCTTCGGGCTCGCGCGTCATCGCGGGCCTCCTCCCAGGTTCCCCTGCGTGATCGACGTCGCGGTCACCGAACCGTCGCCGCCCTGCCGGCCGCGGACGACCACCGTGGTGCCGGTCTGGAGGTCGGTCACCTTCCCGGGCTTGGAGATCTGGACGGTCGTCTGGTCGTCGGTGGCGACCGTGACGGTGGAGCCGTCCATGGTCTTCACGTAGACCTTGCCGCCCTCGACCTTCTCGACGGTGCCGATGGTGCCTCCCCCGCCGCCGCCCATCCGCTGGCCTCCACCGTAACCGGGCGGCTGTCCGGATCCGCCACGCTGCTGGCCGAAACCGCCCTGCTGCTGGCCGTACCCGCCGCCCATGGGGCGCTGCTGCGCCCCGGCGGCGGAGGCGGCCGGCGAGCCGAACAGGTTGGCGGCCTGAATGCCGATGAGGATACCGGCCACCAGCACGACGCCGGCGGCCAACGCCAGCGTGAGCTTGGAGGCGCCCTTCCGCGGCTGGACGGCGAGCTCCTCCTTCAGGTCGTCGGGGTACGGCGAGGAGTCGTCGAGCTGGGCCATGTCATTCTCCTTACTCGTGGCGCAGGGCCTGGATCGGCCTCAGCTTGGCCGCCCGGTTGGCGGGATAACTGCCGAAGAACAACCCGATCCCCACCGACACGCCCAGCGCGAGCGCCACCGACGACGGCACCAGGACCGGTTCGATGCCGGCCACCGTGAACCTGGTCCCGATGAACGCCACCAGCACCCCGGACAGCCCGCCGACCAAGCTCAGCAGCGTGGCCTCCAGCAGGAACTGGCCCAGGATCGCGCTCCTGGGCGCGCCGATCGCCTTGCGGATGCCGATCTCGCGCGTGCGCTCCGTGACGGTCACCAGCATGATGTTGGTGATGCCGATGCCGCCCACCAGCAGCGAGATCGCCGCCACGGCGCCCAGCAGCACGGTGAAGGTGCCGGTCGCCGCGCTGACGGTCTCCTGCAAGGTGGCCTGGTTGAGGATGCGGTAGTCGGCGTTGTCGTTCTTGATGCCGTGCCGCTGGTTGAGGATGGCCGTGACCTCGGCCTGCGCCGCCGTCGTGGTCTCCGCCCCGGACGCCTGCACGACGATCGAGTTGAGCGAGCCGAACCCGCTCAGGCTCTGCTGTACGGCGGGCAACGGCGCGATGGCCACGTCGTCGGCGTCCTGCATGCCGGTGGACCCGGCCTCCTTCAGCACCCCGACGACCGTGAACGGCACGCCGGACACGCTGACCTGCTTGCCGATGGGATCGACGGTGCCGAACAGCTCCTCCACGACGGTCTGGCCGAGCACCACGACCTTCCTGGCGGCCAGCACGTCGTCGTTGAAGAAGTACGTGCCCTTCGTGACCGGCTTGTTGACGGCCTCGAAGTAGCTGGGGTAGGTGCCGACGAACTGCGAGATCGCGTGGCTGGCGGCCCCGTACGTGGCCGTCGAGGAGGAGGCGGTCACGACCGGCGAGACGCTTCTGACGGAGGGCGCCAGGGTCTTGTCGGTCAGCGCCTTGGCGTCGGGCAGGCTGAGCTGCCTGGCCTGGGTGCGCGGGCCGGTGTTCGTGCCGCCGCCGGACGCCCGCACGACGCCGCCACCACCGCCGCCGCCGCCACCGCCACCGCCACCGCCCGAGAACTGCGGGGAGATCGTCAGGGTGTTGGCGCCGAGGCGCTGGATGTTGCGCTGGATGCTCTGCGAGGAGCCCTCGCCGATGGCGACCAGCATGATGACCGCGGCGACGCCGATGAGGATGCCGAGCGTGGTCAGCGAGCTGCGCATCTTGTTGGCCAGCAGGCCGCGCAGCGCGAAGCGGAGGATCTCGAGCTGGTTCACCGGGCCGCTCCCGCCATCCGGGGCGGCGGGCCGTCCACCGGGCCCTGGCGGCGGTCCTCCACGATCTCGCCGTCCACCAGCCTGATCACCCGCTTGGCGTGCGCGGCCACGTCGTTCTCGTGGGTGATGAGCACGATCGTGCGGCCCGACTCGCTGAGCCGGTCCAGGATCTCCAGGACGTCGTGCGTGGAGGCGGTGTCGAGGTTTCCGGTCGGCTCGTCGGCCAGCAGCAGCGCGGGCGCGGTGACCAGGGCTCTGGCCACGGCCACGCGCTGCTGCTGGCCGCCGGAGAGCTGGTTCGGCTCGTGGTGCACGCGGTCGGTCAGCCCGACCTGGTCCAGCGCCGCCAGGGCCCGCCTGCGCCGCTCGGCCTGGCCGATGCCGCCGTACACCAGCGGCAGCTCGACGTTGGCCAGCGCGCTCATGCGCGGGATCAGGTTGAACGACTGGAACACGAACCCGACCCTGCGGTTGCGCAGGATGGCGAGCTGGCGCTCGTCCAGCTGTCCCACGTCGGCGCCGTCGATCAGGTACGTGCCGGAGGTGGGAATGTCGAGGCAGCCGAGGATGTTCATGAGGGTCGACTTGCCGGAGCCGGAGGCGCCCATGATGGCGACGTAGTCGCCGCGCTCGACGTCCACGCTGATGCCGCGCAGGGCGCGGACCTTCGCGTCGCCCTCGCCGTACTCCTTGACCAGGTCCTTCACGCGCAGGACAGGGGGAACGTCCGGGGCCGTCATCGCCCGCCTCCCGGACCGCCGCCGCCGGGCACCCCGCCACCGCCGGGGAAGCCGCCGCCACCGCCGAAGCGCAGGTTGCCGCCCGTGGTGCTCGTCGTGGTCGCCGGAGGCACGATCTGGTCTCCCTCGGAGACGCCCGACTTGATCTCGGTCAGCGTCGTGCCCTGCACGCCGACCTCCACCGGGGTCCTGGTCTGCGTGCCGTTCCTGATCAGGGTGACCGTGGTCTGGCCGCCGCTGGTGGAGACCGCCGTCGAGGGTACGGTGACGACGTTGTCGGCCTGGCCGACCACGACCTCGACCGTGGCCGTCTGGCCCAGCCGCACCTGGCCCGGGACCTTTGTGAACGTCACCGTGACCGGATATTGCACGACATTGTTGCTGGTGGAGGCGACCGGCTGGATCTGGGTGACCTTGCCCGTGGCGGTCACCCCCGGCAGGGCGTCGAACGTGACCGTGGCCTCCTGGCCGTTCTTGAGCTTGCCGACGTCGGACTCGGTGAAGGTGCCCACGAGCTGCAGCTTGCCGGTGTCGGCCAGCTCGACGAAGCCGCCGGAGCTCTGAGCGCCGCCGGAGCCCGAGGACTGGCCCGTGCCCTGGCCGGAGGCCGCGCTCGAACCCGACCCGGAGCCGGATCCGGAGCCCGATCCCGAGCTGCTGCCGCCGACCGTGCCGTTCACCGCCGTGATCGTGCCCTTGAACGGCGCCTTCAGCACGGTGGCCGCGACCGTGCGCTGGGCCTCCCGGTAGGCGTTGCGGGCCTTGATGTAGGCGGCGTAGAGCTGGGCCGTCGAGGTCCCGTCGTCGACGGCCTCGTCGTACGTGGCCTTGGCCGCCGACAGGCTCTCCTGCGCGGCGTCGTCGTCGATCCTGGCCAGGAGGTCGCCCTTGCTCACCTTGTCGCCGGCCTTGACGTAGACCTTCTCGACCGTCCCCGTCGTACCGAACGAGAGGGCCCTGGATTTGGAGCTCTCGACCGCGCCCGACGCGGACACCGAGGCCACCACGGAGCCGCGGCTCGCGGTCACGGTCCTGACGGCCGTCTGGCCCGCCGCCTGTCCCGTGCCGAGCTGGGCGTACGCGAGCGCGGCACCGCCCAGCAGGAGCACCACCAGCGCTCCGTTGGTCATCAGCGCTCTGCGCCTTGTGGACACCTTCACAGGCGGTGACCCTTGCACACCAGGCTGCGCCGGAGCCGCGAGCGAGCTGAACGTTCGCTGACAACCTGGGGGTCCCTCCAGGTACACAGGTAACTCTTAGGCTGCTCGCAGCCTGGCACGAGCCGGCTTCGCCAGGATGGGCCGCCATGAGACCGACTTTCGCGCTGGGCGGCCTCGCCCTCGCCGTGCTCGTGGCCGGGTCCGGCCTGGCGCTGGCGCTGCGCGACGACGCACCGCCCACCGTCCAGGTACGGCTCGCCGCCGCGCAGCGCGGCCAGGTCACGGCCACGGTCAGCGCGGCGGGCAACACCGTGGACGGCTCGCGCAGGGACCTGGCGTTCGGCTCCTCGGGGACGCTGACCAAGGTGTACGTCAAAGTCGGGACCAAGGTGAAGAAGGGGCAGGTGCTGGCCAGAGTCGACGGGCGGTCGGCGCGGGAGGCGTACACGGCGGCCAAGGCCGATCTCGCCGCCGCCGAGGAAGCCCTGGAGGACGCCCAGGAGAAGGCGGCGTCCCCGACCACCGCCGCCGGCCCCGCGGCCTGTACGCCGTCCGGGAACGGCGCCACGCCGGCCACGTCCGCCGGCGGGACACCTGCTGGTTCGGCGACACCCACCAGAGGCGCGACCCCCACGGGCGCGGCCACGGGTACGGCCACGGGTACGGCCACGCCCGCGGGCAGGCCGAGCGGTGGCGCGGTCGGCGGCAACGGGGCGAGCGGCAATGGGGCGAACGGCGCGCTCGGGCCGACGGCGCCGCCCACCCAGGGCGTGTCCCTGAACAACGGGAGCCCGGCCACCGGCTCCACCCCCCGCCCCACCAGCACTCCGACCTCCGTGCCCACGGACCCCGGCCCCACCGGCCCCGGGCCCGAGCCGCAGCCCACGGTCACGGTCACCGTGACGGCCACTGTGACGGCCACCGTCACCACGACCGTCACCGCCGCCCCGACCGGCGGCGCTCCCCAAGGCGGCACCCCGGGCGGGGGCTCCGACCAGTCCGGGAGCCGTCCCACCTCGGACGCCACCCCGTCCGCCACGAGCTCCGGCAAGCCGTCCACCAGCGCGAAGCCGTCGGCGACCGGCCGCCCCACGGGCAGCGGCAAGCCGTCGGCGAGAGCGAGCACCAGGCCGACCGACGGCGCCGCCCGGCCGAACGCGCAGTCCTCCTGCAACCGCGGCACGGGCTCCGCGGGCCAGAGCCAGAGCCAGAGCCAGGGCCAGGCTCAGGGTCAGGGCGGCGTCAGCGAGGAGCAGGCCGGCGCGAACGTGGACCGCGCGCAGGCCGCCCTCGAACAGGCCGCCGACGCCGTACGGGCGACCCGCATCGTGGCCCCCGCGGCGGGCACGGTGCTGTCGCTGGCGGGCGCGGTCGGCGACCAGGCAGGCACCGGCACCTTCGTCAGCCTCGGCGACCTCAACGAGCTGCAGGTCCAGGCCATGGTCACCGAGTCGGACGTGAACCGGCTCAAGCTCGGCCAGAAGGCCCGGATCACCCTGGCCACCCGGAACGGCCGGCAGTACGAGGGGACGATCACGGCCATCGCGCCGACCGCGACGGTGAGCGGCCAGCTCGTCCGCTACTCGGTCACCCTGGCCTTCGACGAGCCGCCCACCGGGCTCATGCTCGGGCAGACCGCCTCGGTGACGGTCACCACGGACACGGCCGCGGACGCGATCTACGTGCCCGCCTCGGCGGTCCGCAGCAGGTCGGACGGCGCCCAGGTGGTCACGGTTCGGGCGGGCGGACGGGACTCGGCGAAGGTGGTGCGGACGGGCGTCCGCGGCGACCAGTACGTGGAGGTGACCTCAGGGCTGCAGGAGAGCGACGAAGTGGTCATGTCGGGCGCGACGAACGGCGAGTTCCCGGACGCGAGCTGGCCCGGCGCCTAACCCCTGGACCGGCGCTTGACCCCCTGGTCCGGCGCCTGACCCCCCTGGACCGGCCCGGCACCTCCTCTCCCGCCGGGTCCCGGGCAGGGCCGCACGTGGCGCGTGCCGCCCCGGCCCGGCGCGCCCACCGGCGGCGCCACCCGGCGCTTCCGGTGGGCGCGGCAAACGCGCCCGGGAGCGCGGCCGGCCCGCCGGGCGTGCGCGTGGTTGAGCGGATTTTCAGGCTGCTCCCAGCAAACGTTCAGCCGACGCGCGGTGCGCCCGCCCGGCCGGCGGCCGCGGGACCGGTGGTCGCGGGGATGGTGAGCCGGTGAGCGGTCTTCGCCTGCGCGCCCCGCCGGGAGATGTAGTCCAATGTCCGGTAATCGACGGAAAGCTCATCCCGGGTCAGCCGCGCCATCAGGTACCCCCGCCGCTGGTCGATGAAGGAGATGTGCGGGTTCTCCTGCAGCGCCTCCGCGATCCACGTCCGGTCCCGGTACCCGTCGCCGTCGCTCGCGATCGACGAGGCGATCAGCTCCTTGGCCACCACCGGCGAGTCCGGGTCGTCGAAGTCGGTCTTGAGCTCGGCCAGGTGGTGCATGTGCGCGTCCCCCGTCAGCACCACCGGGTTCTCGGTGCCCGCCAGCGACCCCAGCAGCCGGGTCCGCTCGGCGGCGTACCCGTCCCAGGAGTCCAGGTTCACCTCGCGCCCGGGCCCGACCTTGTAGTCGCGCTGCGCCATCATGATCTGCTGCCCCAGCAGGTTCCAGCGGGTGGTCGAGCCGCGCAGGCCGCTCTCCAGCCAGCGCCACTGGTCGGACCCGAGCAGCGTCCGCCCCGACGCCAGCCGGTCGTCGCACCCGGCCCGCACGCCGTCCAGGCACGCCTGGTCGTCGCGGAACTGCCGGGTGTCCAGCAGGTGGAAGCGGGCCAGCGTCCCCCAGGAGATCCGCCGGTTCACCCTGAGCACCGCCCCCTGGAGGCTGGCGCGGCGCAGCGGCATGTTCTCGTAGTACGCCCGGAACGCGTGCGTCCTGCGCGTGGTGAAGCCGGGCGCGTTCGTGCTGGAGACGGGGCCGGCCCAGTTGTTCTCCACCTCGTGGTCGTCGAACGCCACCAGCCACGGCGCCACCGCGTGCGCGGCCTGCAGGTCGTGGTCGCTCTTGTACTGGGCGTGCCGCAGCCGGTAGTCGGCGAGCGTCTCGCACTTGCCGGGCGTGTGGGTGCGTACGCGGCCGGCCAGCGCCGTGTAGCCGCTGGGGCCGTACTCGTACATGTAGTCGCCGAGGAACACCACCAGGTCGGGCTCCTGCTCGGCCAGGCGGCGGTAGGCCGTGTAGTAGCCGTGCTCGTAGTGCGCGCACGCCGCCACCGCGAAGTTGAGCGGCGTCTCCCCGGAGGGGGTCGTCCTGGTGCGGGCCGCCGGGGAGAGCCTGCCCTCGCTTCTGAAGCGGTAGAAGTACTCGCGCCCCGGCTCCAGCCCGTCCAGCTCGACGTGGACGCTGTGGGCGTCGCGCGACCTGGCGGTGGCCGTACCGGACCTGGCGATCTTGGAGAAGCGCTCGTCGGCCGAGACCTGCCAGTCCACGTCCACGTCACGGGCGGGCATGCCGCCGCGGCCGTCGCCGGCCAGCGGGTCGAGCGCCAGCCTGGTCCACAGGACGAAGCCGTCGGCCGACGGGTCGCCGGAGGCCACGCCCAGCGTGAACGGGTCGGATCTGAGGGTTCTGGCCGCTGCCGCCGGTGTGGCGGTCTGGGGGAGGAGGAGTCCGGCTGTCGCCGCTGTCAGGAAGGCTCTGCGGTCCACGTTCACAGGTATGTCCGCCCGCGCTGACCCGGCCGTGACAGCCGAGTCAAGCACGGGTGAACAGCATCAGTCGTCCTGTTCGCGAGGTTCGGCCTCGGCCGATGACCTCACTGAGCGTTCATCCGATGGCTCCGTGAACGCCAGACAGCGTTCCGCGGAGCGTGGCCGCGTCCGTGAAGTGCACGCCGGTCATGCCCGCGCGCTCGGCGCCCTCGACGTTCTCCTCGCGGTCGTCGATGAAGACGACCTCGGACGGGTCGGCGCCCAGCGCGCGGGCCATCGCGTCGTAGATCTCCCGGTCGGGTTTGACCAGGCCCATCCTGCCGCTGTAGAAGCGGTGGCCGACCTCGGCGATCCAGGGCAGCTCGTCCAGGCCGTCGCCGACGCAGACGGGCATGTTGGACAGCAGCGCCACGTCACGGCCGGCCCCGATCAGCTCGCCGAGCAGGGTGACCGTGCTCTCGTTCGGGTACGCCCAGCTCGCGACGTCCATGGCGACCAGGCGGGCGAGCTCGGACCGGGTGACGGGCCGGTCCAGCACGGCCGACCAGTAGTCCAGCGGGCCCAGGCTCCCCCGGTCGAACTCCAGGCGGTGCTCCCAGTAGCCGTGCCGGAACGCGTCCGGGTCCGCGCCCACCGCCCGCGCCATGGCCTCGTTGTCGGACTCGAGCTGGGGCAGGCACAGGACGCCGCCGTAGTCGAACACAATCCACGTCATGCCAGGAATGGTCGCAGATGCGGGTCGAGCGCCGGGCAACCTAGGTACTTCTCGACCGTGTGAAAGTCGATCCAGTCCAGGTTGACCAGCTCTTCGGCGTCGATGCCGGTGAAGCTGACGGCCAGGTTGGGCGGGATGGCGGCGATGTCGTCCTTGTCGGCGATGTTCACCCAGCGCCTGACGCCCGGGGGGCGTTCGCCATGGCCGTTGATGGGGGCGGGCAGGAGGCGCTCGAAGACGACGTTGCGCATGCCGAGCGGGCTGCCCAGGGTGATCAGGAGGTCGATCCGGAGGCTGGGGTCGCCCCAGAGCGTCTCGTACGCGACCACGCTGCCGAGCGAGTGGGCGATCACCACCTTGGGCCGGTTGCGCCTGATCGCGTCGGCCACGGCCTGCCGGCACCTCTCGCGCTTGCCCTCGTCCGTGAGGTACGCCGCCACCTCCGGCGCGAACAGCTTGGCGAACGCCGCCGACCTGCCGTCCAGCCGGTCGAGCAACCAGCCGGTGAACGACTTGAGCGCCCCCGTCACGTGCTCGCCCACGCCCAGGTTCTTCGCCCAGGCGACGAGCACCTGCTGGATCTGGCCCTCCGCCGCCGCGGCGGCCCTCGCCTCCTCCTCGCCGCCCTTGCCGCTGTGCAGGTGGTGCGAGAAGTAGGCGACCTCGCTGAAGTACGGCCGCGCCTCGCCCCCGAGCGCCACCTGCAGGTAGCGGTCCCACTTGACCCGCATGGCCTCGGCCGCCCCGGTCGCGGACCGTCCCGCCTCGAGGTAGTAGTTGTACTTGCCGATCCCGTGCACGCCGACGATCGCGGTCACAGCGCCTCCCCACCCGTGATCTCCACGCGCGATGGTGGCACACGTCGCTTGCAGTCCGCCATCGAGCGGATAGGCAAAATGCCGTTGCGCGCGGCATATATCACCCATTTACTGTTAATGCTGGTAAGAGAACAGGAGTCCCGCCCATGCCCGGCCCGCTGATCGTCAACGACTCGATCGTCATTCCCGACGTCGAGCTCGTCTGGCGTTTCTCACGTTCGTCGGGCCCAGGTGGCCAGGGCGTCAACACCACCGACAGCCGCGTGGAGCTCGTCTTCGACGTGGCCGCCAGCACCGCGCTGCCGCCCGCGCTCAAGGCCAGGGCGCTCGACCGGCTGGGGTCCCCGACGATCACGATCGCCGCCTCCGAATACCGCTCCCAGCTGCGCAACCGGGAGGCCGCGGCGCACCGCCTGGCCCAGCGCCTGCGCGAGGCCATCGCCCCGCCGCCGAAGCGCCGCCGCCCGACCAAGCCCAGCCGCGGCGCCGTCGAGCGCCGCATCGCCGCGAAGAAGCAGCGCTCCGACCTGAAGCGCCTGCGCCGCGAACCCTAGCGGGGCCGTGAGCCCCGACCGAGCCCTCAGCCCTGATCGGGCCCTGAGCCCTGGCCGATCAGGCGGGGCAGGTCCGTGATGGTGGTCGACAGGTAGTCCGCCACCGGCTCGGGGACCAGGTGCCGGGACGTGATCTCCGAACGGTTCAGCCGTACCCGCTCCACCTCGTACAGCCCCCGCGACGGGTCCTCGAACTCGGGCCCGTGCCGCAGCCCCGGATCCATCGCCACCAGGCGGCAGCCGTAGACGTGCTGCGTCTTGAGCTCGCCCTTCCACGGGTATGACAGCGTGACCAGGGGCGTCACCGCCGAGACGGTCGCGCCCAGCTCCTCGAGCAGCTCCCGGTGCAGGGTGTGCTCCAGCGTGTCGTCCCCCGGTTCGACATGCCCTCCGGGGATGCTCCAATAGACGTCGCGTCCCGGAACCGTACGACGGAAGATCACCAGCCGCTCGTCGTGGTCGAGCAGGACACCGCGGACGCTGGGTCGCATAGGGACACCCTATTTGACCGGTATGTCCTTCCGGTAGCCTAACCTACGGTACCGTAACCTGAAGGAGAAGATCTTTTATGGCGATGACTCAGACGGAGCTGCTGCACGAGCTGGAGCCCGTGGTGGCCGTGGAGCTCGACCGCCATCACACGATGGCGAAGGAGTGGTTCCCGCACGAGTACATCCCGTGGAGCGAGGGCCGCGACTTCGACGGCATCTACGGGGGCGAGGCGTGGCAGGAAGGCGACTCCAAGATCCCCGAGGCGGCTCGCATCTCGCTCATCGTCAATCTCCTGACCGAGGACAACCTCCCCAGCTACCACCACGAGATCGCCAGCACGTTCGGCCGCGACGGCGCCTGGGGCACCTGGGTGCACCGCTGGACGGCCGAGGAGGACCGCCACGGCACCGCGCTCCGCGACTACCTCACGGTCACCCGCGCCGTCGATCCCGTGGCGCTCGAGCGCGCCCGCATGCACCACATGGAGAACGGCTTCACCACCGAGTACGGCACCATGCTCCAGCAGCTCGCGTACGTCTCCTTCCAGGAGCTGGCCACCCGCATCGCGCACCGCAACACCGGCAAGGCCTCCGGCGACGAGGGCTGCGAGCGCCTGCTCGCCAGGATCGCCGCCGACGAGAACCTGCACATGCTCTTCTACCGCAACCTGCTCAAGGCCGCCTTCGAGCTGGACCCCAACCAGACCATGCGCGCGGTGACCGACGTCGTCACCACGTTCCAGATGCCGGGCTCGGGCATCGAGGGGTTCACCCGCAAGGCCATGATCATCGCGAACGAGGGCATCTACGACCTGCGCCTGCACCTGGACGACGTGCTGATGCCGGTGCTGAAGCAGTGGTCGGTGTTCGACAAGACCGGGCTGGACGCCGAGGGCGAGCAGGCCCGCGAGCAGCTGTCCGCGTTCCTGGCCAAGACCGAGACCACGGCCGCCAGGTTCGTCGAGCGCCGCGAGGAGCGCCGGGCGCGCGCCGCCGCCCGCTGACACGCCTTCGCCCGGCCCCCGAGGCACGTCGCTGCCATCCGGCGAGGAGCGCCGCCGTGGAATGATCCTGCCCTATGGATCTCCCCACCCAGCTGCTCCTCAGCGTCTTCACGCTCCTGATGATCATCGGCCTGGCCACGGCGGCGCAGCGCCTGCTGGGCGTCAGGTTCGGCAGGCTGCGCACGTTCCTGGCCGCGCTGGTCGCCTTCGGGCTGGCGCAGCCGATGCTGGAGCCGATCCTGGCCTCGCTCGGCCCCATCGGCCGCGAGAACCCGCCCGCCGCGCCGGCGCTGGGGATCCTGCTGCTCATCGTCATGAGCGTGGTGCTGATCCCCATGGTGATCCTGGTGATCGCCGAGGCACTGGTGCCGCCGGGCTCGGTGCCGGGACCGCTGGAGCTCGTCAGGTCCGTACGCGGCCGCCTCTCCCGGGCCAGGCGCTACTCGCAGATCACCAGGATCGCCATCAAGCACGGCCTCGGCCCGTACCTGCGCGGCCGGGGCGAGCGGCTCGACGACCGCCCGGGGAAGGTGCGGCTGGCCAGGTCGCTGCGCGAGGCCCTCGACGAGGGCGGCGTCACGTTCGTCAAGCTCGGCCAGGTCCTGTCCACCCGGCGCGACCTGCTGCCCGCCGAGTTCGTCGAGGAGCTGGGCCGGCTGCAGGACCAGGTCGCCCCGGCGCCGTGGCCGGAGATCGAGCCGGTGCTCGCCGCCGAGCTGGGCGGGCCGGTGGACGAGGCGTTCGCCGAGTTCGACCGGACACCGCTGGCCGCCGCCTCCATCGGGCAGGTCCACGCCGCCCGCCTGCACTCGGGCGAGAGCGTCGTGGTCAAGGTGCTGCGGCCGGGCATCTGGCCGGTGGTCTCGAAGGATCTCGACATCGTCCGGCGGCTGGCGGCCACGCTGGAGTCCAGGACCCGCTGGGGCCGCTCGCTCGGGCTGCGCGACCTGGCCGACGGGTTCGCGACGGCGATCCGCGAGGAGCTCGACTTCCGGGTGGAGGCGGCCAACATGGCGGCCGTCACCGCCGGCGGCGGTGTCACGTACCCCGCCCCGATCAGCGCCATGTGCACCGAACGCGTGCTCGTCATGCGGCGCCTGTCCGGCCGGCCGGTCACCGCCGCCGCCCCCGAGCAGGGCCCGCAGCTGGCCCGCGACCTGCTCGACTGCCTGCTCAGGCAGATCCTGATCGAGGGCGTCTTCCACGCCGACCCGCATCCCGGCAACCTCATGCTGCTCGACGACGGCACGCTGGGGCTGCTCGACTTCGGCGCGGTCGGGCGGCTCGACGACTCCGTGCGCTCGGCGCTGCGGCGCTTCCTGCTCGCCATGAACCGCCAGGACCCGCTGGGCGTCACCGACGCGCTGCTCGAGGTCGTGCCCAGGCCGGAGGACATCGACGAGGCCGCGCTCGAACGGGCGCTCGGCCAGTTCATGGCCAGGCACGTGACGGCCGGCATGGACAGCGCGCAGATGTTCACCGACCTGTTCAGGATCGTCTCGGCGTACGGGCTGTCGATCCCGCCCGAGGTGGCCGCCGTCTTCCGCGCGCTGGCCACGCTGGAGGGCACGCTCGTGCGCCTCTCCCCCGGGTTCGACCTCATCGGCGAGGCCCGGTCGTTCGCCGGCCGCCATCTCGCCGAGCGGATCACCCCGGAGACGATCAAGGAGTCCGCCATGCAGGAGCTGGTCGCGCTGCTGCCGATGCTGCGCCGCCTGCCGCGCCGCGTCGAGCGCATCGCGAGCGCCGCGGAGCACGGCCGGTTCTCCATGAACGTGCGGCTGCTGGCCGACGACCGCGACCGCCGCTACGTGACGGGCCTGCTCCACCAGGTGCTGCTGACGGTGCTCGGCGCCACGGCCGGGGTGATGGCGGTCATCCTCCTCGGGACGGCCGGCGGCCCGCCGGCGCTGGCGAACACCACGCTCTTCCAGCTCATCGGCTACAACCTGCTGGTGATCGCCGCCATCCTGGTGCTGCGCGTCCTGGCGCTGATCTTCCGCCGCCCGCGCGCCTCGGATGATCACCCGGCGCGGCGATAGGACGCGAACGGGCCCCAGTCGTGTCTTGACCCGGCGCTGGTCTTGGACATCCGAGACATCGGGCAGGTTCCTGGAAACTTCGGAACCGCTCGGGAGCAGAGGGTGAAAATCATCGGGATCGCCGCCAGTCTCCACGCGGGGTCGTTTATCAACAAATTGCTGGACGCGGCGGGTGGCGAGCTGCCCGTGGGCGTCGACTTCGCGGTGTGGCCGGGGCTGGGCGAGATCCCGCCGTACGCGGACGGGCCGGTGCCGGTCATGGCGCGCGAGCTCATCGGGCTGGTCGCCGCGTCCGACGCGGTGCTGCTGACCGCCCCCGAGCACAGCCTGCTGCCCGAGGAGCTGACGTACGCGCTGGACTGGATGTCGGCGCGCAACGGGCTGTCGGGCAAGCACGTGGCGGTGATGAGCGCGAGCGCGCGGGCGTGCGGCGCGATGTGGGCCCAGGCGGAGCTCTACAAGCACCTTCAGGCGGCGGGCGCCGTCGTGATGGGGGCCGAGCTGGTGATCTCCCCGGCCTGCCCGCACTTCGACAAGGACGGCCATCTCACGGATCCCGCCCTGCGCGCCCAGGTGCGCAGGGTGATCGGCCAGCTGTGCCCCTCCGAGGTCATGGAGCCCGCGCTCTCGCTCTGACCCCCCTCAGCCCGTCGCCGGCGGCGCGTCGTCCGCCGGGCGGACGAGCTCGATCCGGTGGTCCTCGACCTCGCCGCTGTCGGCCCATCCCGTGGGCAGGGCCGTCGCCTGGGCGGCCAGGCGCAGCCGCATCCAGGTGAGGCCGGTACGGAATGTCTGCGGCAGGCTCCAGCGCAGCTCCGCGGTGGTGGCGTCCTTGGCGACCTGCGCGGTGGCCCGCTCGTCCGTGCCGAAGCGGCCGTCGTGGTCGGCGTCGATCCACCCGGTGAGGTACGCGGGCGACCCGGCCCGTACGGGCACCGTCAGCGTGCCGACCCGGTCCTTGACGGTGATCTCCGCCGGGGAGCCGGTCACGGCGTCGTCCTCGTCGGCGCTCACCTCGCGGGCCGCCGTGCTCACCTTGTCCAGATGGTCGGCGGTCGCGGAGGCCCCCAGGAAGGAGTCGGTGATCGCGTGGGAGGCCGCTCCGTACGAGGCGGGCGCGTCGGAGTCGTCCTCGGCCAGCGTGATCTTGAACGCGGCCCACAGCTGCGGGCCCGGGCCCCCGAGCGCGTAGCGCACGTCACGGGCGCTCAGCCGGATCGTGAACGCGGTGACGGTGCCGTTCACCTTGGCCGTGCCGCAGGTGTAGACGACCCCGCAGGTGGTGGACTTGACGGGACGGACCGCTTCCGGCTCGATCGAGTCCGCCGTGACCCGGTAGCCGGGGAAGCCGGCCGCCGCGGAGAAGGCGGGCGTGGCCGGGGTCCCGTCGACCAGGTCGACGGCGGGCCAGTAGTCGTCGCGGCCGCGCCTCGGGTCGCGCGACACGCCGCCCGTGCCGAACACGTGCAGGTGCGGGTCGCGTACCGGCCGGGAGAAGGTGAACGTCAGCATGGCCACGCCGCTCCAGCCGCCGGGCCGGGCCGCGAAGTCCTCGTAGAGGTCCATGAATCCCGCCGTCATCTTGGCGTTGGCCGGGACGAGGAATTCGTCGTCGGGCACCCACGTGCTCGCGGTCAGCACCTCGGCGGAGGCCACGCGCGTCTCCCCGATCATGGTCTTGCGCACGGTCACCGTCACGCCGGACGGCGTCCGCCCCGAGGCCGTCGCCGGCGAGTTGGTGAAGGACGACGGCGCGTCCTCGGCGACGGCCCCCGGGACGCCGGCGAACACCGTGACCACGCAGGCCAGCACCGCGTGAAGAACCATTCTCGCTCCCCCAGAAGCAGCTCTGCCCGGATTCACGCCCGAGCTCCCCGCAGGCGGCCCACCAGGCCCCTGGTCACGCGGCGGGCGGCGAAGTCGCAGCCGCACACGAACCGCATGGCCGGTCCGAACGTCGCCGCCGCCGCGAGCCCGACCAGGTGCAGCCCCGCGACGGACGTCTCGAACGCGGGACCGAGCCGCGGCGCCGGGCCGGGCGCCGCCACCGCGCGCCGCAGGTCCTCGTGGAGGATCCCGATCCTGGCCACGTCCACCCGGTAGCCGGTCGCCGCGATGACGTGCTCGGTCTCGAGCAGGGTGACCGCGCCCGCGAGGTCCCGCAGCCGCAGCCGGACCCCCTCGCGGTACTCGGAGGCCGCCAGCCGCGCCCCCAGGGTCACCTGCACGGCGCCGTCGAAGCGCTCCTTCAGCCACCAGGACCCGGCCGGCCCGAGGGTGTTGCGCACGATGTGGGCGCGGGCCGCCCGCGGCAGGTGCCTGACCGCGTACGGCATCCGCGACCAGGCCACGGAGGGCCAGCCGCTCCCGAGCGCGGAGCGGGGCGCCAGCACGCGCGACATGACCCGGCGCCGTTCGACGGGCACGTCGTTCCAGGCCAGGGCGCCGGTGCGGGCGACGAGCCGGACGGCCGCCCCCGCCTCGGCCAGCAGCGTCGCGGTCTCCAGCGCCGACTGGCCGGCTCCCAGCACGGTCACGTCCCGTCCCGCGAACCCGCTCAGATCGTGGTGGTCGGAGCTGTGCGTGGCCACCTCGGGCGGCAACGCCGCCAGGGCACGGGGCCGGTGGGCGAACGGCAGGAATCCCAGGGCCAGCACGACGGTCCTGGCCAGCACGGACGCGCCCGACGACAGGGAGAGCGCGAACAGCCCGCCCTCGACGCCGACGGCCGTCACCTCCGTCTCCTCCAGCGCCCGGCCGACCGCCTGCTGACGGAACCACCTGCCGTAGGCGACGAACCTCTCCACCGGCACCGGCTCCCCGTAGGAGTACCGGTGGAAGGCGTCGAGGCCGTGTCTGCGATCCGGGTCGCCGAGATGGGACGCGTCCGGCTCGGACTTCAGCAGCATGCCTCTGGGCATGTGGCGTTCCCACGCCCGCATCGGCTCGCCGAACACCCGCGCGTCGAGCCCGGCGTGCAGCGCGTGCGCCGCCACCGACAGCCCGTACGGTCCGGCGCCCACGATCGCCACGTCGATGACCGAGGTAGGCACATTCTCCTCCATTCGCCGTGCTAGGCCCGCTGCCGGGCCAGCCGGGTGAATCCGCGTTTCATCGCCTGCCTGGCCATGGCCACGAAGGGCCGGGGGTCGTCGGCGGACAGCCAGGCAAACTCGTCCGCCGAGCACAGGGCGCGCAGGCTCTTCGGGCCGGCGGTGATGAGGTCGTAGTTCTCCACCACGTAGGTCCGGCCGTGACCGGCCCGTCCCCGGGGCGCGCGCCGGCCGGACAGGTGCAGGTGGGCGGCCCGTACCAGGTCCAGGCCGCTGCTGTCGCTGAACAGCCGGAACTGGGCGCCGAGCCGGGGGTTGAAGTCCAGCAGGTGGTAGGCGTCCCTGCCGGCGTCGTGGCGGAAGTCGATGTCCAGCACGCCGCGGTAGCCCAGCCTCTCCGCCAGTTCGCGGGCGGTGCCCTCCACGACGGGGTTGGGCAGCCACCGCCCGTAGGTGGTGAGCCCGGCGCCCTTGGGATGGGCGCGCTCCTTGCGTCCCGCGCCGCCGTACAGGCAGCGGGAGTTCTCGTCGAAGTAGCCGTGGAAGAACCAGTCCGCGTGCGGCCCGCCGGGCACGAAGCGCTGGAACAGCAGGTCGCAGCCCTCCACGTGCTGGAGCAGCCGGGGCACCTGGCTGATCCGCCGCACCAGGCTGGTGTTGCGCAGCCCGACGCCGGCGGGCAGGAGCCACGGCTGCGCCCACTTGGCGACCAGCGGCAGCCCGAAGTCGGTGACGGCGGCCGCGGCGTCGCGTTCGCCGGTGATCAGCCGGGTCTCCGGCTGGACGACCCCGAACGCGGAACACAGCTGCGCCAGCAGGCTCTTGTCGGCGAGGGCGCGCGGCAGTCCGGGCACCTGGTCGGGAAAGAGGTAGTGCGGGCGCAGCTCGGCCGCGTGCTCCGCGACGGCGATGGCGCTCGCGTCGTCCAGGGCCAGCAGGACGGCCGGGCGGCCGATGCTCTGGGCGACCTGCGTGAGCGTCCCCACGATGTCCCCGGGGTCCCCGCCGCGCGGCCACGCATGCGCGCGCGCCAGGTACTTGGAGCGGGAGGTCGGCGAGTCCGTCTCCCCGAGGAGCCCGTGCACCTCCACTCCGGCCCTGCCGAGGGAGCGAATGGCGCCGAGGGTCCCATGATGAAAGTTATTGGGGTCCAATCGCAGCACAAGCGCCGGGACAGTGCAATCGAGCATCTTCCTTCTCCTTCGCGAAAAGCTATAAATCAGGCAAATCGCGAGTCGGATATCCGGATTGCCGAAACATGGGGTATGGAGAAGGAAGGAGAGGCGAGAATCGGGGATGTGCGATCGTGGCAGGAACGAGATATCTGCGCTTTTCGCTCGCGATAATCACGGGTGCGGTGGTGGCATCGGTCGGTCTGGGCGCGCCGGCGCCCGCGCCGGCGAGCGACCCCGCGGCGCTGGGCGTCTTCCTCGCCTCCGACGCGCGCGGTCCCGAGCTCCTGACGGGCTTCGAGGCGTGGCTGGGGCTCAGGGTGACGGTCGGGCGCACCTATCTCCCCGGCGAACGCTGGAAGTCCCTCGAGGGAGGCGACTCCGAGATCCTCGACACGTGGACGCGCTGGCGGGCCGCCCAGCCGGGCCGCGTCCTGGCGCTGAACGTGCCGATGGTCACTCCGAACGAGTCGATGATGTCCGACCACGCCGTGGCGCGACGGCTGGCCAAGGGGGCGCACGGCGCCCATGACGGCCGCTTCAGGAAGCTCGCCGGGAAGCTGGTCTCCTCCGGCGCCGGTGACACGATCATCGTGCTCGGCTGGGAGATGAACGGCACCACCTACTCCAGCAGGTGCGGACCCGACCCGGAGACGTGGAAGCAGTACTGGCGGCGCATCGTGACGACCATGCGCGAGACGCCCGGCCAGCGCTTCCGCTTCGACTTCGCCCCCAGCCGCGGGCTCGACGCGGTGCCCTGGACGCAGTGCTACCCGGGTGACGACGTGGTCGACATCATCGGCATGGACAGCTACGACCAGGGGCCCGGGCACGAGTTCGCCGAATACATCGACCAGCCGTACGGCCTGCGGGCGCACGCCGACTTCGCCGCGCAGCACGGCAAGCCCATCTCGTTCCCCGAGTGGGGGCTGTTCCGCAACGGCGACCGTCCCGCCTACGTCGAGGGGATGCTCGACTGGATCGGTACTCACAACGTGGTCTATCACTCGATCTCCGATTACTGTCCGCACGGCGTCTGGCAGTGTTCGTCGAACCCCGGCTCGTCGGAGGCCTTCCGCAGGCTGCTGCTGGAGCGCGCCTCCCCGCCCAGCACGGCCAGCGTGTGCGTGGCGAGCCCGTCCAGCGCGGAGTCCACGCCGAACCCGGCCGCCAGCGTGGCGGCGGCCACCCCCTCGGCACCGGCCAGCTCGGGCTGCCCGAGCCTGACCAGCAGCGCCTCGGCCAGCCCCGCGCTGTCCTCCGGCTGAACGAGCGCGCCGACTCCCCCGGTCACCACCTCGGTGAGCCCGGGCACCGCGCAGGCGACCACGGGCCTGCCCGTGGCCAGCGCCTCCAGCGCGGTGAGCGGCAGGCCCTCCCAGCGCGAGGGCAGCACCACCACGTCGGCGGCGGCGTACCAGGGCCGGACGTCGGCCGCGCCGCCGGCGAAGTGAACGCCGGGCACGGCCCGCGACCGCAGCGCGCGCAGCATCGGGCCGTCGCCGACGATGGCCAGCCGGGCCCGCCCGTCGCGGGCGGCGACGCGCTGCCAGGCCGACAGCAGCAGGTCCTGGCCCTTCTGGCGGGTGACCCTGCCCACGCAGACCGCCAGCGGCGTGTCCTCGGCGATGCCGTGGCGGGCGCGCGCCTCGGCCCGCTCCTGCGGCCCCGCGGGCCTGAAGCGGCGCAGGTCCACGCCGTTGCGCACCACGACGAGGTCGCCGGGCACGCCGTACCGTCTGGCCAGCGCGGCTTCGCCCTCGCCCACGCAGATCACCCGGTCGGCCCAGCGCGCGGCCAGCCGTTCCCAGGTCAGCGCCGCGGCGGCGACGGCGCCCCGGGCGGCCAGCCAGGACCAGCCGTGCGGCTGGAAGAGCGTGGGCACCCGGCCCCTGAGCGCGGCCCGGCCCGCCAGCCCGGCCTTGGACGAGTGCAGGTGCACCGCGTCGGGGCCGAACTCGCGCACGATCCGCCGCAGCCGCGCCGCCTGGACGACGTCGCCGAGCCCGGGCGCGCGGCCGGCCGTCCAGTCCAGCCGGGGCACGCCCAGCCGGTCCAGCTCGCCGGCCAGCGGGCCGGCCATCACATCGGGCGGGGGGCAGGCGACCGCGACGCGCCAGCCCCGCCGTGCCTGGTCGGCGGCGGCCATGGCCACGTACGCCCCCACGCCGCCGTCCACCGGCTGCGTGACGTGCAGGACCCCCGGTCTCACCGCCATGCCGAGACCTTCGCCGCCAGGCGCGGGCAGCGCCTCTTCAGCAGTTCCTTGCCCGTCTTGCTCACGCCCGCCAGCGCGGCGTAGGCGGCCGCGCGGGAGCCGCGCCCGAGCATCACCCGCCGGTTGACCACCGCTTCGGCCTCCCACCTGGCCTTGTGCGGCTCGGCGCCGCGCAGCATGCTGAGCACGGGCTTGCCCAGCCGGTGCGTCAGCTCCAGGTTGGTACGCAGCAGCATCGTGACCAGGTCCACCCGGGCCCGCAGATCCGGGTGGACCCCGTACAGGTAGCCGCCCACGAAGTCCTTGCCGATCACCGCGAAGTCGCAGGCCAGCAGCCGCCCGTCCACCCGGTACTCCCACAGCGCCCCGTGGTTCTCCGCCACCAGCGCCTGCGCGGCCCCGGCCAGGTGGTCCAGGAAGCGCGGCTGCGTGTGCTGGGCGTTGATCCCCCGGCTCTTCCACTGCATGGTGTGCAACCGCAGCAGCTCGGCCGTCGATGCTCTGACCCGGTCCGCCTCGACCGTCGTCACCGACACGTTCAGCGCGTCGAGCTTGCGCAGCGCGGCCCGCACATGCTGGGCCCGGCGGCTCTGGAGCCCGGCGAGGACCTGCTCGATGGGCTGTCCGGGCAGCTGGAGGCAGGTGGAGGCGGGCAGCGTCCAGGCCCTGCCGTCCCAGATCTCCGCCAGGCGGCGGATCGCCGAGCCGGGCCGCGCCTCGGGCAGGTCGATGACGTCCCAGCCCGGCTGGGCGAGCAGCCCGGCGCGCAGCTCGCGCAGGCCCGCGTCGCCCTCGGAGTCGTCCACCACGATGTCCGTGAAGTCGGACTGCCCTCCGCCGACGGGTGTCAGCACCCGGCAGCCGAGCCGGTGCTCCAGCCTGAGCGGCGCGGCCGCGACCAGGCGTCCGTCCCGGTGTGCCAGGAACACCCGCAGCCGCCCCGGGGTCCCGTAGACCCGCCACCAGGAGCTGAGCCAGCCGTACGACTGGAACGGCGTGGCGGCCGAGCTGCGCGCGTACAGATCCGCCCATTCCGCCGACAGCGCGGCCAGCTCCGCGCCCTCCCTGACGACCCGCAGCGTGAGCCCCGCGCGCGAGGTCCCCTGCCGGGCGGCCCTCACGCCGGCGCTCCGGTCAGCGCCGCCGGCTCCGGCCGCGCCTGAGGGCGGGCCTGCGGCGCGGCCAGCCGGACGAGGCCGGCCGCCAGGGCCGCCCCGCAGGCGCCGATGGCCACGCTGATCAGCGGCAGCGGGGACGAGGGGCGCAGCGGAGGCACCGCCGAGGCGAAAGGCACCAGCCGTACGCGGGTGTCGGCGGCATGGGCGTTGGCGTAGGCGATCAGCGCGGCGGCCGCCTGGTTGACGCGGTCGGCGGCCTCCCGCGCGCCGGTCGCCACGGAGGTGAGCCGCACCAGCGGGGCGTCGGGCGAGGCCGCGGCCCGCAGGCTGTCCGGCTCGTCCGCGGCGCCGACGAGGAAGCCGGGATGGCTGGATATCCGTGCGTAGGCGGCGGCGAACCCGGCCGCCTGCGCCGGGTCACCGCCGGCCACCGCGACGTAGGCCTCGGCGGCGTAGACGGTGTCGCGGGCCAGCGCGTAGGCCACCCCGCCCAGCGCCCCGAGCGCCAGGGACAGCGGAAGCCACCATCGCACGAGCAGGCCCGTGATGCGGACCCAGGTCCATGTCATCGTCACTCCTCGGTGGGTTCGGCGCCCAGCAGGCGCAGGTAGAGCCGCTCCAGCTGGTCCGCCTGGCGGCGGACGTCGTAGAGCCGGACGGCATCGGGCGGGGACAGCCTGCGGGGCGGGTGGGCGGCGAGGCCGGACAGCTCCGCGGCGAGCCGGTGCGGCTCGACACGCCGTGCTCCCGGGGCCGAGCCGGGCGGCAGGTCCTCGACGGCCGGGCAGGCGTCGTACAGGACGGGCAGGCCGGCCGCGAGCGCCTCGACGACGGCCACCCCGAACGTCTCCTCGACGGAGGGCGCGGCCAGCACGTCCATCGCCATCATCAGGGCCCCCACGTCGGGCGACTCCCCCGCGAAGATCACCCTGTCCTCGGCCCCGGCCTCGCGGGCCAGCTCCCGCAGCCGCGGCTCGCAGGAGCCGGAGCCGACCAGGAGCAGGACGGCGTGTTCGAGCGGCGGCAGCGCCCTGATCAGCGTGTCGAAGCGCTTGCTCGGCTCAAGGCGGCCGACGCCGCCGATCACGAACGCGTTCTCGGGCAGGCCGAGCCGCTCCCGGGTGCGCCGGCGCAGGGCTGCGTCGAAGCCGAAGGCCTCGCCGTCGACGCCGTTCGGGACCACCGCGATGCGCGAGCGGGGGACGCCCCACCTCGACAGCCGGTCGGCCACCGTCGGCGAGACGGCCACGGTCAGGTGCCCGAGCAGCTCGCTGGCCAGGTACAGCGCCCTGATCGAGCGGGTCAGGCGGCGTCCCTCCACGTGCTCGTGCCCGATCGAATGCTCGGTCGCCACGATCGCCGGCACGTTCGCCAGCCGCGCCGCCAGCCGGCCGTACACGCAGGCGCGGTACAGATGGGTGTGCACCACGTCGTAGCGGCGCCCGCGCATGAGCCGGGCCAGCCGCCCGACGGCGCGCAGGTCCCTGTTGCCGCGCATGCCGACGTGGTGGACGGGCACGCCGGAGCCCTCGATGGCCTCCGCGACCACCCCGTGCCCGGTGAGCACCGCGACCTCGCACCGGGCCCGCAGGTACGGCAGCAGGGCCCGCAGCTGCTGCTCCGCGCCGCCCGCGGCCAGACCGGTGATGACGTGCAGGACCTTCACCAGCCCCACCGGACCCGGTGCCGCGCCCGCTTGGCGTGCAGCCGCAGCGCGCCGTCCCGCTCGCCCACGTACGTGCGCGGCAGCGCGTACGGGCCGGTGAGCTCGGACTTCCAGATGGCGCAGGCGTAGGAGTAGCCCGTCTCGCGGACGGCGGCCAGCTCGCGGGCGTTGACGTGCCCGTACGGGTAGCAGAACCCGCTCACCTGGCGGCCCAGCAGGTCCTCCAGCGCCGCCTTGCTGCCGGCCACCTCGTGGTGGAGCTCGTCGTCGCGCAGCCCGGACAGCGAGTAGTGCCCGGCCGAGTGCGAGCCGATCTCCATGCCCTGCCGCGCGGCCCAGCGCAGGCCCTCGGTGTCCATGAGCCGCTTGCGCGGGGAGCCGGCGTCCCAGGCGTTGTGCTCGCCGATCAGGCCGGTGACCACGAAGACCGTGGCCGTGAAGCCGTACTTGCGCAGGACGGGCACGACCTCGCTGAGGAAGTCGCCGTACCCGTCGTCGAAGGTGAGCCCGACCAGGCCGCGCGTGCTCCGGGCGCGCGTGAGCTCGAGCATCGAGACCCCGCTCAGGCCGCGCCGGGCGAGCCAGCGCATCTGCCGGGCGAAGCGGTCGGGCGAGACCGTGACGTGAAGCGGGTCGCTGTCGTATTTGTCCACGGAGTGGTACATGAGCACCAGCGGCATCGCGGTCATGAGCGACCTCGCATCCTGATCAAGTGGGTGATCTTGGTGGTGTCGGTGAGCGTGGCCGTGGCCCCCGAGAGGGCCGCGACAGCGGAGAAGGTGACGGCGATCGCGGCGCCGGTCGAAGCCAGGGCGATCGGCGGCGGCAGGCCCGCCAGCAGCGTCCGCGCGCCCCACCCCGCTCCGACGGCGGCCGCGGTGGCCAGCAGCAGGCCGCTGAGCGGGACCAGCGCCGTGTGGGCGGGCAGCGCGAGGGCCTGCCGCCGCAGTCCCGCGAGCAGCAGCGCGGCGGTCAGCGAGATCCCGGCCGCGTTCGCCGCGGCGATCCCCGTCACGCCCCACTCCGGGCGGGCCAGCACGACCGTCGCGGCCAGCCCCGCGCCCATCGCGAGGGCCGGGTACCAGGACGCGCGGGCGCCGCAGAAGTAGACGCGGCAGACGACCCCGACCACGGCCTGGCCGAGCAGCCCCAGCGCGTACACCCGCATGATCCGCGCGGTGGCGGCGGTGTCGGCCTCGGTGAACGCGCCGTACTGCAGCAGGAGGGCCACGACGTCCGTGGCGCAGACGAGCAGCGCCGCGGTGGCGGCCAGCACGATCGCCGCGGCGCTGACCAGGTCGTCGGCGAGCCTGCGCCGCGCCCGCGCGGTCTCGCCCGCGGCGAGCGCGCGAGCGAGCTGCGGGAAGCTCACGGTCGCCACGATCAGCGACAGGACCATCGGCACCTGGGCGATCTTCTGCGCGTAGTTGAGGTGCGAGATCGATCCTTCGGCCAGCTTCGAGCCGACGAACCTCTCGACGAAGACCTGGCTCTGGCGGACGAGCGTGAAGACCGCGACCGGCAGGAAGGCGATCATCGGCAGCGCCACGCCGCGCGTGGGCCACAGGGGCACCCCGAAGCGCCGCACGAATGCCGGGACCTGGGCCAGCACCATCCCCGCCCCGCCCGCGGCCACCCCGATCGCGGCCGCGTACGCGCCCTGGTCGCGCAGGGCCCACACGCAGGTGACGATCCCCAGGTTGTAGGCCACGTAGATGGCCGCCGGCGGCGCGAACGACTGGTGCGCCCGCAACGCCGCGCTCAGGTACCCGGCCAGCCCGAACGTCAGGATCGTCACCGACGCCACCCGCATGCAGTCCACGGCGAGGTCGGCCCGCCGGATGCCCGGGGCGAGCACCTCGACCAGCCACGGCGCCCCCGCGACGGTCAGCGCGGTCAGCGCCAGCAGCCCGAGGCACAGGTACGGCAGCGTCGACGACGCCAGGCCCCTCAGGTCCTCGCCCGCCTCCATCGCCCGGCTGAACAGCGGGACCAGCACGAACGCCATCGCCCCCTCGATCAGCAGGGGCGCGGCGGTCTCCGGGATCGTCCAGGCGACGAGGAACGCGTCGGTGCCGGCGTCGGCGCCGAAGAACCGGCCCAGCAGCAGATCGCGGACGAAGCCGAGCAGCGAGCCCAGCGCCGTCAGCAGGATGGTGACGCCGACGGCCCGCGCCATGGGTGAGGTGGCCGGTGAGGTGGACGTGGTCATCGGGCCACGCCCAGCGCGACCGGGGCCTCGCCGGCCCATCCCGTCGCCGGAGGCCGGGCGACGAGCGACAGGACCAGCCCCAGGACGACGGACATGACCACGGTCGAAGGTCCGCCGACGTCGCCGTAGAGGAAGTCGATGCCCTGCCAGGCCAGCAGCCCGGCCGCGGCCGGCACGGCCGCCCGCACGGCCCACCAGGCCATGGATCCGAGGCACGCGCCCAGCGCGGCCAGCCCGAGCAGGCCCTGCTCGCTGAGCGTCAGCAGGTACATGTTGTGCGGGGAGAGCAGCGGCATGCGCTGGAAGCCGTTCACCGGGTCGTCGGTGTCGCTGCCGGACGACAGCTCGATCGGCGCGTAGGCGTCGCGCAGCTCCGCGAACCTGCGCGGCCCGGCCCCTGTCAGCGGGTGGTCCAGCCAGATCCTCGTGGCGGTGAGCCACAGGCTGTAGCGGTCGCTCACCGACTGGTCGGGGTGGGAGACGACGGAGGTGATGGAGGCCAGCCGCCGCCCCAGCATGTCCGGGTCCGAGCCCGCGCCCGGGCCGAGGACCAGCACGGTCGCCGCCGCGGCTCCGAGCAGGATCACCCTGGCCAGCAACGCCCGGCTGTGCACGAAGAGCACGACCAGCGACGCGCCCAGCAGGGCGAGCCAGGCGCCGCGGCTGAGCGACAGGGCGAGCGGCACGCAGAGCAGGGCGGCGCCGCCGAGCGCGGCGGCCCGGCGCCCGCCGCGCCAGGCCAGGCCGGCCGCCAGCAGGACGAGCACGCCGTAGCTGACCACGCTCGCCATGCCCATGATGTCGAGCGCGCCGAAGGTGCCGACGGCCCGTACCCGCTCCCCCGCGTACGACGCGCCGGTGCCGGTGACCGCCTGGACGCAGCCGATCAGGCCCTGCAGGGCGGCCGTCCCGACGAGCGCCCCGCCCACGATCAGGGTGTCGGTACGGTCCCGGACCGCCACCAGGACGGCCAGCGGGACCAGCACGAACACCTGGAGATACCGGACGTAGCCCGGCATGCTCGTCAGGACGTCGGGCGCGGCCAGCATCGCGATCCCGGCCGCGCCCGCGACCGGAGCGAGCACCAAGGCACGGGCGGGCACCACGGCGGAGGCGGCGGCCACGGCACGAGCGGGCAGCGCGGCACCGGCAGGCGCCGGGTCGCGGGCGGACAGCGGGCGTGTCAGCCGGTTAGCGAGCGCGACGGTCACCGCGATGGCGACCAGCACCAGCGAGGCCACGTCGGCGGCCGTGACCTGGACGCCGGAGGACAGGTCCTGGCGGCCCGCCGGCAGGCAGGTCAGGAGCACGGTGGCGGCGGCCGCCAGGCTGGGCCGCCGGAAGAGAGCGCGCATGCCTAGCCCCCGCCCGGCCGCAGCAGGGACCAGACCGTCTGCAGCATGATCTTGAGATCCGCCCGGAGGGTCCACCCGTCGATGTAGTGGTTGTCGAACCGGACGCGGTCCTCGATCGAGGTGTCGCCGCGCAGCCCGTGGATCTGGGCCCAGCCGGTGATGCCGACCGGCATCCGGTGGCGCAGGCCGTAGCCCGGGATCGTCCTGGAGAACTCCTTGACGAAGTGCGGGCGTTCGGGCCGCGGGCCGACGATGCTCATGTCCCCTCTGAGAACGTTCCAGAGCTGGGGAAGCTCGTCGAAGGAGGCCTTGCGCAGCAGCCGGCCCACCGGCCCGATCCGGCTGTCGTGGGCGATGCTCCACAGGGTCTCGGATTCGAGCGCGTCGGTCGGCTTCAGCGTCCGGAGCTTGATCAGTTCGAGCGGCTCGTCCCGGTAGCCCACGCGCCGCTGCCGGAACAGCACCCCGGGGCCGGTCTCCAGCCGGATCAGCGCCGCGCAGAGCGCGAGGATCGGCGCGCTGACGATGAGTCCGGTCAGCGCGACCGCGATGTCCAGGGCCCGCTTCAGCGGCCAGGCGAGGCCGCGCTGCGCCTCCGGGCGCATCCGCACGAGCGGGAAGCTGCGTACGTGCTCGCGCAGCGTCACGAAGTCGATGATGAGCTCGCCCAGGTCGGGCGCGAGGTAGACGTCGCAGCCGAGCGACCTCGCCGTTCTCGCGATCGACTGCTGACCCTGCCCGGCGATGACCACCGCGCGGACCCCGTGGGCCTGGACGACGCGGACGACGTCGCCGGGCCCGCCGAGCACCGGGACGCACGGGTCCTCGCCGGGCGTCTCGTCCAGGAAGCCCAGCGGGAGCAGGCCGTGCTCGGGGTAGGCGAGCAGGTTGCGCGCCAGCCCGTGACCGTGCGGCCCCGCGCCGACCACCAGGGTGGGCGCGGCCCTGCCGCGCCGGCGTGCCCGGCGGACCAGGAAATACAGGACGCTTCTGCCGCACACGGCGAGGAAGGTGAAGAGCAACGCGACCAGGGCGACCACGATGAGCGATGCCGTCTCCCGGAACGCGATGAGCGCGCCCACGAGTCCAGCCCCGGCGAGCCAGAAGCCCCGGTCCAGGCTGGAGGGCAGGACGCGCGGCGCGTACACGTGGCCCAGGCCTCCGACCACGACGACCAGGATTCCCGCCAGCGCGATGCGCGGCACGGCCTGGCCGGCGTTGGCCGCGGCGAACGCCATGCAGATCAGATCGATGCAGATCAGGCCAAGTGGCTGGACAGCCCTCCAGAGCCCTGACCTCTGCCGCCCTCCCCACCGCCTGACCCAGCGGTGGCCCCCAACACTAACAGCCACTACTTCTCCGGAATAAACTAGTTTGACTGGATCGACAGTGAAACTGTCGATCTAATCCCCCCAAAAAGCTAATAGTCCCCCTTCAGGCAATTTGCCACCCCATATTTCCGTAGCAAGGTTTTTCCTACGGAATACGCGAACAATCGCCCAACGAAGCCTTGAGCGTAGCCGCGCGCCTCGCGGAAATCGAGAACGTCACGGGCTTGGAGTCCTTGTTGTCGCGCAAGTTTTCATTGGTCCAGCGTTGGCGATATGGAGGTGGTTACCGGGTTTAAGGTCAGCTTTGGGCAGAGGGTCCGAATTGAGAGGGATGTTCCGGGGGGTGTCCGGATCCGGGGAGCCCGTTCGTCATGCTGGTGACAGCACGACACGCAAGGAGCGATCGATGAAGTACATGATGTTCGTCTGCACCGACGCGGAACCGGACACGGACTCGACCGGCAGCGAGGACATCGAGAAGTGGGTGGCCGACAACGACGGCCGCGGCCGGCGGCTGGACGGCAACGAGCTGGGGCCGGTGTCGGCCGCCACGACGGTCCGCGTCCGCAACGGCGAGCTGCTGGTCTCCGACGGGCCGTTCGCCGAGACCCGGGAGGTGATCGTGGGCTACGACATCCTCGAGTGCGCCCATCTCGACGAGGCGATCGAGGTGGCCCGGGCGCACCCGATGGCCCGGTACGGGCGGCTGGAGCTGCGGCCGTTCGCCGGTCAGTGACGAGGGGACGCCCGGCACGGCCCCCCGCGGCGGCACAGCCCGCCGCGGGGACCGGCGCGGAGCCCGACGAAGGAATCGGCGCGCGGACCGTCGCGGAGGCCGTTGCGGCGGTCGGTGCGGACTCCTACACCAGGATCGTCGCCACCCTGATCCGCGTCACCGGCGACTGGACGCTCGCCGAGGACAGCGCCCAGGAGGCGCTCGCGCAGGCCCTGGAGAGGTGGCCGCGCGACGGCGTGCCGGACAACCCCGGCGGCTGGCTCATGACCGTCGCCCGCAACCGCGCCACCGACGTGCTGCGCCGCGCGTCCGTCGAGCGCCGCAAGCTGCACGAGCTGGCGGAGCTCACGCTCACCGCCCCGGCCACGGACGACCCGGAGGAGGAGGTCGTGGACGACCGCCTGCGGCTGATCTTCACCTGCTGCCACCCCGCGCTGGCCCTGGAGTCACGGGTGGCGCTCACGCTGCGAACCGTCTGCGGGGTGCCGACCGCCGACATCGCGCGGGCGTTCCTCGTCCCCCACGCGACCATGACGCGGCGGCTGACCCGGGCCAAGACGAAGATCGCGGACGCGCGCATCCCGTACCTCGTCCCGAGCGGCCCGGCGCTGGCCGAGCGCCTGCCCGGCGTGCTGGCGGTCCTGTACGTGCTCTTCACCCGCGGCTACGACCCCGACGGAGAGCCGGGCTTCGCCGACGAGGCGGTCCGGCTGGCCCGCCTGCTCCACCGGCTGCTCCCGGACCAGCCCGAGGTCGCCGGCCTGCTGGCGCTGTTCCTGTTCCAGCACTCCCGGCGCGAGGCCCGCCGCGACGGGCAGGGCAACCTGCTCACGCTCGACAAGCAGGACCGCGCCCGCTGGGACCGCGCGGCGATCCGCGAAGGGCTGGAGACGCTGGCGGCGGCGCCGGCCGACGGCCCCTACGTCCTGCAGGCGCGCATCGCCGCCTGTCACGCGACCGCGCCGGACTCCGGCGCGACGGACTGGCGGGCCGTCGCCCGCTGGTACGACGAGCTCGTGGAGATCCACCCCTCACCGGTGATCGCCCTCAACCGCGCCGTGGCCCACGGCTACGCGCACGGCCCGGCGACCGGGCTGGCGCTGATCGACCAGGTGCTCGCCACCGGCGCGCTGAAGGACTACCCGCTCGCCGTCGCCGCGCAGGCCGACCTCACGGCCCGCCTCGGCCACCACGACCACGCCGCCGCGCTGTTCCGCCAGGCGGCCGCCCTCCTCGGCCCGGGAGCCGAACGGCGCGCCCTCCTGGAACGCGCCGACGACCTCACGAACCCCGCGCCCGGTTAGCAAAGCGGGGACCCGCACCCGAGACGTCGCTCCCGCCCGGCCGGCCGTCACATGTAGTCGTTCTTGAGCAGGCGATCGAGCTTGATGCCCAGATCGAGCAGCTCGGACCGCATGGCGTCGAACTCCTGCGCGATCTCGGCCCGGACGCTCGCGAACTGGTCGGCGATCAGCGTCGGGACGTAGTCCTCGTCGCCCCCGGCGGGCGTGGCGCGGTAGGCGTTGATCTCCCGCCGGATGGCCGCGATCTCGACGTCGACGGCCGCGAACTGCTCGATCGTCTCGGTGCGGGCCATCGACGTCTCGGCCTTCATGGCCGCGAGCTGCGTCTCCAGGCGCTTGGCGCGGTCGTTGATCTCACGGAGCAGGTCCCGCTCCCCGCCGCTCCCCGGCCTGGCCTCGCCGAGCCGGTCGCACGCCTCGAGCCCATCGACACGGAGCTTCAAGTCGCGAATCTCCGCCTGTACGTCCACGGGTTTTACCTTTGCGCTCGCTGATGGTGCGACCGCCCCGATGACGACCGCGTTTGGTCACCATATGGTTGCAGCCGGTGAGTGATTTTGGCCAGACCTCGAAGAAATCGGGGTCGATTCTTTGCCCTGCCGCCCGGCAAGGGTGTCAGCGGCGGTCCTCGATCTCCCAGAGGTGGTCGATGACGTGCCAGGCGATGCGGCGCAGCGCGTAGCGGGGCGGCCAGCCGGTCGTCTGGGGCGGCTCCCAGGCTCGGGACAGCACGTCGGCCAGCTCCGCCCGCATCGCGTCCCGGTCCCCGGGCTCCTTGTACGGCTTGTGCCGCACGTCCACCTTCCTGGCGAAGGCGCGCTCGGCCTCCTCCACGTGCCTGACGACCCCCGACAGGTCGCGGCCGCCTCCGCGCGGGCCCTTGCGCAGGTCCTCGGGCGAGGTGGCGGCGGTCTCGTCGAACAGGGCCCAGGCCGCCCGGAGGAGGGCCACGCCGCGGGCCGCCTCGGACGCCGGCACGGGCTCCTGGTCCAGGTCGGGCACGGAGTACGGGGCGCCGAAGTCCGTGATGTCGCTGCCCGGGACGCGCGCCACGACCACCGGGTCACCCGGCGAGAAGTCCAGCCCGGCCCGGGCGGCCACCGCGCCGTACCGGGGGACGTACTCCATGAGCAGGTCGAGGGCCGCCTCCTCGCCCTTGGCGACCCGGCACCAGCCGGGCCAGTCGAGCGAGCAGGCGAACGCCTTCTTCGGGCCGATCTCCAGGTAAACGCGGGTCATGGCGTCCAAGGGTGCCACCCGTACCTGTCAGAACGGGTCAGGTTCAGATGAGGTCGATGAGGTCGGCGACCGAGTCGACCACCAGCGAGGGACGGTAGGGGAAGCGGTCGATCTCGTCGCGCTGGGTAACGCCCGTGAGGACCAGGATCGTGAACAGGCCCGCCTCCATGCCCGACACGATGTCGGTGTCCATGCGGTCGCCGATCATGGCGGTCGTCTCGCTGTGGCCCTCGATCTCGTTGAGGGCGCTGCGCATCATGCGCGGGTTGGGTTTGCCGACGAAGTAGGGGGCCACGCCGGTGGCCTTGGTGATGAGGGCGGCCACGGCGCCGCAGGCCGGCAGGGAGCCCTCGGTGGAGGGGCCGATGGGGTCGGGGTTGGTGGCGATGAAGCGGGCGCCGCCCTCGATGAGGCGGATGGCCCGGGTGATCTGGGTGAAGCTGTAGGTGCGGGTCTCGCCGAGCACGACGTAGTCGGGGTCGAGGTCGGTGAGCACGTAGCCGACCTCGTGCAGCGCCGTCGTCAGGCCCGCCTCGCCGATGACGTACGCCGAGCCGCCCGCGCGCTGGTCGTCGAGGAACTGGGCGGTGGCCAGCGCGGAGGTCCAGATGGACTCGGGGGGCACCTCGAGGCCCGCCCCGGCCAGGCGCGCCGACAGGTCGCGCTGGGTGTAGATCGAGTTGTTCGTCAGCACCCTGAACTTCTTGTCCGACTCTCTGAGCCGCTTGATGAATTCGTCCGCACCGGGGATCGGACGACCCTCGTGGACGAGAACGCCGTCCATGTCGGACAACCAGGAGTCGATCCGTTTACGCTGAGTCACACGCACATCGTACCGAGCGCGCCTTATCGACTTCCCGCCCGGTGGATGAACAATGTTCTTCATGTCCTTCACTGAATCCGCCCGTGACATGCGGGACGAACTCATCCAGCTCAGGCACTCGTTGCACACCACCCCGGAGCTCGGCCTGCACCTGCCGCGCACGCAGGAGAAGGTCCTGGCCGCGTTGGACGGGCTGCCGCTGGAGGTGAAGACGGGCACCGCGCTCAGCTCCGTCACCGCCGTGCTGAGGGGCGGCAGGCCGGGCCCGGCCGTGCTGCTGCGCGGGGACATGGACGCGCTTCCCGTGGCCGAGAAGAACGACCTGCCGTACGTCTCCCAGCTCCCCGGCCAGATGCACGCGTGCGGCCACGACCTGCACACCGCGATGCTGGCGGGGGCGGCGCGGCTGCTGAGCGCGCGGCGGGAGGAGCTGGCCGGTGACGTCATCTTCATGTTCCAGCCGGGCGAGGAGGGTTACGAGGGCGCCAAGCACATGATCGCCGAGGGTGTGCTGGACGCGGCGGGCGCGCGGCCCGTGGCGGCGTACGGGATGCACGTGGTGTCGGCGATGTTGCCGCCGGGGCTGTTCGCGTCGCGGCCGGGGCCGATCATGGCGGCGGCGGACACGTTCCTCGTGACGGTCAAGGGGCGCGGCGGGCACGGCTCCAGCCCGCACCGGTCGCTGGACCCGATCGCGGCGGGCTGCGAGATGGTGACGGCGCTGCAGACCATGGTGACCAAGGGGTTCGACGTGTTCGACCCGGTCGTGGTGACGGTGGGCAGCTTCCACGGCGGGTCGGCGGACAACGTGATCCCCGACGAGGCCAGGTTCGAGGCCACGGTGCGCACGTTCAGCAAGGACAACCGGACGAAGGTCAAGCGCAGGCTGGTGGAGGTCGTGCAGGGCATCGCGGCGGCGCACGGGCTGGAGGTCGAGGCGTCGTTCGGGATGGGCTACCCGGTGACGGTGAACGACGACAGTGAGGCGGCGTTCGTGGGCAAGACCGCCGACGAGTTGTTCGGCCCGGGGCGGTATTTCGTGTCGCCGCAGCCCATCATGGGCTCCGAGGACTTCTCGTACGTGCTGGAGGAGGTGCCGGGCGCGTTCGTGTTCCTGGGGGCCTGCCCGGCGGACCGCGACCCGGCCACGGCGCCCTACAACCACTCCCCCGAGGCGGTCTTCGACGACTCCGTCCTGGCCGACGGCGCCGCGCTCTACGCCACGCTCGCGCACGCCAGGCTGTCGTGACCATGCGGGCGTGGGTCGTGGCCGAGCCGGGGCCGATGGCGACGCGGCCGCTGGAGCCGGTCGAGCGGGACGTGCCCGAGCCGGGCCCGGGCGAGGTGCTGGTACGGGTCGAGGCGTGCGGCGTGTGCCGTACCGACCTGCACCTGGCGGAGGGCGACCTCCTGCCGCGCCGGCCGCGTACCACGCCCGGTCACCAGGTCGTCGGGCGCGTCGAGGGCACGGGCGAGCGGGTGGGCGTGGCCTGGCTGCGCTCGACCTGCGGCGCGTGCAAATATTGCCTGAGGGGCACGGAGAACCTCTGCCCCTCCTCGGCCTACACGGGGTGGGACGCCGACGGCGGTTACGCCGAATACCTCACCGCACCCCGCGACTACGTCTATCCGCTGCCCGCCGACGTGCCCGCCGAGCGGCTGGCGCCACTGCTGTGCGCCGGGATCATCGGCTACCGGGCGCTGCTGCGCTGCGACCTGCCGCCGGGCGGGCGGCTGGGGATCTACGGGTTCGGCGCCTCGGCCCACCTGACCGCGCAGGCCGCCATCGCCCAGGGCGCGGTCGTGCACGCGGTGACGAGATCCGCGGCCTCCAGGGCGCTCGCGCTGGAGCTGGGAGCCGCCTCCGCCGGGGACGAACCGCCGGAGCCGCTGGACGCGGCCATCCTATTTGCGCCGGTAGGTACCCTGGTTCCAGCGGCGCTCGAAGCGCTCGACCGTGGCGGCACGCTGGCCATCGCCGGCATCCACCTGACGGACGTGCCCGTCCTGAACTACGACAGGCACCTCTTCCAGGAGCGCACACTCCGCAGCGTCACGGCCAACACCAGGGCAGATGGGCGTGCCTATCTGGAGCTGGCGCTGGCGCACCCGCCACGCGTGACGACGAGCCTCTACCCGTTCGGGCAGGCCGCCCAGGCGCTCACCGATCTGGCAAACGACCAGGTCAGAGGGGCTGCCGTCTTGGTAATGGAATGACGTTTTACTTGACGGCGCTTAGCTCCACTCCGCACACTGATGAAGGAAAGTTACATTAGCCTCACAACCTCTGGAGATTATTGACGCGGATCAGGCACGATCGTAGTGTCCGGTCAATCCCTGCAGAGATCTTCGACAGGTCCGACATCTCCCCGGAGCGGCAAATGAAACGACTGGCAGCGGTAGTAGCGTTGCTGGGCCTTGCCACCGCGACAGCGGCGTGCAGCGGTGGTTCCACCAACAGTTCCGGCGGCTCGGGCGGCGGGGGCGGGCTCTTCACCACGATCGACGTGCTCAAGCCCGGCCTCGACGCGAGCGGCCCGGCCAACCCATGGGCGCCCAAGGGCAACTCTTTCCTGGGTTACAACGCGATGAAGCTGGGCTGGATCAAGAACCACCTGACCGACCCGAACCAGTTCTACCCAGGTATCGCCGCCAGTTGGGAGATCGCTCCCGACAACTCCTCGATCACCCTCCACATCCAGCCGAACGCCAAGTGGTCCGACGGCAAGCCGGTGACGGCCGACGACGTCAAGCTCTCGCTCGGCCTGGCCTCCACCACCGGCAGCACCGCGTTCGCGGTCACGCCGGGCGCGGCGGGCGTGGCGTCCGACGTCCAGGTGGTCGACCAGAAGACCGTCAAGGTCTCCCAGGACATGAAGAACCCGAGCATGAAGTTCGCTCGCGGCATCATGGACAACTGGGTCGTGCCCGCGCACGTCTGGAGCAGCCTGCTGCCGGCCGACTTCTGGGACAAGCTGAAGGCCGCCAGGGAAACCGGCGCCGACGCCGACAAGGCCCGCGAGGAGATCCTCGCCATCGGCCAGAAGGTGCTCGCGTTCGCGCCGCCGAAGGACGTCTCGGCCGGCCCCTTCACGCTGGAGCGGGTCAACCCCGGCGAGGCGCTGCTGGTCAAGAACAAGAACTTCTTCAACGCCGCGAACGTCGCGCCGGCCCAGGTGAAGCTCCTCAACTACAACGGCAACGAGCAGATCTGGAACTACCTGAGCGCGGGCAAGCTCGACCAGGCCGGCTTCACCGCCATGCCTTCCGACGTCATGACCCGGATCAAGAACGCCCCCGGCTCCAACGTCATCAGGGGCTTCTCGCCGGTGGCCGTCGGCATGGGCTTCAACCAGTCGAAGAAGCCGTACGACAACGTGCACGTGCGGCGCGGCCTGGCCTACCTGATCGACCGTGACCAGGTGACCAAGGTGGCCTCGCCCGAGGGCGGCACGCCCGCCGTGACCACCTCCGGCATCCACCAGAAGCCGGCCCAGGAGTGGATCGGCTCCGAGCTGGCGAGCCTGAACCCGTACAAGCACGACGTGGCCAAGGCGGAGGAGGAGTTCAAGGCGGCCGGTCTGAAGAAGACGGGCGGCAAGTGGACGCTGGCCGACGGCTCGCCGTGGAAGGTCAGCATGCGCGCGCCCGCGACGTTCTCCGACTGGATCTCCGCCGAGGAGAACATCAAGAGCCAGCTCATCGCGGGCGGTGTTGACGCCGAGGTCGTGACCGTCGCCGACTACCCCGTCTACCTGGAGGAGCTCGCGGCCGGCAAGTACGACGTCGGCTTCTGGCTGATGGCGCTCGGCCCCGCGCCGTACGACATCTTCCAGCGCCTCTACGGCGCCTCCAACGGCTGGACCAACGTCGCCGGCAAGGTCGCGCACAGCGCGCCCGGCAAGGGCGGCAACTGGATGGGCAGCGCGGAGGAGATCGACGTCGAGGGCGTGGGCAAGGTCAACCCGGGTGAGCTCACGGCCAAGCTGAACGCGGCCGCCCCCGAGGAGGCCAAGCCGATCATGGCGCAGCTCGCCAAGACGGCCAACCAGGACCTGCCGGCGATCCAGCTCTGGGACTACGTGAACACGCAGTTCACCAACACCAGCCGCTTCACCGGCTGGCCGGAGCAGGACAGTGACCTGCTCCGCCTGAACGCCGGCGTCTGGATCCAGCTGGGTCTCATCAAGGCGAAGCAGTAGAGAAGAGCCTATGGTAGTAATCGCACGGCGACTCGCGGGCCACCTGGCCCGCGGGGTCGTCATGATCCTCGTCGTAGCCACGATCAGCTTCTTCATCGTCAGGAGCATTCCCGGCGACCCGGTGGCCGCGAACGTCCAGAAGCTGATCCAGCAGGGCATGGATCAGCAGGCAGCCGAGCAGGCGACGCGCGTGCTCTACGGGTTCCAGCCCAGGGGCTCGCTGTGGGAGCAGTACGTCCAGTACATGTCGGGCCTGCTCCGCTTCGACCTGGGCCAGTCGATCACCCACGCGGGCGCGCCGGTCACCCAGGTGCTGGGCGAGGCGGCCAAGTGGACCGTTCTACCGGTGCTGGTGGGAACGCTGCTCAGCTTCCTGGTCGGCATCGTGATGGGCGTCTACGCGGCCATCAAGCGCTCCGGCAAGCTCGGCGACGTCCTGGCCGTCTCGGGGTCGCTGCTGCACGGCGTCCCGCAGTACGTGCTGGGGCTGCTGCTCAGCGCCGTCTTCGCGACGCTGATCCCGATCCTGCCGGGCGACGGACCCGTGGACATCCTGTTCGAGCCCGGGTTCAACGCCGACTACATCGGCTCGCTGGCCCAGCACGCGGTGCTGCCGGTGCTGACGTACGCGCTGGCGTCCTACGGCGGATGGATCCTGGCGATGAAGTCGAGCGTGGTGACGGTGCTCGGCGACGACTTCATCCTGGCGGCGGAGCTGCGCGGGATGAAGCGGTCGATCATCTTCAGGTACATCGCGCGCAACGCGATCCTGCCGCTGTTCACGATCCTCGCGCTGTCGCTCGGCCTGCTGCTCGGCGGCGCGGTGTTCATCGAGCGGATCTTCAACTACCCGGGACTGGGCCTGCTGCTCCTCGACAGCATCACCATGCGTGACTACGCGCTGATGGGCGGGGCGTTCCTGCTGATCACGGTGTCCATCATCGTGGCGAACATCGTCGCCGACCTGTTCTACTCCGCGATCGACCCGCGGGTCCGCAGCGGGGAGGAGGTGTCGTCATGAGCGTCCTGCTCGAGAGCTCTTCGACCAGCGCCGCCATGCGCCGCAACTTCTGGGCGGGCGTCTGGCGGGTGATGAAGCGCAAGCCCAGCCGCATGGTGGGCGTGGTGCTCGTGCTCGGGTTCGTCTTCATGGGCGTGTTCGGGCCGATGTTCTACCCCGCCCAGCTGCCCCTCGACCCGACCCAGATCACCAAGCCGCCGAGCTGGGAGCACTGGCTCGGCACCGACGACCAGGGCCGTGACGTGGTCGCCCTGGTGGTCACCGGGTCGCGGTACGTGCTGCTGGCCGCCCTGGTGACCGCGGTCATCACCGTGGTCGTGGGCACCGGCATCGGGCTGTTCTCCGGCTTCAAGCGGGGCCGCTGGGACAACGTGCTCATGCGGCTCACCGACATGAAGCTGACCATCCCCGGCCTGCCGCTGCTGCTGGTGCTGTCCACGGTGTGGAAGTTCAGCAGCGCGATCCAGATGGGCCTGGTGCTGGGACTGCTCGGCTGGGGCGGCGTGGCGCGGGCGGTGCGCTCGCAGACGCTGTCGCTGCGCGAGCGGGGCTTCATCGAGGCGGCGCGCGGGCTCGGCCTGCCCACCAGGCACATCGTGGGCAAGGAGCTGCTGCCGAGCATGGCGCCGTACATCGCGATGAACATGCTCATCGCGGTCACCGGCGGCGTCTACGCGCAGGTCGGCCTGTTCTTCCTGGGCGTGCTGCCGTACGAGTCGAACAACTGGGGGCAGATGCTCAACACGGCCGTGTTCCGTTCCGGCGCGCTCCAGGTGCCGAGCGCGCTGGGCTTCCTCATCGGGCCGCTGCTGGCGATCCTGTTGCTGACGCTGGCCATCGTGCTCGTGGTGGACGCCATGGACGAGATCTTCAACCCCCGGCTGCGAGAGGAGTAGGCGTGACCGAGCGAAGCGAGGGCACCATCGGATACAGCGCTCCGAGTCAGGTGGCCGGAGGCCGCCTGACTCAGACAGCGCCGGGAGTGCGCATCGACGGCCTCACGGTCGTCTACAAGACCCCCGCGGGCGAGCTGCCCGCCGTCAGGGACGTCAACCTGACCCTGGAGCCGGGCTCGATCACCGGCATCGTCGGCGAGTCCGGTTCGGGCAAGTCGACGATGGCCCTGTCGCTGCTCAACGCCGTCCAGCCCCCGGGCAGGATCTCGGCGGGCAGCGTCGAGATCGACGGGCTCGGCGACGTGGTCGGCCTGAAGGGCGAGCACCTGCGCAAGGCCAGGGGCAAGCACATCGGGTACGTCTTCCAGGCCGCCCAGAACTCCCTGAACCCGCTCAAGACGGTCGGCAAGCAACTGCTCGACCTGGGCCGCTCGCACGGCGTCGAGGACCTGCGCGGCCTGGTGCGCGAGGCCAAGGAGCTGCTGTCGCGGATGGGCCTCGACGGGGCCCGGGTGCTCGACTCGCACCAGCACGAGCTGTCCGGCGGCATGCGCCAGCGGGTCGGCATCATGCTGGCGCTGGTCCTCAACGCCCACCTGGTGGTGCTGGACGAGCCGACGACCGCCCTCGACATGATCACGCAGGCGAACATCCTGAAGATCGTCCGCGAGGTGCACGCGGAGCGCGGCCTCACCACCCTCGTCATCACGCACGACATCGGCGTGGTGGCCGAGGTCGCCGACCGGCTGGCCGTCATGTACGGCGGGCGGCTGGTCGAGCAGGGCCCCACCAGGGAGGTGCTCGGCGCGCCGCGGCACCCGTACACCAGGGGCCTGATCCAGGCCATCCCCCGGCTCGTCGGCGACATCGACGAGGCCAGGGCGCTGCCCGGCCGGCCGCCGACGCTGGCGACCGTGCCGAAGGAGGGGTGCGTGTTCAGGGAGCGCTGCGCGCTGCGCATGGACGTCTGCGACACCGTCGATCCGCTGGCGGTCGCCGACGGGTCGCGGGTCGTGGCCTGCCACGCCGTGACCGCGAACGTGAAGGAGCACGCATGATCACTGGGACCGGCGTCGTCAAGACGTTCAAGCAGCGGGGCAAGATGCTCGGCGCCCGCGAGGTGCGCGCGCTGCGCGGCGTGGACTTCGCGATCCCGAAGGGCGGCGCGGCCTCGTTCATCGGCGAGTCCGGGTGCGGCAAGACCACGCTGGGCCGGATCATCGCCGGGCTGGAGACGTACGACGAGGGCGAGATCCTGATCGACGGCGTCTCCATGTCGCCGCTCAAGCAGAAGCAGCGCCAGCCGCACTTCCGCAAGATCCAGATGATCCACCAGGACCCGTACTCGGCCCTGAACCCGACCAGGACCGTCCACCAGACCCTGTTCGCCCCGCTGTCCCTGCGGGCCGGGCAGACCGGGCGGTCGCGGTCGTGGGTCGAGGAGCGGGCGGCAGAGGTGCTGTCGCTGGTGGGCCTCGACCCGGGCACGGTGCTGTCGCGCTACCCGCATCAGCTGTCCGGCGGCATGCGGCAGCGCGTGGTCATCGCCCGCGCGCTGACCGTCGACCCGGAGATGCTCGTCGCCGACGAGGCCGTCTCCATGATCGACGTGTCGCTGCGGCTGGGCATCCTGGCGCTGCTGAAGGACCTGCGCGAGCGGCTCGGCGTGAGCGTGCTGTTCATCACGCACGACGTGGCCACGGCCCGCTACATCGGCGACGACGGCGAGCTGTACGTCATCTACCGCGGCCAGGTCGTCGAGCGCGGCGCGGTGGACACGGTCATCGCCGACCCCGTGCACCCGTACACGCAGTCTCTGCTGTCGGCGATCCCGGTGCTGCACGGCCTGGAGCTGCCCGGCGAGCAGCCGGTGACGCCGCTGGAGTCGCTGGACGAGAGCCAGTCGGACGAGGGCTGCCTGTTCGCCCGCCGCTGCCCGTTCAGGGGCGAGCGGTGCACGAGCGAGCGGCCGCTGCTGCAGCTGACGGAAGGCGTGCCGCAGGAGCACGCGTGCTTCTACCCCGAGCGCCGCAGCGTGATCGCCCGCCCGATGAGCGAGGTGTGATGTCCCACGCCGTGCGGACCTTCACGTCCGCCGCCGGATCCATTGACGGGGCCGGGGTCGCCGAGGCGGCCGAGGTCGCCGCCGCCGCCCTGACGCTGGACGCCGCCGAGGCCGCCGGCCTGGTCGGCTACCTGTCGCGCCCGCCCGCGGAGCGGCGCTGGAGCGCGCTGGCCACCGACGGCGGCGTGGTGATGGCGTCCGTGTCGGGCACGGATCCGGCGGTGGGGCACATCGACCTGCTGGCCGTGCACCCCTCCGCGCAGGGACAGGGGCGCGGGCGGGCGCTGGTGCGGGCCGCCGAGGAATGGCTGAAGGGCCAGGGCGCGCGGCAGTCGCGCTTCGCCGGCAACCCGCCGTGCTACGTCTGGCCGGGCATCGACGTCCGCTACACCGCGGCCGCCTGCCTGGCCGAGAGCCTCGGCTACCACCGCTACGACGTCGCCTGGAACATGACGGCCGACCTGAGCGCCGACCTGTCCGTGGCGGACGACCTGGAGCGGCTGGAGCGCTCCGGCGTGCGCGTGCACGCGGCCGGCGACACCGCGGACCACCCGGCCCGCGCGCACGTCGCCGCGTTCGTCCGTGAGCAGTGGAACGAGCGCTGGGCCTGGGAGGCCGCCCACGCGGCCGGCCTGCACTACGCCGAGCGCGACGGTCACGTCCTGGGCTTCGCCGCCTGGGGCGCCCGGCCGGGCTGGTTCGGGCCCATGGGGACCTCCCCGGACGCCCGCGGGCTCGGCGTCGGACGGGTGCTGCTGCGCAGGTGCCTGGCCGACCAGCGGGCCGCTGGACAGTCCAGCGCCCAGATCGGGTGGGTGGGGCCGTTGCGGTTCTACTCGCACGCCGTGGGCGCGCGAGCGGAACGCGTCTTCTGGCTCTACCGGCGCGATCTGGTGTGATGTCAGTCGTAGATGAGTCGTCCTTCCGGCTTTCCCGGCGGCGGGCACAGGCCCCGGGGGTCCTCGCCGGCGTCCAGGCAGCGGGTCAGGGTGTCGGAGCCCCACAGGTGGTCCATGAACAGGTCGGGGCCCCACCAGCGCAGGTCGTCCGGGTAGAGGGTACGGGCTGCGTACAGCATGGACAGGCCCGTCAGGACGGGCCTGAACGCCTCGCGGTCGTGCACGTGGAGCTGGACGCCGCGCACGGCGACGCCCGCGTGCTTGTGGAACGTGGGCATGAACCACGTCTCCCTGAACCGCACGCCCGGCAGGTCCAGCGCGGCCAGCGCCGGGGCGAACCGCTCGTCGGCGTAGGGGGCGCCGATCAGCTCGAACGGCCTGGTCGTGCCGCGCCCCTCGGAGAAGTTCGTGCCCTCGAAGAGGCCCGTGCCGGGGTAGACCAGCGCGGTGTCCGGGGTCGGCATGTTGACCGAGGGCATCACCCACGGCAGCCCCGTCTCGGCGAACGTCATGTCGCGCCGCCAGCCCTCCATCTCGATCACGCGCAGCTCCACGTCGAACCCGAACAGCGTGGCCAGCTCCCCCGCCGTCCTGCCGTGCCGGACCGGCAGCGGGAAGCGGCCCACGAAGCTCGCGAACGCCGGGTCGAGCGCCGGCCCCTCCTGGACGGTCCCGCCGAGCGGGTTGGGCCGGTCCAGGACCACGAACCTCAGCCCGAGCCGGGCGGCCGACGCCATCAGGTCGTACATCGTCCAGACGTAGGTGTAGAAGCGCGTGCCCACGTCGGCGATGTCGAACACGAGCGTGTCCACGCCCGACCCCGCGATCGTCCGGTCGAGCGCCTCGCCCTCGAGCTTGTGCGTGTCGAAGACCGGCAGCCCGGTCCTCTCGTCCACCGTGTCGGCCTCGCTGCCGGCCGCCTGGGCGGTGCCGCGCATGCCGTGCTCGGGGCCGAACAGGGCCGTCAGGTTCAGTCCTGCGGCCAGCAGCGCGTCCGCGGTGGGGGTGAGATCGGGCAGGACTCCGGTGGGGTTCGTGATCAGGCCGAGGCGGGTTCCGCCCGCGAGGGCGGTATCCACGGCCAGCCGTTCGGCTCCGATGCGTACGTATGGCATGAAAGCCATTGTCTGAAAGATATTTACAAGTGTGAAGGAGAGGGTGGAAATTAGCGTCATGATTGATCCGCTACCCGAGCTGTCCACCGAGCAGAGCGATCCCCGCTACAGCCAGATCGACCGGCTGCCGACCGAGCAGATCGCCCGGCTCATGAACCAGGCCGACGCCGCCGTGCCCGCCGCCGTCGCGGTGGTCATCCCGGCGATCTCGGCCGCCGTCGACGCGATCTCCGCCAGGATGGCAGAGGGCGGCAGGCTGCTTTACGTCGGGGCCGGCACGTCCGGGCGGCTGGCGGTGCTCGACGCCAGCGAGTGCCCGCCCACGTTCGGCACCGATCCGTCGCTGGTGCAGGGCATCATCGCCGGCGGGCCCGAGGCGCTCACCCGATCGGTCGAGGGGGCGGAGGACGACGCCGAGGCCGGCGCCGCCGCGTTGAAGGACCTGGAGGTGGGACCGCTCGACTCGGTGGTGGGCGTGTCCGCCAGCGGCCGGGCTCCTTTCGTCCTGGGCGCGCTGGCGGAGGCGGCCTCCCGGGGCGCGCTCACCGTCGGCCTGTCGTGCAACGACGGCGCGCCGCTGTCGGCCGCCGCCGAGCACGCGATCGAGGTGGTCGTGGGACCCGAGGTGGTGACCGGCTCGACCCGGCTCAAGGCGGGCACGGCCCAGAAGCTCGTGCTCAACATGATCTCCACGATCTCGATGGTCAAGCTCGGCCGTACCTACGGCAACAAGATGATCGAGATGTCGGCGATGAACAACAAGCTGGCCGGGCGCGCGCTGCGCATGGTCAGCGACATCACCGGCGCCGACCTGGAGACGGCCGAGACCGCGCTGGACGCGGCCGGCGGGCAGGCGAAGATCGCCGTGCTGATGATCCAGCACGGGCTCGACGCGGAGGGGGCACGAGCGCTGCTGGAGTCACACGGGGAGCGCCTCAGCGACGCGCTGAGCGGCTGAGGGGAACGGGGATGACCGACCGGCTGGGGGCGGTCCTGGCGGGCGCGGTGCCGCGCGTGTGCGCCGCCGCGGTCGCGCTGATCGCCGTGGACGGCTCCGTGGCCGCCGCGGCCGCCACCGGCGAGCTCGTACGCTACGCCGACGCCGAGGGGACCCTGGCCGCGGAGCGCCCGCCCGCCGGCCGCGACTCGATCTTCGACCTGGCCTCGATCAGCAAGCTCTTCACCACGGCCGTGCTGCTCTCGCTGGCCGAGGAGGGCGCGATCGGCCTGGACGAGCCGGTGGCCGCCTGGATACCGGGGCACGACCCGAGGGTCACGCCGCGCCGCCTGCTCACGCACACGGCGGGCCTGCCCCCGACCCGCCGCATCGACCTGGAGCTGCCGGGCGCGGACGCCTCCGAACGCATGGAGGCCATGCTGCGCACGCCGATCGCCCATCCGGTCGGCGGCCCGTACCTCTACAGCGACGTCGGCCTGGTCATCGCCGGCCGGGTCGCCGAGCTGGCGGGCGGCGCGCCGCTCGACGCGCTGGTCCGCGCCCGGGTCACGGACGTGCTCGGCCTGCCCGACACCGGCTACCGGCCCGCCTCACCGTCTCGGGTCGCCGCGACCGAGTGGAAGCCGGAGCGGACCGGGCCGGGCTGCGTGCGCGGGGAGGTCCACGACGAGACGGCGTACGCGCTGGGCGGCGTGGCGGGGCACGCGGGGCTGTTCGCCACGGCCGGGGACCTGCTGGCCTTCGGCGAGGCGCTGCGGCTGGCCGCAATCCGGCAGGGCGGGGCCGTCCTGCGCCCGGGGAGCGTGGCCGAGATGCTGCGCGACCAGGGCGCCGAAGGGGCCGCCTTCCGGCACGGGCTGGGCGTGCGGATCGGCGACCCGGCCATCGTGGGGCCCCTGACCGGCGCCTTCGGGCATTCCGGCTTCACCGGAACCTCGCTGGTGGTCGATCCCGCCCGCGGGCTGACCGTGGTGCTGCTGACGAACGCCGTCCACCCCGTACGCGGGCGGGACGGCATCCGCGAGCTGCGCCACGCGGTGGCCGGGGAGGCGCTGCGACTGCGCGAGCTCCAGCCCCTGACGTAGCCTGCAGGTATGTCCGTCCAGCTGAACCACACCATCGTGCAGGCGAAGGACAGGGACGAGACCGCCGCGTTCCTCGTGGACGTCCTCGGCCTGGAGCCCGCGCCCGTGTACGGACCGTTCCGCGTCGTCTCGCTCGGCAACGACGTCTCGCTCGACGTCGTCCAGGCGGGTGAGGCCGTGGTGCCGCAGCATTACGCGTTCCTGGTCGGCGAGGAGGAGTTCGACCAGATCTGGGACCGGATCAAGAGCCGCGGCCTGACGTACTGGGCCGATCCGCACCACACGCAGCCGGAGCGGATCAACACCCACGACGGCGGCCGCGGCCTCTACTGGTCCGACCCCAACGGCCACAACCTGGAGATCATCACGGTCCCGTACGGCGGCTGGGGCTAGGGAGCCAGCGCCTCCAGCGCCTCCTCGGCCCGGCGCATCGCCTCCTCGGCGTCGAGCGTGACGAACTCGCGGTCGAAGTTGAGGTCGTGGAAGACGTCCGTCACGCCGCTGGCGGCCAGCGCGTCCACGTCGCTCCTGATCTTGTCGTACGTGCCCGTCAAGGGCCGGTCGCCGGCCGCCCGGACCTGCGTGACGCCGCGGCAGACGAACCGGAACGCGGCCGCGTCGCGCCCCGACTCCGCCAGCGTCTCCTTGATGAGCCCCACCCGCGCGGCGATCGCGGACAGGTCCTCCCTGCTGGAGCTCACCCACCCGTCGGCCAGCCGGGCGGCGCGGCGCAGCGCGACCTCGGCGGTGCCGCCCAGCAGGATCGGCGGCGGCCCCGGCACGGGCTTGGGGTCGATGTGGGACGGCGGCACCCGGTAGAACTCGCCGCGGTGCTCGACCACGTCGTCGGCCCAGGCCTCGCGCAGCACCTCGACGAACTCCTCGCCCCTGCGCCCCCGCCGCTCCATGCCGACGCCCGCCGCCTCGAACTCCTCCGGCAGCCAGCCCAGCCCGAGCCCCGCCGTGAGCCGCCCGCCGGACACGGTCTGGAGGGTGGCCAGCTGCTTGGCCAGCACGACCGGCTGCACGTACGCGTTGACGACGGCCACGCCGAGCCGGATCCGCTCCGTCACGCCCGCGAGGTGGGCCAGCGTGATCAGCGGGTCGTGCACGCTGCGGTACGTCGGCCCCATCGGGTGCCCGACCGGGTACAGCAGCCGCTGGAACGTCCACAACTCGTCGTAGCCGAGCTCCTCCGCCCGCCTGGCGACGCGGCGCATGTTCGCCGGGGTCGCCCATGGGCCTGACTGGGGCACTGCGAAACCGATCCTCATGACCCCTAGTCTGTAGCAGTGAGTCTGGAGGAGGATCTGGCGGGGATCGCCGGGGCGTACGGGGGGACGGGCGAGCCCGTGCTGCATCCGACGCGTACGGACGTCGTGGTGTTACGCAGAGGCGAGGTCGTGGTCAAGGCCCACTCGCAGCGTGACGACGTGGAGTCGTTGCGGATCCGGTTGCGGGGCGCGGCGTCGGCCGCGGTGACCGGGGTGATGCTGGCCCCGCTCGACCCCCAGGTGCTGGCGGTAGCGGGCCGCGCGGTGACGGTCTGGCCCGCCGGCCGGCCGGTCGCGCAGGAGGACCCGGACTCCGCGCCCTGGGAGGAGGGCGCCAGGCTGCTGGCCAGGCTGCACGCCGTCCCCCTCACCCTGCTGCCCGGCCTTCCCGCCGCCGGCGGGCCCGCGCGGGCCGCCAGGGCGGTGGGCCGGATGACCGGCGACGGCCCGGTGGAGCAGCTCATCAGGCGGACCTTCGAGGAGCTGCCCGAGCCCGACCCGCTGCCCGGCCTGCTCACGCACGGCGACTGGCATCTGGGCCAGCTCGTCCACCGCGACGACTGGCTGCTCATCGACGTCGACGACCTGGGCGTCGGCGACCCGGCGTGGGACCTGGCCAGGCCGGCCGCCTGGTACGCCGCCGGGCTGCTCGACCCGGCCGTCTGGGAGCGGTTCCTGGGGGCCTACCTGGCCTCCGGCGGGCCCGCGCTCGGCCGGGGCGACGACCCTTGGCGGCGACTCGACGTGCCGGCCAGGGCGCTGACCGTTCAGCTGGCCGCGGTGGCCGTGGTCAACGCCGAGCGCGAGGGCCGGGAACTGGACGAGGTCGAGCATTCGTTGGTTGAGTCGTGCAACAGAATCGTCCGAGCGTGACGGGGTTGCGCGCGGTAGGTTTCAACCCTGAGACCTCGAAGCCAAGGAGAGCGACGTAGATGCAGTGCCCCAAGTGCCGCGGGAACATGCGGACCTATGAGCGCAACGGCGTTCACATCGAGCAGTGCGACAACTGCCGCGGGATCTTCCTCGACTACGGCGAGCTCGAGACGCTGACCCGGATGGAGACTCAGTACCACACCTCTCCCCCGCCGCCCCCCGCCCCCGGCCCGGCCTGGGGCGCCCCGCACGGCGGCGGCCACTACGGCGGCCACCACCACCGGCAGCGCAGCTGGGTGGGCATGCTGTTCTCGACCTGATCGCGACTCTCGACCTGATCGCGACGAGGGCCGCGCACCGGTGGGGGTGTGCGGCCTTCGCGCGTTCCGCGGTCCGGATCCGCGGGTCAGCCCGGGAAGTCGTCGGGGTCCACGGGGGAGGTGCGGGCGTTGCCGCCCGCGATCGCGTGCAGCGTGATCCGCCAGTCGTGCCAGCGGATCTGCGTGGCGGTGAACGTCGTCTTGAACTTCACCGACTTCTGGAACCTCTCGAAGCTGCAGTTACGCGTGAACGACTTGCTCTTGCCGTCCCAGTCCACGCCGTGCGTGAAGTAGACCTTGTAGCTGCCGTCGCGCACGCCCTTGACCTTGAACTTGGCGTTCTTGCGCACGTACACGCTGAAGGACTTGCTCCCGCCCTTCATGATGGTCACCACGGAGTCGCGGGTGCCGCCGTTGTCGATCTCCAGCGAGCTGCGGCCGTTGAAGGTGGCCCTCTTGATGAACGAGCCGTTCTTCAGCCGCCTGGTCTGCTTCTTGCCGGCCTTCACGCTCACGACGTCGGCCGGGTAGTCGCCGGCGCTCTGCAGGGCCGCACCCGCCTTGTCGAGCGCGGCCAGCTTGGCGTCGAGGTCGATGAGGACGGCCGAGGACGTGCACAGGTTCCGCGCGCCGACCTTTCCCGCCGTGGAGCCGAGCTCGCCGGCGAAGTCGCGCAGGCTGGCCACGTACGCGTCGTGCTGGGGCCGTACGGCGTCGGGTGGGGTGATGGCGGCCAGCGCGTCCGCCGCCCCGCTCAGCGCCTGCTCAGCGCGGCCGACGCGCTGGTCCAGGGCCTTGACCCCGCGCGCGCCGGCCAGGGCGCTGATGGCGTCCGCCATCGACTTGTGCCTGCTCTGGAGCTCGCTCTTGTAGGCCTCGGCCGTGAGCGCGGCCGGGCTCGGGGTTTGCGCCGCCGTGCCGCCGCCGGCGGGCACGCCGCCGCCGTTGCCGCCGGCCACCCCGCTGACCTTCGGCTCGCCTCCGGTCGGGGACGGTAACGCCGAGGAGCACGCGCTGAGCGTGAGGGTTGCCAGGGCGAGAACGCAGGAGATCAACCGGGGTCCAGCCACCTGTCACACTATCGTCCGATTGATCCCTGCCCGTCAATCAGGATTCGGACAGTCCGGCATTGCGATCTTGTCGCAGCCACCGGGTGATCCCGATCGTCTCCAGGAACGGCACGTCGTGGCTGGCCACGACGAGCGCCCCCTGGTACGCGTTCAGCGCCTGGGAGAGCTCGCGGACGCTGGCCATGTCCAGGTTGTTCGTCGGCTCGTCGAGCAGGAGCAGCTGGGGCGGCGGCTCGGCCGACAGGAGCGCGGCCAGCGTCGCCCGGAAGCGCTCGCCACCCGACAGCGTGCCGGCGGCCTGGTTGGCCCGCTCGCCCCTGAACAGGAAGCGCGCCAGGCGTGCCCGGACGTCGTTCACGGAGGCGGACGGGGCCACGGCCCGCACGTTGTCCACCACGCTCAGCGCGTCGTCCAGGAGGTCGAGGCGCTGCGGCAGGTAGCGCACCGGGACGTGGGCGCCGTGCTCGACGATCCGCTTGAGCAGCGTGGTCTTGCCGGAGCCGTTGGGGCCCAGCAACGCGATCCGCTCGGGACCGCGCACCACCAGCGTCTCCAGCAGCGCGCCGCGCACATCGCCCGCCACTTCGTCCTCGCCGACCTCGTGGTCCTCCGGCACGCGACGCCGCTCGGAGGCGCCGGCTTCGGGAGTGCCGTGGCCCGGGGGCGGGGCGAGGGGAAGGGTCAGGACCGTGCGGCCCGCCGGGACCTCGGTGCCCGGCAGCTGGATGCGGATCTCCGCGTCGTCCCGCACCGCCTGCTCGGCCTCCGTCAGCCGCCCCCGCGCCTCCTCCAGCTTCTCGATGGCCAGGTTGCGCTGCTTGCCCGCCGTCACCTGGGCCTTCCGTTTGAGCGCGTTGGCGACGATCTTCGGCGCCTTCTTGTTCTCGAACGCCTTCCGGCCGGCCCGCTGGCTGCGGTCGATCCGGGTGCGGGCGTCGATGAGCTCCCGCTGCTGGCGGCGGATCTCGCCTTCCGCGGTCCGTACCATCCGCTGGGCGGCCTCCTGCTCGGCGGCGACCTGCTCCTCGTAGGCGCTCAGGTTGCCTCCGTACATGCGCACGGCGCCGTCGCGCAGCTCGGCGATCTGGTCCACCAGCTCCAGCAGCGCGCGGTCGTGGCTGACCACCACCAGCACGCCCGACCAGGCGGCGACCGCGGCGTAGAGCCGCTCTCGCGCGTCGAGGTCGAGGTTGTTGGTGGGCTCGTCGAGCAGCAGCACCTCGGGCCGTTTCAGCAGCTGGGCGGCGAGCGCGACCATGATGGTCTCGCCGCCGGACAGCGTGCCGACCGTGCGGTCCAGCCCGACGTGGTCCAGCCCGAGCCGGTCGAGCTCCGCGCGGGCGCGTTCCTCGACGTCCCAGTCGTCGCCTACGGCCGCGAAGTGCTCCTCGGCCACGTCCCCGCTCTCGATGGCGTGCAGCGCCGCCCGCGTCGCGCTGATCTCCAGCAGGTCCGACACGGTACGGCCGGCGCCCAGCGGGACGTTCTGCGGCAGGTATCCGATCTCGCCGGAGACGGACACGGATCCGGGCCGGGGGGCCAGCTCCCCCGCGATGACCTTCAGCAGGGTGGACTTGCCCGACCCGTTGGTCCCGATGAGCCCGGTGCGCCCCGCGGGGAACGCGGCGTCGAGCCCGTCGAGCACCTTGGTGCCGTCCGGCCAGCCGAAGGACACGTGATCTACAACAATGGAAAAAGACATAAGGCGGCTCCCGTCACAAAGATCGAAATTTCGTGACTTGGCGGGAAATCACCGCAAACGCGCGCAACACAAGCAGAGGATTCGGGACGACGAGGATCGCCACGAGGTCCAGGTGTGCGCGCATGCCCACGACAGGGCGGAACGGCGCGGTGCCCGCGACCTCAGATCCTCACGTCAGCTGCCCCCAGGGCTCGGCGATAAGACGTCCAAAGAGTATGCGACGCCTCGATCACCCCGCAAGGCCACGCGCCCGATGCGCCGCGACGTTGACCCGGTTGGCGCAGGCGGGAGAGCAGAACCGGCGCCGCCCGTTGCGGGAGGTGTCGACGAAGACGATCTCGCACCCGTCGCGGTCGCACCGCCCCAGCCGGTGCCTGCCCGCGAACGACATGGCCATGGCCAGCCCGCCGGCCGTGGTGTCCTTCGCCCTGGACACGACGTCCGCGCTGGGGTCGAAGAAGTGCAGGTGCGGCTCGCGCCCGTCGTGCGCGCTGACGTACGGCTTGGACGCGGTGACGTCGAGCAGATCGTTGATCAGCTTGATCTGCGTGTCCTGGTCCCGCTCCCCGAACACCGGCGACAGCCGCCCCGCCCACACCCGCAGCTCCTCGGCCTGCTCGGCCGTGACGACGGTGCGAACCAGGCGGTGCTCGGTCAGCATCGCCTCGACCGCCTCGGGGCTGAAGTCGGTCGCGTTCACCAGCTCCGCCGCGAGGGCCGCCCCGTTGCCACCGTAAGCGTTGAAATGCATAAGGCCATTACAGCAGATTGGAAGCATGCACTCCGGACACCTGCACGACCCTCTGGCCCTGGCCGTCGTCTCCTCCCACCGCACCTCCGAGGGCACGGTCTCCTACCTGCGGTGTGCCTGCGGCGTGTGGGAGGTGCGCACCTCGGGCACGGTCGCCACCGTCCCGCCCCGCGACCGTCCTCGCGCCGCCTCCCGGTAGCGCCGCTCAGGCGAAGGCGGCGACGCCCTCGTAGGCGCCTTGGCGCGCCTGGCCGGTCACCTCGTACTCCAGGAGCAGCAGGCCGTTCGGCGTGGCCTCGTGGTGGAGCAGGCGGAGGCCGGACGGGGCGCCCACGCCGGTCAGCAGCCGCCGGCCGGTCCGGACGACGGCGGGGGCGATCACGAGGCGGAGCGTGTCGATCAGGCCCGCCGCCAGCAGCGAGTCGCCGAGGCGGGCGCTGCCGTGGATCTGGAGCTCGCGGCCCGGCCGTGCCTTGAGTTCGGCGACCGTGTGGACCGGGTCGCCGTTGAGGATGGTCGTGGGGTCCCAGGTCCCTTCGGTGAGGGTGTTCGTCACGACGTACTTCGGCAGGGTGTTCATCCGCCCGGTGAACGGGTCGGCCGGGTCGGTGATCTCCGGCCAGTCGCGTGCGAACGCCTCGTAGGTGCGCCGTCCGAGCAGCAGGCCGTCGGCGAGGTCGAGCCAGTCGGAGGCGCGCTGGACGAACGTCCCGTCCATGTGGGGAACGAGCCAGCCACCACGGGTGAATCCGCCGCCGGTGTCCTCCTCCGGCGAGCCGGGTCCCTGGCTGACCCCGTCGAGGGTGAGGAACTCGGTGAGAGCGATCTTCATGGCCCGCCCTCGCTGAGAGCGGACAGCTGGGCGGTGACCGTCCCCCAGCCGTCGGCGAAGCCGAGCTTCTCGTGATGGGCGCGGGCCTCCGGGTCGCCGTGCCGGACGACGATCCGGTAGTCCGTGCCGTCCGGGTGATCGTTGAGCGTGATCGTGGCGGTGATCGCGACCGGGGCGGGGCTCGCGGGACGCCACGCGCTGTCGATCGCGTTGGTGAACACGATCCGCTCGAGCTCGTCCACGGCGAGGAAGCACGCGTCCATGTGCGGGCCGAACTCGGCCCCGCCGTCGCTCAGCCGCGTCACGAACGCCCCGCCGGGCCGCAGGTCCAGGCGGTCCACCCGGCAGCGGTACGGAGCCGGGACCCACCACCGCTCGAGCCGGGACGGGTCCGTCCAGGCCCTCCACACGGTCGCGCGCGGGGCGCGGATGATCCGCTCCAGGGCAAGGTCGAGATCGGGATTCACTGCGGGTTCTCCTCCAGGAAGGCGACGAGCTGTTCGAGGCGGTCGGTGCGTTCCTCCCAGATCCGGCGCTGCTCGGCGAGCCAATCGTCGACCAGGGCGAGCCGCTCGCGGTTGAGCACGCAGGTGCGCACCCGGCCGGACTTGAGCGTGCGGATGAGCCCGTTCGATTCGAGCGTCCGCACGTGCTTCATGAACGAGGGGAGGGTCATCGGGAAGTCGCGGGCGAGGTCGCCGACGCTCACGGGCCCGCGGCCGAGACGCCGGACGACGGCGCGCCGGGTCGGGTCGGCGAGCGCGACGAACACCCCGTCGAGCTCCGCCGAATACTGTGCCATGCGGCTAAGTATGGCCACCCCGCAATAGTTAGCGCAAGGGCTAAGTATCGAGATTCACAACGATTGCCGATCAGGACGGTTCAGTACGCCTGGGCGAATACTCGGAAGTACAGATCTTCTCCCCAGGACAAGGTTTCCGATCCCTGGCACTTCTCTCAAGGGCTCGCCTTTCGTGGCCCATGTCACGATGACGCGCGAGCGACAGGGAGGGGCGCGTATGCGTGCAGAGCCAGTGCTGCCCGAAAGCGTGGCGGGCGCGCTGCTGGAGGTGGATCACGGCAGCTCGGTCATGGTGGACGGCGTGCGCATCGAGCTGGACACCCTCCTGCGCCCCGCCCAGGCCGCCAGGCTGCGGCTGGTGGCGGGGATGCCGTGCCGGTGGAGCGTGACGAGCGAGGACGGCAGCGGCTGGTTCCCGCGCGACACCCCCAGCCGGTACGACTACCACGGCCGCCCCTACTTCCACGGCGACGACATCGTCCTGGAGGTCCCCTGCGTGCCCCTGACGATCACGGTCGCCAGAGGCATGGAGTACGGCGAGGCCAGGCTGGAGATCGAACCGCGGCCGGGCGAGGAGCGCCTGGTCGAGCTCGCCCCGCGGCGCATCTACGACGCGGCCGCGCGCGGCTGGTACGGCGGCGACATGCACGTGCACCTCAACTGGGCGGGAGACCTGGTGGGAGCGCCCGCAGACACCGCCGCCGCACAGCACGGCGAGGACCTGCACGTGCTCAACCTCCTGGCAGGCAACATCTCCGGCAGGCGCGGCTATGACCGCGAGGCGCTGGAGCACTGGACGGACGTGGACCTGCCGTGGTCCGACGCCACGCACGTGGCCAGGATGGGCGTCGAATACCGCAACGACCTGCTCGGCCACGTCTACGCGTTCGCGCCGCGCGCCGCGCCCGGCCGCTTCCACACCGGGTTCGCGGGGGACGCCGACTGGCCGCCCAACGCCGACGGGCTGCGGGAGCTGCGCGGGCTCGGCGCGCTCGTCGGCTACAGCCATCCCTTCCGCACGCCGATCGCCGACGGCGACCCGCCCCAGGACATCGTGTCGCACATGTGGCGCGACTGCTCCGCCAGGGAGCTGGTCGCCGACGTCGCGCTCGGGCTCGTGGACAGCCTCGACGTGCTCACGCACGCCTCGATCCCGTCCACGGCGGCGGTGTACCGGCGGCTGATCGGCGCGGGCAACCGGCTCGCGGTGACCGCGGGCACGGACTCGATGATCTCCTTCACCCGTTCCGACAACCAGTCGAATCCGCCCGGCTGGGCCCGCGTCTATGCCCAGGTCGAGGGCGCGCTGACCGCCAGGTCGTTCGCGGCGGCCGTACGCGCGGGCCGGACGTTCGCCACCACCGGCCCCTGGCTGGAGCTGTCGGTGGCCGGCCACGGCCCGGGCCACGTGATCCAGGCCCGCGCGGGGCAGCGCGTCCGTGTCACGGCCACCGCCGTCGGCCCCGAGGTCGCGGCCGTGCGCATCCGCACGGCGGAGGGCGTGCGGGCCGGGGCCACGCGGCGAACGGACGAACCCGGGCGGGCCCCCGACGAGCCGCTGACCGCGACGACCGACCTCACGGTGGACGCGTCCACGTACGTGGTGGCCGAGGTCCTGTGCGGCCGGCACCCCCGCACCCTGACCTCCACCGGGTACGCCCTGACCAGCCCCGTCTACGTGGAGGTGGACGGGCGGCGGGTCGCCCGGCGCGAGGACGTCGTGTGGTGCCTGGAGTGGCTCGACCTGCTGGAGGAGCTCGTCAGGCAGCACGGCCGCCTGGTCGGCGCCTACCAGTTCGGCGACCACGTGTCCCTGCTGGAGCAGGCCAGGGCGGTCTACCGGTCCCGGCTGGGCTGAGGCGCGAGGCGACGAGCGTCGCGGTTTCTGGCCGTGTGTGTTAAATTTTGGCCATGCGGTCAGAAATTGAACCGGACGGCCAGAAGCGCCGTTCGTTCATCGAGGAGGCCAGGCGCGCGCAGATCGTGGCGTCGGCCGTGGAGGTGATCGCCGACGTCGGGTTCGCCCAGGCGTCCCTTGCGCGCATCGCCAAGCACGCGGGCATCAGCAAGGGCGTCATCTCCTACCACTTCGCCGGCAAGGACGAGCTGATGGAGGAGGTGGTCACCCGCGCCTACACGGAGGCCGCCGATCACGTGCTGGCGGCGATGGAGGGCGTGGAGGGGGCCGGCGCCCTGCTGCGGACGTACTTCGTCGCCAACGCCGCGCACATGCGCAAGCACCGCTCGAAGATCCTGGCGCTCGGCGAGATCTTCAACAACCTGCGCGGCGCCGACGGCAAACCCCGCTACGGCGTGCACACCAGCGAGGAGATCTACCGGGCAATCGAGATGATCTTCCAACTCGGGCAGCGCACCGGCGAGTTCAGGGACTTCGACCTCCGCGTCATGTCCGTCTCGGTGTCGGCCGCCATGGACAGCATGTTCGGCTACTGGGCCGCCTATCCCGACCACGACCTCGACGCGCACGCGCGCGAACTCGCCGACCTCTTCGAAAGGGCATGCAGGATATGAAGACCGAGCCGAGGACCCGGCTCCACTCGATCGACAACCTGCGGATCGTGCTGACCGCGCTGGTGGTGGCCCACCACGCCGCGGTCACGTACGGGAACATCCCCCTCTGGTTCTACACCGAGCCCGCCAAGGACCCGTCGGGGGTCGCGCTCGACATCCTGGTGGTGTTCAACCAGGCGTTCTTCATGGGGTTCTTCTTCCTCATCTCCGGCTTCTTCACCCCCGGCTCGTACGACCGCAAGGGCTCGCGCGCCTTCGTCCGGGACCGGCTGGTGCGGCTGGGCGTCCCGTTGCTCGTCTTCCTCGTCCTGCTGCGGCCGCTGGTGAACTTCGGCGGGCTCGCGCAGCGCCCGGACCTGCCCTACTGGCAGTACTACCTGGGTTCGTGGGACCCGGGGCCCATGTGGTTCGCCGAGGTGCTGATCGTCTTCGCGCTGGTGTACGCGTGGTGGCGGAGCCGGCGGCCGGCGGCCGATCCGCGCCCCGAGCCGCTGCGGCTCCGGTCGGTCGTGCTGTTCGTCCTGGGCCTGTCCCTCGCCACGTTCCTGTGGCGCCTCCCGGTGCCGACCGGCACGTACGTGCCGGTGCTCGGGCTGCCGACGCCGGACTTCCTCCCGCAGTACGTCGCCATGTTCGCCCTCGGGTGCGCGGCCTTCAGGCGCGGCTGGTTCGAGACGCTGCCCGCGCGGGCGGGGCACCTCGGGTTCGTCGTGGCGGGTGTGTCGAGCACCGTGCTGCTGCCGCTCTCGCGGATGACCGGCGGGCAGCTCTCGTCGGCGCTGACGGCCACCTGGGAGTCGGCCTTCGCGGTCAGCATGATCATCGGGCTGTCAGTGCTCTTCAGGGAGCGCTTCGCCGAACAGGGGCCGCGCGGGAGGTTCCTGTCCGACCACGCCTTCACCGTCTACATCATCCACCCGCTCGTGCTGGTCGCCATCGGCTACGCGCTGCGCCCGCTGGAGGCGGTCGCGGTCGTCAAGTTCGCGATCATGCTGGTGGTGGCGCTGCCGCTGTGCTGGTCGCTGGCGTACCTGGTGCGGTCGCTGCCGGGGGCGAAGCGGGTCCTCTGAGCATCTCAGGCAGGGGGGCGGGGTGGCCGTCGCGGACGCACACGTACGTGACCGTCCCGACGGCCACCACCACGTCCCCGCGCCGCATCGTGAACGTCATCGTGATCGACGTGGTGCCGACCCTGGCCGGCGCGCTCTCCACGGCCAGCACGTCGCCGAGGCGGGCGGGCGCGTGGTGCTCGCACCCGCTCGCCTTGACCACCAGGTCGGCGCCCTCCCGCCGGAGCCGGTCGTAGCCGCCGCGGGCCCCGATCCAGTCGAGGAACGCGTCCTCGATGTACTCGTAATAGCGGGAGGCGTGCATCATGGCCTGCGCGTCGCAGTGCCTCGGTCGCACCGGCAGGTGGGAGATCACGACGGGATCGCTCACCCGTCGTAGAAGGAGTCGAGGGTCTTGCCGTGGCGCTCCTCGACGGCCTTGCGCTTGATCTTGAGGCTGGCCGTCAGCTCGCCCGTCTCCACGGTGAAGTCCTCCGCCAGGATCGCGAACTTCTTGACCGTGGCGTAGCTGGCCTGGTCGGCGTTGACCTGGTCGATGGCCCGCCCGACCTCCTCGCGCACGCGCGGGTGCTCGCGCAGCTCCTCGGGGTCGGACGGCAGCCCCTCGGCCTGGGCCCACGGCTTGACGACGTCCATGTCGAGCGTGACCAGCGCCGTGACGTAGTTGCGCCGGTCGCCGTGCACGAAGACGTGCGACGCGTACGGGCAGGCCGCCTTGATCCGGCCCTCCAGGTACGTGGGCGCGACGTACTTGCCGCCCGAGGTCTTGATCAGCTCCTTCTTGCGGTCGGTGATGCGCAGCCGTCCGGCCTCGTCGAGTTCGCCGATGTCACCGGTGTGCAGCCAGCCCTCCTCCAGCGCCCCGGCCGTCTCCTCCGGCAGCCCGTGGTAGCCGCGCATGATGCCGCGCCCGCCGATGAGGACCTCGCCGTCGTCGGCGATGCGGACCTCGGTGCCGGGCAGCGGCGGCCCGACCGTGCCGAACTTCACCGACTCCGGCCGGTTGAGGAAGCTGCCCGCCGACGACTCGGTCAGCCCGTACCCCTCCATGATCGTCAGGCCCGCCGCGTCGAAGAACTCGGCGATGTCCTGCGAGAGCGGCGCGGCGCCGGAGATGAAGAAGCGGATCCGGCCGCCGAACCGGTCGCGGAGCTTGGCGAAGACCAGGCGGTCGGCCAGGGCGTGCTCGATCCGGGTGGTGACCGGGATGTCCGCCCCGCGCTGGCGGGCCCTGACGACCCGGATGCCGGTCCGCTTCGCCCAGTCGAAGATGCGCAGCTTGATCCCGCCCTCGCGGCGCACGGTGGCCACGACCGTGTTGTGGATCTTCTCGAAGATGCGCGGCGCGGCGGCCATGAACGTCGGCTTGACCACGCCGAGGTTCTCGGCGATCTTGTCGAGGCGGCCGTCGATCGCGGTCGGCACGCCGATGTCGATCATGACGACCTCCAGCAGCTTGCCGAACGAGTGCGACAGCGGCAGCCACAGGAAGTGCAGGTCGGACTCGGAGAGTATGCCGAGCCCGCGGACGGCCTCGGAGACGTAGAGCCAGTTGTCGTGGGTCAGCTCCACGCCCTTGGGGCGGCCGGTGGTGCCCGAGGTGTAGATGAGGGTGGCCAGGTCGCCCCGGGCGATGGCGTCCACCATGGCGTCGTAGTCGCCCTCACCGCTGAGGGAGGCGAGCGTGACCACCCAGCCGTCGTCGCTGGGCGAGCCGTCGACGACCACGACGTGGGTGACGTCGGGCAGCTCCTTCTGGACGGACCTGAGCTTGGCCACCTGGTCGTCGTTCTCGGCGATGACGATCGTGCTGCCGGAGTCGGTGATGACGAACGCCGACTCGGCCCCCGTGTTGGACGGGTAGATCGTGGTCGTGGCCGCTCCGGTCGCCAGTACCGCGAGGTCGGCCAGGATCCACTCGACCCGGGTCGAGCAGAGGATCGACACCCGCTTGCCGGGCCCGGAGCCCAGCCCGGCCAGGCCCAGGGCCAGCCCGCGCACGCGGTCGCCCACCTCGCGCCACGACAGCGAGGCCCAGCCGTCGTCCGAGGGGAATCGGTACGCCTCCGCGTCGGGGGTCGCCGCGATCCGATCGCGCAGCAGGGACGGAATGCTGGACATGCCTGAACCTCCTGGACGGTGTTGACGCCGACTCTAAAAGCAATCCCACCATTTGGGATAGACCAGAGCGCCGCGTGCTTTCCGTCTCAGGGGCGTTTGAAGGCGGACAGGAGCCGGTCGGCCGCGAGCGCGGGCGTCAGCTCCCCCGCCAGGACCTCCCGCTCGATCTCCTCGGTGATCGCCGCCACCTCGGGGTCGTGGCGCAGCTCGGACAGCAGCCGGTCGCGCACCAGCGTCCACGTCCACCCGACCTGCTGCCCGCGGCGCTTGGCGGCCAGGTCGATCGACTCCTGGTGGGTCAGCACGTGCCGCCAGAGCTTGTCCAGCCCGTCGCCGGTGAGCCCGCTGCACGTGAGCACCGGCGGCGGCGTGGAGTCGGAGCGGAGCATGCGCAGCGCGCCCGCCAGCTCCCGCGCGGCCTTCCTGGCGGGCAGCTCGTGCTCGCCGTCGGCCTTGTTGACCGCGATGACGTCCGCGAGCTCCAGCACGCCCTTCTTGATGCCCTGGAGCTGGTCGCCGGTGCGGGCCAGCGTGAGCAGCAGGAACGTGTCCACCATGTCGGCCACCGCGGTCTCCGACTGGCCCACGCCGACGGTCTCGACCAGCACGACGTCGAAGCCGGCGGCCTCCACGACGACCATGGCCTCCCTGGTCGCCTTGGTGACGCCGCCCAGGGTGCCGGAGGTGGGCGAGGGGCGGATGAACGCGGCGGGGTCGACCGACAGGCGGGCCATGCGGGTCTTGTCGCCGAGGATGCTGCCGCCCGTCCTGGTGGAGGAGGGGTCGACGGCCAGGACGGCCACCTTGTGGCCCTGCGCGGTCAGCATCGTGCCGAGCGCGTCGATGAACGTGGACTTCCCCACGCCGGGCACGCCGGAGATCCCGATCCGGCGCGCGTGGCCGGACAGCGGGGTGAGCTCGACGAGCAGGCGCTGCGCCAGGACGTTGTGGTCGGGCCTGGTCGACTCGACCAGCGTGATCGCGCGGGCGATCCACGTACGGGACCCGGCCCGTACGCCTCGGGCGTAGTCCTCCAGCGAGTGCACCCGGCTTACCCCTTTCTTCCCAGTTGATCAGCTAATCTCTGACAATTCTTGACTTTTGCCAGTAGGGTGCTGGAGTTCTGATCTCAGCCGTCACAGGAGTCACTCCCCTCATGCCCAACGTCGAACCCCTCCGCGAGGGCGACCCGGCAACGGTGGGACCCTACCGGCTGGTCGGTCGGCTCGGCGCGGGCGGCCATGGTGTCGTCTACCTCGGCCAGGCCCGCAACGGAACCCCGGTCGCCGTCAAGGTGCTGCGTGAGGGGCTCTCCGTCGACGGCCGCCTCGCCACGGAGATCGCCGCCGCGCGCAAGGTCGAGCCGTTCTGCCTCGCGCAGGTGCTCGACGCCTCGACCAGCGGCAGGCCGTACATCGTGTCCGAGTACGTGGACGGACCCTCCCTCCAGCAGGTCGGCCGGCTCGGCGGGGCGGAGCTGCAGCGGCTCGCCGTGGCGACCGCGACCGCGCTGGACGCCATCCACCAGGCCGGCGTCGTGCACGGGGACTTCAAGCCGGCGAACGTCCTGATCGGGCCCGACGGGCCGCGGGTGGTGGACTTCGGCATCGCCGGGGCGCTCGGCACCGGCGTGAAGGCGACCGGCACCTTCGTCGGCACGCCCGCGTACATGGCGCCCGAGCAGCTCGCCGGGCAGGCGGGCGGGGCGGCGTCGGACGTGTTCGCGTGGGGATCGGTGATGGTCTCCGCGGCCACGGGGGTGCCGCCGTTCGGGGACGACTCGCTGCCCGCGGTGATCAACCGCATCCTGAAGGACGAGCCGCGCATGGGCGAGCTGCGCGGGCCGGTACGCGAGATCCTGCTGGCCTGCCTGGCCAAGGATCCCGGCTCCCGCCCCGCGATGCGTGACGTGCTGCTGCGGCTGACCGCGCCGTCCCGCCAGCAGACGGCCCCGTACCAGACCCAGCCCCACAGGCCCGATCCCCCGCTGGCGGCCTGGCAGGACACGCCCGACGCCACCCTCGACCAGGACACGCCGCCGCGCCGGGCCCGCACCCAGGAGCCGGCCGCGGAGCAGCCCGCGGCCCCGCTGCCGCGCCGGACCTCGCGCCAGAGCCACGGCACCGACCCCCAGTCCCTGGGCCGGCCCGTGGCGGGCCAGCCCGTGTCGGGACAGCCCGTGGCGGGCCAGCCCGTGGCGGGCCAGCCCGTGGTGGGGCAGCCCGCTCCGCCCGCGCACCACGGCCAGGGCCCGCACTTCGGCCAGAACGCACCCGCACATCTGGACCAGGGCCAGCCCTTCGGCCAGGCCGCGCCCGCCCACGTCGATCAAGGCCCGCACTTCGGCCAGGGCTCGCCCGCGCACTTCGACCAAGGCGCGGCCGCGCACCACCAGGGTGCGACCGCGCCGCACGGCCAGGGACCGGGGACGTTCCCGATGGCGGCTCCGGTCGAGGCCCCGGTTCCCCCCGCCTTCCAGCACCACGCGCCCGCCGAGCCGCCGCCGGGCTTCCCGCCCGCCGAAGGGCCGGGCGCCGCGCAGGTCGTGGCCGAGCCGTCGGTGGCCCAGCACTCGGCGCTGGTCGACCTCCTCGTGCCGGGCACGCCCCAGCCCCAGGCCCCGCCCCAGGCGCCCGAGCCGCCGCGGCGGTCCGGGCGGCGGCGGGTGAAGATCGTGCTCGTCGCGGGCGTCGCCGGCGTGTCCGTGCTGGCGCTGGCCGGCGCCATCATGTGGCTCACCCCCACCACGCCCACCCCCAAGGCCAAGAACGTCTCCGACGTGACCACCGCGCCCACGACCGAACCCACCGCTGGGGCAGCAACCACGCCAACCACGCGCCCGAGGCGCTCGCGTACCCCCAGGCCCAGCCCGCAGACCGTCGGCACCCCGAGCAACGTCCCGACGGCGGGATCGACGACGGACTCGACCGGGGACCCGACCGGCACCCCGACGGCGAGTGCCACGCCCGCCGCCGGTCGGCTCAGGCTCGTCTACGTCCGCCCTGGCGGCGCGAAGAACGGCGACTGCTGGACCGGCGGCGAGGTCACGCTCCAGGCGATGGTGCAGCGCACGGGCCTGCCGCTGACCTTCCGCTACACCTGGTACATCGACAACGTCGCCGTGGGCCGCTCGTCGGCGCTCGTCACCGAGAACGGCCAGCGCTTCCTGACCTCGCCGCAGAGCCTCAAGAGCACGGGCGGCGTCCATCGCGTCACGCTCCGGATCACGTCCCCGGTCGCCACCCAGCGGACGATCTCCGTCACGATGTGCGACCGGGGAACTTACTGACGGTTCCTCAGCTGGTCGAGCAGGTCGAGGGCGGCGTCGGCGATCACCGTGCCGGGCGGGAAGATCGCGGCGGCGCCCGCGGCCCGCAGCTCGTCGTGGTCGCCGGGCGGGATGACGCCGCCGACCACGATCATGACGTCGCCGGCGTCGAGGTCGGCCAGCGCCCGGCGTAGCGCGGGCACCAGCGTCAGGTGGCCGGCGGCCAGCGACGACACGCCCACGATGTGCACGTCGGCCTCGACCGCCTGCCTGGCGACCTCCTCCGGCGTCTGGAACAGCGGGCCGACGTCCACGTCGAAGCCGAGGTCGGCGAACGCGGTGGCGATCACCTTCTGGCCGCGGTCGTGCCCGTCCTGGCCCATCTTGGCCACCAGGATGCGCGGGCGGCGGCCCTCGGCCCGCTCGAAGTCGGCGCACGCCCGGCGGACGCGCTCGATGTTGTCGGAGGGGCCTGACTCGTCGCGATACACCCCAGAGATGGTACGTACCTGCTCGGCGTGCCGGCCGAACACCCGCTCCAGGGCGTCGGAGATCTCGCCCACGGTCGCCTTGGCCCGGGCGGCGTCCACGGCCAGCTTGAGCAGGTTGTGCTCCAGGCCAGGCGCGGGGTTGTCGGCGGCCTTGGTAAGCGCGTCGAGCGCGCGCTGCACGGCGCCGGGGTCGCGTTCGGCCCTGAGCCGGGCCAGCTTGTCGAGCTGCTGGGCGCGCACGGCGCTGTTGTCGACCTTGAGCACCTCGACGGCCTCGTCGCTCTCGGCGCGGTACTTGTTGACGCCGATCACGGGCTGGCGGCCCGAGTCGATGCGGGCCTGCGTACGGGCGGCCGCCTCCTCGATGCGGAGCTTGGGCAGGCCCGCCTCGATGGCCCTGGCCATGCCGCCGGCGGCCTCGACCTCCTGGATGTGGGCCCAGGCGCGTTCGGCGAGGTCGTGGGTGAGGCGCTCGACGTAGTAGGAGCCGCCCCACGGGTCGATCACCTTGGTGGTGCCCGACTCCTGCTGGATGAGCAGCTGGGTGTTGCGGGCGATGCGGGCGGAGAAGTCGGTGGGCAGCGCGAGCGCCTCGTCGAGGGCGTTGGTGTGCAGGGACTGCGTGTGGCCCTGGGTGGCGGCCATGGCCTCGACGCAGGTGCGGGCCACGTTGTTGAAGACATCCTGCGCGGTCAGCGACCAGCCGGAGGTCTGGGAGTGCGTACGGAGGCTCAGCGATTTCGGATTTTTCGCGTTAAATCCAGAAACCAGGTTGGCCCACAGCAGCCGGGCGGCCCTGAGCTTGGCGACCTCCATGAAGAAGTTCATGCCGATGCACCAGAAGAACGACAGGCGCGGCGCGAACCGGTCGACGTCCATCCCGGCGCCGACCCCGGCCCGCAGGTATTCGACGCCGTCGGCCAGCGTGTAGGCCAGCTCCAGGTCGCACGTCGCCCCGGCCTCCTGGATGTGGTAACCGGAAATGCTGATGGAGTTGAATTTCGGCATCTTCTCGCTCGTATAAGCGAAAATATCCGAAATGATCCGCATCGACGGCGCCGGGGGATAAATGTAGGTGTTGCGGACCATGAACTCTTTGAGGATGTCGTTCTGGATGGTCCCCGCGAGCTGCTCCGGCGCGACGCCCTGCTCCTCGGCCGCCACGATGTAGAGCGCGAGGACGGGCAGCACGGCGCCGTTCATGGTCATCGACACGGACATGCGGTCGAGCGGGATGCCGTCGAACAGCTGCCGCATGTCGTAGATGGAGTCGATCGCCACCCCGGCCATGCCCACGTCGCCGGCCACGCGCGGGTGGTCGGAGTCGTAGCCCCGGTGCGTGGCCAGGTCGAAGGCCACCGACAGGCCCTTCTGCCCGGCGGCGAGGTTGCGCCGGTAGAAGGCGTTGGAGTCCTCGGCCGTGGAGAAGCCCGCGTACTGGCGGATGGTCCAGGGCTGGTTGACGTACATGGTGGGGTACGGGCCGCGCAGGTAGGGGGCCACGCCCGGGTAGGTGCGCAGGAAGTCGATGCCCTCGAGGTCGTGGGCCGTGTAGAGCGGCTTGACCCCGATGCCCTCCGGCGTCTCCCACACCTCACCGGCGTGCTTCTGCGCCTGCGGCCCGTCCTTGGGCAGGGCGTTGAGCGGGATGCCGGAGAAGTCCGGGATCATCGGGTCACCTCCAGGTCGTCGAAGGTCTCGCGGAGCACGGCCAGCGCGTCGCAGCCCGCGTAGAGGTTTCCGTCCACGCCTTCGTACTCCCCCTTCCCCGCCAGCCAGACTTTCCTCGCACCGGCCTTGCGCAGTGCGGTGGCGACGGCGGCGGCGTGCTGGGCGTAGAGCTTGTCGGTCGAGCACAGGCAGGCGACGGAGGCGCCGCTCACGGCGAACGCGGTGGCGATCTGCTCGGGATCGGCCCCGGGACCGGCGGTCTCGGTGTCCAGCCCGCCCGCCTGGAACAGGTTGGCGGCGAACGCGGCCCGCGCGGTGTGGGCGGCCACGGGCCCGATCGTGGCGAGGAACACCGTGGGCCGCTGGGGTCGCGCGTCGGCCAGGTCGCGCAGGGCCTCGAACTCCTCGGCGTAGCGGACCCGGGGCAGGCCGCCCGTCTCGGAGGCGGCCTGCGCGGGCGTGGGCGGCCGTACCGGCTTCTCGTGCACGTTCGGGAACTCGCTCACGCCCGTGATGGGCAGGCGGCGGTGGGCGACGTCGTCGGCGCGGCGGGCCCGGGTGGCGGCGATCCGGTCCGCCACGAGCCCGGCGGCCCGGGTGATCCCGCCGGCCGCCTCGATCTCCTGGAACCAGGCCCACGCGCGTTCGGCGAGGTCGGCGGTGCGGCGCTCGACGTACCAGGAGCCGCCGGCGGGGTCGATGACGCGCCCGAGGCCCGACTCCTCCAGCAGCAGCGCCTGCGTGTTGCGGGCGATGCGCCGCGAGAAGGCGTCCGGCAGCCCGAGGCAGGCGTCGAACGGCTGCACCGTGACCGCCTCCGCGCCGCCGACGCCGGCGGCGAAGCAGGCCAGGGTGGTGCGCAGCATGTTCACCCAGGGGTCGCGGGCGGTCATCATGGCCGAGCTGGTCACCGCGTGCTGCCGCTGGCCGCCGTGCCCGGCGGCGTCACACACCTCGGCGACCCTGGCCCACAGCCGGCGGGCCGCGCGCAGCTTGGCGATGGTGGCGAACTGGTCGGCGGTGGCGGCGTACCGGAACTCGATCTGCCCTAGCGCTTGCTCGACAGAGAGCCCGCCGTCCGTCAGCGCCCGCAGCTCGGCGACTCCCTGGGCGATCGAGCAGCCCAGCTCCTCGGCGTCGCTGCCGCCCGCGTCGTGGTAGGGGGTGGCGTCGACGGTGACGGCCCCGAGCCCCGGGAACCCGTCGACGCAGCGCCTGGCCAGCTCCAGCCCGGGACCTCCAACGGCGGAGGCGCCCAGGTTGCCCCGCACGGCGCTCCCGCGCCCGAACAGGACCTCGGCGGCCTCGCGTACCCGGTCCCCGGCCTCCAGCACGACCGGCGCCAGGTCGAGGTAGACGTCCTTGATCACGGCGCCCAGCGCGTCCACCGGAATGGCGCCGTCCCCGACGACGAGCCACAGCGAGGTGACCCCGTTCTCCAGGTCGGCCAGCACCGCCTCGGGGTCGGCCACGGCGTGCCGCTGGCGCACCTCCCAGCCGGGAGTGCCGCGGGCCCCGCGCACGTACGGCGCCTCGCCGGGCAGCCCGGGATCGCCGGGCAGGTCGTCCAGGTCGTAGAGCGGCGCGACCGTCACCCCGTCATAGGTGGCGGTGGACAGCGCCTCCTCCGGCGCCTCCGTCTCGATGCCCGACTTGCGGAGGACCTCGACCGCCAGCGCCCGCCAGCCGTCTCGCGAGATGGACTCGAACCCCGTGGCCAGTTCCATGGTCGGATACTAGGCGGAGCTCCGGAGGCGCGGTAACCCCGGGTCCACCCCAGGCTCGGTGTGTCGCCGACCCCGGTCCACCCCAGATTCAGGGCCCAAAATTCAGGGCCCAGATTCAGGACGCGGGCGCCTCCCACGTCAGCCGCCACGTCAGGGGGCCCACGACGCCGTCGTCCTCGAGGCCCTGCCGCCGCTGGAACCTGCGGCACACCTCGCGCGACCCGGAGCCGTACGCCCCGTCCACGGCCAGGTCGAAGCCGCGCTTCTTCATCTGCGCCTGCCAGGTGCGCACGTCCTCGCCGTGCATGACCGGCGGATACTTCAGCAGCCGCCCGGGAAACGGCGGCGCGGCCGGCTCCGTGGGCGGGGTCCCGCCCGGCCGGGGCGCGCCCCGCCGGATCCAGTCGTAGAGCGGGTCGCCGGGGCAGTCGGTCGAGTAGCCGTCGCGGTGCCCCTTGATCTCCTTGCCCGCGCGGCCCTTGTCGCGCAGGTACTGGACGGCGTCCAGGATCGCGTGCAGCACCCCGTCGGGCGGCTGGACGAGCCCCGCGTTGCCGACGAGCCCCAGCACCGCGTAGTGGCCGGCGTTGAGCCCCGGGCCGTTGGCGGCGGGCAGGTGGTGCAGACCCCGTCCCTCGAACACCTTGCGGTGCGGGCAGGCGACCATGGTGTTGCCGGTGAAGTAGACGGTCCCCTCCCGGCGGGCCAGCCAGCTCTGGTTCTCGGTCCGGGGACACCAGATCCGGCCGCGGTAGGTCTCCCTCCGGATCCTCAGGGCCGTCCGGGGCATGACGGAGTGCCGGCGCCGGATCGTGGTCAGCCACATGCCCGTCTCGGGCAGGCGGCTCATGGCCGCTCCCGACCCCGACAGCAGCGCGGCGAACATGAACGCCTCCGCCGCCGCCCGGTCCTCGCGGGCGAGCCTGTCGCGCCCGGCGTCGCCCGCCGTCAGGGAGGTCTCCAGGAACAGGGAGAGCTGGGCCCGGGTCAGCGACAGGAGGAATGCGTACCCCGGCACCCTGCCGGGCGCCACCTCGACCAGCTGCCGTCCGGCGTCGGCCGGGAGCCGGAACTCGACGAGATCGCCCTTGACCGTCTCCCTCCAGCGGGACGCGCCCGCGGCGGGAGGGCCGAAGGCCCCGTGGAGCGCGGCGCGGACGCGCATGAGATGGGCCGGGTCCCGCCGCGACCGGTGGATCGCGACCCCGCTCGCGCTCGACGCGCCCTCGGCCGCGAACCACGCGACCAGCTCCACGAAGGCGTCCGACCACTTCGCCTCGGCCGGCAGGTCGGCGCAGGGCACCGCGACCGGGATGCGGTCCCGGTGACCGATGGTCTCGGTGGTCACCCAGAGGCGCCGCGTGTCCTCCCCCGCCTGGCGCTCCACGGGCCAGCGGTGATGGGGGGTGGTCAGGGAGGAGTGGGCGGGCCCCTCCATCCGGATCATCTCCCGCTCCATCGCGGGGAACACGCACACCTCCAGCACGGGCTGCCACTCGGACATGCCCGTGTCGTGGTCGAGCGTGAGCGCGACGTCGCCCGCGCGCAGGTCCCGGTACGACTTCCAGCCCTGCCGGGTGAGGAGCTCGGTCTCCTCGTCGACGCAGTAGCCGATGTCGATCCAGCCATTGTCGTCCATGTGGAACGCCTGGATCGACCGCACCAGCGAGACGCACCCGCTGTGGTCGGAGACGATGCCGGGGTCGACCCTGCCGCCCGTGTAGTGGACCTTCACTCCCTTGGTGGAGTCGAGCTGCGTGTAGTCGCCGCGCGGCGAGCGGGCGTTCCAGTCTTTGCGTAACACCAGGTCGATGGCCACGGTGAGCTCCGAGAGTCGCTGTCGAGACCACCGAGCGTAACGCGGAGCATGCGGACGGGTCCTGAAGTTGGGTGATTTTACCTAGGGTCTGATCACCCGTTTGTCCGTCACGATCGCGGTGATGAGATCGTGCGGCGTCACGTCGAAGGCCGGGTTCAACGCCTGGGTGCCCTCAGGCGCCACGCGTACACCTCTGACCGTCACGACCTCGTCCGCCCCTCTGTCCTCGATCTCGATGTGCTCCCCGGTGGGGGTGTTCTGGTCGATGGTGGACTCGGGCGCGACCACCACGAACGGCACCCCGGCGCGCTCCGCGCCGAGCGCGAGGGCGTACGAGCCGATCTTGTTGGCGGTGTCGCCGTTGGCGGCGATGCGGTCGGCGCCGATGAGCACCGCGTCCACCTCGCCCTTGGCCAGCAGGTACGGCCCCGCCGAGTCGGCGATGAGCCGGTGCGGCGCGCCCATCCTGGCCAGCTCCCAGGTGGTGAGCCGGGCGCCCTGCAGCAGCGGGCGGGTCTCCAGCGCGAGCACCTCGGTCAGCCGCCCGCGCTCGTGGAGCGTCTGCACGACGCCGAGCGCGGTGCCGCGTTCGACGGCGGCCAGCCCGCCGGTGTTGCACACGGTCATGATCCGCAGCCGGTCGCCTTCGAGCAGGTCGGCCCCGCGCTCCCCCATGGCCACGCAGGCGGCGATGTCGTCGTCGCGCACGCGCAGCGCGGCCGCGAGCACGGACGCGCGGCCTTCCCGCAGGTGGGCGGCGGCCCGGTCGACGCCCCACGCGAGGTTGACGGCGGTGGGCCGGGCGGCGCGGAGCCTGGCGATCTGCGCCGGGTCGCCGTCGGCCAGCACCACGCCGAGCGCCCCCGCCACGCCGAGCGCGGGCGCGCCGCGCACGGCCAGCCGCCGGATGGCGTCCACCAGTTCGTCCACGGTCTGGATGCGCAGCGTCACGCACTTGTCGGGCAGCAGTGTCTGGTCGACGAGCTCGACGGCGCCGTCCACCCAGTCAATGGTCCTCACACGGCAAACTGTACGTTTTTACCGCTCGGCGAGGACGATCACCGAGTCGCCTTTGTTCAGGACGATGGGCTCGGACTTGTCGGGATTGAGGACGATGCCGTAGTGCGGCGGGTCGTTGCGCGCCAGGGCGTTGCGGTAGCCGATGGCGGTCTCGCCCCTGCGCCTGGCCGACTCCACGACCGTGGAGAAGTGCACGCGCGTCCCCGTCTTGACGTAGGAGCCGGCGGGCCTGGGGTAGATCTCCGAGCCGCGCGAGTCGAACAGGTAGCCGAACACGTCCGCCAGGTGCCGGTTCTCGGCGAGCTGCGCGAGCAGCAGGCCGATGACGGTGTCGCTGATCACGATGTCGTCGGCCTCGGTGACCTCGGCCAGGGCCCGGTTGTTCTCGTCGTGCATCTCGCTGACGATCGAGTAGTGCTCGCCGAGCGTGCTCTGCATGTCGCGGAGCTGGAGCAGCGTCATGAGCGTGCGGGTGTCGGCGTGGTGGGCGGCGAAGCGGTCGTCGGAGAGCACGATGACGTGCTGGAAGAGGCCGACGCCGAGCGACTCCAGCGCGTACCTGTCGGTGGTGTCGCAGTCCTTGACGTTCACGGTGAGGTGGCGCAGGCCCGCCAGGCCGGTGCCGGCCTTGGGGTGGTCTGCGGCGATCTCCAGCACCGAGCCGGGGGCCACGTAGCCGTCGAGGTAGCGGACGATCTGCTCGGCCCGGCCGTTCCAGTTGAGCAGGAGCGTGCGCTCGGGCTCGGTGGGCGGCGCCTCCGCCTCGACGACGGCGGACTCGTCCATGGACGGCTTGCCGGCGGCCAGGCGGATGTGGGAGTCGTCGTGGGCGATGACGATGACCTCGTCGTCGGCCTTGATGACGGTGTCCATAGGCGGGTTCAGCACGACGCCGGTCGGCCGGCGCAGGCCGATGACGGAGGCGGTCTGGTACGCGTGCAGCGCATCGCCGTACGTGATCCCGATGAGCTTCTTGGGCGTGCGCAGGTAGATCTCGCCGCCGTCGAAGTTCAGCAGGTCCATGCAGACGACGGACATGCCCGACTGGCGCGAGGACTGCACGATGAGCCGGGAGGCGGTGTCGTCGGAGTCGACGAGGTGCACGTCCTCGCCGCCGGCCAGGCGGGCGGCGGCGATGTTGCGGCTGGAGGTGAGCCCGGCGACCACCGGCGGGTGGACGCCGCGGCGCTTGGCCAGCGCGAGCAGGATCTTGATGACGTGCGCGTCCGGGTCCTCGCCCTCGGGCGAGAGCACGACGATGGAACGGGCGGTGGCCAGGTTCATCATCGCGAGGTCGCGCGGCTCCGTGGGCCGCCCGGTGCGGCAGACCAGCCGGGTCCTGCCGAGGTCCCCGACGGCCTCGCGGATGTCGTCCTCCATGGCCAGCTTGTCGCGTTCGGCGAGGACGGCGATGACCGAGCCCTTCTGGCTGGCGTGCGCCTTGACCAGCTCGGCCACGATCGTGAACACCTGGTCCGACCAGCCGAGCACCACCGTGTGGCCGGACTCGACGATCCGCGAGCGTCCCCTGCGCAGGCGGTCCACCTTCTGCTTGAGCCCGTTGGACAGCAGACCGACGAGCATGCTGACGATGAACAGGCCGCCGATCGACCCGGCGAACATCACGGCCATGTACGCGGTCGAGCCCTTGTCACTGGCGAGCTTGCCCGGGTTCAGCGCGTGCATGAGCGCGATCCAGAGCACATGTCCGGGGCCGTTCACGCCGTCGGGCTCGTTCGGCGCCAGCCAGAGCGTGAGCCCGGCCACGACCACGATCAGCCCCACCGAGACCACGGCCAGCCAGCCGATCAACGAGGCGGTTCCCCTGGACATGGTGTTGTCGAACCAGTAACGCGCCCTTTCACGGAACGTCGCCTTCGACACTTCCCCGATACCTCCGCTTAAGGTGTGATTTGCCCAACGCTCCAAGGTACCGGTGGATCTTCACAAGCGCATGGCGACCGGTAACGTATCGGCCATGGCGAGCCCCCTGCTACCGGACGACCCGCCGTCCCTGGGCGGGTACATCCTGTCCGGCCGGCTCGGGGAGGGCGGGCAGGGCGTGGTCTATCTCGCCCACACCGCCGCCGGCGAACCGGTCGCGGTCAAGCTGCTGAGCACCGGCGACCAGCAGACGCGGGCCAGGCTGGCGCGCGAGCTGGACGCGCTGGAGGGCATCGCCTCCTTCTGCACCGCGCGGGTCCTCGACGTCTCGGCCGACGGGCCCCGGCCGTTCGTGGTGAGCGAGTTCGTGGACGGCCCCTCGCTGGCCGACCGGGTGCGCGAGCGCGGCCCGCTGCGCGGCGGCGACCTCGAACGCCTGGCGGTCGGCACGGCCACCGCCCTGGCCGCCATCCACGCGGCCGGGATCGTGCACCGCGACTTCAAGCCGGCCAACGTGCTGCTCGGGCCCGACGGGCCCAGGGTGGTGGACTTCGGCATCGCCCGGGCCGAGGGGGCGGCCACGATGACCTCCGGCCTGATCGGCACCCCCGCCTACCTGGCCCCCGAGCAGATCAGCGGCTCGCCCGCCTCCCCCGCCTCCGACGTGTTCGCGTGGGCCTCGTCGATGCTGTTCGCGGCCACGGGCACGAGCCCGTTCGGCGCGGACACCGTGCCCGCCGTGCTGCACCGGGTGCTCCACGCGGAGCCGGACCTGTCGCCGCTGCCGCCGCGCCTGCGCGGGGTGATCGCGTCCTGCCTGGCCAAGGAGCCGTCGCGGCGGCCCACGGCCCAGCACCTGATGATGTCCCTGGTCAACCCCAACGCCCCGCAGGGCCCTCCGGCGGCCCCTCTCCCGCGGGACGCCGCCGTACCCGAGGGACTTCGCACGGGGCCTGGCCCCCAGGCCGCGATCACCACCCAGGGGACGGGGCGCCCCCGCTCGCGGGGCGTGCTCATCGGCGGGCTGGCGGGCCTGGTCGCCCTCGCCGCGACCGTCGTCACGATCCTCTCCGTGAACAGCACCCCGACCCCGCTCGCGGACCAGGACGACAGCTCCCCCTCGGCCACCCCTCCGGCCACCCCGCCCTCGACCCCACCGGCCACCCCGACGGCGTCCGCGGGCAGCGCGACGCCCACCGCCTCCGGCGGGAAGCTCAAGATCCCCGCCGCCTACGCGGGGACGTGGACGGGCCGGACGGAGAGCACCAACCCCATGGACACCGACGGGGCCGAGAACACCGTGGTGCTGAAGCCGGGCGCGACCACCGCGCAGTGGAGCGAGAAGGACGCCGGCGCGAGCTGCCGCGGCATGATCATCCTGACCCAAGTGGAGGCGTCGCGGCTGACGTTCTCGCTGGAAGCGATGGAGGGCGGCTGCATCCCGGGCACCGTCTGGCTCGCCAGGCAGGGCGACGCCCTCTCCTACACCTGGCGGGACGAGCCCGGCCCCGGCATCGTCACCCAGACCGGCACTCTGAACAAGAGCTAACCGATACCACGAATTTTCCGCAAAACCCTTCGACATGTGACGGCTGAACGCTGGATCATTAACGTTATGTCTGTGATGAGGGAGGTGCCGTTCCCCAGCCGGGAGTCTTCAGAGCTCCCCATGAACATCTGGATCGACGATGCCGACTCCGCGATCGACGTCATCGACGCCTTGGCGCTGTCGCCGTTCGCGACGGGTGCGCAACCGTGGTCCCGCCTTGCCAATCTGGAGCGCGTGCGCCCTGACGCCCCGCTGAGCCCGGCCGACGGCCGCCTGCTGCGCACGGCGCGGGTCGAGGACGGCTCGGAGTCGCGGCTCATCGCCGGCGAGGGCTGGACCCTGCGCGTCGTGCGTCACCGCAACCGCACGGCCACCGTCAGCGTCACGGCCGTGGACGAGGATCTGGCCAAGAGCGTGCTCGCGCAGAGCATCGAGGGCGCCGAAGAGGCCATGCCGGAGGTGGACCACGTCGAGATGGGCTTCTGGTGGCGCGGCATGCACGGCGGCACCCGCTCGGAGAAGCCGATCACCGCCCAGCCCTGGGACGAGATCAACAAGAACTACTCGGCCAAGGTCCGCCCCGCTCTCGACCGGCTGATGTCGATCACCCCCGCCGACGTCAACGGCCGCCTGATCCTGCTGCACGGCGAGCCGGGCACCGGCAAGACCACGCTGCTGCGCACGCTGGCCAAGCAGTGGCACGACTGGTGCCAGGTGGACTGCGTGCTCGACCCCGAGCGGCTGTTCAACGAGCCGGGCTACCTGATGGAGGTGGCCGTCGGCTACGACTCCGACGAGGACACGCAGCGCTGGCGGCTGCTCGTCCTGGAGGACTGCGACGAGCTGATCAGCTCGGGCGCCAAGGCCCAGGCGGGCCAGGGGCTCTCGCGCCTGCTCAACCTGACCGACGGCCTGCTCGGCCAGGGGCGGGACGTCCTGGTGGCGATCACCACCAACGAGGACCTCGCCCGTCTCCACCCGGCCGTCGTCCGCCCCGGCCGCTGCCTGGCGCAGGTCGAGGTCGGGCCGCTGACCAAGGACGAGGCCGTCACCTGGCTGGGCTCCGCCAACGGGGTGAGCGCGTCGGGCGCGACGCTGGCCCAGCTGTACGCCCTGCGCGCGGGCCGCGAGTTCACCCCGCAGCCAGGCGACGAGTCCACGGGCCTCTACCTCTGACCGGTGACCGGCGCGCCGGCCAGAGGCGGTCGCGTGGCGGTCACGTGGCGGTCACGTCAGGTAGGTGTGCAGGCGGCGGGCCTCGCGGACGAAGTTGTTCGACGCCCGCCGCTCGGCGATCTCCGCCACGCAGGGCACCGGCCCCCGCGCTCCGGCCCACCGGGCGGCGCGCAGCGCGAACGCGAGCACCTGCGTGTGCCGGGTGTGCGGCCGTTCCTCCGGCCCCGGCAGGAACACCGGCAGGAACCCGGTCATGATCCGCCACACCTCCCACTGCGCTCCCTGCTCGGCCGCGCTCTCCAGGGTCTCGAGGACCGGGCCGGGCTTGAACCACGTCCTGCGCAGCAGCAGTCCGAGCTGCCGGCCGATCCCTTCGGCGTCCTCGTCGCCGCGCGCCGCCAGGTCCACCACCAGGCGCGCCCGCACCACGGGCAGCTTCGACCAGGACGGGTCGGCCAGGAAGAACGCCACCACGAGCGCCATCCCCTCGCCCCACGGACCGTCGGCCAGCGCGAGGGCGTACGCCTCGGGCGGCCTCGCCCCCTCCACCGGCCACCCGTACATCAGGTGCGGGACGAAGTGCTGCGCGACCACCTCCCGGTGGGACGGCAGCACGTACGGCCACCACGGCAGCAGCCCGCCCTGCCCTGCCCGCCGCCGGCCGGGCTCGGTGAACAGCTCGTCGACCAGCGGCAGCCCTGTCGGCGCCACCCGGATCCTGGGCTCCAGATCGGGGGTCCGGGTGCCGGCCGGATCCCGGTCGTCGCGGTATTCGCCGCCGGGGTCCAGCCGCCCGGAGGCGAGCCAGCCGACCTCCGTGACCGGCTCGGGGCGGCCGCCGTCCATCCACCGGGCCGCCGCCCGCCCCGCCTCCGAGGTGAGCAGCCGCGCCCGCGCCACCACCTCGGGCGCCACCTCGCGCGGCAGCCGCAGCAGCGCCTGCTGCAGGTCCGCCGGCAGGGCCTCGGCACCGCGTCGCTCGTAGCCCGCCAGCCGCGCCACGAGCTCCGCGGCGTCCACGTGCCCGGTGCCCTCGGTGGGCTCGGCCAGCAGGTACGGAGGAAGGACGCCGTCCTGGAGCGCCGAGTGGACCTCGGCCCACCGCCGCAGCAGGAACAGGTGCGGCGCCGACACCGCGCCGCCCAGGGGGCCGCCACGGGGGCCGCCCCGGGGCAGGCCGTCAGCCGCGGAGCCGCCCGTCAGGATCAGCCGGGCGATCTCCTCGCACCATTGCCAGACGTCCAGCCACGGCCGTTCGTGCGAGCGGGCGCCCAGCCGCCACTCCGACAGCCTCGCCACGAGCCCGTCCCGGTCGTCGTGGAGCAGCCGCACGACGCCCGCCAGCCACAGCTCGGCGGACTCCCATCCGCCCCCGCACGGTCCCAGCTCCACGGGCGCGGTCACCGGCCCGGGGAACGCCTCGGCGAAGCGCGGCGCGGGCAGCGGGGCTGGTGTGAAGGGCTCCGGCGGCTCCTCGGCGGCCTCCCCGCCGAACACCGCCACGAGGGTCTCCCCGAGCTGGTGCGGCAGCAGCCCGAAGGAGTCACGCAGGGCCTGCGCCCCCACCGGCGTGAACCGTTTGGCGTGCTTGACCGCGATCCGCACCGCCCGCCCCTGCACGTCGGCGGACTCGCAGGCGAACGCCGACCCCAGCGCGGGCGCCAGCTCGTCGAGGTCGCCCGGCCAGGCGCGGGCGACGGCGTCGAGCCAGGTCAGCCCGGCCGTCACCAGCTTGCGCTCGGCCCTGAACAGCAGCGCCCGCACCGCCTCCGACACGTCCGCGCGGTCCAGGTGGTCGAGCCCGCGCAGGTGGCGCAGCGCCACCTCCGCGACGGGCCCCGGCGCGGCGGGCAGCAGCCGCAGGTAGTCGGCGGCGTGCTTGCTCACCTCGTCGGGGGTCGGCTGGAGCAGCTCGTGCAGGCGGACGAAGAAGCGCAGGTCGGCGGCCTCACCACCGCGCAGGAACCGCCGTACGCACCCGTCGAGCAGCAGGTCGCGGCGGCCCTGACCGGCCAGCCTCTTGAGCGCGGCCAGCCAGGTGCCGCGCGTCAGCGGCTCCGCGCGCTCGCCCCGCAGCACCGCGCCCACGCCCTCCGCCTCGAAGAGCCGGGGAAGGAGGTGGTCGAGCAGCGGGTCCTCGCGGACGGGCGGCCGGCGTACCCAGGCCACCACGAGGGGGTCGTGCTCGGGCGGGACCACGCCGGTGCGGCACAGCATGGCCAGGGCGAGCGCGTCCATCTCGTCCGAGCGGCGGCGCCGGCGGGGCGCCGGGCGCAGCCGCAGCGCGGCGCGGGTGGCGAAGTCCTCCTGCCACGCGGCCGGGCGGGCGGACAGGACGCGTTCGAGGATCGCGGCGGTGGCGCCGCTCGCCTCCCCGCGGTCCTGGAACTCGCGGCGGTTGAGCCAGGCCACGACGGCCGCCGCGCCGCCGATGGTGGCCGCGCCCGCGACCCGCAGGGAGTCGGCCCAGTTCTCCTCGCGCTCGAGCGGCCAGGGCGGGTTCCAGGGGGTGTTCCACTCCCAGCGCTCGTACTCGTGGACGGTGCGGCCGGCGCGCTCGGCCCGGCGCACGTGCTCGCGCCAGGCGGCCTCGCTCTCGCGCTCCCGCCTGGCGACGCGCTCCAGCTCCCGGCCATGGGCCCGCTCCTCGGCCACGGCGACGTGGGCGGGAAGCAGGGCGGCCACCTCACGGCGTTCGCGCTCGCCCAGGGCGAGTACGCGTTCGGCGACCCACTGCGGGTCCCCGGTGTCGATGGCCGCCACCACCGTCTCCCATGCGGTCACGGAGCGACCTCTACGGCGACGCGGGCGGCGATCCTGGCCGCCAGCACGTGCTTGCACGGCCCCCGCGAACCCCGGTGGTCGAACCACCACGGGCACGTGCACTCGCCGTCGGCGATCCGCACCCGCCGCACCCCGCCGTCGGTGGTCACCTCGGCCGTCTCCCCGAGCAGCCGTACGGCGCCGGAGTCCACCAGCGCGCGGGCGGCCGTCAGCCGGGGGTTGAGCTCCGCCACCTGGTCCCTGTCGTAGGGCAGCTCGCGGTGGAAGTGGGCCGCCTCGTGCAGGTCGTAGCCGACGCGCCCGGCCGTGCCGAGCTGGGTGAGCGCGGCGCGTACGCGTTCGATCGGAAGCCCGGAACGGTCGGCGAGCAGCCCCAGCTCGACCGTGGGCTCGAAGTTGAGCAGCATGCCCACCACGTCGGCGTCGTCCGCGGCCTCGTCGGTGGCCAGGTCGGACAGCACCGCCCCCTCGCCGGAGAACCCGCGCCACGGCTCGGGCGAGACGGCCAGCGTGTAACGCATGCCGGGCAGCTCCAGCTCCCAGGCACTGGCCGTGGACGAGCCGTCGGCGGGCCCGTACACCCTCAGTGCCTTGGCGAACCTGAGCAGCGGCAGCAGCGTGGCCACCCGCCCGGTGCCCGACAGGCAGACCCCGCCGCGCGCGGGGCCGGAAGCCACGCGCAGGTCGCGGCCCGAGGGGACGGCCCAGACGGTGGAGCGGGCGCCCTTCGGCAGGGAGCGCAGGAAGCGCACGGCGTGCGGCCCGGCCAGCTCGGCCCGCAGGTCCCAGCCGGACGCGATCACCTGCACCTCCGCGAACCCGCGCAGCCACCGCGACGGCAGCGGCACCTTCTTCTCCACGACCGCGCCGTCGAGCGTGGTGACCGTCAGCTCGTCGGGGCCGACGCCCAGGTGGAGCGGATCCCTGCCGCCCACCCTGGCCAGGGACTCGCGCAGCGGGCCGTTGACGTCGACGTTGGTGGTGCCCCGGTCGAGCACGTCGCCGTCGAGCTCCAGCACGTCGAGCCGGGCATAGACGCCGCCGCACGCCGAGAACGACTCGAACCTCAGCCGCCCGCCGTCACACGTCACCACCGGGTCGCGGGTCCAGCCCGGCCTGGGCTGGTGGTAGCGGGCGAGCGCCACGTCCGCCACCGCGAGCAGCCCGGCCGCGGCCGGAGCCGCGTGGGTGAGCAGCCCGCTGAAGAAGCGCGGGTGCGTCTGCGGCCCCGATAACGCCGTGCCACCGGAGGTCGAGAGACCGAGCCTGCCGTCGGTGAGCGTGGAGGGGCCCGCGTACGAATATGCCTGTACCGCCTGAGTCATGCCCCGAACCATAGAGATCACCACCGACACAAACGGGGCTGGTACGTAAACCATCCGATGTGTGACACGGGGTGCGAAACCACAATATGGCTGATGCTCACCGTCGACCTGGCCCGCGTCGCCTTCACCCGCTTCGCCGTGCCCGCGGGTTCGCCGCAGGCGGGCTCGTGGGCGAGCGCGGAGCAGCGGATCGGCTTTGCGGCGACCCAGCTCATCCCCTCGTGGACCGCGCGCACCCCGCCGGGCTCGTGGATCGAGGTGACGCTCCGGGCCAGGACCGAGCGGGGCGATCTCACCAAGTGGTACGTCATGGGCCGCTGGTCGGAACACGGCACCCCCCGCACCTCGGTGCCCGGTCAGGGCGACGAGGACGGGGACGTGGCGGTGGACACCTTCGTGGCCCGGCGGCCGGTCGTGGCGTACCAGGTGCGGGTCGCGGCGCACGGCGGGGACGCGCGGGTGACCGGGCTGGGCGTGATGGCCTCGGCCGTGCCGCGCCGCCCGGTCGAGCCGAGCCCCTTCGGCGCCGCGGGGGCGGTGGAGCTGGCGGTGCCCGCGTACTCCCAGCACGCGCACGCCGGGCACCACCCGCAGTGGGACGGCGGGGGTGTCAACTGGTGCGGCCCGACCTCGGTGGCCATGGTGCTGGGCCATTGGGGCCGCGGTCCCGGGCCGGCAGAGCTGGCCTGGGTGGGGGGCGGCGACCCGGCCCCGTCCGTGGATCACGCGGCCATGGGCACGTACGACGAGAGCTACCAGGGCACCGGCAACTGGCCGTTCAACGTGGCGTACGCGGGACGCTACGGCCTGGCCGGGTTCGTGACGCGGCTGCGGTCGGCGGTGGAACTGGAGGCGTTCGTGCGGGCGGGCGTCCCGGTGATCACGTCGCAGTCGTTCAAGGCGGCCGAGCTGCCCGGCTCCTGCTACTCCACCAGCGGGCACATCCTGGTCGTCACCGGTTTCACCGTCGAAGGCGACATCGTCGTCAACGATCCCGCGGCTCCCGATGACGCCTCGGTTCGAAGGGTCTATCCGCGGGCAGCGTTCGAGAACGTATGGCTCAGGAGCTCGGGCAGCGGGGGCATCGCGTACATCCTTCACCCGCCTGACCATCCACTTCCTCCATGTACGAATGGCAATTGGTGACTTGATGAGCATTCGACCGATCGACGTGGCCCGTACCGACGGCGGCCCGCAGTGGGTGGAGGCGGTGGCCACGCCCTCCGGCGTCGAGGTCTGGTGGGACGAGCCACGCCCGGCCGAGGGCGGGCGCCGCTGCGTCGTGCGCCGCCTCCCTGACGGCAGCCGCGTGGACGCCCTGCCGCCGGGCTGGAACGCGCGCAACCGGGTGATCGAGTACGGCGGGCGCTCCTGGCGCCCGCTCCCGGGCGGCGGCCTGGTCTTCACGAACTGGGCCGACCAGCGCCTCTACCGCCTCGAGGGATCGGATCCGGTGGCGATCACCCCCGAGGGCCCGTACCGCTACGCGGACCTCTACCTCCCGCCCGGCCTGGACGAGGTGTGGGCGGTCCGGGAGACGGACGGCGTGCGGGATCTGGTGGCGGTGCCCCTGGACGGCGGCCCGGTCACGGTGATCGTGAAAGCCCAGCACTTCCTGATGAACCCCCGCCTGTCCCCCGACGGCCGCCACGTCGCCTGGATCGGCTGGGACCACCCGAACATGCCCTGGGACGGCACCGAGCTGTGCGTGGCCCCGCTGGGCGAGGACGGCACGGCGGGCGCGTACCGGGTGGTCGCCGGCGGCCCCGAGGAGTCGGTGGCCCAGGCCGAGTGGCGCGACGACGGCAGCCTGTACGCCGTGACCGACCCCACCGGCTGGTGGAACGTCCACCTCGTCCCCCTCGACGGCTCCCCCGCCACGAACCTCACCCCGGTCGAGCAGGAGTTCGGCGCCGCCGCGTGGAAGCCGGGCATGACGTACCTGGACATCGCGGACACGGGCGAGCTCGCGGTCGTGTACGGCACCCCGGACCTGCGCCGCCTGGGCGTGCTGAACCCGAAGACCGGCGACATCAGGGACATCGGCGGCACGGCCACCTACTGGTCCTCGACCGTGTCGGTCGCGGGCGGCAAGGTGGCGGCCGTGGGCGCGACCCCGTACACGCCGCTGGAGGTCACCCTCGTCGACCTCGCGGACGGCACCCACGAGGTCGTGTCGCCGCGCAAGCCGCTGCCGGACCGCGACCTGCTGCCCACGCCCGAGGCCGTGACCATCGAGGGCGTGCACGCGCACCTCTACCCGCCGACCGGCGGCCGGAGCGGCCCGAACCCGTACGTGATCTTCGTGCACGGCGGCCCGACCGGCAACCTCCCGGTCGTGCTCGACCTGGAGATCGCGTACTTCACCAGCAGAGGGCTCGGCGTGGCCGTGGTCAACTACGGCGGATCGACCGGCTACGGCCGCGCCTACCGCGAGCGGCTGCGCCACGAGTGGGGCGTGGTGGACGTGCAGGACTGCGCCAGGGTGGCGCGCGGCCTGGTCGAGATGGGCCGGGCCGACGCCGCGAAGATCGCCATCCGCGGCGGCAGCGCCGGAGGCTGGACGACGGTGGCGGCGCTCGTGCACAGCGACGTGTTCGCGGGCGGGGTCGCGCACTACGCGATCACCGACCCGGAGAGCTGGGCGGCCGAGACGCACGACTTCGAGTCCCGCTACCTGGACGGACTGGTGGGCCCGCTGCCCGAGACCCGCGACCGTTACACCGAGCGCTCGCCGCTCCTGAACGCCTACCGCGCCTCGGGCCCGTGCCTCATGCTGCACGGCCTGGAGGACGCGATCGTGGACGTGAGCCAGGCCGAGCGATTCACCGCTGAACTGGACAAACATGGCAAAGAGTGGGCCTTGCTCACCTACCCCGGCGAGCAGCACGGCTGGCGCAGGGAGGAGACTATCGTCTCGGTGCTGGAGGCCGAGCTGGCCTTCTACGGGTTGATCTTCGGCATGGAGACTCCCGAGGTGCCGCCTTTGACACTGAAGGGGAGAGCGTGAAGAGCGTTGCCGAGATCTGCTCGGATCTGATCAGGTTCGACACCACCAACCCGGGCTCCGGTGAGCGGCCGGCGGCCGAATACGTCGCCACGCTGCTGGCCGACGCGGGGATCGAGCCGGTGGTGTTCGAGTCGGCTCCGAAGCGGACCACCGTCGTGGCCAGGATCGACGGCGACTCCCCCGACGCGTTGCTGATCCACGGCCACCTGGACGTGGTGCCCGCCGACCCGGCCGAGTGGCAGATGGACCCGTTCTCGGGGGAGATCGTGGACGGCTGCGTGTACGGGCGCGGCGCGGTCGACATGAAGGGGTCGTGCTCGATGACCCTCGCGACCGTGCTCGACCTGGCCGCTCGCGGCGTGCGCCCGAAGCGTGACCTGGTGCTGGCGTTCCTGGCGGACGAGGAGGCGACCGGCGACTACGGCTCGCGGCACGCCGTCACCGAGCACCGGGAACTGTTCGACGGCGTCACGGAGGCGATCAGCGAGTCCGGCGGCTTCAGCGTGGCCTCCGGCGAGCACCGGGTGTACCCGATCGCCGTCGGCGAGCGCGGCACCGCCTGGATGAAGCTCACCGCGCACGGCGTGGCCGGGCACGGCTCCCGCCCGCCGGTGGACAACCCGGTCGCCACGCTGGTGCACGCCCTGTCGCGGGTGGCCTCCCACCAGTGGCCCGTACGCCTGACGCCGCCGGTGGCCGCCCTCATCCAGAGCCTGTCGGAGATCATCGGCCGGCCGATCGACCTCGACCGCCTCGACGAGGAGGCCGCCCGGCTCGGGCCGCTGGGCGGCCTGTTCAAGAGCCAGATCCGCAACTCGGCGAACCCGACGATGCTCGACGCCGGCTACAAGGTGAACGTGGTGCCCTCCACGGCGGAGGCGCACGTGGACGGGCGTTACCTGCCGGGGTCGCAGGAGGAGTTCCTGGAGACGATCGACGCGCTGCTCGGGCCGAAGATCACCCGGGAGTTCGTCAACCTGGAGGACGCGCCCGACGCGCCGTACCCGTCGGCGTTCTTCGACACGCTGGCGGGCGCGCTGGTGGCCGAGGACCCGCTCGCCCGGCCGGTGCCGTACGTGATGGCCGGCGGCACGGACGCCAAGTCCTTCGCCCGGATCGGCATCAAGGGGTACGGCTTCGCGCCCCTCATGCTCCGGCCGGACCTGGACTACTTCGGGATGTTCCACGGCAAGGACGAGCGGGTGCCGGTGGAGGGGCTCGAATTCGGCACCCGGGTCCTCACCCGTCTCCTCGCCTAGCCCCTGGGCGGGCCGAACCACGTGGTGAGCGCGTCGGCGACCCCGTCGCGCCCGCCCGCCCACGCGACATAGCCGTCGGGCCGCACCAGCAGCACCTCGGCGTCCCCGTCGCCGGGCCCATCTCCGGGCATGGTCGAAGCGTGCGCCACCCGCACGCGGTCGCGGTGACCCGCCACGGCGGCGTCGAGCCCGCCGTCGCCGGGCGCCCCCTCTCCGTCCCCGCTCTCTCCGTCCGCGCCCTCGCCGGTCGCGTCTGAGAGGACCAGCACGAGGCCGCGCCCGTCCCGCAGCAGCTCGGCAACCGTCCGGGCCTTCGCGGGAGTCGGCTCCGGGACCGTCTCCAGGCGTGCGAAGGGGACCGCCTCCAGGCGCGGTGCGAACCGCCCGACGAGGGGGTGCGCCGAGCCGGGCGCGTAGTCCGTCTCCGTCCCGTCGGCCATCCCCGTGAAGTGCCGCTTGGCGTCCGGCAGCTCGATCACCTCCGCCAGCACCTCCCGCAACGCCTCCACCTGCGGCCCCGGCCGCATCAGCGCCACCTGGGCCCGGGTGTTGCGCAGCACCCTGGCCGCCACCGGGTGCCGTTCGGCGGTGTAGGTGTCCAGCAGCGCCTCGGGCGCGAGCCCCCGGGCCACCAGGGCCAGCTTCCACCCGAGGTTGACCGCGTCCTGCAGCCCCAGGTTGAGCCCCTGGCCGCCGATCGGCGAGTGCACGTGCGCCGCGTCCCCCGCCAGCAGCACCCGCCCCTGGCGGTACGTCCCCGCGTGCCGGGTGTTGTCGCTGTAGCGGATGCCGGTCTCCAGCCGCTTGACCACCACGTCGTGCCCCGTCACCCGCCGCAGGCTGTCCTCCAGCTCCTCGGCCGTCATCGGCGCGTCCCGGTCGCCGGGACCGCCGTCGAACTCGATGGTGGCGATCTCCCCCGGCACCAGCGACAGGTTCACCAGGCCGCCGGGGTGGCGCAGGGACGACGTCACGGCCTCGGCGGAGGCGAGTTCGGCCACGGCGGTCCGCCCCGTCATGGTCGCCGGCGTCCCCTCGAACGCGAACCCCGACCGCTTGCGCACCAGGCTCCGCCCGCCGTCGCACCCCACGAGGTACGCGGCCCGTACCGTCCGCCCGTCGGCGAGCGTGGCGACGGCGGCGGACTCGTCCTGCGCGACGTCGCTCACCGCGCACCCCTGCCAGATCCGCACCCCCATGCCGGCGGCCCGCTCGGCCAGGACGGCCTCCAGCCGGTCCTGCTTGAGCATGAGGTATTCGGCGTCTCCGGCCTCGCTCAGCAGCGGCAGCCCGCCGAAGTGCCCCCTGATCAGGCCCTCCTGGAGCAGCTCCACCATCATGGCGACCAGGTCGGCCCCGGCGGGTTCGCGGCGCGCGGCCAGCTCGTCGAGCATCGCCCACTGCTCCCCCGCCACCGGCTCGACCAGGTCGCGCAGGGCCAGCGACTGCACGGTGCGCGCGTTGAGCGAGCGCAGGCCGAGGCTGCGCGTCCGGCGCTCCTCGCCCGTGGCCGCCTCCAGGACCAGCGGGTCGGCCCCACCCAGCTTGAGCTCGCATGCCAGCAGCAGCCCGACCGGCCCGCCGCCGACGATGATCACGTCGGTCATCTCCGCTCCTCTACTTACGCAGTAAGCTTACGTAGTAAGTAGAACACATACACCGTAAGCTTTGTCAATCCGGGAAAGGAGCACCGAATGGCACGACGGGAGCCGCTGAACAGAGAGAGGGTCCTGGACGCGGCCCTGGAACTGGCCGACAAGGAGGGCCTGGAGGGCCTGACCATGCGGCGGCTGGCCAAGGCGCTCGGCGTCGAGGCGATGTCCCTCTACAACCACGTCTCGAACAAGGCCGACATCCTCGACGGCGTGGCCGAGCGGGTGTTCGAGCAGGTCGAGCGGCCGGACCCGGCGCTGCCGTGGCAGGAGCAGGTACGCGAGGTGGCGTTGAGCATGTACCGGGTGTTCAGCCGCCATCCGGCGGTGCCGCTCGCGCTGGTCACCGACCAGTCCAACCCGACCTCCGTACGGGCGCTGGAGCCGCTGGACGCGCTGGTGGGGGCGCTGTTCCAGGCGGGGTTCGACGACCTGGGCGCGTGGCGGGCGCTGACCGCCGTGAACAGCCTGGTGTTCGGGTCGCTGGTGCTGTCGACGGGCGGGTTCACCGGCGATCCCGGCGTGCACGCGGGCGAGCAGGGGGTCAGCGCGTACGTACGCGAGATGGATCCGGCACGGCTGCCGCATTTCAGCAGGCTGCTCCGAAGCACCCGGGAGGGCGTGGACCCCCTGGCGGACTTCGAGCAGGCCCTGGACATGCTGATCCACGGCCTGGCGGCCGAGGCCCCCAAATAGTGGAACAAAGCATTCCGTTCTGCTATGCTGAAAGCACCACGAAAGGGGGCTCACCAATGAGCGACACCACTGTCAGCGGCTGGGACATCCTCGACGGCTCGCACGAGGCGCTGCGCCGGGTCGTCGGCGCCGTGCCGGCCGGGGCCTGGCAGCTGCCGACGCCCTGCGCGGCCTGGAACGTCACCCAGGTCCTCCAGCACGCGGTCGGCGACCAGATCGGCTTCGCCGCCGCGCTGACCGGCGAACCCGGCCCCACGTTCAACCCGTTCGAGCCGTCGGGCGCGCCGGAGACGGACCCGACGGCCTTCACCGAGGACGCGCTGGTCCGCTCGGCCCGGGCATGGGCGGGCGTCGACCGCAGCGCCGTCGAGGTGCCGACGCCGGTGCCGCCGCACAAGATGTCGCCGTGGTCCGGCTCGACGGCGTGCGCGCTGGACGCCGCCGTGCACGCCTGGGACATCGCGGTCGCGACCGGACAGGCCTCGCCGCTCACGCCGGAGCTGGCCAGGCCCCTGCTGAAGGTGGCCATGGAGATCGTCGAGCCGCTGCGCGCCTGGGGCGCGTACGCCCCGGCGCTGGACGCGGAGCCGGGCGACGACGACGTGGCGGCGCTCCTGCGCTACCTCGGCCGCGACCCGCGCTGGACCCCCTCCTCCTGACCGCGGCGGATCAGGAGAACTTCGACTTCGGTCGCTCCTGGAGCTCGCCGTCCACGTAGATGTCGAGCTTCTCGTTGTAGAACGCGATCAGCCCGGCGACCTTCGCGCTCTCCGGCAGCGGCGTGCGGTACGACCAGGCCAGGTCCTTCTGGCCGTTGACCGTCCAGTATTCCGCCGTGCCCTTGTAAGGGCAGTGGGTGGCGGTGTCGGTGTGTTCCAGCAGGTCGAGCCGTACGTCCGTCTTCGGCAGGTAGTAGCGGGCGGGCAGGCCCGTCTCGAAGAGGATGCGCGGGCCGCGGGAGTCGGCCACGGTCACGCCGTCCACCTCGACCCGCACGTGGCGCGAGCTCGCCAGGATGTCCACCCGCGTGTACGGGTCGCGCGGGTGGAAGTAGACCTCCTCGTCCTCCTCGAACCAGGCGTCCATGGCGTCCCACTCGAAGCGGACGTGGCCGCGGATCTGCTCCAGCGGCGAGTCGGGATAGACGAGCGCGGCGTCGGCCGCCTCCGCCGTGCCCGAGGTGACGGTGTGGACCAGGCCGTCTCCCCTGCTCGGGGAGTGCTTGGTCGCGCCGGTGGCCTTGAGCGCGGACTCGTCCACGTCGGCCGCCGGGAAATAGTAGGTGGGGTAGTACGGGACCTCCCACACCAGGAGGGCGGAGGTGGAGTCGGCCACCACCCGGCCGCCGAGATAGGTCCTCACACGCTTGGCCGTGGGCTCGACGCGTACCCGGCCGCGGTTCGTGACATCCATGTCACCGCCAACCCCGGACGCGGCACCGCTATTCCGGTCCTGCGTGCGGGCGGCCGGGGCTCAGCTCAGTCCGAACGCGGCCAGCGTCGCCCACGTCGCGGCCGTGCCGACCACCGCTCCGACGATGACCTGGGGCCAGGTGTGGTGCGTGAGGCGTACGCGTGCCCAGCACACCAGCGCGACCACGGCGGCTCCGGCGATCGCGGCCGGCCAGGCGGGCAGGACGTGCGCGAACACGACGACCGTGCCCGCCGAGACGGCGGCGTGGAAGGAGATCTTCCAGCGCAGCGTCACCGGCACGGTGACGGCCAGCGCGACCAGCATCGCGGTCACGGTGGCGACGAGCAGGGTCGGGGCGCCCATCACCACCAGCAGCGCCAGCGCGACCAGCACGGCCGCCACGGCAGCGAGCAGGGGGCCGGTACGGCGGGCGCGGTCCACGATGTGGTGGGAGTCGAGGCGGCCTGTGCGCACGCCGGCCGCGATCACCGCCGCCGGCACGCCGCCGCAGATCGCCGAGGCCACCAGACCCCATGCCGCGCCGCTCCATCCCTGGGCCAGCAGGCCGACGACGGGCGGCATGGCGATCACCAGCACTTGGGGTGCCAGCAGGTTCGTCACGCGCTTCGCCACGAGGTCGGCTGTCATGTCACGAAAGAGTACGCGATCATGCCCGACCACCCCACCCACCCCTTCCACCCCACCCGCGGCCCCTTCGAGGGGCCGGTGGCGTGACGGATCCGTCGCCCCTCAGGCGCGGCACCACCGTAGGCGCGACACCGTCCCGGCACGCGGGTCGCATCCGGACGCGGCCCGTGAAGGACGGTGCGCTTGGTGGCGTGGGGAGCGGTGGTGGGACCGGTGGGCGCGCAGGGGCCGGTTGTCAGCCCTTGCCGGCCGCGTTCACGATCCGGGTGGTGGAGCGGCCGGGGATGGAGGCCATCTCCCAGCACTCGGTCCCCAGGATCGCCGCCGCCGCCGCGCGGGCGCCCGCGTGCGGGTCGCCGGCCGTGTGCGCGAGCGCCCCCGGCCGCATCGGGGCCAGGAGGTCGATGTAGTCCTCCGGCCCGTGCGCCTCGGGCGGCCCCGTCACGATGAAGACGCCGGTCACGAAGCGGAGCGCGGCCAGCACCTCGGCCCGCTCCTCCGCCGGGTTGAGCGGGCGGCTCGGCCCCTTCCAGGCCCGCACCCGGGGATCGTCCTCCACGCCGACGACCAGCGGCAGGCCGCGGTCGGCCACCGCGCCCAGGTAGCGCACGTGGCCGACGTGCAGAATGTCGAAGACGCCGGTCACGACCGCCGCCCCCACCCGGTCGTACGGTTGCACCCAGACGGCCTCCAGGCTGCTCACGCGACCTCCCACGCTCTCCCCTATAGGCCTAGACGACTCGTCGATCGCAGCGTACTCGGTCGGCGTCCGCGGTCGTGCAGCCGACCTCGGGCAAGGTCATTCCTACCTTTTCGCGATAATCTCCGGCCCCCTGTCAGCGCGTCTCATAACGTCACCGGATTTGGGGGAGGTCGCCGTGGCACCGCCGGACTTTCACAGCGTCGACGGAGGCGACTCCGGGGATCTCGTGGCCCGGCTCCCGGGCGTGCCGTCGCAGGTGGCCAGGGCCCGGGGGCTCGTGACGGCCGCGCTCGGCCGCGACCATCCCCTGTACGACGACGCCGCACTGCTCACCAGCGAACTGGCCACGAACGCGATCCTGCACACCAGGTCCGGGGCGGGCGGTTCGTTCACGGTGACTGTGAGCAGCTCGGAGACGGCGGTGCGGGTGCTCGTGTCGGACGCCGGGTCCGACGGGCCGCCGTGCGTGTGCCGTACGAGCGCGCAGTCCACCAGCGGGCGCGGCCTGCCGCTGATCGAGGCGCTCAGCCACCGCTGGGGCTTCACCCGCGAGGACGGCACGACGACGGTCTGGTTCGAGCTCCTGTGGTCCCACCTCTCGGCCGGGATGGCCGTCTGACTAGACGTCCAGGCGGCACAGGCCCTCGGCGAGGGCCTTGGTGGTCAGACGGGTACGGCTGTCGCAGCCGAGCTTGGCGAAGATGTGCTCCAGGTGGGTCGTCACGGTGCGGACGCTGAGCACCAGCGCGGCGGCGATCTGCGGGTTGGAGTCGCCGGCCGCCACCCGGGTCAGCACGTCCACCTCGCGCCCCGTCAGGTCGTACGGCAGCGGGCACGGCCGCTCGGCCACCACCGCGCCCTGGAGCGCCCCCTGGAACCCGACCCCCGCCCTGAGCAGCCGCAGCTCGTGCCAGCGCCCCTTGCGGTCGAGCCAGAGCCCGTGCCTGCTCAGCTCCCGCGAGTCGATGAACGCCCGGGCGAACGCGGCCATCGCCGGATCCTCCCGCAGCACGGCCGACGCCTCGTGACCCGGCACCTGGCGCCGCGTCCCCACCCGGTCGAAGGCCACCGCCCGGAAGTCCGGCGGCAGCCCGACCGGGTCGATGACGCACCTGGTCAGGTCGGTGACGTGGGCGAGCATCGGGCTGATCGCGACGACCAGCGCGCCCGTGAGCCGGGGGAAGGAGTCCTTCGTGGCCAGGTGGAGCAGCCCCGTGTAGCGGCCCTCGCTCAGGAACAGCGGCGCCGTCAGCCCCGCCCGCCAGCCGTAGGGGGCGAGGTGACGCCGGAAGTAGCGTGCGGTGCCCGGCTCCGGCATGATCACCGGCGCGCGGGTGGCGATGGCCCTGCGGCACGCCTCCAGCCCCGCGTATTCCTCGGCCGCGTCGTGGTCGATGCGGCGGTGGCCGTCGGACACGACGCTGTGGTGCCGCCCCGTGGCCGGATCGAACGCGACGAACTCGTAGGCGTCCACCGGGACCACCCGGCGCAGCGCCGCCATCGCCGCGTGGGCGCCGCCGCTGGCCGCGACCTGGTAGCCGACCTCGGCGAACGCCTGGAGCTGGCGGACGTCAAGGGTGATCTCGGCCACCGAGCCTTTATATCATTTGCCAAACCTTGAGGTCTTCTTGAAACTTTTTTTCACGAGCACCCGGACGCCCCGGTGAGGGGCCCACCGCCGCCGGGATCGGGGCGCCCCCAGGCTCGCCGCAGGGCGGCGAGCGGATTCGCGACCTTTGTTCCGGAGCTTGGAGATCGAATAGATAACGGCCCCTTCCCTCCGCGCATAACCGGCTCGTAAAGTCCGCTGCAACGCCGTGTCGGGGGAGGATGTGTCTTGACCGAGCTGAGCGACCGTGAGGCCGAGCTTGTTTCCGCGCACGAACAGGAACGCCCGGCGCGGCAACTCGGCGGGCCTCTGCGGCTCGGCGTGTGGATCGTGGGCGGGCTGCTGTCGGTTTATTCGCTGGTGGTGGTGTTCCGGCCGGTGGAGGCGTTGGAACACCGGATGACGTTCCTGGCGGTGGCGCTGCCGCTGGTCTTCCTCTGCTACCGGTCGGGCTGGTCGTCGTTCCTGCCACGGCTGTTCCGGCGCGGCACCGCCGCGAGCCCGCCCCCCGAAACACCGGCGGGCGGCGAGCCGGAGGGGACGCGGCGGTCCGAGCGGCCGTCCGTGGCCGACTGGCTGCTCGCCGCCGCCTCGCTGGCCGTGCTGGTCTATCCGCTGCTCGACATCGACGGGTTCCGCGATCGGGGCTCCGGCGCCGCGCTGACGGACCTCGACGTCGTGGCGGGCCTGGCGCTGACGGTGCTGCTCCTGGAGGCGGTACGGCGCACCGTCGGCTGGTCCCTGACCATCATCTGCGTAGTTTTCCTGATTTATGCCTATTACGGCGCATATTTGCCGATTGACTGGACTATCGGGCATCGCGGCTTCGACCTCGGCCAAATCGTGTCCCAGCTCTACACCGGCACCGAGGGCTTCTTCGGCGTCCCCATGCAAGTGGCCGCCAGCTACATCATCCTTTTCACGATTTACGGCGCCGTGCTCGACTATTCGGGCGCGAGCAAGTTCTTCATCGACCTGAGCTTCGCCGCCTTCCGCAAATCCCGCGCCGCCCCCGGCCGTACCGTCACCACGGCCGGCTTCCTGCTCGGCACCGTGTCGGGCTCCGGCGTGGCCACCACGGTCAGCCTGGGCAGCGTCGCCTGGCCGGTGCTGCGGCGGGCCGGCTATCCGAAGGAGCCGGCGGGCGGCATCCTCGCGGCCGGCGGCATCGGCGCCATCCTGTCGCCGCCCACGCTGGGCGCGGCGGCGTTCATCATCGCGGAGTATCTGAGGGTCAGCTACCTCGAGGTGCTCCTGTACGCGACGATCCCCACGCTCCTGTACTACCTGGGCATCTTCCTGGCCATCGAGATCGACTCGCGCCGCTTCAGCACCCACGCCGTGCAGGTGGACGCGCCCAAGGCGGGCAAGCTGCTGCTGCGCTTCGGCTACCACTTCAGCTCGCTCATCCTCATCATCGTGCTGATGGCGCTGGACCGCTCGGCGTTCCAGTCCGTGGTGATCGCCACCGCCATCGCGTTCGCGCTGTCGTTCCTCGACCCGCGGCACCGCATGGGCCCCAAGCGGGTCGGGCAGGCGCTGGCCAAGGGCACGCTGGAGGTGCTGCCGGTGACCGCGGTGTGCGCGGCGGCGGGCATCATCGTCGGCGTCATCACGCAGACCGGCCTCGGCCTCAACCTCAGCGCGATCATCGTGGACTTCGCCGCGGGCAACCTCGTGCTGACCACGCTCATGTCCGGCATCGCGGTCATGCTGCTGGGCCTGGCCGTGCCGGTGACCGCGAGCTTCATCATCGCCGCGGTGATCATCGGCCCGGCGCTCACGACGCTCGGGGTGACGCAGGCCGAGGCGTACATGTTCGTCTTCTACTACGCGGTCCTGTCGGAGGTGAGCCCGCCCACGGCGCTGTCCGCGGTCGCGGCGGCGGCGATCACCGGCGGCAACACGTACAAGACGATGATGATGACCTGGCGCTACACGCTGCCGGCGTTCCTGGTGCCGTTCGCCTTCGTGCTGACGCCCAACGGGCAGGCGCTGCTCGGGCAGGGGCCGATCGGCACCGTGCTGCTGATGACGGCCGTCTCGGCCGTCGCCGTGGCGGCCCTCGCGCTGGCGACCGGCGGCATGAGCGGATGGCCCGAGCGCGCGCTCGCGGCGATCGCCGCGGTGCTGCTGCTCTTCCTCGAACCCGTTCCCATCGTCGCCGGTCTGGCCGTCCTGGCCGTGGCCGTAGCCGTGCACCTCGTCAGAAGCAGGAGAAGGGACCCAGCGTGAAGCGGATCTTTGCGATAGTGGCCGTCGCCGTCCTGACCGCGGCCGGCTGCGGCGGAGGTGGCGCGGGCGGATCCGGCAACCGGCTGTCGATCGCCACGGGCGGCACGACAGGCGTCTATTACGTGTACGGCGGCGGCCTGGCCAAGCTGCTGTCGGCCAACATCCCCAACACCCAGGCCACGGCGTCGGTCACCTCGGCCTCCGTCGAGAACATCAAGCTGCTCGCCTCCGGCAAGGCCGACATCGGCTTCTCCCAGTCCGACACGGCGGCCGACGCGGTCAACGGCAAGGACACCTTCACCGCGAAGCAGCCCATCAAGGCCATCGCCCGCATCTACGACAACTACACGCAGCTCGTCGTCGCGCCCGGCGTCCGGGCCGCCAAGGTGGCCGACCTGAAGGGCATGCGCGTCTCGCTCGGCCCGGCCAACTCCGGCACCCAGGTCGTGGCCAGGCGGGTCCTTCAGGCGGCCGGGATCAACCCGGACAACGACATCACCAAGCAGCAGCTGTCGATCAACGAGTCGGTGCAGGCCGTCAAGGACGGCACGATCGACGCGTTCTTCTGGGTCGGCGGCCTGCCCACGGCCGGCATCACCGACCTGGCCACGAGCAAGCCGGACGTGAAGGTGCTCGACACGAGCGACGTGCTGACGACCATGCAGTCGACGTACGGCCAGCAGTACGTCGGCCTCGACGTGGACCTGTCCCTCTACAAGCTGTCCGGCTCGATCAAGACCGTCGGCATTGCGAACGTGCTGCTGGTGCCCGACAAGATGAGCGACCAGCTCGCCTACGACATCACCAAGACCCTGTTCGAGAAGAAGGCCGAGCTGGCGGCCGTGCATCCGGAGGCCAAGAAGCTCGACGTCATGCTGGGCCAGCAGGTGGCGCCGGTCGAGCTGCACCCGGGCGCGGCCCGCTACTACAAGGAAAAGGCCTGACGAGGCTGCTCGCGGCCCTCGCGACGGCGCTCACGGTGGTGGCGGCGCTCTGCTCCGGCGGGAGCGCCGGCCTCCTCACCGTGAACGGCCTGCCCGTCGTCGCGGGCGCCTTCTCGATCGGGTACGTGCACTCGATCTACCGGGCTCCCTCCGCGGAGGTGTTCACCGTGGAGGGCCGCCGGTTCACCATGCGGGCGGTCGTCTCGACCAACGAGAGCGTGCTGGAGTACTACGCGCTCGACGGGACGCGGGTGCGGACCCCGGAGGGCATGTGGGTGCTGCGCCTGGCCGTGCCCGCCACGTACGAGGAGCTGTCCCTGCTCACCACGTCGATCGGCCGCCGTACCCTCATCTCGGGCGGCCGCTGCCTGCCCCTGTTTCCGGCCGACGGCGCCGCGCGGGTGCGGCTGGCCGTGGAGGAGCGGCCGGACGCGCGGAGCGGGCCCTGCCGCCCGCCCTACGACCTGGCCGCGCTGCGATGGGCCCCGAGGGCTCTCACAGCCAGTCCTTCTTCTTGAACACCACGTACAGCATCGCGGACACGCCGGCCACCAGCATCGTGGAGGTCCAGAACCCCCACGGCTGCCCCGAGCCCGGGTAGGGCACGTTCTGCCCGTAGTAGCCGGTGATCGCGGTCGGCACGGCGATGATCGCGGCCCAGCTGGTGAGCCGTTTCATGATCTCGTTCAGGCGGAAGCCCTGCTGGGCAAGGCGGGTCTCGCGGACGTTCGCGAGCATGTCGCGGATGGTCTCCACCCATTCCGCCACGCGCAGCACGTGGTCGTTGACGTCCTCGTAGTAGGGGGCCATGGCGGGCTTGGCGATGAAGTCCTGGTCGCGGTGGAGGAGGGTGCCGACCACCTCGCGCATCGGCATCGAGATCTTGCGCAGCCGGGCGGTGTTCTTGCGCAGCTCGTACATCCTGCGCTGCAGGGCCCTGCCGTCATGGGGGCCGTCCTCGTCGAACAGGGACTCCTCCAGCGCCTCCGCCTGCGTGTCGAGGTCCTGCACCAGGTCGAACTGGCTGTCGACCACGTAGTCGAGCAGCCCGTGCAGCAGGTACGCCACGCCGTGGCCGGCCAGCCGGGTGTTGGCGTCCCAGCGCTTGACCACCTCGCGGATGTCGAAGTGGTCGTTCTCGCGGACGGTGACCAGGGCGTTCCTGGTGACGAAGATGTTCACCTCGACGGGGTCGAGCTGCCCTTCGTCGAAGTGCACCCCGTAAACGGTGATGAACAAGTGGTTGTCGTATATATCGACCTTCGGCCGCTGATGGTCGGACAGCACGTCCTCGACCGCCAGCTCGTGCAGTCCCAGCTCCTCACCGATCACGCCGAGGTCGGCGGACGAGGGGCCGCACAGGTCGAACCAGACCGTGTTGCCGGGATCCTCCACATAGTCGGAGACCTCCTCGATCGGGAAACCTTCCTTCTCGAGGACGCCGTTCCTGTACAGACGTGTGTGCACTAGCCGAGTCTGGCAAATCGTCTCGCGTTACGCACAGCCGCTCCCCCAGGATCGTTGTTGAAGTAGACGTAGACGTCCCGCCAGCCCGCCTCATGCAGGCGTCTCGCCCACGTCTTCAACGCGGTGTCGCCGTACGACCAGCCGGACGGCCCCTCGTGCAGGCGCACGTAACCCCAGTCCGCCGTGCGCCAGAGCGGGCTCTGCGGCTTGCCCAGCCGGTCGGCCCAGCACAGCGCGGCCTCGTGCGCGCTCAGCAGCTCCCGGATGTCCTCCGTCCACCACGACTCGTGCCGCGGCTCCACGGCCACCCGGACGCCCGCCGGGAAGCAGCGCAGGCACCGGTCGAGCCGGTCCGCGTCGGCCTTCAGCGTGGGCGGCAGCTGCAGCAGGACCGGCCCGAGCTTGTCCTTCAGCTCCGATGCGCGGCTCATCAGGCGCCCCACCGGCTCCTCGGGGTCGGCCAGCCGCTTGATGTGGGTCAGGAACCTGCTGGCCTTGACCGCCATCACGAACCCGTCCGGCGTGCGGTCCCGCCAGGCCGCGAACGTCTCGGGGCTCGGCAGCCGGTAGAACGCGTTGTTGCTCTCGACGGTCGGGAACTCGGCCGCGTACTCCTCCAGCCAGAGCCGCTGCGGGACGTCCTGCGGATAGAGCACCCCGCGCCAGTCCTTGTACTGCCACCCCGACGTGCCTACCAGCCACGACATGCTTTTACGCCTACCCAGGGGACCGGGGTGCAGTACTGTCGTCAGCCATGGGCGCCAATCACGCGCATCTTCCCAGCTCCCGGCGTACGGTGATGGCCGGTCTGGCCGTGCTCGTGCCGCTGGCGATCATCACCCTGGCCGGCCTGCTCTGGCTCTGGCCCGACGGGACGGTGAGCACCGGCACCGCCCCATCCGGTGAGCAGTCCAGCGTGCAGCGGGTCACCGGGACGATCACCGGTGTCACGCTCAAGAAGTGCCCCGCCGCCTCGGAAGGCGCACCCCAGCCCGACCCGGCCACCTGCGGCAACGCCGACGTCCGCGTCGAGGGCGGCCAGAGCGTCACGCTCCGGCTGCCCAGCGGGCCCGGGGCCCAGCACTTCGCCGCGGGCGACGACGTGATCCTGCTGCGCGACGCGGACGGCGAGCACCAGATCTCCGACCACGACCGGTCGACGCCGCTGTGGCTGTTCGGGGCGGCCTTCGCGCTGGCGGTCATCGCCTTCGGCCGCTGGCGCGGGGTGACGGCGCTGGTGGGGCTGGCGGTGACGTTCGTGCTGCTGCTGACGTTCGTCATCCCCGGCATCCTGGAGGGCGAGCCGCCCCTGCTGGTGGCCATCGTGGGGGCCTCGGCGATCATGCTGCTGGTCCTCTACCTCACGCACGGCTTCTCGCTGGCCACGTCGATGGCCGTGCTGGGCACGCTGGCCAGCCTGGCGCTGACGGGCCTGCTGTCGTACGGGGCGCTGGGGTTCGCCCGGCTCAACGGCATCACCGACGACAGCGCGCTGGCGCTGGACATGAGCCTGAAGATCGACACCCAGGGCCTGCTGCTGGCCAGCATCATCATCGGCGCGCTGGGGGTGCTCGACGACGTCACGGTCACCCAGGCGGTCACGGTGGCCGAGCTGGCCCACGCCAACCCCTCGTACGGCTTCGCCCGCCTCTACCGGGCGGCCGGCCGCATCGGCCGGGCGCACATCGCGTCGGTGATCAACACGATCATCCTGGCGTACGCGGGGGCGTCGCTGCCGTTGCTGCTGCTGTTCAGCATCGGGCAGCAGCCGCTGGGTGACGTGCTGACGACGCCGGTCATCGCCCAGGAGATCGTCCGCAGCATCGTCGGCACGCTGGGGCTCATCGCCGCCGTGCCCATCACCACGGCGCTGGCGGCCCTGACGGCCTCCCGCCACCACCCGGAGGAGGACGCCCAGGAGCCTCCCGCCCGGCAGGACGCGCAGGAGAGCTTCTTCACGCCGCACGCCCACCAGCACGACCCCGCCCAGCACCCGGGCGAGCGCCCGGCCCGGCACCGCCGGCGGACGCGCACCTGATCGCGGCCGCCCGTCAGAGGGCTTCGGCGCTGCCGTCCACCCGCAGCTTCCGCCGGGCCCGCTCGTAGAACGTGGTCCCCAGCCGCACGACCTTCGCCGCCCCCGGCCACGCGGACACGGTGACGGTGTCGCCGGGGCACAGGTGGGTCACCACGGCCCCGTCGACCTCCACCGCCAGCCGCCCGCTGGTGGGCAGCACCTCCAGCGTGACCTCCTCGTCGGCGGGCAGCACCAGCGCCCGGTTGAACGACGAGTGGGCGGCGGCGGGCACCACCAGCACCGCCTCCACCCGGGGCGACACGATGGGACCGCCGGCCGAGAAGCTGTAGGCGGTCGAGCCCGTGGAGGTCGCCACGATCACCGCGTCGGCCGCGAAACGCACGAAGTCGCTGCCCGCCGGGGTGACGGCGATCGCGGCCAGCCCTTCCCCGGGGATCCGGACCAGCGCGATGTCGTTGAACGCGGTCACGTCCGCGCCGCCGAGCCGGCTCTTGATCGCCATGCGCGGCTCGATCGTGTAGCGGTGGGCGTCGATGGCCGACAGCGTGTCCGCCAGCTCGTCCACGTCGATCTCGGCCAGGAAGCCGAGTTTGCCGAGGTTGACCCCCAGGATGGGGGTGGGCCGACCGGCCAGCAGCCGCATGGTCCGCAGCATCGTGCCGTCGCCGCCCAGCCCGACCAGCAGGTCGGCCCGCTCGACGAGGGCCTCGGCGTCCACGGCCACGGCGGAGCAGTCGATCCGCCCCACTTCCTCGGGCAGCCCGAGCACGGTGGCGCCCTTGTCACCGGCCCAGCGCAGGATGGTGTCTATCGCCTTCTTCGAGTCGCGCCGTGGGTGCAACACCAGCCCGACCGTACCGACCATGCCCATGAGGCCAACACTAGGCCAGCCGCCATGGGCCTGTCGGCAGGGACCTGCCGAAGTCGTCAGCGGACGAGGCAGGGGCGCTTCGGGTCGAAGACCCAGTCCTTCAGCAGATACTGCATGGCCACGGAGTCGTCGCGGGCGCCGAGGCCGTGGCGCAGGTAGAGCTCGTGGGCCTCGGCCAGGGCCGCGCGGTCGAGCTCGACGCCGAGCCCGGGGGTCGTCGGCACCTCGATCGCGCCGTCCGTGATCCGGAACGGGCTGGTCGTCAGGGCCTGGCCGTCCTGCCAGATCCAGTGCGTGTCCAGTGCCGTGATCTCCCCCGGGGCCGCCGCCCCGACATGGGTGAACATCGCCAGCGAGATGTCGAAGTGGTTGTTGGAGTGAGAACCCCAGGTCAGCCCGAAGTCGTGGCAGAGCTGGGCGACGCGGACCGACCCGGCCATGGTCCAGAAGTGCGGGTCGGCCAGCGGGATGTCCACCGCGCCGGCGCGTACGGCGTGGGCCATCTCCCGCCAGTCGGTGGCGATCATGTTCGTCGCGGTGGGCAGCCCGGTGGCCCGCCTGAACTCGGCCATCGTCTCCCGGCTGGAGAAGCGGCCCTCGGCCCCGCACGGGTCCTCGGCGTAGGCCAGGACGCCGCCCAGCCCGCGGCACAGCCGTACGGCGTCGGCGAGCAGCCAGCCGCCGTTGGGGTCGAGGGTGACGCGCGCCTCGGGGAAGCGGCGGGCCAGCGCCGTGACCGCCTCGATCTCCTCCTCGCCCGTCAGCACCCCGCCCTTGAGCTTGAAGTCGGCGAAGCCGTAACGCTCCTGGGCGGCCTCGGCCAGCGCGACCACCGCGTCGGGTGTGAGCGCCTCCTGGCGGCGCAGCCGCGACCAGCGGTCCTCGCCCGCGTCGTCCACCCGGTAGGGCAGGTCGGTCCTGCCCGGGTCGCCGACGTAGAAGAGGTAGCCCAGCATCGGCACCCGGTCCCGCTGACGGCCCTCGCCGAGCAGGTCGGCCACCGGCAGGCCCAGGTACTGGCCGTGCAGGTCGAGCAGGGTGGACTCCAGGCCGGTGACGGCGTGCACGGTGGTGCGCAGGTCGAAGGTCTGGGCGCCGCGCCCGCTCGCGTCGCGGTCGGCGAACCGCTCGGACACCGACCGCAGCAGGCTGCGGTACCGGGCCACGGGCTCGCCCGCCAGCAGCGCGCCCGCCTCCTCGACGGTCCTCCGGATCGCCTCGCCGCCGGGCACCTCACCGAGGCCGGTGCGCCCGTCGGAGTCGGTGGTGATGACGACGTTGCGGGTGAAGAAGGGGCCGTGGGCGCCGCTGAGGTTGAGCAGCATGCTGTCGTACCCGGCCACCGGGACGACCTCGACGCGCTGGATGGTGGGAGACATGGCGCCCTAGCTGATCTTGTTGATGAGGGCGGCCAGTTCGGCGGACTCGCCGTCGGTGAGGTTCTGCAGCGGCGGCCGGACGGGGCCCGCCGGGCGCCCGACGGCGGCCAGGCCCGCCTTGATGATCGAGACGGCGTACCCCTTCTGCCGGTCGCGGATGTCCAGGTACGGGATCACGAACTCCTTGATCCGCCGGTAGACGGCGTCCCGGTTCTGGGCGCGGACGTCGGCGTAGAAGTCGAGCGCGTACTGCGGGACGAAGTTGAAGATCGCCGAGGAGTACGTGCTCATGCCGAGCTGCAGCAGCGGCAGCGCGAACGTCTCGGCCGTGGGCAGGCCGCCGATGTAGGCCAGGCGGTCGCCGACGGTGGCGTAGATGCGGGTGAGGTGCTCGATGCTGCCGACGCCGTCCTTGAACCCGACGAGGTTCGGGTTGCGGTCGGCCAGGGCCTCGACGGAGCGGTCGTTCAGGATCGCGTTGGCGCGGCTGTAGACGATCACGCCGAGGTCGGTGGCGCGGCACACCGCGGAGACGTGCTCCACCAGGCCCGCCTGCCCGGCCTCCGTGAGATAGGGGGGCATGAGCAGCAGCCCGTCGGCCCCGGCGGCCTCGGCGGCCTGGGCCTGCGCGACGGCGTTCGCGGTGCCGCCGGTGGCGGGGGCCACGACCGGTAGCCTGCCGTTCACCTCGCTGACCGCCGCCCGCACCACCCGGTCGATCTCGGCGGGGGTGAGCGAGAAGCCCTCGCCGGTGCCGCCCGCGGCGAACAGCCCGGCCACGGGGTACGCGCTCAACCAGGACAGGTGGTCACGGTAACCCGCCTCGTCGAACTCCAGCTCCTGCGTGAAATGGGTGACAGGGAACGACAGCAGGCCGCTCTTGAGCTGGGCTGCGAGCTCCTGGGGCGAGAAATTCGGCATGACCGTCCTCTGTTGACACGCGGCCCGTGGGATCCCCCGCACCGCCGGTAAAGGTTGATGCCGTCAGGCTAGGAAGGAGGGTGGATTCCTGTCCAAGCCCGATTCTGTATCTGGCGATACCGAACGAGCATCGTCACGCCCGGGGTCGGGCAGCAGCTCCAGGACGCGCCACAGGGCGGGGTTGGTGGAGCCGTGGTCCCAGATGACGTGCAGCTCCACCGGCTTGCCCGCGACGCCTGCCCTTTCTTTGGCCCCCTCGTCGAGCGGGTCGCCGCCGCCCCGTACCAGGTCGCAGAAGACGATGCCGTCGATGCCGAGCGAGCGGGCGCTGGCCGGCGCCAGCGCCACGCCCCGGCCGGCGGCCACGAGCAGGGCGGCGGTGAGGATCTGGTGCACCTGCTGCTCGATCCTGGGGTGGGCGTTGGTGAGGAAGCGGACGGTCAGCTCGTGGAAGTAACGCGACTGCACGGGGTTGTAGCTGATGACCGGCATGCCGTCGAAGTCGTCGGGCGCGAGCGGCCGGCCCAGGCCGGCCAGCGGATGGCCGATGGGGACCACGGCGCACAGCGGCTCGCGGAAGACCACGCGGGAGTCGAGCGTGGCGATGTCGAAGGGCGGGCGGGCCAGGCCCAGGTCGAGCTCGCCGCGCAGGATGCCGTCCACCTGCCCGGCGGTCACCCGCTCGTGGAGGATGACGTCGATCTCCGGCAGCTGCTCCGTGAGGCGGCGCAGGATCGTGCCGAGCATGCTGATGGCCGAGACGGCGGTGAAGCCGAGCCGTACGGTGCCCGTGGCGCCCTTGGCGATGCGGCGGGCCCGGTCGCCCGCGGTGTCGACGAGGGAGAGCATGCGCCGCGCGTCCTCCAGGAAGCCGCGCCCGGCGTCGGTGAGCACGACGCGCCGGTTGTCGCGTTCCAGAAGGGTCACGCCGATCGCGCGCTCCAACTTCTGGATGTGGCGGCTGAGCGGCGGCTGCGTCATGCGTAGCCGATCGGCGGCCCGGCCGAAGTGGAGCTCCTCGGCGACCGCCACGAATGCCCGGATCTGATCCAGTGTTAGCATGATGCCCGCAGAGTATCACCTGATACCGAATTGAGCCTGGACAGGCATCGAGGCAGGTCCCTAGTCTCCGGAGACTACAGAGCGGAAACAACCCCGTAACCTCCATAGACGCCGCTCGCACATAAGGAGAAGTCCATGCCGACATCACGGACGACCCGCCGCCGCCTTCTCGCGGGTGTCATCGGCGGCGCCGCCGCGCTCGCGCTGACGGCGTGCGGTGGCGTCAAGACCACGTCCTCCGGCGGCGGTGACGGTAAATATCCGACGGGCAACATCGAGTTCAGCGTCGGCGCGTCCGCGGGCGGCTCGACCGACCTCATCACCCGGGCGCTGGCCCAGGGCATGGGCAAGGACCTCGGTGTCTCCGCCCCGGTGCTCAACAAGCCCGGCGCGAACGGCGCGCTCAACGCCAAGGAGCTCCAGGCCGCGAAGGCCGACGGCTACAAGATCGCCGTCCAGAACGCTTCCCTGTTCACCATCACGCCGCTCACGGTCTCCCCCGCCGAGGCCACGAAGATCGACTCGTTCGACGTCATCACCGGCGTCTCGCGTGACGACTACGTCATGGCGACCAACTCCCAGTCCGGCTACAAGTCCATCGAGGACATGAAGAAGGCCGGCAAGACCATCCGCTACGGCACGACCGGCGTCGGCACGGGCGCCCAGCTCGCCTCCGCGCTGACCTTCAAGACCGCCGGCATCGAGGCCACGGCCGTGCCCTTCGACGGCGGCGCCCCCGCGCTGACCGCCCTGCTGGGCAACCAGGTGGACGTCTCCACCATGCAGATCGGCGAGGCCATCGAGAACATCAAGGCCGGCAAGCTCGTCCCGCTCGCGGTCTTCTCCGACCAGCGCATCCCCTTCCTGCCGGACGTGAAGACGGCCAAGGAGCAGGGCTTCGACGTCCTGGTGACGCAGTACCGCTTCCTGACCGCGCCCAAGGGCACGCCCGAGGACGTCAAGACCCGCCTGCTGGACGCGGCGAAGAAGACGTTCGCCACGCCGGAGTACAAGAAGTTCAACGAGGACAACTCGCTCACCCCGATGGAGGTCTCCCCGCAGGAGGTGCTCTCTTCCCTGCAGAAGGACACCGCCACGTACAAGGAGCAGCTGAGCAAGTACGGCATCAGCCTGGCCGGATAGTCCCCTAGGAGCGAGCATGTCCATGTCTGACCCTCTTGAGGCCGGCCCTCTCGAGTCCGGCCCTGAGGTCGCCGACGACACCCGGCCACCGCACGCCGGCCCTCTCTCGCAGATCTCGGCGGCCCTGGTGGCGCTGGCGGTCGGCGTCGCCGGGGCGATCGGCTCCCTCGCGCTCGGGCTCGGCCGCATGACCCAGCCGGGCCCCGGCCTGTGGCCGTTCGCCATCAGCGTCGTCATCGTCGTGCTGTCGGCGGTGCTCGTCGTCACCGGCCGCAAGCTCGAGGACACCGAGCGGTTCTCCAAGGCGAGCCTGCTCACCGCGGCCGGCCTGGTGACGCTCATCATGCTGGCCTGGCTGCTGCCGCTGATCGGCTTCGAGATCCCCTCCCTGCTGCTGGTGTTCGTCTGGCTGCGCTGGCTGGGCAAAGAGTCGTGGCGCACCTCCATCGTGGTCAGCGTGCTGACGGTGGCGGCGTTCTACCTGCTCTTCGTCGTGCTGCTCCAGGTCCCGCTCCCGCGCCTCATCTGAGAAGACCCCATGGACATCTCCCCCATCCTCAACGGCTTCGGCGTCGTCATGGAGCCGGCCAACCTGCTCTACTGCCTCATCGGCGTGATCATCGGCATGCTCATCGGCGTGCTGCCCGGCCTCGGGCCCGGCGCGACGATCGCCATCCTGCTGCCGATCACGTACGGCATCGGGCCGGTCTCCGCGATCATCATGCTGGCCGGCATCTTCTACGGCGCCCAGTACGGCGGGACCATCACCTCGGTCCTGCTCCGCCTCCCCGGCGAGGCGTCCTCCGTCGTGACCGTCTTCGACGGGTTCGCCCTGGCCAGACAGGGCAAGGCGGGCACCGCGCTCGGCATCGCCGCCATCGGCTCCTTCGTCGGCGGCACCGTCTCGATCATCGGCCTGACGATCCTGGCCCCGGTCGTCGCCGGCTTCGCGCTCGACTTCGGCCCGCCCGAGTACGCGGCGCTGGGCGTGCTCGGCGTGCTGCTGATCTCCTCGGTCGGCAACGGCAACAAGCTCAAGGCGATCATCGCGGCCTGCGTCGGCCTGCTCATCGCGACCGTCGGCCGCGACACCTTCACCGGCGCCGAGCGGTTCACCTTCGACAGCCTGAACCTCGCCGAAGGCATCGACTTCATCCCGATCGCGATGGGTCTGTTCGGCCTCAGCGAGATCCTCTACAACCTCGAGGAGCGGCACAACCAGGTGCACGCGCCGGCCAAGGTCGGCAACGTGTGGCCGTCGCGCCAGGACCTCGGCCAGGCCAAGGGCGCGATCGGGCGCGGCTCGGTCATCGGGTTCGTGCTGGGCGTCCTGCCCGGCGGCGGCGCGGTGCTGTCCTCGCTGGCGGCGTACGCCTTCGAGAAGCGCCGCGCCAAGCAGCCCGAGCGCTTCGGCAAGGGCGCCGTCGAGGGCGTGGCCGCCCCCGAGACCGCCAACAACGCCGCCGCCACGTCGTCGTTCATCCCGCTGCTGACGCTGGGCATCCCGGCGAACGCGACGATGGCGCTGATGTTCGGGGCGCTGCTCATCCAGGGCATCCAGCCGGGGCCGCAGCTCGTCACCGAGCACCCCGACGTCTTCTGGGGCGTCATCAACTCGATGTACATCGGCAACATCCTGCTGCTCATCATGAGCATCCCGATGGTCGGCGTCTTCGTGAAGATCCTGCGGGTGCGTCCCGCCATCCTGGCCCCGATCACGGTGCTCATCACGCTGCTCGGCGCGTACACCGTGAACAACAACGTGTACGACATCTTCCTGGTCATCGCCTTCGGCCTGCTGGGCTACCTGATGAAGAAGTTCGGGTTCGAGCCCGGACCGCTGGTGCTCGCGTTCGTCCTCGGCTCGATGATCGAGAACTCGTCGCGCCAGGCGCTGCTCATCTTCGGCGGCGACCCGACCGGGTTCCTCACCCGCCCGATCTCCGGCACGGTGCTCGCCCTGGTGGTGCTCGTCGCCGTCCTGCCGCTCATCCGCAAAGCCGTACGCCGCAAGACCGCCGCCGCGGACCGCGTTCCAGTTGAGGAGAAGACGCCATGACGATCCTCGTCGGTTACCTGCCCACCCCCGAGGGCGAGGCCGCGGTCGACGCGGGCCTGCGCGAGGGCGCGCTGCGCTCCGAGCGCGTGATCATCGTGAACTCCCCGCGCCGCGGCGCCCCCGTCGACGAGCACAAGATCGACGACGACGCCTCGACCGCGCTGCTCGCCCGGGCGCGGGCCGCCGGCGTGGACGCCGAGGTACGCCAGCCGCTCCACGACGACGACCTGCCGGAGACGTTCGAGGAGCTCGTCAAGGAGACGGGCGGCACCCTCATCGTCATCGGGCTGCGGCACCGGTCGCTGGTGGGCAAGTTCATCCTGGGCAGCGAGGCGCAGCGCATCCTCATGGAGGCCAGCGTGCCGGTGCTGACGGTGAAGGCGCCCCGATGACTCGTGACGGCGGGCGGATCAGCCGCGTCTCGGTCACGCCGGTCGCCTTCCGCGACCCGCCCCTCCTCAACGTCGTCGGCGTCCACCAGCCGTTCGTGCTGCGCGCGATCGTCCAGGTGCACACCGACTCGGGGCTGGTGGGGCTGGGCGAGACGTACGCCGACCAGGCCCATCTCGACCGGCTCGACGCCGTGGCCGCCGCGCTGCCCGGCCTGGACGTGTTCGACGCCCACGGGCTGCGCCGCGTCGTCGAGGAGACGCTCGGCCGCTCCACCGGCGGCGCGGGCGCGAGCTTCGGCGGCATGCTGGAGGTCTCCAGCGCCGTGGACACCGTGGCCGCGCCCTTCGAGGTGGCGCTGCTCGACCTGCAGGGCAGGACGCTCGGCCGCCCGGTCAGCGACCTGCTCGGCGGCGCCGTACGCGACCGGGTGCCGTTCTCCGCGTACCTGTTCTACAAGTGGGCCGGTCACCCGGGCCAGGACGAGGACTCGTGGGGCGAGGGCGTCACGCCCGAGCAGATGGTCGCCCAGGCCCGGCGGATGGTCGACGAGTACGGCTTCACCGCCATCAAGCTCAAGGGCGGCGTCTTCGAGCCCGGCCACGAGGTCGAGACCGTCGAGGCACTGGCCACCGCCTTCCCCTCTCACGCCCTGCGCATCGACCCCAACGGCGCCTGGACCGTGGACACCTCGATCAAGGTGGCGCACCGGCTGGCCGGGGTCCTGGAGTACCTCGAGGACCCGACGCCCGGCATCGACGGCATGGCGCGGGTCGCCGAGCACACCGACCTGCCCCTGGCCACGAACATGTGCGTCATCGCCTTCGAGCACCTCAAGCCCGCCGTCGCCGCGGACGCCGTGCAGGTCGTCCTCTCGGACCACCACCTGTGGGGCGGCCTGCGCCGCTCGGCCCTGCTGGGGGGCATCTGCGAGACGTTCGGGATGGGGCTGTCGATGCACTCCAACTCCCACCTCGGCGTGAGCCTCGCCGCGATGACCCACCTGGCCGCCGCGACCCCGAACCTCACCTACGCCTGCGACACCCACTACCCGTGGAAGACCGAGGAGGTCATCAGGCCGGGGGCGCTGGAGTTCCGCGACGGCAGCGTGGCCGTGCCGGCCGGGCCGGGGCTCGGCGTGGAGCTGGACGAGGACGCGCTGGACGCCCTGCACGAGCAGTACGTGCGGTGCGGGCAGCGCGGGCGCGAGGACACGGCGTACATGCGCACGGTCGAGCCCGGCTTCACCCCCAACACGGCCCGCTGGTAACCCGACGACCACTGGGCCTGGAGACGAGCACGCGGGGCAGGACGCACAGCCGCATCCCGCCCCACCGCCGACCGCCCGCCACGAAGCCCGAAGACGGACGCGCGGAACGGGACACACGCAGCCGCAGCACGCCTACCGGTGGTCGCCCACCGCTAGAACCCACCCGCCCCTGACCGGCTACGGAGCCTGGAGGCGGGCGCGGGAGTTGGACAGGTGCAGCCGCATCGCGGCCCGCGCCGCCGCGGCGTCCCGGTCGGCGATGGCGCGGTAGATGTTCTCGTGCTCCAGCGTCACCCGGGTGAGGTGGGTGGCGTTGGAGACGGTGTACGCGTGCTCCAGCCGGGTGCGCGGCAGCATGATCACCATGGGCCCGAAGGACGCCAGCAGGTCGGAGTAGAACCGGTTGCCCGAGGCCAGCGCGATCTTGAGATGGAACTGGAAGTCGGCCTCGACGGCGCTGCTGGGCTGCTCACCCGAGCGCCCGAGGTCGACCAGGGCCCGCTCGATGGCCTTCAGCTGCAGGTCGGTGCGGCGCTCGGCGGCCAGCCCCGCCGACTCCGACTCGACGCCGATCCGGAAGTCGATCATGTCGAGGACGTCGCGATGGCTGCGGATCTGCGAGGGCTCCACCGAGAAGGCCGTGGAGGCGGGCAAGGCCAGCACGAACGAGCCCCGCCCCTGGAACGTCTCGACCAGCCCGGCCGCCTGGAGCCGCGAGATGGCCTCGCGGACCACCGTACGGCTCACGCCGAACTCCTCGACGAGCGAGGACTCGGTCGGCAGCTTCTGGCCGGGCTCGATCTCGCCGGCGAGGATGCGTTCCTTGAGCCGTTCGACGAGCTCATGCGCGAGCCCGCGCCCGCTGTCGCGGTCGAGCCTCTGATCTGGCGGCACGGCTGACAACCTACCCGGCGTCCGCACGGAACTCGACCCGGCCGGACCGCCCGACCGCAACCGCACCGAACTCGCCCCGATCGGACCGCCCAGCCCCGGCCACGCCGAACTCGCCCCGATCGGACCGCCCGACCGCAACCGCACCGAGCCCGCCCCGATCGGACCGCCCAGCCCCGGCCACGCCGAACTCGACCTGATCGAGCCGCCAGGCCGCCGCCCCGTCGGCGAGGCTGAGGCCGAGGCCCGGGCGGTCCGGGACGCGCATGCGTCCTCCCTCGATCTCCAGCCGCTCCTCGAACAGCGGCGACAGCCACTCGATGTGCTCCACCCAGGACTCGCGCGGGTAGGCCGCGGCCAGGTGGACGTGGATCTCCATCACGAAGTGCGGCGCGACCTGCAGCTGCGCGTGATCGGCCAGCGCGGCGACCTTGAGGTAGGGCGTGATGCCGCCCACCCGAGGCACGTCGGGCTGCAGGAAGCCGACGGCCCGAAGGTCGATGAGCCGCACGAGGTCGGGCACGCTGGAGAGCATCTCACCGGTGGCGATGGGCGTGCCGAGCGCGGCGGCCAGCTGCGCGTGCCCCTCGGCGTCGTAGGCGTCCAGCGGCTCCTCGATCCAGACCAGCCCGAGCTCCTCCACCGCCCGCCCGAACCGCAGCGCCGTGGCCCGATCCCACTGCTGGTTGGCGTCCACCATCAGCGGCACGTCGTCACCGAGGTGCTCGCGCACCGCGGCCAGCCGCCGCAGGTCCTCCCGGGTGTCGGGCTGCCCCACCTTGATCTTGATCCCGCCGATGCCGTCGCTCAGCGACTGCCGGGCCCGCTCCTTGACCTCCTCGACCGGAGCCTGCAGATAGCCGCCCGAGGTGTTGTACGTCCGGACCGAGTCGCGATAGGACCCCAGCAGCTTCGCCAGCGGCAACCCCGCCCGCTTCGCCTTCAGGTCCCACAACGCGACGTCGACCGCCGCCAGCGCCTGCGTGGCCACCCCCGAACGCCCGACCGACGCCCCCGCCCACAGCAGCACGTCGTACAACCTGCCGATGTCGGACGGATCCCGGCCGAGGAGGTTCTCCCCGACCTCCTTCGCGTGGGCGAACTGCGCGCGGCAGCCCGCCCGCGTCGTGTACGAGAACCCGAGCCCCTCGAGCCCGTCGTCCGTCGTGATCTCGCAGGTCAGCACGTCGATCTGGGACAGGGGCCGCTGGCGCCCCGTCGCGACCTTGGCGTCGCTCACCGGATGCGCCAGCGGCACGGCGTAATGCCCGAACCGCACCGACGCGACGCGGTCACCCATCGGTCTCAGGCCTTCCCGAACTCGACGCTGTCCACGGTCCACTTGCGGCACTGCTCGCTGAGCGTGAACCCGAGCCCCGGCCGGTCAGGAACGATCATGCGGCCGTCGCGGGTCTCGAGCCGCTCGTTGAACAGCGGGTTGAGCCATTCGAAGTGCTCGACCCAGGGCTCGCGCGGGTAGGCGGCGGCCAGGTGGAGGTGGATCTCCATGGCGAAATGCGGCGCCAGCTGCAGCCCCGCGTGGTCGGCGAGGGTGGCCAGGCGCAGGAAGGGCGTGATGCCGCCGACGCGCGGGGCGTCCGGCTGGATGATGTCGGCGGCGCGGGCCTCGATGAGGCGGACGTGCTCGGCGACGCTGGAGAGCATCTCGCCGGTGGCGATGGGCGTGTCGAGGGCGGCGGCCAGCTGCGCGTGCCCCTCGGCGTCGTAGGCGTCCAGCGGCTCCTCGATCCAGACCAGCCCGAGCTCCTCCACCGCCCGCCCGAACCGCAGGGCCGTCGGCCGGTCCCACTGCTGGTTGGCGTCCACCATGAGCGGCACGTCGTCGCCGATGTGCTCGCGCACCGCGGCCAGCCGCCGCAGGTCCTCCTTGGTGTCGGGCTGCCCGACCTTGATCTTGATCCCGCCGATGCCGTCCTTGAGCGACTGGGTGGCGCGGGCCTTGACCTCCTCGACCGGCGCGTGCAGGAAACCGCCCGAGGTGTTGTACGTCCGGACCGAGTCGCGATAGGACCCCAGCAGCTTGGCCAGCGGCAGCCCCGCCCGCTTCGCCTTCAGGTCCCACAGCGCGACGTCGATCGCCGCCAGCGCCTGCGTGGCCACCCCGGACCGGCCGACCGAGGCGCCCGCCCACAGCAGGGTGTCGTACACCTTGCCGATGTCGGAGGGGTCCTGGCCGATCAGGTTGGCCCCGACCTCCTTGGCGTGGGCGTACTGCGCGGGGCCGCCCGCCCTCTTGGAGTAGCTGAACCCGGTGCCCTCGTGACCGTCCTCGGTCGTGATCTCGGCGAAGAGGAAGGCGATCTCGGTCATCGGCTTCTGCCGCCCGGTGAGCACCTTGGCGTCGCTGATGGGGACGTCGAGCGGGAGGGTGACGGAGGAGAGCGAGACGTGGCGGATGCGGTCGGCGGCCATGGGCGGTCCAAGAGGGTAGGCGGCGATGTTGTCAGTCATCATACGAAGCCATCACTCGTATGACAACATCGCCTCAGGGCCGCGTCAGCACGACGAGCAGGGCGGGGTGGTCGGTGTAGGTCATGCGGGTCACCTCCGTCCGCACGAAGCCCAGGTTGGCCGCGAAGACGTGCTGCACGCTGCCGTCCCCCTTCCTGAAGAAGGGCGCGGCGTTGCAGTCCTGGACATCGGGCCCGATCAGCGGGGCGTACTTGAGGTTGAAGTCACCCGCCAGGAACGTCTGCCGGCCCGCGACGGCCCGGTCGCGCAGCAGGGCGATCGCCGCCTTGCACTGGGCCATGGCGACGCTCCCGGTGGTCGACAGGTGGGTGCTGCACCCGACGAGGTCCGCGAACTCGGCGCACACGTAGACGCGCTTCTCGCTGCCGCTGTCCTGGGTGGCGTACTGGCCGGAGAAGACGGTCCCGGTGACCGGGGAGCGGAAGATCAGGCCGTTGCCGTACTCGTCCCCGTTGGTGCAGCGCACGGGCGTGCCATCGGGACGGCGGGCCGGGGCGAACGTGGAGAAACCGCTGCCCATGGCGGGGGCCAGCTGGGGCAGGTCGTTCCTGCAGATCTCGTTGAGGGAGACGACGTGGGGCTGCTTGGCGGCGATGACGGCGTTCGCCTCCTGGAGGGTGGCGGCGCCGTTGAAGCAGGAGGTGTTGACGCCGCTGTGGCACAGGTTGAGCTGCAGCACGCGGAACTCCTGCGCGGCCGCCGCGGGCGCGGCCACGGCGCTCACCGCGATGAGGACGATCACGAGAAGCAGTCGGACACGAGGCATGGATTGCCCTTCCTTTCGCCCGTCGATGACCATGACAGCGTCTCAACGGATCTCCGATACCGTCGAGAGCATGCGGCTTCACGTGGGATGCGCGATGTGGACTCATGCGCGCTGGCAAGGTCGATTCCTCCCCGGCCACCTCCCGCCCAGGGAGCGCCTGCGCTCGTACGCGACCTGGTGCGACGCGGTGGAAGGCAACACGACCTTCTACGCGACCCCCACGCGCGCCACGGTGGAGTCGTGGGCCGGCCAGACCGCCCCCGACTTCCGCATGGTCGTCAAGCTCCCCAAGCCCATCACCCACGAGCACCGCCTGATCGGCGCCGACGAGCACCTCCACGCCTTCCTGGACGCGATCGAGCCGCTGGGCCCGCGAGCCCACGCGCTCTGGATCCAGCTGCCCGGCTCCTTCTCCCCCACCGACCTCGGCACCCTCGCGGCCTTCCTGCACCGGCTCCCCCGCTCCCACAGGTACGCCGTCGAGGTCCGCCACCGCGCCTTCTTCGAGGACCGGCGATCCGAACGGCTCCTGGAGCGCGTCCTGGCGGCCGCGGACGCCGAGTGGGTCCCGTTCGACACCACGACGCTCTTCCAGAGCCCGCCGACCAGCGACGCCGAGCGCGACGCGTGGACCAAGAAGCCCCGCGTGCCCCGCCGCACGCGCGCCCTCACCGGCCACCCGATCGTCCGCTACCTGGGCCGGGACGCCGAGGCCCGCACCGTCGAGGGCTGGCGGCCGTGGCTGGACGTCGTCACGGACTGGCTGCGCGAGGGCCGCTCCCCCACGTTCTTCGTGCACACGCCGGACAACGCCGACGCGCCGAAGCTGGCCCGCGACTTCCACGAGGCGGTACGCGCCCGCCTCCCCGCCCTGACCCCGCTCCCCGACCCCGAGCCCGCGGACCCGCTGACCCTTTTCTGACCGCGACCATGGGCTTGATCGAGACCCATGACCGTGCACGTCGAACGGATCGACCCCCGCAGCTGCCACATCGGCCGCGGGAAACGGCTGCGCCTCCAGGAGATCGGCCCGGCGGCACCCCGACCGGCTGCGGAGCCGCGTACGGGTGGATGTGCCGGCGAGGCGGGTTCCCGGGCTCGCCACCGGGTCGGGGTCCTCATCCCCTTGGGCCGTAGGCCGTCATGAGGATGTGCACGAGGATGAGGACGACGATCCAGAACATGGCGCGTCTGGTCGGCGGAGGACCGCTGCGCAGCAGGGATATGCCCAGGGGGATGAAGGCGACGCAGAGGCCGCCCACGGCGATGAAGGACTGCGGTTCGGTGCCTTTGAGCGTCCCGAGCGCGAGCGCCGACATCAGGCCGAGCGCGACCGAGCGGCCCAGCCCCAGGGCGCCGGAGCGGTAGGCGCCGACGGCCAGCACGACCCAGCCGAAGAAGGCCGGTCCGGATATGGCCCTGAACGGATTCCACATCGCGTCCCGCCATGCCAGGTAATAATCGTCGATGCCCTTGAGCATCGTTTGCAGGCCGAGGCTGTCGGTCAGGTAGAAGGCCAGGTGATCGGTGCCGAACTGGAAGGTCCGGGTGAACAGGCCGACGATCACCAGGCAGCCGCCCCACAGGCCCCACAGCGGGCTGGTGGCGGCGATCCTCTGCGCCAGCGTCATGACCGCCGGCCACAGCAGGACGAACCCCGCGGCGAAGCAGGTGTAGGCGACCCTGATGAGCGCGGGGTGCTGGGCGTAGGCGGCCAGTTGGTAAGGAACGAAGTAGTAGAACTGGGAGCGCAGGACGGTCCCGGTCATGATGAGGGCGGGGCCGCCGATCAGCGAGACGGCGCTCACCCATCGTCCGGGAAACGGGGGTTGTCGGTCCAGGTTGGCCGCGGCGTTGGCGGCGCGCCGGTCCGCGGCGGCCTGTCGCCATCGTGTGATTCGCTCCCGAAGATCGACGTTCATCGGTTCCTCCCAGATTTGTCGCTCTCGGCCCGGTATGCCGGGTGCACCAGCATGGTGATGGGCTGTGGGGTGCGGGCGCGTCTGGCTCGGGTGGCATCTTGGCCGGCATACATGAGCCGGTGCTACGACCCCAGACCGATGCGGATGTCCGACCGTGGGCAGATGCCGGTTGATCGGGAAAGGCAATAACTTCTGGTCATGGTTCGGGCTCGGCGGCTCGGTGGGCACGGCGTTGCCGACGCTGTGGTGGCGGTCATCGTGGCGCTGACCGTCGGCTATGCCATCGTCGATCCGCCGGGCCCGTCGTCGTGGTGGCCCGCTTGGTCGGCTTGGCCGGTAGCGGCGGTCATGAGTTTTCCGGTCGCGTTCCGGCGGCGCCGGCCGCGGGCCATGCTGGGGCTCGCGTGCGCCGCGGCAGTGCTGGCGACGGTGGCCGGTGCCGTCGCGGCGGGCGCGATCTGGGTGTCGTTCGTGCCGACCGTGCTCGTGCTGTACCTGGTGGCCTCCACCGCCTCGGTCGTGTGGTCGTTGGGCGGCCTGTCGGTGTGCGTGGCCGGCTCGGTGACCGCCATCCTGATCTTCTACGAGCAGGTGCTCCCCGGCCTTCCACCCGCGGCGGCGCCCAGCGAGTTGCCGCCGTACTGGCCGGTCGAGATCGGCGCGATCTGCGTGCTGCTGACGGCCGGATGGGCCATCGGGACGGCCGTCCGCTGGAAGCGGGACACGACCGCTCGCCTCGTCCGCCACCTCGCCGAGGCGGCCGTGGCCGACGAACGCAGGCGCATCGCCCGGGAGCTGCATGACGTCATCGGCCACAGCATGAGCGTGATCGCCGTCAAGGCCACCGTCGCGAACCATGTCGCCGACGCCCGCCCGCACGAGGTGCGCGCCGCGCTGGACGTCATCGAGCAGACCAGCCGAAGCACGCTCGCCGAGATCCACCGGGTGCTCGGCCTCCTGCGCTCCGACGGCGATCCCCACCAGACCCACCTGCCCGTTCCCGGCCTGGCGGACCTGCCCGAGCTGGCCGCCCATGCCCGCTCGGCCGGGGTGGAGGTGGATCTGACCGTCCGCGAAGAGGCCGTGCTGCCTCCCGCGGTCGCGATGTCGGTGTACCGCATCGTGCAACAGGCTCTGACCAACGTCATCACCCACGCGGCGCCCACCCGCTGCTCCGTCACCGTGGAGACCGACGGACGGGAAGCCATGATCGAGGTCGTCGACGACGGCCCCCGCCACGGCCGGCCGCCGCGCGCGGGCCACGGCGGACACGGCCTGATCGGCATGCGCGAACGGGCCAAGATGTACGGAGGCACGTTCAGCGCGGGACGCCGGCCCGAAGGAGGCTTTCACGTGACCGCTCGCCTGCCCTACGACCCGAACGGCACCATCACATGACCACCGACGCCGCCGCGCACGATCCGCCCCCGCCCGTCCGGGTCCTGCTGGCCGAGGACCAGGTCCTGGTGCGCGACAGCCTCAAACTCCTCATCGACACCACACCGGGGCTGGCCACCGTGGGCGAGACCGGCACCGGCGCCGAAGCCGTGCTCCTGGCCCGCCTGCGGCGACCCGACGTCGTCCTCATGGACGTGCGCATGCCCGACATGGACGGCATCGAGGCGACCCGGCGCATCTGCGCCGACCCGGACAGCGCCGGCGTCCGCGTGCTGATCCTCACCACGTTCGACCTGGACGAATACGTGTACGCCTCGCTCAGGGCCGGCGCCAGCGGATTCCTCGTCAAGAGCGCGACGGCGATCGAGCTCCTGGCCGCCATCCGGGTCGTCGCCTCCGGCGAAGCGCTGCTCGCGCCCACCGTGACCCGCCGGCTCATCGCCGATTTCCTGCGAGGCCCGCACTCCGCCCCGGTCATGCGGGACCTCAACGACATCACCCAACGCGAGCGCGAGGTGCTCACCCTCATCGGCAAGGGGATGTCCAACTCCGAGATCGCGGAGCACCTCCACCTCACCGTCGGCACGGTCAAAACCCACATCGGCCGTCTCCTGGCCAAACTGCACGCCCGGGACCGAGCCCAGCTCGTCATCGCCGCCTACGAAGGCGGGCTCATCACCATCTGAGACCTGGTCGTCGTCATTGCTGGGCGGGGCCGGGGTTCAGGCCGGCCCGCAACGTACGCCGAGCCTTCCGGAAGATCGTCAAGGCCGCAGGGATGCCCGCCTCCTGCGGGACCCATCGCCGTCCACCGCGAGCAGATCCGCCCCGTACTCCTGCAAGGAGCTGCGACGACGGGCACCCCAGCACACCCGAACCCCGCCGCGTCCGATCACGCAACGGCATCACGGGCATCGACTCGCGAACCGCCCTCTGATCTGGTCGGTCAGGCGCAGATCTTCACTGCGTCAGTCATGTTGTCCGCCGACTGTGGCATGTCGCCCTTCGCACCGTCGGGCACGTTCACGAGTGGCTGCCATTCGGTACCCGTCCAGTTGTACAGTGCGACGCTCTTGCCGGTCCGGTTCTGATACGAGGTCAGCCGGTCCCCCAAGCCGGCGCTCCCGATGTCATACATGCTGCAGGTGGCGTCCTTTTGAACGATCATGGCGCCCTCACCTTGAGCGTCATCCCATCCGCAGAACAGTCCACCGGGGCAGCTCCACCCCGCCGCGCCGTTGGTCGGCTTGGATGATTGCTTGGAGGAGTTGTGGCTACTCTTGGGGTTGCCTGCCGAGGCGGAGTGGCTACCGCCGTCCTGGCAGACCCCGACTGCCCGGCATACCGGTTCGCCCCACAGCGGTGAGGTCACGAGGGCCGTGATCAGGCCGATAACGGCGACCACTATGGGTATCAGCGAGCTGCTACTTTCTCTCCCTGTCATGCAGACTCTCCTGGTTTGGGGGGTTGTGGCCCGGTTAGGGCATGGCGTGTTACCGGATGGTGCCGGTGCATCGGGGGTCCTGTCCCGGATGCGTGGGCTGGTGATCTACCGCGCAGATGAAGACCGTCTTGGCCGTGCTCGGCGGCGTTTCGGGCAGCAGGAACGTCTCGGCGGCCTCGAGGTCGACCTGGTAGCCGAGGTCCTGCAGGGCAGCGACGGTCAGCCGGCTGAGCGGCCGGTTGGCGTCGACGCTCGGCGTCATCAGCTCGATGTCGAAGATTCAGCCGCCAGCCGGTGGCACCGAAGCCCAGCGCGTGCCCCATCTCGTGGGTGATGACGTGGGCGCATCACCAGCGGCCCGGCGGCGCCGAGTATCCCTTGGGGACCGTGGATGCGCATGCCCCCGCCATGACCCTGAGGTCGTCGATCGCTGCGAGGCCGGGCATCCGCATCTCAGGCAGATCTCCCAGGATGATCTGCACCCAGCGATCGGCCGCACCCTCGAACGCCGCCTTCTGCGTCTCCGACAGCCCGCCCAGGAACTCGACCTCGTATCTGCGAGCATCTTCACCCGCGTGACGTCGGCGATTGCCCTGTACGTCTCGTTGGTGGCCACGGGCCACTCCCTCCGTTACCTGCTCTGTGAAGGTAAGCCGGCAACGATCTGCACGCCTGAGTAACCCATACTCAATTCGCCCGGCGGGAGGAGGCGCGGCGAAGGGCGGCGGGCGAGAATTGGCAGGGTCACGGGCTCGTCTTCGCCTTGCTCGTCGGCACTCCGCTCGACGTCCACAACATCCGACGCGCCTTCCCGGGAGATCATCAAGGACGCGGGGATGCCGCCTGCCACTGGACTTCTCGCGAGACGAGACGAGACGAGACGCGCCACAGCTCCGTCTCGCTGCTCTCCCACCCCGGCACATCGCCCGGCTCGTCGGCCACAGCAGGACGGCCGTCACCGAAGCCGTCCACCGTAAGCAGATCCGCCCCGTACTCCTGCAAGGAGCTACGGCGATGGACACCCTCTTCGCCCCGTTGGTCACCCACCCATGCGAAAGGGTGCCACCCTATCGAGTGACACCCTCATCGACCAGCGAGAATCTGGTCGGGACGACAGGATTTGAACCTGCGACCCCTTGACCCCCAGTCAAGTGCGCTACCAAGCTGCGCTACGTCCCGGTCGCGCCGGCCGCCCCTGCGGAGCGGAACGTCACAACCTTAGCGCACATCCGAGGTGCGGGATCATGGACAGTAACGCCGTAACGCCTCCATCGCGCGCAGTGATGAACACCGTGACGGCGTCGCACGCGAGGAGGGCCCGGCGGAATGTCCTGGCGGAGCTCGCTGGCCGAGATCATCGTCACCGCGTTCCTGCTGGGATCGCTCTGCGCGTGCGGAGACGGACAGGTGGACGCGCCGGCGTCGGGGACGCCGGTCGCGTCGAAGTCGAAGACTCCGACGCGGTCAGTGAAGAAAGGCGTGCGCACCCCCGAACCGACGCGGTCCAGGCGCAGACCATGCCCGACCGGCAGTGGTGAAGCGCCGTTGCCGTGCCCCTCGATCGCGCCGCCCGGCACCCCGTCTCCCACCATCACGGTCCCGCAGCCCACGACTACGGCCCAGCCCCTTCCCGAGGCGTCCCCGGAGCCGTCGCCGGAGGCTCTGCCCACCACCGCCGCTTCGCAGGCTCGGTAGCCGTGCAGGAAAGCGGGCAGGGCGAGTCGCGTCCGCTCGACGCGATCGGGCTGATCACCGCGCTGATCACCGTCAGCGCGGCGGTGCTCATCTACATGGGATGGGCCTACCTGGAGGGTTACCTTCAGTATTTCAGTCTGAGGGCCACCGACCTGGCGTACGGCGCCGACGAGTACGCCATCTACGGCGTCAACCTCTTCGACACCGGTTTCCTGCCGTGGATGGTGGCGATCCCGCTGGCGCTCGCCGTCGCCGCCCACCGGGCCCTGCTGGTCCGGTTCGTGCCGCAGTGGCTGCGGGGGGCCGGGGCGCGGCTGAAGAGCCGGGTGCCGGTCGTGGCGGACCGCAGGGTCGTGGGAGGCGGGCTCGCGCTCGCCGGGCTCGTCTGCGCCGTCGCCGTGCTCAACCGATGGTGGCAGCTGGGTACGTACCAGCTGCTCGCGCTGTCGGCCCTCGGCCTGCTGTTGCTGACCTGGCCGTCGCCGGCCCGGAAATCCAGCCGGATCGCCTTCGCCTTCAGCGTGGCCATGGCCGTCTTCTCACTGCTCTGGGCCGCGTCCCTGTACGCCAACGGGCGGGGGACGAGGACGGCCGAGCAAGCCGTGCGCGATCTGCCCGAGCGGACCCAGGTGGTGATCTGGTCGAAGGACGACCTCTCGATCAACCCCACAGGCGTCGAGCACCAGAAATACAGGACCGGGAAATACCGGCACTCCTACACGGGAATGCGGCTCCTGCTCGTCCGTGACGACCGTTACTATCTCGTGCCGCCGGTGAGCGAGAAGGACTGGCGGGACGGCGGGGGCCGTACGTACGTCCTCCCGCAGAACGACGACATCCGCATGGAGATCCTGCCGGGCAGGCAACCCGGCAGGGGAATCTGATCAGATGGCGGCCTGGAACGAGCTGGCGCGCATGCCGGCCAGCAGGCCCGCCGTCTGGTCCGGCGTGTAGCGGCGCACCGGGTCGTGGTGGAGCAGGCCCTCGATGAGCGGCCGCATCACCCCGGCCCGCCGGGGCGGTGGGTACGGGCCGCTGCGGGCCATGCCGAGCACCGTGGCCGCGTCCTGGCCCGGGTAGGGCGGCTGGCCCTCGACGGCGCTGTAGAGGGTGGCGCCGAAGGACCACATGTCGGCCTCCTTGCTGGCCGGCCCCCCGTGCAGCCGCTCGGGCGCCATGAACGCCGGAGTGCCTCGCAACCGCCGCGACCTGGTCATCCGGATGTCGCCCTCGGCGGTCGCTATGCCGAAGTCGGTCAGCACCACCCGGTCGCCGGTCAGCATCACATTGGCGGGCTTCACGTCGCGATGCAGCACTCCGGCCTGGTGGGCGGTCCGTAGCGCGGCGAGCAGATGCTGCCCGATCGCGGCGACCGACTGGGCCGGTAAGGTGCCCACCTGGGAGAGCAGCTGGTGCAACGAGAGCCCGTCCAGGTATTCCATCACGATCCAGAGCTTGCCGCCCTCTTCGATCAGGTCGTGGACCGTAACGATGTTAGGGTGCGTCAGCCCGGCAGCCATCCTGGCCTCACGCAGCACCCGGCGGCGCACCATCTCGGCCTCACCGGCCAAGGTCAGCTCCTTCAGCGCCACCGTACGGTGGAGGAGCTGATCGAACGCACGCCAGACGACACCCATACCCCCACGACCGGCCTCCTCGTTCAGGAGGTACCGTCCGCCGATCTCCCGCATACCATCCCCTCTTGCTCGGGGATAATCATGTCACTTCAGCACAGGCCGTAGGGTGCCTAACGTGATCCTGATATGTCGGAAAGTGCGGGTGCGCTGGTCAACGGCCTAGAAATTCGATCAGACAACGCGCGCCACACCAGTCCGACGCCCCCCAAACATACTCCAGTGGCGCCCACGAGGACGGCACCAAGCCCCGCAAACTCGGCCACGACGCCTCCCAGTGCCGCCCCGAGCGGCATCCCACCCATGCCGACGAGGCGGTATGCCGAATTGACCCTTCCGAGCAATTCGGCCGGGATCAGCCGCTGCCGGGCCGAGATCACCAGGACGTTGCCCGCCGCGCCCACCACGCCCCACAGGACGGCCGTCGGGTAGAGCGTCCACGGGGAGGGCACGACCACCGGCACGATGAGCAGGAGGCTGGTCGTCAGCCAGCATCCCACGAGCGCGCGGAACTCCCCGAAGCGTCCCGCGACCCACCCCGACAGCAGGGACCCCGGGAGCGCCCCGACGGCGAACGCGGTCGTCATCAGGCCGTATTCGCCCGGCTCCAGCCCGATCCGCGACCCGTCGCCGACGGCCCACAGCACGAAGACGGCGAAGTAGGCGGCGTTGGCGAGGTTGAGCAGCCCGGCCGTGATGGCCAGGCTCCGCAGCACCCGGTGGGACCACAGGTACCGCAGCGCCTCGCCGATGTCCCGCCGCAGCGGCCGCCGTCCCTGCGCGCGACGGGCGTCCATCCGGTACGTGCCGCGCATACCCAGCAACAGCAGGCCCGCGGCGCCGTACAGGAGGGCCGGGGCGCCGAAGACGACGGCGGGGAGGGTCACGACGAGCAGGCCCGCCAGCGGCGCCCCGACGAAGTCGTTGCCGATCATCTGGGCGGTGGAGACGCGGCCGTTCGCGCTGGTCAGGTGGCCTTGAGGCACGGTCATGGGCAGGATCGACTGCGCCGAGACGTCGGCGAAGACCTCGGCCACCCCGGCCAGGAGGACGGCCGCCAGCAGCACCCACAGGTCGAGCAGGCCGAGCAGGGCCGCCAGCCCGGCGAGGGAGAGGATCGCGGCCCGGGCGACGTTGGCCACGACCATGATGCGGCGGCGGTCGAGCCGGTCGGCGAGGGCCCCGGCGTGCAGCGCGAGGAGCAGCCACGGCACCGTCGCGGCCGCCCCCGCCAGCGACACCAGCGTGGGCGAACGGGTCATCGACACGGCCAGCAGCGGCGCCCCGACCTTCAGCACGCCGTCGGCCAGGTTCGACAGCGCGGTGGAGGACAAGAGAAATCCGAACGAACGCCCCACGGCTCACTCCGATAGTGTGTAAGGGAAAGTGTGCATAGTTTTCTTTGCAAAGATAGGCTTGCATAGCATGCAGAGCAAGAGCTTCTCCGCCCGCACGCTCGACGCGAACGCCCTGAAGTCGTTCGCCCACCCGCTGCGGCTGCGGATCTACGAGCTGCTGGACGAGCACGGCCCCTCCACGGCCACCAAGCTCGCCGCCCTGCTCGGGCAGAACACCGGCGCCACGAGCTACCACCTGAGGGAGCTGGCCGGGCACGGCATGATCGAGGTCGTGCCGGGGATGGGGCGCGGCAAGGAGAAGTACTGGCGCATCACGCCCGGCGGGTTCTCCTTCGGGGAGCCGGGCTCCGACCCCGAGACGGCCAGCGCGATGGAGTTCCTGCTGGACGACCTGGTGCGCCAGCGCGGCGCGGAGCTGGCCCGGTGGCGCGAGGAGGAGGCGCGGGCGCCCGAGGAGTGGGTGCGCGCGAGCGGCTACGGGCGGCGGTCGCTGCGGCTCACGCCGGAGGAGAGCGCGGCGCTGCGGGACGAGGTGTTCGAGGTGCTGGAGCGGTATCGCGCGCTGTCGGACCGCAGGGAGATCGCGTCGCCGGACTCCCGCGATCCGTCGACGGGACGCGTGGTCATCCACTTCGACGTGCTGCCGGTGGGAGCCGGTCAGGGGCCGGCGGAGGAGGGCACGCCTCAGGGCCGCCCACAGCCAGGGCGGCCCTGAGGCGGACCAGTACACTGACCGCCGTGGCGCTCTACGCTCTCATCGAGAAGGTCGGCGAGGACGCCGCCCAGGCCCGGTACCAGTACTCCGAGGGCACGGGATTCGTCCTCGGCCACGTGATCCTCGACAAGGCCGGCGAACGGCTGTGGATCGAGGACGGCGAGGAGACGTACCTCTCCCGGGCCGTGGTGCGGAAGATCGCGGTCCACTGGGCGACCCACGGCGTGGCGCCCGTGAAGCTGGCCGTGCAGTCGTAGCGGGTCAGGCGATGAGCTTGAGCGCCAGCTCGGCCAGGCCCTCCGGCGCCGTCCTGGGCGACCCGGCGTCGAACGGCGGGTGCGGGTCGTACTCGATCACGAGTTGCACCGACTGCGCGGTCGTCTCGTCGGTGGCCTGGGCCAGCAGCGTCAGCGCCATGTCGATCCCCGCCGACACCCCCGCGGCGGTCACGATCCGGCCCTGGGTGACGACGCGCTCGCTCACCGGCTCGGCCCCGTACTGCGGCAGCATGTCGAGCAGGGCCCAGTGGCTGGTCGCCGTCAGCCCCTCCAGCAGCCCCGCGGCCGCCAGGACGAACGAGCCGCTGCACACCGAGGTCGTCCATTGGCTGTGCTCGTGGGCCTCCCGCAGCCAGCCCAGCAGCGCCTCGTCGGACATGACGTCGAACGTCCCCGGGCCGCCCGGGACCACGATCACGTCGGGGTGGGGCAGGTCCTCGTAGGAGGCCGTGGCGGTGAGGGTGAGCGTGCCCTGGTCGTCGGTGACCGGCCCGGGCTCGGCCGCGACGAACGTGACCGTCCAGCCGGGCGCGAAGGCCAGCACCGTGTACGGCCCGACCGCGTCGAGCGCGGTGAAACGGGGATAGAGCGGGATCGCCACATGCATCGCTTACTTCTCCTTCGATCGGAACCTGCGACGGTGGTCGCCGGGTGAGATCCGCCAGTGGCGGCGGAAGACGCGGTAGAGGGTCTCCGGCGTGCCGAGCCCCGACTCCCTGGCCACCCGGTCCAGCGGGTGGGCGGTGACCTCCAGGAGCCGCCTGGCGGCCTCGGCGCGGCTGCGTTCGACGTACCGGCCGGGCGACAGGCCGGTCTGCTCGGTGAAGACGCGGGAGAAGTGGCGCTCGCTCATCCCCACCCGGTCGGCGAGCGCGGGGACGCTCAGGTCGGCGGCGGGGTTCGCGTCGATGTAGGCCTGCAGCTCCCTGAGCGGCTCGCTGCGCGGCGTCATAGCCCGCATCGGGGTGCTGAACTGGCTCTGCCCGCCCGGCCTGTGCAGGTAGACCACGAGGCCGCGGGCGACGTCGCGGGCGAGCGCGTGGCCGTGGTCCCTGGCCACCAGCGCGAGCGCGAGGTCCACGCCGGACAGCACGCCCGCCGAGGTCCAGACGTTGCCGTCCTCGATGTAGAGGGGGTCGGCGTCCACCTCGACGCACGCGTAGCGGGCGTCCAGCTCGCCGGCGGCGAGCCAGTGCGTGGTGGCCCGCCGGTGGTCCAGCAGCCCGGCCTCGGCCAGCAGGAACGCCCCGTTGCACACGGACGCGACCCGCCGCGCGCCCGCGGCCAGCCGGGCGACGGCCTCGACGAGCTCCCGGTCGCCCAGCTGCTCGGGGACCGACATCCCGCCCACGACCATCAGCGTGTCGACGGGCCCGGTGACCTCGCCGAGGGCGCGGGCCGTGACGGCGATCCCGTTGCCGGAGGGCACGGGACCGGCGCGCACGGCCGCCACCTCGACCTGGTAACCGTCCTGGGGCGCCAGCAGCGCCGCCGTCGCGAACACGTCGGACGGCCCGGCCAGGTCGAGCAGCTGGAAGCCGGGGAAGACCACCATGAGAACCCGTCGCTGCATGTCTTCATGCTGGTGGCGGGCCTGTCAAGGCGTCAACGACACAAATATTGCACATTACGCCATGAGCCCCCCGGGGCAGGACCGGGGGGCTCATGGGCTTGATGGGCTGAAAAATCAGCCCATGTGCGGATAACGATGGTCGGTGGGTGGAACGAACGTCTCCTTGATCGTGCGGGCGTTCACCCAGCGGATCAGGTTGAAGATCGAGCCCGCCTTGTCGTTGGTGCCCGAGGCGCGGGCGCCGCCGAACGGCTGCTGGCCCACGACCGCGCCCGTCGGCTTGTCGTTGACGTAGAAGTTGCCCGCCGCGAAGCGCAGCCGGTCGGACGCCGACGCGATGGCGTAGCGGTCCTGGGCGATGATCGAGCCGGTCAGCGCGTACGGGGCGATGCCCTCCATCTGGTCGAGCACCGTGTCGAAGTCGCGGTCCTCGTAGACGTGCACGCCCAGGATGGGCCCGAAGTACTCCTTGACGAAGATCTCGTCCGTGGGGTCGGCCGGCTCCAGGATGGTCGGCTTGACGAAGTAGCCGACGCTGTCGTCGTACGAGCCGGTGAGGACGTCGATGTTCGCGGCCGCCCGCGCCCGGTCGATGGCCTCCTTGTGCTTGGCGAAGGCCCGGGCGTCGATGACCCCGCCCATGAACGTCGACAGGTCGCCCGACACGTCGCCCACGGTCAGCGACTCGGCGGTGGCCACGAAGTCGTCGCGCATCCGGTTCCAGACCGAGCGCGGCACATAAGCCCGCGAGGCCGCCGAGCACTTTTGTCCCTGGTACTCGAAGGCGCCCCTGACCAGCGCCGTCGAGAGCACGGCCGGGTCGGCGGACGGGTGGGCCAGCACGAAGTCCTTGCCGCCGGTCTCGCCGACGAGGCGCGGGTAGCCGTGGTAGGAGGCGATGTTCTGGCCGATGGTGCTCCACAGGTGCTGGAACGTCGCCGTGGAGCCGGTGAAGTGGATCCCGGCCAGGGCCGGGTGCGCGAGCGCCACCTCGGAGACGGCCTGGCCGTTGCCGGTGACCATGTTGATCACGCCGGGAGGCAGCCCGGCGGCCTCCAGCAGTCGCATCGTGAAGTGCGCGGCGAACTGCTGGGTGGGCGACGGCTTCCAGACGACGACATTCCCCATCAAAGCCGCAGAAGTCGGCAGATTTCCGGCGATGGCGGTGAAGTTGAACGGCGTGATCGCCAGCACGAAGCCTTCGAGCGGGCGGTACTCCATCCGGTTCCACACGCCGGGCGACGAGATCGGCTGGTCGGCGTAGAGCTGGCGCGCGTAGGCGACGTTGAAGCGCAGGAAGTCGATCAGCTCGCAGGCCGAGTCGATCTCCGCCTGCTGCACCGACTTCGACTGGCCCAGCACGGTCGCCGCGTTGAGCGTGGCCCGCCACGGCCCGGCCAGCAGGTCGGCGGCCTTGAGGAAGATCGCCGCCCGCTCGTCGAACGACAGGGCCCGCCACGCCGGCGCCGCCCGCAGCGCCGCGTCCACGGCGTCCTGCACGTCCCGGGCCGTAGCGTCGTTGGTACGGCCCAGGACGGCAGCGTGGTTGTGCGGTTGCACCACGTCGATGGGAGCGCCCGCGCCGAGGCGCTGCTCGCCGTCGATCGTCATGGTCAGGTCGATCGACGACCCGGCCAGCTCCTTGATGCGGTCCTCCAGCGCCGACCGCTCGGCGCTGCCCGGCGCGTACCCGTAGATGCGCTCGTTGGCAGGAACGGGGACGTTGCTGATGGCATCCATTACTTACCCCCAAGGGCGCGAAGGAAGAAGGCGACGTTGGCGGGGCGCTCCGCGAGGCGGCGCATGAAGTAGCCGTACCAGTCGTCGCCGTAGGGGACGTAGACGCGGACCGTGTGGCCGGCCCCGGCCAGGGACTCCTGCAGGTCGGTCCGGATTCCGTAGAGCATCTGGAACTCGTGGTCGCCGATCGTCCGCCCGAACCGGTCGGCGAGCACCTCCGTGATCGCGATCATGCGATCGTCGTGCGTCGCCACCATGGGATACCCCTTCCCCGCCATGAGGATCCGCAGGCATCGCACGTACGCCTTGTCCACGGCGCCGCGGCCCTGGTGCGCGACGGAGGCGGGCTCGCGGTAGGCGCCCTTGACCAGGCGCACCCTGGAGCCCTCGGCGGACAGGTCGCGGCAGTCGGCCTCGCTGCGGAACAGGTACGCCTGGATCGCCACACCGGTCGACGGGTAGTCCTCGCGCAGCTTGCGCAGGATCGTCAGCGTCGAGTCGACGGTGGTGTGATCCTCCATGTCGAGCGTGACGGTCGAGCCGTTGCGCGCCGCCGCTGCGCAGATCTCGCGGGCGTGTTCCAGCGCCATCGCGTCGTCGAGCCGCTGCCCCACGGCCGACAGCTTCACCGACACCTCGCCCCGGACGCCGAGGTCGAGCGGCCTGACGGCGTCGAGCAGCGTGAGGTAGGCGTCCGCGGTGGCCTCGGCGGCCCGCGCGTCGCGCGTCTCCTCGCCGAGGTGGTCGACGGTGACGGCGAGTTTCATGTCGCGCAGGCGCTCGATGGCGTCGCGGGCCTCCTGGACGCTCTCGCCCGCGACGAACCGATCGACCACCTTCCTGGTGAGCGGGAAGGCCGACACGGCACGACGTACGACGCCGCTCCCGGACGCGGCGAGGAGCACTTGACCCAGCATGCCTCAAGTCTAAAAACGCAGCTCAGCGGGGGCCATCGACGTGCGTAACGGCCGATGTGGCAGGCTGTCATACAAATGCACAACACGGCAGACCTGCAAGAGATCGTCGACGAGATCGCCGCCCGGCTGGGGGCGTCCGCGACGCTGGAGGACCGCTCGTTCCGGCTGCTGGCGTACGGGGCGCAGCACGGCGACATCGACACGGTCCGCCAGGAGTCGATCCTGCGCCGGCGCGCCACCGGAGAGGTGCGCGACTACTTCGAGCGCTACGGCATCGCCAAGGCCCCCGGCCCGATCCGGATCCCCGCCGACGCCGAGCTCGGGGTCCTGGCCAGGGTGTGCTGGCCGCTGCGCCACGGCGAGGTCACCTACGGCTATCTATGGCTGCTCGACTCGGGCTCGCTCACCGCGCTCGAACCCGTCGCGCCGCTGGTGGCCAGGGCCGCCGCCGCCCTCGCCCAGGAGGCCAGGAGCCGGCAGGACCTCGGCCGCGGACTGCTCGCCCTCTTCTCGGCCGACCCGTCCGAGCGGGCGGGCGCGGCCATCGAGGTGCCGGGCCCCGTCGCGGCGATCGCCGTACGCGAGTCGGCCGAGCGCCTCGCCGCCCTCTGGACGCTGCCGCGCGGCGTCCTGGCCCGCCCCGGCTCGCCCGTCGCCCTGCTCGCCCCCGCCCACCTCGCGGGCGAGGTGGCGCAGACCCTGCAGAGCGCGTACGGCACCGCCGCCGGCATCGGCGCGCCCCGGGCGGACCCGGCCGACGCCTGGCTGAGCTGGCGCGAGGCCCGCCACGCCCTGCGCGTCGCCGAGCACTTCCCCCGGTACGCGCCCGTCGCCCGCTGGGAGGACCTGGGCGTGCACCGCCTGCTGGCCAGGCTCGGCCAGGCGGACCTGCGCGAGCTGGCGGCCGAGACCGCGGTCCTGGACGGCGAGCTGGCCGAGACCGTGGAGGCCTACCTCGACCACGGCGGCCACGCCCAGAAGACGGCCGCCGAGCTCGGCATCCACCGCCAGACGCTCTACTACCGGCTGGGCAAGGCCGAGCGCCTCACCCACCGGGATCTTTCGGACGGCGACGACCGCCTGGCCGTGCACCTGGGACTCAAGGCCGCCCGGCTCTGCGGATCCTGACCATGTCAAGGTCCCGGGTCATGGTGCCGGGTCATGGTGCCGGGTCATGGTGCCGGGTCATGGTGCCGGCAGGCGGCTGCTGCCGCCTGCCGGGGTTTCGGTGCTTCAGGCGCAGGCCGCCTCGTACACCCGTACCAGTTCCTGGCTCACCCGCTCCCAGGAGTAGCGCGAGCGCGCCCGGTCGGCGCCGGCGTAGCCCAGCGCGGTCCGCAGGGTGGGGTCCCACAGCAGCTCACGGGCCAGCCGCGCGGTGCGCGCCGGCCGGTCCGGAGGCACGAGCAGCCCGGTGACGCCGTCGATGACGGAGTCCAGGTGGGCGCCGACGGCCGAGGCGATCACCGGTACGCCGCAGGCCATCGCCTCCAGCGCGACGATGCCCGTCACGGCCTCGCGCGGCACCGACACCACGGCGTCCGCGCTGCGCATGAGCTTCGGCACGGTGGACCGCTTGACCTGGCCCAGCAGCGTCACCTGGTCGGCGACCTCGAGCTGCTCGGCCAGCGCGCGCAGCCGGCGGGCGTCCTGGTCGGTGTCGAGGTCCTCGGGCTCGGGCCCGCCCGCGATGACCAGCTCGACGTCGCCGAGCCCCGGCAGCGCCCGCACGATGGTGTCCGCGCCGCGATCCACCGTCAGCGGCCCGACGTGCAGGAGCCGCTTGCGCGCGCCCTTCGTGGCCACCGCGCCGCGGCGCTGGAAGCGCTCGGTGTCGACGCCGTACGGGACGACGGCGATGTGGTTGCGCGGCACGCCCAGCCGGATCAGCGCCGACTCCTCGTCCCCGGAGCCCGCGATGACCGCGCTGGCCCGGCGGCCGAGAGCCAGCTCCAGCTCCTTGTGCATGGCGTCGACCGTGTGGAACGTCTGCGTGACCGGCACCCCCAGCCCGTTGGCGCCCGCCACCGCGACCAGACCACCGGTCCACGAATGCGCGTGGATCACGTCGGGCCGGTCCTGGCTCCACCGCCGCATCAGGTGCTCGCCGACGTCGTTCAGGTACGGCACGACGCCGTCGGCCGACAACTCCTCGGCCGGGCCCACGTCGATCTGCTCCAACGTGACCCCCGGGGCCACCCGCGTCTTGGGCTTGCCCTCAATGCTGTCACGACGGGAGTAGACGGTGACGTGGTGTTCGCGGCCGAGCTCGCGGGCGACGGAAAGGATGCGGTCACGCCGGTTGCTCTCGGTGGAAGCTACGATCGCGATATTCATGGCACACCTCAGCGAAGAAAGACTGAAAGGTGCGCCTGCGTCTTAGGCACATGTCTACGCTTCTGACCATACCCAGGTTTGACTCGATCGCAAACCCCCAAAAATCAGACATCCTGACTTCGCAGGTCAGACACCCCGCAGCGCGAGGATCACGATCTCGTCCCACACCTGGCCGCCCGAGAACGCGTGCCTGTCGGCCTCCAGCGCCTTGACCACGGTGGACGGCGACTGCCCCGCGCACCGGCCGAGCACGTCGGCCAGCCGCTCCTCGCCGTACGGCTCCCCCAGGTCGTTCCTGGAGGAGATCAGCCCCTCCGAATACAGCACCAGCGTCTCGCCCGCGGCCACCGTCAGCCGCTCCACGCTGGTCTCCGCCTCGGGCGCGAGGCCCAGCGGCACGCCGCCGCCCGCGGCGAAGCGCACGCCGCCGTCGGCCTGCAGCAGCGCGGCGGGATGGTGCCCGGCCGACGACAGCCTGATCTCGCGCCCCTTCACGAAGCCCGCCACGGCCATCACGAACATGCCGGCGCCCTGCGCGACCAGGGCCTCGTTGACCTTGCGCATCACCAGGTCGGGGTCGGACTCCCAGGTGCCCAGCACCCGCAGGCCGCCGCGTACCATCGCGCTGACCGACGCGGCCTCCTCGCCCTTGCCGACGGCGCCGCCCAGCGCGAACCCCCACCCGCAGGACACCGGGAACACGTCGTAGAACTCGGCGCCCACCGACGCGCCGGGATGGTAGACGGCCGCCGCCTCGTAGCCGGGCACGTCGGGCAGCTTGCGGGGCGCGACGCTCGCCGACAGCGCGTCCGCCGCCCGCGAACGGTCCTGGAAGCTGGTCTGGGCCCGTACCGCCAGCCCGAGCTGCAGCCCCACCTCCTGCATGACGGCCAGGTCGGCCAGCGCGAACGGGCGCCGGTCGTGCGCGCGCACCAGCGTGAGCACGCCGTCGCCGGAGCCGATCGGCACGCACAACATCGAGCCCGCGCCCATCGCCGTCAGCAGTGGCCCGTCCGCGCAGAACCCGAGCAGGCCGTCGTCGTCCAGCATCTCCTGCACCACGCCGGAGCCGCGCTCCAGCACCTGCATCACGACCTGGCTGCCCGCCGGATCCGCGGATTCCACCTGCCGGACCAGATCGCCCAGCGGATGGTTCTTCGGCGCCACCACGACCGAGCGGCGCGGCACCCCGCCGCGCACCATGTCCGCGATCACCCAGTCGGCCCACTCGGCCGCCAGCAGCCGCGTCGCCCTCGGCAGCGCGACCGGGCGCAGCAGCGTCTCCTCTTCGAGCAGCAGATTGGCCATCTTGACCAGCAGGTCCTGCCGCTTGGCCGCCGCCAGCAGCAGCGCCCCGTCGGACTGCTCGGGCCGCCCCGCGCCCGGCTCGGGCAGCTGCACCTCGGTCGGCAGCGCCACCGCCGCCACCATCTGCTGCGGCTCGCCCGGCATGGTCATCCTGGTCAGCGCCAGCTGGACGGTGTGCGTGCGCCCCTGATGCGCCAGCCGCGTCGCGAACGCCGACGGCTGGCCCGTCTGCAGCACCGCCGTCAGATGCGACCGGAACGCCGCCCGCCGCGACACGTCCACCAGCAGCGGGAACGACCGGCCCACCAGGTAGCCGTCGGGGCTGCCGAGCATCTGCGACGTCTCGGGGTTGATCCGCCTGACCACGCCACCGCTGTCCAGCACGATGACCGGCACCGGAAAGGCCCGGAACACCTGCCGCAGCAGCTTCAGCTCCCGCTGCGCGCCGTCCTTCTTGCCGCCCGCCCGCTTGGGCGCCTTCTGCAGCGCCTCGCGGGCCTCGGCCAGCAGCTCGGCTGCGGTGTCTAGCTCGGCGAGGGCTGCGTCGAGCGTGGGCGCGAGGTCGGCGGGATAGGCGGTCCGCGCCTCGCGAAGCGAGGAAACGCGTCCGGCCAGCGCGTCCAGCGCTTGTTCGAGGTCCGGCATGGTCACCCTCTGACGCTACGTCACAAGGGATATGGGAGGCCATATCGGGTAGGGGCTTCCTGCTATGAAATCAACTGCGATGATCACCCCCGGTCTCGCCCGCGACCTCGCCGCACTGGGCCGGCTGGGCGAGGACACCTCCACGGAACGCGTGCTGCGCGACCTCACCACGGCGCTGGCCGTCGGCGTACCGGGCTGCTCGGGAGCCTCGGCCGAGCACTGGCGCGACCACCGGGTGCTGGTGTCCGGCTCCCACAGCGAGCTGATCATGCTCGTCGAGGGCGAACGCGCGCTCGGCGAGGGCCCGTCCGTCGAAGCCCGGCAGAGCGGCGGCCGCGCCGGCGTGACCGACGTGCTCAACGAGCCCCGCTGGCCCCGCTACGACGCGCTGGCCAGCCGCTGGGGCGTGCGCTCCGTGCTGGTCGTCCCCATCGACGTGGCGCCCGCCCTGCTGCTGGTCGGCCTCTATTCGGTACGCCCCGGGGCGTTCTCCCCCCAGAGCGCCCACTCGCTGGCCGACATGCTGACCGAGCAGGTCGGGGTGGCGATGGCCAACATGTGGGAGTTCGAGGAGGTGCGCACCGACGCCGCGCAGCTCCAGGAGGCCCTCGCCGGACGGGCGGTGATCGACCAGGCCAAGGGCATCATCATGCAGACCAGCGGATGCACCGCCGAGGCCGCGTTCGAGGAGCTTCGCAAGATCTCCCAGCACCACCAGGTCAAGGTGGCCGACCTCGCCAGGCTCCTGGTCGACGAGCACCAGCGCAAGTCGAGACGCTGACCTCCGCGGCCCTGCCGCGGCCCTGCCGCAGCCCTGCCGCAGCCCTCAGCCGATGGCCGCCAGCGCGTCGTCGAGCGTGTCGTAGAGGGGCAGCCGCTGCGCCAGCCCGGTGATCCACATCACCTTGGACTTGGAGTATTCGACCCCGATGAGCGCGAACCTGGCGCCCGACGCCAGGCTCGTCTGCCAGTGGTGGACGATGAGCCCGAGCGCGCGAGAGTCCATGAACGTGACCCCGGCCAGGTCAAGAATCAGGTCCGACCCCGCCAGGGACAGGTAGTCGGCGAACTGCTCGCGGGTCGTGGCATCGAGCACGCCGTCAACCTTGATCACGGTGATCTCGTCCACCGTCGACGACGTCAGGGTCAGGGCCGCCACGGGCCCCTCACCGTTATCCGGCATTGTCACGGAGCAACCCTACTGTCACCACAGGAGGGAGGAATACTTCCCGCGATACGGGGGACACTTGATGCGGAGTCCAGCAGCGGGCTTTCGTCTCGAGAGTTGAGCGAGGCGTGCCTCTGCCTGGGCTTTTTTGCTGGGAGAGGGCGCCTGCGACCCATAAGAGGAGCAGCGATGGCTGTGCAGGAATACGTCCTCGAGGAGATGACAGCGGAAGAGCTCCTGGCCGAAATGGTCAGGGAAGAGACCCCCGACAGTCACAGAGAGCGACTGCGGGAGCGCATCGTCGAGATGCACCGGCCGCTCGCCATGGAGATCGCCCGGCGCTACCGCTACCGCGGCGAGCCTTTGGAGGATCTTCTCCAGGCCGCGTACGTCGGCCTGATGAAAGCCGTCAACGGCTTCGACCCGACCCTCGGCCACGCGTTCCGGGGCTACGCGGTCGTCACGATGACCGGCGAGGTCAAGCGCCACTTCCGCGACCGCACCTGGGCCATCCGGGTGCCGCGGCTCTACCAGGAGCGCCGCTCGGAGCTCAACCGCCTGGTCGCCGACCTCAGCCAGGACCTCGGCAGGTCGCCCACCGTGGCCGAGCTGGCCGCCAAGATGAACATCACCGAGGAGGACGTCCTGCTGACCCTCGACGCCTCCGCCGCCTACAGCACCCTGTCGCTCGACGCGCCGCTCGGCACCGACGACGACGCCGCCTCCCTCGGCGACGTCATCCCCGAGGACGACGACACGCTGAGCACCATGGTCGACCGGGAGGCCGTCAAGCCGCTCATCGACGCGCTGCCCTCCCGCGAGAAGCACATCCTGCTGCTGCGGTTCTTCGGCAACATGACGCAGGCCGAGATCGCCGCCGAGTTCGGGATCTCCCAGATGCACGTCTCACGTATCCTCCGCAAGGTTCTCGACCAGCTGCGCTCCGAGCTGGTCGGCTGAGAAGAAGGTCGCCGGGTGAACGAGGACGGAGAGCCTCAGTCGGGCTACACGAGCCCGCCGCCCGGCGCGCCCGTGAAAGAGCTGCGCTTCCGACTGCCGGACCTGCCACAGGTCCGGCAGTTCGCTGAGGACGAGGCCCGCGACGCCGGCATGCACGAGGACGTCATCGAGGACTTCGTCATCGCGGTCAACGAGGTCGCCACCAACGCCGTCACCCACGGGGCCGACCGGGCCTCCATGCGTACCTGGACGGTGAACGGCGACCTGATCGTGGAGGTGCACGACGGGGGCACCTGGAAACCCGGGCCCAGACCGGGCGCGGTGGGCGGGATGGGGCTGTGGGTGGCCCGCCTGGTGTCGGCGGACCTGACCCTGCGGGTCGGGAACGGCGGCAGCACCGTCATCATGCGCTTCCCCGGCAAGGAGTGACGGGAGGCCGCCGTCCTCGGCGACCTCCCGTTCTCGGGGCCTCACCGGCTGGGGCCTTTTACCGGTGGGACCTTGGCCGGCTCCTACCTGCGCGCCCGGCCACGCCAGTTGCTGTAACCGGTACGGATTCCGGCCGTGCCGACGCCCGCCTGATGCAGGGCCAGCAGTGTCAGGCCGAGCAGGACGAACGTCATGCCGGAGAATCCGCCGGGGATCCGGGCGCCGACCAGGTCGAGCAGGAACCCCAGTCCGAAGATGATCGCTGCGACTACCGCGAGCATGTCGTCACCTCCTTCCCCAGGTCTGGAGCTGGGTCGTCTGGGTCTGTGTTTGCCGGCCGGAGAGGGCGAGCAGGCGTTCCAGGACGCTCCGGTAGTCGCGCAGCGCCAGGCGCATCTGCTCGGTGTCGGCGGCCTCGGTGTCCTTCCAGCGGTCGCGCAGGCCGTTCGTACGGGTGGCGAGGCTGCTGGTGAGGGCGTCGACGACCTCGCCGACCAGCCCGTCGGCGCGCCGCACGGCCTCGCCGGGGTCGTCGACGAACGACGCCTGCAGGTCGCGCCAGCGGGCCTGCACCTGGTCCGGGTCCTGGTCGAACAGGACGACGTCCTCGGGGGCGGCGTGCGCCGGGATCTCGCCCGGCTCGGTCTCCGGCCCGGCCGGCATGTCCTCGGCGGTTCTGGCGTAGGGGTCGCGGTAGGCGCCGTCGTCGTACTCGGCGTCGTACCCGGCCGTGGACGGCGTCACGGCGCCGGGCACGGCTGCGGCGTACTCGTCGCCGGCACGCGGACTGTGCCTCTCCGGCTCGCCGTCGCCCGCGACACGGACGTCGCCCGGGACACGGTCATCGCCCGCGACACGGACGTCGTCCGAGCCGTCGTCGGCGAGCCTGCGATCGTCCGCGTTCCCATCGGCGCGGGCGTCCTCATCGGCGCGGGCGTCCTCATCGGTGCGGGCGTCGAAGCGCTCGCCGGGACGCTCATCGGAGAGCTCGTCGTCTCGGAGGCGCTCATCGCGCTGGGCGCGCTCCTCCTCGCTGCCACTCCTGGGGGTGCTGGGGGTGCTCATGTCCTCGTTCACCGTCCTCGTGTGGTCTCCTGCAGCAGTTCCTCGAACAGCGCGCGATAGTGCACCATGGCCTGCCGCAGGTCCTCCGTGGAGGCCTCCTTCCTGGCCGCGCGCCCGCTGATCTCGTGGGCCGTCCGGTAGCGGTCGAGAGTCTTCGCGTGCCCCACCGAGAGGGTGGACAGCCGCTCCTCGTAGTTCTCCGTCGGGTAACCCCGTTCCGCCATGACCGCGGTGACCAGCTGATCGGCCTCGGTCACCGCGAACCCGGGTGCGTCGACGAAGCGCTCCTGCACCTCGGTCCACTGGTTCGCGTAGGTGTCGCGCGACTCTTCCGTCAGGGGATGGATGCCGAGCTCCGCATGCCGGCGCTCCCGGTCGAGCAGCTCCTGCTCGGCCTCGTGGCGGGTGTCGTGCTCGGAGACTATGCGTTCGTACTCCGGGCCGAAACGTTCGCGGAGATGGTCGCGGCGCCTCTGCTGCAGCACGGCGTAACCCACTGCGACGAGCGCCACCACCACGACCGCGACGACGGCCACCCAGATTAAGGTGGTCATGTTGTTCGCCTCCGGTCTCTGTCTTGAGACCAGCGACTGCCCTCGAACAGGTGGGTCGAAACTCCCCGCCTCAGCGGGCTTCCAGCGCCTCCCGGGCCGCGGCCAGCACGGCTGCGACATGTGAGCCCGTTGGTGCGGCGGGGATCTCGCTGAACCCTTCAGCCGCGTCGTACCGCACGTCGAGCCCCGCGTCGACGAGCCGCTGAGCCCACCGCAGAGCCGTGTTCAGCCGCTCGGCCGCGGGCGGCTTCCCCTGCGCGGCCGCCGACAGATTGCGCAGATTGGTGGCGGGCCCGGACTGGGAGTGCTCGCGGGCCAGCTTCCACGGCACGGCCCGGCTGTGGTCGAGCATCGGCTTGGCCAGCCCGGCGGCCCGCTTGGCCTGCAGCACCCCGGACTCGCTGACCCCGAAGTGCGCGGCCAGCTCCTGCACGTTCATCCCGTCGGCCACCAACCTGGCCAGCTCCCGCCGATCGATGGTCGGTTTCCGCCCCACTCGGCCCCCTCCGCCCCAGCTCTCCGTGTACGCGTGCACCTCCGATGTGCGCTAAGGTTATGACGTCCCGCTCCGCAGGGAGCGGCCGACACGACCGGGACGTAGCGCAGCTTGGTAGCGCACTTGACTGGGGGTCAAGGGGTCGCAGGTTCAAATCCTGTCGTCCCGACCAGATATCGCTGGTCGATGAGGGTGTCACTCGCCAGGGTGACACCCTTTCTCATGCTTGAGCGGCGTCCGCCGCGGCTGTCCGCCGGCGCTCGGCCAGGCGGCCCCATGCCGATACGACCGTGATGGAGACGATCAGCAGCACGACGCTCCCCGCGATGTCGAGCACGTAGTGGTTGCCCGTGGTGAGCACGACTGCGACCATACCCAGCGGAAAGATCCACGCCAGCAACGCCGGCCGTGGGTGGGAGGCCCGCAGCGCGGACCACACGGCGTACGCGCACCACAACGACCACCCCACGTGCATGCTCGGCATCGCCGTCAGGTTCTGGCCGTTCCCGATCTCGCGTGAGGCGTGGCCGCCCAGGAGGTCGTGCTCGGCGATGATGTCGACGACGCCCGGCAGGGCGAACCGTGGGGGCGACATGGGCACCGCCCAGTAAACGGGCAGCACGAGGACGAGCATCGCGACGAGGGTCCAGCGGACCTTGGCGTAGACAGCGGCGTGCCGGACGAAGACCCACACCAGCACGCCGATGACCACGAGGTAGTACAGGCGGTAGTAGTACACCGCCGGCTGGATGAGGGCCGGATGCTCGGTCAGCCACTGGTTCGCCCTCAGTGCGATGTCCAGGTGGAGGGCCCGTTCCATGGACTGCAGGGCCAGAGCGTTGGCGGTGGCGGCCGCGGTGTCGTTCCCGGCGGCGGCGTGAAGCAGTGCGAAGAGCAGGATCACGAGCAGCAGGCCGGCCACTTCGACCAGCGGGGCGGGGCGCCCGCCCACCCTCCCGGCGAGTGCGGCCGAGCGGGCGCGCGCCACCAGGCGCGATAATCGGCCGGCGGCCACCTCACGCGGGCTCACGCGAGTCACCCTAACTCACCGCTCCGGCATGGAACGTGTTACAGAACGACCACCTCAGCCACTTCCGCCACCTCAACAACTTCCGGCGGCCTCACCGCCCCGGTAATCTTGCGGGATTCTCTGACTCCGGTGGAGGGTCGTCGTGAGCTCCGGTGCTCGCCATGCCGATCAGCGCGCTCGGGCTGGGCTTCGACTTCTTCCTGGCCGGACCCGTGGAGTGACCGCCCCAGGGCCGCTGCAGGTCCTGCACCCCTCAACCCCCCAGGAGGTAGAGCCGTGGGCTCTGGCAAGAAGACGTGGACGGCAGCGTTGCTGGCCACTGCTGTGCTGGCGATCACCGCGGCCTGCGGCAGCGAAGGCGCCGACGGTGCGATCACGTTACGTTTTTCCTACTGGGGCAGTGACGCGCGGCAGAAGATGACGCAAGAGGCGATCAAGAGGTTCGAGGCGAAGAACCCGGACATCGACATCGAGGAAGAGTTCTCCGGCTTCGGCACCTACTACGACACGCTGGCCACGAAGGTCGCGAGCGACGAGACACCTGACGTCATCACTCTCGAGATCCGCGGCCTGCGGGAGTACGCCGAACGCGGCACGCTCGCCGATCTGTCCAGCGCGGTCGACACCGCCGACATCGACGCCAAGGTGCTGGCCACCGGCGCCATCGACGAGAAGCAGTTCGCCATCCCCACCGGCGTCAACGCCTGGTCCCTGGTCGTGGACCCGAAGGCGATCAAGGACGCGGGGCAGAACCTGCCCGACGACACCACGTGGACCTGGGACGAATACGCCGAGCTGGCGGCGAAGATCACCGCGAGCACCGGCGGCAAGGTCTACGGCACGCAGCAGGCTTTCAACCCGGCGTTCCTGCAGATCTTCGCCGCTCAGCGAGGCGAGTCCCTCTACAAGGGCAACAAGATCGGCGTCTCGCCCGGGACGCTCAAGGCGTGGTGGGCGGTCCACCAGAAGCTGATCAGGAGCAAGGGCTCTCCTGACGCCGCCAAGAGCATCGAGCTCGCGACCCAGAGCGAGGACCGGTCGCTGTTCGCCACCCGCAACGGCGCGATGGGGATGTGGTGGAGCAACCAGCTCGGCTCGATCAACAAGGCGTCCGGCGGCAAGGAGGTGGACCTGCTGCGGATGCCCAAGGCGCAGGGTGCCACCGCGGGCGGCATGTTCCTGCAGCCCGCGATGTTCTACACCGCCTCGGCGAAGTCCGAGCATCAGGCCGCGGCGGCCAAGTTCATCGACTTCATGATCAACGATCCGGAGGCGGGCGCGATCATCCTCAGCGACCGCGGCCTGCCGGCCAGTTCCAAGGTGCTGGCGGCGGTCAGGGACAAGCTTCCGGAGACCGACAAGAAGACGCTGGCCTTCCTCGACAAGGTCAAGGGCGAGCTCACGGACTCGCCCGCCGCCCCGCCGAAGCGCGCCAGCGCCATCGAGGCCATCCTCACGCGGTACACGAATGAGGTCCTGTTCGGTCGGATGACGCCTGACGAGGCCGCTCAGAAGCTCATCACGGAGGCCAACGCCCTCATCGCGGGCTAGTGGGCTCGGTTCGCGGGGATGCGCAGGGCTGAGCGCTGGGCCCAGGTGACCCAGCGCCAGAGCCACTCGACGGGACCCTGGCGGTGGCGGCGCAGCCAGAGGGTGGCGAACAGCCACTGGGCGGCGAGGATGACCCCCGCGGCCGCGTACGCCGCCGTCAGGGATCGGCCGATCGGCAGGCCGAGGAGGTGACCGGCCGCCAGCACGAGGATTGTGGCGGTCAGGTAATTGGTCAGCGCCATCCGGCCCAGTGGTGCGAAGAGGGCCGCCAGCGCCGGTCGCAGCGGCGTTCTAAGCAGGACCAGCAGGGTGCACACGTACACGCCGGCGAGCAGCAGATCGGCCAGGCTGGACGTGAAGGACGGCGCACCGGTCCCGTTCCGTGCCCACAGGGCTGAGGCCGCCCCCGCCGCGAAGGCCAGGCCCAGCAGGAGCGGCCCTCGAGTGGACCGTTCGAGGGCCTCGATCATCCCGTACCGGACCAGTGCCGAGCCCAGCAGGAACAGCCCGGCGATCATCAGGGGCCCGCCACCCCCGCCGATCAGCGCCGCCGCCACGAGCGCCGGGGCGAGGCTGGCCACGGCCCACCGCGGCAGCCAGGTGGAGGGCAGCAGCACCAGCAGGCCGACGACGGCGTACGAGGTCAGGATTTCGCCCCGCCACAGCAGCGAATGCGCGAGGCCGATCGCGAGCAGCGCCAGAAGCCGGCGCAGCAGGACGAGCCGCGGGCGGGGGACGCGGTTCGCGGCGGAGTCCAGCAGCAGCGAGAACCCGATGCCGAACAGCAGGGAGAAGATCGGGAGCCCGAGCCACGGGTCCCAGTCGCCCATGGGCTGCGTCGTGACGGCTCTGTCGCCGTTGGCTATCAGCTGGATGTTGGCGAGCAGGATCTCGCACAGCGTGAACCCGCGCAGGACGTCGAGCGCGGCGATACGCGGCCGGCCGGGGGAGGCCGTCGTCCCGGCGCGGGTGGAAGGGGCTCCGGGACCTCGGACCGGTCCCGGAGCGTGATCTCGATAGGGCATGCACCTCATCCTGGGGACGGGGCCCGGTGCGGACATCGACCACCGGTGGGGGCTCGCGGTCCGCCGACGGTACTTTCGGCCGATCCTCGTTCTCGACGGTGCCCCACCGGGCCGTCGGTTCGTCCCGCTGGTCCGGGATGGGAGGACGCGTCAGGCGTAGGAACCCTCGACGAGATCGGCGACGATGCCGGGACGGGAGGGCTGCCAGCCCAGCGTTTCGCGGGTACGGGTCGCGCTGACGCGCTGGCTGATCGCCAGAGCCTGGGCGAAGCCCTCCCCGAGCTCCCGCGCGGCCTCCTCGAGCGGCCAGGGCTCGGCCGTCTCCTTGACTCCCGCTGACCTGGCCGCCGCCTCGGCCACGGCGGTGACGGGCACCGCCTCCTCGCTGATGGCGTGGTAGACGGCCGCCTTCCCCTTCTCCAGGGCGGCCACGATCAGCCCGGCCACATCGTCCACGTGCACGAAGGTCCATGTCGGCGCGGTGCCGCCCGCGGTGACGTACACACCGGTCCCGCGCCGCGCGGCCTGGGCCTTCAGCAGCGCCGCGATGCCCGTGCCACGCCCGTGGACGACGCCGGGACGCACCACGGAGCCGCCGCCGTCGATCACCAGCCGCTCCACCTGATCCCGGTACGCCACCAGGGGGATCGGGTCGGCCGGGCTGTCCTCGTCGGCCCCGTCGGTCTCGCCGAGCACCCACACGCCGCTGACGTAGACGACCTTCTGTGACGCTCCGGCGAGCACGCCGATCGTGGCCAGGTCGGTCTCCTGGTCGCCGGTCAACTGGCCGGCGTGCACGATCGCGTCGAGGTCCGCGGTGATCGCCCTCTCCAGCGCGGCGGCGTCCGCCAGATCCCCGTACCGGACGTCGGCCACACCCGGCACCCGCCGCTCTCCCTCCGCCGCGGGCCGCACGTAGGCCGCCACCTCATGCCCCTGCGCGACCAGCCGCTCCACCAGGGCACCACCGATGTACCCCGTCGCGCCAAGCACCAGCACCTTCATTGTCCCACCTCAAAAATTTCGACATTGAACATTTCCACGTAGGACCATAACCCACGACATCGAACATTTCAATGTCGTACGATTGCCGCCATGGGAGATGCAGTCGACGCGATCCTCGGGCAGTGGGCCCGCACCCGGCCCGACGTGGACGTGTCCCCGATGGGCGTGATCGGCCGGGTGTCGCGGGCCTCGCGGCTCCTGGAGCGGGGGGTCAAGGAGTTCCTGGGCGAGCACGGGCTGGAGGCGTGGGAGTTCGACATGCTGGCCACGCTGCTCAGGAACGAAGCCGACTCCATGTGCATGAAGGACCTGTCGGCGGCGGCCATGGTCAGTCCTGGCGCGCTCACCAACCGCATGGACCACCTGGTGGAGCGCGGGCTGGTCGACCGCTGGCCGGCGCCGGACAACCGGCGGATGACGCTCGTGGCGCTGACGGACGAGGGGCGGCGGGTGGCCAACGACGTCCTGGAACGTCACGCGGCCAACGAGGCCCGCCTCCTGTCCGGCCTCTCCCCCACCGACCGCGACGCCCTGGCCGACCTCCTCCGCAAACTCCTCGTCTCTCTGGGCGACACCGTGTAGAGGGCTGCTCCCGGGGCTCGGCACCTGCCTTGGGGCGGTCCGTCGAGGCTTCCCTTTTCTGCGCCTGTACGGCCCCGCATCCGGTGGCCCTCGCTGGGGCTACTCCGGAAGGTCGAGCTCGTCGTAGGTCGCCACCTGATCGGCCGGAGGCGCTTGGATGTCGATCGGCCGGCCCCACCGGGACAGGCGGAGGTCGTCGACGTAATGGACGGGTTCGTCGCTCAGCTTGGGGATGCCGGGTTGCCTGGAGTCGCTGTGGCATCGGCGGACGAGCCGGTCCCGTCCGATCCAGAGCTTCCAGTCGACCCGGACACGGGCGTACTTGCCCGTGGGCCTGTGGCGTCCTGCGATACGGAAGTCGGGGTCCGCCTTGGCGAGCTCGCCCAGCGTGATGGACCCCTCGTAGAGGGTGGTGCGGGTGCCGTCGTACACGCCGGAGGGGCGTTTGACCTTGGTGGCGGCGAGCAGGGCCTTGAGCGTGCCGCGATCGCTCAGCCGCATCTGGCCGCAGTACAGGGCGAGGGACTGCTTCTCCTCGGCGACCACCCAGCTCTTGCCTTCCGGAAGATGCTTGCGCAGGCCGGCCGACTGCTCGTAGGACCGGTCCGGGAAGAGGATGAGACGCTGGCGGTACTTGCCGAACATGAAGTCCTTGGGACGCAGGATCTCGCTCGCGACGATCCTCCCCCGGTCCAGCTCGTGGACTCCCGACTCCCGGAAGGTGCGCGGCTTTCCTTCGGACCTGGCGACCAGGACGTCCGAGAAGGTCACACCGTTGCCGCTCGTCAGCTGGCGGCGCAGCGCGGCGACGGGGTCGGCCGCGGCGGCGGCCGGCGACGTGACGATGGAGGTCACGGAGGTGATCGTCAGGGCGAGCGCCCAGAGCCTCATGCGGGTCGTCTCCTCGGGAGGTGAGCCATGCCGGGTGATCTTCGCAGGCCCAGATCTCGTTCCGGCCTCACCCACTCCACCAGCAGCTCAACCGCCCGGGCCGCGCGCCTCGCATCACGGCCCGCAAGCACGGCCACAGGCCACCCCCGCGCGGTGAACGGGCGCGGCCTCGACCGGCTCGGGTCGCGCCCGTGCCCAGTCGCCGCTGCCGGGGCGAGGCGTTGCGCCCCGACCGGGTGGATTCGATTCGCGCCGCGCTTGTTGATCTTGTCCGGGCCTGTCCGTCGCATCAGAGTCGCATCAGAATGGCGGCCATGAGTCGCGAGGCCCTGGAGCAGTGGATGGCCGCCGTGGCGCGCGGCGACCTGGCGGACCCACCGGCCGCGGTGACGGTCGAGGACTGTACGGCCGCGGGCCTGGCGTCGTACGGGAGGTCCTACCGGCGCTCTCGCGGGGGTGTGACGTTCCGCGCTTACTTCACCCCCGACCGGCGGCATCACGCCATGCTGCTGGCCGGGCCCGAGCTCCTGTTGTGGATGGACGGCCGGAGCGCGCCCGTCCCGACCGGCATCGGGGGCGAGCCGCAGGGCGCTGCTTTGGAGCGCTGGCTGGAGCATCGGTTCTCGATGGGCGGGATGGACGATCCGGTGCGGGTCCTGGCGATGTGGGCCTGGACGGGTGCGGCCGGGCGCGTTGCCGCGCGTGACGGTGACAGGTGCGGGCGGACCTACCCGGCTCCACCGGCCGGGGTGACGCCCGCCGAGTACGGGGAGATCGGCTGGGAGTTCACGGACGAGCGGTGCGCGTACAACTTCCTCGACACCGCGGGCAAGGGCGTGGTCCGCGTCGCCTTCGCGCCCGGCCTGCGGCGCCAGGCCCTGACGATCCGCGCTCCCGACTGGATCGGCGCGCAACTGTGGGTCGACGGCGAGCCGGTGCCCGTGCCGTGTGAGCGGGACTGGGGCCCGTTGTGCGACGAGCACGTCACGTGGCTGGACGACCGCTTCGTCCACGCCGAGGTGGGCGGCCTGTGGAGCCATCCTTTGTACGATCCCGTCAAGATGGATCTCCTCGGCGACATTCGCGGGCTGCTGATCTGGGACGCGGCGGAACGCGTCCGGCACCTCCACCTCCCGGCGCCGGACGAGGCGTGGACCAGCCCGGTCCTGCTACGGCGAGGCGATGCGTGGTGCATCTATCCGGACGGCGAGGCGTACCGGGCGGATCGTCCCGATCGCACCCTTCCGATCCCCCGCTGAGAGCCCGGCGCCCGCGCCGTTCGGAGCGATGGGAACCAGTGGGCCAGGCTGGGAGCAGGCGCGCGGAGTCGCCCGTGCTGACCCGCGCGACCCGGCAGCGGGTGAGCATCTCATCGGAGAAGAAGTTGCGCCGATATTTGGTGACGAACACCAAATGCGCGGTCAGTTCGTGAACGCAATGGCGACCAGTTCTGATTTCGGGATTCGGTTCTCACATCGGTGACATACACCAAATGACAAAATGCGGTTTGTGGAGCTGGAGAAACGCCACCGCGCTCATATGGCGCGCCTGGACTTGGACAGTCGCCAGTCAGCCATCCTGGATGGCCAGGCGCACAATGCGCGGGCGTTGTGGAACCTGCTGCACGAGTACTACACCTTCCGGCAGGGCCGCTTCGCCACGCTGAAGGACATGCGACGAGGCGATCCGGCAGGCGCGCAGGGACGTCGACTGGTTGAAGGACCTGCCTGCGCAAGCTTCCCAAGCTGTGCTCAAGACCTATCGGCAGGCGTGGGCGAACTTCTTCAACCCCGACCATCCCGCTGAGCGGCCGAAGTTCAAAGGGCGTTTTCGGTCCCGGATGGCCGTGGATGTTCCGCAGGGGCGGGATCTGCACATCATCCGGGTCAACCGGCGGTGGGGCGAGGTCAACATCCCCAAACTGGGCCGGGTCCGGTTCCGGTGGTCCAAGAACCTGCCCGGCATCACCAGATCCTCCGCCGATGGGAAGGTCACCGGTGCCCGGCTGGTCAAGGAGACCAACGGCTGGCACATCATCTTCCGCACCCAAACGATGGAGATGCCCCCGGCCCCGCATGAGGGCCCGGTGACCGCGATCGACCGGGGCATCACCGTCCCCCTGGCCCTGGCTTCAGGGGAGAAGATCCGCCACCGCGAGCAGTGGCTGTCGCACAAGGAGGCCGAGCGTCTGCTCCGGCTGGAACGCAAGGCCGCCCGCCAGAAGCGGGCCGCCAAGCCGGGACGGCCGACCTCGAACCGGTTGAAGAGAACCTATGACCAGATCGCTAGCCTGCGTGCGAGAGCCAAGCGCCGGGTGATCGACTGGCAACACCAGACCACCGCGAAACTCACCGACCGCTACAGCGTGATCGTGCTCGAAGGCCTCAAGGTCAAGAACATGATGGCCTCTGCCTCGGGCACTGTGGAGGAACCGGGGACGAACGTCGCCCAAAAGCGCGGCCTGAACCGGGCCATCGCCGGTGAGGCATGGTCGCGCACCGCCGAGTTCCTCGCCTACAAAGTCCTCGACAAGGGCGGGGAAGTCGCCTCCATCCCGGCGGCGAACACCAGCCGGGAATGCCACCAGTGCCACACGATCCCCCAGGGATCACGCCAGTCCCAGGCCAGGTTCGTATGCAAAAACCCAGCTTGCGGGTGGATCGGCAACGCCGACACCAATGCCGCCCGCACCCAGATGTACCGGTACAACTCAGCCGTCGGACAGGCGGTAAACGGACGTGGAGGCCTTGCCGTACTGGGGCCTGTGAAGCGTCAAGCCACTCATAGCGGGACCACACCCACCCCGCAAGGGGTGGCCGCGTAGCGGCCATGAGAATCCTCCCCGTTCACCGGGGAGGAGCATGTCAATCCTTCTTGGCGCGGGCCTCGGCCTCGGCGGCGTCCATGGCCTCCGCCTCCTCCGGCGTCGGGGCCGTGCCGCCCAGGTGGGCGGGCTGCCACCACACCCCCTGCGGCACCTCCGGGTACGTGCGCTGCGCCTGGTCCACCAGGCCCGACAGCCGCTTGTGCAGGTCGGCGGTGTGGTCGTTGACGTTCTCGCCGCGCTTGGGGTGCATCGGCTCCCCCACCACGATGGTCAGCGGGATGTGCCGTTGCGTGAGCTTGCGGGGCCGGCCCTTGGTCCAGAAGCGCTGGCTGCCCCACAGCCCGACGGGGATGATGGGCGTGTTGGTGGCCTGGGCCATGCGGATGGCGCCGTTCTTGATCTCCTTGACGGTGAACGACCGGCTGATCGTCGCCTCCGCGAAGACCCCGACGACCTCGCCGGCCTTCAGCATGCGCAGGGCCGTGGCGTACGAGCCCGCGCCCGCCCCCCGGTCCACCGGGATGTGCTTCATACCGCGCATCAGCGGCCCGGAGATCCGGTGCTCGAAGACGTCCTGCTTGGCCATGAAGCGCACCAGCCGCCGCGAGGGCAGCGCGGCGAATCCCGCGAAGATGAAGTCGAGGTAGCTGATGTGGTTGCTCACCAGCACCGCTCCCCCGGTCTGCGGCACGTGCTCCGTACCCTCCATGTGGAACCGGACGTCGAGCACGCGAAACAGGGTCCGCGCGGCGGCGATCACCGGCGGGTACACGATCTCAGCCATGAGCAGAAGGTAGCCTACTCAGGCGGGTGCCACGGTAGTCGGGAGCCGGACCATCCCGCGCACGTTCCCGTGCGAGATGCGCCGGATGCCGTCCGGGTCGATCTCGTACGAAGGCGAGACGGCCTTCGTCAGCTCCTCCAGCGCCACCCGGGCCTCCAGCCGGGCGAGCGGACCTCCGAGGCAGTAGTGGCGGCCGACGCCGAAGCTGATGGACCTGGAGGTGTCGCGGCCCAGGTCGTAGACGTCGGGGTCGGGGAAGACCGACTCGTCCCTGTTGGCGGAGCCGATCAGGATCCATACCTTGGCGTCGGCGGGGACCTCGACGCCGTGCCACTCGGCGGGCTCGGTGAGGCGGCGGGCGATGCCGTGCGCGGGGGTGTCGTACCGCAGCGACTCCTCCACCCACCCCGTGATCGCCCCGCCGAAGCCGGCGGCGCGCTGGCCGGGGTGGCGCCATGCCCAGTACCAGGCGGCGCCCAGCAGGTGGGTGGTGGTCTCCGAGCCCGCCCCGATCAGCAGGAACAGGAACGCCACGATCTCCTCGGGACTCAGCCCGCCGTCGGCGACGAGCGCCGAGACGAGGTCGTCACGGGGTGCGGCCCGGCGGTCGGCGACGATCGAGGCGTAGTAGTCGCCGAGGGACAGGATGCTCCTGAGCCCCGTGTCCGCCATCTTGCCCTGAGGGTCATATTTCACGAGGATGTCGGACTTGCGGCGGACGTCCGCCCGATCGGACGGCGGCACCCCCACCAGCTCGGAGATCACGTCGAGCGGCAGCTTGGCCGCGAAGTCGCGGACGAAGTCGAACGTCCCCCGCTCGATGCCCTCCTCGATGTAGCCCCGCGCGATCTCCCTGATCATGGGTTCGAGCGCGGCCACCCGGCGCGGGGTGAAGGCCCGCGAGACGACGGCCCGCATGCGGGTGTGGTCCGGCGGGTCCATGGCCACGAACGACAGGTACGTACGCGCCTGCGGCCCCCACGCGGCCGGATCGAGCACGGGGCCGTGGTCGCTGGACAGCAGGGCGCTGTCGCCGAGCGCGGCGGACACGTCGGCGTGCCGCGACAGTGCCCAGAAGCCGTGCTCGGCGTTGTGATAGACCGGCGCTTCCCGGCGTAACCACGCGTAGACGGGGTACGGATCGTTGTTGACCGCCGGGTCGTAGGGGTTGTAGACGACCTCCATCCCGCCCACGCTACGACGCTTGCGCCCTCGTGAAAATGGGCAGATCTTCTCACCATGAAGAAGCTCATCAACACGGCCGACTCCGTCGTCGATGACGCGCTGAACGGCATGGCCGCGGCCCACCCCTCGCTGCGGGTGCGCGACCGCGTGGTCTACCGGGCCGAGGGACCGCTGCCGGGCAAGGTCGGCCTGGTCTCGGGCGGCGGCTCGGGACATGAGCCGCTGCACGCCGGTTTCGTCGGGTACGGCATGCTCGACGCGGCCTGCCCCGGCGAGGTCTTCACCTCACCGGTCCCCGACCAGATCATCGACGCGACCAGGGCGGTCGACGGCGGCGCCGGGGTCCTGCACATCGTCAAGAACTACACCGGCGACGTGCTGAACTTCGAGATGGCCGCCGAGCTGATCGAGGACGTCGAGGTGGCCAGCGTGCTGGTCGACGACGACGTGGCCGTACAGGACTCCCTCTACACGGCGGGCCGGCGCGGCACCGGGGCCACGCTGTTCGTGGAGAAGCTCGCGGGCGCGCTGGCCGAGCAGGGCGCGCCGCTGGCCCAGATCGCCGCGGTGGCGGGCGAGGTGGACGAGCGCAGCAGGTCGTTCGGCATCGCCCTGACGTCCTGTACGACGCCGCACGCGGGCAAGCCGACGTTCGACCTGCCGGAGACGGACGTGGAGCTGGGCATCGGCATCCACGGCGAGCCGGGGCGGGCCCGGGTGCCGATGGTGTCGGCGCGCGAGCTGGCCGCGATCGCCATGGAGGCCATCCACGGCGACCTGCCGCTCCGCGGCGACCTGCTGGTCATGGTCAACGGCATGGGCGGCACCCCGCTCATGGAGCTGTACGTGGTGTTCGCGGAGGTCGCGGCCTTCGTCAGGGGCAAGGGCGCGCGGGTGTCGCGCTCGCTCGTCGGCAACTACGTGACCAGCCTCGACATGCAGGGCTTCTCCGTGTCGATCTGCCTGCTCGACGACGTGCTCACCCGCCTGTGGGACGCTCCGGTCGAGACGCCGGGGCTGCGCTGGGGGCGCTGATGGACACCGACGTGTTCGTGGCCTGGTTCGAGGAGGCTGCCAGGCTGGTGCACAGGGACCGCGACCGGCTGACCCGGCTGGACGCGGCGATCGGCGACGCCGACCACGGCACGAACCTCGACCGCGGCCTCACCGAGGTCCGCAAGACGCTGGCCGAGTCGCCGCCGGGGACTCCCGGCGAGGCGCTGGCCGCGGCGGGCGCGACGCTGATCCGCCGCGTCGGGGGCGCCTCCGGGCCGCTGTACGGGTCCGTGTTCCGGCAGATGGGCAAGTCGCTGGAGTCTCCGGTGACGCTGGCCGGGTTCTCGGGGGCGTTCGAGGCCGGGGTGGTGGCGCTCGAACGGCTGGGCAAGGCCGCGCTGGGCGACAAGACCATGGTGGACGCGCTGGTCCCGGCCTCCCGGGCGCTCGCTCTGGCCGTACGTGACGGGATCGGGGTGAAGGAGGCACTCGAACGGGCGGCCGAAGCGGCCGAGGAGGGGGCGAAGGCCACGATCCCGATGCAGGCGCGCAAGGGCCGGGCCAGCTACCTGGGCGAACGCAGCATCGGGCACGAGGACCCGGGGGCGGCGTCGGCGGCCCTGTTCATGGCGGCGCTGGCGTCGGTGGTGGCGTGATGAGCTGTCTTGGCCCCGGTGTTGGCGTGATGGGCGGGCCTGGTCTCGGTGGTGGCGTGATGGGCGGCCCCGGTGATCGCGCGATCCCGCGCGGAGCCGGGTGATGGTGGGGCTGGTGCTCGTCGCGCACAGCGCGGGGCTGGCGGCGGAGGCGGCGGCGCTGGCCCGCGGGATCGCCGGGGCCGACGTACCCGTGGCGGCCGCCGGGGGCACCGAGGACGGCGGGCTGGGCACGAGCCTGGACCTCATCGAGGCGGCGCTGCGCGGCGTCGACCAGGGTGACGGGGTGGTGCTCATCCCCGACCTGGGCAGCTCGGTGCTGACCGCCCGCCTGCTGGAGGAGGACGGGCGGGTGGTGGTGGCGGACGTGCCGTTCGTGGAGGGCGCGATCGCCGCGGCGGTGGCGGCGGGCGCGGGTGTGCCGCTGGCCGACGTGCTGGAGGCGGCCGAGGAGGCCCGCACCTACCGCAAGCTGTGAGCTCAGTGGGCGCTCGCGCCTGACCCAAGCTGTGAGCTCAGCGGGCGCCCGCGCCTACCGCGAGCTCTGAGCTCAGTGGCCCTTGAAGGCCTCCTCCAGCCACCAGGACCCGTGCTCCGCCGTGACCTTGGCGTGCACCAGGAGCGGCCGGTCGCGGGGCCCGTCCACCCATTCGGCCACGCCCGCCAGGTCGCCGGGCCCGCCGACCGTCACGGCGGCGCAGCCGTGACCCCGGGCGATGGCGGCGAGGTCGGCCGGTGGGAACGTGACCGTCCCGAGCGGGTGACCGTGCGGCCCGAAGTGGTGGACCTCGGCCCCGTACGCCTCGTCGTCGTACACCACGATCACCATGGGCAGGCCGAGCCGGACGACGGTCTCCAGCTCCGCGATGCCCATGAGGGCGCCGCCGTCGCCGAGCGCGGCCACCGGCAGCCGGTCCGGGCGGGCGATCGCCGCGCCGATCGCCGTCGCCAGGCCCAGCCCGATCGACTGGAACGCCTGCGTGAAGCAGAACCCACCCTCATCCGGAACATCCACGAACATCGACGGATATCCCATGAAATTTCCGGAATCGATGGCAACGATCCGCTCCTGCGGCAGGAGGTCGTCCAGCCCGATGCTGAGCGTCCGGGGGTCGATCCGGCCGCCGCCGCTCTCGTCCTCGTACGGCACGTCCCGCCAGCGCCCCTCGGCCCGCACGCGGGCGGCGAGCTCCGGCGACCGGTAGCCCGGGCGGGGCGCGACCTGAGCGGCCAGCGCCTCCGCGACCCGCGCCACGTCACCCGCCACGCCCAGGTCGGCGGGCACATGGGTCTTGAACGCCGCCGGGTCGAGATCGACCTTCACGACCTTCGCGCCCGGCGAGACGAGCGTGCCGTGGCGGGTCGTCCACATGTTCAGCGCGCATCCCCACGCGACGACCAGGTCGGCGCCGCGGATCAGCTCGGCGGCCAGCGGCGTCGCGAAGCCGCCGCTCACGTCGAGGTCCCACGGGCTGCCGCGGAACAGCCCCTTCGCGACGGCCGAGGTGGCCAGCAGGGCGCCCGCGAGGTCGGCCAGCTCCTCCAGCTCCCGCCGCGCGTGCCGGGCACCGCGCCCCGCGATGAACACCGGCCGCTCGGCCGCGCCGAGCAACCGCGCCAGCTCCCCCACCTCCGCCACCGAAGGAACCGCCGAAGCGATCGCGGGCGGCATCACGTCGGCAGGCCCCTCGAAGGGGGCGGCCTGGACGTCGAGCGGCAGGTTCAGCAGGACCGTGCGCCGCTCCTCCACCGCCACCCGGTAAGCCTCGGCCACCCGCGACACGACCTCCTCCGCCGAGGTGACGCGCATCGCCACCGCCCCCACCGCCGTCGCGAGCGCGGCCTGGTCGATGTGGAAGTTGGACTGGACCTCCGTGGCCTCCCCCGCCAGCACGATGAGCGGCGTACGGCTCTTGGCCGCCTCGGTCAGGCCGGTCAGGGCGTTGGTGAGCCCCGGCCCCTGGTGCACCGACACGACGCCGACCCGCCCGCTCATCCGCGCGTACGCGTCGGCCATGGTGGCGGCCCCGCCCTCGTGGCGGGCGGCGACGAAGCGCACGCCGCCCGCCACCAGGGCGTTGGTCACGTGGAAGTTGCCGCTGCCGACCACCCCGAAGGCGGCCCCGACGCCGCAGGCGGCCAGGGCCCGCCCCACGGCCTCCGCGACGATCAACGTTCCACCAGGGCCAGCACGCGCACGGGGCTGCCGGAGCCGCCCACGATGGGCAGCGGCGGCGCGACCACGACGGCGCCGGTCACGGGCAGCCGGTCGAGGTTGCGCAGCTGGGTCAGGCCGTACTTGCCCGCCCCCAGCAGGAAGGAGTGGCACGGGAAGGCCGGGTCGAAGGAGTGGGCGGCGCCCGCGTCGGTGCCGACGGTCTCGACGCCGATCCCGGCGATCGGGGTTTCGGAGGCCAGCCACTTGGCGCACTCCACCGAGATGCCGGGCGTGTGGGGACCGGAGGCGTCGGCGTTCAGGAAGGCCGCCTGGTCGGCGGAGCGGGTGTCCCAGCCGGTGCGGTAGAGCAGCCAGCCGCCGTCGGGCAGCGGGCCGTTGGCGCGTTCCCACTCCTTCACGTGGTCGATCTGGAGGAGGAAGTCGGCGTCCTTGGACGCCTCGGCGGCGAAGTCGAGCACGACGGCGGGCGCGATGAGGCTGCGCACGGGCACCTGGGAGACGTCCTGGCCGTCGCGGGCGGTGACCCAGTGGACGGGGGCGTCGAAGTGGGTGCCGGTGTGCTCGCCGGTGTGGATGTCGTTCCAGTACCAGGCGGGGCCGCGGTCGTCGTAGCGGCTGATCTCCTCCAGGCGGAACGGGATCGTGTTGCCGAACGGCTCGGGCAACTGGAGGATCGGCGTCTCGGACGAGAGGGGCGCCGTGAGGTCGATCACCTCGATCGCCCCGCTGCGCACGCTGTCAACGAAGCTCTGCAAGACCGACATGTCATCCTCCCGATGGGCTGTGGGGTGGGCTGTGCGCATCCTCCTACGCACACCCCACCACTGCCAACAACCTCAGCCCTTGAGTCCGCTGAAGCTCATCGTGGCCACGAAGTGCCGCTGCGCCAGGATGAACGCGAGCACGAGCGGCAGCACCGCGATCACGTTGCCGGCCATCAGCGCCGACCACTCGGTGTGCCGGGCGCCGGCGAAGGTGGCCAGCCCGAGCTGCAGCGTGTAGCCCGACTCCGACGAGATCGCGATGAGCGGCCAGATCAGGTCGTTCCAGGCGCCGAGCAGCGTGAACACCACCAGCGTGGCCAGCGCGGGCCGGGCCAGCGGCAGCACCACGCGGAAGAACACGCCCAGGGGGGAGCAGCCGTCGATGATGGCGGCCTCCTCCAGCTCCTTGGGCAGCGACAGGAAGAACTGCCGCATGAGGAACACCCCGAACGCCGACGCCAGCCACGGCACGATGGCCGCCCCCAGCGTGTCGATCAGGCCCATGTTCTTGAACAGCAGGAACGTCGGGATCATCAGCACCTGGGTCGGCACCATGATGGTGGCCATGACCGCCGCGAAGGCGACCCCGCGGCCGCGGAACTTGATCCGGGCGAAGCCGTACCCGGCCAGGGAGCAGAGCACCACGTGCCCGAGCACCGCCGACCCGGCCACGATCACCGTGTTGGCCAGCCAGAGCGGGTACTCGTCCTCGGTGAAGATGCGCCTGAACCCGTCCAGCGTGAAGTGCTCGGGCCAGAGCTTGGGCGGGTAGGTGTTGATGTCGGCGTCCGGCATGAACGCGGTCAGCGCCATCCACACCAGCGGCGCCACGAACAGCAGCGCGAGCGGCATCAGGAAGAGATGGGCGAGGCTGCGGCGCGTCACTTCGCACCCCTCCACAGGACCGCGCCCGACACGGCGAGCGTCACGATGAACAGGACGTAGGCGATGGCCGTGCCGTAGCCGGAGTGGAAGAGCTGGAACGCCTGCCGGTAGAGGTAGAACACGATGGTCGTCGTGGAGTCGAGCGGCTGGCCCTTGGTGGTGGTGTAGACGAGGTCGAACAGCTGCAGCGCGGTGATCGTCTGCCAGATCAGCAGGAAGACCGTGGCCGGCCGCAGCTGCGGCAGCACGACGTGGCGCAGGACGTGCCGACCGGCGCCGCCGTCCGCCCGGGCCGCCTCGATCAGCTCGCGCGGGATGTCCTGCAGGGCGGCCAGGTAGACCACGGCGGGCATGCCCACGCCGCCCCAGAGCGAGATCGCGACCAGGGTGAGCATCGCCTGGTCGGGGTCCTGGAGGAACCCCATCGCGGGCAGGCCGAGCGCCTTCAGCCCGGCGTTGACGATGCCGAAGTCGGGGTCGAAGACGAAGTTCGACAGGATGCCCGTGGCTGCGGCGGAGACCACGTACGGGACGAAGAAGCACGTACGGTAGAACCCGATGAGCCGGATCTTGAGGTTGAGCGCCAGCGCCAGCGCCAGCCCGAGCACCACCGAGCCGGGCACGAAGAGCACGGTGTAGAGCAGCGTGTGCCCGGCCGACGCGGCCAGCTCGGCGTCGCCGAGCATGTCGCCGTAGTTCGCCAGCCCGACGAAGTCGCCGCCGGTGAGCAGGTCGCCGTCCCGCAGCGAGAGCAGCAGCGCCCACACCGCGGGGAACAGGCTGAGCCCGACGATCACGAGCGTCGCGGGGAACACGAAGCCCCACCCGGTCAGCTGGGGGACCAACCGGCTCCGCCGCGCGGACGGCGCGCTCACCCGCGCCGCCCTGCTCATCGTCGGGGCTGTCATCGCGAGCGCCCCAGCACCGCGTCGGCGTCGGTCGCGGCCTTGGTGAGGGCCTGCTGCGCGGGCGTGCCGCCGACCAGCGACTGGGCGATCGCGTTGCCGACCTTCTCGGAGAACTCCGGGTACGCCGGCAGGGGCGGCCTGGCCTGCTTGGCGTTCTCGAGGTTCGCGGTGAAGACGTCGATGCCGGGGAAGTCCTTGACGAACTTCTGGTACGCCGGCAGCGCGGTCGTGGCCTTGCGCAGCGGCAGGTTGCCCAGGCCGAGCGACCACCGGGCGTCCTGCTCCGGCCGGGTCAGCCAGGTCAGGAACTCGGCGGCGGCCTTGGCCCGGCGCGAGCCGTTGTCGAACACGACCCAGTTGTCCGGCCCGGCGACCGTCTCGTGGTTGCCGTTGTAGCCGGGCAGCACCTGCACGCCGTAGGAGATCTTGTGGTCGATGATGTCCAGCAGCGCGTACGGCGCCGCCGCGATCATCCCGATCTTGCCGCTCTGGAACAGCGGCACGAACTTTTCACCATTTTGATCGAGATATACGGACTTATCCTGCTGGGCCATGGCACTCCACAGGTCGAGCGCCTGCGTCGCCTGCGGCGTGTTGAACGCCGACTTCTTGCCGTCCGGCGTCAGGATCGAGCCGCCCTGCTGCCAGATCATCGGCCAGAACCGCCACACGGTGTCCTCGAGACCGGTCACGGGGTACGCGGTGCCGTACACGCCGCCGCCGGTCAGCTTCTTCGCCGTGGCCCGGAAGTCGTCCCAGGTCCAGTCCTTGGACGGGTACGGCAGCCCCGCCGCGTCGAACAGCTTCTTGTTGTAGATGACGGCCAGGTTGTCGACCAGGGCGGGGACGCCGACGACCTTGCCGTTCACCTCCGACACGGCCCGCTCCGACGGCCAGAAGTCGTCCCACCCGAACCCGGGGGCCTTCACGGTGGCGGCCAGGTCGTACACCTTGGGGTTACGCGCCAGGTTCGGCATCCACGTGCCGTACATGTACGCGATGTCGGGCGCCTTGCCGCCGGCCAGCACCGCCTGGACCTTCTGCAGCATGTCGTCCACGTTCGTGGACCCGACGGCGGGCGTGATCTTCACGTCCGGGTGGGCCTTGGAGTACTCGGCGGCCAGCTCCTCGATGACCTTGGCCTGCAGCTCCGTCTGGCCGTGCCACCAGGTGATCTCGACCGGGCCCGAGGCGTCCTCGGAGGAGGAGCCGCAGGCCGTCACCAGCGCGGCGACCAGGACAAGCACCGCCGTGCTTTTCATGCCGGGGCTCTTCATGACGGGGCTCTTCATCACCGGCTCCTGAGGGACTCGGGCATCAGCTCGCCGTGGGCCTCGATCAGCGCGCCGCACAGCTCGTCGATCTGCTCGACGGTGAGGGTGGCGGCGGTGTTCGGGTCGGCCATCATGGCGTGCCGGACGTGCTCGGGCCGCCCCTCGGTGACGGCGCGCACGGTCAGCTCGTTGACGTTGACATAGGCGCGGTTGAGCGCCACGCACTGCGCGGGCAGGTCGCCGACGGCCATCGGGCGGACGCCGAGCGCGTCGGCCACGCACGGCACCTCCACCACGCAGCCGTCCGGCAGGTTTGCGACCAGGCCCCTGTTCTGGACGTTCCCGTAGACGACCCGGCTGGTGCCGGTGGTGACGCTGTGGATGATCTGCGGGGCGTATTCCATGGTCCCCTCCACGGTGATCGGCCGTCCCGCGCGCAGCGCGTCGCGGGTGGCCTCGTACTGGCGCACGTTCTCCTCGCTGATGCCGATGTACGCGCCCACGGGGATCCGCAGGCGCTCGATCTCGCTCTCGTCGTGCAGGTACCAGGGCACGTACTCGGCCGAGTGCTCGCTCGTCTCGGTCGGGTAGTAGCCGAGCCTGCGGTACATGTCCACGCGCACCCGGCGCAGCAGGCCGGGGTCGCGCTCGATGGCCTCGTCCAGGCGCGGGTAGAGGTCCTGTCCGCCGGACTCGAAGCGCAGCATCCACGACTGGTGGTTGACGCCCGCCGCGAGGTACGACACCTCCTCCAGCGGCACCCCGACCAGTTCGGCCAGGTCGTGGGCGGTCCAGTAGATGGAGTGGCAGAGCCCGACGACGTTGCGCACGGGGGTGGCGGCGGCCAGGTACCAGACGTTCATGGCCATCGGGTTGGTGTAGTTGAGCAGCCACGCGTCCGGGCACACCTCGGCCATGGCCCGACCGATCCGGTCGAGCGCCGGGAAGGTGCGCAGGGCGCGGAAGATGCCGCCCACGCCGATGGTGTCGGCGATCGTCTGGCGCAGCCCGTACCGGGCGGGCACCTCGAAGTCGACGCGGGTCGCGTCGATCATGCCGACCTGGATCATGTTGATCGCGAAGTCGGCGCCTTCGAGAGCCTGGCGCAGGTCGAGGTGGGCGGATATCTTGACGGGCCGCCCGGCCGCGATGACGCGGGCGGCGGCCTCGGCGGTGTCCAGCCGCTCGGGGTGGATGTCGTGCAGCGCCACCTCGAACTCCCCCAGATCGGGGAAGGCGACCAGGTCCGCCAGCAGCCCTTGAGTGAACTCGACGCTCCCGGCGCCAAGAAAGACGATCTTCATAGATCCTTCCAGGTGGGCTGGGCGGCGGTGCCGCCGGCGGCCTGGGTCGAAAGGGATCCGCAGGTCACGGCCACGCGCAGGCATTCGCGCAGGCTCATCCCGCGCAGCCGCGCGGCGAGGAGGCCGGCGTTGAAGCTGTCGCCGGCGCCGACGGTGTCCACCGGCTCGACGGGGACGGCGGGGGCCCGGGTCAGCTCGCCCGCCTGCCACGCCAGCGCGCCGTCGCCGCCGTCCTTGACGACCACGGTGGGGCCGAGCCCGCCGATCCGGGCCGCCGCGGCCTCGAGGCATTCGGGACCGGTGTCGAAGAGCCGGGCGGCCACGGCCCGGGCCTCGGCGGCGTTCGGGAGGAACACGTCCACCTCGGCCAGCACCTCCCCGAGCCCTTCCCACTCCCCGGCGGGGTCGTCGTTGGTGTCCAGCGAGGTGGTCGCGCCCGCGCGCCGCTCCTCCGCCAGGAAGCCCGGCAGTCCGGGCGCGAGCCCCGGTTGCAGGAAATATGACGACACGTGGACGTGGCGGGCCACGTCGCGCGGCAGGTCCTCCACGGTCAGGTACGGCAGGCAGCCGGGCGAGGTGAGGATGGCCCGGTCCGAACCGTCGGCCAGCACCACGGTCATGGCCGTGGGCCGGGAGTCGATCACGCAGCGGGAGACGTCCACGCCCCGGTCGGCCAGGGCGTCCAGCACGAAGCGCCCGGCCGCGTCGTCGCCCACGCGCCCCGCGAACGCGGTCCGCAGGCCCAGCCGGGCGGCCCCGCACGCGGTGATCGCGCCGGACCCGCCGAGCACCAGGTCGCCGCCGGAGACGAGCTGTTCACGCTGGCCGTACGCCAACCCGCGCGGCGCTCCGGAGAGCACCACGTCGGGGTTGGCGTCACCGACGACCAGCAGGTCGAAGTCACGCGCCACGGCAGGGCACGCGGTACGCGTCGAGCTCGTACTTCTTCTTCAGCGAGTTGAAGTTCTGAGCGTTGGACTTCGCGCAGAAGGCCGAGGTGGCCAGGTTGTACTCGACGTTGAACACGGCCTTGCCCGCCTTGACGAACTGGTCGTATCCGTAGTCGTCGTTCTGCGCGGTGGTGCACTCGGTGTGCTCCCAGCACTCCTCGTTCACCGCGAAGTCGAAGTAAGGCAGCAGCGCCGGGATCTGCTCGATGTCGTTCTTGAGCGCGACCGACAGGCCCCTCTTGTGGGCCTCGTTGGCGAACCAGGTGTTGTAGGCGAGCTGGTCGGCGGCCTTGAGCGGGAAGCCGCTGGCGTTGCTGTAGCCGTCGACGTTGTCGGGCTCCACGGCGTCGAACCCGGCGGCCTTGCACATGTCGAGCCGGGCCTTCATGATCTGGCCGAGCTTGCCGGTGTATGTGCGGATGTCGAGCCAGCGCTCACCCGGCCAGTCCTCCAGCGGCTTGCCGAGCACCTCGGCAGGGAACTGGCTCGCGTCCGGGCGCCAGTCCTCGAACGTGCCCGCGCTGACGTAGCAGACGACGCCGCGACCCGGCTTGTCCGCCTTGAGCGACTTGACGATCGCGCCGTCCTTGGCGGCGAAGCCGTCGATGTCGAACATCTGCACGTTCGGGTACGGCTTGGTCGGCAGGGACGAGAGCTGCCACTGCCAGGACGTGTTCAGCGCGGGCTTCCAGCAGCCGTTGCAGGCGACAGGAGCGGGCAGTGCCCTGGCCTCGGTGGTCGCGGCGGCGGCGGGTGCGGTGACAAGAGCGGCGGCGGCCAGGGCGGCCGCAGAGATCAGAGCAGGGAGACGGCGCAACAGGCACTCCTCGCGTACGGAACGGGTGCGGATCAATGGCGCTGCGCGCTGTTCCGCACTCTCCGAGTCGCGTCCTGGCCAGGGACACCGGAGTGGCGTGGCCCATAACCGTAGGACGTCACGCCAGCACGCTCCAGGCGTGCCTCCCTTCTTGCTTGCCGCACAGAATTGCGCATTCCTGCTCTTTTGTCCAGAGTTTGACGCACAAAAGCATCATGCTCTGATCCACTCCGCGCATCCGGCGGTCCTGAACGCCTTGTCCGTGGCCAGGATGGTGACGCTGACCGAACCTGTCGGCATGCCGCTCGCGATCTCGCCCCCCGTGGCGCTCCGCAGCCTGGCCCAGTAGCACATGGGGATCCCCGCGGTCGGGCCCGCCGTACGGTAGGTGCCCGGCTGGATGTCCGTGCCCACGACGAGCGTCCGCATGGACACGTTGTTGAACGCGGGACTGCCGGTCCCCCCGCTCGGCGGGCCGGTCTGACCCGGCGGGTTCTGGCTGGGCGCCGTCTGACCGGGCCCGGGCGGGGTGGCGCCCGGCTGGGTGGCCGGTGGCTGCGTTCCCTGCGGCGGCGTGGGCTGCGTTGGCTGCGTTGGCTGGACCGGCGACGACGGGCCGGGGCCGGCGGCCTCGGGCTCCGGCGGCTGCGTGCCCTCGACCGTGACCGTGACCCGGGAGGCGGGCTCCTCGGACGACTCGGACGCGCCGAACCCCACGAAGACCCCCAGCAGGAACCCGAGCAGAGCGGCGAGTCCGGCCACGAGCACGATGATCGTCGGACTGCTTGTCGCCCGCGGATACTCAGGCGGATATTCAGGAGGCCCGTACATCACGGACCAAGGGTGCCATCCCTATCAACGGTGGAGATAGTCGACGAGCGACGCCTTCTCCGTCTCCAGCTCCTCGATCGCGCTCTTGACCACGTCGCCGATGCTCACGATGCCCACGAGCCGGCCGTTCTCGACCACCGGCATGTGCCGGAACCGCTGCGTGGTCATGATCTGCCGCAGCGAGTCGACGTTCTCGCCGGGCCCCACCGTGCGCACCTGAGTGGTCATGATCGCGGATACCGGGCCGTCGAGGATCGCCGGGCCGCGGTCGTGCAGGCGGCGCACGACGTCGCGTTCGGACGCGATGCCCTCGATGGTGAGGCCGTCGGTGGAGACCACCGCGGCACCGATGTTGCGCTCGGCGAGCGTGGCCAGCAGCTCGCGCACTGTCGCCCCGGGCGACACGGTCGCCACATCACTTCCCTTGGCGCGAAGAATCGTCCCGATGAGCATGTTGCACCACCTCTTGCACCTCAGTCTTCCAGGCCTTGCGTACAGGCAAACAACCCCAGGGGATGACGTCAAGGGGAGCCGGGTTGTAACGGGGCGGTCACTTTTCGTGCCTGGCTGACAACATGTGACCTGCGTCTCATACCTTTCGCGCAAATTCCCACGAAAGCATCGACTACTAGACAACCCGTCAGTAGGGTTGCCACTCATCTCATCCGTAGGCGGCGGAGGTGGTCATGGCGGTAACCCGAGGTCGCCGATGACCCTGTCCGGGTACATCGGACGCCGGGCCGGCTCGACGCTCGGCCAGATCGGTGAGCTGTTCGTCATCGTCCTGGAGGGGCTGCGCAGGACCTGGGACATCAGGCGCTGGTGGTGGGAGTTCGTCGAGCAGTGCTGGTTCCTGGCCCGGGTCACCAGCGTCCCGGTCCTGCTGGTCGCCCTGCCGCTGGGCGCCACCGTGGCGCTCCAGGTGGGCGAGCTGGCCAGGCAGCTCGGCGCCAGCTCCGCGACCGGCAGCGCGGTCTTCGTCGGGCTCATCCGCGAGGTGGCGCCGCTGGCCAGCGCGCTGCTGATCGCCGGGGCCGGCGGCAGCGCGATGACCTCCGACATCGGCGCGCGCCACATCCGCGACGAGCTGAGCGCGATGGAGGTCATGTCGGTCAACCCGATCCACCGCCTGGTCACGCCGCGCATGTGGGCGGCCAGCACGGTCGCGGTCTGCCTGTGCCCGCTGGTCATCCTGGCCGGCGCGAGCGGCGGCTACTTCTTCAACGTCGTCGTGCAGGGCGTCACCCCGGGCGCGTACTTCGACGGCGCGTTCTCCCTGGTCGTCGCCTCCGACCTGTACGTGACGCTGTTCAAGGCGTGGATCTTCGGGTTCATCGCGGCGGCGGTCGCCTGCTACAAGGGCATGACGTGCGCCTCCAGCCCCGTCGGCGTGGGGCGGGCGGTCAACCAGGCGACCGTGGTGACGTTCATGCTGGTGTTCGCGTTCAACTACGTGATCTCGGCCGTCTACTTCCTGGCCTACCCGCCGAGGTCGCTGTGATGATGGTGACGCGCACGGCCGGCCTGCGGCTCGCGCTGCGGGGGCGGGACGTCGCCGAGCGGTTCGCGACGCTGGCCGACTGGCCGCTGTTCGTGTGGAAGGTGCTGTTCTACTCCGTACGCGACGTCGTCCTGCGGCTCAAGTTCTTCAAGGTCGTCATCAGGCAGGTCAGCGACGTCGTGGTGGGCGTCGGGGCGACCGTCATCGGCGGCGGCATGATCTTCGTGGTGTTCACGATGGCGTTCGTCGTGGGCGCGACCGTGGGCCTGCAGGGCTACCAGGGGCTGCAGGCGATCGGCGCGGAGTCGTTCATGGGCCTGGTGGGCAGCTTCGCGAACGTCCGCGAGATCACCCCGATCATCGCCGCGACGGCGCTGGCGGCGCAGGTGGGCTCGTCGTTCACGGCGGAGCTGGGCGCGATGCGGATCTCGGAGGAGATCGACGCGCTGGAGGTCATGGGCATCAACGCCTTCACGTACCTGATCTGCACCAGGGTCGTGGCGGCGCTGCTGGCGCTGGTGCCGATCTACCTGATCGCGCTCTTCGCCAGCTTCTTCGCCACCCGGCTGATGTGCACGGTGCTGTTCGGCCTGGCGCCGGGGGTCTACGACTACTACTTCTATCTGTATCTGCCGGTCCGGGACATCGCGTTCAGCGTCACCAAGGTCGGCGTGTTCGCCTTCGCGGTCATCGTGATCCACTGCTACCACGGCTTCCACGCCACCGGCGGCCCGGTGGGCGTGGGCGTGGCGGCGGGCCGCGCCATCCGCCAGTCGATCGTCACGATCGTGCTGCTCAATCTGCTGCTGTCGTACCTGTTCTGGGGCAGCGGCGGCAACATACCGCTGACGGGGTGAGCCGGTGGGCCGATTCCAACTCTCCCTCGCCGCCCGGGTGGGCATCGCGTTCGCCGTGCTCGTCGTGCTCGCCGCGGCCACCCTGTACGTCGTCCGCACCGCCACCGAGCTGAGCGGGACCAGGATCGACGCCGTGTTCGCCAGGGCCGGGCAGGGCATGGACGCCGGCTCCCCCGTCAAGATCCGCGGCATCACGGTCGGCAAGGTGACGAGCGTGTCGCTGGACGCCAAGGGCCGGGCCGTGGTGACCATGCACCTCGACCCCGGCGTCAAGGTGCCGGGGTCCACGGTCGCCTCCGTCGAGCCGGCCTCGGTGTTCGGCCCCAAGTTCCTCGACCTCAAGCCCGGCTCCGGCGAGACCACCGGCCCCTACCTGGCCAGCGGAGCCGTCATCACCGACACCGAGGGCCCGCTCGACCTGTCCGACACGCTCGGCGCCGCCTACCGCGGCCTGGACGCCGTCGACCCGCGCGAGGTCACCGTCATCGTGCACACCCTGGCCCAGGGCCTGGACGGCGAGGGCGAGAACCTGCGCGAGCTGATCGGCGACGCCGGCACGCTCGTCGGCGTCGCGCACCGGCAGCGCGGCCGGGCCCGGCAGTTCCTGCACGACGCCGCCCTGCTGGGCACGGCCCTGCAGGACAAGGGCGACGACCTGGTCTCGATCTCCTCCGACGTCAACGTCATCACCCCCGACCTGCTCGCGCGGGCCGACAAGGTGCGCGCGCTGCTGGACGAGGTCACCTCGGTCTCCGGCCTGGCGGCGCACGGGCTGGCCAAGCACCGTCAGGACCTGCGGGCCGGCGTGCACTCCACCGAGCGGGTGGCCGCGCTCATCTACGCCCAGCTCGGCCTGGCCGGCGACGGCGTACGCGGCCTGAACAGGCTGGTCGACCTGCTCAACGAGCTGATCGAGGCGCCCGGGCCGGGCAACACCCGCCAGCTCCAGGTCGAGGCGTTCGTGGCGACCGACGTCTGCGAGCTGATCGTCGGCATTTGCGGCCCGACCGACGGGAGGCGCTGACATGCGCCGGGCCTGGACGTTCGCGCGGTTCGCGGTCTTCGTCGGCGTGTGCGTGGCGCTGATCGCGGTGATCGGCGTGCAGATCGCCCGGGTGAGCACGGACGCCGGATATCCGCTGGTCGCCGTGTTCGACGACGTGTCGGGGCTGAACGAGGGCGACCAGGTGAAGATCGCCGGAGCGCCCGTGGGCCAGGTGGACACGATCAAGGTGGTGGACGGGCGGGCCGAGGTGACCATGGAGGTGCAGCAGGGGATCACCGTGCCCGCCGACACCGAGGCCGCCATCCGCTGGCGCAACGCGGTCGGCCAGCGCGTGGTCTACCTGCTGCCCGGCACCGCGCCCGGAAAGCTGACGCCGGGGGCGCGCATCACCCGTACCTCCTCCGTCGTGGACATCGGCCAGCTGGTCAGCGACCTCGGCCCGCTCACCCGCAGCCTGGACCCCGACCAGATCAACCAGCTCCTCACCGCCGCCGCCAGGTCGCTCAAGGGCAACGAGCGGAACATCCCGAGGCTGCTCGACAACGTCAACGCCATCACCACCACGGTCACCGAGCGCAGGAAGACCATCGAGCAGTTACTGAAGGACTACGCCACCGTCACCGGCGTGGTCGCCCGGCGCGACAAGCAGATCGAGCAGCTCGTCGACAACCTCGTCACGCTGTCGGAGGCGTTCGCCGACAACCGCGAGCTGATCGACGAGTCGCTGGTGGAGCTGTCGACGACCGTGCACACCTCCAACGAGGTGCTCGGCAAGAACGCCGACGAGCTCGGCCGGCTGGTCGACAGCCTGTCCGGGCTGACCGGCGGCATCAGGCGGCACGTGAACCAGATCGACAGGACGGTCAGCACGTTCCAGCCGCTGTTCGCCCGCGCGTACCAGACCGTGGACCGCGGCCGTTACTTCATCACCGCGGTCCCGTGCGTGGCGCTGAGCGCCGCGCCCTGCCCGTACGGGATGCAGGCGCCGCCGCCGCTGCGCAACACCCGGGTCCAGAGCACGAAGGACCTGCAGAAGCTGCTGGTGGGCGAGTGATGGCGCTCAAGTCCTTCCGCGACCGCAACCGGATCGTCGTCGGCCTCGTGTCGCTGGCCACGCTCGCCGCGATCCTCGTCGGCACGTTCCTGGTCGGCAACCTGGGGCTGCTGGAGGGCGGCTACTCCATGTCGGGCGTGTTCGTGGACTCCGGCGGGCTGCGCACCGGAAACGACGTCAGGGTCGCCGGGGTGCGCGTCGGCAAGGTCACCGAGGTCCGCGCCGACTACGCGCAGGGCGACGTCGTGGTCACCTGGAAAGTGGACGACGGCGTACGGCTCGGCCGCGGCACCCGGGCCGACATCGCCCTGTCGAACCTGCTCGGCGGCCGGTACGTCAAGCTCACCGGCCCCGTCACGGCCCCGTTCATGGACCAGCTCCCCGAGGGTCAGCGGCGCATCCCCGTGACGCGGACCGGCGTGCCCACCCTGATCAACGACGCCATCAAGGACGCCACCCGGCTGGTCCAGCGCCTGGACACCGACGCCGTGGACGACCTGCTCACCGAGCTGGACAAGGTCGACCTCGGCAAGCGCGGCCGCATCACCCGGCTGCTGCGCAACATCGGCGACCTGTCGGACACGATCAGCAAGAGCGAGCCGCAGCTCCAGCGGCTCATGGACAACGGCACCCGGATCATGAACGTCCTGGAGAAGAAGGACAGGCAGCTCTCGCGGCTCATCGACGCCATCGGCGTCATGCTGGCCGAGCTGCGCCGGCGGCGCGAGGAGCTGCGCACGCTGCTCGGCGACGGCAGCGACCTGGTGCGCAGCACGACCAAGCTGATCAACGAGCACGAGAAGACCCTCGTCCAGGTGCTGGACGACAACGCGGCCATCACGACGCGGCTCAGCGGCAGCAACAAGCAGTTCAATTCGCTCCTGGCATGGGCGGGCCCGACGTTCTCCGGCCTGTCCACGATGGGCGGTCAAGGCCCGTGGCTCGAGGCCATAGCCACGGGCCTCGGCCCCATCAACCCGGAGGTGCTCGCCGCCATCTCCAAGGACAGGAAGAGCGCCAGATGAGACGACTCGTGGCGGTCCTGCTGGCCGTGGCCGGGGTGTTCCTGACGTCGGGGTGCACCGTGCTGGGGCCGGAGCCGTACCGGCTGGTGGCGATCTTCCGCAAGGCGCCCTCCCTGTACGAGCAGGCGCGGGTCAAGGTGATGGGGCTGGACGCCGGATACGTCGAGAAGATCCGGATCGATGGGGACAAGGTGAGAGTCGACCTGCTGGTGGACCGGCAGGTGCCGCTCCCGGCCAAGGTGAAGGCCGTGGTCGCGCCGCAGAACACGCTCGGCGAGCGGAACGTCGTCCTCTACCCCCCGTGGAAGCCCGGCGACCAGAAGGTCGCGCCGGGGACGGTCATCCCCCTGGAGCGCACCGACCTTCCGGTGGAGATCGACGACGCGCTCGACGCGTTCACCAAGCTCACCGACGCGCTCGACGACAAGAAGCTGGGCTCCGTGGCGAGCGACCTGGCCGAGGGGGTCAGGGGGCGCGGCAAGACCATCAACAACGCCATCGACGACACCTCCCGGCTCACCGGCACCCTGGCCAAGCAGGACCAGCAGCTCGTCGACCTGGCCAAGGGGCTGAACCGGCTGGCCACCGGCCTCAACCGGCGCGAGAGCCAGGTGACGGGCGCGATCGACGCGTTCGCCGAGGCCAGTTCGATCCTGGCGGAGGAGCGGCGGCGGCTGCGCGACTTCATCACCGGCATCTCGGACTTCGTGCGGCGCGGCGACGTGATCATCGAGCAGTACTCCGAGCGGCTCCCCCAGGCCGCCGGGACGCTGGCCGAGCTGGTGCTGACCATGCGGGCCAACAGCGCGTCCGTGGCGCAGGCGATCAAGGGCGCGGCCGACTTCGCCGACGTGGTGATCGACTCGTGGGACAGGAAGCAGCACGTGCTGAAGATCCGCGTCGTGCTCAACGCGATGACCAAGGCGTGGCTGACGCCGCTGTTCCAATCGCTGAACCTGGGTCGGGTGCCGTGCCTGCCCGCCGGGCTGAGCAACTGCCCCTACGAGCAGCAGGGGAGGCGGCGATGAGGGCCCGCCTGCTCGCCGCGATCCTCGCGCTCGCCGTGACGGCTTCGTGCTCGCTCCAGACGCTCGGCGCGACCACCGGCGACCTGACCCTGCACGCGGTCTTCGACGACGTGCAGAGCCTGGTGGCCGGGCACAGCGTGCAGATCTCCGACGTACGGGTGGGCACGGTCACCGACATCCGGCTGGAGGGCTACCGGGCCAAGGTGACGATGTCGATCGTGTCCAGGTACCGGGTGCCCGAGGGCAGCACGGCCACCGTGGCCAAGACGTCGGTGCTGGGCGAGAACTACGTCCTGCTCACGCCGCCCGCGGGCAAGGACCTGGCCACGGGGCCGTACCTGAGCAACGGCGCCACCATCGCCGACACGTCGGTCGAGCCGGACATCGAGCAGGTCACCGCGAAGGCCGGGCCGCTCATCGAGGCGCTCGGCGCGCAGGACGTGAACGCCATCCTCGACGCGGCCTCCACCGCCTTCGCCGGGAAGGGCGACGACGTCAACAAGCTGATCAAGCAGACGGCCGAGGTCACCGACGCCTACGCCGCGGCCCGCCAGGACCTGGGCACCAGCATCGACGCCCTGGCCAAGCTGGGCGACGACCTCGCCAAGGGCAGCGGCGAGCTGGACCGGCTGCCGGGCACGCTGGCCGCGGCCACCGCGCGGATCGCGCACGGGCGCAAGCACGTCAAGAAGACGATCATCGCACTCACCCGGCTGGCCAAGGAGGCCAACCTCACCGTCTACCCGCGCCACGCCGCCCGGCTGCGGACGCTGCTGCTGGAGCTGGAGGCCATCTCGTCGGCGATGCAGCGGGGCAAGGAGGACCTGAAGACGCTGGTGGCTCGGCTGCAGAAGTTCATCGACGCGCCGCCGATCACGGCCAACGGGCAGGTGCTGATCTACCTGTGGCTGAAGGGCGTCCTGCTGCCCAAGAAGTCGTCGCAGGGGCTGCTGCCGAACCGGATCGAGGACTTCCGCCTGCTCCTGGAGCCGCCGCGATGAAAAACCGGATCTATCTGAACCTGGGCTTCTTCGCCGTCCTGGGCGTGGTCATGACCGTCTGGGCGTTCAGCACGATCATCCGGCTCGACGCCATCGAGCGGCCCTACCGGGTCTCGGCCGAGTTCGTGTCGTCGCCGGGGCTCATCCGGGGGTTCGACGTGGCGTACCTGGGGGTGCGGGTCGGCAAGATCGGCGACGTGCGGCTGGCGCCGGGCAAGATCGTGGTCGGTCTCGACATCGACAGGGGGATCCGGCTGCCGCAGGGCGCCACGGCCGAGGTGCGGCGCAAGTCGGCCATCGGGGAGCCGTACGTGGAGCTCTCGCCGCCCGCCACCGGCGTGAAGGGCCCCACGCTCGCGGCCGGGGACACGATCCCGCTGGCCAAGACGTCGGTGCCGCTCGACTACAAGAAGCTGTTCGAGGGCGTCGGCAAGCTGCTGAACGCGGTGCCGCCCCGGGACGCGAAGACGATCACGCATGAGCTGGCCGTCGCGCTGGACGGGCGGGCCCCGGCGATCAGGAACATCATCGACGACGCCCACTCCCTGACCGGCACGCTGGCCGACAACGCCGCCGTCCTCGACGACCTGTCGGTGCAGCTCACCCGGCTCACCCACACGCTGGCCGGCAAGCGGGGCGAGCTGGCCTCCGGGATCACCGACCTGAGCACGGTGACGAGCACGCTGCGCGCCTCCCGCGCCGACCTGAACGCCTTCCTCGACCGGGGCCCGGGGGTGTTCGCCCGGCTGGACGCGGCCGTCAAGAAGTCCAGGCCGGGGTTCTCGTGCCTGCTGACGGCGCTGGGGCAGCCGCATCGACCGGCGTTCTCGGCGGAGACCGAGCGGAACGTGCACCACCTGCTCAGCATCGTCCCGACCGCGCTCAGCCTGGCGGACGACATCAGCGACCGGCACGGCGACACCGTCTACGGGAGGGCGGCGTTCATCTTCAGCGTGCCGGGCGGGCCGGCCCCGGCCGAGGAGTACGCCGGCGCGGTCGGGCCTCCGACGGTGCCCACCCTGCGCTCCTGCCCCTCCCCCGCCGCTTCTCCGGACTCCGGCGACTCCCGCGCAGATCGCCGTACAGATCCGCATCAGGACGCCGCCGGACCGGCGGACACCGCCTCACCCGCCTCACCCGCCTCGCCCGCCGAGTCCGCGCGTCCGGTGGCGAGGAACACCGAGAAACCGAAACAGCGCCCCGAGGCCACCCCGTCGCCCAGCGGCGCGGCGGCCGCCGGGCCCGCGTCCCGCACCCCACCCAACGCCACCCCGCTGATTGCCGGGATATTCCTCGCCGTGGTGGCCGGCGGTGGCATCGTGGGCTGGATCGCGACGGGCCGGGCCGCCCGCCGCCGTGAGGAGTCGAAATGACCACCAAGCAGGACCTCTCCGAGGACGCCCGCAGCGATGAGGCCCCCTCCGAGGAAGAGCAGCCTACGGTGGCGGAGGCGACGTCCACCGAAACCGAAGAGGCTCCGGACGAAGAGGCGGCGGGCGGCAAGGGAGGCGGGCGCGTCACGCGGGCCCGGGTGCTCGGGACGCTGGCGGCGATGCTGGTGGCCGCGCTGGCCGCCACCGCCGTGCTGCAGTGGATCTCCGCCTCGCAGGCCGAGGACGCGCGGGCCAGGCTCGAGTCCGAGCGCGCGCTGCGCCTGGAGGTGTCGGGGGCGGCGAGCGCGTTCAGCAAGGCGCTGCTCAGCTACGACTACCAGAACCTCCAGAACACCCGCTCCACCCTCGCCGCGCAGGCCACGGGCGACTTCCTGGCCACCTACGACGCGGCGTTCGGCGGGGCGATGGCGCAGGTCATCGTCAAGCTCAAGGCCACCTCGCAGGCCACGGTGCGCGAGGTCTACCTGGCCGACGTGGACGAGGCCACCGCACACGCCATCGTCGTGGTGGACCAGCAGGTGAACACCTCCGAAGCGATCCGCTCCGTCAAGGACTCGCACCTTAAGATCAGCCTTGTGAAGGAGAAGGGGACCTGGAAGATCCATGACGTGACCGTTCTCGGCGCGGCCTCGGAGGACCAGTACAACCTCACCGGCGACAAGAAGAAGGACTGACCATCGGTTCCTTAGCGATGGGTGGCCGCCCCGACGAGGTGCGCGCCCCGGAAGACTGGCTCACCGAGGTGGAGACCGAGCGGGCCGGGCGGTTCAGGTTCGAGGCGGACCGGGCCAGCTTCGTCGCTGCCCACCTGCTCGTACGCCTGTGCGCCGCCGCCGTGCTCGACGTCGAGCCGCAGGGGCTGACCCTGCTGCAGCGCTGCGACCTGCACGGCCTCGGGCACGGGAAGCCGTACATCGAGGAGGCGCCCGAGCTGGGTGTCAGCTTCAGCCACACGCGCGGCTACGTGTGCGCGGCGGCCGGTCCCGGCAAGGTCGGCGTGGACGCGGAGCACGTGCCGCCGGGGCCGCTGGACCCGCTGCTCGCCGACCGGGTGCTCACCCCGCGCGAGCGGGCGATGGTCACCGGCAACGACGAGCTGATCCGGCACTGGACGCGCAAGGAGGCGCTGATCAAGCGCGGCGAGCTGACGCTCGACAGGCTCCGCGCGGGCGGCGACGACCTCGAGGGCCGCCACCTGCTCGAGTGGAGCGTGGGGCCGGACATCAGAGTGGCCATTGTCACGGACACCCCCGCGAGGAGGGTGCCCCTCCCCGGATAGACTTGTACACATGTTCTACCGGAAATCCCTGGAGGAGCGGATCGCCGACCGCATGGCCCAGCGGCGGCCCCTCGAAGAGGGGAAGACGTTCGAGCACGGGCCGGCCAAGTTCGTGTTCATCTCCTTCATCGTCATCGTCGTGCTGATGCACGTGATCGGCGTCGCGATCGCCATGCACTACTTCAGCTGACCCGACCCCTGCCCCCGTCAGCGGCGGCGGGTCGGAGTGGGGTCGAGAAAGACCTGGCTGATCCCCGAGAAGCGCTCCCGCAGCCGCCGTTCCACCTCGTCGCAGGCGATCTCCACACCCGCCGCGCTCGCCACGTCCACAAAGTCGATCTTGGCGGCCACCAGGATGGAGCCGGGCCCGATCATCATGGTGAGCAGCTCGACCACCTCCTCCACCTCCGGCTGGGCCGTCAACTCGGCCCGGATGCCCTCCTCCACGTGCGCGGGCGCGGCCTGGCCGATGAGCAGCGAGATGTTCGACCGGATCAGGATGAGCGCCACCACCAGCAGGAGCAGGCCGATCCCGACCGACGCCAGGCCGTCCCACAGCGCCGAGCCCGTCAGCTGCGAACCGGCCAGCCCGGCGGCCGCGATGACCAGGCCCACGAGGGCGGCCGCGTCCTCGAACAGCACGGCCTTCAACGGGGTGTCGGAGGTGATCCGCACCAGCCGGACCGGGTCGAGCTCGTGCCTGGCGGCCTGCCTGCGCAGCTGGGTGAGGGCCTTGGTGAGCGAGACGGCCTCGACGGCGAACGCGACGGCCAGCACGATGTACGACGGGGTGAGGTTCGTCAGCTCCTCGCCCTTCTCGATCACGTGCAGTCCGTGCGTGATCGAGAACCCGGCCCCGCCCACCAGCGTCGCGACCGCCGCCATCATGGCCCAGAAGAACCCGCTCTTGCCGTGGCCGAACGGATGCCGCCGGTCCGGCGGCCGGCCCGCGCGGCGCACCGCCACCAGCAACAACAGCTCGGTCACGGTGTCGGCGGCCGAGTGGGCCGCCTCCGACAACATCGCCGCCGAGCCGCTGAGGAGACCCGCGAAGAGTTTGGCCACGGCGATCGTCAGATTGGCCGCTCCCGCCACCAGGACGGTGCTCAGGCTCTCTCCCGAATCCCGCTGCTCCATAGCGCTTCACTCTACGTGCGCTAGATTGGAGATCATGAGCGCGCCTCGTTGGCTTTCACCCGCCGAACAGCGTGCCTGGCGCACGCATCTGGCGCTGCACAAGCTCCTCATGCACCGGCTCGACCGGGAGCTGCAGGAGCATCAGCTCTCGTTGAACGACTACGAGATCCTGGTCAACCTCTCGGAGAACGAGGGGCGGCGCATGCGGATGAGCGACCTGGCCGACGCGACGATCCAGTCACGCAGCCGGCTGTCGCACCAGATCTCCCGCATGGAGGCCAAGGGCCTGGTGACCAGGGAAGACTGCCGCGACGACCGGCGGGGCACGTTCGCGGTGCTGACCGATGAGGGCTGGGAGACGATCCAGCGGGTGGCGCCGGACCACGTGGCGAGCGTGCGCGAGCACTTCGTCGACCGGCTCACCGACGAGCAGCTCGAAGCGATCGACGCGGCCTACGGGCCGATCGTCGAGCGCCTGAAGAAATTGCGCTGAAAAAACTGCGCTGAAAAAACTGCGCTGAAAAAACTGCGCTGACGAAGTTGCGCTGACACCCAACCGATATCCGCGACGCCGCACGGCGTTCCCAGGCGGTGGATACGATCCGCACATGCTCAGAAAGCTTCTGATCGTCGCCGTTCTCGCGCTGGTGTCGGCGTGCTCGTCGGGCGGCGGCGGCGAGCTGCCCGCCGGTCCCGACCTGATGAAGAAGGCCTCCGAGGCCATGAAGGGCGTCAAGTCGGCCAGCTTCTCGATCGCGACCGAGGGCAAGCCCAAGGTGCCGGTCAAGAAGGCGGACGGCAGGCTCACCGCCGCCGGTGACGCCGACGGCACGATCACGATCGACATCCTGGGCAGCCTGCAGGAGGTCAGCTTCGCCCTGGTCGGGGACACCGTGCACTTCAAGGGGCCGACGGGCGGCTTCCAGAAGATGACGCGGCAGCAGCTCGCGCAGTTCTACGACCCCTCGGTGATCCTCGAGCCGACCAAGGGCATCGCGCAGCTGCTCGCCTCCGCGACCGAGCCCCAGGTGGAGGCGCTGGAGGGCGACGCGTACCGGGTGGCCACCGCGTTCCCCGGGCAGGCCATCGGCCAGATCATCCCCGGCGTCACGCAGGGTGTGAACGGCAAGGTCTGGCTCGACAAGGCCACCAGCCGCCTGACCAAGGCCAGCCTGCCGCTGCAGGGCGGCACGGTGACGGTGTCGTTCAGCGACTACGACGCGCCGGTCACGATCACGCCGCCCGCCGCCGGATGAGACGCGCCCGCCGGGTCGTCCTCGGCGCCGGGGGCGCGGTGGTGCTGCTGGCCGCGCTCGACGCGTACGTGGTGGTCACGGTCCTCATCGACATCGCCGAGGACGTGGGCATCCCGCTGAACCACCTGGAGCGGGCCACCCCCATCGTGACGGGGTTCCTGCTCGGGTACGTCGCCGCGATGCCGCTGCTCGGCCAGCTCTCCGACCGCTACGGGCGGCGGCCGCTGATCCACGCCTGCCTGGCGGCGTTCGCGCTCGGCTCGGTGCTGACGGCGCTGGCCGCCGGCGAGGTGATGGTGGTGGCCGGGCGCACCGTGCAGGGGGTGGCGGGCGGGGCCCTGCTGCCGATCACGATGGCGCTCATCGGCGACCTGTGGGACGAGCGCGAGCGGCCGGTGGCGCTGGGGGCCGTGGGGGCGGCGCAGGAGCTCGGGAGCGCCCTCGGGCCCCTGTACGGCGGGGTGCTGGCGCTGATCCCGAGCACCGTGGTGGCGGGGGTGGAGCTGGGCGGCTGGCACGCCATCTTCTGGATCAACCTCCCGCTCGCTGCCCTGGCCGCCGTCGCGGTCCACTTCACCGTCCCCTCCGGCACCCCTGACGCCGCACCCTCCACGACCTCCACCGGCGGCACGGCCGACCAGGTCGAGCCCGGCGGAGCCGCAGGCGAGACGGCCACCGGCGCCGACGCGGCGGCGCATCGTGCGGGCGACTCCGGCGCCGGGCGGGTGCAGGTCGCCGGTGCCGACACGGCGGCGCATAGCGTGGGCGGCTCCGGCGCGGTCACGGGGACGGCCGCCGCTGCCGGGCGGGTGGAGGTCGCCGGTGGGAGGCGGCGTGTGGACGTCGTCGGCGGGGCGTTGCTGGCGCTGGCGCTCGCGCTGCTGGTCGTGGGCCTGTACAACCCCGACCCCGCCAAGACCGTGCTCCCCCCGTGGGGCCTGCCCGTGATCGCCGCCGGAGCGCTGGCGGCCGGGATCTTCGTGTGGTGGGAGATCCGCTCCCCCGTACGCCTGCTCGACCTCTCCGCCACCCGCAAGGGCCCCCTGCTCGCCACCCTGGCCGTGAGCTTCCTGGCCGGGGCGGCGCTCCTGGTGACCATGGTGTTCGTCCAGTTCACCGCCCAGACCCTGCTCGGCGAGGACGCGCTGGGAGCGTCGCTGGTCCTGGCCAGGTTCCTGGCCGCGCTCACCGTGGGCGCCCTGCTGGGCGGCCTCCTGGCCCGCAGGCTGGGCGACGGCGTCGTCGCGGTGGCGGGCATGGTGCTGGCGGCGGCCGGCTACTGGCTGATGAGCCGGTGGCCGCTCGAGCTGGAGAGCGCCGGGTTCCTCGTGGACGTCGACCTGGTGGTCGCCGGCCTGGGACTGGGCCTGGTCATCGCCCCGGTCTCGTCGGCGGTGCTGCGCGTGACCTCGGCGACCCAGCACGGCGTGGCGTCGGCGGCGGTCGTGGTGGCCAGGATGATGGGCATGCTGATCGGCATCGCGGCGGTGTCGGCGTGGGGCTTCTACCGGTTCCAGTCGCTGACCGCGCATCTGGACACGCCGCTGCCGTTCGGCGTGGACACGGTGACGTACCAGCGGCAGCTGGCCGAGTACACCGCGAAGGTGCAGGCGGCGCTGCACACGGAGTACACGGAGATGTTCCTGGTCACGGCGTTCATCTGCCTGCTGGGCGCGGCCGTCGCGCTGCTGATGCCCCGTACCCGGCGGGACGCGCCCTCCGCGCCCGCCTGAGAGGCGGGCGCGGAGAGCCGTCGGTCACGGGGACAGGCGGTGCAGGTCGCGGGGGAAGGCGGTGGTCTGGCGGATGTTGGCGGCCCCGGTCAGCCGCGCCGTCCACCGTTCCAGCCCGAGCGCGAACCCGCCGTGCGGCGGCATCCCGTACCGGAACGCCTGCAAGTACCCCTCGTACGCCTCCAGGCCCTCGCCCCGGGCGGCCAGCGCGGCCACGTAGTCCGGGTACCGGTGCAGCCGCTGCCCGCCGGTGACCAGCTCCAGACCCCTGAACAGCAGGTCGAACCCGTTGGAGTAGCCGGGCCGCGCGGGGTCCGGGTGGGTGTAGAAGGGCCGCTTGGACATCGGGTAGCCGATGACGAACAGGAACTCCGACCCGTGCTCCTTCGCCGCCCACTCGCACAGCCACCGCTCCTGCGCGGGCGACAGGTCCGGCTCGGCCGAGCCGGTCAGCTCCTGCGCCTCGGTGAAGTGGATGGCCGGGATCTCGGCGGGCACCTCGGGCAGGACTGCCCCGGCGCGTTCGACGGCGGACGGGGCGCGGCGCCGTACCGACTCCAGCATGCCCGCCACCACCTCCCGCAGCACCGCCATCACGTCGCGGTGGTCCCGGACGAAGCCCAGCTCGGCGTCGAGGCTGGTGTACTGGGCCAGATGGCGTACGGTGTCGTGCGGCTCGGCGCGGAAGACGGGACCGACCTCGAAGACCCGCTCGAACACCCCCACCATCGCCTGCTTGTAGAACTGCGGCGACTGAGCCAGGTAGGCGCGGCTGCCGAAGTAGTCGATGCCGAAGACGTTCGCGCCCGACTCGGTGGCCGAGGCGACGATCTTCGGCGTGTGGATCTCGGTGAACCCGAGCCCGTCGAGCGTCTCGCGGAAGCCCGCCACGCTCGCGGCCGAGATCTCCAGCGGCGCGCTGAGCAGCGGATGCCGCAGCGCGACCGGCGCGTGGTCGAGGATCGTCGGCAGCCCGGCCGACACGACGGGCCGGTAGAGGTCGAACGGCGGCGCCGCGCACGGCTCCGTCACCACCTCGATCTCCGGCTCGACCAGCTCGACGCCTCCCGGCGCCTGCGGGCTGGCGGTCACGGTGCCGGTGACCTCGACGACGCTCTCCTCTCCGGGCAGGTCGCTCGCGGCGACCACCTGGGCCAGGCCGGTACGGTCCCTGACGACGAGGAAGGACACGGATTTCAGCTGCCGGCGGCGATGGACCCAGCCGGCGATCGTCACTCGTTGGCCGGCGTGCTCAGCGAGCTCCGCCGACATGACACGAGAGATCATTACAGCTCCTCACGAGGAATTGCATGACCCCTTGGGAGTGCGGGGGAGAAGGGAGCTCCCGGTGCCACCGCACTTTCGCCGCCTCGTTGAAGGCGGCCTCGACGACCCGATGACGGGGGTCAGGCCGGCGGGGCATTTCCTCCCCGCACTCGGGAGTGTCTTCACCAGCGGAGCACGGGACCGCCTTCGCAGCTACCGGCGGCTCTCTCGACCCCTGCGGACCTCTGGCTACTCGTCTCCGTCGACGCGTTGCCGTAGATCTTACGGCCGGGCCCGGGGGAACGGCAAAGCCATTCCCCCGGGCGCCGCGCGTTACTTGTCCTTCTTGGCCCGCTTCTCCCGGATCTTCATCGTGACCTCGATCGGCGAGCCGGCGAACCCGAACTCCTCCCGGATGCGCCGCTCGATGAAGCGCCGGTAGGTGTCCTCCAGCCATCCCGACGTGAACAGCACGAACTTCGGCGGCTCCACGGAGGCCTGCGTGGCGAAGAGGATCTTGGGCTGCTTGCCGCCCCGCACCGGCGGCGGCGTCTGCTGCACCAGCTCCGTCAGGAACGCGTTGAGGCGGGCGGTGGGCACCCGGGTGGACCAGGAGTCGAGCGCCTTCTCCAGGGCGGGCACCAGCCGGTCGATGTGCCGGCCCGTCAGGGCGGAGATGTTGACCCGCAGCGCCCACGGGGTGCGGACGAGCTGCCGGTCGATCTCCTTCTCCAGGTAGTAGCGGCGGTCCTCGTCGACCAGGTCCCACTTGTTGAAGGCGACGACCATCGCCCGGCCCGACTCGATGACCAGGCCGATGATGCGCAGGTCCTGCTCGGTGAGGATCTGGCTGGCGTCGATGAGCACGACGGCCACCTCGGTGCGCTCCAGCGCGGCGCGGGTGCGCATGGCCGCGTAGAAGTCGGCCCCCTGCAGCTCGCGGTCGCGCCTCCGGATGCCGGCCGTGTCGACGAACCGCCAGGTGCGCCCGCCCAGCTCGATCAGCTCGTCGACCGGGTCGCGGGTGGTGCCGGCCATGGGGTCGACCAGCACGCGCTCCTCGCCCGCGAGCTTGTTGAGCAGCGAGGACTTGCCGACGTTGGGCTTGCCGAGCAGCGCGACGCGGGCGGGGCCGCGCTCGGTCTCGAAGCCGAGCGCGGGCGTCTCGGGCAGCGCGTCGAGCACCACGTCGAGCAGGTCGCCGCTGGAGCGCCCGTGCAGGGCCGAGACGGGGTACGGCTCGCCGAGGCCGAGCGACCACAGCGCGGCGGCCTCCAGCTCGAGCTGCTGGTTGTCGACCTTGTTGGCGGCCAGGACGACCGGCTTGCCGGACTGCCGCAGGACCGAGCCCACGATCTCGTCGGCGTCGGTCGCGCCCACGGTGGCGTCGACGACGAACACGATCACGTCGGCCAGCTCGACGGCGACCTGGGCCTGCTCGGCGATGCGCAGGTTCATCCCGGTGGCGTCGGGGTCCCAGCCGCCGGTGTCGACCACCGTGAAGCGGCGGCCACGCCAGTTGGCGTCGTACGTGACCCGGTCGCGCGTGACGCCCGGCACGTCCTCCACGACCGCCTCGCGGCGGCCGATGATGCGGTTGACCAGCGTGGACTTGCCTACATTAGGCCGCCCCACGATGGCGACGACCGGCAACGGCGTAGTGTCGCCGTGCTCGGTGATCTCAAGGTCGTCGAGGCCGGCCTCGACCCAATCCCCCGTTGGCACGAAATTTCATCCTTTGTGAGTACCGCACCCTCAGGTGCGCTCTTTGACCAGTCTCAACACCTCAGCGATGACCTCCTCGAGGTTCAGCGCGGTGGTGTCGAGCTCGACGGCGCCATCCGCCATCGAGAGTGGGTCCGTCTTGCGGGTCGAGTCGAGGGTGTCACGCTTGGCCATGGCCTCCTGCTGCGCCGCCACCGTCGAGCCGGCCAGCTCGGCGTTGCGCCGCCGGGCACGGGCCTCCGGGCTGGCCGTCAGGTAGACCTTGACGGCAGCCTCGGGCCAGACGGCCGTGCCGATGTCGCGGCCCTCGACCACGATGTCACCGGCCCCGATGAGCTCGCGCTGGAGCGCGACCAGGCGGGCCCGGACCTCGGGGACGGCTGCCACGGCGGAGACCGCGCCGGTGACCTCGGACTCCCTGATCGGACCCGCCACGTCGACGCCGTCGACGTGGATCGTGGGACCGTCGGGGTCGGTGCCGGACTCGATGCGCGGCTCGTCGCAGCGGGCGGCCACGGCGGCGGGGTCGGTCAGGTCGACGGACTGCCGGAGCATCCACCAGGTCATCGCCCGGTACATCGCCCCGGTGTCGAGGTAGCGCAGGCCCAGCGCCCGGGCGACCCCGCGCGACGCGCTCGACTTACCCGACCCCGAAGGACCGTCCATGGCGACGACCAGACCGGTCACGGCCTCTCCCTCTTCACGAGCTTCTCAAGAACCCCAACCTGAAGAGGCTACCGTGTCCGGCTCAGTCGGCGATCCAGCTTCCGTGGAAGCCGAGCGGGACGCGGGCCGGCAGGTGGACGGTGGCGACGGGCTCGCCGGTGAAGTCCTGCGCGGACAGGATCATCAGGTCGGCCGCTCCCCTGGTCTCGTTGTTGACGAGGGCGAGCACGTACCCGTCGTCCTCGGCCGCGCCGGAGGCCACGAACGCGGGCTCGCCGACGTACGCGCCCCGCCCGAACTGCCGCCACTCCTGCGTCCCGCGCACCAGGTCGTGCTTGATGAGCGTGTTGTCGAAGGCCTGGTCGGGCAGGTCCTCCAGCTCGCTGTCGGCCCGGTAGAGCACGTCGTGAAGGTCGCGGGCGGCCGAGGTGTAGCCGTAGCGGTACGGGCGGCCGGTGCGGCGCTCGTCCATGCGCGGGAACTCCTGCGGCCGGTCGTCCAGCCGCGTCCGCCGGACCTTGCCGGCGGCCGGGTCGATCGTCCACCGGTCGAGCGTCGGCAGTCCGCCCAGGTCGAGCCGGGCGTCCACGAACCGCTTGGGGTAGCGGACCACGTCCACGACCACCTCGTCGCCGTCGTCGTAGGCGTTGAGCGTGTGGAACACCCAGCACGGGTCCACCTCCACCCACCGCACGTCGCCGCTCTCGCGCGACATGAGCCCGATCCGGGCGCCGTGGGCGTCGTTCCACGCGTACGGCAGCGGAACGCCCTTCTCCGCATGGGCCTGGCTGAACGTGACCGGCAGGTCGTAGATCACCACGTACCGCTCGGTGAGCGCGAAGTCGTGCAGCATCGGCGCGTCGGCGATCGGGATGTCCCTGATCCGCGTCACCGACCCCTTGGGGTCGATCACGATGTGCTGGTGGTGGTCCCAGCCGAAGAAGTAGGCCAGCGCGTGCAGCTCGCCGCTGACCGGGTCGAGGTGGGTGTGCGCGGCGAACCCGCCGGGCAGGCCGCCGTCGAAGTCGCACGTGCCGACGGTGCCGAGCTCGTAGTCCAGCTCGTACGGCAGGGGCCCCGCCTCGACGGTCGCGAACGTGCGCCCGGCCAGCCCGATGACGTGCGTGTTGGCGGCGAAGTCCCAGTTCTTGTGCAGCGGGCCCGGCCGTGGCGGCTCGCCGAGCCGTTCGGCGACGCGGGCGCTGCGTACCCAGCGGTTGCGGTACCACTCGGCGCGGCCGTCGCGCAGCCGCACGCCGTGCACCATGCCCTCGCCGAGGAACAGGTGGCTGGCCGTGGGGTCGTCGAGGCTGAGCGGGTTGGGGCCGTTGCGCAGGTAGCGGCCGTTCAGCTCGGCCGGGATCCGGCCGGTGACCTCCAGGTCGAAGGCCGTGATCTCATCGGTCACGGGCGCGAACCCGCCGGTGAAGGGCGTCATGTCACGTTCCTCTCGTGGGTCAGGCGCCTTGGGCCAGGAAAGGCGCGAGGACCGAGGCGCAGAGCAGCTGGTAGCGCTGTGCCACCTCGTCGGGCTCGAAATAGCCAGAAATTTCCAGACTTACGGCGCCGTGCATGGCCATCCACAGGACATCGGCGATCTCCCGGGCCGCTCCCCCGCGCAGCACCCCCGCCTCCAGGCACTCCTCCACGCGCCGCAGCAGCAGGTCGAACGTCCGCCTGGCGGCCTGCACCGACTCCTGGTCCGGCTTGAACCCCGGCATCGCTCCCTGGAACATGACCCGGTAGTAGTCGGGCTCGGCCAGCGCGTAGGCGCGGTAGGCCACCATGCCCTTGCGCAGCCCGGTCAGGGGATCGTCCGGGCCCATCCCTTCGAGCAGCCACCGCTCGAACCGCGCGAACCCCTCCAGCCACACCGCCTGGCTGAGCCCGTCCTTGCCGCCGAACAGCGTGTAGATCACCTTGGTCGAGCAGCCGACCTCGCCGGAGATCCGCCGCACGGTCAGCGCCGCCGGCCCCTCGGTGGCGAGCAGGTGCGTGGCGACGTCGAGGATCGCGGCCCGGACGACGCTCTGCCCCTCCTGCTGGGCCTGCTGGTACGCAGTGCTCACGGTAACGCCGTTTCCTCTCGGTAACGCTGTTACCGCCCTTGATACTCCTTTCCGGGGAGCACGTCAAACGAGAGGAGTAAGAGAGCGCCGCACGGTAAGTGGCCCTCTGTGAACGATCCGCGCGTCACCGTGGTCGTGGCCTGTAAGGACAGGCTGCGGGCGCTGGCCCGCACGCTTCCCCTGCACCCGCCCCCGGTGATCCTCGTCGACAACGGCTCGACCGACGGGACGGCGGGATTCGTGCGGCGCCACTTCCCGGAGGTTCACGTGGTGGAGGCGGGCAGGGACCTGGGCGCGACGGCCCGCAACCTCGGCGTCCGCCTGGCCGAGACCCCGTACGTGGCCTTCGCCGACGACGACTCCTGGTGGGCGCCGGGGGCGCTGGAGCGGGCCGCGGACGTGCTGGACACATATCCGAGGCTGGCCGTCCTGGGGGCACGCGTGCTGGTGGGGCCGGAGGAGCGCCCGGACGCGGCGTCGGAGGCGATGCGCGACTCACCGCTCGGCGTGGAGCCGGACCTGCCGGGGCCGAGCGTGCTGGGGTTCCTGGCGTTCGGGGCGGTGGTGCGCAAGGAGGCGTTCCTGGAGGCGGGCGGGTTCGACGACGTGACCTTCTCCATCGGCGAGGAGGAGCGGCTGGCCGTGGACCTGGCCGCGAAGGGGTGGGGGCTGGCGTACGTGGACGAGGTCGTGGCCCACCACCACCCGCCCCGGCCCGGGGGCCCGCGCGACAGGCAGGTGCTGGCCACGTGCGACGCCGTGCTGACCGCGGTGCTGCGTCGCCCGTGGCGGGTGGTGGCGCGGCGGTCGCTCGACGCGCTCCGCGCCGGCCCGGCGGGCTGGGAAGGGCTGCGTACGGCCGCGCCGAGGCTGTCGCGGGCACTGGCCGAGCGGCGGGAACTGCCGGCCGAGGTGGAACGGGCACGGCAGCGGCTGGAACGGCACGATTGCTGACCGAATGTTACATATCGTGACAGTCGGGCAGCACAGAGTTATGACAACGATACCGAACCCGATCGACCTGCTCAAGAACCTGAGCGGCGTGGAATTTCCGGCCAACAAGCAGGACCTGATCAGGGCCGCTCGCGAGCGCAAGGCGAGCAAGGAGATCATCAAGGCCCTGGAGACCCTGCCCGACCACGAGATGTTCGACGACCCGAGTGACGTGACCGAGGCCCTGACGACCAGGCGCTGATCACGGAAGAACGCGACGGGCGGGGCCCTGGGCCCCGCCCGTCGTGCTGTTCACCCGAGCCCTCCGGTCAGCGCGAACGCCCACACGGGAACCAGACCCCGCTTCAGGAGCCTGAACGTGGGGATCGGGCTGCTGCTGACGGTCTCCTTGTACGTGATCGCCGCCCGGCCCTTCAGGTACCACCTGCGCGGGCTGTCGTCCCGCCGGGTGAACTGGATGACCGCGTCCTTCCGCCCCAGGGAGAGGGGCTGATGCACGTACCCGAACCGGAACGCCTTCGGGGTCCTGCCGCGCAGGGTCGCGGCGAGCGAGTCGGCGGCGTGCAGGCCGGTGGGGATGCCGCCCTGGCAGGTGCCGTGCAGCACGCCGTACGGCTGGCTGACCGCGGCGGCGTCGCCGACGGCGTACACGTCGGGGTGGGACACCGAGCGCAGCGCGGAGTCCACCACGATCCGGCCGCGGGCGTCGACGGTCAGCCCGGACTCGGCGGCCAGTGGCAGCCCCCTGGTGCCGGTGGTCCACAGTGTCGCGTCGGAGTGGACGAGCTCGCCCCCGGCCAGCTCGACGCCCTCCGGCAGCACCTTGGTGATGTCCGTGCCGGTGCGCACCTCGACGCCCAGCCGCTCCAGCACGGCGTCCAGGTGGGCGCGGGCCCGCTCGCCCATCATGGAGCCGGGCCGCCCCCTGGTCAGCAGGACCACGTGCAGGTGCGGGTGCGCCTCGGCGATCTCCGCGGCCGACTCGACGCCGGTCAGCCCGCCGCCGGCCACGACGACCGTGCCCGAGGTGAGGGCGGTGAGGCGTTCGGCGAGCCGTACGGTGCCCGCGTAGTCGTCGTAGACGAAGGCGTGCTCGGCGACGCCGGGCACCGAGGCGTCGGTGACGGTGCCGAGCGCGTAGATCAGCTTGTCGTAGCCGAGCACGCGCCCGTCCGCCAGCCGGGCCTGCCGCCGCTCGACGTCCAGCCCGGCCACCCGGCCCTGGACGAACTCGATGCCGGTGCCCGCGACCACGTCCTCCAGCGGGAAGTCCGTCAGCCGCTGCCCGGCCGCCGTCTGGTGCAGCCTGAGCCGCTCGGTGAACCTCGGCGAGGCGTTCACCAGCCGCACCCGGCCGCCCGTGCGGCGGGTCCTGACGGCGGTCCTGATGGCCGCGACGACTCCGGTGTAGCCGGCTCCGAGTACCAGAATGTCGGTCATTGTCCTTACCTCCTCGATCCGGCCTGAAGACGGATCGAGGAGGCTCGGATGTGACATCGGGACCGGGGCTAGCCGGCGGCGGGCACGGCGGGCTTGTCGTCGGTCCAGCCGACCTTGTACGTCTCGACCCCGCTCTTGCCGGCCAGCTGCTTGCCGCCGTCCTGGAGGTCGGTGTAGTGGGCCAGCAGCGTCATCGTCTTGGTGTCCACGATGAACTGCTCCTTGAGCACCGAGCTCTTCCGCTCGTAGACCGGCAGGGCGACCTTCTGACCGGGCCGGTTCAGCGGGTCCTTCACCTGGCCGAGGTCACTGACGCCCTTGGTGGTCTGCAACGCCCGGTAGGCGGCGGACCTGACCTTGAAGGGCACCGGGTTCTCGTACAGCAGCCGCGTCATGGACTCGGCCACGTACCGGTCCAGGTTGACCAGCCAGTCCTCCTTCTTGGCCTTCGGATCGGTCAGCTTGGCCTCCTCCGCGGCCTCGTCGATCCAGGCGCGCAGGTCCGCCACGACGCGCGCCCTGAGGGCTTCGGGCTCCGCCGGCAGGGCCTGGAGCTGGGCGTAGGTCACCCACTTCTCCCCCAGCCGGAACTTCCCGGCCGGCCGCCCCTTCACCGGGACCACCCAGCCCTTGCCGGGCTCGGTGGACAGCGAGATCTTCATGCCTTCCGTCCGGTACGTCCACGAGGTCGGCGACCCGTCTGCCTTCCAGGCCGCCTCGTCCTTCGCGGTCTTGGGCCGGGCACCCAGCTCGCGGTAGGCGGACCACGCCTTGCCCTCAGGTGTTTGCCAATCGACGCTGGCCGACCGCTCGGTCAGCGTGTATCCGCTGCCCACGGGGCGCGGATGGTCCGCGGTCCGCACCACCTCGACCCGCCAGTAGGCGCCCTCGGCCGGGGCCGCCTGCGCGGGCACGGCGACGACGCCGGCGGTGATGAGGACGGCCGCTGCGGCTACCGGATATCTCACTTCGTCTCCTCCAACGGGTTGTCATTCGTCCAGCGGCTGTCCTGGATCGCGGTGTACTCCAGGAGCAGCCCGTCCTTCACCGACCGGGTCTCGGTGGACAGCGGCATCCCGCTGACCGGGTCGATCACCAGCCGGGTGCGGGTCTCTCCCGCGTACGGCGTCGTGGGGTATTCGGCGGAGCGGTATTCGACCGCCTGCCCCGCGCGGCCCAGCACGTCGGTCACCGGGCCGACGGCGCCGACCCCGGGCAGCGAGGCCAGCAGCCGGTAGGCGGCGGCCCTGGTCCGGCTGGTCACCGGCGCGAAGAGGAGCAGGCGGGCGGTGTTGTCGACGGTCGCCTGGTCGTCGGGGGCGCCGAGGAGCGCGCGCAGGCCCTCGGGGGTGTCGGGGACCTCGTTCATCTTGGTCAGCGGCTTGTCCGCGAGCACGATGCGGAAGTCCCAGTCCTCGGTGGAGAAGGTCTTCGGCTTGCCCGGGGCCGCCCGTACGATGCCGTTCGGGGCGTCCTCGGTGGGCAGTCCGGGCGTCTTCTCCCCATACGTCCACGACTTCGGCGACCCGCCGGCGCGCCAGGCCGCCTCGTCCTGCGGCGTGGCGGGCTCGGCGCCCAGGTACTTCCAACGGTACCAGGTGCGGCCCTCCGGGTCCGCGGGGATCCACGTCTCCTGCGACTCGCTCTGCCGCAGCACGTAGCCCTGGCCGGGCTCGCGGAACTCCCTGCCGTTGACCAGCGTGCTCCCCCACCAGATGCCGGCGTCCGGCACGGAGGTCACCGAAGCCGCGGCGGCCAGCAGGAACTGTTTGCCGCCCGGCGCGGCGAGCACGCCGTGCCTTGCCGGGGGCCCGGTGGGCGTCACCGTGGGCGTCACACTGGGGGCCGTGGCGGGGACGACGACCAGGGCCGCCGCGGCCGCCGCGCCCGCCAGGCCGAGCCCCAGCCCGGTCCACCTGGCGGCCCTGCGGCCTTTCCGTACCCGCTCCCCCGCGATCGCGGCGGCCAGTCTGTCGCGTCCTGCCCGTTCCACGTCGGGCGTCAGCGGCGGCGCGGGCAGCAGCTCCCGCACCGCCCGGTAGTCATCCATCGGTGCCTCCGTTCAGGGGGTTGACGCTGCCCAGGGCGGCACGGAGCTTCTTGCGCACACGGGACAGGCGGGATCCGACGGTGCCGTACGGGATGTCGAGGGCCTGGGCCACCTCTTCATGGCTCAGCTCGCCCAGCGCGCTCAGGAGCAGCACGTCCCTGTCGCCGTCGGACAGGGCCCGCAGCTCCGCCGCGAGCCGTCCCTGCGTGCTCACGGCGTCCACGCGGGTCACCACGCGCTCCTCGTGGCCGTCCTCCGGGGAGCGGTGCACGCCGGCGCTGCGCTGCAGCGCCGCCAGCCGCCGGGTCTCGGTACGGCGGTGCAGGCTGATCAGGTTGGTGGCGAACCCGTAGAGCCAGGCGCGGACCTCGCCGCGCCCGGAATCGAACGTCTCGCGCTTCCTGAAGGCCGCGAGGAACACCTCGGCGGTCAGATCGTCGGCGGCCTGCCGGTCCAGGCGCCTGCCGAGGTAGGCATGGATCTCCGCCACGTACCGGTCGTAGATCTCACCGAACCGCTCGGGTTTTCGGCGCGACAGCTCCAGCAGGGCCGCGTCGCTCAGCGCCTCCGCCGGGTCCGATGGCCCGGCGCGAGCCGTCACTTTGGCAGTCACACCCTTTACTCAACCGATAGGGCGTTCTGCTTTCACACGGGAGGACCCAGGGCTCAGGGAACTTCCCAGCCGCGCTCGCGCAGGGCCTCGACCAGCATGGACACGGCGTCGGGCTCGACCGACAGCTCGGCGATGCCCAGGGGCAGCCCGGGGGCGTGCTCCAGGCGCACGTCCTCGACGTTGACCCCGACCTCGTCGCACACCTGGAAGAGGCGGGCGAGCTGGCCGAGGCGGTCGCCGATGACGACCTGGACGACGGCGTAGGAGGAGGCCGGGCCGCCGTGCTTGCCGGGGATGCGGTCGTGGCCGACGACGCCGCGCTTGAGCAGCTGGGTGATGTCGTTGGTGGCGGTGCCGTCGCCCTCGGCCAGGGCGCGCAGGGCGCTGGCGGCGTCGGCCAGGTCGGCGGCGACGGCTTCGAGCACCTCGGCGACCGGGGAGGCGTTGCCGGACAGGATGCCGAGCCAGAGGCTCGGGTCGCTGCCCGCGATCCTGGTGACGTCACGCACGCCCTGGCCGGCCAGGCCGAGCGCGACGTCGGTGGCGTCGGCCAGGCGGGCCGCCACGGCGGAGGCGGCGACGTGGGGCGCGTGGGAGACGACGGCGACCGCGCGGTCGTGCTCGGACGCGCTCACCTCGACCGCGTTGGCCCCGCACAGCTCGATCAGCCGCAGCACGGTCGCCTTGGCCTCGGGGTCGGCCTCGTCGGTGGGGCACAGCGCCCACGGCCGGCCCAGGAACAGATCGGCCCTGGCCGCCCCCGGGCCGGACTTCTCGCGGCCCGCGAGCGGGTGGGAGGCGACGTAGGAGGTCAGGTCGCAGCCGAGCTGCGTGGCCCGGTGCAGGGGCTCGGCCTTCACGCTGGCGACGTCGGTGTAGAACCTGGCGGCGTTGATCCGCTGCAGCTCCAGCAGCTCGGTCGCCACGTGGGCCGGGGGGACCGCGATGATCGCCAGGTCCACCTCGCCGGTGTGCTGCTCGTCCGGGTCCCAGTCTTCGCCCGCGCCCAGCTCCCGTGCCAGCCGTACGGCGGCTTGATCGCGGTCGGCGAGCAGCACGCGTACGCCGCGCTTGCGCAGCGCCAGGGCAGCGGAAGTGCCGATGAGGCCGGTGCCGACGACGAGCGCGGTGCGAAGTTCCATCTCGGTGTCCTGATTTATCGGGCCATAGTGGGCGTGAGTATGCCCTGACGTAATCGCCGGGCGTTACTGGGCGATATCCTGCCGCAACTTCACCGCGCCACGCAGGTAGACATGCTGGATCGCGGAGCGCGGGCGGTCGAGGTCGACGTGGGCCATGAGGCGTACCACCCGGGGCAGCGCGCCCGGCACGTCGATCTCGGTGCAGCAGATCAGCGGCACCTCGTGGAAGCCCAGCTTGCGCGCCGCGAGCGCCGGGAACTCGGCCGTCAGGTCGGGCGTGGCCGTGAACAGCACGCTGATCACGTCGTCGGTGGTCAGCTCGTTACGCTCCATGATCGCGGTGACCAGCTCGGTCGTGCCTGCGATGATCGAGTCGCGGTCGTTGGCTTCCACCTGGATCGCCCCGCGGATCGCCCGCACCATGTGGTTTGTCCCCTTCCATAGCGGGAGAGCCCGTGCGGAGATTCGCACGGGCTCCTGCGTCCGGCCAGATTACAGCTTCACGGCCGCGTAAAGCTCACCGACCTCTTTCAAGGTCAGCGCCCTGACCGTCCCGGCTTTGGTACGGCCCAGCTTCACCGGGCCGAACTCGATCCTGGCCAGGTCGATCACCCGGTGGCCCGCCACTTCCAGCATGCGCCGGACGACGTGCTTGCGGCCCTCGTGCAGGACGACCTCGACCAGCGCCTGCTGGCCGTGCTCCTGCACGATCGCGAAGCTGTCGGCCTTGACGATGCCGTCCTCCAGCTCGATGCCCTGCTTGAGCCTGCGGCCCAGGTCGCGCGGGATCGGGCCCGGCACCTTGGCCCAGTACTTCTTCTGCACGCCGTAGCTGGGGTGCGTCAGCCGGTTGGCCAGCTCGCCGTCGTTGGTGAGCAGCAGCAGGCCCTCGGTCTCGGTGTCCAGCCTGCCCACGTGGAACAGCCTCGGGGCCAGCTCCTCCACGTAGTCGGCCAGGCACGGGCGGCCCTGCGGGTCGCTCATGGTGGACACGACGCCGATGGGCTTGTTCATGGCGTAGTAGACGAGGTCGGGGGCGGTGGGGACGCGCTTGCCGTCCACGTGGATGACCTGCGTGGCCGGGTCCACCTTGGCGCCGAACCGCCGCACGACCTGGCCGTTCACGGTGACCCTGCCGTCGCCGATCATCTCCTCGCAGGCCCGGCGGCTGGCCACGCCCGCCTGGGCGAGCACCTTCTGCAGCCGCACCCCGTTGGGGACCTCGGTGGTGTCGCGCTCGTCGGTGTAGTCGTCGGGGTAGAAGTCGCGGTCGCGGAGGGGCTGGCGAGCGGCCTTCACGCGGTCGCGCTGGGGGCTGCCGCTGCCGATCGTCTGCACGTCGTCGCGGCGGGGGGTACGGGGGGCACGGTCGGCGGGGCGGTCGGCGGTGCGGGGGGCGTCGCCGTCCCGCCTGCCGAACCGGGCACGCGAGGAAGCCGGAGCTCCCCCGTCCCTGCGCCCACTCCGATCGGCCCGGAACCCGCCACCGCCACTGCGCTCATCGCGCCGGCCAGCGCTGTAACCGCCACGGTCATCGCGTCGGCCGGCCGAGTACCCGCCGCGCTCGTCACGCCGCCCGGCACCGTAACCGCCACGCTCGTCACGCTGCCCGGTACCGGAACCACTGCGCTCATCACGCCGGCCGGCACCAAAGCTGCCTCGCTCATCGCGCCGTCCAGCGCTGTAACCGCCACGCTCATCGCGTCGGCCGGCACCGTAACCGCCGCGGTCGTCACGCCGGTTGGCCGTGTAGCCGCCACGGTCGTCACGCCGGCCGGGGCCGTACCCGCCGCGGTCGTCGCGTCGGTCGGGGCCGGAGCCGCCGCGCTCGTCGCGGGAACCGCGGGCGCGCTCGCCACCGGAGTCGTCACGACGCCCGGCGCCGTAACCACGGCGGTCGTCGCGGAACCCGCCGCCGCGCTGGCCGCCGCGCTCGTCGTCGCGGCGCTCGGAGCGGTATCCGCCCCGGTCGCCGTAGGGCCGCTCCTGGCGCTCACCGCGCCCGTTGCGGTCGTCGTACCGGTTTCCCCGGTCTTCGTACCGGCTCCCACGGTCGTCGTTCCGGCCGGTGCGGTCTTCGGTCCGGTTGCCGCGGTCTTCGTAACGGCTGCCGCGGTCGTCACGCGCCGGGTAGCGCTCGCCGCGGGGTTGCCTCTGCTCGCGGCCGCCGGACCCGGCACGCGAGCCGCTCCGGTCGGCGCGGAGGGAGTCCCCGGACCCGCCGCGGAAGCCGCCGCCGGAACGGGATCCTGAACTGGAATCGGAGCGGAAGGCGGGACGTCCCGCTCGGCCCTGACCCGAGCCGCCGGTACGTCCACGACCGCGTCCATCACCGGACGGGGTGCTACGCCTGTTGATCACTTTGTTGTCTCCTCGAGGTTTTCCACGTCGTCGGGGAGGAGGGGCGCGAGCTCGGGGAGCTCGCTGAGGTCCCGCAGTCCCAGACGTTCAAGGAAGTATGAGCTTGTCCGGTAGAGCACTGCCTGGCTCTCCGGGTCGGTGCCGGCCTCTTCGACCAGCCCTCTCGCGACGAGCGTCCGCATGACGCCGTCACTGTTCACGCCGCGTACCGCGGCGACGCGGGCCCGGCTCACCGGTTGCCGGTAAGCCACGACCGCAAGTGTTTCCAGCGCGGCCTGGGTGAGCCGCGTCTGCTGGCCGTCGCGTACGAACCGCTCGACCAGGGGCGCGCAGTCGGCACGCGTGTAAAAACGCCAGCCGCCCGCGACATCTCTCAAGTCAAAACCTCGGCCGGCGGCGGTATATTCCGCCGCCAGGCCCCGCAATGCGGCGGCGACCTCGTGGGTGGGCCGCTCCAGCACCTGGGCCAGGGTGATCTCGGCCACGGGCTCATCGACGACGAGCAGGATGGCCTCCAACGCCGCCGCCAACGTCGGCCCTTCCCCCGCGCGCTCCTGCCTCTCCTCCGCGTCCCCGGGCTCCTCCTCGAGGCCTTCCGCACCCCGCCCCGGACCCGCGCCCGGAGGACCCGCGGCCGGGGCGGTGGCCGTGCCGCTCGCCTCGCGACCGTCAATCGCCAGCGCCTCACCGGCCTCCGCAGCGCCCGGCTTCTCGGCCGCACGCGTTGCGCCGAACTCCACCGCACCGCTACCCGCCGACCCGGCGCCCGGAGGAGCCGCGGCCGGGGCGGCGGAGGGAGCATCCGGCGCCGGCGCGCTGTCCGATGGCGCCTCCCGCGAAGGCGGTCTGTCAGCCGAAAGCGCCTCACCCGCGAGCGCCGCCCCGTCCGTCGATCCCGCCGCATCCGTCAGCAGCGTCCCGTCGGTCGATCCCGCCTCATCCGCCGATCCCACCTCGTCCATCGGCGGCGTCCCGTCAGCCGGTCGGGCGTCGTCCGTTGGCGGGGCGTCGTCCGTAAACGCGGCGTCGTCCCGTTGCGCGGCATCGTCCGTAAACGCGGCGTCGTCCCGTTGCGCGGCATCGTCCGTAAACGCGGCGTCGTCCGGTTGCGCGGCGTCGTCCGGTTGCGGGGCGTCGGCCGGTTGCGGGGCGTCGGCCGGGGGCGGGGATGGGGGTTCGGCTGTGTCCTCCGCCTCAGGGGGTGAGGGTTGGGCGAGGGAGCCGGGGAGGCTCATCCAGGCGGGGAGCGGGGGCTCGGAGTCCGGGGATCGGCGAGGGGTGGGCAGTGGGTTGTCAGTCATTGCGTGGTTTCTCCGCGGATTCCTCGTAATCGTCCCCCACCGCGACGTCCCCGTCGTCAGCGCCCGTCCAGGTTACGTGCAAGTCCCCCAGCGCTTCGACCTGTTCGAAGGTAACCGCCGACTCCCGGAAGAGCTCCAGCACCGCCAGGAACCGGGCGATGACCTCGAAAGTGCCCGAGCAGTCGGCCACCAGCGTGCGGAAGGTGGCGCGCCGGAGGCGGCGCAGGTGCATGACAAGGATGGCCGCCTGCTCCTTGACGCTCGCCAGGGGCTGGTAGATGTGCCCGACGCTGACGGTGGGGGGCAGCTTGGGGGTGAAGGCCTTGGCGGCAATCCTGGCGAGCTGCTCGGGCCCGATGCCCAGGATGAGCTCGGGCAGGAGGTTGGCGAACTGCGGCTCCAGCGGCACCGTACGGGGAAAGCGCAGCGCCTCCTCCGCCATCCGCCCCGCGAAGAGCTTCGCCACCTCCTTGTACGCCTTGTACTGCAGCAACCGCGCGAACAGCAGGTCCCTGGCCTCCAGCAGCGCCAGGTCCTCCTCGTCCTCGACCTCGCCCGAGGGCAGCAGCCGGGCCGCCTTCAGGTCGAGCAGGGTCGCCGCGACCAGCAGGAAGTGGCTGGTCTGGTCGAGGTCCCACTCGGGCCCCCGGGAGCGGATGTACGCGATGAACTCGTCGGTGACCTTGGAGAGCGAGACCTCGGTGATGTCCAGCTTGTGCTTGGCGATGAGGCCGAGGAGCAAGTCGAAGGGTCCCTCGAAGACGTCCAGGTGGACCTGGAACCCTTGGGGCTGCTCGGCGTCGGTCACCTGGCCATTGTGGCAGGCGCCGACCAGCGCGAGAGCACCTCGCGGGCCAGCTCACGGTAAGCGTTCGCACCGAGCGAGGACGGGTCGAAGGTGGTGATGGGCTCACCGGCGACCGTCGCGTCGGGGAAGCGGACCGTACGGTTGATCACCGTGTGGAACACCTTGTCGCCGAACGCCTCCACCGTCCGCGCCAGCACCTCGCGGCCGTGCAGCGTACGGGCGTCGTACATGGTGGCCAGCAGGCCCTCGATCTCGAGGTCCTCGTTGAGCCGCTCCTGGACCTTGGAGATCGTGTCCATGAGCAGTGCCACGCCGCGCAGCGCGAAGAACTCGCACTCCAGCGGCACCATGACGCCGTGGGCGCAGGTGAGGGCGTTGATCGTGAGCAGGCCCAGCGACGGCTGGCAGTCGATGAGGCAGACGTCGTAGTGCGGCAGCAGCGGCTTGATCACCCGGCCGAGCACCTGCTCGCGGGCGACCTCGGTGACGAGCTGCACTTCGGCGGCCGACAGGTCGATGTTGCTGGGCAGCAGGTCGAGGCCCTCGACGCCGGTCTCCAGGAGCACGTCCTCGGCGGTGACGCCCCGCTCCATGAGCAGGTTGTAGACCGTCAGGTCGAGCTGGAGCGGGTTGATGCCCAGGCCGACGGAGAGCGCGCCCTGCGGGTCGAAGTCGACCAGCAGCACCTTGAGCCCGTATTCGACGAGCGCGGCACCCAGGTTGATGGTGGTCGTCGTCTTGCCGACGCCACCCTTCTGGTTGACCATCGCGACCACGCGCGCCGGGCCGTGCACCGCGGGGGGCACCGGTTCGGGGAACACGGGTCTGGGCCGCTGCGTGGGCCCGAGATTGACGCCGTTGGAAGGCGTGTTGGTCTTCGTGTCGCCCCAGGGGTTGTCGGGGGTCCCCGGGGTCGAACCCTTGGTCTCCACAGTCACCAGCTCGAACCTCCCTGACGATCCCGAACCGGACCGTCCGGACGGACACTATGGGCTCGCCACTTTAGGCGGCAAGGCGGCACGCCGAGGGCTGCCGCACGTCGCAAAAGACTATAGATCACTGCCGGGCACGTGGATGCGCGGCGGCGTAGACCTCGCGAAGTTTGTCGACCGTCACCAATGTGTAGACCTGTGTGGTCGTCACGGAGGCGTGGCCGAGCAACTCCTGGACCACCCTAACGTCAGCGCCGCCGTCTATCAGATGGGTTGCGAAGGAATGGCGAAGAACGTGGGGGCTTATCCCGTCGAGCTCGGCGCGTTCGGCGGCGGCCTGGAGCACTTCCCACGCTCCCTGCCTGGTCAGCCGGCCTCCCCGGGCGTTCAGGAAGACGGCCGGGGTGCCGCGCCCGTGGGCGAGCAGGCCGGGGCGGGCCCGTACGAGGTAGGCGTCGAGCGCGGAGCGGGCGTAGCGGCCCAGGGGCACGACGCGCATGCGCTCGCCCTTGCCGCGCAGGCGCACCTGGTCGTCCTCGAGGTCGTCCACGGCCAGCCCGACGGCCTCGGAGATGCGGGCGCCGGTGCCGTACAGGACCTCGAGCAGGGCCCTGTTGCGCAAGGTCAGGGGCGCGCCGTCAGGGCCGGAGGCGGCGATGAGCCGCTCGACCTCGTCCACGCTGATGGCCTTGGGGAGCCTGCGCGGCTGGCGCGGCGGGCGTACCTCGTGGGCGGGGTCGTGGGCCGTGACGCCTTCGCGCAGAGCAAAACGGTGCAGCCCGCGCACGGCGGAGACGGCGCGGGCGGCCGAGCTGGCGACGAGCGCGGGGTGCTCGCCGTCGCCCTCGCGCAACGCGGCGAGGAAGGCCAGCACGTCGGCCTCCCCCACCTCGTCGAGCTCCGCCCGGCCGCGCGCGTGCAGGTGTTCGACGTATCGCCGCAGGTCACGACGGTAGGACGCGAGCGTGTTGGCAGCCAGGCTCCGCTCCACCGCCAGATGGGCGAGGTAGCTGGAGAGCACCGCCTCCACGAAAGGTCCTTCCGGTCACGCCTCTGGGGCGTCGGCGGGGCGCAACAGGGCGAATCCCTCAACCGAAGCCGCGTACGCGGCGAGGATACCGGCCACGGCCGGGGAATTGTGGATCATTCCCATGAGCGCCTTCTCGACCGCGTCGGGCAGGGGCACCCACTCGACCGGCATGTCGATCTCCTCGTGCCGGTGGACGAAGTCGGTCTCGATCTTGGTCAGGTCGCGGGCGAGGAAGACCCGGATCCGCTCGTCGGTCATGCCCGGGGAGGAGCGCAGGTCGACGAGGGTGTGCCAGGTGTCGGCCCGGTAGCCGGCCTCCTCGGCGAGCTCGCGGGCCGCCCCTTCGACGAGCGATTCGCCTTCGACGTCGCGGATCCCGGCGGGCAGCTCCCACATCAGCATGCGCGTGGGGTGGCGGTACTGCCTGATCATCAGGACCCGCTCCCGGTCGTCGAGCGCGAGCACGGCGACCGAGCCCGGATGCACCACGACGTCGCGCTCGGCGACCTCGTCGCGGGGCATCTTCACCGAGTCCGTGACCACCGTGATGACGTGGCCGCGGAAGCGTTCCTTGGAATCGACGACGTCCCACGCCTCGGGCGTGTCTTCGACTCTCATCACTGGGTCACCTTCGTGCTGACTCGCGCGTCGGCGTACGTCAGGGCCGCGGAGATGAGGCCCTTGAACATGGGGTTGGCCCGCGTGGGGCGCGAGCGGAACTCGGGGTGGGCCTGGGTGCCGACGAAGAACGGGTGGACGTCGGTGGGCAGCTCGGTGTACTCGACCAGGCGGCCGTCGGGGGACAGGCCGGAGAAGACCAGGCCGACCTTCTCGAGCTGCTCGCGGTAGGCGTTGTTGACCTCGTAGCGGTGGCGGTGGCGCTCGTCGGCCTTGGCCTTGCCGCTGTAGAGCTGCCTGGCCAGGGTGCCCTCGCCGAGCTTGGCGGTGTAGCTGCCGAGCCGCATGGTGCCGCCCATGTCGCGCTCGCCGGCGACGACGTCCTCCTGGTCGGCCATGGTGGAGATGACCGGGTGCTTGGTGTCGGGGTCGAACTCGGCGGAGTTGGCGTCCTCGATGCCGGCCATGTTGCGGGCGGCCTCGATGACCATGCCCTGCATGCCGAGGCAGATGCCGAGCAGCGGGATCTTGCCCTCGCGGGCGTGGCGGATCGCGCCGATCTTGCCCTCGATGCCGCGCACGCCGAACCCGCCGGGGATCAGCACGCCGTCGACGCCGTCGAGCTCGCGCTCGGCGCCCTCGGGGGTCTCGCAGTCGTCGCTCTTGACCCACCGGATGTTGACGCGGGCGTCGTTGGCGAACCCGCCGGCCCGCAGCGCCTCGGTGACCGACAGGTACGCGTCCGGCAGGTCGATGTACTTGCCGACCAGGGCGATCGTGACCTCCTTGGCCGGCCGGTGCACCCGGCGCAGGAGCTCCTCCCACTCCTTCCAGTCGACGTCGCGGAACGGCAGGCCGAGCCGGCGCACCACGTACGCGTCGAGCCCTTCGGAGTGGAGCACCTTGGGGATGTCGTAGATCGAGGCCGCGTCCACGGCGGAGACGACGGCGTCCTCGTCCACGTCGCACATCAGGCTGATCTTGCGCTTGATCGCCGTCTGCACGGGCCGGTCGGAGCGCAGCACGATCGCGTCCGGCTGGATGCCGATGCTGCGCAGCGCCGCCACGCTGTGCTGGGTCGGCTTGGTCTTGAGCTCGCCGGAGGGGCCGATGTACGGCAGCAGCGACACGTGCAGGAAGAACACGTTGTCGCGGCCGACCTCGTGCCTGATCTGGCGGACGGCCTCCAGGAACGGCAGCGACTCGATGTCGCCGACCGTGCCCCCCACCTCGGTGATGACCACGTCCACCTCAGGAGCGGCCATGCCCCTGATCCGGTCCTTGATCTCGTTGGTGATGTGCGGGATCACCTGGACGGTGTCGCCCAGGTATTCGCCCCGCCGCTCCTTGGCGATGACGTTGGAGTAGACCTGGCCGGTCGTCACGTTGGCCGAGCCGTGCAGGTCGGTGTCGAGGAAACGCTCGTAGTGGCCGACGTCGAGGTCGGTCTCGGCGCCGTCGTCGGTGACGAACACCTCGCCGTGCTGGAACGGGTTCATGGTCCCGGGGTCGACATTCAGGTACGGGTCGAGCTTCTGCATGGTGACCCGGAGACCGCGCGCCTTGAGCAGGCGACCGAGGCTGGATGCCGTGAGCCCCTTGCCGAGACTGGAGGCGACACCGCCGGTGACGAACAGATGCTTGGTTTGCGATGCGCTGCGCAAAGGGGCTCCCGTGGCTCGAGGTGTGGTCGAAGTGTCCACGGGCTCTCAGGATATCAAACAACGCCCCCGACATGCCCGAACGGCTTGACCTAGCGGTAACTTTGGTCCCTATGTCATTGGTACGGCGGGCAGTCGGCGCGCTGATTCACCGAGCCTACGGGGCGATCCGGCGCGCGGGCGCGATCACTCCTGCCGTTCCGGCCGGCTACCGATTCGGCCGGATCGGCGACGGGGTCAGCATCGCCTTCCCCCCGGGCGCGATCTTCGGCGAGCGGTGGATCGAGATCGGCGACCACACGCTGGTCGGCGAGCGCGTGTCCCTGTCCTGCGGCATGGGCCCCGGGCTGGACCTGGGGCCGGAGTCCATCCTGCGCATCGGCGGCGGCTGCTCGATCGGCCGCGGCTCGCACATCGTGGCCCACCAGTCGATCGACATCGGCGACGACGTCTTCACCGGCCCGTACGTGTACATCACCGACCAGAACCACGTCTACGACGACCCCGACGTGCCGATCGGCCGGCAGTGGCCACGTAACAGCCCGGTATCGATCGGCTCGGGCTCGTGGATCGGGGCGGGCGCGATCATCCTGCCGGGCACGAGGCTGGGCCGCCAGTGCGTGGTGGCGGGCGGGGCGGTGGTCCGCGGCGAGTTCCCTGACCACAGCGTGGTCGCCGGCGTACCGGCCAAGGTGGTCCGCGGCTACACCTCGGAGCTCGGCTGGCACGCTCCCGGCGGCCTCCTGAAGCATCCGGCCCGCCCCGGGGGATGGACCGAACAAGCTTCTGCCGGTTAGCGTCGAATCATGCGGACCCCCATCTGTGAGCGCCTGGGCATCGAGTTCCCGTTGTTCGCCTTCAGCCACTGCCGCGACGTCGTGGCCGCCGTCACGAACGCGGGCGGTTTCGGGGTCCTGGGTGCGATCGCGTACTCGCCGGAGCAGCTCGACACCGAGCTGACCTGGATCGACGGGCAGGTGGGCGGCCGGCCGTACGGCGTGGACGTGCTCGTGCCCGGCAAGGTCGACGCCTCCGCGCTCGACCGGCAGGCGCACCTCATGGACTTCGTCCCCGACCGGCACCGCGACTTCGTCACCCACCTGCTGTCCAAGTACGGCGTGAGCGCCCCCATGCAGCCGCTGACGGCGGCGGCGGACGAGTTCGGCAGGCGGGTCACGGCGGCCGGGGCGACGGGGCTGATCGACGTGGCGCTCAAGCACCCGATCGGGCTCATCGCCAGCGCCCTGGGGCCGCCTCCGCCCGAGATGGTCGCCCGGGCCAGGGAGGCGGGGGTGCCGGTGGCCGCGCTGGTCGGCACGGTCGAGCACGCCCGCAGGCAGGTGGCGGCGGGCGCGGACCTCATCGTGGCGCAGGGCACCGAGGCGGGCGGGCACACCGGCGACATCTCCACGATGGTGCTGGTCCCGCAGGTCGTGGACGCGGTCGCCCCGGTCCCCGTGCTGGCGGCGGGCGGGATCGCGTCCGGGCGGCAGATGGCGGCGGCCATGGCGCTCGGGGCCGAGGGGGTGTGGTGCGGCTCGGTCTGGCTGACCACGGAGGAGGCGGAGACGTCGCCCGCGGTCAAGCGCAAGTTCCTGGCCGCCTCGTCGCTGGACACGGTCAGGTCCAGGTCCCGTACGGGCAAGCCGGCCCGCCAGCTCAAGTCCGCCTGGACGGAGGAGTGGGACTCCGGCCAGGAGAGCCCCGGGCCGCTCGGCATGCCGCTGCAGCTGCTGGTGGCCGAGGGCGCGATGGCCCGCATCGGGGCGGCGGCGGAGAAGGGCGAGCCGGGGGCGGTGGAGCTGGTCAACTACTTCGTCGGCCAGGTCGTGGGGCAGCTCGACCAGGTGAGACCGGCCCGCGAGGTGGTCTACGACATGATCAGCGAGTTCGGGGAGGCGGTGGAGCGGCTGCGGCTCCTGACCGGCTCCGACTAGCCGCGTAGACGTACAGGTACGGGTACCGCGGCCGGACCTCGCCGCCCGCCGCGGCCCTGGCCAGCGCGAGCGCGCCGTCGGCGGAGGTCCCGCCGGGCGGCGTGAACCGGGCTTGCGGCAGCAGGTCGCGCACGGTGGCCTGGAACGGCTCCATCAGCAGGTCCGCGGCGTCGAAGATCCGGCCGCCCCAGGAGAAGACCGGTTCGAGCCCCGACGCGGCGGCGACGGCGGTCTGGCCGAGCTGCCGCCCCGCCTCGGTCCAGATCCCGCGCGCCACCGGGTCTCCCGCGCGGGCCGCGTCGGCCACGGACGGCGCGAACGACGCCAGGTGGTGCGCCGGCGAGCCCGACTCGTAGACGAGCGCCACCAGGTCCAGGGGGTGGCCGAAGCGGGCCGTCAGGTGTTCGAGCAGGGCGGGCGAGCCGCCGGCCCGGCCGTCGTGGGCGCGCAGGGCGGCCTGGAGGCCCTGCGCGCCGATCCAGGCGCCCCCGCCGTGGTCGCCGAGCAGGTGGCCCCATCCGTCGGACTGGTTCCAGACGCGGTCGAGGTCGGTGCCGAGCGTGATGACGCCGGTCCCGGCGGCGACCACCACTCCGGGCCGGAACCCGAGCGCGCCCACGTGCGTGGTCACCATGTCCCCCGCGACCACGAGCGTGCCGAGCCCGAACCGCTCCCCCAGCGCCCGCCACAACGCCTCCGGCTCCCTGACCAGCCCCGGCAGCCCGGTCACGCCGACGGCCATCCCGTCCAGCCGCCCGGGGACGCGCGCCGCGTCCCCGATGACCGACGCGATCCGGAGGGCGAGCCGGTCGAGGTCCACCCGGCCCTCGGTACGGGGCACGGGCGCCGAGTCCTCGCCGTACGCGATCTCCCCGCCGCTCTCGATCCGTGTCCTGATGCCTCCGCCGCCGACGTCCACGCCCGCGAAGCCGCTCATCCGGCGTGCCCGCCCAGTGCGGCCACGGCCGCGCGGACGCCCGGATGCGCGGCGAGCGCTTCCCGCGCCTGGCCGGGTGTGCAGCCCGTGAGCAGCCGTACGAGCGCCTCCGGGATCCGCCCGTCCGCCTCCGCCAGCGCGGCGGCGCAGGCCGCGGCGTCCTCCCCGGTCGCCTCCACGAGCAGGTTCACCGCCCGCTGCTCCAGCTTGGCGTTGGTGGCGACCAGGCCGACCATGAGGTTCGAGTACGTACGCCCCGACTTGATCATGAGCGCCGTCGAGAACGCGTTGAGCAGCACCTTGGTCGCCGTGCCCGCCTTGAGCCGGGTGGACCCGGTGAGCGCCTCGGGCCCGGTGTCCGCGACGACGAGGATCCCGGCCAGGTCGCGCAGCGGCGCGGCCGGGTTGCAGGTGATCAGCACGGTGCGCGCGCCCGCCGCCCGGGCCACGCGCAGCGCCCCGGCCACGTACGGGGTGGTCCCGGACGCCGTGATCCCGATCGCCAGGTCGTTCTCGGCGAGCGCCCCGGCGTCGGCGGCTCCGAGCTCCTCGGCGTCCTCCCGGTCCACGGACGAGTCGGTGAGCGCGCCAGGACCGCCGGCGAAGTGCGCCGTGAACAGGCCACGCGCCACCCCGAACGTCGGCGTGATCTCGGTGGCGTCCAGCACCGCCAGCCGCCCCGACGCGCCGGCGCCGAAGTAGTGCACGCGTCCGCCCCGGCCCAGCCGGAGATACGCCTCGTCCACCGCCAGGGAGAGCGCCGTGGCGGCGGCGCGGGCGGCCGCGACCGCCGTGGCGTCCTCGTCCAGCAGCAACCGCAGGACGTCTGCTGACTCCAGCGTGTCGATGTCTGCGGTGCGCGGGTTGCGGCTTTCGGTCGGTGGTGCCACCGGGGGCATCGTGCTCCTCATCGATCGTGTTCGAACGGGCCGGTCTGGCCCGCGTAGGCGGTGAACAGCCGGCGTGACTCCGTGGCGAGGTCGCCCTGGTCCGGCGACACCGGCCCCGGGCCCTCCCGCAGGAAGAGCTCGGCGCGTTCGCGGAGCCGTTCCCGCAGCTCCGTCTCGGCGCCGGGGTCGCCGGCGAGCGCGCGTCCGAGACCCCGCGCCCACAGCTCCCAGCGGTCGCGGTAGTAGCCGCCGACCAGTCCCGCCCAGTGCCGGGCCGCGTAGTCGTCCAGCAGCGGGCTGTCCGAGGTGCCCCACACCGTGAGGATGCGGCGGGCGTTGTCCCGCAGGACCGCGCGGTCGTCCGGATCGGCGGCCCACGACACCGCCTTGGCCTCCCAGTGCCGGAAGGTGTACTCGGGGCGGCAGGCCAGCATCCGGTCGAGGTCCTCGAAGACCCGGAGGAACCGGTCGACCTGCGCCGGGCCGCCCGCCGAGTCCAGGACGTCGAGGCAGAGGCGGTCGGCGACCCTGGCCATGTACGCGATGCCGGTCTCCACGAGGTCGTGCCCGAGCGGTCCCGCGGCCAGGCCGGGGTCACGCTCGGCCACCTCGATCATCCGCTCCCAGGCCGCGGCTAGGACCTCCGGCCGGTACCACAGGAAAGCGGCGACGTCGGCGCGGAGCTCGGCCGGGTCGCGCTCGTACGAGGGCGCCGCGGTGATGACGCCTTCGAACGCCTGGGGGAGGATCGGCAGGCCCCGGGTGTCGTAGACGGTCTCCAGGAGCCCGTGCCAGGCCGCCCGCAGCTCTGCCTTCCACCGGGTGCCGTAGCGCCCGGTCACGAAGGCGTCGAGCCAGGCGTCGAGGTCGGGGACCTCGTTCCAGATCTGGTCGGCGACGAGCTCGAAGAAGACCGGGTTGTTGCGGGTGGCCTCCATGGACAGGCCGAGGCCGGCGGGCGGGCTCGGCGCCGCCAGGGCCGCGTCGATCCCGGCGGGCACGCCGCGCAGGCCGGCGCCCGGGTCGGTGCGGCCGCCGAAGTTCAGCAGCGCGCACCAGAGCCAGGGCTTCCCGGAGAACCCCTGGAAGCGGCCCCACAGCGGGTCGTGCTCCGCCCACAGGTCCGCGACGAGCATCCGGCCGTCCGGGATCGCGTCGAGGAAGGCGTTGACGCGGTCCTCGGTCCAGAACTCCCGCTGGTAGGAGAACGGCCAGGCCTGCATGAGCCAGACCGCGTCCGGGTCGGCGGCCTGGAGGCCGGCCAGCGTCGCCGCCGCCACGGCCCCGGGGAAGGCCGGGTCGGCGTCGATGGGGATCATCTCGATGAACGGGTCGGCGGCGTACAGGTGATCGGTGCCGAAGAGCTTGATCTGCGCGCGGGTGATCTCGGCGCCGATCCGCTCGTACAGCGGGTCGGCCGGGTCGAGGACCCAGGTCTCGAACCCCTGCCAGAGGCGGCGACCGGCCCGCGCCGTCGACGCGAGCTCGGGCGGGACGTGTCCCGTGAAGGCCGGCAGCACGGGGGTCATGCCGAAGGCGCGCTCGCGGTCGAGGATGCGCGCGCCGAGCTCGCGATGGCTCTCGATCCAGGACGACGAGAGCGGGCCCGCGAAGCTGTCCAGGCAGCCCATGAACTGGAACGGCAGGTAGCCCGGCCCGCCCAGGAAGCCGCGGATCCGCCGGTCGTCGAGACCGAGCGCGGAGTAGGCGGCGTGCAGCGCGGCCTCGTGACCGGTGACGGCCAGCGGCATGGTGATGCCGTGCAGGGCCATCCAGTCGATCTCGCGTTCCCAGTCGGCCCAGTCCCAGTAGGGCATCGTGTAGCTGAAGGTGCAGAAGTTGAAGTAGTAGCCCTCCCGCACCCGCGCCGCGCCCTGTCGCGGCGGGGCGTCGGGCAGTGACGTCAGCCCCAGGGGCAGCACCGTGTCCCAGCCCACGGACGTGCCGCAGCGTTCCCGGAGATAGTGGTGGAGCGCGACCGAGGCGCTCACCCCGTCCGTCGCGGCGATGGCGAGCACGCCGCCCGCCGCCTCGTAGGCGTATTCGCGCCCGTCGCCGTCGCGGGCGGCGAACCGTACCGACTCGGCCACGGGCCCCAGCACGCGGCGGGCCAGACCGCGGACGGTTTCCGCCCAGGGCGGGCCCTCACCGGACAACACTGCAGGTCACACCCCTCGACGAATTAGTTCCGTACGGTCCATAATTAATATGCTAGCGTACCGGCAACCGATCGCAGGGAGAGAGAGCATGGAGCAGGTCGTCGCCGCCGGCACGCAGTTCATGCGCGAGGTCAACGCCGCCGCCGTCCTGCGCAAGCTGCGGGCCGCGCCGCCGAAGGAGGCCAGCATGAGCGTGTCCGTGCTGGCCAAGTCGGTGGGGCTCTCCCGTCAGGCGGTCACCCGCTCGCTCAACGCGCTGGTCGCCGAAGGGCTCGTCGAGTTCGGTCCCCTTGACCGCGACTCCACCCGGGCGGGGCGGCCGGCGCAGCTCGTACGGTTCCGGGCGGAGGCCGGCCACGTGCTGGGCCTGTCGATCAGCCCGCAGGACGTGCGCGTGGCGCTGGCGGATCTGGCCGGCACGGTCGTGGCCTCCGACGCGCAGCAGCTCGGCGCCGGTCCCGGCGGCGAGCGGGTGGTGGAGACGCTCCTGGCCACGGTGGAGCGGACGCTGCGCGCGACGGGCGTCACGACCGGCGACCTCTGGTTCGCCTCGGTGGGCACACCCGGCATCGTCGACCCGGCGGCCGGGGTCATCAAGCTCATCCCGAGCATGCCCGGCCTGGCCGGCGACCTCCTCGTACGCCGGCTGACGGAGGCGCTCGGCTGCCCCGTCTACCTGGACAACGACGTCAAGCTGGCCACGCAGGGCGAGCGGTGGCGGGACGCGGAGCGGCGCGAGGACTCCCTGGTGATGATCCACTGGGGCGAGCGGGTCGGCGCCGGTATCGTGCTGAACGGCGAGCTCTACCGCGGCGCCTCCAATGACGCCGGCGACGTCGGCTTCCTCGACCTGTTCACCGAGGGGCCCTCGACACCCCGCCATCCGCAGGGCCATCCGCAGGGGCTGGGCCCGTTCGAGGACCGGGTCGGCGGCGCGGAGATCGTGCGCCAGGCCACGGCAGCGGCCGGACGCGCCGCCGACGGCGCTCTCCTGGCCCGGATCGAGGCCGCGGGAGAGCACGCGCTCGAGGCCGTGCTGGACGCCGTCGCCGACGGCGAGCCGGCGGCGCTGGAGGCGATCGACGTGGTGGCCCGCCGCTTCGCCAAGGGGATCACCGTGATCCGGGCGATCCTCAACCCGCGGCTCGTCGTCATCGGCGGGCCGCTGGCCAGATGCGGCGAGCCGCTGCTCGCGGCGCTCCGGCGGCACCTTTCCGGCGAGCCGCTGGACCAGCCGGCGCTGGAGGTCTCGGCGCTCCAGGAGGACGCCGTCGTCCACGGGGCGCTGCTGCACTCGCTGGACGAGATCGAACGGACCAGATTCGGCCTGGTGAGACCAGGCTCCGCCGGATGAGAGCCGGATGAGAACCGGCCGCCATGAGGGCCGTTGAGGACACGACGCCACCCACCCGATTGAGGAGAGAGGTCACACGCATGACGAGACCAGCCCGGCGCGCGGCGGTCGCGGCGCTCAGCGTCACGACGGCGTTCGCGCTGACGGCCTGTGCGGGCACCAGCAGTTCGGGGGGTAATACGGCGACGAAGGTCAACGTATCGACCACCGTTCCGAACGACCCGGTGACCCTGACCCTGGCCTACACCAACGACCCGCCCACCAAGGCGCTCATCGACGGCTTCACCAAGAAGCACCCCAACGTCACCGTCAAGCCCCAGATGACGCCGTTCAACGACTACATCAAGTCCATCAAACTGGCGATGTCGTCCGACTCCGCGCCGGACATCGCCCAGTACAACCCGGGCGCGATGAACTCCCTGGTCCCGGCCGGTCTCATCCTCGACCTGAGCCCGTGGTCCAAGGCGTACGGCTGGACCACCAAGTTCCCGCCGGCCAGCCTCGAGGTCCTCAGCTCCGACAAGTCGGCCAAGCAGTTCGGGACTGGCAACCTGTACGCCGTGCCCGGCGGGCTGTCGGTGCTCGGCGTCTTCTACAACAAGAAGATCGTGAAGGAGGCGCCGAAAACGCTGGCCGACTTCGAGGCCGCGATGCAGAAGGCCAAGGACGCCGGCCAGACCCCGCTGAGCAACGGCGCACTCCAGGTGGGCGGGTTCCACCTGTGGAACGCGCTGCTCAACGTGACCGGCGACGTCAACGACTACCGGTCGTGGGTGTACGGCAAGCCGGGCGCGACGATCGAGAACCCGGCCGCGACGAAGGCCACCCAGACGCTGACCGACTGGGCGAAGAAGGGATACATCTCCGCCGGGGCCAGCGCCACGGGCGACGCCGACGCGCTGGCGAGCTTCGCCAAGGGCGGCAGCGCGTTCCTGATCACCGGCAACTGGGCGGCCTCCACCCTGGAGACCGAGATGAAGGACGACGTGGGCTTCTTCCTCATGCCCACGGCCTCGGGCGAGCCCGCTAAGGTCGCCTCGGGCGCCAGCGTCGCGTACGCCATCTCGTCGAAGTCGAAGAACCCGAACGTCGCCGCGGCGTTCCTCGACTACCTCAGCTCGCCGGAGGCGGCGAAGATCGAGTTCGACGGCGGGTTCATGCCGGTCGACACCAAGGCCGAGCTGGGCGCGACGGGGCTGCGCGGCGACATCGCAGGCGTCTTCGCGCCGGTGGCGCAGGGCAACGGGATCGTCCCGTTCCCGGACTTCGCCTCCCCCGGCATGATCGACAAGCTGACTCCCGGCATCCAGGGCCTGATCAGCGACAAGATGGCCCCCGACGCCTTCCTGAAGTCCCTGCAGGAGTCGTGGGACGCCCATCATGGCTCGTGAGCTGAGCCCGGCCGTCTCCCCGCCGCGGGCCGCTCCGGCCCGCGGCGGGGGGCGGGCGGCCGCCGGCGACACCCCGCCCCGGCGCCGGCTGGGGCGACGGGCGCGCGGCTGGCTGTACGTGCTGCCCGCGCTCGCGGTGTACCTGGGCTTCGCCATCTGGCCCGCGCTGAACACGCTCCGCCTGTCGCTCCTGACCTGGGACGGCATCCTGCCGCCGGTCTGGGCTGGTTTCTCCAACTACGTCAAGATTTTTCGTGATCCAGCGCTGTACGAGGCCATCCTGCACAGCCTCGCGCTGATCGTCTTCTTCTCGGTCATCCCCATCGGCGTCGGGCTGCTCATGACGGCGCTCCTGATGGGCAAGGTGCGCCGGGGCATGACGTTCTTCCGGATCGTCTTCTTCCTCCCCCAGGTGCTGCCGCTCGTCGCCGTCGGCATCACCTGGCGCTGGCTCTACGGCGAGTCCGGCGTGGTCAACCAGTTCCTGGACCTGGTGGGGCTGGGGTCGATCACCCGCGCCTGGCTGGGCGACTACGGCCTGGCGCTGATCGCGCTCGGCCTCATCGGCACGTGGGTGATGAGCGGATTGTGCATGATGCTCTTCCTGGCCGGCGCGCAGAAGATCGACCCGTCCCTGTACGAGGCGGCCAAGCTCGACGGCGCTGGGGCGCTGCGGCAGTTCCTGCACGTCACCGTGCCCGGGGTGCGCAGGGAGATCACGGTCGCCGGCGTCATCACCACGATCGCCGCGCTGGCCAGCTTCGACCTCGTCTTCGTCACCACGAACGGCGGCCCGGCGGGGCAGACCAACGTGCCCGGCCTGCTCGTCTACCGGCTGGCCTTCAACGAGGGCGACATCGGCGGCGCCAGCGCGCTCGCGGTCGTGCTGACCGTGATCGTGGTCGCCGTCGTCAGCGCCGTCCGATACTTCACCAGGGATGATCAGAGTTGAGAACGCTCGGCGGAGTCAGTGTCCGGTACGGAGTGCTCGTCCTGCTGGCGGTGATGGTGCTGGTGCCCTTCGCCGGCATCGTCCTGGCCGCCCTGCACCCCTCGGGCGCGCAGCTCGACGGGCTGAGCATCCCGGACAGGTGGTCGTGGGAGACCTTCGCGCTCGCCTGGGAGCGGGGCAACTTCACCAACCTCATGCGTTCGAGCGTGCTGATCGCGGTCGTCGTGGTGCCGCTCGCGGTGGCGATGGCCACGCTCGCCGGGTACGGGCTGGCGATCCTCAAGGTGTGGGGGCACCGGACGTTGTCGTTCGGGTTCGTGATGGGGCTCACGCTGCCGATCGAGGTCATCGTGGTGGCGCTCTACTTCAACCTGCGCGAGGTCGGCCTCACCAACTCCTACGTCGGCGTCATCCTGGCCGAGGCGGCGCTGTTCATGCCGTTCGGGGTGTACTGGATGCAGACGCACTTCTCGAACGTGCCCGAGGAGCTCGTCGAGGCGGCGCGCATCGACGGCGCCCGCGACCTCGTGGTGCTGGCGCGCGTGCTGCTGCCCATCTCGTGGCCCGCGGTCACCACGCTGTCGGTTCTCTACTTCATGTGGTCGTGGAACCAGTTCATGCTGGTGCTGGTCATGATGCAGGACCCGGACCGGCGCACCGCGCCGAGCGGGCTGGGGCTCTTCGTCGGCCAGTACACGACGGACATCCCGTTGCTGGCGGCGGCCTGCCTGATCGTCATCGCCCCGATCGTCGTCGTGTACCTCGTCTTCCAGCGCAGCTTCGTCAACGGCATCACCCAGGGCGCCATCAAGGGCTGACCCCCTTCGGCCGCCGGCCGGCTGGGGTCCCTTGGCGAAGCGCGAGGCGAAGGACATGCGCGAGGACCGTACGCCATCCCCGAAAGGACCCCGGCCCCGATGGTGGGCAAGTGGCCCACATTTGGCATTCACGCCGAAACCCATGTCAAGATGCGCGTGTGGTCGGGACACCGCCGGAGCTGGAGCGTGGCACGGGAGTCCCCGCGCACGTGCAGATCGAGCGGTGGCTGCTCGAGTCGATCTCCAGCGGCGAGATGGAGCCGGGCGACCGGCTGCCCGGCGAGCGGGAGCTGGCCGGGCGGCTGGGCGTGAGCAGGATGACGCTCAGGCAGGCGCTGGCCACCCTGGAGCGCGACGGCGTGCTGATCAGGGTGCCCGGCAGGTCGGGCGGCGCGTTCGTGGCCGAGCCGCGCATCGAGTGCGACCTGACCGGGCTGGCCGGGTTCACCGAGCAGATGCGGCGGGCCCACCTGCGGGCCGAGGCGCGGGTCCTGGCGGCGGTGACCGTGCCCGCCCCACGGTCGGTGGCCGCGGCGCTGGAGGTGGAGGAGGGCTCGCCGGTGCACGAGGTGGCCAGGGTGCGCTCGGCCGGGCTGTCGCCGGTGGCGCTGGAGCGCTCCTGGTTCCCGCCCCTGCCCGGCTTCCTCGACCAGGACCTCACCGGCTCCCTCTACGCCCTGCTGACCGCCCGCTACGACCTGGAGCCGCGTACGGCGGTCGAGCACCTGGCCCCGGTGATCGCCCGCCCGGCGGAGGCCGCCGAGCTGGGCATCGCCCCCGGCGCGCCGCTCATGCTCATCGAGCGCACCGCCTACGCGGTCGACGGCACGCCGGTGGAGTTCGCCCGGGACCTGTTCCGCCCCGACCGGGTCCGGATCTCGGTACGCAGCGGCGTCACGGAACCAGGGGGGTCCTGACCACGACGCCCGGCACCCAGGCACCCTCGACCTCGATCTCGACCTGGGCCCCCGGGCCGACCGGCAGGTAGGCGTAGGCGATCGACTCCTTCGCGGTGTAGCCGTACCCGCCCGAGGTGACCCGGGCCACGACCTGCCCGTCCAGCCGTACGGGCTCGTTGCCGAGCGCGACGGCTCTCGGGTCGCGCAGCGTCACGCACCGCAGCCGCCGCTCGGGCGCCGGGTCCAGGGCGTCCTTGCCGAGGAAGTCCTTGTCCGTCTTGACGCAGAACCCCAGCCCCGCCTCGTACGGCGTCGTCTCGGGCCCGATGTCCGCGCCCCACACCCGGTACCCCTTCTCCAGCCGCAGGCTGTCGATGGCCCGGTAGCCGCCGGCCACCAGCCCGTACGGCCCCCCCGCCCGCCACAGCTCCTGCCACAGCCCCAGCCCGTACTCGGTGGAGCAGTACAGCTCCCAGCCCATCTCCCCCACGAACGTGACCCGCAGCGCCAGCACCGGCACGTCCCCCACGGTGATCTCCCGCGACGACATGAACGGGAAGTCCATCGGGTCCGGCGTGAGCCCCGCGATGATCTCGGGGGCGCGCGGGCCCCACAGGGCGAAGCACGCGTACTGGCCGGTGACGTCGGCGATCCTGGCCGTCGCGCCGGTGCGCGCGGCCTGCTTGCGCAGCCAGCCCAGGTCGTGCGAGCCGAACGCGGTGCCGGTGACGATCAGGAACTCCTGCTCGCCCCGCCTGGTCACGGTGAAGTCGCACTCGATGCCGCCACGCCGGTTGAGCGCCTGGGTGTAGGTGACGGCGCCGACCTCGCGGGCGACCCGGTTGTCGCACACCCATTCCAGCAGGTCCGCCGCGTCCGGGCCGGATACCTCGATCTTCGCGAACGAGCTCTCGTCGAACAGGCCCGCCGTGGTGCGCGTGGCCCGGTGCTCGACGCCGATCGCGGGCGACCAGAGCCGCCCGGCCCACCCGCCGGGCCGCTCCCCCTCGTCCGTCGCGTTCGCGTCGTAGTAGTTGACCCGTTCCCAGCCGGACTTCTCGCCGAAGGCGGCGCCGTGGGCGGCGTGCCAGCCGTACGCGGGCGAGAGCCGCAGGGGCCGCCCCGCCGAGCGCTCGTGGCCCGGGTAGCGGATGTCGTAGTACGTCTCGTAGTTCTCGACGGCCCGCTTGATCGTGTACGACGGCGAGCGGTACTGGCGGCCGAAGCGGCGGATGTCCATGTGCCAGAGGTCCATGCTGGGCTCGCCCTCGACGATCCACTCGGCCATCACCTTGCCGATGCCGCCCGCGCCCGCGATGCCGTGCGCGCAGAACCCGGCCGCCACGAAGAACCCGCCGACCTCCGTCTCCCCCAGGCAGAACTCGTTGTCGGGGGTGAACGCCTCGGGGCCGTTGATCAGCTTGCGGATGCCGACGTCGGCCATCGCAGGCACCCGAATCCGAGAATTATCCGAAATTTCCTCAAATCTCGGCCAATCTTCGGACAAGAGGCGGCCGTTGAAGTCCGCGGGGACGGCGTCGAAGGAGTTCGGGCCGGCCGTCCATGGCGCGCAGGTGCGCTCGTACCCGCCCATGACCAGCCCCTGCACCTCCTGCCGGTAGTAGACGAGCAGGTCGGGGTCGCGCAGCGTGGGCAGCCCCGTGTGGTCGTGGCAGGCGTCGGTCACCACGTACTGGTGCGACATCGGCACGATCGGGATCCGCGCCCCGGCCATGCGGCCGATCTCGGCCGCGAACATGCCGCCGCAGTTGACCACGATCTCGCAGTCGATGTCGCCCTGGTCGGTGCGCACGCCGGTGACGCGGCCGTTCGCCGTCGTGATGCCGAGCACCCTGGTGTGGGTACGGATGACCGCCCCGCCCTCGCGGGCCCGCTGGGCCAGGGCGTAACAGAGCTGCGAGGGGTCGATCTGCCCGTCCGTGGGCAGGTACGCGGCGCCCACGACGCCCTCCGGGTCCATGAGGGGGAACAGCTCGACGGCCTCGGCCACCGAGATCTCCTCCAGCGGCAGCCCGAACGTCCGCGCCCAGCCGATCTGCCGGCGGATCTCCGCCATGCGCTCGGGCGTGGAGGCCAGCTTGATGCCGCCGCACTCCGTCCATCCGGCGTCGAGGGTGCGGTAGAGCTCGACGGAGTACTGGTTCATGCGCGTCAGGGTGGGATCGGCGCGCAGCTGGCCCACCAGTCCCGCCGAGTGGAAGGTGGAGCCGCTGGTGAGCTCGTCCCGCTCCAGCAGGACGACGTCGCGTTCGCCGAGTTGGGTGAGGTGGTAGGCGACGGACGCGCCGCCCACCCCGCCACCGATGATCACGATGCGGGCCGAGTCGCTCATGCTGGCGAGGCTAACCTTCGGACCGGTAAAAGGTCTAGACCGTTTAGCGCCGTCCGTCCTAGCATCGAGCATGGCCGTGCCCGAGGTGCTCGATCGCATTCCTCTGCTGTCCGGCGTGCCGCGCTCCGTCGAGGAGCTGCCCGGAGGGCTGACCAACCACAACTACAAGGTCACGACCCCGGGCGGGTCGTACGTGGCGCGCGTGTGGGCCAGCGACTCCTCGCTGCTGGGGATCGACAGGGACGCCGAGCACGCGTGCTCGCTGGCCGCCGCCGCGGCCGGGGTGGGGGCGCCGGTGCACGCGTACCTGCCCGAGCTGGGGGTGCTGGTGGTGGGGTTCCTGCCGGGGCGGACGTTCACCGAGGCCGACCTCCGCGACCCGGCGAACCTCCCCCGGGTGGCGCAGGCGTGCCGCCGCCTGCACGCGGGGCCGCGGTTCGTACGGGACTTCGACATGTTCGAGATCCAGCGGCACTATCTGGGGATCGTGCGGGAGCGGGGCTACCGGCTTCCCGCGGACTACCTCGGCTTCATGCCCGCCGTCGAAGACATCCGGAAATGTCTGCAAATAAGGGCGGAAGGCACCGTCCCCTGCAACAACGACCTCCTGCCCGGCAACATCCTCGACGACGGGCAACGCCTCTGGCTGATCGACTACGAGTACGCCGGCAACAACGACCCCTGCTTCGAGCTCGGCAACATCTGGAGCGAGTCCGACCTGCCGCTCGGCCACCTGGAGGAGCTCGTCACCGCGTACTACGGCCGCCGCCTGCGCCACAAGATCGCCCGCGCCCGGCTGCTCGGCCTCACGTCCAAGTACGGCTGGACGCTCTGGGCCTCCATCCAGGACGGCGCGAACGAGAGCATCGACTTCGACTTCTGGTCGTGGGGCATGGAGAAGTACGAGCGGGCGGTGGCCGAATTCACCGGATCTGACCTTGCGCACCTCATGGACGAGGCCGCGCGGGCAGACTAGGGGCATGTTCGCCGCACTGACCGGTCTCGGCCTGTCCACGGCCGCCGGGCTGAACGCCTACATCCCGCTCCTCGTCGTGGGCGTCCTGGCCAACTTCACGGACGCCGTGAAGCTCCCCGACGGCTACTCCTGGCTGTCCAACTGGGGCGTGCTCGCGGTGATCGCCGTCCTGCTGGTGGCCGAGTTCGTCCTGGACAAGGTGCCCGCCGTCGACAGCGTCAACGACACCATCCAGACCGTGGTGCGCCCGGCGTCGGGCGGCGTGGTCTTCTCGGCCACGCAGGCGGCGGCCGAGGTGGACCACTCCACCTGGATGGCCGAGCACCCGTGGGCCGGCTGGCTGCTGGGCATCGTGATGGCGCTGGCCGTGCACGCGGTCAAGGCCACCGCCCGGCCCGTGATCAACGCCGGGACGGCCGGGGTGGGCGCCCCGGTGGTGAGCACGGCGGAGGACGCGGGCTCGCTCGGCATGAGCCTGGTCGCCGTCTTCGCCCCCGTGCTGGTGATCGTCGCGCTGCTGGTGATGGCCGTGCTGGCGTGGTGGCTGATCAGGAAGGTACGGCGTATGCGCGCGCGCAGGAGAGCGGCCCGCGGCCTGCCCTGACCCGAGGTTATTCCTGGGCTCGCAGCCACTCCTCCACGAGGTCCACGAATTCGGCCGGGCGCTCCTCGTGCAGCCGGTGACTGGCACCCTCCCAGCACACGACCCTGGACGCGGGGTCCTTGAGCAGCCCCGACTCCCAGCTCGCCCGTTCCGGATCCGCCCAGATCGACAGCACCGGGCAGCGCCGGCGGGCCAGGTAGTCGTCGCCGGCCGGGCGCACCCCGATGGCGTCCGGGGCCGTGAACATGGCCTCGAACGCCTGGACCAGCACGTGCGGCGGCATGCCGTACAGCCTGCGCTTGTGCCAGCGCCTGATGACGGCGGGCGTGCCGGCGTTCGTGCACCACTCGTCGATCTTCTCGGCGGCGGCGTGCGGGTGCTCGCCGCGCAGGCCGTCGATCATCTTGGGGAAGCGCCTGGCGACCCGGTCGGTCATGCCGTAGCCGGGGTCGACGGCGACGAGCCCGCGTACCAGCTCGGGGTGTTCGACGGCGAGGATGGAGACCACCTGGCCGCCCATCGAGTGCCCGACGGCGACCACCTGCGGGATGCCCCGGCTTTCGAGGAGGGCGCGCAGGTCGCCGGCCATCTCGCGCGGCGTGTTGCCGCTCTCGGGGACGGACGAGTAGCCGTGGCCGCGCAGGTCCACGGCGATCACCCGGTGGTTGGCCGCCAGCGCGTCGATGTGCCAGGACCACTGGTGGGAGTCGGTGCCCCACCCGTGGACGAGCAGCAGCGGGGGCCCGTCGCCGTCCTCCGTGTAGAAGAGCCTGATATTTCCGCCGACATCCGCGTACGGCATCTATTGACCCCCACCCTCCAGTCGGGACAGCAGCGCGCTCTCCCCTGCCGTCCACCCGCCGTCCACGGCCAGCTCAGCGCCCGTCACGTACGAGGCGGCGTCAGACAGCAGGAACGCGATGGCCTCCGCCACCTCCTCCGGCTCGCCCCAGCGCCCGGCGGCGGCCAGCGGGAAGGTCCCGTCCCCCGACACGGCCCCGAGCGGCTGCGTCATCGGGGTGACGATCATTCCGGGATGTACGGAGTTGACCCGGATGCGGTCCTTGCCGAACTCCAAGGCGGCGATCTTGGTCAGCCCGCGCACGCCCCACTTGGACGCGCCGTAGCCGCCCGTGCCGGGCAGGGCGGTGAGGCCCGCGACGGACGAGAGGTTCACGACGGCGCCGCCGCCGGACTCGCGCATGGCCTTGACCACCGATTTGAGGCCCAGGAAGACGCCGACCAGGTTCACCTGGAGCACGCGTTCGAAGGCCTCCAGCGACTGCTGCTCGATCGACTGCGTGAGGGCGATGCCCGCGTTGTTCACCAGCCCGTCGAGCCTGCCGTACGCCTCCAGGGCGGCGGCGACCACGTCGGTCCACTGGTCCTGACTTGTCACATCGTGGGGGAGAAATCGGGCACCCAGCTCCTTGGCGGTGGCCGTACCCTCTTCCACCAGCACATCGGTGATCACGACCTGGGCCCCGGCCGCGACGCAGCGCCGCGCGGTGGCCGCCCCCATCCCCCGGGCGCCACCGGTGATGATCACAACCTTGCCGTCGAGCACGTCACCCCGCCCTTCCAGCCGCTCTCCGAGAACTGAAGCACAGCCCCACTGTTCTGATCAAGTGCTTGCTTGGTTTCTCGGCCGCGCCGATCCCGCCCCGGCCGACTATCCTTCAATGCAGAGACCCACAGGAGGTGGCGGAGATCAGCGAGCTGCTTGTCGTCCTACTGGTGATCCTGGCGTTCTTCCTGCTGCTGGGCGGTGTGGGCGTCTATCTCCTGGTCAAGCTGGGCAAGAAGGCGGCGGTCAAGGCCAAGCAGGCCACGACCCGGCTCAGCACCCACGTCAACGCCATGGGCACGGGCGACGCCGCCGAGGTCGAACGCCTCCGCCTCGACCTGCGCCGCGAGGTCTCCCTCACCCGCCAGGCCGTCGACCACGCCCAGCGCCTGGGCTGGGGCCTCGGCGACCTCCCCCGGCTCATGGCCGACCTCACCGCGCAGGCGGACGTCCACGACGGCCAGCTCGGCATGTACGCCCAGCAGCGCCGCATGTCCCCGTACGTCGACCACGCCACCCTCGACCGGCTCAGGGAGCACCAGGCCAAGCTGACGGCGATGTGCGCCCGCATCCGCGCCGACCTCCTGGGCGACCAGGTGCACCACACGGCCGCCGGCATCGCCGACCTCGGCTCCCGCACCGACCTCGAGATCGAGGCCCGCCGCCACGCCCCCGACCCGCTGGACCAGATCGACGATCTCTACCGCCGCTCGATGGAGGAACGCAAAGACCGCCCCTGACGACTACTCCACGTGGCAAAATGAGCGCGCCGCGTGAAGTGTCGAGGAGGGCGGCTGGTGACTGCGGATCTTCCGGAATGGTTCTATCCCGGCCCTCCCGGCGGCTGGACCGCCGACATGCTCGATCACCTTCCCCCTGATGCGCCCCGGCACGTCGAATTGATCGATGGGTCGCTCATCTTCAGGCCGCCGCAGACCGCCTTTCACATGCTGGCACTCCGACAGTTCGAGGGTTACCTCGATCCGCCCGGACATCTTGCAGTGATTCGCGGGATGACGGTGACCTTGGGTCCGCGTCAGCGGCCCGATCCGGACATCCTCCTGGTCAACAAGTCAGTGATCTCCACGAAAACCACCACCTTCCAGCCGGGAGATGTACATCTCGTGGCAGAAGTGGCCTCTGACGAATCCATGGAAAGGGATCGGACCACCAAGCCGATCAAATATTCAGGCGCGGGCATCCGGCATTTCTGGCGGATCGAGGAGGAAGACAGGCTGCCCGTTGTTTACACCTTCGAGCTTGAGCCGGCGATCAAGGCCTACGTCCCCACCGGCATTCACCGCAAACGACTGCAGACCCACATCGGATTCGACGTCGACATCGATCTCACCTTGGAATGGCCACCGGTTTAGCGGTCAGTCCGCTCACGGCGACCGAAGGCGGCGAACAACCCGCGACCTGCTGATCCGTCCTGCCGTGGGGCTGCACCGGCGTCGAACCCCCGGCACCACGGCGTCTGCCGCAGATCATCAGGGGCGGCGGCTCAGGCGTCGCCCCACTCCCGGTATATGAACGCCGCGAGCTCCGCCTCCGTGGCGCCGCCGTTGGCCAGGGCCTTGGTGGCCTGGGCCTGGGCTCGGGTGGGGAGCCGGCCCTCGATGAGGATGGGCAGCGACAGCCGCCGCAGCAGCACCTCGGACTCCGAGACCCCGGACGTCCGGCGGGTGACGGCCACGTTCACCCGCAGTCCGTGCTCGTTACCGGGCGGGACGGCGGGGCGGTCGATCTCGATGGCGGAGTAGCGGAAGCCGTTGGCCAGGTCGCAGGCGGCGCAGCCGGCCGGGCCCCTGCTGAGCCGATCGCCGCACTCGGGGCAGGTCAGGCGGTCGTAGGCGGCGTCCACCACGCGCCACGGGTGCTTGTCGGGCTCGTCGGTGACCATCTCGGCGATGAGTCGCTCGTCCGGTGGCCGGGTCGTGCCGAACTCCTGTTCCAGGAACGCGCGCCAGCCCTCTTCCACGATCTCGTCGACCAGCCCGGCGCACCGGGCGCAGCCGGGGGCTCCGGCGGGCTCCCAATGGTCGCATTCCGAGCAGCGTCGCATGCCCGCACCGTACAAGCCCGGCCGGATCCATCGCACCGCATTTTGCGGATGATCCACGAGCTCGGCACCGCAGGACCTCGGCTGTCCTCCTGCACCGAACCGTGCGCAGCGCGTCGGATCCGCGCACGGCCGGACGGGCCCGGCGCCGCGCCAGGCCTCCGGCAGCTCACCGCGGCCCGCCTCCGGCAGCTCACCGCGATCCGGCAGCGCCTCCGGCAGCTCACCGCGGCCCGGCAGCTCAGCCGATCGTGGCGTAGCGCAGCAGGACGTTGCCGGAGCCGTCGAGGCGGCGGACCTCCGCGACGGTGAACCCGTCGACCGGCTGGGTGAAGATCGGCGTCCCCTCGCCGAGCGCCTTCGCTCCGACGACCAGGTGCAGCTCGTCGACGAGCCCGGCGCGGAGCAGGGCGTTCCACGTGATCCGGCTGCCGAAGGTGACGATGTCACCGCTGGTGCGTTGCTTGAGCTCCTTGACCCATCCCTCGGCGTCGGCGCGCCTGACCACGGTCGTCCGGTCCGCCCACGGCGCGATGTCCTCGTCCGTGAGCGAGTCCGAGATGACGCTGACCTCGATCCGCCCGTAGACCCCGCCGAACTGCTGATTCACCGTGGACGCCTCGGGGTTGTCCGCCTGGGCGGGCCAGAACCCCATGAACATCCGGTACGAGTCGGCGCCGAGCAGCAGCGAGCCGGCCGCCTGGATCCGCTCCAGGTTGTAGGCGTCGAAGGCGGCGTCCATCGGCAGCACGAGCGGGTTGCCGTCCGCCGCCGCGTAAAAGCCGTCAAGGGACATGATGTTGCAGACGACCAGTTTCGCCATGTCAGGCACTCCGCTTCTTCCGTCGCTCAGCTTCCGTCGCCCACCATGCCCGGAGGGCGCGGCGGCGGACAGAGGCAAATGTCACCGGACCCACAATGACTTTCGCTACATCAACCCAGGTCAAGCGCATTGCGGGAATCCGCAACACCCCTGTTCCTCCTGCGGGCGGAGTGCCCAGGATCGCCCCATGCGCAGTGCTGCGATCAGCAGAAGAGGCGCCCTGCGGACGGGCGCCACCGTGACCATGGACACGACCGTGCAGGCCGCCACCGCCTACGTGACCCGTGAGCCGCTGCTCGCCGGAGCCAACCCGTACGTCACCCTGTACGACGGCGCCACACCCACCGGGTACGCGTCGATGTGGAGGGTCGACTGGTCCACGCACGGCACCGGTGGCCGGCGGTGACCGCCGACGACCTCGTGGTGCTCGACGGCGATCACCGAAGGGCGGCCGGGCTGCCCACGTCGTTCACCGTCCTCGACCGCCGGATGGCCCTCCTGGCCGCCGAACGGGACGACCCGGAGGGCGGTCACCTGGAGATCTGGTCCCGTCCCCTGGTGGCCGGCCTGATCGCGCTGTTCGACCGGCACTGGTCCGCCGCCCCACCGCCCGCGTTGTCCCGCCATGAGCGGGAGGGGTGATTCTGCTGGCAGAGGGCTGGACGGGCACCTCGGGATCAGCGAGCGGACCGTCACGGCGACCGTACGCGCTCTCATGAACCGGCACGGCGCACGCAGCCGCTTCCGGCTCGCACTGGAGCCGTCCCGAAGGCACTGATGCCCGCGGGTGGACGGCGGTGACAGGCTTGGCCGCGTCCGGCCCCGGACGCAACGGCGCCCGCCGGGTGAGCTCACCCGGTGGATCGTCCGCTGGGACGATCACGACAGGAGGTCGCGCCAGCGCCGGCCCGACTCCAGCGTGTCCAGGCCGATCCGCTCCAGGTATGCACCGCCCTTGGCCAGCCGGCGTCCCACGGGCGTGTCGAGGCCGAACGTCTCCCCCGCCGCCTTCGCCAGCTCCGCCGCCTCCAGCGTCTGCCGCGAGCTGGTCACGATCGACTGGTACCAGGAATTGTCGTCGACCGTGTAGATGTCGCGACGCCGCCGCGGATCGCGCTCGCGCCCGATCAGCCCCTGCTGGATCAGGTAGCCCACCGCCATGGAGACCGAGGCAGGGCTGACCTTCAGCCTGCGCGTCAGCTCGGCCGCGGTGAGCCGGCCGTCCTCGCTCAGCCACAAACAGACGAGCACGCGCGCCATCATCTTCGGCAGTCCCATCCGGACCGCCATCTCGATGACCTCGTCCCCCGGCTCGCCGTCCGGCGGCCCGGCCGCGAACCGGAGAGCCGGCGTGCCGCGCCGCGCCCGCCGCTCCGTCGCCCGGTGCGCCTGCTCGGGCCGGTAACCGCCGGGGCCGCCGTTGCGGCCGACCTCCCGGCTGATCGTCGAGGTCGGCCGGTCCAGCCGCCTGGCGATCTCGGCGTAGGAACGCCCTTCGGCGAGGCCGGCCGCGATGCGCTGGCGGTCCCGCTGGGTCAACCTTCCTTGTGACATGACGCCATTGTTGCGTTCGCCGCCACTCAGTGCAACGAATCATTGCGTTCGAGTCCAGCGTCATTGCATCAATTTGCCCACCCTCACCTGCAAATACGGATTCCATTGATTGCAGCCTTTTTGAATGCAACGTAGCTTTCAAAGCATGTCGAACACGTACTATCGCGATGAGACGGTCAGCCCTTCCCTCGACCGCGCACCCGCCTGCCCCTTCGATCCCGCCCCCGAAGTCACCGCGCTGCGTGCCGAGCAGCCGATCGCCCGGCTGGCCGCGCCCGAGGGCGCCCCCGGCGTCTGGCTGGTCACCGGCTACGGGCTGGTCCGCCAGATCCTCGCCGACCCGCGTTTCAGCTCCCGCTACGAGACCCACTACTACCCGCAGATGGGCGGCTACCTGCCGCCCGCCCCCGCCGGCGACCTGACCGGCATGGACGCGCCCCAGCACACCCGCTTCCGCAAGCTGCTGGCGGGCAAGTTCACCGTCCGCAGGATGAACCTGCTCACCGAGCGGGTCACCGAGATCACCCGTGAGCGGCTCGACGCGATGGAGCGGCAGGGGCCGCCCGCCGACCTCGTCGAGGTCTTCGCCCAGCCCGTCCCCGCGCTGATGATCTGCGAGCTGCTCGGCGTGCCGTACGACGACCGCGAGCAGTTCCAGACCGCCACGCGGACCCTCTCGGACGCCGTAGAGCCCGAGGCGCAGTACAACGCCTTCATCCAGCTCGGCGACTACCTGCGGACGCTCGCGCTCGCCAAGCGCGCGAACCCGACCGACGACCTGCTCAGCGACCTGGCCACGGCAGGCGAGCTGACCGACGAGGAGCTCGGCGGCGTGGCCGCCTTCCTGCTCGGCGCCGGCCTCGACACCACCGCCAACATGCTCGCGCTCGGCACCTTCGCCCTGCTGCGCGACCCGGCCCAGCTCGCCGCCCTGCGCAGCGATCCCGGCCTGGCCGCCGGCGCCGTGGAGGAGCTGCTGCGTCACCTGTCCATCGCCGCCATGGGCATGCGCGGCGTGCTGGAGGACCTCGAGCTCGGCGACAGGCAGCTCAAGGCCGGCGACACGGTCATCATCGCGCTCAACGCCGCCAACAGGGACCCGGCCAAGTTCTCCGACCCCGACGTGCTCGACCTGCGCCGTTCGGCCACCGGGCACCTGGCCTTCGGCCACGGCGTCCACCAGTGCCTCGGCCAGCAGCTCGCCCGCGTCGAGATGCGCGTCGCCTTCCCCGCGCTGCTCACCCGGTTCCCGACGCTGCGGCTGGCCGTACCGGCGGAAGAGGTGCCGCTGCGCACCGACCCCGCGCAGATCTACGGCGTGCGCAGCCTGCCCGTCACCTGGGACCGAGGGTGACGACCGTGCGGACCATCGAACCTGCCATCTCGGTGACGGGACTGCGCAAGTCGTACGGCTCGCACCGCGTACTGGACGGCATCGACCTCACCATCCCGCAGGGCACGATCTTCTCCCTGCTCGGCCCCAACGGCGCGGGCAAGACCACCATGGTGCAGATCCTGTCCACCCTGATCAGGGCCGACGCCGGCGAGATCCGGGTGTCCGGGCACGACCTGGCCCGAGAACCCGACAAGGTACGCGCCGCGATCGGCGTCACCGGCCAGTTCTCCGCCGTCGACAGCTTCCTCACCGGCGAGGAGAACCTGCGGCTCATGGCCGACCTGCTCCACCTCGGCCGCTCCAGGGGCCGCGAGCGAGCCCGCGAGCTGCTGGAGCGCTTCGACCTCACCGACGCCGCGCGCAAGCCGGCGGTCTCCTACTCGGGCGGCATGCGGCGCCGGCTCGACCTCGCCATGACCATGGTCGGCACACCCAGGCTGATCTTCCTCGACGAGCCGACCACCGGCCTGGACCCGCGCAGCCGCCGCACCATGTGGCAGATCGTCAGGGACCTGGTCGAGCAGGACGGCGTGACCGTCTTCCTGACCACGCAGTACCTGGAGGAGGCCGACGAGCTCGCCGACCGCATCGCGCTGCTGAGCCAGGGCGAGCTGGTGGCCGAGGGCACCCCGGAGGAGCTCAAGCGGCTGGTCCCCGGCGGCCACATCGTCGTGCGCTTCGCCGACGCCGACGGCTACCGCAGGGCCGCCCCGCACGTCGGCGCCACCTCGCGCAACGACGCGGCGCTCACCGTCCAGATCCCCGACTCCGGCGGTGTCAGGACGCTGAAGAAGCTCCTGGAGTGGCTGGACACCCAGGCCATCGACGTCGCCGAGCTGTCGGTGCGCACGCCCGACCTGGACGACGTCTTCCTCTCCCTGACCAAGGAGCCCTCCCGATGAGAGCGATCACCGACTCGGCGACGATGCTGCGCCGCCAGGTCACGCACATCTGGCGCTACCCCTCGCTGATCTTCACGTTCGCCGCCGTCCCCGTGGTGTTCCTGCTGCTGTTCGTGTTCGTCTTGGGCGGCACCATGGGCGCGGGCATCGGCGGGGGCCGCGCCGCCTATGTCGGCTACCTCGCCCCCGGCATCATGATCACGACGATCGCCGGTGCCGCGCAGGGGACCGCGATCTCGGTGGCCACCGACATGACCGAGGGCATCATCGCCAGGTTCAAGACCATGGCCATCGCCCGCGTCTCGGTGCTCACCGGGCACGTGCTCGGAGCGATGGTGCAGACGTTCATCGCGATCGCGGCGGTGACCCTGGTGGCCGTGCTGATCGGCTTCCGCCCGTCGGCCTCCGCGCTGGACTGGCTCGGCGTGGTCGGCGTGCTGGCCATGTTCACCTTCGCCATCACCTGGCTGTCGGTCGCGCTCGCGCTGGTCTCCAAGAGCGTCACCACGGCCAGCAACCTGCCGATGCCGCTGATGCTGCTGCCGTTCCTCGGCAGCGGTTTCGTACCGACCGAGTCGATGCCGGCCGGGTTGCGCTGGTTCGCGGAGCACCAGCCGTTCACCCCCGTCATCGAGACGCTGCGGGCGCTGCTGGCCGGTCGCCCGGCCGCCTCAAGCTTCGCGGAGGCTGCTGCCTGGAGCGCGGTCATCGCCCTGGCCGGATATCTGTGGGCACGCAGGCTCTACAACCGTTGAGGCCCACCCACAGGCATGCACGCCGAGGTCGCTGTCACTCCGGCTGATCGATGGGAGCGGCTCCCAGCTCCAGGTGGCGGTCCGCATCGGGGTGCGGGTGACAGTCCACATCTGGGTGCGGGTGGCGGTTCGCATCTGGATGCGTCCGATGGTGCCGCCGACCCGGGTGGCGGGACTTGTCGGCCGTCCACGACGGCCCGCGCGCCGTCCCGTCGACGATCTGGTTGCCCGCCGTCGGGGCGATGGCCAGGGCGGTCACGGGCGTGGCTCGAGACCGCCACCGGGGTCACTCCACGCCGCGCCGGCCGTCGCATGGCCCTGCCCCATCTCCGGGATGACAAGGGTGGCGGCGGGTCGTCATTTAATCGGTTGCGAGGGCGGTACGTGGAGCGGGATACTCGGGACCGAGTTGATCGCTTGGCAGCGGCTTGACGATGATCGCCGCGCCGTGCCGCGAAGGGAGGGTGAGACCGTGATGACGACTGTTCGCGTGCCGTTTTCCGCGTCCTCAGACCTTCCCACCGCGCACTCGCTGACCTGATCGACGAGCCGGTGGGCCTCACACCTGGAGCAATCCCACCGTGCCCAAGCACTCGCAGCACCGCACCCGTGGCAAGTACGCCCTCGACGCCGACGACCTCGAATGGCTGGAGAGCACTCCCGAGACCGACGACGGGCCGCCCGAGGGTGACCGCTGGTCCACCTGGGACCAGAGCACTCCCACGGAGAAGGGGCCCAAGCCGTACCCCGGCTGGCTCGTCACCGAGCTGGCCGCCGTCGACACCGAGCACGGCGTGCTCAAGACCGGCAAGGAAGCCGACGTCCATCTGATCTCGCGGGGGGTGCCCGGCACGGACCGGGTCTGCCTGCTGGCCGCCAAGCGCTACCGCTCCTCCGAACATCGGCTGTTCCACCGCGACTCCGGCTACATGGAGGGCCGCAGGACCCGCGAGAGCCGCATGAACCGCGCCATGGCCAACCGCACCGCGTTCGGCAAGCAGGTGATCGCCGCCCAGTGGGCGGTCGCCGAGTTCGGGGCGTTGTGCCGGTTGTGGGAGCTCGGGGTTCCCGTGCCGTACCCGGTGCAGATCGTGGAGACGGAGATCCTGCAGGAGTTCATCGGGACCCGGGACGGATACGCGGCGCCGCGGCTGGCGCAGGTGTCCGACGACCTGGACGGGCTGTGGGAGCAGCTCGTGGCGGCCATGGTCACGCTGGCCAGGGAGGGGCTGGCCCATGGGGACCTGTCGCCGTACAACCTGCTGGTCCATGACGGCAGGCTGGTGATCATCGACCTGCCGCAGATCGTGGACGTCATCGCCCACCCGACCGGCCCCTCGTTCCTGGACCGGGACGCCCACAACGTCGCCACCTGGTTCGCCGCCAAGGGTGTCCCGGCCGCCGACCCGGACTCCCTCGCCACACTTCTCCGCAAAGAGGCCGGCCTGTCCCTGTGATCGCTCCGGACTCTCGTCCCGCCACTCGACCTCCTGCGACGCGCCGACGCGCGGATGGCGACGCGGGACGACCGGATGGCGACGCAGGACGGCCGCGAGGTGACGCCGGAGGGCCGGATGGCACCGCAGAGCACCCGCATGGCGACGCAGGACGGCTGGACGGCGACGCAAGAACTACCGGATGGCGACGCAGGGCGGCTGGAGGGCGCCGTGGACGCGGGGCCGCGGTCGGTGCCAGAGTGGAGGTGGCAGCCCCGGGGGATCGGTCACGGCGCCATAAGCAGAGCCGCGGTGGCGCGCCGCCGTCGGCCGCTGGGGCGCCGGATACCGCGGGCCGATCGCTGGACCGTGTGGTTGCGCGCCACCGCCGGCCGCCGGGTCGCGGGATACCGCGTGGCAGGCGCTGGGGCGTGTGGGTTGTGTGTGTTGTCGGTGGCGGGGGTGACGTGCGGGGGCGTCGGAGTGCCGATCGTTTACGCAGGTCGTAGGTATATTGGCCCCGATATACGACGAGGAGGGCCGTCATGCACGATGCCGTCGTCCACCCCAGCGGCGCTCGCATCCGCTGGGTAGAGCTGCCGGGTGCGGAGCCGTCGCGGGTCTACGTCCACGGTCTCGGTGCGACCTCGGCCCCCTACTACGCCGAGGTCGCCGCACACCCCCTCCTGCCGCAGCACCGTTCCCTGCTGATCGACCTGCTCGGGTTCGGGATCAGCGACCGCCCCCGGGACTTCGCCTACACGCTCGAGACCCATGCCGACGCCCTGGCCGAGGCGTTGCGCAAGGCGGGGGTCGCCGGGGCGTCGGTGATCGCCCACAGCATGGGCGGCGCGGTGGCGATCGTCCTCGCCTCCCGTCACCCGGAGCTGATCGCCAATCTGGTGCTCGTGGACGCCGACCTCGACCCCTATCCCCCGGCTTCCGTGGGGCCGGGTGGCAGCGGTATCGCGAGTTACACGGAGGAGGCGTTCGTGTCGCACGGGTGGAAGGAGGTGCGCGAGCGCGTGGGGCCGCACCGGTGGTCCGCCATGCGGCTGGCGGACCTGCGTGGGCTCCACCGTACGGCCGTCAGCCTGGCCACGGGCACCACGCCTCCCATGCGCCGGCTCCTGCAGGACCTTCCGATCCCCCTCGCCTTCCTGCACCCGGAGGGGAGGCCGCCCGAGGACGCCGACAGCCTGCGGGCCAGCGGGGTCCGGGTGGTCGGCATTCCCGAGCCGGGGGACAGCATCATGCTCGACAACCCCGAGGTCTTCGCCCGCACCCTGGCGGACTTCCTCCCCTAGCCCGACGCCCAGCGCCCGACGGCCCCAGTCCGGCGGCCCCAGCCCGGCGGCCGGCGTCCGGCGGGCGGCCGAAGTCGCGCGCCCGGCAGGCGGCCGATGGTATGCGTACGCAAAGCGCCCCTTCCTCCGTGCGAAGAGGTGGCGCCTTGCGGGCGTTACTTGATGCCGGCCTCGCGCATGTCGCGGAGCTCGCGCTTGAGCTCCTTGATCTCGTCGCGCAGCCGTGCCGCCACCTCGAACTGCAGGTCGGCCGCCGACTGGTGCATCTGCTCGGTCAGCGACTCGATCAGGGACTCCATCTGCGCCCGCGGCATCTCGCCGGCGATGGCCTTGGCGTGCTGGCCGGCCTGCCGCGCGCCGAAGCCGGGCACCGGGGCCTTGCCGCGCGACTGCTGGCGGCCGCCGCCCAGGAGCCGGTCGGTGTCGGCGTCCTCGCGCTGCAGCGAGTCGAGGATGTCGGCGATCTTCTTGCGCAGCGGCTGCGGGTCGATGCCGTTGGCCTCGTTGTAGGCCATCTGCTTGGCCCGCCGCCGATTCGTCTCGTCGATCGCCCGCTCCATGGACGGCGTGATCTTGTCGGCGTACATGTGGACCTGGCCGGACACGTTACGGGCGGCGCGGCCGATGGTCTGGATCAGCGACGTCTCCGAGCGCAGGAAGCCCTCCTTGTCGGCGTCGAGGATGGCCACCAGCGACACCTCGGGCAGGTCGAGGCCCTCGCGCAGCAGGTTGATGCCGACGAGCACGTCGAACTCGCCCGTGCGCAGCTCCCGCAGCAGCTCGATGCGCCGCAGCGTGTCGACCTCGCTGTGCAGGTAGCGCACGCGGATGCCGAGCTCCAGGAGGTAGTCGGTGAGGTCTTCGGACATCTTCTTCGTCAGCGTGGTGACCAGCACGCGCTCGTCGCGCTCGGCCCGCTGGCGGATCTCGTGGACCAGGTCGTCGATCTGGCCCTTGGTCGGCTTGACCACGATCTCGGGGTCGACCAGGCCGGTCGGGCGGATGACCTGCTCGACGACCTCGCCCTTGGCCCGCCCCAGCTCGTAAGGCCCCGGCGTGGCCGACAGGTAGACGGTCTGGCCGATGCGCTCCAGGAACTCCTCCCACTTCAGCGGCCGGTTGTCGAGCGCCGACGGCAGCCGGAACCCGTGCTCGACCAGCGTGCGCTTGCGGGAGGCGTCGCCTTCGTACATGGCGCCGATCTGCGGCACGGTCTGGTGGGACTCGTCGAGGACCAGCAGGAAGTCCTCGGGGAAGTAGTCGAGCAGCGTGTTGGGCGCGCTGCCGGCCTCGCGCCCGTCCATGTGGCGCGAGTAGTTTTCGATGCCGGAGCAGGTGCCGATCTGCCGCATCATCTCGATGTCGTACGTCGTGCGCATCCGCAGCCGCTGCGCCTCCAGCAGCTTGCCCTGGCGCTCCAGCTCCTCCAGCCGCGCGGCCAGCTCCGCCTCGATGCCCCCCACGGCGGCGGCCATGCGCTGCTCGCCCGCGACGTAGTGGGAGGCGGGGAAGATGTAGAGCTCCTCGTCCTCCGTGATGACCTCGCCGGTCAGCGGGTGCATGGTCGAGAGCTTCTCGATCTCGTCGCCGAACATCTCGATGCGCACGGCCAGCTCTTCGTACTTCGGGATGATCTCGATCGTGTCGCCCCGGACCCGGAACGTGCCCCGGGTGAAGGCCAGGTCGTTGCGCGTGTACTGCATGTCGACCAGGCGGCGCAGAAGCTGGTCGCGGTCGACGTCCATGCCGACGCGCAGCCTGGCCATGCGGTCGACGTATTCCTGCGGCGTGCCCAGGCCGTAGATGCACGACACGGAGGCGACCACGATGGTGTCGCGGCGGGTGAGCAGCGAGTTGGTCGCCGAGTGGCGCAGCCGCTCGACCTCGTCGTTGATCGAGGAGTCCTTCTCGATGTACGTGTCGCTCTGCGGGACGTACGCCTCAGGCTGGTAATAATCGTAATAAGAAACGAAATATTCGACCGCGTTGTTGGGCAGCATCTCCCGCAGCTCGTTGGCGAACTGCGCGGCGAGGGTCTTGTTGGGCTGCATGACCAGCGCGGGCCGCTGCAGCCGCTCGATCAGCCAGGCGATGGTGGCGGTCTTGCCGGTGCCGGTGGCACCCAGCAGCACGTTGTCCTTCTCTCCGGCCTTGACGCGGCGCTCCAGCTCGGCGATGGCCGTGGGCTGGTCACCGGAGGGAGTCATCTCGGTGACGACCTCGAAAGGCGCCACCTTCCGCTGCAAATCTGTGACCGGTCGCATGTTGCCACTGTAGGCGTCCCGACCGACAGAAACGGTCACACCCCCTCAGGCCGCCGCCGGGGTCCCCGGCGGCGGCCGCGTACCCGGTCAGAACCAGCCGCGGTGGCGGGCCATCTGCTCCAGACCGCGCTGCAGCGCCCCGTCCGCCGAGTGCGGCGGGTCGTCGTAACGCACGGTGAAGCGGTTGTACGCGTCGTGGCTGGAGGTCAGGAAGCCGCCCCGCTTGTCGGCCTCCAGGATGACGTCCATCTGCCGCGCCCCGGCGATGAACGTCAGTTCGAGCTCGTTGAAGTGGCGCCGCCACTGCCCGCCCGCGTAGTACTCGATCTCCTGGAAGAACGGCATCGTCGAGCCGTACAGCGTGCCGCGCTCCAGGTCGGCCTTCTTGAACTGGAAGCCCAGCCGGTCGAGCGCGGCGATGACGTGGTCCTGCGCGGGCAGCGGGCTCACGTACAGCGGGTCGAGGTCGCCCTTGTCGAGCGCGCCCGCCAGCGCCAGCTCCGTCTGGACGCCCAGCTTCATGCCGTGCAGCGGATGCCCGGCGATGGCGCTGATCGGCGTCTCCCAGGGGACCTGGATCTCGAAGGGCTGCTGGTGCTGCGCGCCCGCGGCGAGCTGGAACGTCCCGGCGACCTGCTGGCGCAGGAAGCTGTAGGTCGTCTTGTACTCGTTGTCGCCCGACTCGACCTCGACCACCGCGGTCAGGTCGATGTGGATGCCCTCGACCTTGTAGTCGGAGTTGCCGCCACGGAAGTGGACGACGCCGCGCAGGATCTCGCCGGGACGCACGCCCGTGTTGGTCAACACCGTGTCTACCTCGACGCCCGCACCGAACGCGGCCATCAATTTGCGGAACACCATGGGGTTCTCCTAAGCGGAAGGTGTCTGGCCGTTCACTTGACCCGTGCCCGAGATGCGGGGGAGCAACTGGGCAAGGAGGAGGGTGGAGAGCGCGGAGTCCGACTGGCCCTGCTGGGTGCGTACGACCAGCGGCTGGGGGGCGTTCTCCGCGAGTTTGGCGCCCACGTCGAGGCGCCTGCGGGCCAGCTCGTACTGCAGCACGGCCCGGTTGTCCCGGTACGACTCGGCCAGCCGGCGCAACGCCTTGGCCTCGTTCTCGGCGGCGGTCAGCTCGGCCCGGCCGCGCGCCTCGATCTCCCATGTCACGCGCTGCGCCTCGGTCTCCTGCTCCTCCAGCATGCGCGCCACGTCCTTGCGCGCCGTGTTGTGGGCGGCCTTGACCTCGACGACGCGGGCGTCACGGGTCTTCTTGGAGCGCTCGATCTCCATCAGCAGGGTGTCGATGCGGCGCTTGCGGGTCAGCTCCCACTCGCGCTCGTAGGCCGAGAGCTCCTTGGCCACCTTCTCCCGGGTGGCCAGGTGCTGCTGGTACTGGTCGGGCAGCTGGACGTCGGGGATGTTGGCGCCCGTGATGCGCACGCCGTACCGGCCGAGCTGGCGGTTGAGCGCTTCCTGCATGTCGCCGACGTCGGAGCCGCGCAGGTCGTACGCGCGCTCGGTGTTGACGCGGCGGCTGCGCTGCCTGATCGCGTCCTGGACCGCGCTGGAGAGCACCAGGTCGAAGTTGCCGGCGCCGATCGTGCGGACGAACGCGACGGGGTCCACGATGCGGAACTTGAGGAAGAACTCGATCGACTTCAGCGGCACGTTCTCGGCCGTGGGGCAGGCCACGATCGGCGCCGAGTACGGGATCTCCGTGGAGGTGTCGACGACCGCGTCCACCCGGTCCCACGGCAGCCACAGGTAGTGGCGTCCCGGCGGGAGGGTGCCGGTGATGGCGCCCCAGCGGCTGCGTACGCCGGTGGTGCCCTCCTCGATCTCGATGATCGCCTTGCGCCACATCGTGACCATGGCCACGACCAGGAAGAACAGCGCCAGCAGCGCGGCGATCAGGGTGAGGTCGGTCAGGACCGCCATCCCGGCGAAGTACAGCCCCAGGAACACCAGCGCCATCCAGGCGAAGCCGCGCCGGTCCTTGGGGATCACGACGGGGACGAGCTGGCCCTGCTCGCCGCCGCGCAGGAGCTGGCGGATGTCGCCCCAGGAGGCCAGCGACTCCTTGATCTTCGAGAATTCGCGGCTCATCTCAGATCTCCCCCTTCCCGGGCAGCAGGCGTTCGACGGTGCGCTCCAGTTCCGCGTCGGGCTCCGGCGCCGCCTGGGGCTCGGTCACGTCGGCGGTGGCCTTCTCGAGCAGGGCGGCGATCTCGGCCTCGCGGCTCTGCACGCGGAAACCGATCTCGTCGAGCCTGGACCGGATGGCGGCCATGTCCTCGGCCGAGAACAGCGCCGCGTCCTTGCCGCCCACCAGCTGCTGGGCCAGGGCCAGGAAGTCGATGTCGGTCTGCTCGCCCACCTGCACGACCTGCGGCAGCCTGGTGGCGACGGACTCCAGCTTGTTCAGCAGGTCCTGCTGGAAGCGGTAGTCGAGGATCTCGGGCGCCTCCGCGGCCGACAGCGCCCTGATGTCCAGCGCCTGCGCCTCCAGGAGCGCGGCGTTGGCGTTGGCCGTGGACTCGGCCTCGACCAGGCGCTGCCTGGCCTGCGCGGTGGCCTGGTGGCTGGCGCGTTCGAGGGCGGTGTCCATGCGGGCCTGGTAGCCGGCGATCTCCGCCTGGATGGCGCTCAGCGTCTCCTGCAGCCCGGCCAGCTCCTTGACCAGGTCGCCCTCGTTCTGCTCCTTGCGCAGCTGCAGCTCGTACTCGTAGGTGTAGGCCTCCTTGGCGACCCGGACCATCTCGGGGGCGGCCAGGTCCATCCGGTATTCCTGGCTGGACGGCTCGGCGTGCGTGATGTTCACGTCGGTGAGCCGTACGGCGGGCAGGAACTGCTGGTTGAGGCTCTCCAGCATGCCCAGCGTGCTCTCGCCCACCAGGTCGTAGATCTCCTCGGCCCGCTGGGCGTAGATGAGGGAGCGGGTGACCTCGCTGATGGCGTTCTGGAGCTTGGACTGGAAGCCGCTGACCGAGCCGAGCACGAAGATGAACTCCGCCGGGTTCTCGATCCTGAACTGCAGGAACAGGTCCACGCTGGCCTTGACGCCCTGCTGCGTCGGCGCCTCGCTGATCGGCGCGTTGAACGGGTACTCGCGGGTGGTGTTGACGATGTAGCTGACCCGCTTCCACGGGTTGAACAGCGTCACCCGGCCCGGGTCCGCGATGTGCACCAGCTTGCCGAACTGGGTGATCAGGGCCTTGCAGCCCTCGGGCACCATCACCACGCTGCGCCGCCACCACAGGAACGCGGCCGCCAGGACCAGCACCACCCAGTAGTGCGGGCCGAAGAACAGGTCGGTGTTCGGGATGACGTTGCCGAGCGCGCCGATCAGGCCGAGCACCACCAGGATGCCCAGCGGCACGATCACCTTCGCGGTGCTCCCCTTGGGGATCACCACCGGGGAGATGACGTGCATGCCGTTCTCGGTGAAGCTGCGGTTGACGATCTCGCCGGCCTCGTTCAGCGAGGCCGACCTGGCCTCGATGGCCGTGCCGACCGACGCGCCGCCGTCGCGGGCCGCGGCGAAGTCGTGGGGGTTCAGCGCGAAACCCCGGGCCTGGCCCGCGAACTGCCCCGCCTGGTCGACGACCTGGCCCATGGCCTGCCCCATCGCCTGCCGCATGTCACCCCCTTGGGCAACCGCTTGGGCTATGCCCTGACCTGCCTGGATCAGTGCCTCTCTGGGTCGTGACATCGAACCTTCCTTTTCCGCTACAGGCGAATCCGACCGTATCGGGTGCGACTTACTGTTCGCTTGCAATGGATGTCATATGTCTATTGCGTCCCGTAGTAGGTGTGCTATCTATGTAGTAGAGCTACTATCTGGAGAATTGATGGATGCGGTAAGAGAGCTCGCAGGCGGTCTCGACCTGGGCCAGACCGCCGCCGCCATCGAGGTCGACGACCTGCACATGGCGTACGGCCGCAAGGAGGTCCTCCGGGGCGTCGGCTTCACGGCCGCCCCCGGCGAGGTGATCGCCCTGCTCGGGCCGAACGGCGCGGGCAAGACGACGACGATCGAGATCCTGGAGGGCTTCCGGGTGCCCTCCTCCGGCTCCGTCCGCGTGCTCGGCACCGTGCCGGCCCGCGGCGACGAGCGCTGGCGGGCCAGGCTGGGCGTGGTGCTGCAGTCCTGGCGCGACCACGGCCGCTGGCGGGTGCGCCAGCTCCTCCACCACCTGAGCCGCTACTACGAGCCGTACGCGGTCCCGGGCCGGCGGCCGTTCGACATCGGCGAGCTGATCGAGGCCGTCGGGCTCGGCGAGCACGCCGACCACCGGATCAACCGGCTCTCCGGCGGCCAGCGCCGCCGCCTCGACGTCGCCATCGGCATCGTCGGGCGGCCGGAGGTGCTCTTCCTCGACGAGCCGACGGCCGGGTTCGACCCGCAGGCCCGGCGCGACTTCCACGATCTCGTGCACCGCCTGTCGGACCTCGACGAGACCACCATCCTGCTCACCACGCACGACCTCGACGAGGCGGAGAAGCTCGCCGACCGGATCCTCATCCTGGCCGGCGGCAGGATCGTGGCCGACGGCAGCGCCGACCGCCTGTCCCGCGAGGTCTCGCGCGACGCGCAGGTGCGCTGGAGCCAGGGCGGCGAGCAGTTCGTGCACGCCACGCAGGACGCCACCGGGTTCGTGCGCGAGTTGTTCGCGCAGCACGGTACGGAGATCGCCGATCTGGAGGTGCGGCGGGCCACGCTGGAGGACACCTACATGGCGATCGTGCGTCAGGAGGAAGCATGACTCCCACGCTGCACGCCGCCCGGCTGGGCCTGTCCCGGGGCTGGATCGAGTTCAAGCACTCGCTCACCAACCCGCCGAACCTCGGGGGCATCCTGGTGGGCACCGCGGTCCTCGTCGTCGTGCTCTACTTCCAGCGCGACGCGAAGTTGCCCGGCACCGGCCTGTCGCTGGCGTCGGCCTCCCTGCCGGGCATGCTGGCCTTGATGGTCCCGCTCAACGGGCTCCTGGGCATGGTGGGCTCGCTGGCCCTCGAGCGCGAGGACGGCACCCTGCTCAGAGCCAAGGCCTTGCCCCAAGGCATGGTGGGCTACCTCGTGGGCCGGGTGACGATGCACTCCATGTCCACCCTTTCCGCTCTGGTGGTGATGCTCGTCGCCGGGCTGTTCTTCGTGCCCGGCCTGCTCGGGATCGGGCCGGGCAAATGGCTCGCGCTGGCCTGGTTCGCACTGCTGGGGCTGCTGTCCGCGCTCCCGCTCGGTGCGATCATCGGTTCCCTGGTCGGCAGCCCGCAGGGCGCGGGGGCGCTGTCCATGATCGCCATCGGCGGTCTCACCGCCATTTCGGGGATCTTCTACCCGATCACGGCGCTCGCCGGGTGGCTGCAGGGCCTCGCCCACGTCTTCCCGCTCTACTGGCTCGGCCTGGGCATGCGCTCGGCGCTGCTGCCCGACTCGGCCGCCGCCGCGGAGATCGGCAGCTCGTGGCGGCCGGTGGAGACCACGCTCGTGCTGCTCGCCTGGGCCGTGGCGGGGCTGGTGCCGGCTCCCCCGATCCTGCGCCGGGTGGCCAGGCGCGAGTCGGGCTCGCTGATGGAGGCCCGCCGTCGCCAGGCGATGCAGCGGCTGACCTGAGAAGATATGCGCTGATGAGCGAGACCGTCTACAACCGCATCGCGCTGCTGCGCGCAGAGCGGAACGTGACCCGCAGGCAGCTGGCCGACGCCCTGGGGGTCCACTACCAGACCGTCGGCTACCTGGAACGGGGGGAATACAGCCCGAGCCTCTTCCTGGCGCTGCGGATCGCCGAATACTTCGAGGTGCCGGTGGAGGTGGTCTTCTCGACCAGCCCGTTCCCCCGGATCGGGGAGCGGACCGCCTGACCGCGGCCGGGGCGCGCGGTCAGGCGGTCGCCACTGCCAGGAGGTGGCCGCTGACCCCCAGGAGCGACGGCTCCGACTCCAGCCGGCGGGCGGCGTCGAGCAGCAGCTCGCGCCGCTCGTCGTCGTCCAGCCAGTCGTCCACGTCGCCGTAGAGCCAGAAGGCGCCCTCCAGGCCGTAACGGTCGGGACGCGGCAGCCCGGCGTCGGCGAACTCGTCCAGGATCTCCTCGAGATCGTGGAGGTAACCGCGGAACCCGCCCGGCCTGGGCGAGATCATCACCCCCGTCTCCAGGCCCCGGTAGTCGGCCGTCCGGTACTCCTCGTCCACGAAGCCGCCGCGGTATACGCCGTCGTGCACGCTCGCGTACCGGCTGATGAAGGCCGCCACGACCGGCCCGCCCGGGCGCACGGCGCGCTTGGCCTCGGCCAGGGCGCGGACACGGTCGGCCCGTTCGGGCAGGTGGTAGAGCGGGCCGAGCAGCAGCGCCGCGTCGGCCCGGCCGGAGGGGACGGGCAGGTCGCGGGCGTCGCCCAGGCGGGCGCTCACCCCGGGCAGCGTGGACGCCTCCCGTACGTGCAGCGGCACCGGGTCGATCAGCTCGACGTCGTACCCGTCGGCGGCCAGCCACTCGGCGTGCGCGCCGGTGCCCCCGCCCACGTCGAGCACCCGCGCGGGGGCCGGCGGCAGGACGCGGCGCAGCACGTCACGCGTGCGCCAGTACTCCAGCCGGTTGCGCCCCCGCCGCAGCCTGGTCAGCTCGCCGCCCTGCTCGTAGTAGCCCATCACCTCGGGATCCATGATCATGCGAGCCGATGCTACCCATGGGACCCGTTCAGGTTCGAGGCAATAAAGCTCCCTGGCTCTGGGTGTACTGGTGGTCGCTTGGCGCGGTCGTTACCATGACCTCGGGGACTGAATGATCGTCGAACGGCGGGGCGAGCGATGACACGGTTCGTGGCGGCGGTGAAGCAGGTCGCCCCATGGGCTGCGCAGAACGCCGACGGGGCCATCGCGCTGGTGCTCGCGATCGTGATCGGCGTCGTGGGCGTGATGCCCAACGAGATCGTGCCCGACGAGGTGCAGTCCCAGCTGGTCAACGCCGCGACCCTGGTCATCATGGCGCTGGTGGCCACCGCGCTGCTGCGCGACCGCGCGCGCCAGGCCCCGGTCGAGGAGACGATCACCTCGGGCGCGCTGGCCGAGCTGCCCGCGCGCCTGGCCCGCCTGCAGGAGATCGAGTCGCTGGTCGGCAGCACCCGCAAGGCCCTCGACGCGCTCCAGCTCGTACGGGTGCTGGGCAGCAGCCAGGAGATCGCCCAGTCCCACGCGGAGGCGCGCAAGGACACCCACCGGTGGAGCTTCAAGGGCGGCACCGGCACCTACCTGCGCGCGGTCACCCTGCCCGAGTGCGTCGCGGCGGCCCGCAGGGACAAGCGCCACCTCACGGTCAGGGTCGAGGTGATCGACCCGTCCAACCTGGAGGTGTGCGAGACGTACGCCCACTACCGCCGCTCGCTGTCGGACGCCCCCGACGGCACCGGCGAGACGTGGACGACCGACCGGGCCAGGAAGGAGTCGTACGCGACCATCCTGGCCGCCTTCTGGCACCGCCAGCGCTACGGCCTGCTCGACATCGCGGTGGGCCTGTCCTCGACGATGACCACGTTCCGCTGGGACGTGTCGGCCACCCGCCTGATCATGACGGTCGAGGACCCCAACAAGGCGATGACCGCGCTGGCCGGCACGTTCTACTACGAGAACTGCGACACCGAGCTGCGGCTCAGCTTCGAGCAGGCGCGGCGGGTGCCGCTGGAGATGTACAAGAAGGTGCCGTTGAGCGACGAGCCCACCATCGAGGAGGTTCAGGAGCTGTTCGAACGCGTCGGGATCCCGCTGCCCAAGGCGTACAACGGCCGTGACGTCGTCGACATCGCCCGCAAGGCGTTGCGGGCGATGGACCCCTACGGTGAGCCGCATGATCGAGCTGGTGCGTGATGAGCCATCAGGGCGTCCACCAGCGGGTCATCGTGGGCGAGGCCAGGGCCTGGGCGCTGGAGACGCTCTCGTCCGGCGGCCTGACGGCGGTGCGCCACCCGCTCGGGTTCGTGTGCCTGCCGCTGGAGCGCGACGGCGGCGAAGGGGTGTGCGTCCACCTGTGGTCCGACTCGTTCGCGCACGCCGAGAGCACCACCTCGCAGATCCACTGCCACAGCTGGGACCTGGTCAGCCACGTCCTCTACGGCCAGGTGCGCAACGTGCACGCGGTGGTCACCGACGCCGGCCGGGACGCCACGCACCGGGTCTTCGAGGTGGTCAGCGGGGCCGACGGCGACCGCATCTCGCCCACCGGGCGCACCGTGCGGCACGCGACGGGCCTGGTGGAGGTGTTCGGCCCCGGCGACACGTACACGCTGGCCGCCGACCGCTTCCACAGCAGCGTCGTGCCGGAGGGCGGCGAGGCGGCCACGATCGCGCTGGGGCGGGGCCGGCCCGGCAGCCGCGACCTGTCGCTCGGCCCGCTGGGCGGCGGGCCGCACCACGTGGCCAGGCAGCCGCTGGACGCCCGCGAGACCGAGCTGGCCGTACGTCTGATCACCGCTCACCTGACCTGAGAGGCATCCGATGGACCTGGATCACGCCCGCACGGTCGCCGTCGAAGCCGCCGAGGCCGCGGGGGCGCTGCTCCGGGAAGGCATGAGCGGCGTGGTCGGCGTCCGGGCCAAGGGCGAGGCGGGCGACGTGGTGACCGACCTCGACCTGGCCTCGGAGAAGCTGCTGCTGGAGCGCATCCTGACGGCGTACCCGTCGCACACGGTGATCGCCGAGGAGACGGGGCTGGTGGGGGCCGCGGGCGGCGAGTGGACGTGGCTGGTCGACCCGCTCGACGGCACCAACAACGTGGCGATCGGCCTGCCCGCCTACGTGGTGGGCGTGGCGCTGTGCCGGGGCGGGCGTCCCGTGCTGGGGGTGGTGCACGATCCCGTCTCCGACCAGACGTGGTCGGCCGTCCACGGGCGGGGGGCGCTGTCCGCTCCGGCGGGATCGTCCTCGGGGGTACGCCTCGCGCCCCCGTACGCGCCGAGCCCGTACGGGCCGCTGCTGGCCTGGACCCAGGGCTACGGCGTGACCAGGGACGACGCGACCGCACGCGCGCTGCGCACGGCGCTGGAGCTCAACGCGCGGCGGGTGCTGCAGCTGTGGGCGCCGCTGCTGGCATGGGCGATGCTGGCGCGCGGCGACATCGACGGCATCGTGGGCTACCGGGCCGAGGCGGTCGACCTGCCCGCGGGGGCGCTGCTCGCCCGGGAGGCCGGCATCGAGATCAGGGCGCTGGACGGCGGCCCGTTCGAGGAGTGCATCGACGGCACGGCCGACGACCGCAGCTTCGTCGCCGCCCATCCCCGGGCCGTCCCCGGGCTGCTCGCCCTCCTCGGGCCCGAATGAGGAAAAGTCCGCAGAACATGTGTGTCCTTCGCCGATGAGTTCCGCTCCCGTTCGAGGTCTATTGGGAGAGAACGGAACAAGGGAGAGGGGCTCGACATGATGACCACGACCGAGCTGGCGCAGGTGCTCTTCGCGACCGCTCTGCAGCCGTCCGACCGGCTGTCGCCGTTCCAGATCCGCGAGGCCGTGGACGAGCGGCTGTGCCGGTGCGGCGGCGACGCGGCCCGGTGCGCGGCGTACGTGGCGCAGGAGGCGGGCGACCACCCCGAGACGTACGTCGTGCGGATGCGCTGGGCGCTGGACGCGGTCGCCGGCGCCTACGCGCTGGCCGCCGCCTGATCAGCTGAACCGCACCAGGGTCCACACGGTGGCGAGCAGCCCGGCCACGGCCAGGCCCGTGCCGGTCAGCAGGAAGCGGCGCATCGGGACCTTGACCTCGTGGCGGCGGCACGACTCGAACCACAGCAGCGTGGCCAGCGACGCCCACGGCGTGATGACCGGGGCCACGTTGGTGCCGGCCAGCAGGGCCAGCAGCTGGTCCTGGTCGGCGGCCGGGATGACGGTCTCGACGGCCTTGTAGGCGGGCAGGTTGTTGATGGTGTTGGAGAGCCCGGCCCCGACGGCGGCCGTGCGGTAGGGGTCGCCCTCCGTGCCGACCATCCAGGTCATCAGGTCGGACAGGCCGTGCCTGCTGAGCGTGGGAACCACCAGGAACAGCCCCGTCACGAAGATCACGAGCTGCCACGGGACGAGGCTCCAGGTCAGGCGCTCGCGGGCACGTACCAGGAAGGCCACGACGATGATCGCGGCCGCGGCCGTGGCGGCGATGGCCACGTGCGTCTTGAGCAGCAGCATCGCGATGAACAGCAGGCAGCCGGCCGACGCGGCGCCGAACAGCACGCGGTCGGCCACCTGCTCCAGCAGCGGCGGGGTGTAGCGCAGGTCGCGCCGCTCGCCCCGGCGCCAGTAGAACACCCACAGGAACACCATCGTCACCGCGATCGAGGCGAGCTGCGGGGCCCACATGCGCGCGGCGAACTCCTGGGCGTCCAGGCCGATCTTCTCCATGCCCAGGAGGTTGGTCAGGTTGGAGACGGGGAGCAGCAGGCTCGCGGTGTTGGCCAGCCAGATCGTGGTCATGGCCAGGGGGAGGGCGGCGATGCGGGCCCTGGGGGCGAGGGCGAGCATGACGGGGGTGAGCAGGACCGCCGTCGTGTCCAGATTCAGAAATATCGTGATAAATGACGCGAAGGCGGTGCAAAGAAAGAAAAGGGCGGCGTAGTTGCCGCGTCCGAGCACCGCCATCCTCGCCGCGATGGCGTCGAAGACCTGGGCTTCCTTGGTGAGCTCGGCCAGCACGATGATCGCGACCAGGAAGATCAGCAGGGGCCCGATCTCATCCAGGCTGGCGAGCGCGTCCTCCCACGGCAGCAACCCGGTCGCCACGAACACCACGCCGAGTATGAGCAGCCCGATCCTGATCAGGTCGAGCACTCCGAGACGCCACACCCGATAGATGATCCCACACGCTGAAAACCTGCGGCCCCACAGGGGATACTGAGCTCATGGCGCGTGACGGCAGGCCGACCGAGATCTTCGTCAGCTACTCCCCGGCCGACACGGCGTGGGCCACCTGGATAGCCTGGGAGCTCGAGGCGGCCGGCTACAAGACCATGATCCAGGAGTGGGACTTCGTACCGGGCACCAACTTCATCGACTTCATGGACCGCGGGGTCAGCGAAGCGCAGGTGGTCGTGGCCGTGCTCTCGCGCAACTACCTGACCTCCCGCTACGGCCGGATGGAGTGGCAGGCCGCGCTGCGGGCCGACCCCGACAACCCCTCCAACAAGCTCGTCACGATCAGGCTGGAGGACGTCCAGCTCGAGGGCCTGCTGTCCACGATCACCTGGGTCGACCTGCTGGGCGTCACCGACCCCGGGCAGGCCAGGGCGTTGCTGCTGGGCCGGGTGCGGGAGGCGATGGCGGGCCGGGCCAAGCCGGCGGCGGCGCCCGCGTTCCCCGACGGCTCCAGGGTGCCGGTTCCTGTCCCGACGCTGCCGCCGCCGGGCGACCGGGCCAGGGCCCGGCGCACGCCGGTGGCGGCGCCGAAGTTCCCCCCGACGGTGAGCGCCGACCGGGCGCGCGAGTCGATCAGCGTGCTGCACATCGGCGGCCCCAGGTTCGGCCGGGCGCTGCCCGATCCGGGCGAGCCGTTCACGCCCGAGGACATGCAGGCGCGCATCTGGGCGGACCTGACCGCCATGTACGACCGGGGCATGCCGCGTCCCGACCTCATGCTGGTCACCGGCGACCTGACCGAGTCGGGCAGCCTGGGGCAGTTCGGGCAGGCGACGCGGTTCGTGACCGACCTGCGGCTGCTGATCGGGCTGGAGCAGCACCGGCTGATCCTGCTGCCCGGGCCGCGTGACGTGACCAAGGCCGCCGCCAGCGCGTACTTCATGACCTGCGAGGCCGACGACGTGAGCCCGCAGCCGCCCTACTGGCCCAAGTGGCGGCACTTCGCCGGGCTGTTCGGCGAGGTGTACCAGGGGCTGGACGACCGGGTGTTCGACGGCGGGCAGCCGTGGACGCTGTTCGAGGTGCCCGATCTGAAGGTGGTCGTGGCGGGGCTCAACTCGACGATGGCGATGAGCCACCTCGAACGCGACGCGTACGCGCAGCTCGGGGAGGCGCAGGCGGCCTGGTTCGCCGAGCGGCTGCGGCCGTACGAGGAGAGCGCGTGGCTGCGGCTGGGCGCGATCGGGCATCCGCCGGGCGAGCTGCGGGACGCGCCCACGTTCGAGCGCCTGCTGACCCACCGGCTCAACCTGCTCTTCCACGGCGGGTCCGCCCACCGCGCCGAGGGAGTGATCGCCGCGCCGCGCTCCGGGCGGCACCAGGTGGTCGAGATCACCCCTGACGGCCTGCGGATCTGGCTGCCCGACGCGGGCGAGCCCGAGCCGGTCCCGTACCGGTGGAAGGCCGTGCGGGCCACCTTCACCGGCGAGAGCCCGGCCCCCGAGCCGCCCGCGCCCAAGCCGGACGAGCGCGCGCCGAGCCCGGTCGAGCTGCTGCTCGACCGGATCGCCGAGGTCTGCGAGGCCCGGCACGAGCGCGCCAGGATCCGCCGGTTCGACGCGCACCTCGTGGTCACCCACCCGGATGACGGTTTCGTCCGCCAGACGATGATCGGCGCGCACGTGGGCGAGCTGACCGAGAGCACCGCCGACGGCTTCGTCCGCCAGGCGCACGCCACCGGCCTGGCCGCCGAGCTGGTCTACCAGGGCCCGCCCGCCTCCCGGGCGGTCCGCGACGACCTGATGCGCAAGGGGGTGCGGCTGCGCACCTTCACCGAGTTCCAGGGGCTGCTCGACCTGACCGGCTACGTCGCCGAGCAGACGGCCAGGCTGATGGCCGACCGCCGCTACCCGCCCGACCTGTACGTGCCGCAGCGCTACCGCGAGCTCGACCGCCAGGACGGCCAGATCAAGCACGGCCTGACCGACGAGCTGATGCGGCTGCTGGCCACCGACCACGGCAGGTTCCTGCTGCTGCTCGGCGACTTCGGCCACGGCAAGACGTTCGCGCTGCGGGAGCTGGCCCGGCGCATCCCGGTCGAGCTGCCGCACCTGACGCCGATCCTGATCGAGCTGCGCGCCCTGGACAAGGCGCACTCCGTGGACGCGCTGGTGGCGGCCCATCTGGCCGGGCACGGCGAGGAGTTCATCGATCTCAAGGCGTTCCGCTACCTGCTCAGGCAGGGGCGCATCGTGCTGCTGTTCGACGGGTTCGACGAGCTGGTGACCCGGCTGACGTTCGACCGGGCGGCCGATCACCTGGCCACGCTGCTGGCGGCGGCCGAGGACAAGGCCAAGATCGTGGTCGCCAGCCGTACGCAGCACTTCAAGTCGCACAGCCAGGTGCTGACCTCGCTCGGCGAGATGGTGGGGGTGCTGCCGCAGCGGCGGGTGCTCAGCGTGGAGGACTTCACGCACGACCAGATCCGCTCCTACCTGGCCAACCGGTTCGACGACGGCGACGAGGCCGGCGCGCGCATGTCGCTGATGGGCGAGATCAAGGACCTGCTGGCGCTGGCCCAGAACCCGCGCATGCTGACCTTCATCGCCGACCTCGACGCCGACCGGCTGCGTACGGTGGCGGGCGCCCGCCACACGATCAGCCCGGCGCTGCTGTACGACGAGATCCTCAGCTCCTGGCTGGCCTTCGAGGAGCGGCGGGCCAGGATCCCCGGCTCGGCCACGGCGTTGACCGTCGACGAGCTGTGGCAGGCGGTGACGGCGCTGGCGATGCGGCTGTGGGACACCGGCGAGTCGCTGCTGGGCGTGGACGAGCTGACCGAGATCGGCGAGACGCTGACGGATCTGTCCGACGGGCAGCTGTCGGCGGCGCACGCGGCCTACCGGATGGGGTCGGGCAGCCTGCTGGTGCGGACCGAGGACGGGATGTTCGGGTTCATCCACGCGTCCGTGATGGAGTGGCTGATCGCCCGCCACATCGCCCTCGACAACTTCGCGCTGCTGTCGCGCAGGCCGCTGTCGGCGCTGACCGTGGAGTTCCTGCGCGACCTGGCCGACGTACGGGCCCTGCACGCGTGGGCGGCCGACCCGCCGGGCGACGACGTGTCCAGGGCCAACGCGGTCAAGATCTCGGCCAGGCTGCGCACCCCGGCCCGGGCCGACCTGCGCGGCGCGAACCTCAAGGGCGAGGACCTGTCGGCCAGGGACCTGAGCGACGTGGACCTCACCGGCGCCGACCTGTCCGAGGCCACCCTGGCGGGCACCAACCTGTCCAGGGCCACCCTGCGCGAGGCCAGGCTGACCGGGGCCCGGCTCGACGGCGCCGCGCTGACCGGGGCCGACCTGACCGGCGCCGACCTGTCGGGAGCGCGGCTGGCGCGGGTGGACCTGAGCGACGCGGCGGTCGAGGGCGCCCGCTGGCACCGGGCCTCGCTGATCAACGTGACCGGCACGCTGCCCCACCTGCCCGGCGCGGCGGTGGTGCCCGGCCGGCCGGTGGAGGTCGAGTTCGCCCCGGCCGGCATCGGCGTCCCGTACGGCTACCACTTCCAGACCAGCCGCCTGCCCGAGCCCATCGCCTACAGCCCCGACGGCTCCACGATCGCGATCGGCAACGAGGACGGCGGCGTGCTCCTCTGCGTTGGCGGCGCCCCCGTACGCACGCTGCAGGGGCACCGGGGCCGCGTCTACGCGGTCACGTTCGCCCGCACCCGCGACCTGCTGGCCACGGGCGCGAGCGACGGAGCCGTCCTGCTCTGGGACTCCCTCACCGGCGAGTGCCTGCACGCGCTCAAGGGCCACGCCGACGGCGTCTGGCCGGTACGCCTCAGCCCGGCCGGCGACTTGGTGGCGGCCGGGGGCGGCGACGGCATCGTACGCGTGTGGGAGACGGCCACCGGGCGGCTCGCGCACGCGCTCGAAGGCCACCAGGCGCCGATCTACACGGCGTCGTTCGGCCACTCGGTGCTGGTGACGGGCGACGCGGCCGGTGTCGTACGCGTCTGGGACCTGACGTCCGGGCAGGTGAAGCAGACGCTCGACGGCCATCGCGGCAGCGTCTACCGCGCCGTGCACAGCCCGGACCGCCGCCTGCTGGCCACCGGCGACGAGGCGGGCACCGTCAGGCTGTGGGACACCGCCACGTGGCGGCCGCTGCACGTGCTGGGCGGGCACGCGGGCAGCATCTACTGTGTGGCGTTCTCGCCGGACGGCTCGCTGCTGGCCACCGGCGACACGGCGGGCGCCGTACGCCTGTGGGAGCCGTCGGGCGAGTCCCGTGGCGTGCACACCACCCACGCGGCGGCCGTCTACCAGGTGACCTTCAGCCCCGACGGGCAGGCGCTGGCCAGCGGCGACTCGGGCGGCGTGCTCCGGCTGCAGCCGGTCGGCGGCGGCCAGCGGGTCGAGCTGACGGGCCACCGCAGCTCGGTCTGGCCGTTCGCGTTCCGGCCCGACGGCCAGCAGATCGCCACCAGCAGCAACGACGGCACCGTGCGCCTGTGGGACCCGGGCTCGGGCAAGTGCCAGCGGGTGCTGCGCGGCCACGGGCGGCGCATCTCGTCCGTCAGGTTCAGCGCCGACGGCTCGATGCTGGCGACCAGCGGCAACGACGGCGTCGTACGCGTATGGGAGCCGCGTACGGGACGGCGGCTGCGGGAGTTCACCGGCACGGCCGACCGGCTCATCTCGGCCCTGTTCTCCCCCGCCGGGCCCGTGCTGGCCACCTCCAGCAACGACGGCGGCGTGCACTTCTGGAACGCCGTCACCGGCGACTACGAGCGCGAGCTGAGCGCCGAGACCGACCACGTCTGGGCCGAGGCGTTCAGCCCCGACGGCCTCCTGCTGGCCACGGCCAACGACGACGACAGCGTCAAGATCTGGTACCGCCCGACCGGGCGGCTGGCGGGCCACCTGGCCGACCACCGCGGGCGGGTGCGCTCGATCGCGTTCAGTCCAGACGGCGAGTACGTGGCCACGGGCTGCGACGACCGGCTCGTGCGCCTGTGGCACGTGGCCTCCGGCGGCCGGGTCGCCACGCTCAAGGGCCACACCGACCGGGTCTACTCGGTGGTCTTCTCCCCCGACGGCCGCCACCTGGCCAGCGCCGGCAACGACGGCCGGGCCATGGTGTGGGAGCTGCGCCCGGGACAGCCGTGGCAGCCGCGGCTGGTGCACGAGCTCTGGCACGAGGGGCGGCTGTGGAGCCTGGCGTTCGACGCGACGGGCGAGCGCCTGGCCACAGGCGGCGACGACCTGGTGGTGCGGGTCTGGGACACCGCGACCGGGCGGCCGCGGCACACGCTGGCCGGGCACGCCCGCCGGGTGTGGTCGGTGGCCTTCAGCCCGGTCGCCGACCTGCTGGCCAGCGCGGGCGACGACGGCGTGGTGATCCTCTGGGAGGGCGGCGAGCGGCGGGCCACCCTGCTCGGGCTGGCCGAGGGATGGGCGGCGCTGGCGCCCGACGGGCGCTACAAGGTCCACGGCGAGCCGGCGGGGCAGTTCTGGCACGTGATCGGGATGTCCCGGTTCGAGCTGGGTGAGCTCGACCCCTACCTGCCGGGCGTGCGGCAGGTGCCGCTCGACTCGCCCTTCTGAGTACGGGTCAGCCGCGGCCCGCGCGCCTCGTCAGCTCCTCCCAGACCTCGTCCACCCGGGCGTCCAGCTCGGCCAGCGAGCCCTCGTTGGGGATCACGATGTCGGCCACCGCCAGCCGGTCCTCGCGGGAGGCCTGGGCGGCGATGCGGGACTTGGCGTCGGCTTCCAGCATGCCCCGGTGCTCGGCCAGGCGCCGGATGCGGGTCTCGTCGGCCGCATCGACGACGATGACCACGTCGTACATGGGGGCCAGGTGGTTCTCCGCCAGCAGCGGCACGTCGTAGACGGTGATCGCGTCGTCGGCCGCCCGGCTCTGCAGCTCCGCCACCCGCTCCCCCACCAGCGGGTGGACGATCGCGTTGAGCGCGGCGAGCCGCTCGGGGTCGGCGAAGACGATGGAGCCGAGCTTCTCCCTGTCGAGCGAACCGTCGGGGCGCAGCACACCCTCCCCGAACGCGGCCACCACCCTGGCCAGCCCCGGCGTGTCCGGCTCGACCACCTCGCGGGCGATCCTGTCGGCGTCGATCACGACGGCGCCCTTGGCCGCGAGCCGCTTCGACACCTCGCTCTTGCCCGATCCGATACCGCCTGTGAGCCCAGTCTTCAACACGGGAAAAAGCCTACGGGGTCATCATCGTAGACATGAAGACGACGATCGTACGGGCCGCGCACGAGCAGGCCGCGGCCGTCGGGGACGACTGGGTGGGGCCGCAACACGTCGTGCTCGCCCTGCTGGCCGGCGAGTCCCTGGCCGCGCGGGTGCTGGCCGAGGCGGGGCTGGACCGCGCGCACGCGCTCGAATGCCTGCCGCACCACGCCAGGCCCGCGCACGGGGCGGGCGGCTTCGCCAACCCCGCCTTCTACAAGCTGTACGGCATCGCGACCGGCCTGGCGCTGGCCGCGGGCCGCCGGCAGGCGGAGCCGGCGGACTGGCTCATGGCCCTGGCCTATGACGTCGAGGAGGACCGGGGGCCGACGCCGCTGCACCTGTTCGGGGTGGACCCGGCGGCGGTGGCCGCGGCGCTGCGCGCGCACGGGGTCGGGACACCGCCGGTCGACCCGCCCGTGCACGTGCCGTGGCGGGGCCGCCACCAGGTCATCGTGCCCGCCGCCGCCCTCCAGGGCGTGCTCGACCGGCTCGACGCCGACCATCCGGCGGGCTCGGAGTGGCGATGGGGATGGAACTGGGTGGACGACGACCTGGGCCGCGTCATGATCACGGCTGAGGAAGGGATCGATCTGGCCGCATACGCAGATGGATCAGCGTCAGATGATCGTCCATCCGCTCCCGGCTCGTCTCCCGGTAGCCCAGACGGCGGTAGAGCTTGAGGTTGACCCCTGACAGGTGCCCCGTGAACAGGTCGAACGCCTCCGCCTCCGGCACCGCCTCGTGCAGGGCCGTCAGCAGCGCCGTGCCGATGCCCCGGCCCTGGCGGTCGGGCGCCACGACCAGGCGGCCGACCAGGCAGGTCGTGCCGGACACCTGCCCGCGCACCGCGCCGATCACGCGGCCGGAGTCGAGCGCCTTGAGCACGACGGCGCCCTCGATGACCTTGCGGACCTGCTCCAGCGACTCGATGAGCGGCGGGATGTACGGGTCGCCGTACAGCTGGGCCTCGCTCACGTAGGCCGCCCGCTGCAAGGTGAGGATCTCGCCCGCGTCCGCCGTGGTCGCCCGTTCGATCAGCACGCGCAGCACCCTACCGTCCGCTCCTCACGGATACATGCCCGCCGTGAGCTCGCCGGGGCACTCGGTGCCCTCCTGCGGCAGCGTCCCGTTGACGAGGTAGTCGTGCACGTGCGTGCGCAGGCAGGTGGCGCGGAGCCTGCTGACCCCTTGGAGCAGGTACGCGTCGGGCCCGTCGCCGTGCGACAGCACGACCGCCCCGGGGATGTGCCCCACGGGCCGGGCACCGGTGTCCAGCCGGCCGATCCCGACCAGGACCGTGGGGCCGTGACGGGGGTCCGGCGCGTTCGGGGGCCAGCTCGGCGCGCCCTTGCGCGGCATGCCAAGGCATCGTGCGATCTCGTACCGGCCGCTCACCCATCCCACGCGCGGCGCCACCTCGCGCAGATGCGTCTCCATCGCGAGGAAGCGCTGGTAGGCGGGCACGGCGGGCATGAAGTCGTGGCACCACATGGCTCCCGACACGGTCGCGGGCGGCGCCGGCGCGCTCACGGCGTCCGGCTTGGCCGCCTCGGAGGCCTGCTTGGGTGCCTCGGCGTCCGGCTTGATCGCCTCGGAGGCCTGCTTGGCTGCCTCGGCGTCCGGCTTGGTGGCCTCGGACACCCGCTTGGTGGTCTCGGAGGCCAATGCCGCCAGCCTGGTCGCGTCGCCCTCCCTGGCCTCGGACATGGCCCGGGCCAGCTCCGGCCAGCGCCCGGGGGCCAGCCCGGCGTGGACGGCCGCCGCGAGGCGCCGGGAGTTCACCGTACGCCCGGGGCCCGCGTGCAGGGGCGTGCGGCGGGTCAGGGCGTCGTAGACCTCCACGGCGTCGGTGTCGGCGTTGTGGAGCGGGCACCCCAGGTGCCTGCGGCACCAGTCGCGGAAGGAGAACAGCTGCCGCTCGGCCGCCCGCGCCCGGTCGGTCAGCCGCTGCTCCAGGTCGGGCTCGGTGTGGTCGGGCCCGCCTTCGAGGTACATCCGCCCGGTCCGGTGCGGGAACAGCTCCATGTACGCCTGCCCGTACACGGCCCCGTAGGAGGAGCCGAAGTACCGCAGCCGGGGCTCCCCCAGCTCGGCGCGCAGGGCGTCGAGGTCGTGGGCGACCTGCCAGGACGTGAGCCCGCCGTAGGCGGGTCCGGCGGCGGCCCGGCAACTCCGGTCGTAGGCGGCGTTGTCGCGGGCGTAGGCGCGCCACCCGGCCCGTCCCGGGGCGAGGGCGAGGCGCAGCGGGTCGGGCTGCGCCACCGCGCACTGAACGGCGGCCGCGCTCCCCCGGTCGCCGAGCCCGCGCGGCTCGACCAGCACCACGTCGAACCACCTGGTCAGCTCGCTCACACCCTCCGGCCGGGCGCGCACGGCCTGGACGGTGGAGGCCGGGCCGGTGTTCACCACCAGGAAGCCGCGGCTGTGCTGCGGGTCCTGCGCGGGCATCCTCGCCAGGTCGATCTCGGTACGGGGGCCGTGCGGCCTGGCCCAGTCGACGGGCACGGACAGCTTGGCGCACTGCAACCCGTCGCCGCAGTCCTGCCACTGGGGAACGGCCGCGCCCTTCACCGCCGGCGAAGCGGCGGCCGCGGCCGCCAGCGCGGCCGCGGCAAGGATGATCACCCGCTGAACCATGCCCAATGCGTCGCCCCTGGGAATCGATCGTGGTGTCAACAGCGCAGGTCAGTCTGTCAGCGCCGATCGCCGCGGGCGGCGGGCTCGCCAACACCCAAGGTAAAATCTGCGACCCCTCGACACCTCGCCCGAAACCCCCACGCACACCCCCACCCCACGAGCCTCACCCATGACGCTGCCGGCCGACGGCACCGCATCGCACCACGCGCCTGCCCTCGGCACCGCACACCAACGGCGCGGCTGCGATGTCCCCGTGCGGGCCTCTGTGGCACGGTGCGAGCGGAGGGCCGCGGCCCCGGTGTCATCCACCGCCCTGGGTGCCGCGACGCGCACAGTGGCACTCACGGTGTCTCTCGCCCGGCGCCCAGATGCCCAGCGCCTCCCGCCCCGGCCCCCGGAGGCCGGGCGCACGGAAGGCGGGCGCACGCAAGGCAGGCGCACGCAAGGCAGGCGCACGGACAGGCGGGCCCACCGGACAACCAGGCCCACCGGACAACCAGGCCCACCGGACAGCCGGGGGCGTGGAAGGCGGGAATCCCCAACAGCGGAGGTCGTGGTGCCGGGGGTGCCCGATGCCGAGGGGCGGGCACTGGCACGGAGGCCGGCCCCAACCCTCCGGCGATGGGGGCAGGCGTGCGGAAGGCCCCGCACCGCGAACGGTACGGGGCCTTCCGGAGTTAACGCTGTGCCTCAGCCGGACCCGAAGGTCAGCTCTGGCCGCCCGCGAGCTTCTCGCGCAGAGCCGCGAGCGCCTCGTCAGAGGCGAGCGCGCCGCTGGCCGGAGCCGACGACGAGGAGGAGGAGCCGCCGGCCGGAGCCTGCGTCTCACCGCTGTAGGACGAGGGAGCGGCCTCGCCGGCCTCCGCCTCGGCCTTGCGGGCCTCCTCGATCTGCTTCCGGTGAGCCTCGAAACGCGTCTGGGCCTCGGCGTACTGCCGCTCCCACTCCTCACGCTGCTTGTCGAAGCCCTCGAGCCACTCCCCGGTCTCCGGGTCGAAGCCCTCGGGGTAGATGTAGTTGCCCTGGTCGTCGTACGTGGCCGCCATGCCGTACAGGGTCGGGTCGAACTCGACCTCGGTCCCGACGCCCTCGTTGGCCTGCTTCAGCGAGAGGCTGATGCGGCGACGGTCGAGGTCGATGTCGATGATCTTGACAAAGATCTCGTCGCCGACCTGGACGACCTGCTCCGGGATCTCCACGTGGCGCTCGGCCAGCTCGGAGATGTGGACCAGGCCCTCGATGCCCTCCTCGACCCGGACGAACGCGCCGAACGGCACCAGCTTGGTGACGCGGCCCGGCACGACCTGGCCGATCTGGTGGGTGCGGGCGAACTGCTGCCAAGGGTCTTCCTGGGTCGCCTTGAGCGACAGGGAGACGCGCTCGCGCTCCATGTCGACGTCGAGGACCTCGACCGTGACCTCCTGGCCGACCTCGACAACCTCGGAGGGGTGGTCGATGTGCTTCCAGGACAGCTCGGACACGTGGACCAGACCGTCGACCCCACCGAGGTCGACGAAGGCGCCGAAGTTGACGATCGAGGAGACGACGCCCTTGCGGACCTGACCCTTCTGGAGGGTGTTGAGGAACGTCTGGCGAACCTCGGACTGCGTCTGCTCGAGCCAGGCGCGGCGCGACAGAACCACGTTGTTGCGGTTCTTGTCGAGCTCGATGATCTTGGCTTCGAGCTCGCGGCCGACATACGGCTGCAGGTCGCGGACGCGGCGCATCTCCACGAGGGACGCCGGCAGGAAGCCACGCAGGCCGATGTCGAGGATGAGACCACCCTTGACGACCTCGATGACGGTGCCGGTGACGATGCCGTCCTCGTCCTTGATCTTCTCGATCGTGCCCCAGGCGCGCTCGTACTGCGCGCGCTTCTTGGACAGGATCAGGCGGCCCTCTTTGTCCTCCTTCTGGAGGACCAGGGCTTCGACGTGCTCTCCGACTTCCACGACGTCAGCTGGGTCGACATCGTGCTTGATGGAAAGCTCGCGCGAGGGGATGACACCCTCGGTCTTGTAGCCGATATCGAGAAGAACCTCGTCTCGATCGACCTTGACGACGGTGCCCTCGACGATGTCGCCGTCGTTGAAGTACTTGATGGTCTCGTCGATCGCCGCGAGGAAGGCTTCCTCGGACCCGATGTCGTTGACCGCTACCTGCGGGGTGCTCGAGGTGGCCTCAGTGCTGGACGTCATGTGTGGAATTGCTCCGAACGCGGACAGGATGTCGATGTGGCGGATGCGCGGCAGGCCCTCTTCCGCATCAAGCCGAGGAATTACGACATCGACGTGACCGAGCGCGAGCCCGCTCCGTCTGAGGCGCGCGCGAGCCCACAGCGCAGCGATCAGCATATGAGACCATCGCCACGGGGTCAATCCGGGGAGCAATCAATACGCGTTGACCTGCAGTCCGCGCTTGGCGTCGATTTTACCTCGCAGTTTCTCCGGTATGGAGATGCGGGCCGGGTCGCCGTCGGAGACATAGCGCTCGCCGGGGTGCTTGTTCAGCCATTCCAGCCAGTACTGCGAGCACCACTTGCGGCACTCGCCCTTCTTGCCGTTGCTCTGGATGCGCTGGATGGCTCCCCGGTCGAATTTTTTCGCGTAGGGCGAAAGCGACGGCTCCGCGCCGGCGAGGAACACGCCCGCGAAATCATACCGGGTGCCGTCCCAGGACCCGGTACGGGCGAGCTTCTTCGGCCGGGGCATCGACCCGAACGGCAGGGCCATCGTCCGCGACTCCGGCACGCCGAGCTTCTTGAGCAGGCGTTCGAGCCGGACGATCTGCTCGCGGACCTTCTTCTTGCGCATCACGCGCAGGTTGGGGTGGTTCCAGGTGTGGTTGGCCACCTCGTACCCGTGGTCGACCAGCCACTTGACGGCGACCGCCTGGGACTCCCGGTCGGTCAGCCCGAACGGCTCCCTGTTGATCCAGAAGGTGGCGACCGGCCGGAACCCCGGGTATTTCCCGGCCACCTCCTGGAGGACGGCCACGGCCGTGCCGGCCTTGGGGTTGCCGTTCGCGTCGAGCGCGAAGTGGCTCGGGTGCCCGTCGTCGAACGTCAGCACGACCGGGAACTTCCCCGCCGGCACCTTGATGTCGCCGGTGACGAAGTCTCTGGCGGTGATCGGCACGTAGCCCTGCTTGGCCAGCTTCTCCAGCTCTTTCCTGAGCTGGTCGGGCGTCCTGTCGATCGAGGCCAGCCGCTTGGGGAGGATCCGGTGGTACATCAGGACCGGCACCAGCCCGGCCTCGTTGGCGTGCACCTGCCGGGCGAACTCGGGTGTGGCCACGACCCCGGGCGGCTCGCCCACCGGCGCCTGGCTCGGCGGTGCGACGCTGCCCTGGACCTTGGCCACGTCCTTCGGCTTGGCGTGCGGGCGCTGCTCGGACGGTAAGAGGCTCAGGCCGACGACGGCCACCGTTACCACCACCACGTTGGCGATGCCGATGGTCCGCGTGAGGGACGCTGAAATCCGCACAGAGCTCCTGGCCGCCTAGTGAAATTTCCTCCAGGTTAGTCGAAAAAGATGATCAGTCAGTGCCCGGCGTCCTCCCACGTACGCCCGACGCCCACGGAGACCTCCAGCGGGACGCGCAGGTGGTAGGCGGCGTTCATCTGGTCGCGCACGAGCTGCTTGAGCTGCTCCAGCTCCCCTGGCGCGACCTCGAAGACCAGCTCGTCGTGGACCTGCAGCAGCATCCTGGAGGCCAGCTTCTCCTCGCGGACGGCCTGGTGGACGTTGAGCATGGCGACCTTGATGATGTCGGCGGCCGACCCCTGGATGGGGGCGTTGAGCGCCATCCGCTCGGCCATCTCGCGGCGCTGGCGGTTGTCGCTGGTGAGGTCGGGCAGGTAGCGGCGGCGACCCATGATCGTCTCGGTGTAGCCGTCGGTGCGCGCCTGCTGGACGATGGCCTGCAGGAAGTCGCGCACGCCGCCGAACTCGGTGAAGTATTCCTCCTTCAGCGCCCGCGCCTCGGCGACCGGGATGTTGAGCTGGCCGGACAGCCCGAAGTCGGACAGGCCGTAGGCCAGGCCGTAGTTCATGGCCTTGATGCGGGCCCGCAGCTCGCCGTCGATCTGCTCGGGCGGCAGGTTGAACACGCGCGCGGCGGTGGCCTGGTGGAAGTCGTGGCCCGACTCGAACGCCGCGATCAGCGACTCGTCGCCCGACAGGTGGGCCATGATGCGCAGCTCGATCTGGCTGTAGTCGGCCGTCAGCAGCGTCTCGTAGCCCTCGCCGACCACGAAGCCCTGCCGGATGCGGCGGCCCTCGGCGGTGCGGATCGGGATGTTCTGCAGGTTGGGCTTCTCGGAGGACAGGCGGCCGGTGGCGGCGATGATCTGGTTGAACGTGGTGTGGATGCGCCCGTCGTCGGAGATCTCCTTGATCAGGCCCTCGACGGTGGTGCGCAGCTTCTGCTGGTCGCGGTGGCGCAGCATGATCGTCGGCAGCTCGTGCTCGGTCTGCGTGGCCAGCCAGGCGAGCTGGTCGGCGTCGGTGCTGTAGCCGGTCTTGATCTTCTTCGTCTTGGGGAGGTTGAGCCGGACGAAGAGGATCTCCTGCAGCTGCTTGGGCGAGCCCAGGTTGAACTGCTCGCCGACGGAGCGGTGGGCCTCCTCCACGGCGTGCTTGACCGCGGCCCCGAACTCGGCCTCCAGGCCCGTGAAGTATTGGCCGTCGACGGCGATGCCCGCCCGCTCCAGCTCGGCCAGCACGGTCAGCAGGGGCAGCTCGACGTCGGCCAGGAGCTGGGTGCCGCCGCGCCCGGCCAGGAAGGTCTCCAGGGAGTCGGCCAGCTCGCGCACGGCGTGGGCGCGCAGCGCGAGGTCCTTGGCCGGGGCGTCCTCGTCGTCGCCGAACAGCGCGGCCTGCCCGTTGGACTCCTCCTCGGCCCGCAGGTCACGGTGGAGGTAGCGCCTGGCGAGGTCCTCGAGCGCGAACGTGCGCTGCCCCGGCATCGCCAGGTAGGCCGCCAGCGCGGTGTCGCAGCTCAGGCCGCGCAGGTCCAGGCCCTGCGCCCAGAGCGCCAGGATGGGCCCCTTGGCGTCGTGGACGGCCTTGGGGCGGCTCTCGTCGCCCAGCCAGGCCCGCAGGGCCGCCTCGTCGGCCTCGGTGAGCTTGACGGGGTCGATGTGGGCGGCGGTGCCGTCGGGCGAGGCGACGGCGATGGCGTCGATGCGGCCGGTGCCGCTGCCGTAGGCGCCCTTGAAGGCCAGCCCGGCCCGGCCCGCGGGCATCGCCGACAGCCAGCCGGCCACCCGGTCGGGGCCGAGCAGCACGGTCTCGACCTCGAAGCCCTGCTCGGGCTCCTGCTCGCCGCTGCCGAGCACCTTGAAGACGCGCTCGCGCAGCTCGCCGCGGATCTGCAGGGAGTCGAACAGCTTGTTGATCTCCTCGCGGTCCCACGCGCCCTGCGTCAGGTCGCCGAGGTCGACGTCGAGCGAGACGTCGCGCAGCAGCTCGGTGAGGCGCCGGTTCATCAGCACCTGGGCGACGTGCTCGCGCAGCTTGTCGCCGACCTTGCCCTTGACCTCGTCGACCCGGTCGACCAGCGCGGTCAGCGAGCCGAACTCGCGCACCCACTTGGCGGCGGTCTTCTCGCCCACGCTCGGGATGCTCAGGAGGTTGTCGCTGGGGTCGCCGCGCAGGGCGGCGAAGTCGGGGTACTGCTCCGGCGTCAGGCCGTACTTCTCGACCACGGCATCGGGGGTGAACCTGGTCATGTCGCTGATGCCGCGCCGGGTCATCAGGACGGTGACGTGCTCGTCGACCAGCTGCAGCGCGTCGCGGTCGCCGGTGACGATCAGCACGTCCATGCCCTCCGCGGCCGCGCGGGTGGCGAGCGTGGCGATGAGGTCGTCGGCCTCGAAGCCCGCCTTGGACAGGTGCGGGATGCGCAGGATGTCGAGCAGCTCGTAGATGAGCTGCATCTGACCGCGGAAATCCTCCGGCGTCTCGCTCCGGTTGGCCTTGTACTCGGAGTAGGCCTCGTGGCGGAACGTCGGCTCCGACCTGTCGAAGGCCACCGCCACGTGGGTCGGCTGCTCGTCGCGCAGGACGTTGGTCAGCATCGAGGTGAACCCGTAGACCGCCTCGGTGTGCTGACCATCGGTGGTCATCAGGTTGGCGTCCTTGAGCGCGTAAAAAGCGCGGTAGGCCAGGGAATGCCCGTCAAGCAGCAGGAGGCGCGGGCGGCTGGGGGTCACTTCACTCTTCGGCACACACGCAGCCTAGTCTGCGTCTGCGACAGAAAACCTGAGCTCGGAAGAGTGGAGACGTCCCTTTGACGCAGACCAACCCCTTGGACTTCTCGGTGCTCGGCGCCGTGCACGAAGGCACGCTGGCCGACCGCATGGGCATCGAGTTCCTCGAGGCCGGCCCCGAGCGGGTCGTGGGCCGCATGCCGGTCGCGGGCAACACCCAGCCCTACGGACTGCTGCACGGCGGGGCCTCGGCGGTGCTGGCCGAGACGCTGGGCTCGGTGGCGGCCGCCATCCACGCGGGCCCTGAGCGCATCGCCGTGGGCATCGAGATCAACGCCACCCACCACCGCTCGGCGACCGCCGGGCACGTCACGGGCGTGGCGACCAGGCTGCACGGCGGCCGGACGCTGGCGACGTACGGCATCGAGATCACCGACGAGCAGGGAAAACTCGTGTGCACCTCTCGTCTCACGTGCATGTTGCGCGACAGGTGAAACTCCTGTCCCTTTGCGCGCCGCGCCCGTAGCTCGATACGGTGGTCCGAACGCGAGCCCGCGGGGTGGCCCAGTAGAAAACGTGTGCGGCCGGGGAAGCCCTACACGGTCCCAAAGGCCGCCCGCGCGGGCTCGTCCACGTTTTACGGCGATCGTTACGGATTCGTTCGCCGAGCCGCCAGGCGTCTAGTGCGATTTAGCCCCTGACCTGGCTTGTTGTTTGCTCACATCAGCGACACACACATGTCACTAATTGGTGACGAACGATACTGAACCGGGCGTCACCAGAATAAGCTCCCGCCACAGCATCCCAGTTGTGCCTGCGATGCGCGCGTGTCGAGATGGAGGGGCACAACCCCGCCTTGACCTACTTGAGGGAGCACCATTGCGCAGAGCCGTGATCGCGTTCACGGCCTTCCTGGGTGGACTCGTCTTCCTGCTGGCCAGCCCCGCTCACGCGGGGCCCGCCGATTGCCAGGGACTGAGGGGAACACTCAAACTCCAAGGCCAGCCAGTGAACGGCGCCAAAATCGCCGTGACCACCGAGAGCGGACAACCCGTTAAGGAGGTCACGAGCAACGCACAAGGCACTTGGGACGTTCCGGTCGACAAGCCCGGTAAGTACAAGGTCACCTTGGATGTCAGCAGTCTTCCGCAGAACGCGGAGGTGCGCGGCGGCAACAATGTCCGCACGCCGACCGTCTTCGAGGGCAACTGCTCGACCGTCCTGTTCGCCCTCCAGGCCAAGGGCGCTCCCGGGCAGCAGCAGGAGAGCGGCGGCGAGAGCTCGTTCTGGACGACGGCCGCGCAGCTGACCTTCGAGGGCCTGAACCTCGGCCTGATCATCGCCCTGGCCGCGCTCGGTCTGTCGCTCATCTACGGCACGACCGGCCTGACCAACTTCGCCCACGGCGAGCTGGTCACGCTCGGCGCGATCCTCGCCTACGCGTTCAACGTGGGCTTCGGGCTGCATATCATCCCGGCCGCCATCATCGCGGTCGTGGTCGGCGGCTTCCTCGGCTACCTGCAGGACCGCCTGTTCTGGGGCCAGCTGCGCAGGCGCGGCACCGGCACCATCGCCATGATGATCATCTCGATCGGCGTGGCGCTGTTCCTGCGGTACGTGTTCCTGATCTTCTTCGGCGGTCAGAACGAGGCCTTCGCCCAGTACACGGCCCAGCCCGGCATCCAGGTCGGCCCCATCACGGCCGCGCCCAAGAACTTCGTCGCCATGGGCATCGAGCTCGCGGTCCTGATCATCGTCGGCCTGGCCCTGATGCGGACCCGCACCGGCAAGGCGGCCCGCGCCGTGGCCGACAACCCCGCGCTCGCGGCCTCGTCCGGCATCAACGTCGACCGGGTCATCCGGATCATCTGGACCACGGGCGGCGCCATCGCCGCGCTGGCGGGCATCATGCTCGGCCTGTCGCAGAGCCTCAAATACACGATGGGCCAGGACATCCTGCTGCTCATCTTCGCCGGCGTGACGCTCGGCGGGCTCGGCACCGCGTTCGGCGCGCTGGTCGGCTCCTTGGTGGTGGGCCTGTTCATCCAGGTCTCCACCCTGTGGGTGCCGCCGGAGCTCAAGAGCGTCGGCGCGCTGGCCGTACTCATCATCGTGCTCCTCGTCCGGCCGCAGGGCATCCTGGGCCGCCGCGAGCGGATCGGCTGATCGGGGGAGGATCAGAATGGACTGGATCACGATCATCAGCACCACCCTCAAGTCCGCCATCGGCGTGGACACGGTGCTGTACGCCCTCGCGGCCATCGGCATCAACATCCACTTCGGTTACACGGGCCTGCTCAACTTCGGCCAGGCCGCGTTCATGGGCGTGGCCGGCTACGGCCTGGCGGTCACCGTCACCGTCATGGGCCTGCCGTTCTGGATCGGCATCATCGTCGGCCTCGCCGCCGCCGTGCTGCTGGCGATCCTCATGGGCATCCCGACGCTGCAGCTGCGCGCCGACTACCTGGCCATCGTCACCATCGCGGCGGCCGAGATCATCAGGCTCATCTTCCGCTCGGTGGCCTTCAAGTCGGTCTTCGGCGGCTCCGACGGCCAGCGCGGCTTCTCCGACGGCTTCTACGCCCTCAACCCGTTCCCCGAGGGGGACTACGGCTTCAACCTCGGCCCGGTGCCGATCTTCTTCAACAACCGGGTCCTGTGGGTGCTGGTCGTCGGCTGGGCGCTGATCGCCATCTGCTGCGGCATCGTCTACCTGCTCATGAAGAGCCCGTGGGGCCGCGTGCTCAAGGCCATCCGCGAGGACGAGGACGCCGTGCGCAGCCTCGGCAAGAGCGTCTTCTCGTACAAGATGCAGTCGCTCATCCTGGGCGGCGTCATCGGCTCGCTCGGCGGCTTCATCTACGGCCTGGCCTTCGCCTCCGTGCAGCCGGACGTCTTCGGCACCGAGACGACCTTCTACGTCTACACCATGGTCATCCTCGGCGGCGCGGCCCGCGTGCTCGGCCCGGTCGTCGGCTCGATGATCTTCTGGGTGCTGCTGGTCTTCATCTACGGTGTGCTCACCGAGGCGGTCGGCGCCGGGTACATCACCTTCATGGACACCAACCAGGTGGGCGCTTTCCGCTACATCATCGTGGGTCTTGGCCTCATCCTGTTGCTCGTCTTCCGGCCACAGGGCGTCTTCGGTGACAAGAGGGAGATAGCAATCGATGCACGCTGAAACCCACACCCAGGCAGGCGCCACCGAGCGCAAGGCGGCCGCCCTGGCGGCGTTCAAGGACCTGGCGCGCGATCCCGGCGTGCCCAAGCCCGACCCCATCCTCGTGGTGGACAACGTCGTGCGCCGCTTCGGCGGCCTGACCGCGGTCGAGGTCGGCCACGTCGAGATCCAGCGCGGTTCCATCACCGCGCTGATCGGTCCCAACGGCGCCGGCAAGACCACGTTCTTCAACCAGCTCACCGGGTTCGACACGGCCGACTCCGGCTCGTGGACGTTCAACGGGAAGTCCATGAACGGCGTGCCCGCGCACAAGGTGGCCCGCGCCGGCATGGTGCGCACGTTCCAGCTCACCAAGGCGCTGTCCCGGCTGACGGTCATGGAGAACATGCGCCTGGGCGCCCAGCAGCAGAAGGGCGAGAGCTTCTTCCGCGCGCTCATCCCGAGCCTGTGGCGCGGCCAGGAGGACGAGATCACGGTACGGGCCGAGGAGCTGCTGGAGCGGTTCAAGCTCGCCGCCAAGCGCGACGACTTCGCCGGATCCCTGTCGGGCGGCCAGCGCAAGCTGCTGGAGATGGCCCGCGCGCTCATGGTCCAGCCCGAGCTGGTCATGCTCGACGAGCCCATGGCCGGGGTCAACCCGGCGCTGACGCAGTCGCTGCTCGGCCACGTCAAGGACCTGCGCGAGCAGGGCATGACGGTGCTGTTCGTGGAGCACGACATGGACATGGTCCGCGACATCAGCGACTGGGTGATCGTCATGGCGCAGGGCGCGGTCATCGCCGAGGGCCCGCCCTCGACGATCATGTCCGACGAGCGCGTGATCGACGCCTACCTGGGCGCCCATCACGACGCGCCGCTCTCGGAGACCGAGCTGGAGGCCCAGCTTCACGAGGCCGAGGCGGCGCTGGAGGCCGAGATCGAAGAGGAGACGCAGAAGTGACCGTCCCTGAGCCGGCCCAGTCGAAGGCGGCCGTCACCGACCGCGGCGACCACCTGGCAGGCGCCGAGGACGCCGTGCTGAGGTGCGACGAGCTGATCGCCGGCTACCTGCCGGGCGTCAACATCCTCAACGGCTCCGACCTCTACGTCAAAGAGGGCGAGCTGATCGGCATCATCGGCCCCAACGGCGCCGGCAAGTCGACCCTGCTCAAGGCCATGTTCGGGCTGGTCACCATCCGCAGCGGCACCGTGCTGCTCAAGGGTGAGGACATCACGAACATGAAGGCGCACTCGCTGGTCGCCCGCGGCGTCGGCTACGTGCCGCAGACCAACAACGTCTTCCCCAGCCTCACCATCGAGGAGAACCTCGAGATGGGCGCCTTCCAGGTGCCGGGGAAGTTCAAGGAGCGCTTCGAGTTCGTGGCCGAGCTGTTCCCCGCGCTCAAGGAGCGGCGCAAGCAGCGCGCCGGCTCCCTGTCCGGCGGTGAGCGGCAGATGGTCGCGATGGCCAGGGCCCTCATGACCGAGCCGTCCGTGCTCCTGCTCGACGAGCCGTCCGCGGGCCTGTCGCCGAAGCTGCAGGACCTGGTGTTCATCCAGGCCCAGCAGATCAACAAGGCGGGCGTGACGGTGATCATGGTGGAGCAGAACGCGCGGCGCTGCCTGCAGATCTGCCACCGCGGCTACGTCCTCGACCAGGGCCGCAACGCCTACACCGGCACCGGGCGGCAGCTCGCCAACGACCCCAAGGTCATCGAGCTGTACCTCGGCACGCTGGCCAAGGCGTAAGACGATCGCGAACGGCGAAGGGGCTCCCATGGGCCCCTTCGCCGTTCTTTAATGTGCGTTGTGAAACGTTTAGCGACAGTCGCGCTCATGCTTCCCGTCCTGCTCGTCGGATGCCAGGGCAACGCCTCGTCCGCGTCCAAATACAGCACCGGCGGCGATCCCACCGACAGCCCCTGCGCCCGCGTGGTCTCGGCCATCGGGTACGCCAACCTCATGCTGGAACCGAAGGGTCAGGAGGACCGGCAATATTTCGAGGACGCCGTGATCGGCCGCCTGGCGGAGCTGCGCGGGATCACGCTGGAGTTCGGCGACCGGCTGCCCGACTCGCTGAAGGGCGCCGTACAGACGATCAAGGCCACGACCGCCGGGCTGTCCAGGAACGACGTGCCCCGGGAGCGGCAGGTGGCGCTGCTCAAGCAGTACCGCGTGGCCGCCGACCAGATCGTGGCGGGCTGCAAGTAGCGACGAGAAGGGCCCGGCCATGGCGGCCGGGCCCTTCCGTGTGAGGCGGCGGTACTAGCCGGCGATGTTGCCGGTGCGGTACTCGAGTGCCTTGGTGGCGTACTTGTTGTTGGCGCCGTACTGGTAGATGCCGATGGTGGCCACGGACGGGTCACCGGCCTCGTTGAACTCGACCGGGCCGCTGACGCCCTCGTAGTCGATGTCCTTGCCGGCCTTCAGCAGGTCCACGCACTCCTTGAAGCTCTTGCACTTCTCGCCGCCCTTGCTCACCTCGGCGAGCTTGGCCGCGATGTCCGTGCCGGCGTCGCTCTTGGCGGCCTCGGCGGCCAGCGCGATCAGGTTGGCGGCGTCGTAGGACTCGGGGGCGTAGCTGAAGTCCTGGAGCTTGGGGTTGATGGCCAGGAGCTTCTTCTCGAACTCCTCGGGGGCCGCGGCACCCGGGATCGTGCCCTTGACGCCGTCGAGCGTGCCCTTGGGCATCTTCACGTAGTTCGTGTTGGACGTGTTGCCGTCCACCATGTACCACTTGTGCTTGCTGGCGGGCAGGCCCTGCTTGACCAGCTCGGCCACGACCTTCGCCGTCTCCTCGAACCCGATCAGCACGATGCCCTTGGGGTTCTTGGCCTTGATCTTGGCCACGTCGGCGGAGAAGTCGGCCGCCTTCGGGTCGTAGTCGACGCGCTCGACGACCTCGCCACCGCCGTCGGTGACGGTCTTCTGGACCTGGTCGGCCAGACCCGTGCCGTAGGAGTCCTGCATGGCCAGGATGCCCACCGTGTCGTTGCCGTCGGCCACCACGAGGTCACCCAGCACGCGCCCCTGCAGCTTGTCGGGCGGCGAGGTACGGAAGTACAGGCCCTTGTCGTTGATCGTGGTGAACTTGTCGGAGGTGTTGGCCGGCGAGAAGTGCACCACGCCCGCACCCGTGATCTTGTCGATCACCGACTCCGACACCGACGACGACGCGGCGCCGATGATGGCGTCGGCCTTCTGCGCCAGCAGCTTGTCCACCGACTGCGAGGCGATGTTGGTGGTGGTGTCACCCGAGTCGGTGTCGTACTTGGTGATCGGCTTGCCGAGCACGCCACCGGCCTCGTTGATCTCCTTGACGGCGGCGTCGACTCCCGCGATCTCGGGCGGGCCGAGGAAGGCCAGCGAACCGGTCTGGGGCAGCAGGGTGCCGATGGTGAGAGTGCCATCGCCCTTCGCCGCGGCGGGCGCCGACGACGACGGCGCGGCGGCAGACTCTGACGTCTGCGTGGCGGTGTTGCCGCCGCCACCGCCGCAGGCTGTCAGGGCGAGGCTGGTGGCAGCCACGACAGCCAGCGCCCGCCCCACGGGAGCAATGCGGATCATGAAGTGTCTCCTTCATTTCCAGGCCGGGATCGGTCAGCACCGCCGAGCGTTCCCGAACGAATGCAGGAAACGTATAAAACTGCTGCGTGCTCCAACCAGATGCACTGGGGAACTGTCGGCACTTGGATGCGGAGTCGTAATCAGTCCTCAACTTACGGACCTGGGCAAGCACGCTTAATCTGCATCGAGTGAAGCGCTTTACGGTTCCCCTCGCCATGGTGCTCCTCCTCGCCGGTTGCGCCGCCTCCGAACGGCCTTCGCCGCCGCCCGCGACTCCCCCGGCGGGCGTATCGGTCTCACTGGCGCAATGGCGTTCGGACGAGCCCGTGCACGCGCTGGAGGTGGCCGTCCGCAATACCACGGACACACCGGTCTATTTCGCCGACGTCCAGCTGGTCACGCCGTCATTCAAAACCCTGCCGGCGCAACGGACCGACGCCACCCTCAAGAAGACCGAGCGGACGGACCTGCGCATCACGTACGGGCCCGCCAACTGCCTCCCCCAGGGGCTGCCCGAGGTCCAGCCGGCCACGGTCGTGGCGCACGTCAGCACCGGCTCCGAGCAGCCGCGCAAGGTGGTCTTCAACGTCCCCCACCCCGACCCGCTGCTGGCCAGGCTGCTGCGCGACGAGTGCTCGGAGTTCCTGATCAAGGAGGCGGCGGACATCGAGTTCGGCCCCGAGTGGAAGGACGCCGACAAGGCCATGCGGGGCAACCTGGTGATCAACCGGCGCGGGAACGGCGCCGTCACCGTCAACGACATGGGCGGGACCACCCACTTCATCGTCACGCCCGAGCACCGGCCCCTGGGCGTGCTGGCCGCCGGTCGGCAGCGGCTGGAGGTGCCGATCGCGCTCACCCCCGGCCGCTGCGACCCCCACGCGTTCGCCGAGGCCAAGAAGGCCTTCCTGTTCCCCGTGCGGGCCAGCATCGACGGGGGTCAGGAGCGCGTGGTCATCGTGGTGCCGCCCAAGCCGCTGCAGGACCGCCTCATCCCCTGGGCGATGAAGACGTGCGGGTTGGGCGGCTGAGGGTCAGCCCTCGATCTTGCCGGTGCGGTACTCCAGCGCCTTGCCGGGGTACTTGTTGTCGTCGCCGTACTGGTAGACGCCGATCGTGGCCACTGCCGGGTCACCGGCGTCGTTGAACTCGACCGGGCCGCTGAGGCCGTCGTAGTCGATGTCCTTGCCGGCCTTGAGCAGGTCGACGCACTCCTTGAAGCTCTTGCACTTCTCGCCGCCCTTGCTCACCTCGGGCAGCTTGGCGGCGATGGACGCGCCGGAGTCGTCCTTGGCCGCCTCGGCGGCGAGGGCGATCAGGTTCGCCGCGTCGTACGACTCGGCCGCGTACGTGAAGTCGCTCAGCTTGGGGCTGAGCTCGACGAGCTTCTTCCTGAACTCCTCGGGCGCCTCGGCGCCCGGGATGGTGCCCTTGACGCCCTTGAGCGTGCCCTTGGGCATCTTCTGGTAGTTGGTGTTCGACATGTTGCCGTCCACCATGTACCACTTGTACTTGTCCGTCGTCAGGCCCTGCTTGACCAGCTCGGCCACGACCTTGGCGCCCTCCTCGAAGCCGATCAGCACGATCGCCTTCGGGTTCTTCGCCTTGATCTTGGCCACGTCGGCGGAGAAGTCGGCCGCCTTCGGGTCGTAGTCGACCCGCTCCACGACGCTGGCGCCGGCCTCCTCGGCGGTCTTGGTGACCTGGTCGGCCAGGCCGGAGCCGTAGGAGTCCTGCATGGCCAGGATGCCGATGGTGTCGTTGCCGTCGGCGGCGATCAGGTCGCCGAGCACGCGGCCCTGGAGCTTGTCCGGCGGCGCCGTACGGAAGTACAGGCCCTTGTCGCTGATCGTGGTGAACTTGTCGGAGGTGTTGGCCGGCGAGAACTGCACCACGCCCGCACCCGTGATCTTGTCGATGATCGACTCCGACACCGACGACGACGCGGCGCCGATGATGGCGTCGGCCTTCTGGGCCAGCAGCTTGTCCACCGACTGCGAGGCGATGTTCGTGCTCGTGTCACCCGAGTCCGTGTGGACCTTGGTGATCGGCTTGCCGAGCACGCCGCCGGCCTCGTTGATCTCCTTGACGGCCTGGTCCACGCCGGCGAACTCGGGCGGGCCGAGGAACGCGAGCGAGCCCGTCTGCGGCAGCACGGTGCCGAGGGTCAGCGTGCCGTCGCCCTTCGCCGCGGGCGCCGAGGAGGCCGCCGTGGACGGGGCCGCCGACTCGGACTGCTTCGCGGCCGTGTCGCCGCCGCCACCGCCACAGGCCGTCAGAGCCAGGCTCGCCGCAGCCGCGACGGCCAGCACGCGCCCCGTTGGAGCAATGCGCATCATAAAAGAGACTCCCCCTATCTCAACGAAGGAACGATCACCTTCGCTGGGTTTTCCGAGCTCAGCATGCCTGTTCGAACAGGTGATGGGGAGTTCTTACGCGGCTTTTATGCGGATTCGTAATGTCACAAACACTGATAGTAATGATGTGTTTCGTGTGAGTTACGGTCCTGTCAGACACGACACACCCCAGATCCGGAAATTTCCGGATCTGGGGTGCAAGGGGCGCTCCTCAGCCCGCGATGTTGCCCTGGCGATATTCGACCGCCTTCGCCGCGTCGAACTTGTTGTCCGCCCCGTACTGGTAGACCCCGATCGTCGCCACCGACGGGTCGCCCACCTCGTTGAAGTCGACCGGTCCGCTGACACCCTCGTAGTCGATGTCCTTACCGGCCTTCAGCAGGTCCACGCACTCCTTGAAACCGGTGCACTTCTCGCCGGACTTGCTCACGGCCACCAGGTTCGCCGCGATGGCCGCCCCCGAGTCGTCCTTGGCCACCTCGGCCGCCAGCGCGATCAGCGTCACCGCGTCGTACGACTCCGCCGCGTACGTGAACTCGGTCAGCTTGGGATTGACCGCCAGCAGCTTCTTCTGGAACGCCTCGGGCGCCGCCGCGCCGGGCAGCGTGCCCTTGACGTCCTTGAGCGTGCCCTTCGGAGCCCTGACGAAGTTGGTGTTCGACATGTTGCCGTCCACCATGTACCACTTGTGCTTGTCCGCCGTCAGGCCCTGCTTGACCAGCTCCGCCACGACCTTCGCCGTCTCCTCGAACCCGATCAGCACGATGCCCTTCGGATTCTTCGCCTTGATCCTGGCCACGTCCGCGGAGAAGTCGGCCGCCTTCGGGTCGTAGTCCACCCGCTCCACGACCTCGCCACCGCCGTCGGTGATGGTCTTCTGCACCTGATCCGCCAGACCCGTGCCGTACGAGTCCTGCATGGCCAGAATGCCCACCGTGTCGTTGCCGTCCCCCACCACCAGGTCACCCAGCACCCGGCCCTGCAGCTTGTCCGGCGGCGCCGTACGGAAATAGAGCCCACGGTCGTTGATCGTGGTGAACTTGTCCGACGTGTTCGCCGGCGAGAACTGCACGACCCCCGCACGGGTGATCTTGTCGATGATCGACTCCGACACCGACGACGAAGCCGCACCCACGATCGCGTCCACCTTCTGCGTCAGCAGCTTGTCGGCCGACTGCGAGGCGATGTTCGTGGTGGTGTCACCCGAGTCCGTGTCGTACTTGGTGACCGGCTTGCCGAGCACCCCGCCCGCCTCGTTCACCTCCTTGAGCGCCAGGTTCGCACCCGTGAACATGGGCGGGCCCAGATACGCGAGCGAACCCGTCTGCGGCAGCACCGTGCCGATCGTCAGCGTGCCGTCCCCCTTCTTCGCGGCCCCGGCCGAGGAGGACGAAGCCGAGGCGGACCCGGCGGGGGCGGCGGTCGTGCCTCCGCCCGAACACGCGGCCAGCACCAGACACGCCGCCGCGACGGCGACCGGCAAGCGGGCGGCGGCGAGCGCGGGTACGCGGATCGCTGTGGCGGCGACCGGCGCGCGGGAAATACGGATCATCGAAAGCGTCTCCGTTCGAGATGAGCGGACCTTCCGTCCGCCCATCAGTTACGCGCCGGGACACCTCCCACGAAAAGCACTCGAAGCCGGTTGGATGCCCACTCGTGACCACACCACAACCCACCGGCCCAAAAGACTTGATATAAGCCTTTTTCAGCCCCGCTCGGCCGCGTCATCTATAACGATCTGAGCAACCTCACGCATGCTCAACCGCCGATCCATCGACGCCTTCTGGATCCACCTGAACGCCTGCGGCTCACTCCAGCCGTGCTGCGTCATCAGCTGACCCTTGGCCCGCTCCACCAGCTTCCTGGTCTCCAGCCGCTCCGACAGGCTCGACACCTCGGACGCCAGCGCGACCATCTCCTCGTGCCTGCTGACCGCCATCTCGATCGCCGGCACCAGATCCGCCTTCGTGAACGGCTTGACCAGATAGGCCATCGCCCCCGCGTCCCTGGCCCGCTCGACCAGGTCACGCTGGGAGAACGCGGTCAGGATCAGGCACGGGGCGATCCGCTCGGCCGCGATCCGCTCGGCCGCCGAGATGCCGTCGAGCACGGGCATCTTCACGTCCAGGATCACGAGGTCCGGCCTCAGCTCGGCGGCCAGCCGGATCGCCTGCTCACCGTCCCCGGCCTCGCCCACGACGACGTAGCCGTCCTCCTGGAGCATCTCCTTGAGGTCGAGGCGGATCAGGGCCTCGTCTTCCGCGATCACTACTCGCCGCTGCGTACTCACGAGCAGAAGAGTACCGATGTCCGGTAGATTAGATCCACGCCGGATCGACCCGGCCCAAGCTTGGGCTAAGCTTCGACCGTGCAATCCAAATGAATCCGGAAATTTCCGGCTTCAGCCCCGGTACCCCAATTGGCATGAGGGAGCGGATTCAAAACCCGTACAGTGTGGGTTCGAGTCCCACCCGGGGCACGATCAGCCGCCCGGCCCTTTCGGCCGGGCGGTCTTGTCGTACCCGAGTGCGACACTCTCCGCATGTATGATCTCGCCGTCCGTGACGAAGCGCTTCGCCTGCTTGGGTCGGGACTCAGCATCAGCGAGACCAGCCGCCAGACCGGCGTCAGCCCCACCACGATCCATCGGTGGCGTAACCGCCCTGCGCATGACTCTCCGATGACCGGCACGTGCCCGCGTTGTGCGCGGCAACCCCATTCCCCCGCTCCTGCCGACAGCTACGCCTACCTGCTCGGCCTCTACCTCGGCGACGGCTGCATCTGCTGGGTCGGCGATCGGTCCAAGCAGGTCTGGGCCCTGCGGATCGCATGCGCAAACCGGTGGCCTGGTCTCGTCCAAGAATGCATCGAGGCCCTCCAGGCCGTTCGGCCGACCAACAAGGTCCGCGTGCGGCAGCTACAAGGATGCAAGGACGTCAACTCCTACTCCAAGCACTGGCCGCACCTGTTCCCGCAGCATGGCCCCGGCAAGAAGCATGAGCGCCCGATCGTGCTCGAGCCGTGGCAGCGGGAGATCGTCTCGGCGCATCCCGGGAGGTTCGTCAGGGGCCTCATCCACTCCGACGGCTGGCGTGGGACCAACCGGGTCCGCCGCGTCCTGCCCAGCGGCGTCCGCTGGTACGAATATCCGCGCTACCACTTCAAGAACGAGTCCCCCGACATCCTCGCCCTCTGCGGCGAGGCGCTCGATCTGCTCGGCGTGGCCTGGCGGTTCAACAACCGCAACGAGCTCTCGGTCGCCCGCAAGGAGGCGGTGAAGCTGCTCGACCTTCACGTCGGCCCGAAATACTGACCGGTCACCAGGGCATGACCCCGGCGTCGTCGTAGAAGCCGCCGGTCGGGCCGTCGGGGCCGAGGGTGGCCAGCCGGATGATGACAGCGGCCCCGTCCGCGGCCGTGCGGGTGGGTTTGTACGGCAGGTCCTTGGTGAGGTCGGTGGCGCAGGCGCCCGGGGCGGCGGCGTTGACGAGGATGCCTTCCTCGCGCAGTTCCTTGGCGTACTGGACGGTCAGGGAGTTGAGCGCGGTCTTGGACACGGGATAGGTGGCCGAGGGCGGCAGGGCGGACATGTAATGGCCGGGGTCGGTGTGGTGGGCGAGGGAGCCGACGCCGCTGGAGACGTTCACGATGCGGGCCGCCGGTGAGCGTCTGAGCAGGGGGAGCATGGCGTTGGTGACCATGAGGACGCCGACGACGTTCGTCTCGAGCACCTCCCGGAGGGTTCGCGGGGACATCGCGCTGGGCGGGTCGCTCATGGGGCCCGCGATGCCCGCGTTGTTGACCAGCACGTCGAGGCGGGTCAGCGTGACGGCGGCGGCGTCGATCGTGGCCGGGTCGGTGACGTCCAGCAGGACGGGGCGCACGTCGCCGCCCTCGGCGCGGAGCCGGGCGGCGGCCTCCTCTCCGCGTGCCCGGTCGCGGGAGCCGAGCAGCACCGTCATGCCCGTGCGCGCGAGTCCGGCGGCGACCTCGTATCCGATGCCCTTGTTCGCCCCGGTCACCAGGGCGGTGGTCTTGTCGGTCATGTCGGGAAGCACACCATCGCCGGCTGTTCCGGGGCCAACACCGGGTGGGTCATGGGCCATACCCTGAGGGTATGGAAACGCGCGAGCTGGCCTATTTCGCCGCCGTCGCGGAGGAGCTGCACTTCGGGCGGGCGGCCGAGCGGCTGGGCATGGCGCAGCCGCCGCTGTCGAGGGCGATCCAGAAGCTGGAGCGGCGGCTCGGGGTGACGTTGTTCGACCGGTCGGGGCGGCGGATCTCGCTGACTCCGGCGGGCGAGGTGCTGGCCAGGGAGGCGGCCAAGGTCCTCGACGCGGTGGCCGCCGCGACGGTGCGCACGCAGCGGGCGGGGCGCGCCGTGCCCCGGCTGGTGGTGGCGATGAAGGCGGGCGGCGACGGCGGCCTGCTGCCGGAGATCCTCGCCGACTATCGCGCCCATCCGGACGCCGTCGAGGTGGATCTGGTCCTGTGCGCGGTGACGGAGCGGGCGCGGATGCTCCGTGACGGCACGGCCGACGTGGCGTTCCTGCACAGCCCGTACGAGGATCTGACGGGTTTCGACAGCGAGCCGCTCCGTGAGGAGGGCAGCGTGGCGATCGTGCAGCCCGGGCACCGGCTGGCGGGGCGGCCTTTTGTGCGCCTGGCCGAGTTGGAGGAGGACCCGACTCCGTGCTGGCCGGGTCAGCATCCGGAGCTGCACGATCCGTCCATGTTGATGCAACTGGTGGCGTTGGGGCGGTTGATCGCGGTGGTGCCGGAGTCGGTGCGGGATCATCTGCGGCGGGATCTGGTGTGTGTTCCGGTGCTCGACGGCGCTCCGACGACGGTGGTGCTGGCCTGGCCGGAGGGGGTACGGTCGCGGGCGCTGGCGGGGTTCGTGCACACGGCGACGACGGTCGCGGCCCGGAATCTGGCCGCCGCAGATGGGGATCACCTGGGCAAAACCGCGATCGAAGAGCTTTCGGGATCGCTCCCATCGGGAATATCGGTCTCAAGATCGATGAAGACGGGGGTGGGGCGGCATGCCGTTGAGCGTGGCGGCGAGGGAGGCGTTCCTGGCGGAGCCGCACATCGCGAGCCTGGCGGTGGAGACGGGTGACGGGCGCGCGCCGCTGATCGTGCCCGTCTGGTACGACTACGTCCCCGGCGGTGAGATCCGCTTCCTGACGGACGGCGGCTCGCGCAAGGCCAAGCTGATCGCGAAGGCGACCAGGTTCTCGATGCTGGTGCAGCGGGTCAGCCCGACCTACCGGTACGTGTCCGTCGAGGGGCCCGTCGTGCGCTCCGGGCCCACGACGCTGGAGGACCTGACGCGCATCTCCTCCCGCTACCTGCCGCCCGACGCGGTGGAGGGATACGTGCAGGGCTCGGACCTGCACGTGCTCATGACGTTCCGGATGCGACCCGAGCATTGGCTCTCCGCCGACCTGGGCGCTCTCGGCTGACCCGGAAACGGTATTTTTGGGCCCGTGACTGCTATCGATCCCACCTCGACCGGCGCGTTCGGCGTCGGCCTCGCGACCATCGCCGCCGACGGCACCGTACTCGACACCTGGTTCCCCGCCCCCGAGCTGGGCGACGCGCCCGCGACGGGCACCGAGCGGCTCTCCGCCGGCGAGGCCGGTGAGCTGGCCGAGCTGACGGGTCCCGATGCGGCGCGGGGCGTGGAGGTGGTGGCGGTGCGCACCGGCATCGCCAAGCTCTCCGAGGCGCCCGTGGACGCCCACGACGTCTACCTGCGGCTGCACCTGCTGTCCGCGCGCCTGGTCAGGCCGCACGGGGTCAACCTGGACGGCGTCTTCGGCCTGCTCGCCAACGTCGCGTGGACCAATTTCGGTCCGTGCCCGGTGCCGGACTTCGAGCGGACGCGCCTGCGGCTGCGGGCGAGGGGCGCGGTGACGGTGTACGGGGTGGACAAGTTCCCGCGGATGGTGGACTACGTGCTGCCTTCCGGCGTGCGGATCGCCGACGCGGACCGGGTGCGCCTGGGCGCCCACCTGGCGAGCGGCACCACGGTCATGCACGAGGGCTTCGTCAACTTCAACGCCGGCACCCTGGGCGCCTCCATGGTCGAGGGCCGCATCTCGGCCGGCGTGGTCGTCGGCGACGGCTCCGACGTGGGTGGCGGCGCCTCGATCATGGGGACGCTGTCCGGCGGCGGCAAGCAGGTCATCTCGATCGGCGAGCGCTGCCTGCTCGGCGCCAACGCGGGCATCGGCATCTCGCTGGGGGACGACTGCGTGGTGGAGGCCGGGCTGTACGTGACGGCGGGCACGAAGGTCGCGCTCCCGGACGGCACGGTGGTGAAGGCCGCCGAGCTGTCGGGCTCGAACGGGGTCCTGCTGCGCCGCAACTCGCAGTCGGGCGCGGTGGAGGCGGTGCCGCGCACGGGCGGCGGCATCGAGCTGAACGCCGCCCTGCACGCCAACTGACCCCCTGACCGCCCCTACGGGCGGCGCCCGGCCACCGGCGCCGCCCGCCTTGGGCTTCGCCGGGCGCGCCGATCAAGCGAACCCCACGGAGATGGCCCACGGCGCGCCGTTGCGGCGGCGCGCCGGTGAGGCGGGTAAGCGTCTCCCTGGAGGGCCCTCAGCCACGGGCGGCGGGTGGTGCCCACCGTGCGCAGCCGTAAAGAATCCAAAGCGTGCCACGGGCGGCGGGTGGTGCCCACCGTGCGCAGCCGTAAAAACTGAAGGTTAGTGCGTGTGGGAGACGGCCGAACCGACGGTGTGGACGCGCAGGGCGTTGGTGGAGCCCGGGGTGCCGGGAGGCGAGCCGGCCACGATGACCACCTTGTCCCCCTTCTCCAGCCGCCCGGACGACAGCAGCGAAGCCTCCACCTGCCGCACCATGTCATCGGTGTGGTGCACGAACGGCACGTGGAACGTCTCCACCCCCCACGTCAACGACAGCTGCCCCCGCACGTGCGGCGACGACGTGAAGGCCAGCAGCGGGATCGGCGAGCGGTAGCGGGCCAGGCGGCGCGCCGTCTCCCCCGACATCGTGAACGCCACCAGTGCCTTGGCCCCCACGATGGCCCCCACCTCGGCCGCCGCCCGCGCGATGGCGCCGCCGGTGGTCTCCGGCATGCGCTCCAGCGTGTGCGTGGCGTGCAGGGACGTCTCCTCGGCGGCGCAGGCGATGCGGTCCATCGTGGAGACGGACTCGATCGGGTAGTTGCCGACCGACGTCTCGCCCGACAGCATGACCGCGTCGGCGCCGTCCATGACCGCGTAGGCCACGTCGGAGGCCTCGGCCCGGGTGGGGCGCGGGGCGTTCATCATCGAGTCGAGCATCTGGGTGGCGACGATGACCGGGTGGGCCTTCTCGCGGCACAGCTCGATGATGCGCCGTTGCACGATCGGCACCTGCTCCAGCGGCAGCTCGACGCCCAGGTCGCCGCGGGCGACCATGATGCCGTCGAAGGCCTCGACGATCTCGGGGAGGCGGTCGACGGCCTGCGGCTTCTCGATCTTGGCGAGCAGTGGCAGGCGTACGGCCTCCTGCTCCATGATGTTGCGCACCACGTCGGCGTCGGACGGGCGGCGGACGAAGGACAGGGCGATCATGTCGAAGCCGGTGCGCAGCGCCCAGCGCAGGTCGGCCTCGTCCTTGTCGGTCAGGGCGGGGGCGCTGACGTTGACGCCGGGCAGGTTGAGGCCCTTGTTGTCGGAGATCATGCCGCCGATGACGACACGGGTGGTGATGCGCTCACCGTCGACGCGGGTGGCCTCGAGCACGAGGCGGCCGTCGTCGACGAGGATCGTGTCACCGGGGCGCACGTCGTTCGGCAGCCCCTTGTAGGTGGTGGAGACCTGCTCGCGGTCGCCCGGGACGTCTTCGGTGGTGATGGTGAAGACGTCGCCGAAGCCCAGCCTGACGGGGCCCTCCTCGAACGTGCCGACGCGGATCTTGGGGCCCTGCAGGTCGGCGAGCATGCCTACGCCGCGGCCGAGGTCGGCCGCCACCTCCCTGACCCGGTCGTAGACCTCTCTGTGCATGTCATGAGTGCCATGGCTGAGGTTGAACCGTGCCACGTCCATGCCTGCGGCGATCAGCTCGCGGAGGCGTTCTTTGGAGGAGGTGGCGGGGCCTAGGGTGCAGACGATTTTCGCGCGACGAGTCACGAGTCCTACCTTAATTGGTACAGACCACTTGGCAGTCACTGACGACGGAGAACGTAGCCTACGTAAGAGAACAGAACGAGAACGGCGACCCCCAGACGTACCAAGTTCGTGTACTGCTCCGGGTAGATCACGCCCTCGATGTAGTTGTCGATGAATCCACCGCGGGGCAGCTCGGGCTGCCCCGCGTTCCGGCGTCCCCAGTCCTCGATCTCGGTGAGCGGGCACTCGACGCCGGTCACGAGCGAGAGCAGGCCCCAGCCGACCACGGCCAGGTGCGCCCAGATCGTACGCCGCCAGCGCCACGCGAGGAACCCGCCCACGGCCAGGTAGGCCAGGAACGCGAAGTGCACCATCATCGCGGCGTCCGCGATGATGCGATACATCATGGTTCGACGGTAGCCGCTTTCCATGCGTCCACGACACCGTGCCCGAAGAAGCCGTTGTCCGCCTGGTCTCCCTCGCAGACCTGCGTGACGTCCTGGCCGTAGGCTTTGTACACATATTGGCGGGGCGTGGGGCAGGCCTTGGGGGTGGCGGTCTTGTACAGCAGGTCCTCGACGGTGGCCGGGGCCAGTTCGAGGCCGCCCTTGCCGGGTTTGCCGAAGCGGCTGATGAGGATGGCGGCGACTCCCGTGGCGTGCGGGGCGGCCATGGAGGTGCCGTCGAGGTACTGGTAGTAGGCGCAGGTGCCGCCCTTGCAGTCCTTGACGACGTCGGCGCCCTTGGGCTCGCCCTTCGCGTCGATCCGCCCGGCGGCCCGCAGCACGTGCTCGGGCGCGGCGCCCAGGATCGAGCGGGTGGCCTTGGCGCCCGTGCCGTCCAGCGCGTCGCCGCCGGGCGCGGACACGTCGGCCTGCTCGACGCCGTAGTCGCTGTAGATCGCCTTGCGGCCGGAGGGGCCGAGCCCGGCGACGGAGATGACGCCGGCGGACTCGGCGGGCACGTTGACGCAGGAGTTGTCGATCTGGCGCTCCTTCTTCTCGCCCACCGGGTAGCCGGGGCTCTCCTTGTCGACCTTGGGGTGGCCGAGGTCGGTGGAGCCGTTGCCGAGGGCGGAGATGAGGGTGACGCCGCGCTGGCGGGCGTAGTCGAGTGCCCGCTGCATGCCGGTGATGATGGCCGCCTGTTCGAGCTGTTGCTTCCTGGAGTCGGCCTTGTTGTTCGTGCAGTTGAACAGCCAGGGGTCGACGTAGTAGCTCATGTTCACGACGTCCACGCCGATGTCGCCGGCGTAGGTGAGCGCGTCGAGGCTGGGCTTGAGGAAGAAGAAGCCGGAGTCCTGGCCGGCTCTGATGTTCACGATCTGCACGCCGGGGGCGACACCGGCGATGCCGATGCCGTTGATCGGGGCGGCGATCGTGCTGGCGACGTGGGTGCCGTGGCCGTCGTCGTCCTCGTCCACGGGGTCCTTGCAGCTGCTGACCTCGCAGGGGCCGTCGAGCGTCTCGCCGTCCTCGTCCTTGGGCTTGTCGGTGACAAAGTTGCGGCTGAGCTCGCGGTTGAAGTTGGGGGCGATGTCGGGGTGCTTGCCGTCCACGCCGGTGTCGATGACGCCGACCAGCACCTGCCTGCTGCCGGGCACCTTGGCGTTGGCGCGGTCGGCGCCGATCATCCGCATGTCCCACTGGCGGCCGGCGAGCGGCTCTCCCGAACCGCTCTTGGTGAACGACCGCGCGTCGGGGAAGGCCGCCGTCCGGCCCTTGGCTCCTCCGGTACGGCGGGTGGCGGCGCGGGCGGCGCCGGCTTCGGCGAAGCCGATGCTGCGGTCCGGGGACACCCCGACGACGGACCCGTCCGCGCCCACGTTTTCAGCGAACCTGCCTCCGCCGCCCGTGGCCGTCAGGTAGCCGAGCTTGGCGTCGTTCGCGAGCGTGGTGCCGCCGGCGCTCTCGACGGCCTGCTGCGCCTGTTGCTGCCCGCCTTGGTTGTAGAAGACGAGGTATTCGGGGCCTTGGGGGGTGGCGGCGCGAGGCGGGGCCTGCGATGCGCCGGGCGAGCAGGCGGCCATCGCGACCACGGTGGCCAACGCCGTCAAGCCAGAGGCGACCCGCCGCATTGTTCCCCCATCCACCCAGTGCCGCAGATTCTGCATCTTCCCGACACTTACCAGGTGATGCAACCAACTGACGAAATTTCGGCTTAAAGGTAGCTAAGCGGACCCCGGGTACGGGATCCGCTCAGCCCTGGGCTCAGGCCCGTACGCCGGGCTCCGGGGCGGGCTCCTGCGCGACCGGCTCGGACGGCGCCTGGTCGGTCAGGCGTACGTTCCTCAGGAACGCCAGCAGCAACGCGGCGGCCAGCAGGATCGGCCCCACCCACGCGAACACCCCGCTGATGGCGTCGGAGAAGGCGAGCTGCGTGGCGTGCCGCGCGGCCTCGGGCAGCGCCTGGATGGCCTCGGGCGTGAGCGAGGCCTGTCCCAGCGCGAGCCTGCCGCTGAAGACGCCGCCCAGCACCGCCACGCCCACCGCGCCGCCGACGCCCCGGGCGAACGTGACGGCCGAGGTCGCCGCGCCCCGGTCCGCCGCCGCGGTGGTGGTCTGCACGACCAGCAGCACGTTCTGCATGACCATGCCGAGCCCGGCCCCGAAGAGCGCCATGTACGCGCCGGAGACGAACCCGCTGGTCCCGAGGTCCATGGTGGAGAACAGGAGCCCGGCGACCCCGGCGAGCGCCGTCCCCGTGACCATGAACCACTTGAACCGGCCGAACCGGTGCACGAGCTGCCCCGTCAGCGTCGACGAGACGACCATCCCGGCCATCATCGGGAGCAGCAGCAGCCCCGAGTCCGCCGCGCTCGCCCCGGTGGCCAGCTGCAGGAACACGGGCAGGAACGTGGCCGCGCCGAGCATCGCGGTGGCCATGAGCACGACGGAGGCCACCGGGATCGTGAACGTCCGGTCGCGGAACAGCCGCAGCGGCAGCACCGGTTCGGCCGCCGCCCGCTCCACCAGCACGAACAGCACGGCCAGCAGCACCGCGCCGCCGCCGAGCCCGATGACGACCGGCGAGGACCAGGCGTAGAGGGTGCCGCCCCAGGAGGCGAACAGCGTCAGGCAGGTCAGCAGCCCGGAGATGAGCCCGGCGCCGAGCCAGTCGATGCGGTGCGGGGAGACGCGCTTGGGCAGCTTCAGCACGGCGAACGCCACGGCCAGCGCGACCACGCCGAGCGGCAGGTTGATGTAGAAGATCCAGCGCCAGGAGACGTGCTGGGTGAGGTAGCCGCCGAGGATCGGCCCGGCGATCGAGGCCAGCGTGAAGACCGCGCCGAAGATGCCCTGGTACCTGGCCCGTTCGCGGGGTGTGACCAGGTCGCCGACGATGGTCATGGTCAGCACCATGAGACCGCCCGCCCCGATGCCCTGGAAGGCCCGGAAGGCGATGAGCTGGCCCATCGACTGCGCGAGCCCGCACAGGGCCGAGCCGAGGACGAACAGGACGATGGCCGACAGGTAGAGGTTCTTGCGGCCGTACATGTCGCTGAGCTTGCCGTAGAGGGGCGTGGCGATGCCCGAGGTCAGCGCGAACGCGGTGACCAGCCACGACAGGCTCTCCAGGCCGTTCAGCTCGCCCACGATGGTCGGCATGGCGGTCGCCACGACCGTCTGGTCGACGGCGGCCAGGAACATGGTGAGCATGAGTGAGCCCATGCTCACCCAGAGTGAGCGCCGAGGTGCGGCCTCGGGCGTGGTTGTGGATAGCATTGGTCGTCTCCTTGCTTCTTTCGCGAGGGCAGGAGTGATCCGCGGCGATCGGGGGTGCCACCCCGGTCGCCGCTTTCCTATGGGGTCAGAGTCCGTTCTCCAGCAGCGTGAACGCCTCTTCGAGCAGGTCCTCCACCGAGCCGCCGTCGGCCGTCGCCTCCTGGATCGCCGAGATGGCGGCGCCGAACGACGCGACGATGAGCAATCTGGCGTGGATGGGGCTGGTGACGCCCGGACGGCTCCTGACGGCGTCGAAGATCGTGTCCATGATCTTCGTCTCGTCGGCGGCCCTGGACTTGGCGGCCAGTTCGGGGTGGCGCTTGCGCAGCTCCATGAACGGCTGCATGTCCGTCCAGATCCGCTGGCTCCGGACGGCGAAGGTCCGCATCACCGTTTTCAGCGACTGGAAGGCGGGCTCGTCGGCGGGCCTTTCCGCGAGCATGCCGACGAGCTCCTCGGGGTGCCAGAGAGGCTCCATGACGAGCGCCTCCTCCTTGGAGGCGAAGTAGTTGAAGAAGGTGCGCGGCGAGATGTCGGCCGCCGCGCTGATCGCCTCCACGGTCGCGGCCTCGATCCCCTCGTCGAGCGCGATCTTCACCGCGGCGACCCTGATGGCCTGCCGCTTCTCGGCCCGCCGACGGTCTCGACGCTGCTGCGGACTCTCCATGCCTTGCACTGTACGCAACTCTTGCACACTCTGCAAGACTTGCAGAGTGTGCAATTCCTTGGACATGCCGAAGGCGCCCGCCGTACGGGCGGGCGCCTCGGGACACGGAGGTCAGCGGGTGAGGTCGAGCTTGACGCCGCCCAGCATGACCTGGCGCGGCATCGGCCGGGCCAGGAACTCGTGCGGGAACCCGAGATCCACCCGGCTGGCCTCCTCCAGCGCGGCCAGCTGGCCGTCGCCGAAGCGCACGTCCAGGGCCCCCAGGTTGTCCTCCAGCTGCGCCGTCGTGCGCGCCCCCACGATGGGCGCCGTGACGCCGGGGTTCAGCGTCGTCCAGGCCAGCGCGACCTGCGACGGCTTGACCCCGAGCTCGCCGGCGACCTGCTTGACCACGTCGGCGATGTCCAGGGCGCGCTCGGTCAGCGACCCGTTGGCCGCTGCCACGTTCTTGCGCGTACCGGACGGGTCGGCGGAGACCTCCTGGGCGAGGTCGTCCCGGCCGTACTTGCCGGTCAGCACCCCGCCGGCCAGCGGCGACCACGGGATGACTCCGAGCCCCATCTCCCGCGCCATCGGGATGAGGTCCCGCTCGACGGTCCGCTCGACCAGGCTGTACTCGATCTGGAGGGCGATCAGCGGCGCCCACCCGCGCAGGTCGGCGATGGCCTGCATGCGCGACACCTGCCAGGCGGGCGCGTCGGAGATGCCCACGTAGAGCACCTTGCCGGCCCTGACCAGGTCGTCCATGGCCCGCAGGATCTCCTCCACCGGGGTGGTGAAGTCCCAGGCGTGCAGGTAGAGCAGGTCGATGAAGTCGGTGTTCAACCGGCGCAGGCTCGCCTCGACCGACTGCACCATGCTCTTGCGGTGGTTGCCGCCGGAGTTCGGGTCGCCGGCCCGCCTGGCCATGGTGTACTTCGTGGCCAGCACCAGCTCCTCGCGCCGCCCCGACGCGAACTCGCCGACCAGCGTCTCCGCGGTGCCCTCCGTGTACTGACTGGCGGTGTCGATGAAGTTGCCGCCCCGGTCCACGTACGTGTCGAAGATCCGCCGCGACTCGTCCTTGTCCGAGCCCCAGCCCCAGTCCGTGCCGAACGTCATGGTCCCCAGCGCGAGCGGCGAGACGCGCAGTCCCGAGCGGCCGAGCAGGCGGTAGGTGTCAAGAGTCGTCATGCCATCCAGGCTGCTCGGGCCCGGATCCGGGGGGAAGGGAAGGCCCTTCCTGGGACGGGCCTTCCCAGGCAGGCGGGTCGTAGGATCAAAGGGATGAACACCCTGGACCAGACCCGCGAGCTCGCCGCCTTCCTGCGCACCCGCCGCGAGCGCCTGGATCCGGGCGACGTCGCCCTGCCCACCCGTCGCGCCCAGCGGCGCACGCCGGGCCTGCGCAGGGAGGAGGTCGCCGAGCTCGCGGGCGTCAGCGTCGACTACGTGATCCGCCTGGAGCAGGGCCGCGGGCTGCGTCCCTCGGCCGAGGTGCTGGAGGCGCTGGCAGACGCGCTGCGGCTGAGCGAGGACGAGCGGGCCTACCTGTTCGAGCTGGCCCGCCAGCGCCCCAACCGGCAGGCGCCCACCGCGGAGGAGGCGGGCCCGCTGGCGCGGCTCGTGCTCGACCTGTCGCCGCTGCCCGCCATGCTGCTCAACCACCGCTTCGACATCCTCGCGTGGAACCCGGAGATGGCGGGGCTGATGCTGGACTTCGGCACGCTGCCGCCGGCGCAGCGCAACAGCCTGTGGCTGTGCATGCTCCACCCGGGGCTGCGCGACTTCTTCCGCGACAGGGAGCGCACGCTGCGCGAGGGCATCGCCGACCTGCGGGCCTCGTGGGCGGCCCATCCCGATGACAAGGCGCTGACGGAGCTGGTCGACGAGCTCACCACCGCCAGCGAGGAGGTCGCCCGCCTGTGGGCGCTGCGCGACGTCCGGGTCAACGGCCGGGGCCAGAAGCGGCTGCGGCACGCCGTCAAGGGCCCGCTGACCGTCGACTACGAGGTGCTGGCCCCGATCCAGGCCCCCGGCCAGCGGCTGGTCATCTACCGCGCCGCCGACGCCGGCTCGCAGCGCGTCCTCGACGCCATCGCCCGCGAATGCGCGTGAAAAAGCCGGGACCGCACTGAGCGGTCCCGGCCTCTTCGAGTTACACCAGCGGCCGCGCGGTCGGCAGGATCGGGTACGGCAGCGCCGTCTCCCCGGTCAGATACCGGTCCACGCCCGAGGCGGCGGCCCGCCCCTCGGCGATGGCCCACACGATGAGCGACTGCCCGCGGCCCATGTCGCCGGCCACGAAGACGCCGTCCACCTTGGACATGTACGTCTTGTCACGCGAGACGTTGCCCCGCGCGTCGTAGAAGCCGTCACCGCCGACCTCGGCCAGGTCCTGCAGCAGCGAGCCCTTCTCCGGGCCGAGGAAGCCCATCGACAGCGTCACCAGCTCGGCCGGGATCTCGCGCTCGGTGCCCGGGATCGGCTTGAACCCGCCCTGCGGCCCCTCGACCTCGACCAGCCGCAGCGCCCGCACGTTGCCGTCGGCGTCACCGACGAACTCGGTCGTGGAGACCGCGTAGACCCGCTCTCCCCCGCCGTCGGCCAGCTCCTCGTGGGCGCTCTCCATCTTGAACAGGATCGGGAACGTCGGCCACGGCTGGCTGCCGGGCCTGCTCGCCGGCGGCTGCGGCATGATCTCGAGCTGGGTGACGGACGCGGCGCCCTGCCGGATCGCCGTGCCGATGCAGTCGGCGCCGGTGTCGCCGCCGCCGATCACCACGACGTGCTTGCCCTCGGCCGAGACGGGCGCGGTCTCGAAGTCGCCCTCCTGGACCTTGTTGGACAGCGGCAGGTACTCCATCGCCTGGTAGACGCCCTTGAGCTCGCGCCCGGTCACCGGCAGGTCGCGCCACTGGGTGGCTCCGCCCGACAGCACCACGGCGTCGAACTGCTCGCGCAGCTCGGCGGCGGTGATGTCGACGCCGACGTTCACGCCGGTGCGGAACTCGGTGCCCTCGGCCCGCATCTGCTCCAGGCGGCGCTCGATGTGCCGCTTCTCCATCTTGAACTCGGGGATGCCGTACCGCAGCAGGCCGCCGATCCGGTCGGCCCGCTCGAACACGACCACGTCATGCCCGGCCCTGGTGAGCTGCTGCGCGGCGGCCAGGCCCGCAGGGCCCGAGCCGACGACCGCGACCCGCTTGCCGGTCTTGACGGCCGGGGGCTGCGGGGTCACCCAGCCCTCGGCGAACGCCCGGTCGATGATCTCGACCTCGACCCGCTTGATCGCCACGGGGTCGGAGTTGATGCCGAGCACGCACGCCGCCTCGCACGGGGCCGGGCAAAGCCGGCCCGTGAACTCGGGGAAGTTGTTCGTGGCGTGCAGCCGCTCGATCGCCTCGCGCCAGTCGGTGCGGTAGACGAGGTCGTTCCACTCGGGGATGAGGTTCCCGAGCGGGCAGCCGTTGTGGCAGAACGGGATGCCGCAGTCCATGCAGCGGGCCGCCTGCTTGGTCAGCTTCTCCTGCGAGAAGTCCTGGTAGACCTCGCGCCAGTCGCTGATGCGGACGTCCACGGGGCGGCGCGCCGGCAGCTCCCGGTCGTGCGTGAGAAAACCCTTCGGGTCAGCCATTCGGTTACGCCTCCCTTAGCTTTGAACCGCGGCCGCCATGACGGCCTCGTCGATGTCCCTGCCTTCGATGCGGGCGGCCTCGGCGGCGGCCAGCACCCGCTTGTAGTCGGTCGGCATGATCTTGCCGAACCGGCCCAGCGCCGCGTCCCAGTCGGCCAGCAGCTCCTTGGCGACCGGCGAGCCGGTCTCCGCGAAGTGCTTCTCGACGGTCTCCTTGAGGAACTCGCCGTCCTCCTCGGTGAGCGTCTCGATGGCGACCATCTCGCGGTTGACCCGCTCCGACCTGAGGTCGAGCAGGTAGGCGATGCCGCCCGACATGCCGGCCGCGAAGTTGCGCCCGGTCGGGCCGAGGACGACGGCCCGGCCGCCGGTCATGTACTCGCAGCCGTGGTCGCCCACGCCCTCGACGACCGCCGTGGCGCCGGAGTTGCGCACGCAGAACCGCTCGCCCACGACGCCGCGGATGAACACCTCGCCGGACGTGGCGCCGTACAGGGCGACGTTGCCGGAGATGATGTGGCCGTCGAGCGGGGCCTCCTCGTGCGGCCGGACGGTGATCCGCCCGCCGGACAGGCCCTTGCCGAGGTAGTCGTTGGCGTCGCCGGTCAGCCGCAGCGTGACCCCGCGCGGCACGAACGCGCCGAGCGAGTTGCCCGCCGAGCCGGTGAACGAGATGTCGATCGTGTTGTCGGGCAGGCCCTGGCCGCCGTACCGCTTGGTCACCTGGTAGCCGAGCATGGTGCCGACCGTGCGGTTGACGTTGCGGATGGGCAGCTCCAGCGTGACCGGGGTGCCCTCGTTGAGCGCGCCCTCGGCGAGCTGGATCAGCGTGTTGTCCAGCGCGTGCTGCAGACCGTGGTCCTGCTCGACGACCCTGCGCAGCACGGTGCCCGCGGGCAGCTCGGGCCGGTGCAGGATCGGCGCCAGGTCGAGGCCGCTGGCCTTCCAGTGGTCCTCGGCCGCCGACATGTCGAGCATCTCGACGTGCCCGATCGCCTCGTCGAGCGTGCGGAAGCCCAGCTCGGCCAGGTATTCGCGGATCTCCTCGGCGATGAACTCGAAGAAGTTGACCACGAACTCCGGCTTGCCGCTGAAGCGCTTGCGCAGCTCCGGGTTCTGCGTGGCGACACCCACGGGGCAGGTGTCGAGGTGGCAGACCCGCATCATGACACAGCCGCTGACGACGAGGGGCGCGGTGGCGAAGCCGTACTCCTCGGCGCCGAGCAGCGCGGCGATGACGACGTCGCGGCCGGTCTTGAGCTGGCCGTCGACCTGGACGACGATGCGGTCGCGCAGGTCGTTCAGCAGGAGCGTCTGCTGGGTCTCGGCCAGGCCGAGCTCCCACGGCGCGCCCGCGTGCTTGAGCGACGTGAGCGGCGAGGCGCCGGTGCCGCCGTCGTGCCCGGAGATGAGCACCACGTCGGCGTGCGCCTTCGACACGCCCGCGGCGACCGTGCCGACGCCGACCTCGGCGACCAGCTTCACGTGGACCCTGGCCTCCGGGTTGGAGTTCTTCAGGTCGTGGATGAGCTGGGCCAGGTCCTCGATCGAGTAGATGTCGTGGTGCGGCGGCGGCGAGATGAGGCCGACGCCCGGCGTGGAGTGCCTGGTCTTGGCGATCCACGGGTAGACCTTGTGGCCGGGCAACTGGCCGCCCTCGCCGGGCTTGGCGCCCTGGGCCATCTTGATCTGCAGGTCGGCCGCGTTCACCAGGTATTCGCTGGTGACGCCGAACCGGCCGGAGGCGACCTGCTTGATCGCGGACCTGCGGGTGGCGTCGTAGAGCCGCTCGGGGTCCTCGCCGCCCTCGCCGGTGTTGGACTTGCCGCCGAGCCGGTTCATCGCGATGGCGAGCGTCTCGTGCGCCTCCATGGAGATGGAGCCGTACGACATCGCGCCCGTCGAGAACCGCTTGACGATCTCCGAGGCCGGCTCGACCTCCTCGATCGGGATCGAGGCGCCCTTGCGCAGCTTGAACAGGCCGCGCAGGGTCATCAGCCGCTCCGCCTGGGAGTCCACGAGGTTCGTGTACTCCTTGAAGATCTCGTAGCGGCGGGTCCTGGTGGCGTGCTGCAGCTTGAAGACGGTCTCGGGGTTGAACAGGTGCGGCTCGCCCTCGCGCCGCCACTGGTACTCGCCGCCGACCTGGAGCCTGCGGTGGGCGTTCTCCGCGCGCGGGTAGGCGTGGCGGTGCCGCTGCGCGACCTCCTCGGCCAGCACGTCGAAGCCGACGCCGCCCAGGCGGGAGGTGGTGCCGGTGAAGCAGGAGTCGATGACCTGCTGGCTCAGGCCGAGCGCCTCGAAGATCTGCGCGCCGGTGTAGGAGGCCACCGTGGACACGCCCATCTTGGACATGACCTTGATGACGCCCTTGCCGTACGCCTTGATCAGGTTGCGCACGGCCTTGCGCTTGTCCATCTGGAGGGCGCCGGTGTCGACCAGGTCCTCGATGGTCTCGATCGCGAGGTACGGGTTGATCGCGCCGGCGCCGTACCCGATGAGCAGCGCCATGTGGTGGCACTCGCGGGCCTCGGCGGTCTCGACCACGAGCCCGATCTTGGTGCGGGTCTTCTCCTGGATCAGGTGGTGGTGCACCGCGCCGGTCAGCAGCAGCGCCGGGATCGGCGCCAGCGTCTCCGACGAGCCGCGGTCGGACAGCACGATGATCCGCGCGCCGCCCGCGATCGCCTCGGACGCCTCGGCCCTGATCTCCTCCAGGCGGCTCAGCAGCGCCTCGCCGCCGCCGGCGACCTCGTACAGGCCGCTGATGACGTACGGGTGGAAGCCCGGCAGGTCGTGCTCGTCGTTGATGTGGATGATCTTGGCGAGCTCGTCGTTGTCGATCACCGGGTACGGCAGCACGAGCTGGCGGCACGACGACGGACCCGGGTCGAGCAGGTTGCCCTCGGGACCGATGGTGCTGGCCAGCGACGTGACCAGCTCTTCACGGATGGCGTCCAGCGGCGGGTTCGTGACCTGCGCGAACAGCTGCGTGAAGTAGTCGAACAGGAGCCGCGGCTTCTCGCTCAGCACGGCCACGGGCGTGTCGGTGCCCATGGAGCCGATCGGCTCCTGGCCTGCCTTGGCCATCGGCGACAGGATGATGCGCAGCTCTTCCTCGGTGTAGCCGAAGGTCTGCTGCCGCTTGACGAGCGCCTCGTGCGTGGGGATCTCCCGCTGCCGCGCGGGCAGCTCCTCGAAGCGGACGAGCCCCGCGTGCAGCCAGTCCTCGTACGGGAGCTCGGCGGCCAGCTCGGCCTTGATCTCGTCGTCCTCGATGATCTTGCCGCGGGCGGTGTCGATGAGGAACATGCGGCCCGGCTGCAGGCGGCCCTTCCTGACCACGTCCTCGGGCTTGAAGTCCAGCACGCCGGCCTCGGAGGCCAGCACGACCAGGCCGTCGGCGGTCACCCAGAAGCGTCCGGGGCGCAGGCCGTTGCGGTCGAGCACGGCGCCGGCCAGCGTGCCGTCGGTGAACGTGATCGACGCGGGGCCGTCCCAGGCCTCCATCATCGAGGAGTGGAACTCGTAGAAGGCCCGGCGCGCGGGATCCATCTCGGTGTGGTTCTCCCACGCCTCCGGGATCATCATCAGCACGGCGTGGGGCAGGCTCCGGCCGCCGATGTGCAGGAGCTCCAGGGCCTCGTCGAAGCTGGCGGTGTCGCTGCCATCTGGGTCACAGATGGGGAAAAGTCGTGAAATATCGCCCGGGATGTGGGCGGACTCCAGCATCGCCTCGCGGGCCCGCATCCAGTTGCGGTTGCCCTTGACCGTGTTGATCTCGCCGTTGTGGGCGATGTAGCGGTACGGGTGGGCGAGCGGCCAGCTCGGGAACGTGTTGGTGGAGAAGCGCGAGTGCACCAGCGCGATCGCCGTCTCGTAACGCTCGTCGCTCAGGTCGGGGAAGAACGGCTCGACCTGGTCGGGCGTGAGCATGCCCTTGTAGACGATCGTCCTGGCGGACAGCGAGGGGAAGTAGACGTCCGCCTCGTGCTCGGCCCTCTTGCGCAGGCAGAACGCCAGCCGGTCGAGCTCCAGCCCCTCCCGGCCCTCGGGGTCGGTCACGAACAGCTGGGCGAAGTGCGGCATGACGGCCCTGGCGCTGGGCCCGGGCAGCTCGCGGTCGACCGGCAGCTCGCGCCAGCCGAGCACGGTGAGGCCCTCCTCGGCCGCGATCTCCTCGATCAGGCCGGTGGCGATGCCCCTGGCCTGCTCGTCGAACGGCAGGAAGGCGATGCCGGTCGCGTACGCGCCGGCCGGGGGAAGCGCGAACGGCACGCTCGCGCGGTAGAACCCATCGGGAATCTGCGTCAGGATCCCGGCTCCGTCGCCGGTGTCCGGCTCGCTACCCTTGGCCCCCCGATGATCAAGATTGCACAGAGCCGTCAGCGCCTTGACCACGATCCCGTGCCCACGGCGTCCAGCGACGTCGGCAACCATGGCGACACCGCAGGCATCATGCTCGTTGGCGGGGTGGTACAGGCCCTGGGGCTCGGGGAACCCGAGGTGGGCAGCAGGCATTTAATCCCTCCCGTCGTCATCGTCTGTCTCTAACTGCGCTACAGGCGGGGACGACGTTGGCCCTGCTGCATATCGTGGGTAGAGGTTACCGCACGCTGCCGGAATGGTGCCCGGCACGTCCGCATTGCGAACATTGGGCCCTATCCCAGCATCCGAACTCCCTATCCCAAACCCCGGACGTAGGCAAAGAAATTCCCGCTACACGTCCACGATTTACGGCATGGGGAGCGATTCGTCCCCACTCCACCCCCCGCCCAAACCCCAACCCGACCAATCCGCCCGCACACCACCCCGCCCACCCCCAGATTTCACCCCCGCGCCGCCCCGATCACCCGCCCACCTCACCCACCCGCCACCACGACCACTCCACCACCCCACCCAAGCCCTGCCACATTCCCCCCGCCACTCACCTGAGGCACCGCCGCCCCGCCGCAATCACCCACCGCACTACCCACGAGCCACCACCATCCCCCGCTTCTCAGCCGACACATCGCCACGATCACTCCCCCGCCTCACCCACGCCCCGCCACCATCCCCCGCTCCCCACCTGACGCGCGCCACAACCCACTGCCCCCACCCCCGAGCCACCACAATCCGCCGTTCCTCAGCCAGCACATCACCGCGATCACTCCCCCGCTTCACCCACGCCCTGCCACCATCCCCCGCTCTTCACCCGATGCGCCGCCGCAATCGCCCCACCGCTTTACCCACGAGCCACCACAACCCGCCATTCCTCAGCCGGCACACCGCCGCGATCACTCCCCCGCCTCACCCCCGCGCCACCGCCCACGGCCCTCATGACTCCCACCCACCACCACAGCCACCCCGCTTTGACTGCCACCACATGTCGCGACGCCCAGCCAACTCCGCGACGCCAGCCAACTCCGCGACGACCTCCCTCACCACGGAACCACCCGCTCGGACCCTCACCGCCGAACCCACCTGCCCAGACCTTCCCCACCGCCGAGCCACCCGCTCACGCCATGACCGCGAGAGAGCAGGGCCGCCTCCCCGCACGGGCACATGGCCGGGCCACGGACGCCACCTCCTCGCACGGACGGGTGGCCGGGCCGGGGACACCGACGCCTCGCACGGACACGCGCTCGGGCTGTCCACCCTCGTACCTCGATAGGGTTGCCCTCGTGACTCCTCCGCTCCTCGAAGGGAGCGGCTTCTCGCCAAGCCGCCTGCGCAGCGTCGCGAAGCTCGATCGACGCACCGACATCGACATCGCCGTCGACATCGACGTGCGCACAGTGCGAGCGACGAGAACACACACGGGAGATGCCGGCAGCCCCGTGCACAAGCACCGTCACCAACACCCCCCGACCCACGTCCAGGATCGATCCATTCAATCTCGATCCAGACGTACCCGCGACGTCGCACCCGGTCCGATCGATCACGCCATACGCCTGCTCACCGGTGGGGCAAAGCAGGAACGCGGACGATCCGTGCATCACCACCTCCCACCCTCAGTAACGAGACCATCACGCTATCGGCATGCGCCGACAAAATCTGGAGGGAGGGAGCGCGGACTCCTCCGCCGGCCGAGGCAGGCAGCGGAGTCCGCGCGGATCTGATGGAGCGTGACGGGGTAGAGCGCCTGCTTGCGGAGGCAGGGCCGGACAGCAGGCGGTTGCGGCACGCCCTGACCCTCCTGTGCGATGCCCAGTGGTGGACGCTGGCCGACCTGGTCAGGGAGACCGCCACGTCCAGGCGTACCGTCGAGGCCCTCCTGCGCGAGCTCCCCCTGGAGCGGAAGGGCGAGGCGTTCCGGATCCCGCTGACCCACACCAACGACTACCAGGACCTCCTCGCGCTGGCCCCGCCGCCGGAGGATCCGGTGGCCCACCTGCTCCCCCACTACGCTTCCGAGCTCGCTCGCCTCAAAGACCTCGTGGCCCGGGCTCCGCGCGCCCGCCACGTGCTCGACCACGTCTCGGCCACCCCCGAAACGATCCTGAGGCGGGCGCTGCTGCTCGGCGCCCGCTTCTGGCTCCCCGGCACGCGCCTGCTGTGCGTCGGCGACCACGACCTGACCTCGCTGGCCGTCAAGCTGATCCATCCGGAGACCGACGTCACGGTGGTCGACATCGACGAGCGCATCCTGGCGTACATCGACGCCCAGCGCCTGGGCGTCCGCACCCGCTGGGCCGACCTGCGCCTCGGCCTGCCCGCGTCCGCCCGGGACCACGACCTCGCGCTCACCGACCCGCCGTACACGCCGGAGGGCACGGGCCTGTTCGTGGCGCGCGCCGCCGAGGCGCTGACGGACAACGGCCGCATCCTGCTCGCGTACGGAGCCAGCGAACGTACCCCGATGCTGGCCTTCAAGGTCCAGCAGGCCCTGGCGGACCTCAACCTCGCCTACGAAGCCATCTATCCTGACTTCAACCGATATTTCGGGGCAGAAGCCATCGGCTCGGCCGCCGACATGTACATCCTCCGCCCCACCACCAAGACGCGCCCGGCCGTGACGTCCCGCCTGAGCCGTCAAACCACCACTATCTACACCCAAGGCCCACAATCGGTCGAAAGCGCCCATACCGCCCTCTCAGCCCCGCAGGAGGCCATCCAGGGCTTCGACCCCGACCTGCTGGTGGGCGAGTGGCCCAAGGACCTCACCGAGCCCCGGGTCCGGCTCTCGACCTGGCTCTCCAAGCCGTACGCCGCCACCCTGGACCGCGTGGCCGTGGCCCTGCCCCCGGGCCTGGAGGCCGCCCTCCCCCGTATCCTCCTGGCGACCCGCGCCTCCCACGTACGCGTCGTGGGCTCCGACCTCCCGCCGCTGCCTGACGTGCTGTCCACCGTCTACAAGCTGAGCGCCGGCGGCGACGTCCTGGACGCCGTACGCCTGCCACAACCGCCCGGCGACGCGGCCTCGGTACTGCGCAGGATCCTGGACAACGGGCACGCCAAGCTGGCCAACACATGGCGCGAGGCCCTCATCGCGGTGGCCCGTACCCAAGGCTCGACCCTGACCAAGAACGAGGCCCGCACCCTCATCGCCGAAGCCGCGCCCTGGTCGGAAGCCCTGACCCCCCTGGACGCCCCCCTCCACCGCCTGTCCGCCCTCCCCGAAGCAGTCACCACAACCATCTCCGCCCTGACCACAACCACCTGACCCGGGAAACCCCGCCCTCCGAGGGGTCAGGACGTCCAATCACTGCCAAAGCCAGGCCGATGCGCCACGGCCAAGTCCAGCCGAGGCCGGGCCCAGTTAGACGGAGTCCAGCCAGGTGGAGTCCAGTGGAGGTCGAGGCCAGCAGCGGGCCAATGCCGCAAGTCGCCCTGATCGCCGCCGAAGTCGCGGGTCCCGGTCACCATCGCGGGTGGCAGTCGCCGCTCCGGTCAACATCCCGGGGCGCGGGTTGCGGTCGCTGTCCTAGTCACCGTGGCGGGTCACCGTCACGGTCGCCTGTAGCGATCGCTGTCCTGATCATCGTGGCGGTCCCCATCGCAGTCGCTGGCCCTGGCCACCGTCGCGGGCTGCCGCCGTGTCGCCATCGGAGGCGGGTGGGTGGCGGTGGCTTCAGGTTGCGGCGACGATGCGGCCCTGGACCACGCGCCCCAAACCGTCCAGCGCCACGAGGGCGGCCACCAGGTCCTGGGCGGGCGCCGATCCTCCGGCCCAGCTCACAGTCACGTAGTGGCCCATCGCCCGCGCCTGGGCACGGCTGCCGACCGGCTCGAACGCGATGTCCTGCCGTACGAAGCCATCCTTGCCCAGCGCCGACACCAGCGCGTCAGCCGCCCGCCCGTCGCTCAGGTTGAAGATGACGAACTGGCCCGCCACCGCACCCCCCTTGTACGTGGCCTGGAGCGCCTGCGTGCAGCCCGTGGCCGAGACCCCCCAGAGAACCTCGTCACAGTCGCTGAACTGCTGCGTGGCGTCCCGACGCATGGCGCCCAGGGTCTGGGTGGCCGGGGTGAAGACCTCGTTCAGGGTGAGAGGCGCGGTGTCGTTCTGGCGTTTGTCGATGGCGGAGTAGAAGGCGGAGGTGGGCTCGGCGTGGAAGCTGGCGGGCCTGGGATCCTCGCGCCGCAGCCACAGCCAACCGGTCACCGCGACGACCGCCACGACGGCGAGCCCCAAGGGAATAACAACACGACGCGACATCAGCAGGTCACCTCCGCAATCGCGACGACATCCCGTGGCCTCAGGCGGCCGCCCTCCACCATCACGGCAACTCCCCCAGGCCTCAGCCGACCACCCTCGGCGATCGTGACGTCATCCCCAGGCCCCGAGCGAGCGCCCTCCACCATCGCGGCAACTCTCCCGGACCTCAGGCAGCAACCGTCCTTGGCGATCGTGATGACGTTACGGGAGCGGTGCCAGGGGCGGGTGTTGTTCGGGGGTATGTGGTTCGGCATCAGGAGGACGGTCCGGTGATCGTGACGACGCGGCGGTAGACGGCCTTCTCCGCGCCGCGGAGCGCCAGAGTGAGTGAGACGAAGTCGTCCTTGGGGCCGGGATCCGCGCCGTCGGTCTTCCCCAGCCACACCAGGCCGACGTAGTGGCCGAGGGCGTAGCCGCCAGCCTCGGAGTAGCCGCCGGCGGGGAAGGCGGCCTTGGCGGACTCCAGGGGGCGCGTCCAACCGCCCCGGTAGAGCGTCTTCAAGGACTCCACCAGGTCGGCGGCCGACTTGCCGTCCTTGAGGTTGAGCAACGTGTACTGGCCGATGTACCGGCCGTCGGAGCTCGCGTAGAGGCCGCGGGCGACTTGGGTGCATCCGGCGTCCGACACCAGTTCGAGGAGGTTCGCGCCCCACAGCGCCGCCGAGCAGTCGGAATCGAGTTTCTTGGTGACCAGCTTGAGCTTGAGTTTCTTGGACACGGCGAGCTCGCTCTGCCCGAACACCTCCTTCTCGGTCAGCGCCCGCTGGTCCTTGGCCCTGTCCGTGACGGGGTCGAACAGCTTGGGCGAACCCCACCCCCGGAAGACGTGCGGGAGCGCCGTGTCCGGCGCGATCATGGAGGAGCCGGCCTGCCGCTGCGGGGAGTAGCCGCCGATGGAGTTGATGGCGACCACCAGCCCAGCCCCGCCCGCCAGCACGCCGACGATCGTGGCGATGATGACGATCAGCCGCTGGTGCTTGGGCTGCAAGCCCATGTGGGTGAGCAGCGGGAGTTGCCAGTCAGAAGGCGGCGGACGCCGTCGCGTTCGCGAGAACTTCCCAGGCCGCCCCTCACCATCGGCCTTCCCGTCGCGAGTCTCAGAAGTCGCAAATCCACCGTCGGCCCCGAAGTCCAATGGACCGTCGTCGGCCAACCGATCGTCCTCGGCCCCGAGCACTGACCAACCACCATCGGCGCCGGCCACCAATCGGCCGCCTTCGGCACCTGCTGCCGAGCGGCCGCCTTCCGCCCCAGCCACCGCGCGACCGCCGTCGGTCTCAGCCGCCGAACGGCCGCCATGGGCCGCCGCCGAACGACGACCGCGGCCTCCGGATGCCGAACGACCTCCATCGGTCTCGGCCGCCGAACGTCGGCCGCCGGATCTGCGGGGTCGGGTCCCCTCGGTGACGGACCGCATACCGCTGACCGCCCAGTCACCGCCGACCGCATCGGCCGCGGGCTCGTCGCCGCCGGCCGCCCAGTTTCCGAGGTCGCCGTCTGCTGCCCAGTTTCCGCGGTCGCCGCCGCTCGCCGACTGGTCATCCGCGCCGTGGCTCGTCTTCGCCCGCCTGCGCCCGGAACGCCTTTCACCGCTCTTACCGGACGGCAACCGCCCGCCGCCGGTCGCCTCGGCCAACAGCTGACCATCGTCGCCCTGGCCTCCGGCAGTCCAGCCACCGCCGCCGACTCCAGCCCCGCCAGCACCCACCCCGCCAGCGGCACCAGGACCAGTGCCAGGCCTGGCAGCGGCACCGGCACCAGCACCGGCGCTGGGCCTACCCTCGTCGCCAGCGTGCCGGCCACCTACACCCGGCGTCGGCTGGCCGTCGCCGCTCGGCTGCCAGCCACCGTCCGCGCCTGCCGCCGGCCAGCCGCCAGCTGCTTGGCCTCCACCGTCCGGGTCTACGGACGGCCGGGCGTGACCGGCCCGCCCCGAGTCGGCCGCGCCCGCCGACCGGCGACCACCGGCACGACGGCTGCCTCGCCCCTCCGACGCGGGCCGACCGCCGCCGCCGGTACGGCCGGCGTCATCCGAGCCTGATGCCCGGCGACCCCCGGCACCGCCGGTGTCCTGCGCCTCTCGAGCGGGCCAGCTGCCACCGGCGTCCTGGACATCTCGAGCAGGCCAACTACCACCCGCGTCCCGCAGGTTCCGCGCAGGCCAGCTGCCGCCCGCGTCCTGCACGTCACGGGCCGGCCAGGTACCACCAGCGTCTGGAACGTCCCGCGCCGGCCAACTACCACCGGCATCTGGAACATCCCGCGCCGGCCAACTACCACCGGCGTCTTGAACGTCTCGCGCGGGCCAACTGCCACCAGCCGGGCCAGCACCATCCGAACCCGCCGCCCGGCGACCACCAGCACGGCCGGCATCCCGAGCAGGCCAACTCCCGCTCGTGTCCTGGACATCACGGGCCGGCCAGCTACCACCCGCGTCCTGCACCTCTCGCGCGGGCCAACTGGCACCAGCCGGGCCGGCACCATCGGCACCCGACGCCCGGCGGCCACCAGCACGACCGGCATCCTGCACGTCCCGCGCGGGCCAGCTACCGCCGGCGTCCTGCACATCCCGAGCAGGCCAACTGCCACCAGCCGGGCCAGCACCATCCGAACCCGCCGCCCGGCGACCACCAGCACGGCCACCATCCCGAGCAGGCCAACTCCCGCTCGTGTCCTGCACATCACGCGCCGGCCAGCTACCACCCGCGTCCTGCACCTCTCGCGCAGGCCAACTACCGCCGGCCCGGCCGGCGGCGGCGTTCGGGTCTGGGGTCGGATGGCCGGAGGCGGGGGTGGGATTGTCCTGGTCTCTGCCGGGAGAGCGGCCGCCGCGGGTGCGGCCCGTGCCGTCCTGGCCGTCCTGGCCGGAGGAGGATCTGCCGTGACCGCCCGAACCGGCTCTCCTGCGGGCCATCACAGGCCCGCCGCCCCGATCAGGTTGCCGAGGCCGAACGTGACCGCCGCGGCGATCGCGCCCACTACGAGCTGGCGCAGCCCTGAGAACCACCAGCTGCGCGCCGTCACCGCCGAGACCAGCGCGCCCGCCGCGAACAGGGCCACGCAGGACACCGCGGCCGACAGCGCCAGGTCCCTGGCGCCGAGCAGGTACGGCAGCAGGGGCAGCACCGCCCCCAAGCTGAACGACAGGAACGACGACACCGCGGCCACCACCGGTGAGGGCAGCTCGCCGGGGGCGACGCCCAGTTCGTTCTGGGCGTGGACCTCCAGCGCGCGGTCCGGGTTGCGGGAGATCTGCCTGGACACCTCGGCGGCCAGGCCGGGCTCCACGCCCTTGTCGACGAACGTCTGTGCCAGCTCCGCCTGCTCGTCGTCAGGGTGGCGGGCGAGCTCGCGCCGTTCCACGGCGATCTCGGCCTGGGCCAGCTCGCGCTGGCTGGCGACCGAGACGTACTCGCCGCCCGCCATGGACAGCGCGCCGGCGGCGAGCCCGGCGACGCCTCCGAGGGCGATGACCTTCGTGTTGGTCGTCCCGCCCGCGACACCCGCGATGAGCGCGAAGTTCGACACCAGGCCGTCCATCGCGCCGAACACCGAGGGCCGCAACCAGCCTCCGGTGACGTCACGATGCTGGTGGTGGATCTCCGCGCGACCACTCATCGCGAGTTCTTCTCCTTCGTCACGACTTCGGCGTCAGATGCCTCTACCCCGTCGGCGGGGGTCACATCACCCGCTGGCGGCGGGGCATCCTTCGCTCCGTCGTCCTCGGCCTTCTCGGCCTGCTCAGGCTTCTCGGCCTTTTCGGCTGCCGGCACCGGAGCGTCCGTGACTTCCGCGTCCGTGGTCTTGTCGGTCTCCGGAGCCGGGTCGTCCGTGGCTTCGGGGTCCTTGGACGTATCGGCCGATGGTCGAGGGCTCGGAGCGTCCTCTCCGTCGTCGGCCGAGGTGGGCTCCTGCGTGTCCTCGGAGTCGGCGTCCGCCTGGTCGGCGGGGTGAGCCGGGTCGGCCGGGGCCACGATCTCCACGCTGTCCCGGTTCCTGGACAGCCAGAAGTACGCCAGCGCCGCCACGAACAGCACGATCGACGTCCACTGGTTGATCCGCAGCCCGAGGAACGTCACCGCGTGGTCCACGCCGCCGACCGGGTCGATGCGCAGCCCTTCGATCCAGAAGCGGCCCAGCGTGTAGCCGGCGACGTAGAGGGCGAACAGCCGCCCGTGGCGCAGGGCGAAGCGCCGGCCCGCGAAGAGGAGCACGAAGCCGAGCGCCACGTCCCACAGCGACTCGTACAGGAAGGTCGGGTGGTAGAGCACCCCCGGCTCGCCCCCGTGGTCGGCGTCGATCTCCAGGCCCCACGGGAGCGTGGTCGGCGAGCCGTAGAGCTCCTGGTTGAACCAGTTGCCCCAGCGGCCGATGGCCTGGGCGAAGGCGATGCCGGGCGCGACCGTGTCGGCGACGGCGCTCATGGAGATGCCGCGTTTGCGCACGGCGAACCAGACGCCGAGCGCGCCGAGTGAGATCGCGCCCCAGATGCCGAGGCCGCCCTCCCAGATGAACAGCGCCTGGATGGGCTCCTTGATCGCGCGGCTGCCGAAGTAGGTCTGCCAGTCGGTGATGACGTGGTAGAGCCGGCCGCCGATCAGGCCGAAGATGACCGCGGGGACCGCGATGTCGACGATCGTCCCCTTCTGGCCACCGCGGGCCTGCCAGCGCCGCTCGCTCAGCCAGACGGCGACGATGACGCCGAGCACGATGCATAGCGCATAAGCCCGGATCGGGATGATTCCGAGATACCAGACCCCCTGGGAAGGGCTGGGAATCGAGGCAAGGGGCATGTCACGTGAGGGTAGCGGAAGAGAGACTACTTGGCCGCCTTCGTAATCGCTTCGCGCAGATCTTGCGGGCTGAAGAGTACGGGATTGTCGATTTCCTTGCCGTTCAGTTTCACCGTCGGCGTATGGTCGATCTTCTGCGCATCGATGATCTTCTTGCTGTACGAGAGCTGCGCGTCGGCGTGCTTCTGCGTGGCGACGCACTGGTCGAAGCCCGGCGCGGTCACCCCGGCCTGCTTGCCCCAGTTCTTCAGCTGGTCCACCGTGAAGCCGGCCTCGGTCTCGGACGGCTGGTTCTGGTAGAGCAGGTCATGGAAGGCGACCCACTGCTTGCCGTCGGCGACGCATCGGGCGGCACTGCCCGCGCGTACGGAGTTGGACTTGGTCGGCTCCTGGGAGAAGATCGTGATCGGGTGGTAGACGACCTTGGCCTTGCCCTCGGCGGCGAGGTTCTTGAAGGTCTGGCCGCTGACCCGCTCGAGCTCCTTGCAGGCGGGACACTGGAAGTCCTCGTAGATGTCGACCACGGGCCCGGCGACGCCCTGGTTGGCCATCACGACCGAGCCGTCGGGCTGCACCGTGACCGACGCGAGCGCTCCGGCGGCCTGCTCGGACTGCGAGTTGCTGGCCGCGTACCACCAGCCGAGCCCGACGGCGGCCACCGCGACCGCCCCGGCGGTCACGTACGTGGCGATGCGCCTGCGCCTTTCCCGCAGGCGTGCCTCGGCCTGCTGTTCCCTGATCTTCTCGCGCGCCGTCTTCGTCTTGGTGCGCTCAGCCTTGCTCATCGTCGTCATCCCCTTCAATACGATTGTCGCCCCCCAGTCCAAGGGCGCCGTCGAGCGCGAAACGGCCCGGCGGGAAACGCACCGCCCAGGCGCCGAGCAGCACGAGCCCGAAGTCGCGCAGGATGTCGAGCAAGTACGTCGGCTCCTCCCCTACCCCCAGCTGGCCGCCGCCACCGAAGCAGCCGCAGTCGATCCGCAGACCGTGCGCCCAGGCCCAGGCGATGCCGAACACGAAGGCGAACATGAGCAGCCCGGCGATCACCGCGGCCACCCTGGTCAGCAGACCGACGACCAGCAGCAGCCCGACGACGATCTCCAGGATCGGCAGGGCGTAGCCCACCGTGACGGCGATCGACTCGGGCAGCAGCTGGTAAGCCTTGACCGCCACGACCGAATCGGCCGGGTTTCCGATCTTGAGCCCACCCGCCGCGATCAGCACCCCGCCCAGGACCAGCCGGGCGACGGTCGTCACCCAGGGTATCGCCGAGAACTCTCTGCGTGACGATAGTGACGCGTCCACACGCCATCTCCTCTTTCTCTGCGCCGGGATGGGCACAGTATCGGGAATCCATATGACCACGCGGCGGATAAGCACCGGCTAAGCCGTGTTTCTTGCGGGAATTACGCAGTCAAGTAAAAATTTACTCATGCAAGTAACGGTCACGAGCTCCGCAAGACGAGCGCAGATCGTGACGGCGACCATCGCGACGATCGCCGAGCTCGGCTACCATCAGGCGTCGTTCGTCCGGATCGCCCGATCTGCCGGGCTCAGCAGCACTCGCCTGATCTCGTACCACTTCGCGGGCAAGGACGAGCTGATCGCTCAGGTGATCGCGACGATCCAGGGGCGGCTTTCGGCGTTCATGGCCGAGCGGGTGAGCACGCAGCGCACGGCCGGCGCGGCGCTGGAGACGTACATCCGCTCCTTAGCGGCGTATGTCAGCGAGCACCGCGCCGAGATGCGCGCCGCCACGGAGATCCTCCTCAACCACCGCCCCGGGGCCACCGGCCTGTCGGGGCTGTCCCACCTCGAGCGGTTATTGGTCTGGGGGCAGGAGAGCGGCGAGTTCGGGGCGTTCAACGTACGGGTGACCGCGATGGCGGTCCAGCGCGCGCTGGACGGGCTGCCGTTCCTGCTGGAGGCCGACCCCGACGCCGACCCGGACGAGTACGCCGACGGGCTGGCCGCGCTGTTCGCCAGGGCGGTCCGGGCATGAAGAGCCCGCTCAGCCGCACGCGAACCTGGCCTCGCCCCAGTCGGCGTGGTCGTTGCCGTTCCCGTCGCCGCCGTCCCCGGCCACCAGGTCCACGTAACGGGCTCCGGTCAGGTCGGCGCTCAGCTCGTACGCCGCGTCGGCGGCCCGCAGGACCGGGCTGCGCGCCTTCTCCACCCCGTCCGCCACCACGGCGAACTGCACGGACCCCCGCGTGGCCTGCACGTCGTCGACCCCCACGAACGCCGTGAACCCCGTGCACGCGCCGCCCAGGTGGAAGCGAACCCTGGCCGGCGCGTGCGTGCCGAGCCCCTTGGCGAACGTCCGCCCGCCGATGACGATCGGCCCGCCGTCGGCCTCGCCGGTGTCGCCGTTGGACCGGTCGCGCTCCACCGGCCCCCAGCCGTTGTCCGCGGTCACCCACTCCAGGTCGCTGGCGTAGGCGTCCTCCGCGGGCGGCCGGGGCGGCGTGCGCACGGTCGCGGACGCGGTGAGCCGCTTCGCCACGCCGCCCACGGAGTAGCCGGCCGCGGCCCCGAGCTCGTAGCTCCCGGAGGCGTCCGCGGGCGGGGTGACCTGCCAGGTCGTGGTCAACTTGGCGCCCGGCTCCACGACGCCGGTCCCGTCGCCGGTGGCCGTCCACCCGTCCGGTACGTCCAGCGTCACCCGAACGTCCTGGGCCGTCGAGTCCTCGAGGTTCGTGAACGTGGTGACGACCTCGTTGGCCCTTCCCTGCTCGACGACGCCGGCGGGCACCACCTCCAGCGACCCGCACGCCTGCGCGTCCGGCGCCGCGCCGAGGTCGGTCACGGAGAAGTCGTCGAGGACGAAGTCGGCCCCGGCCTGCTCGGCCTTGAGCGAGCGCAGCCCGACCCACACGTCCCCGCACCCCGCCACCACCCGCTCCCTGAACATCCCCGTGGTCCGCCGCTCGGGGATGGGCGTGCGCCGCGTCTCGACGCCGGCGCCGCCCTTGTCGTAGCCGGTCACCCACTGGTACGCGTCCGCCTGCGCGCTCTGGTAGGCGAAGGACACCTCGTACGCGTGCCCCGGCTCGAACCGCGCGGTCCACGGCAACGTGCGGTAGATGAGCCCCTGGCGCTCCTCGTGCGCCTTCAGCGACCAGTCGCCGTTCAGCACGTCGTCGATCGTCTTGCCGTTCCACCCGGCCTGCGTGTACGGCTCGTGCCGCTCGGACAGGTGCGTGCGCGCGTCGAACGACCCGCCCGCGTCCCCCTTCACGAACGGCCCCCAGCCGGGCTCGTTCGACTCGAACGTCTCCACGTCACCAGCCGGCTCCCGCTCGAACAGCCGTACGTCGTCCACCCGCACGTCCCCGTCCGCGGCGGCGGCCGTGATCCGCAGGGTGGCCGACGTGCCGGGCGCGGTGAAGGTCACCTTGGCCCGCTGGAAGAAGGTGTCGTGCTTCTCGTCGGAGGCGATGTAGTTCCTGGCCGTGGACCGGCTGACGGTCACCGCCTGCCCGGCGACCTCCAGGGTGGTCTCGCGGGTCCTGCCCGGCTCGACCTCGACGAAGGCGGAGGCGGTGTAGGTGCGGCCGGGCCGCAGGCCCGTCAGCCGCTGCTCCAGCCGCGCCCGCGCCCCGCCGCCGAGCAGCGCCACCCGCTGGCCCAGGTCGTTCTCGCGGACGCTCACGGGGCCCGTGACGGTCCATCCGGCGAGCCGGTCGCCGTTGAAGCCGGGGTCGCGCACGCCGGCGCCCTGCCCCCAGTCCGGGTCAGGCTGCCGGGGCGCCTTGCCGGGATAGAGCACGTACGGCACGCCCGCCTCCGCCCGCAACGTGATCTTCCCGTGCTCCGGGGTGACCGTGCCGACCGCCACGCGGCCCTGGCCGGTGAGCCGGTAGACGGTCATCGGCCGGTCGGCGTCCCAGGTCGTCACCCCTCCCGCCGGGTTGTAGTGGTAGTACCTGCCCTGCCACGGCAGCAGGTAGGCGCCCCCGTCGAGCACCTTGTGCCCGTCGGCGAACAGCTCGCGCCTCCCGTCCCGGTACGTGCCCCGCACGCCGCCGGAGAAGACGATCTCGTCCGCGTTCCAGTCCATGATCTTGTAGTGCTGCAGGAACTTGACCGGCAGGTTGTGCTCCCAGATGTTGCGGTAGAACGCGGTGAAGTCGTTCTTCGCCTGCCAGCCCTCGAACTCGACGATGCGGGCGTTGCCGAGGATCGGGTGGGCGTTCCAGACGTCCTTCTCGTCGTTGCGGATGAACCGGATGATCTGGGAGTTCAGCCCCTTGTTGGTGACCCCGCCGTAGTTGAGGTCGTTGGCCCAGTGGGACCACAGGGACGCGCGTTCGAGCTTGTCCGACCACTCCGTGGTCACCTGCCAGCCCTGCTCGCGCAGCTCGGCCAGCGTCCGGTCGGCGACCCAGCCGAACGGCCTGAACACGTCCACGTACAGCACCGCGAGGTTGCGGTCGGTCTCGGCGCGCAGCTGCGCGAAGCGCCCGGCCAGGGTGCCTCTGGTGAGGTCGCCGCGCTGGTCGATCAGGTACGCCTGGTCGAGCCAGTTCCAGCCCTTGGCGGCCTTGTCGACGAGCTGCTCGCTGAAGTTCCTGGCCTCGGGGTAGGACTCGGTGGCGTTGACGTGCACGCCGAACGTGGCGTTCCAGCCCTTGCCGGCCTTGAGCAGCGTGTTCAGGTCCTTCAGCCCGCCCGCGCGCCGGTTGTAGTTGCCGCCGTAGTCGGGGTGCGCCGCGTCGTGGCCCTCCGACTGGTAGCCCTTGAGCAGCGCGAGCTGCCCGAGGCCGTCGGTGGCCAGCGAGATGCGCTTGACGTCGTCCAGGGTGCGCAGGAACGGGTGCGTGGCCTGGCTGGAGAAGTTGAACGGGATGTGCGTGACCACGCGGTCCCTGGTCCGCTCGGCGCCGGCCGCCTTGACGGCGATGGTCCTGAACGCCACCGCGCCGTCCTGCCAGTCGAGCGTCCCGTCGCCGTTGGCGTCGGGCGTGACCACGACCTTGGCCCAGGGCGGCTCCTCGGTGAACGGCGAGCCGGTCGCGCGGTGCGTCCACTGGCCGCTCCACACGCCCACGGAGACGGTGCCACCGGCGTCCTTCCTGGCCTGGTGCCAGAGCCTGGCGGCGTCCCGGTCGGTGACGCCCGAGGGGCGGTCGTAGGTGGAGTTCGTCTCGATCGCGGCGGCCAGCCGGTCGGTGTTCACGATCGCGTACGTGGCCCCGACCGGGCCGTCGTCGGGCGCGGTGCCCGGCGTGACCTGGGCGAAGACGTCGGCGGTGCGGGTGGAGTTGGGGTCCAGCCGGGTGAACGCGGTCGCCGCGCCCGGCTGCGCGCTCGACACCGACACCAGGTCATGGCCGGGCAGGTCGATGGTGTTGACGCGGAACGCCTCGGTGTCGGCCACCGAGTCGATCCGGAACGTCGTCACCCGGCCCTTGACGCCGATGCTCGCCCCGAGCGCGACGCCGCCGAGATCGGGGAAGGTCAGCCGGTAGCGGGCGGTCGCGCCGTCGTTCGCGGTCAGCGCCACGGTGGCGGCTCGCGCCTGGCCGTTGAGGACGACGGCGGGCACGCCCGTGCTGCCGCCGAGCGTGGCGCCGCCGGCCCGGTCGGTGTAGCTCAGGACGCGCGGGAAGTCCGGGTCGAGCTCGACGCGCAGCGCCGGGGACGAGATCGCGATCGGCCGGGCCACCCGCGCCGGCCTGGGCGGCTCGTTCTGCGCGGTGGGGCTCGGCGGGGGCGTCCCGGTGGGCGGCGTCTCCGGGGACGGCAACTCGTACGTCGGGGTGGGCTCGGCGTCGGGCGGCGGGGTGGCCGCCGGTTCGGGGCTCGCAGACGCCGGTTCGGGGCCTACCGACACCGGGGCAGGACCGACGGACGCCGGGACGAGATCGGCGGACGCCGGGGCGGTCATGGCCGTGACCGCGAGTGCGAGGGTCGCTGCGAACGTGAGGGGGCTGGGACGCATCGGTGTCCTTTCGGGGTCGTGCGTCACACCGCTTCGGGGCCCCGATCATCACCCGCCCCGGACCGCACGCCAAGGACCTACGCGCCAAATCCTTGCAGCAATCCCGAAATTTCGTTACATAGCCGGTAAAGCACCTTTACCGGCGGACCCCCTGGGCCATGTCCCTGGCCAGGGCTCCGATGGAGGCCCGGCCCTCGGCCTCGTCGGACGCGTCGAGGATGCGGCGGATGAACGCCGACCCCACGATCACCCCGTCGGCGTAGGTCGCCACCTCGGCCGCCTGCGCGCCCGTGCCCACGCCGAGGCCCACGCACACCGGCAGGTCCGTGTGCGCCCGGGTCCGCTCGACCAGGCCCTCGGCGGCGACGTTGACACTCTCCCTGGCGCCGGTGACACCCATCAGCGAGGCCGCGTACACGAAGCCCGTGCAGCAGTCGACGACGGCCTTGATGCGCTGCTCGGTCGAGCTCGGCGCCACCAGGAACACCGTGTCGATGCCTGCGGACGCGGACGCCGCCCGCCACGGCTCCGACTCCTCGGGCGTCAGGTCGGGCGTGATCGTGCCCACGCCGCCCGCGTTGGCGAGGTCGCGGGCGAACCGCTCGGCGCCGTACTTGTCGATGGGGTTCCAGTAGGTCATGACGAGCGTGGCGGCGCCGGTGGCGGCGACGCCCTCGACCGTGCGCAGCACGTCGGCGATGCGCGTGCCGTTGACCAGCGAGCGGTGCACCGCGTCCTGGATCGTCGGCCCGTCCATGAGCGGGTCGGAGTAGGGCAGGCCGATCTCGATGACGTCGCAGCCGGCCTCGACCAGGGCCGCTGCCGCGGCGACGTCGCCGCCCTTGGAGGGGAAGCCCGCGGGCAGGTAGCCGACGAGCGCGGCCCGGTTGTCCGCCTTCGCCTTGGCGAAAACCGTCTGAAGAGTCGTCATGTCTGTCCGTTTCGAAGGTCGAGTCCCACCAGTTATCCCCCGGCGCGGGACCCCACGCCGGGGTGGCGGCTCGTCAGAGGTTGAAGTATTTCATCGCCGTGCCCATGTCTTTGTCGCCGCGGCCGGAGAGGTTGACCAGGATGGTCACCTCGGGGCCGAGCTCGCGGCCCAGCTCCAGCGCGCCCGCCAGGGCGTGGGAGGACTCGATGGCCGGGATGATGCCCTCGGTCCTGGCCAGCAGCGAGAACGCGGCCATCGCCGCGTCGTCGGTGACGCCGTGGTAGGTGGCACGGCCCGAGTCCTTCAGCCAGGCGTGCTCGGGGCCGACGCCCGGGTAGTCGAGCCCGGCCGAGATCGAGTGGGACTCGATGGTCTGGCCCTCGTCGTCCTGCAGCACGTAGGTGCGCGAGCCGTGCAGCACGCCGATCGAGCCGGCGGTGAGCGTGAGCGCGTGCTCGCCGGACTCCAGGCCGCGCCCGGCGGCCTCGTAGCCGTGCAGCTGGACGCCCTCGTCACCGAGGAAGGCGTGGAAGATGCCGATCGCGTTGCTGCCGCCGCCGACCGCCGCGCACACCGCGTCGGGCAGGCCGCCGGTCAGCTCCTGGATCTGGCGGCGGGCCTCGACGCCGATGATGCGCGCGAAGTCGCGGACGATCTCGGGGAACGGGTGCGGCCCCGCGATCGTGCCGAACAGGTAGTGGGTGGAGTCGACGTTGGTCACCCAGTCGCGGAACGCCTCGTTGATGGCGTCCTTCAGCGTCTGGGAGCCGTTGGTCACCGGCACCACGGTGGCGCCGAGCAGCTTCATCCTGGCGACGTTGAGCGCCTGGCGCTCGCAGTCGACCGCGCCCATGTAGATCACGCACTCCAGGCCGAGCAGGGCGGCCGCGGTGGCGGTGGCCACGCCGTGCTGGCCCGCGCCGGTCTCGGCGATCACGCGCTTCTTGCCCAGCCGCTTGGTCAGCAGGGCCTGGCCGAGCACGTTGTTGATCTTGTGAGCGCCGGTGTGGGTGAGGTCCTCACGCTTGAGCACGATCCTGGCGCCGCCGGCGTGCTCGCTGAAGCGCGGCACGTCGGTCAGCGTGGTCGGCCGGCCCGCGTACGTGCGCAGCAGATGGTCGAACTCCCGCAGGAACTCCGGGTCGTTCTTGGCCTTCTCGTAGACCGCGGCCACCTCGTCGAGCGCCGGGATGAGCGCCTCGGGGACGAACCGGCCGCCGAAGATGCCGAACTTGCCGTGCACGTCTGGGTCGTCGCCGAGCGGGCCGTTGCCCGTCAGGTCGGCGGCGGTCAGGATGGAGCCTTCGTGTGCCACTGCTATCCCTCTGCTGAGTGGTCGGGGCGCGTCGCTGGATGGGCGCCGGCGGTCACCAGGGCCTCCACTGCCTTGCGCGGGTCCTTGCCGGTGACCAGGCTCTCCCCGACCAGGACGGCGTCGGCGCCGGCCCTGGCATAGGCGAGCAGGTCGTGCGGGCCGCGCACGCCCGACTCGGCAATCTTGATCACATTATCGGGGATCTTGGGCGCCAGCTTCGTGAAGACCTCGCGATCGACTTCGAGTGTCTTGAGGTTGCGCGCGTTGATCCCGATGACCCGGGCACCGGCGGCGACCGCCCGCTCGAGCTCCTCCTCGGTGTGCACCTCGACCAGCGGGGTGAGCCCGATCGACTCGGCCCGCTCGATCAGCGACACCAGCGCCTCCTGCTCCAGGCAGACGACCATCAGCAGCGCCAGGTCGGCGCCGTGGGCCCGGGCCTCCCAGAGCTGGTAGGAGGTCAGGATGAAGTCTTTGCGCAGGATCGGGATGTCGACCCGGGCGCGAACCGCCGCCAGGTCTTCGAGGCTGCCGCCGAACTTGCGCCGCTCGGTCAGCACGCTGATGACGTGGGCGCCGCCCTCTTCGTAGTCGGCCGCCAGCGCGGCCGGGTCGGCGATGGCGGCCAGCGCCCCCTTGGACGGGCTCGACCGCTTGACCTCGGCGATCACCGAGATCCTGTCGCCCCCGAGCGCGGCCATGGCGTCCCTGGGCGCATGGGCGCGCTCGGCCCGCCGCTTGAGCTCGTCAATGGACACGGCCTGCTGACGTGCGGCGAGGTCGGCGCGCACCCCGTCGAGGATGTCGTCGAGGACACTCGGCCCTTCCGTCCGCTCACTCACGCGCTTGAGGTCCCTCCGGTCGACTGTGGGGGCGGCGGAGAGTTCGCGTCGCGTCCGCTCTCTGCCTTGTCCTGCGATGGTATCGGCCCGCACGGGGTCACCTCACCACAGGCCCCCCGGCTGGGAGTCCCTACGGAGCGAGGAACGCCCCGAACGGCAGGTTACGGACGACCCAGTAGACCATGACGAGGGCGAGGAACGCCCACAGCCACGCCGGATGGGCGAGCGTGGTGCGTCTCGGCCTGCCCTGCCAGGCGCGTACGACCCATCTCCCCCACCAGAACAGCAGGAACGGCATCATGGCCACGGCGAGAGGGTTCATCCCGAGCGCGGTGGCCGGGTCGAGATGGGCGAGCGCGTGGATGGTCCGCAGCGTGCCGCAGCCCGGGCAGTAGAGGTGGGTGAGCCACAGGAACGGGCAGGTCGGGTAGTGGCCCGGCTGGTTGGGGTCCACCATCCCGACGAACGCGAACACGGCGCCCGTCGCGCCCGCAACACCGAGCGGCGCGAGCAGGCCCTTGAGACGTGCCGCGCCGCGCCGCTCGGTTGTTGCGATGCTCATGCTCTCAGTATCCGCCTTCCGGCTCAGTAGCTCGAGCTCGGGACACTGGCGGCCAGGAGGACGAACACCACCACGTAGAAGAGGATGACCAGCACCCACCAGATGATGCCCGCGATCAACGACCGCTTCCACCAGGTCTTGGCCTCCTCGCTCGCCAGCGCGGCACCCTGGAAGTCGCCGATCTGCCACTTCGAGTTGACCTGCGAAGACTTGACGATCGACACGATGCCCAGGGGAAGGCAGCAGAACAGGGTGGTCAGGATGGCCGCGACCAGGTGGTTGTCCGGCGGGTTGCCACCGGCCGGGGGCTGCTGGCCGTAACCACCGCCGTAGCCGCCACCGCTCGGGGGCTGCTGGCCGTAACCACCACCGCTGGGGGGCTGCTGGCCGTAGCCACCGCCGCCGCTCGGGGGCTGCTGGCCGTAACCACCGCCGTAGCCGCCACCACTCGGGGGCTGCTGGCCGTAGCCACCGCCGCCGCTCGGGGGCTGCTGGCCGTAGCCGCCACCGCTCGGAGGCTGCTGGCCATAACCGCCGCCGGGCGGCTGCGAGCCGTAGCCGCCGTCGCCCTGATTGCCGTAACTCATGAAGGACCTCTCATGTTGTCATCCGTGGCAAGTTGCGCGCGGCAGCCTAGCGAGGATACGCCCCCTACGTGGAAGAACGTCCATTTTGCGGACAATTCGTAATCGGACCGCAAGCGGCTCGTCACGGTCCGGCCACACTCGCGGAGGGTTACCGGCCGGTTCAGTAGTCGTACGAGGACGACGTGGCGGCGGCGCTGAGCCCGATCATCGACAGGATGAGCCCGCCGAAGATGAGCCAGCACAGCACCCAGATCACGACGGTGATGTAGGACGTGACCAGACCGCCGACGGCCATGCCCGAGCCCTCCTCGCCGGTCTTCTTGATCCGGTTGAGGGCGATGTGGCCGAGGATCACGCCCGGGATGCTGGTGATCCCGCAGAAGATCAGGCCGATGATGCCCAGGACGAGCGAGGCCACCGCCATGCCGTTGGTCGACCTGGGCTGCTGGGGCGGCGCGCCGTAGCCGTAACCCTGCTGGCCGTAGCCCTGCTGACCGTAGGCCTGCTGGCCGTAGCTGGGGGGCTGCTGGCCGTAGCCGCCGGCGCTCGGGGGCTGCTGGCCGTAGCCGAGCGGCTCCTGCGGATAGCTGGGCGGCTGCTCCCCGTACCCGCCCGAGCTCGGAGGCTGCTGCCCGTAACCGCCACCCCCGGTCGGTGGCTGCTGCCCGTACCCACCCCCGTAGCTGGGCGGCTGCTGGCCGTAACCGCCGCCGCCGCTGGGGGGCTGCTGGCCGTACCCACCGCCGGGCTGCTGCGCGCCGTAGCCGCCGCCGCTGCCCTGATCCCCGTAGCTCATGCGCCTGGCTCCTAAGTGTTCGTGGCGAGTTGCAACGGCAGCTTATTGAGGAAACGTTTGCCAAGCAGACAGAGGTTCAGAACAGTAAAGAAATCGTCATAGCGCTGAGAGTCAGCGGGAGTCGGTGGGGTCGTCGCCGCGGTCGAGCGCGTCCCACAGCGCCCGGTCGTCCTTGACCTCGGCGCGGGCCTTGCCGGCACCCTCATTGGCGCCCCCATTGGCGCCCCCGCCGGCGCCCGTCTCGGTGCCTCTGTCGTAGCGCGCCGACATCCCCGCCCACCTGCCGCCGCGCACGATCGCGACGATCCCGCCGGCGATCACCAGGACCGCTCCGGCGGCCGTGACCGCCGGCCAGAGCGGGGCGGCCTCCCAGGGGAGGTCGGCGGCGCCGCGCAGGACGTTCTGCTCGCGCAGCCAGCCGGTGACGGTGTCGCCGCCGAGCGCCGTCCACGTCCCGGCCGCTGCGCCCGCCCCGCACAGGGCGACCAGCGCCCCGACGACGCGGCGCCCCGCGCCCTTGGTGGCCAGCACGGCCACCACCCCGGCCAGCGCGGCCAGGGCGACGGGGGTCAGGACGGGGCTGAGCTCGGCTCCGGTGGGCGCGGCCACGCCCGGCTCCAGGATCCGCACCCAGGCCCGGCTCGCGCCGAACAGCACGAGCACGCATCCGAGGACGGTCGCCCCCAGCCAGCTCCACAGCTCTCTGTGCCCCATGCGGCCTGCTATCCGAGCGGGATCTCGAGCTGGTCCGCGTCGAAGCACGTGCGGTCTCCGGTGTGGCACGCGCCGTCGACCTGGTCGACCTTGACGAGGACGGCGTCGCCGTCGCAGTCGAGGGCCACCGCCTTGACGTGCTGGACGTGGCCGGAGGTGCCGCCCTTGACCCAGAGCTCGGCGCGGCTGCGGGACCAGTAGGTGGCCCGGCCGGTGGTGAGCGTCCGATGCAGCGCCTCGTCGTTCATCCAGGCCAGCATGAGCACCTCGCCGGTGTCGTACTGCTGGGCGATGGCGGCGACCAGGCCGTCGGCGTCGCGCTTCAACCGCGCGGCGATCTTGGGGTCAAGGGACATGCGTCCATTCAACCAGCCTGCCCGCGTGCCCGGTTGATCGGGCACGCGGGCAGGGACGTCACGTCCGGTCAGGAGCGGGCCGCGGAGATCCACGACGCGTGCAGGTCGGCGTACACGCCCGGCTCCCCCACCAGCTCGGCGTGCGGGCCGCGCTGCACCAGGCGGCCCGCGTCGAAGACCAGGACCTCGTCGGCGTTCTCCGCCGTCGACAGGCGGTGCGCGATCGAGACGGCCGTACGGCCCCGCGTCACGCCCTCCAGCGCCCGCGCCAGCCGTACCTCCGTGGCCGGGTCCACCGCCGAGGTGGCCTCGTCGAGCAGGAGCAGGTCGGGGTCGGCCAGGTACGCCCGCGCCAGGGCGACGAGCTGCCGCTCACCCGCGGAGAGGGACTCGCCGCGCTGGCCCACGGGGGTGTCCAGCCCGGCGGGCAGGCCCTCCAGCCAGTCGGCCAGGCCCAGCTCGGTCATCGCGAGCCGGATCTCCTCGGCGGTGGCCGACGGCTTGCCGTAGCGGACGTTCTCCTCCAGCGTCCCGTCGAACAGGAAGCCGTCCTGCGGCACCATGACGATCCGCTCGCGCAGCGAGGAGAAGCGGACGTCGCGCAGGTCGTGGCCGTCCACCGTGACGCGGCCCGCGGCCGGGTCCATGAGGCGGGTCAGGAGCTTGGCGAACGTGGTCTTGCCCGACCCCGTCTCCCCCACCACCGCGACCCGCGAGCGCGGCGGGATGTCCACCGTGACCTCGCGCAGCACGGGCGCGCCGCCGGGATAGGAGAAGTGCACGTTCTCGAAGGCGACCGAGATGGGGCCGCGGGGCAGCGTCACGCCCTGGTCGCCGGGGTCGGCCACGTCGGCCGGCGTGTCGAGCACGCCCAGGATGCGGCGCCAGCCGGCGACGGCGTTCTGGGCCTCGTTCAGCACCTCGGTGGCCGTCTGCAGCGGCGAGACGAACAGCGTGACCAGGAACAGGAACGCCACCAGCTGCCCCTGCGTGATGTCGCCCGACAGGCCGAGCCGCACGCCGAGCAGCACGATCGCGCCGATGGCGACGGCGGCCACGATCTCGGTCAGGGGGAAGACGAAGCCGACGATGGTCTGCGCCCTGACCTGGGCGCGGCGGTTGGCGTTCACGGCGGTGTCGATGCGCTCGGCGGTGCGGCGCTCGGAGGCGTACGCCCTGATGACGGTGGCCCCGACGACGGACTCGCTGACCGCCGCCAGCATGTCGCCGGTGCGCTCGCGCACGATCGTGTACGCCCGCGACAGCAGCCGCTGGAAGCGCGGCAGCGCGATCATCAGCGGGATGAAGCACGCCCAGACGAGCAGGGTGAGCTGCCAGGAGTAGACGAACATGAGCACGGTCGCCACGAACAGCTGCCCGAACGCCACGATGATCATCAGCCCGCCCCACTGCATGAACGCGCTGATCTGGTCGATGTCGTTGGTGACGCGCGAGACCAGGGAGCCGCGCCGCTCGGTGTTCTGGGTGAGCACCGACAGGTCGTGCACGTGGCGGAAGCCGCGCACGCGCAGGGTCGCCAGGGACGACTCGGTGGCCTTGTAGAGGCGGACGTTCATGACGTACGCGGCCAGGGCCGTGAGCAGCACCGCGGCCGCGCAGATAAGAACAGCCTTGGTGATGTACGGAATGTCCGGCGAGCCGCCCTTGAGCCCCGTGTCGATCGTCTGCTGGACCGCGATCGGCACGATGATCTTGCCGATGGTCGCGATGACGGCCAGCGCCAGCGTGCCCGCCAGCCCCTTGCGGAACTCGGGCGTGAGCGAGAGCCCATGCCGGATCGTGGCCAGCGCGGAACGTTCAGAGTTGCCCTGGATGCTCTGCGCCGTCATGCGCTGACCCCTTCTTCCTCTTCTGCCTGCAGGTCGATGGCGGCGCGCTCGGCTTCCTCGCGCTCGTAGGCGGTCACCAGGTTGCGGTAGCCCTCGCAGCGCTCCAGCAGCTCCTCGTGCGAGCCCCGGTCCACGACCCGGCCGTGGTCGAGGAAGACCACCTCGTCGGCCAGGGCGATCGTGGCCATCCGGTAGGCGACGACCACGACGGTCGAGGACTCGGCCGCGTCCCGCAGCCCGTACAGGATCCTGGCCTCGACCTGCGGGTCCACGCTGGAGGTGGCATCGTCGAGGATGAGCAGGCGGGGCCGGCGCACGACCGCGCGGGCCAGCGCGAGGCGCTGGCGCTGGCCGCCGGACAGCGTCGCGCCGCGCTCGCCGACCCGCGTGTCGAGCCCGTCGGCGAGCCTGGCCACGAACCCGTCGGCCTGGGCCAGCCGCAGGGCGGCCCACACGTCCTCGTCGCCCGCCTCCAGCCCGAGCGCGATGTTGCCGCGCACGCTGTCGTCGAACAGGAACGTCTGCTGCGGCACCAGCGCCACCGACTCGGCGATGCCGCCGTAGGCCAGCTCGCGCAGGTCCACGCCGTCGAGCAGCACCTGTCCCGTGCCGGGGTCCACGAGCCGCACGAGCAGCTGCACGAGCGTGGACTTGCCCGAGCCGGTGGGCCCGACCAGCGCGACGGTACGGCCGGCGGGCACGTCGAAGGTGACGTCGTGGAGCACCTGGGCCTCGCCGTAGGCGTACGAGACGCCGGAGATCTCCAGCGCGGCGGGGGTGGAGGCGGTCGTGGCGGCCACGCCGCCGTACTCCATGGAGCCGGTGGCCTCCAGCACGGCCTGCACCCGCTGCCAGCCGACGACGCTGCGCGGCAGCTCGGCCAGCACCCAGCCGAGCGCCCTGATCGGGAAGGACAGCAGCGTGAACAGGTACGCCACCTGCACCAGGTCGCCGGAGTCGATCGCACCGGCGGACAGCCGCGCCGCGCCGACGGCGAGCACGGCGAGCACGCCGATCGTGGGCAGCGCCTCCAGCAGCGGGTCGAACAGCCCGCGCACGCGCCCGACCGCGATGTTGGCGTCGCGCAGCTCGTGGGCGCGCCGCCGGAACCGGTCGGTCTCCAGCTCCTCCCGGCCGAGCGTCTTGACGACGAGCGCGCCGTCGAAGCTCTCGTGCGCGATCTCGCTGACCTCGGCGCGCAGCTGCTGCGCGCGGGTGGCCAGCGGGCTGAGCTTGCGCTGATAAATCAGGTTAAGTACGGCGATCGCCGGAAAAATCAAGAAACCCACCAGCGCGAGCACGAGATCCGTGAACAGCATCGCGATCGCCGCGGTGAACAGCATGACGATCACGCCCACGGCCATCGGCAGCGGCGCGAGCGGCGCCCAGGCGGCCTCGGCGTCGGCGCTGGCGTTCGACAGGAGCTGCCCGGTCGGGTGCCGGTGGTGCCAGGACAGTGGCAGCCTCAGGTACTGCTTGGTCACGTCCCTGCGCGACCTGGCCTGCATGCGGTACTGCATGACCCCCGCCAGGATGCGGCGCCCGGCCACGCCGACCGCCTTGAGCAGCGCCGTCCCGACGATGAGGAGCACCCCCGTCCAGAGCGCCCCCGAAGCGATGCGGCCCGACCCGAAGGCCGGCAGCACCACGTTCTGCGTCGCCCAGCCCAGCGCCCACGCGGACGCGACGGTCATGCCGCCGTAGACCGCGCTGGCCAGCACCGCCAGCGCGAACACCGCTTTCTCCGTCTGAATGGCCACCCCAAGGACACGCAGCCCTTGACGCATCACGGCCGAGGTGACCTTGGTCGCCACGCGGCACGTTCCCCTTCCAATCCGACATATCTGCCTAAGTCACTATCACTCCAGATATGCACGTTATTCCCACCGGTAGGGTTGACCACGTGACGTACGCTCGCGACGAACGCTCCGCGCTCTGCGACCTGTTCGACCGCCTCGGTCCCGACGCCCCCACGCTCTGCACGGGCTGGACCACCTACGACCTGGCCGCCCACCTCGCGCTGCGCGAGCGCAGGCCCGACGCGATGGGCGGCATCGCGCTCAAGCCCCTCGCCGGCTACACCGCCTCGGTGCAGAACGGCCTCAAGGCCAAGCACCCTTTCCCCGAGCTGGTCGGCCTGGTGCGCGAGCCGGGCGGCGTCTACGGGCTGCTGCCCTTCCTCGACGACGCCGTCAACACGCTGGAGTTCTTCGTCCACCACGAGGACGTCCGCCGCGCCCAGCCGTCATGGGAGCCCCGCGAGCTGTCCGACGACCTCGAACGGCTCATCTGGAAGCGGGTCGCCGGCGGGGCCCGGCTGATGCTGCGCAAGGCGCCGGTGGGCGTGGTGCTGCACCGGCTCGGCGGCGGCGTGGCGCTCGGCGGCCCCCGCGGAGGCGCGCGCGTCGAGGTCACCGGCCGGGCGGCCGAGCTGCTCATGTTCTGCTTCGGACGGCAGCGGCACACCAGGGTTGAGCTGACCGGCGACCCGGAGGACGTCGAACGACTGCGCGGCGCCTCCCTCGGCGTCTGAGCGATCCGGACGGCCTATCACGGAAATCCCGGTGAACAAGGGGTTCACGCCAGACCTTCTGCGCTTACCATTGGCTCTGTAAGGAAGCCCCCCGGTTAGGATCATGTACATCTTCACAGAAGATGCCGATGATCGCCCAGATCCGGGTATATACGGCTGGGAATGGACTGCAGGAGGCCCCCATGCAGGTCAAGAAGGTGATCACCTACGTGGCTGTCGCGTTCGTGGTGTTCTACCTGTTCACCAAGCCGACCCAGGCTGCGGCGGCGGTCAACGGAGTGTTTGAAGGAATCCTTCACGGAGCAGACCAATTGGCTGTGTTCTTCACAAATGTTCTGACCTGACGCGAGGCTTCTGTCTGCGCCAGATGCTTCCCCGCGCTGCCGGATCGTGTTACGCAGGCAGGATGAGAGATCGCCCGAGCGGCACAAAGATCAATCAGCTCGATCCCAACGCGCGGCGGATCCTCGAGCGAACCGAGCTCGAGGGAATCGAGCTGATCCGTTTTCTGTACGCCGACCACGGTGGCGTGATCCGGGGCAAGGCCGCGTCCCGGTCGAGGTTGGCGGAACGGCTCAGCACGGGCATCGGGCACACGGTGGCCATGATGGCGATGAACATGCTCGACCAGCTCCAGGAGGTCGAGCACATGGGTCCGGTGGGCGAGGTACGCATTGTCCCCGACCCCGCCACCTACGTCCCGTTGCCCCATGCACCGGGCGCGGCGGCGATGCTGTCCGACCTGCGCCTGCCGGACGGCTCGCCGTGGGGGGCCTGCGCGCGCACCTTCCTCAAGGAGGCCATCGCCGAGCTCGCCACCGAGGGCTACACGCTGGTCGCGGCGTTCGAGCCGGAGTTCACGCTCGGCCGCCGCCTGCCCGACCCGGCCGGCGGCCCCGACCGGCTGGTCCCGCTCGACGACTCGCTGTGCTACGCCAACGCCGGGTTCGACACGGCCCACGACTACACGATCAAGCTCATCCACGCCCTGGAGACGCAGGGGCTGCGGGTCGAGCACTACCATCCCGAGCTGGGGCCCGGCCAGCAGGAGCTGTCCGTGCGCCACGCGCCCGCGCTGCGCGCCGCCGACAACCACGTCCTCTACCGCGAGACCGTGCGCGGCACGGCGATGCGCATGCAAATGTGGGCCACGCTGGCCCCCAAGCCGCTGGCCGACCAGGCGGGCAACGGCGCCCACCTGCATCTGTCCCTGTGGAGCGACAACCGTAACGTCTTCGCCGAGGACGGCGAGGTGCGCGACGGGTTCATCGGCGGCCTGATGGCCCACCTGCCCGGCCTGACGGCGCTCACGTGCGGGAGCGTCAACAGCTTCCGGCGGCTGGCGCCCCGCACCTGGGCGAGCGCGTACGCCGTCCACGGACCCGACAACCGCGAGGCCGCGGTACGCGTGTGCTCCCCGCTCGGCGAGAGCGGCGAGCCCAACCTGGAGCTCAAGCCGTCTGACTCCTCCGCCAACCCCTACCTGGCGCTCGGGGCCGTCATCCACGCCGGCCTGGACGGCATCCGGCGCAAGCTGGACCCGGGGCCCGCCGTGGACGTGGACCCGGACACCCGGCCCGGCCAGTACACCCGCCTGCCCGCCTCGCTGGACGAGGCGCTGGACGCGCTGGAGGCCGACGAGGTGCTCATGGAGGCGCTGGGGCCGCTGCGGCGCAGCGCGTACCTGGCGGTCAAGCGCTCGGAGGCGGCGGCGTTCGCCGCGAAGGACGTCGCGTACGAGCTGTTCCACCACCTGCGGGTCTTCTGACGGACGCGCGCAGGCGGGCCTCGCGACCCGCCCGCACGCGGTGACACCCGCCCCGGCGGGCTAGCGGACCGGGTGGCCCGCCATCCGGAGCGTGTCCTTGACCTCGGAGATCTTGAGCGTGCCGAAGTGGAACACCGACGCCGCGAGCACGGCGTCGGCGCCCGCCGCCACCGCCGGAGGGAAGTCCTCCAGCCGGCCGGCGCCGCCACTGGCGATCACCGGCACCCGCACCGCGGCGCGGACCGCGCGCAGCATCTCCAGGTCGTAGCCGTCGAGCGTGCCGTCACCGTCCATCGAGTTGAGCAGGATCTCCCCCACTCCGAGCTCCTCGCCGCGGGCCGCCCACTCCACCGCGTCGATCCCGGTACCGCGGCGACCGCCGTGCGTGGTCACCTCGAACCCGCTGGGGGTGCCGGGCGCGCGGCGGGCGTCCACGGACAGCACGACGCACTGGGCGCCGAACCGCCGGGACGCCTCCGTGAGCAGCTCGGGCCTGGCGATGGCCGCCGTGTTGAGCGACACCTTGTCGGCCCCGGCCCGCAGCAGGCGGTTGACGTCCTCCACCGAACGCACGCCGCCGCCGACGGTGAGCGGGATGAACACCTGCTCGGCGGTCCTGCGCACCACGTCGAGCATGGTCTCCCGCTCGCCGGACGACGCGGTGATGTCGAGGAAGGTCAGCTCGTCGGCGCCCTCCTCGTCATAGCGCCTGGCCAGCTCGACCGGGTCGCCCGCGTCACGGAGGTTCTCGAAGTTGACGCCCTTGACCACGCGGCCGGCGTCCACGTCGAGACAGGGGATGACTCTTACGGCTACGGTCATGCTCGGTGTGCCTCGATTTCGATCTCGACCAGCATTCTCGGGTCGACCAGCCCGGCCACCCTCACTCCGGTGCAGGCGGGGCGCACCTTGCCGAAGACCTCGCCGATGGCCTGCCCGACGAGGTCGAAGTGGCGCTGCTCCACCACATAGTAACGGACCATGACCACGTCCTCGCTGGTCAGACCGCCCATCAGGACGGCCTCCAGCGCGATGTCGATCGCGGTCAGGCTCTGTCTGTAGGCGTCGCCGACATGGCGCACCTCTCCGTCGACCGTGGCGGTGCAGCCGGACACGATCACCCGGTCACCCGCCACGACGGCACGGGCATAGCCGTACCGCTCCTCCCAGATACCGCCGGAAAACACCCTGCGACCGGTGCTTTCCATACCAAAGATGCTGACGCTCATCTCGCCCCCTCCCGGCAAGAGCTACACACGTACTGCGGCTAGCGCGTTTTCCAGTGTGAACGCATGAGCGTAGAGGGCCTTGCCCACGATGGCGCCCTCCAGCCCGTCGGGGACGAGGGACGCGAGAGCGACCAGGTCGTCGATGGAGGAGACGCCGCCGCTGGCCACGACCGGCCGGCCGGTGCGGGCCAGGATCCGGCGGTAGAGGTCGAGGTTGGGGCCCTTCAGCATGCCGTCCTTGGTCACGTCGGTGACGACGTAACGGGGGCAGCCGTCGGCCTCGAGGCGGTCGAGGACCTCCCACAGGTCACCGGCGTCCTCGGTCCAGCCGCGGGCGGCCAGCGTGGTGCCGCGCACGTCGAGCCCGACCGCGATCTTGTCGCCGTGCTCGGCGATGACCTTCCGGCACCACTCGGGATTCTCCAGGGCGGCGGTGCCGATGTTGACCCGGCGGCAGCCGGTGGCCAGCGCGGCGGCCAGGGAGTCGTCGTCGCGGATGCCGCCGGACAGCTCCACGTTCACGTCGAGCCGGCCGATGACGTCGGCGAGCAGCTCCCGGTTGGTGCCCCGGCCGAACGCGGCGTCCAGGTCGACCAGATGGATCCACTCGGCGCCCGCCTCCTGCCAGGCCAGCGCGGCGGCCAGCGGCTCGCCGTAACCGGTCTCGGTCCCGGCCTCGCCCTGCACCAGGCGTACGGCCTGGCCGTCGACGACGTCCACGGCGGGCAGCAATACGAGCGACATTCAGATCCTCCGGTCGAAAGCGAGGGTCACGACAACGGGCACCAGCAGCAGCGAGAAGACCAGGACGGCGAGGCTGAGCGGGAGCGAGCCCCACACCAGCCACACGATGGCCTGGACGAACAGGAAGCCCAGCGCGACCACGATGTTCTGGGCGCGGTGGCGGCGGGCGATCAGGCCGCCCTGGCGGTAGAACCGCACCGGGCGCGGGGTCAGCCGGGCCAGGAGGGCGCGGCGGCGGGCCCGGCGCGCCTGCCGCTCCTCGTTGGCCCGGATCGCGCGCGCCCGCTCCGCCTCCCGCTCGGCCCTGCGGCGCGCGCGTTCCTTGCTCATGAGAGCCTGGATCGGGTGATCGGCGCGCTCACAGCGTGCCGAGCCAGTTCTTCAGCAGCACGGCTCCGGCGTCGCCGGACTTCTCGGGGTGGAACTGGGTGGCCTTGAGCGGGCCGTTCTCGACGGCGGCCACGAACGGGACGCCGTGCTCGGCCCAGGTGACCAGCGGCTCGGCGAACCCCTCGCCGGTGTGCAGCTCCCACTCGCGCACCCCGTACGAGTGCACGAAGTAGAAGCGGGTCGCGGCGTCGAGCCCGGCGAACAGCACGCTGTCGGCGGGCGCCTTGACCGTGTTCCACCCCATGTGGGGCAGCACGGGCGCCTCCAGCCGCTCCACCGTGCCCGGCCACTCGGCGCAGCCCTCAGTCTCCACGCCGTGCTCGACGCCCCGGGCGAACAGGATCTGCATGCCCACGCAGATGCCCAGCACCGGACGCCCGCCGGACAGGCGCCGCCCGATGATCCGCTCGCCGCGCACGCTCTTGAGCCCGGTCATGCACGCCTCGAACGCGCCGACGCCCGGCACCACCAGCCCGTCGGCGTCCATGGCGGCGTCGAAGTCGGACGTGACGGTCACGTCGGCGCCGACCCTGGCCAGCGCCCGCTCGGCCGAGCGCAGGTTGCCCGACCCGTAGTCGAGCACCACGACCTTCTTGCCTACCACCACAGCACCCCCGCCGTGATCGCCATCGCCGCGCCCAGCGCGCAGACGGCCGCACCGATCTTCAGCCCCTGCTTGGCCAGCGAGAACACGCCGCCGATCAGGAACAGCCCGATGAACACCATCGCGATGGCGATGGTGTTCTCGGTCATAGGACGCCCTTGGTGCTCGGCACGCCCGTGGCGCGCGGGTCGAGCTCGGACGCCTCGCGCAGCGCCCTGGCCAGGGCCTTGAACTGGGCCTCCACGATGTGGTGGGCGTTGCGGCCGTAGGGTACGTGGACGTGCAGGCAGATCGCGGCCTGCGCGACGAGCGACTCCAGGATGTGGCGGGTCATCGTCGTGTCGTACTCGGGGCCGATCATCGGCGCCATGCCCTCGGGCTCGGAGTGCACGAGATAGGGGCGTCCGGACAGGTCGACGGTGACCTGGGCGAGCGACTCGTCCAGCGGGCACGACGCGCTGCCGAACCTCCTGATGCCCGACTTGTCGCCCAGCGCCTCGCGGAACGCCGCGCCCAGCGCGAGCGCGGTGTCCTCGATCGTGTGGTGGGAGTCGATGTGCAGGTCGCCCTCGGTCTTGACCGTCAGGTCGAACAGCCCGTGCTTGCCCAGCTGGGCCAGCATGTGGTCGAAGAAGCCGACCCCGGTGGCCACCTCGACCCGGCCGGTGCCGTCGAGGCCGACCTCCACCAGGACCGAGGTCTCCTTCGTAACGCGCTCGACGCGGCCTACGCGACTCACAAGACTCCTTCCAGGGCGGCACGGAAGGCCGCCATCTCCTCACCGGTGCCGATCGACACCCGCAGCCATTGTGGCGGGCCCACCTCGCGGATGAGCACCCCGCGCTCCAGCAGCCCCTCCCACACCTTGCGCCGGTCGGGGAAGCGCCCGAACAGCACGAAGTTGGCGTCGGAGTCGGCCACGGCCAGGCCCTTGGAGCGCAGCCACGCGACCGTGTCGTCGCGCTCGCGCCGCAGCGCGTCGACCGTGCCCAGCAGCTCGGCGCGGTGCCGCAGCGCCACGCGCGCCGCCGTCTGGGTGAGCGTGGACAGGTGGTACGGCAGGCGCACCAGCAGCAGCGCCTCCACCACGGCCGGGTGGGCGGCGAGGTAGCCGAGCCGGGTGCCCGCCATGGCGAACGCCTTGGACATCGTCCTGGTGACGATCAGCCGGGGGTGCTCGGGCAGCAGGGTGAGCGCCGACGGCGTGCCCTCGCGGGCGAACTCGGCGTAGGCCTCGTCGACCACGACCATGCCCCGGGCGCTGGCCAGGACGGCCTCGATGGTCTCGAGCGGCTGGGCGGTGCCGGTCGGGTTGTTGGGCGAGGCCAGGAACACGATGTCGGGCTGGTGCTCCTCGATGGCCGCCGTCGCCTTGCCGGGGTCGATCGAGAAGTCGTCCTCGCGGCTGGCCGAGATCCACTCGGTGCTGGTGCCGCTGGTGATGATCGGGTGCATCGAGTACGAGGGCTCGAACCCGACGGCCGTGCGGCCGTGGCCGCCGAAGGCCTGCAGGATCTGCTGGAGCACCTCGTTGGAGCCGTTGGCGGCCCACACCTGCTCGGTGGTCAGGCCGTGGCCGAGGTAGCCGGCCAGGTCGGCGCGCAGGGCCGTGGCGTCCCTGTCGGGGTAGCGGTTGAGCTCTCCCGCGCTCTCCCTGACCGCCTCGGCCAGGTCGGCGACCAGCTCGGGCGAGGGTGGGTAGGGGTTTTCGTTGGTGTTGAGCCTGACGGGGACGTCGATCTGGGGCGCGCCGTACGGCGACTTACCCCGGAGGTCGTCTCGGATGGGCAGGTCGTCGAGGTTCACGCGGTCTCCGTGGGAATCTGCCAGTCGAATCGGGCGCGGATCGCGGCGCCGTGGGCCGGAAGGTCCTCGGCGTCCGCCAGGACCGACACGTGGGCCGCCGCGTCGGCGAGAGCGTCGCGGGTGTAGTCGACGACGTGGATGCCGCGCAGGAACGACTGCACCGACAGGCCGCTGGAGTGGCAGGCGCAGCCGCCCGTGGGCAGCACGTGGTTGGACCCGGCGAGGTAGTCGCCGAGCGACACGGGAGCGTACGGACCCACGAAGATGGCCCCGGCGTTCCGGATTCTTCCGGCTATTTCCGCGGCGTTCGCGGTGTGGATCTCCAGGTGCTCGGCGGCGTACGCGTCCACGACCTTGATGCCGTCGTCGATGGAGCCGACCAGCACGATGCCCGACTGCCTGCCGCCCAGCGCCTCGGCGATGCGCTCGGAGTGCCTGGTCGCCGACACCTGGCCCGGCAGCTCCTTCTCGACCGCGTCGGCCAGCTCGACGCTGGTGGTGACCAGCACGGCGGCGGCGATCGGGTCGTGCTCGGCCTGGCTGATCAGGTCGGCGGCCACGTGGACCGGGTCGGCCGTCTCGTCGGCCAGGACGGCGATCTCGGTCGGGCCCGCCTCGGAGTCGATGCCGATGCGTCCCTTGAGCAGCCGCTTGGCCGCCGCCACCCAGATGTTGCCCGGACCGGTCACCATCGTGGCGGGCGGGCACTCCTCCGTGCCGTAGGCGAACATGGCCACCGCCTGCGCCCCGCCCACCGAGTAGACCTCGTCCACGCCGAGCAGCGCGCACGCGGCCAGGATCGTGGGGTGCGGCAGCCCGCCGTACTCCTTCTGCGCCGGGCTGGTCACGGCCAGCGAGCCGACGCCGGCCTCCTGCGCCGGGACGACGTTCATGACCACGCTGGAGGGGTAGACCGCGCGGCCGCCAGGGACGTAGAGGCCCACCCGGTCGACCGGCACCCACCGCTCGGTCACGGTGCCGCCGGGCACGACCTGGGTGGTGACGTCGGTGCGCCGCTGGTCGCGGTGGACCAGCCTGGCCCGCCTGATCGACTCCTCCAGCGCCGCCCTGACCTCGGGGGCGAGCTCGCGCAGGGCCCGGTCGATGGCCTCGGCGGAGACGCGGGTGGAGGCGATCTCGACGCCGTCGAACCTGGCGGTCAGCTCCCGTACGGCTGCCGCCCCGCGATGGCGCACGTCGTCGCAGATGGGCCGCACCTTCTCCAGGGCGGCCTCGACGTCGAGCTCGGCGCGGGGCAGCACGTCGCGCAGGTTCTCCGGAAGAGAACCACGCATGTCAATACGGGAAATCACCATCACAGTCTACGGAGTCCGGCCCCTTAATCAGGTTCTGTCCACCATCCGGGACGGCGTGCCGCCCCTCACCCGGCCGTGCGGAGGGCGGCCGCGGGCGACGCTCGCCGACGTCGCAGCCCGCGGCCGCCACAGCCCCGGACCGGGCCCGCCGGGGCATCGCCGTGGCCGTCGCGGGGGCATGGCCACGGCCGGGAAAGCCGAGAGCCGTCACCCCTGCCCGCCCCGAACCCCCCGATAACGCCGAACGCCCAAAAAGGCGCCAATTTCTCTTTACCCAAAGGTCGAGCACCCATGTCCCGGAAAAGCCATCACCCCGCCCGGCAAGGCCAGGTGCGTACTTTCCCATTACGTGTCCATTCTGTCCGCACCCCTACAGTTACCGGGGTGGGACAGTGGCGAGCCCCCGGCGGCATCCTGGTCGAGGCGATCATCTTGGACGATCGCCCGCTGCTGCGTGTCTCGCACCGGGTCAACGGCACGACGTACCTGCAGGGCTACTGCGCCACCGTCGCCGAGCTCACCGCCCACGGCGTGGACCTGGCCGAGCTCGTCGAGGACACCGCGCTTGACCATCTGTAGACCCCGGCCCGCCACTGTCGATCAGCCCTCCGGGGTACGGCCTGCACCATGGTGCGGCTGCCGGCCTACGCGCCCATGCTGGCGCAGCTCGGCACCCTGACCTCCGTCCAGGGTGCGGACTGGGCCGTGGAGATGAAATGGGACGGCGTGCGCGCCCTCGCCTACCTCCAGGGCGGCGCCGTCCGCCTGATGTCGCGCAACGCCAAGGACATCACCCCCGCCTACCCCGAGCTCCAGCTCATGGCCGGCGCCACCGGCGGGCACCCCGCCGTGATCGACGGGGAGATCGTGGCGTTCGACGAGACCGGGCGGCCCAGCTTCGAGGCGCTGCAGCCCCGGATGCACCAGCGCAACCCGGCGGCGGTGGCCGAACTGGCCAGGTCGGTGCCGGTGACGTTCATGGCGTTCGACATCCTGCACCTCGACGAGGACAGCACCGTCTCCCGCCCCTACAGCGCCCGCAGGGAACTGCTCGAGACCACGTTCACGCCCGGCTACCGCTGGGAGGTGCCCGTGTGGTTCGCCGACCACGCCGGGCTCGCGTTCGACTCCTCCCGGCAGCTCGGGCTCGAAGGGGTCGTGTGCAAGCGGATGGGCTCGCCGTACCGGCCCGGCCGGCGCAGCAGCGACTGGACGAAGGTCAAGAACGTCCGCACCGCCGAGGTCGTGATCGGCGGCTGGAAGCCGGGGGGCGGGCGGCGTTCGGGGATGATCGGGTCGCTGCTGCTGGGCGCCTACGACCAGCGGGGGCGGCTGCGGTTCGTGGGGCACGTCGGGACCGGGTTCACCGAGGTCATGCTGCGCGACCTGGGCGAACGCCTGGCGTCCCTGGAACGCGCCGACCCGCCGTTCGACGAGCCGGTGCCGCGCGAGCACGCCATGGACGCGCGCTGGGTGGAGCCGCGCCTGGTCGGGGAGGTGCAGTACGCCGAGGTCACCGGCGACAGCCGCCTGCGCCACCCGTCGTGGCGCGGGCTGCGGCCCGATCGCGAGCCGTCGGAGACCAGTACCGCCGAGTTCCTGCCCCCCGGCCGCACCGGCGACGCCGCGGCCGGCTGAGCCCCGGGAAGCTATGGCGACACGGAGCGCCTAACTACGCTTCGTCTGCATTTCGTAACCTAGAGTGATCGAGACGTTGCCGATTTCACTCAAAGGGGACACCGTGCCGAAGGTCCTGGTCACCACGCTCACCACGCTGGCCGGCGTCGCGCTCGCGGTGCCCGCGACCGCCGGGCAGCAGCCCCCTTTGACGCCCGTCCAGGACCGCGCCTGGGGCGCCGCGTCGTCCCCGCTGATGCGCCCCGCCCGCGCCGTGCGCTACTGGACCGCGAGCAAGCAGGCCCAGGCCAACGCCACGGAGCTGCCCAAGAGCCTGAAAGCGCAGGCCCAGGGCGTCATGGAGCTGCCGAAGAGCCTGGAGGCGCTGGGTCAGCTGCGCAGCGTGCCGGAGGGCAAACGGATCACCCCGGGCGGGGACGCCAACGGCTACGCCCCCATGCCCCGCCCCTACACCGCCGCCACCCAGAGCCGCGTCACCGGCCGGCTGTTCTACGTCAACTCCAGCGGGCTGGACGACTCCTGCAGCGCGTCCGTCGTGCGCTCGGCGGTCGGGCTGCTCATCGTCACCGCCGCCCACTGCGTGTACAGCGTGCCGCTGGGAGCGTCGGCCGGCCGGTGGCACACGAACTTCGCGTTCGTGCCCGCGTACGACGGGCAGGCCGCCGACGTGCGGGGCCGCGAGCCGTACGGGCGGTGGGGCGCCCTGCGGGCGTGGAAGCCCGACCCCTACACCGGCATGAGCGGCGGCGACTGGAACTCGCACTACGACATCGCCCTCATCGAGGTCGGCAGGAAGAGCCGCACGCTCCAGGACGCCGTCGGCGCCTTCACCCCGATCCGCAACCAGGGCGGCGCGTACACCGTCGCCACGACGGGCTACCCCGGCGTGGCCGGCAGGAAGCCGTACGACGGCCGGGAACAGCTCTGGTGCCTGGCCAAGACCGAGCCGGCCGGCGGCATCGCCGACACCGGCACCCTCTTCGCCTCCCGCATCACCGCCACGTCGGCCGGCGGACGCATGGAGACGCGCAACTGCCACCTGTTCAAGGGCCACAGCGGCGGCCCGTGGCTGCTCCGAGACACCGACGACCTGATGGGCGTGCTGTCGGCGGGCACGGAGGACGGCGGGGCTGACGGCTACTCCGTCGCGAACGCCCTCAACACCGAGAGCTACGGCGCGATCATCAAGCAGGCCGACCCGCAGGGGGTGTACGACGCGCTGTCCATCAGCACCTCCGGCCCGCGCCGCGCGGTCAGGCGCGGCGGCGGCACCGCGAACGTCAGGGCCACCGTGACCATGCGCGGGCTGATGGGCGCCGCCCAGGTGCCCGTCACGTTCAACCTCCCGGCCGGTACGAGCCTGTCCTCGGTGAACGGCGCCTCATGCAAGCGCTCGGGCAGGCAGGCCACCTGCACCATCGCCGCCATCCACCCCGAGCGCCCGGTCCAGCTCACCGCCCGCGTCCGCGTGACCCGCCGGGCCGCCCGCTACCCGCGCGTCACCGCGCACGTGGACTCGAGCCGCCTCGACACGAACCAGGTCGACAACACCAGCACCGTCGCCCTCTCCACCTACCGCCGCTGACCGGCGCCTCCCGGGCTGCGGGAGGTCAGGCGGCGGGCTCCAGCACCGGCTCCTTCAGCGTCCTGGCCAGCAGCCAGGCCAGGGCCGGGAAGACGATCAGGCACGCCAGCGCCGTCCGCAACGTGGTGGCCTCGGCGAGCGCGCCCACCAGCGGGCTGGCCAGGCCGCCCACGCTCACCGCGAGCCCCAGGGTCACGCCGCCGGCCGTGCCCACCCGGGTGGGCAGGAAGTCCTGGCCCAGCGTCACATGCAGCGAGAACGGCGCATACAGGGCGATCGACGAGGCCGCGACGAAGACGTACGCGACAGGTCCCGGCGCCAGCACCACCCCCGCTACCGCCGGGACCGCCAGCGCGTAGGCCAGGCGCATCGTCCGCATCCGCCCCCACCGGGCCGCCAGCCTGCCACCCAGCACGGTCCCCACCGCCCCGCCCGCGAACAGCACGAACAGCGCCACCGCGCCTGCCGCCCCGCCGCCCAGGTAGAGGGCCACGAAGGCGCTCAGCCCGACGTACACGACCGAACGGAAGACGATCACCAGCGTCAGCCTGACGAACGACGGCCAGTCGTCCCGGCCCGACACCGGGGCCGCGGCCCGCGCCGCCGGCCCTCCCCCGGCCAGCGCCCGGACCGCCGGGAGCGTCGCCACCGCCCCCAGCACCGCCGGCGCGGCCAGGAACGGCGAGGCGCCCAACCCCCACCCCGCCAGCAACGGCGTCACCAGCACGGGAGCCGACGCGAACCCCAGCGTCCCGCCCAGCGAGAACCAGCTCATCCGCACGTGACTGCCCTCGCTCGCGATCCTGGCCAGCCGCGCGGACTCCGGATGGTAGGCCGCCACGCCGAGGCCGGACAGCGCCACGGCCAGCCAGGTCAGCACGTAGGAGTCCGTCACCCCGCCGAGCGCCACCCCGGCGCCCGCGACGAGCGTGCTCACCGGGATCAGCCACGGCATCCGCCACTTGTCCGTCAGCACCCCGAACACCGGCTGCACGACCGACGACAGCAGCGTCGCGGCCAGCACGATGCCGGACACGGCGACGTACCCGTAGCCGCGGCCGGCCACCAGGAAGGGCACGAGCGCGGGGACGGCGCCCTGGTAGAAGTCCACGGCCGCGTGGCCGGCGGCGAGCATGGGGGTCCTGTTCACCCCCCGATCCTTTCCCGATGGCGGCTGGCCCGCTTCCGATAAAATGCCAATTCATGACGGCAATCCGCCATCTGCCCGAAGCGCCGACGGGGCGACGGCCGTTGGCCCCCGGTGCGGGCATCGACGCGCACCGGCACGACACCCACCAGATCGTCTACGCCTGCCGCGGCGTGCTCTCGGTCACCACCGGCGCGGGCACCTGGGTCGCCCCGGCCAACCGCGCCATCTGGATCCCGGCCGGCACCGTCCACGAACACCGCGCCCACGGCGACACCGACCTGCGCCTGGTGGGCCTCGCCGACAACCCCCTCGGCCTCGGCCACCCCACCGTCCTCGTCGTCGGCCCCCTGCTCCGCGAGCTGATCATCACCTACACCTCCGACGAGTTCTCCCCACCGGACGGCGGGGAGCGCGAGAGGTTGTGGGCCGTGCTCGTCGATCAGCTCAAGCGCGCCCCCGAGCAGCGGCTGCACCTGCCCACCGCCCGCGACCCCAGGCTGGCCGCCGTCTGCGCGATCCTGCGCCGCGACCCCGCCGACAGCAGGACCCTGGCGCAGCTGGCCGTCCAGGCCGGCACCAGCGACCGTACGCTGGCCAGGCTGTGCCAGCGCGAGCTGGGCATGAGCTTCCCGCAGTGGCGCACCCAGCTCCGCCTGCACCACGCGCTGCTCCTGCTGGCCGACGGCGTCGCCGTGACCACCGTCGCCCACCGGTGCGGGTGGGCCTCGGCGAGCGCGTTCATCGACGTGTTCGGGCGGGCGTTCGGGTACACCCCGGGCAAGGCCTTTACATTGTAGATTCGCTACAATGTGATCCTGTGAGCAAATCGAAAGGCAAGGGCGGGACCCCGGCCACCATGGCGCTGACCAAGGCCAAGGCCGAGTTCACGCTCCACCCGTACGAGCACGACGCCTCGGCCCAGGCCTACGGCGAGGAGGCCGCGGACGCGCTCGGCGTCCCGTACGAGCGGATCTTCAAGACGCTGGTGGCCGAGGTGGAGAGCGGGCTGGCGGTGGCGGTCGTGCCCGTGTCGGGCAAGCTCGACCTCAAGGCCCTGGCCGGCGCTCTCAACAGCAAGCGGGCCGCCATGGCCGACGCCGCCAAGGTGGAGCGCGTCACCGGCTACGTCGTGGGCGGCATCAGCCCCCTGGGCCAGCGCAAGCAGCTCCCGACGGTGGTCGACTCCTCGGCGCTCGACTTCGAGACGATCTACTTCTCGGCCGGGAAGCGCGGCCTCCAGATCGAGACCGCGCCCGACAACCTCATCACGCTCACCAGGGCCGTCACCGCCCCCATCGGCAAGTCCTCCTGACCGCGCTCATCGCCGCCGCCCGGGCTCCGAGCTCTCCAGGGGCGACTGGCCGACGAGCCATTCGAAGAGCCGCCGGCGTCCCCAGAAGAAGGGGTGGTCGCCGCGTCCCCGGCCGCCCTCCGCCTCGCGCCTCTTCCGCTCCTCCTCGGCGAGCGCCTGCTCCAGCCCCGGCGTGTTGCCGCCGCCGAAGCGGGCCATGTCCGGCCCGGAGAAGCCCTTGGGCTCGACGTCCCGCAGCGCTGACTCCATCGACTCCACCCAGATCGGCCCGGGCAGCGACGCCCCCTGCACCGCTCCGTAGTAGTCGTCCCCGATCTGCACCCCCTGCAACGGGAAGCGGTACGACCCGCGGATGTCCCCCACGCTGACCGCCGCCGCCAGCGCCGGCGTGTAACCGGCGAACCAGGCCGAGGTGTAGCCGTTGTTGGTACCCGTCTTGCCGGCGGCCGGCCGCCCGATGCTCTGGCCCTGCATGGTGCCCTTGGAGAAGACTCCCTCCAGCACGTAGTTGACCGCGTCCGCGACCTCCTCCTCGATGGCGCGCTCGCAGGCGGGCGGCACGTGGGTGCGCCGCCCGTCCCTGCCGACGATCTCGACGATCGCCAGCGGCCGGCAGTAGATCCCCCTGGCCCCGAACGCCGCGAACGCCGCCGCCACCGTCACCGGATCCATCTCGTTCACGCCCAGCGTGAACGTGGGCACCTCCTTCAGCGGCTCCCCGTCCGCCCTGGCGATCCCGAGCGCCTTGGCCGTCCGCACCACGTTGCAGAGCCCGACCTTGCGCTCCAGCATCATGTAGAAGATGTTCACCGACTTCCAGGTGCCGGTCTCGATGCTGTGCGGGCCGCCGGAGCCCTCGCCGGTGGCGTTGAGTATGCGGGTGTCCGGGTCGTTCACGGCGTGGCCCGCGCAGTCGCGGTAGCCCTGCCCGGGCACGAGTTCGCCCGGGGTGTTGAAGCCGTCGCCGAACCGCCACCCCTGCTGGAGCGCCGTGGCCAGCGTGAACACCTTGAACGTCGACCCGGCCTGGAACCCCTGACCGCCTCCGTGCGCCACGTCCGCGGCCAGGTTGAAGGTGGTCTTGGGGCCGTTCTTCCGGTTGCCGGGGTTGCGGCCGAAGCGTTTGCTGGCCGCTATCGCCCTGATCCGCCCGGTTCGCGGCTCGACCATGGCCTCGGCGGCCACCTCGGTGTCCTCCGGCCAGACGTGGCGGCGGATGGCCTGCTCGGCGGCGCTCTGCGCGATCGGGTCGAGGCTGGTCCTGATCGTCAGGCCGCCCCTGGCCATCCTGGTCCGCCGCTCGGCCTCGGTGTTGCCGAAGACGGGGTTCGACAGCAGCTCGCGCTGGACGTAGAGGCAGTAGAAGGGATAGGCGCTCTGCTCGCACCCGCCGGGCTCGGGCCTGAGCTTGATGGCCAGCGGCGCGGCCTTGGCGCTCGCCGCCTCCTGCGGGCTGATCAGCTTCAGCCCGGCCATGCGGTCGAGCACGAGGTCCCGCCGCGTCTTCAGGCGCTCGCGATGGTCCCGGCCGAGCGAGGGGTCGGTCGAGTACGGCATGCGCACCGCGCCGGCCAGCGTGGCCGCCTGGCCCAGGGTCAGCCGGGAGGCCGACGTGGAGAAGAAGCGCCTGGCCGCCGCCTCCACGCCGTGGGCTCCGGCGCCGAAGTAGGCGATGTTGAGGTAGCGCTCCAGGATCTCGTCCTTGCGGTACTTCTTCTCCAGCGCCAGCGCGAGCCGCAGCTCGGTGATCTTGCGGGCCAGGTTCGGGGCGCGGGCGCGGTCGCGCTCGGCCTCGGTGCGGGCGGCCTCGATCAGGATGTTCTTGACGAGCTGCTGCGTCAGGGACGAGCCGCCCTGCTTGATGCCGCCGGCCTGCGTGTTGGTGAGCAGCGCCCGGAACGTGCCCCGGATGTCGAGGCCGCCGTGCTCGTAGAAGCGGGCGTCCTCGATCGCCACGATCGCCTTGCGCATCACCGGGGCGACGGCGCTCAGCCGCACGGCCGTCCGGTTGGCCTCGTAGAACTGGGCGAACGTCCTGCCGTCCTTGTCCAGCAGTCTGGTCACCTGGTCCAGGGGCTCTTCACGCGGGGCGGGCGGCAGGTCGACGAAGGTGCTCGCGACGTTCTTGGCGGCGATGCCGCCCCCGCTCACCACGGGCGCGGCCAGTGCCGCGGTCAGCACCCCTCCGAGCGCCCCCGCCAGCCCGAGCGCGCCGACGGATCTGAGTACGGTCACGTCACATGATCTGCGACGTCCGGATCCGCGCCAAACGCCCGCTTGTCACCTGTTTACCGTTGCCTGCGGATGTGCAGACCGAGCGAGGCGAACTGTTCGAACGGCCGGTGGTAACCGCGTTCGATGTGGTGCACGCCGCGCAGCGTGGACGGCCCGTCGGCGACGGCGGCCGCCAGCACGGCCGAGAACCCCGCCCGGATGTCGGGCAGCGTCACGTCGGCGCCCTTGAGCTTGGACACGCCGCGTACGACGGCCGAGTGCCTGGCGTTGGTGTCGTGGTACCGGCAGGCCGGCCCGCCCAGGCACTGGTCGAACACCTCGATCTCGCAGCCCATCTTCTGCAGCGCGGGCACGTACACCAGGCGGTTCTCGAAGACCGTCTCGTGCAGCACCGACATGCCCTGGCTCTGCGTGAACAGCACCATGAGCGGCGTCTGCCAGTCCGTCATGAACCCGGGGTGGGTGTCGGTCTGCACGGCCGCCGAGCGCAGCCCCTCGGGCGGCGCGGTGGCGCACAGGTACTCGTCGTTGATGTCGAACTGGGCGCCCATCCTGGCCAGCGTGGTGATCGCGGTGACCAGGCGGTCCTGCGGGCAGCCGTGCACCCGCACCTCTCCCCCGGTGACCAGGCCGGCCGCCAGGTAGGAGAACGCCTCGATGCGGTCGCCGGTCAGCCAGGTGGAGGCGCCGCGCAGCCGTTCGACGCCCTCGATGACGATCCTGCGGTCGGGGGAGAGCTCGATCCTGGCCCCCATCCGCTGCAGGAACAGCGCCAGCTCCACCACCTCGGGCTCCATCGCGGCGTTCTTCAGCACCGTCTTGCCCTCGGCCAGGACCGCCGACATCAGGACCGTCTCCGTGGCGCCGACGCTCGGGTACGGCAGCTCGATCCGGGTGCCGTGGAGCCGGCCGGCCTTGGCGAAGATCCCGGTGTCACCCACCTCCACCTCGGCGCCCATCGCGCGCAGGGCCTCCACGTGGAAGTTGACCGGCCGCCGCCCGATCGGGTCGCCGCCCACCAGCGGGACGAACGCCTCCCCCGCCAGGTGCAGGAGCGGGCCGAGCATGAGGATGGGGATGCGGTTCAGGCCGGTGAACGCGTCGGGCACCCTCGGCTCGATGGCCTGTCCCCGCGCGATCCTGATCTCCGTGCGGGAGATCTCGACATGGATGCCCAGCGCCCGCAGCATGGCGGCGGTGATCTCCACCTCGCCTACCTCCGGGGCGTTGTGGATGCTGCTCTCCCCGCCGCCCAGCATGGCGGCGACCATGTGCTTGGAGACTCCGTTCTTGGAGCCGCGTACCTCGACGTCCCCCCGGAGCGGGCCGGAGGGTTCTATCAACCAGACCTCTTCTGCAATCACGAGGCGAGCCTAGCCGGGGGATACCATCGAGCTGATTCGGACACACATGTAAGGAGGAGTGGCGTGACGAGGGAAGTGCGCGCTTTCGCGGTAACTGTCCTCGCACTTGCCACTCTCGGAGCGGCTGCCGGGCTGGTCTGGTCAGGGATCACGCCACGGGCGCCGTACCAGGTCACCGATCAGGGGACGGTGCTGGCCGACCCGTCCACGCAGGCGCTGATCGCGGCCGACGGGTGGTTCGCGGTGATCACCGGCGGGCTGGGGCTGCTGTGCGGCGGGGTCGCGTGGTTCGCGGCGCGGCGGTGGATGCTGCCGGTGCTGCTCGGGCTCTGCGCGGGCGGCGTCCTGGGGGCGATGCTGACGCTGTGGGTCGGGTCCACGTTCACGATCGGGGCGGTCGTCATCGAGGCCGCCGCCACGCCCGGGGTGAAGGTCGTCCCGGGCGCGCTGAAGCTGACGGCCTCCGGCGTGCTGGTGTCCTGGCCGCTGCTGGCGGTGGGGCTGTTCGGGTTCCTGGAGGGCATGCACGGGTACCGCGAGTCGCCGCTGCGCCACCCGTACGGCGACCCGCCCGAACCCCTCTGACCCGCCCGAACCCGTCTGACCCGCCCGAACGGCGACCCGCCCGAGCCCTTCCGACCCACCCGCACGACGACCCGCTTGAGCCCGTCTGACCCGCCCGCACGACGACCCGCCCCGTGCGGCGGCTAGAGCGGTGGGCGGCGCTCGCCGTGCCGGGTGGCCTGCTCGAACGCGCGGGCCACGCGCAGGACCCTGGCGTCCTCGAACGGCCGGCCCACGATCTGCACCCCCACCGGAAGCCCGTCCGCCGTGAACCCGGCCGGCACGGACGCGGCCGGCGCGTGCAGCACGCTGATCCAGTACGCGGAGCGCATCCAGGCGAGGTAGTCGGGCATCGGCTCCCCGTTGATCTCGCTGACGTGAGGCTGCTCGACCGGGAACGGCGGCACCTGGCTGACGGGCGCGATCAGCACGTCGTAGGTGTCGAAGAAAGCGGCCATCCGCTGGTAGAGGCGGCTGCGGCCCCGCTCGGCCCGGGCCAGGTCGGCGCCGGTGACCTTGCGGCCCTGCTCGACGTTCCACGCGGTGTTGGGGCCTAGCCCGGTCAGGTCGCCGAAGGACAGCGCGTAGTTCCACGCCCGGTAGGTCCGGAACGCGTCCTCGGCCTCCGACAGGTCCAGCTCGACCTGCTCGACCAGGGCTCCCAGCCGCTCGAACACCGCCGGCGCCGTCGCGGTGACGGCCGCCGTCCTCGGGTCCACCGGCAGGCCGCCCAGGTCCGGGCTCCACGCCACGCGCAGCCCCCGCACACCCTCCTCCGGCTCGGGGGCGAAGACCTCCTTGATCGAGTACGGGGAGCGCCGGTCGAACCCGGCGATCGCCCCGAACATCAGCGTCACGTCCTCGACCGTCCTGGCCATCGGCCCCTGCACGGACAGCGTGTACCAGGCGTTGGTGTCGGACGGGTCGGGGACGCGGCCCGGGGTCGGGCGCAGGCCGACGACGTTGCAGAAGGAGGCCGGGTTGCGCAGCGAGCCCCCCATGTCGGACCCGTCGGCCAGCGGGACCATGCCGGTGGCCAGGGCCGCGGCCGCGCCCCCACTGCTGCCTCCGGCGGACCTGGACAGGTCGTAGGGGTTTCCGGTGGCGCCGAACACCTCGTTGACGGTGTGGGAGCCGGTGCCGAACTCCGGTGTGTTGGTCTTGCCCATGGTGATGGCCCCGGCGGCGCGCAGCCGCCGGACGATCAGGTCGTCCTGGGCCGGGACGTTGTCGGCGAAGAGCGGCGATCCGTACGTGGTGCGGATGCCGGCCGTGTCGACGAGGTCCTTGTGCGCGACGGGCAGGCCGTGCAGCGGACCGGCCGGCTCCCGCGCGTCGGCCGCCTTGGCCGCGTCGAGCGCCTGCTCGGCGACCAGGGTCACGATGGCGTTGACGCGCGGGTTGACCTGCTCGATGCGGTCGAGGTGGGCTTGGACGACCTCGACGGCGCTCACCTGCCTGGTCCTGATCAGGTGCGCCAGCTCGGTCGCGGTCGAGTAGTGCAGTTCGCTCACCCTTGGATCCTCCCCCACGGGCCGCGGCCCGACGACGGCGAGGGTTGCCCACCCCGGCCGCGACCGCTCGTCGGATCACCACCGCTCAGGAACTCTCCCGCACCAGCCCCCGTTCCGGTGGCGCGGTGTGGCCGTCCCTCCGTCTGGCCAGGATGAGCAGGCCGGTGACGGCGAGCGCGCAGGCCACGATGACGAGCTGCACGCCGTACTGGATGTCCTGGGTCGGGAGCACGATGTTGCCGGTGTGGAAGCCGGTGTGCACGCCGACCGCCATCCACACCGCTCCGGTGCGCGCCCGCGCCGCCGCGCAGGCGAAGCCGATGCCGATCGCCTGGAGCACGTAGAGCAGGCGCTCGGCGGGCGTGTCCGCCGGGCTCCGGGAGAGGATGTGCAGCGCGCCGAAGCACACGGACACCACGATCAGCACGGCCCTCGGGGACAGCCGGCCCGACAGCGTGTCGAACAGGTGCCCCCGCCACAGCAGCTCCTCGGGGAACGCCTGGCCGAGCAGGACTATGGCGACGTAGAGCGGCAGGTAGGGGAGCTGGGCGCGCATCACGTCCCACGGCAGCCAGGCGGCCACGCCGAGCGCCACCGACAGAGCGTTGGAGGCGATCACCGCGGCCGCGCCGGCCAGCACGCCCGCCAGCAGGTGCGGCACGGCCCGCCAGGACCTCGTGAGCCCCACGCCCCGCCACGACTGGCGGCCGAGGAAGCGGCGGATCAGGCAGACGAGCCCGAGCGAGGCCAGCGTGACTCCGATCACGCCCACCGGCTGATAGAGGGGGTCCCCCCGGTCGAAGAGCAGCATCGCGGGAAGGGAGCCGCCGTACACCTGCGCGAACATCGCGACGACGGCGATCGGCACGGCCCAGACAGGCTGAGTGGCTTTCATGGACCGTCACGCTAGGCAGCCCTGCGCCGCCGCACATCGGCCCGCGGTCTGAACCCGCCATGACCTTCGTCATGGGTCCTCAAGGAGGATCACAACGCGCTCGCGGGAAACTATGGTCGAAGCCATGCAGCGTCCTCTGGCCCGGCTGCGCGTCCCCGACCGGCCCGTCCTGTTCACCGTCGTGTTCTGGGTGGTGCTCGTCGCCACCGGGGCCGTCGCGTACGCGGCCGAGCCCTCGACGCCGCCGTGGGCCGTGCCCTTCGGCGTCAACCTGGCGCTCGTGGCCGTGCTCTGGCTGCTGCTGCCCTGGCGGCGCTGCGAAGGGTGGCGGCGGCCTCTTCCGGTGGCGTTCCTGCTGGCGACGTTCGCCCTGGGACTCACGGGCTCGGCCGAGATCCACCAGTTGCTGACGCTCCTGGCGATCGCCAATGTGGCGTTCGTCCACGGCATGCGGACCGCGGCCGTCATCGTCGGCTGCCTGATGGGCGGGCTCTTCGTCACGACCGCGGTGGCCTACGGCATTCCGGAGGCCACCGTGCAGACGGTGGTCACCGTCGTCTTCGCCGCGTTCGTGCTGGGCATGACGTCGGCCGTGCTGGAGGCGCGGCACAGGCGGGAGGAGGCGCGGCGGCTGCTGGCCCGGGTCAGGGAGCTGACGGTCGCCCAGGAGCGGGCGCGGATGGGCGCCGAGATGCACGACTCCATCGGCCACCACCTGACGGTGATCAAGCTGAGCCTGGAGAACGCCGAGCGGTTCCGCTCGCGCCGCCCCGAGGCCGCCTGGGACGAGGTGCGCCAGGCGAAGGGGCTGACCGTGGAGGCGCTGGCCGACGCCCGCCGGTGGGTCCGCGCGCTGCGCCCGCTCGCGCTCGAGGGCCGCGTCGGCAGCGCGGCGCTGGAGCGGCTGGCGGCGTCGTTCGACGGCACGGGGCTGGCGGTGTCCTTCGAGGTGGTGGGCGGCGAGGTGCCCCTGGAGCCCGACGTGGAGCTGGTGCTCTACCGCGTGCTGCAGGAAGGGCTCACCAACGCGGTCCGGCACGCCGGGGCCCGCCACGTCGACGGCACGCTCACCTTCTCCGGCGAGGCCGTCGTCCTGGCGGTCGCCGACGACGGCAAGGGCCGCGACCGCGAGGGACGTAACGGGTTCGGCCTGAGCTCGCTCGCCGAGCGCGCCCGCGCCGTGGGCGGCACCCTGGTCGCGGGCGACCGGCCGGGCGGCGGCTTCGAGGTGCGGGCGGAGCTGCCCGCCCGGGCGAAGGTGGCGACGTGAGGGCGATCAGAATGCCGCTGGAGGTGCGGGCGGAGCTGCCCGCCCCTGTGAAGGTGGCGACGTGAGGGCGATCAAGGTGCTGCTGGTCGACGACCAGGAGCTGATGCGGCAGGGCCTGCGCAAGATGCTGGAGATCGAGGACGGCATCGAGGTGGCGGGCGAGGCCGCCGACGGCGAGGAGGCACTGCTGGTGGCCGCCGAGTGCCGCCCGGATGTGGCGCTGGTGGACGCCAGGATGCCCAGGATGGACGGCGTCGAGCTCATCTCCCGCCTGTCGGCCCGGCAGCCCGGGGTGGCGTCGATCGTGCTCAGCACGTTCGACGAGGACGACTACATCTTCGGCGCGCTGCGCGGCGGCGCCGTCGGCTACCTGCTCAAGGACTGCACGCCGGAGGAGCTGATCGACTCCGTCCGCCGCGCCGGCCGCGGGGAGACGGTGCTCGCCTCACCGGTGGCCGCCCGCCTGGTCGCCGAGCTCCGGCGCACCCCGCCCGCGCCGCCCCCGCCGGCCGCGCCTCGGGACCGGTTGTCGGCCCGGGAGGCGCAGGTGGCCGCGCTGATCGCCGCGGGGGCCTCCAACCGCGAGATCGCGGCCCGGCTGCGCATCGCCGAGGGCACGGTGAAGAACCACGTCTCCAGCCTTCTCCGCAAATACGGCCTCCGCGACCGCACCCGCCTCGCCCTCCACCTCAAGGACCCCCCACCCTCCTGACCCCCGCCACTCCATCACGCACGGGCCCGAGCCGCGGACGACCACCATCCCACCCGGCGGATCCCGGCCCCTCCCGGAGACCGCTACGACCGCCGTCACGCCCCCAAGCGGATCGCGCCCCCGCGGGAGGCCACGACGACCGCCGTCACGCCCCCAGGCGGATCCCGGCCCCTCTCGAGTGGGGTTGTGCGCCCCGACTCCGGTGGTCCGGACTGAGATCCCGATGCCCGCGCCCGGCCCCCGCCCGGACCGGCGCGCCGGGACCCCCGTGGCCGGCAGCACCGATATCGTCGTATTCACTGTACGTAGTTGAGGAGACACTCGGTGCGCACGCAGACGGACGAGGGCTACCGGCACGCGCTCGGCAACCGCCAGGTCCAGATGATCGCGATCGGCGGGGCGATCGGGGTCGGCCTGTTCCTCGGTTCGGGCGGCCGGCTGGCCGCCGCGGGGCCCGCCCTGGTGATCTCGTACGCCACCGCCGGGGCGGCCGCGTTCTTCGTCATGCGCGCGCTCGGCGAGCTCGTGCTCTACCGCCCGGTGGCGGGGTCGTTCGTCGAGTACGCGGGCGAGTTCATCGGCCCGTGGGCGGCGTTCGCCAGCGGCTGGATGTACTGGATCAACTGGGCGTTCACCGGCATCGCCGAGCTGACCGCCATCGCCGCCTACATCCATTACTGGGCTCCGGCGTTCCCGCAGTGGCTGACGGCGCTCATCGCCCTGGGCTTCGTGCTGTCGGTCAACCTGGTGTCGGTCCGGCTGTTCGGCGAGCTGGAGTTCTGGTTCGCCATGCTGAAGGTGCTGGCGATCACGATCTTCCTGGTGGTCGGCCTGGTCCTGGTGGTCTTCGCGGTCGGCCAGGCGACCCCGCACAACCTCGTCTCCCACGGCGGCTTCTTCCCCAAGGGCTTCCCGATGGTGCTGATGAGCCTGCAGTCGGTGGTGTTCGCGTACGCGTCGATCGAGCTGGTCGGCATCACGGCGGGTGAGACGGCCAGGCCGCACCAGGTCATGCCGAAGGCGATCAACGGCGTGGTGTGGCGCATCGCGATCTTCTACGTGGGCTCGGTGGCGCTGCTGGCGATGGTCCTGCCGTGGACCGCGTACCACGCGGACACCTCGCCGTTCGTGACGGTCTTCGCGGGCCTCGGCGTCCCGTGGGCCGCCGACGCGATGAACCTCGTCGTGATCACCGCCGCGCTCTCGTCCTGCAACTCCGGCCTGTACGCCACGGGCCGCATCCTGCGCTCGATGGCCATGAAGCAGGAGGCGCCCGGGTTCACGGGCACGCTCAGCTCCAGGTTCGTCCCGATGGGCGGCATCCTGTTCACGGCGGCCATGTTCCTGGCCGGGGTGGCGCTGTTCTACTTCCTGCCCGAGCGCGCCTTCAACATCGCCACCGCCGTCGCCTCCCTCGGCGTGATCACGACCTGGGGCGTGCTCGTCTGGTGCCAGATGCGGCTGCGCCGGTCGGGCCACCTGTCGGTGTTCCCGATGCCCGGCGCGCCGTACACGAACTGGCTCACGCTGGCGTTCCTGGTGCTCGTCGTCCTGCTGATGCCCTTCGCCGACCCCGACCAGCGGGTGGCGTTCTTCCTCATCCCGGCGCTGGCCGTGGCCATCGCCCTCGGCTGGCGGGTGGTCAGCCGCCGCCGGATCGTCAACGGCGGCCGCCCCTGACTGAGTACTCTCGATGTGCCGGCACAGAGCCGCCGCACACGGGGAGGCCGCACTGGACGAGGCGACACGACAGACGCCGAGGTGGACAAAGCGGGCGATAGTCCAGACCGTGGCCGCCGCCGCCGTCGGCGCCGCGCTTGCCGTGGCATGCGCGCCCTTGGGCGTCTTACCGAGGCTGGCCTGCGCCGTGCTCGGCGCGGGCTGCCCGGCCGATCAGGAGCCGAACGGGAGGCTGCCGCAGGCGACCCGCCTGACGCCCGTGCAGGTGGCGCAGGGCGGCATGTACGTCGCGCTGGGCGACTCCTACTCCTCCGGCGAGGGCGTCTGGGACCTGGACCACGAGCCGATCAACGACGGCGCCGACCGCTGCCACCGGGCGACGGGCTCGTACGTGCCGCTGGTGGCGCAGACCTACCGCTTCGGGGGCGGCACCGCCTTCTACGCCTGCAGCGGCGCCACCACCACCCAGATCCTGTCGGGCCAGTACGGCCAGAAGCCCCAGATCACCCGGGTCGGCCCGAACGCCAGCCTGGTGACGCTGAGCATCGGCGGCAACGACGCCGGGTTCACGAAGGTGCTCACGGGCTGCATCGTCAAGCTGCCGTGGTCGTCGGCGTGCGTGGAGCAGGACGCCGCCGTCGCCCGCCGCATCGACGAGCTGCGCCCCAGCCTGACCAAGGTGCTGCGCGAGGTGCGGACGCGGGCGCCGAACGCCCGCATCATCGTCCTCGGTTACCCCAGGCCCTTCCCCGAGGACCCCGTGGCGACCGTCGACAACATGAGCGCCGAGGACCAGACCTGGCTGAACGGGATGACGCGCCGGCTCAACGACACGGTGGCCTCGGTGGTGTCCGACTTCGACCGCACGATCGCGGCGTTCGGCGTGCCGGGGAGCGTGGAGTACGTGGACGCGTACGAGGCGTTCACGGGGCACGAGGTGGGCCGGCCGCAGCCGTACCTGAACGGGCTGAGCGTGAACATGGACGAGCTCAAGGTCAACGCCCGCAGCTACCATCCGACGGGCGACGGCTACCGCCGCTTCGCCGAGCTCATCACCAAGCAGATCGCCGCCGGGCCGGGCCGCCCCATGAACAACGTCCGCCTCGACGCCCCCTGACGCCCGCTCACTCGGCCGAGCGCTCCTCGGCCAGGTGGAGGCCCGCCTCGATGACGGCGTTCATGATGGGCGCGAGCCGGGCCTCCCCCAGCGACGGGGCGCGCAGCGCCATCCGCGACACGAGCGCGCGCTCCCGGGCCATGTCGCGCCCCGCGAACCCGCCGACCGGCTTGATCCGCTGCACGATGCCCGCCAGCGCCGCGCGCCGTTCGAGCAGCGTGGCCAGCGCCGCGTCCACCCGGTCGATCGCCTCGCGGCACTCCGGCAGCGTGGCGGGCGCCTCGGGCCGCACCAGGGCGCCCACGACCGTCACGGCCTCCTCCGCCGCGCGCAACACCGTCGCCGGGGAGAGCTCCTGACGGGCCTCGGCGAGGCTCCCGGGGCCCACGAACTCCAGCACCCCGCTCCTGGAGGGCTCAGCCGTCCTGGCTCCCACGTAGGTCCCGAGCTTGGCCGGCCCACCAACCGGCGGGGTGCCTCGTTCGGCCGAGTCCACGACGAGCCCGTCGGCGCCCGCCGCCACCGCCGCCGCGGACAGCGCCGCGTCCCGCGAGACGTCGGCGAGCACGGGACGCCCCGAGACCGCGCGGGCCGCCCGCATCAGCCCCAGGTCCAGCCGGCCGCCCTCGCACAGGAGCACCCGCCCGTCCCCCTCCCGCGCGCAGTAGTCGGCCAGCTCCAGCCACTCCTCCAGCGAGGCGGCGGGCCGCCGCTCCACGACCACCGGCAGCCCGAGGCCGGCCGCCGAGCGCACCAGCGGAATGTCGCGCGTCCACGACGAACCCACCACGACCGCGTCCGCCCGCTCGGCGATGGCCGGCAGATCGGCCGCCGAGTACGGCTCCACCAGCGTGGCGTGCTCGCCCAGCACCTCGTACGCGTCGGCCTCCCCGCGGTGCGCCCGCAGGTCGACCCGGCCGCCGATCACCACGGCGGGCCCTTCGCCCACGAGCGTTCCGCCCACCGCCACGGCGCGCCGTTCCAAGGTCGATGACATCCTCGACTCCCCCAATTCGGGCCGGCCCCTGCGCAGCCGGCGGGAAAACCAAAAAGGCAGAGACGGGTCGTCTCTGCCTCGTGCCGGCTCCAGGTGGTCGCTAGCTGACGACCGGCTCTCCCGGAGCCGGCTCGATAAAGGCGTAGCGACAAGTCATGTCTGAAACACTACACCCATGGCTTCACCTGCTGGACGGTGCCGCTCACATGACGGACTGTCCTTCAGGCGAGTCGCCGTTGATCCCTCTCTATGGGAGTATTTCTTGGCCTAGAGGAGGGTTTGAGGCCGTTGATGTCGGATCGCAAGCAGGAGGGACGCCGCATCGCCGGCCGCTACCAACTGCAGGAACCCATCGGCAGGGGCGGGATGGGTATCGTCTGGCGCGCGTACGACGAGCTCCTGGACCGCACGGTCGCGGTCAAGGAGGTCAGGTACGCGGCCGCCCTGGGCGAGGAAGTGCAGCTGCTGAACCGGCGCACCATGCGCGAGGCGAGGGCGGCGGCGAGGTTCGAGCATCCCAACGTGATCGTCGTTCACGACGTGATCGAGGAGGATGACCGGCCCTGGATCGTCATGCAGCTCGTCCAGTCGCGCTCGCTGGGCGCCGTGATCAAGCAGGACGGGCCGCTGGCACCCAAGCGGGTGGCCGAGATCGGCCTGGCCGTGCTGGACGCGCTGCACCGTGCCCACGAGGCCGGCGTGCTGCACCGCGACGTCAAACCCGAGAACGTGCTGCTGGCCGACGACGGCCGGGTCGTGCTCACCGACTTCGGCATCGCCACGCTGGAGACCGAGACGCAGCTGACCGTGACCGGGCTGGCCGGGACGCCGGCGTTCATCGCGCCCGAGCGGCTCAAGGGACTGCCCGCGCGGCGCGAGTCCGACCTGTGGTCGTTAGGGGCTACGCTGTACACGGCCGTGGAGGGCCGCTCCCCGCACGAGCGGGGGATGGCCCTGGCGACCATGCACGCCGTGCTGACCGACGAGCCCGATCCGGCGGCACACGCGGGCCCGCTCACCGACGTGATCCTGGGCCTGCTGAACAAGGAGCCGGTCCAGCGGCTCACGTACGAGGAAGCGCAGCGGATGCTGCGGCAGGTCATCGCCCAGGCGAGCCCGCCGCCGACCGCGCAGTTCCCCGCGGCGCAGACGATCCGCGTGCCGCGGCCCACCACGCCACCACCGCCGCGCAAAGCCCCCGCCCCGGCCGAGCCGCCGTCGCAGAACGAGGCCTCCGCGCAGGGCAAGGCCGCCGTCCAGAACAGGTTCCGCGCCCTGGGCAAGCTGCGCCAGGCGCCGCCCGTCGAGGACGACACCCCGACCGACCCCAACCTGATCGCCTCCGCCGCTCCGGTCCCGTCGCCCGCCGTCCCCGAGACCGGGTCGCGGATCACGCCGTCGCCGACCGCGGCACCGGCCCCCGCCACCGCCGAGTCCACGATGGACGCGACCAGGACGGACCCGCGCCGGGCCGGGCCGGTCATCGCGGCGGCCGTGGCCGTCGTGCTCGTGGCCGTGATCGGCGGCTACCTCGGGCTGAGCTCGGCCCCCGACGAGCGCGACACGAAGAAGGGCTCGTCCCAGGCCACGGTCCCCACGGGCACCGCCTCGCAGGCGTCGCCCAGCGCGTCCACGTCGGGCTCCGCCGAGCCCAGTGCGTCCCAGCCGCCGTCACCGACGGCCACGACCCCGGCTCCCACTCCCGAGAAGGAGAAGGAGAAGGAGAACGCGCTGCCGGCCGGCTGGAAGATGTACAAGGACAAGAAGCTCGGCTTCTCCGTCGGCCTGCCCAAGGGCTGGGACGTGCTGACCCGCGGCGGCAACCAGGTCAAGTTCCGAGGCCCCGGCGCGGCCTCCAACGCGTACCTCATGATCGAGGACGGCGGGAAGAGCAGCAGGGACCCGTACAAGGACTGGAAGAAGCAGGAGCCGAGTCTCAAGAACAACTTCGGCGGCTACAAGAAGCTCGACATCAAGCGGGTCGAGGGCTTCCAGAAGGCCGCCGCGGACTGGGACTTCACCTGGAACACCAACACCGGCAAGACGCGCGTGCGCAACCGGGGCTTCATCACCGACAACGGGCGGGGATACGCGATCTACTGGCACACGCTGAAGAGCCACTGGAAGGCCGACTACGACTTCTTTGAAGGGTTCTGCGCCACCTTCAAACCGGCCAAGTAGGCTTCACCGCGTGGAAAGGCAGGTCGGCAACCGGTATCGCCTCATCGAGCCGCTCGGCGAGGGTGGCATGGGCGTGGTCTGGCGTGCCTACGACGAGCTGCTCGACCGTACGGTGGCGATCAAGGAGGTCCGCTACACGGGCGTCGGCGACGCCAAGCGGGCCGAGCTCAACAGCCGGACCATCCGGGAGGCCAGGGCGGCCGGCCGCCTCGACCACCCGTCGGTGATCGTCATCCACGACGTCGTCGAGGAGGACGGCCGCCCGTGGATCGTGATGCAGCTCGTGCGCTCGCGTTCGCTGGCCGAGGTGGTGCGCGAGCGCGGGCCGCTCACGGTGGGGCAGGTCGCGGTGATCGGCGGGCGGGTGCTCGACGCGCTGCGCGCCGCGCACGCCACCGGGGTGCTCCACCGTGACGTGAAGCCCGAGAACGTGCTGCTGGCCGACGACGGCCGGGTGGTGCTGACCGACTTCGGCATCGCCTCGCTGGAGGCCGAGGCGGGGCTGACGGCGACCGGCGGGCTGGTGGGCACGCCCGCGTACATGCCGCCCGAGCGCCTCAACGGCGAGCCCGCGCGCCCCGAGTCGGACCTGTGGTCGCTGGGGGCGACGCTGTACGCGGCTGTCGAGGGCGAGCCGCCGTTCAAGCGCGACTCGTGGGCCGCGACGGTCGCGGCGGTGCTGCGCGACGCGCCCGAGCCGCCCGCGCGGGCCGGCGCGCTGCAACCGGTCATCATGGGGCTGCTGCGCAGGAGCCCGGACGAGCGCCTGCCCGCCGCGGAGGCCGCGAGGCTGCTGTACGAGGCCGCCACGGGCCCCGCACCCCACCCGACGTCCCCCGGGGCATGGCGACCGACGGCCGGTGCCGCGAACACGGCCGAGGGCCCCACGCTCTCGACGCGGCCCAGGCGCGGCAGGGCGCTGTGGATCGGCCTGCCCGCCGCCGTGGCGGTGCTGGGCGCGGGCGGCTTCCTGGTCTCCAACCACTGGACGAGCACCGCCGCGACCCCGAGCCCCACACCGACGGGTCCCGCCCCCACCGCCGAGCCGGCCACGTCGAGCACTCCCACGGCCATGCCCACGGCCACGCCCGAGCCCACGCGTACGCCCACCACGACGACGCAGCCGGTGCCCGCGGGGTGGCGCGCGTTCAGGAGCGCGCAGGGCCGCTTCGGGGTCGCCGTCCCGGAGGGGTGGCGGGCCGTGAAGCACTCCACCAGGGACAGCATCACCTTCAAGGGCCCCGACAGCCCCGGCGCGATGATCGTGGAGTGGACCGTCCCCGACTTCGCCTGGACGGACCCGGCGAAGCAGTGGGCCAGCCTGGAGAAGGAGATCCGGGCGAAGGGCGAGTTCGAGGGATACAGCCGGATCGGCATCGTCTCGACCACCTACCTCGGCCGCAAGGCCGCCGACTGGGAGTTCACCAGGATCCGCGGCGGGCAGCGGATCCACGTGATCAACCGAGGCTTCCGCACCGCCGACGGCCGCCCGTACGCCCTCTACTGGGAGACCACCGACGCCCGCTGGGCCTCGGACCGGCGCTACTTCGAGACGTTCGCGAAGACCTTCAGACCTCAATGAAAGAGCAGGCGCACTTCTGGCGGCATCCGGCGGTGCCGGGCACCGACCTGCTCAAGGCCCGTTACGTCACCCACCGCTTCACCCGGCACGTGCACGACGGCTACGCCATCGGCGTGATCGTCAGGGGTGTGGAGGAGTTCGACTACCGCGGCACCCTGCACCGGGCGGGCGCGGGCGAGGTGGTGCTGGTCAACCCCGAGTCGGTGCACACCGGCCAGGCGGGCACGCCGGACGGCTGGTCGTACCGCATGCTCTACCCGTCGATCGACACGCTGGCGGGGATCGCCGCCGAGCTGGGCGTGCCGTACGCGACGCCGCACTTCCCCAGGCAGGTCGTGCGTGACGAGGAGGTGGCGCTGCTGCTCGGCCGGGCTCACCAGGCGGCCGAGCGCGGCGACGCGCTGGCCGCCTCCACACTGAGCCGCACGCTGTTCGCGCGGCTGGTGACCCGCCACGCCACGCCCAGACCGGCGGCGATCCTGCCCGCAGAGGGCCGGCGGGCCGTGCGGGACGCGCTCGACCTGCTGCACGGCAGCCTCGTCGACCCGCCGACGCTGGACGACCTGGCCGACGCGGTGGGCGCGCGGCCGTTCGCGCTGCTGCGGGCGTTCAAGGCCGAGACCGGCCTGCCGCCGCACGCCTACCTCACCTCGCTGCGGGTGCGCCAGGCGCGCCGCCTCCTGCAGTCCGGGGTACGCCCGGCGCAGGTGGCCGCCGAGGTGGGCTTCACGGACCAGGCCCACCTCAACCGGCATTTCAAGCGCATCGTGGGCGTGCCGCCCGCGGCGTACCAGCGTGCTGCAGGAACGTACAAGACCGGCGGTTCCCCCACCTCCTAGCCTCTTGCGGCATGGAACAGACAACTCACCGTTCCGCCGCCGTGCGGGACGGCCTCGGCGTGGGCGTGGCCGTGGGGCTGTCGGGGATCGCCTTCGGCGCCGCCGCGATCACCGCGGGCCTGAGCGTGCCGCAGGCGTGCGTGCTGAGCCTGCTGGCCTTCACCGGCGCCTCGCAGTTCGCGCTGACCGGCGCGGTGGGCGCGGGCGGCGACCTGGTGACCGCCACGCTGGGCGCGCTGCTGCTGGGCGGCCGCAACACGCTCTACGGCCTGCGCCTGGCCGACCTGCTCCGGGTACGCGGGCCCCGAAGGCTGCTGGCCGCGCAGGGAGTGATCGACGAGACGACGGCCGTCACGCTGGCCCAGCCGACCCCGGAGGCGGCCCGTACGGGCTTCGTCACCACGTTCGCCAGCCTCTACCTCACCTGGAACCTGACCACCCTGGCGGGCGCCTACGGCGCGTCGTTCCTGGGCGACCCCGGCGTGCTGGGGCTGGACGTGGTGGGCCCGGCCGCGTTCCTGGCCATCCTGTGGCCGCGCCTGACGGCCAGCGCCGAGCTGCGCCGGCTGGCCGGCGCAGCGGCGGCGATCGCCCTGTGCGCCACCCCGTTCCTGCCGCCCGGCGTGCCCGTGCTGCTGTCGGCGGCCGCCGTGCTGGTGGTGATGGCGCGATGACACTGTGGTGGGCCATCGCCGCGGTCTGCGCGGGCTGCTACGTGCTCAAGCTGGCCGGACTGGCGGCGCCGCGCCGGGTGCTGGAGCATCCGGCGATCCGCAGGTTCGCCGAACTGGTGCCGGTGGCGCTGCTGGCGGCCCTGATCGCGGTGCAGGTGTTCACGGAGGAGGGCGGGCTGAGCTTCGACCCGGCGCGCACGGCCGGGCTGGGCGCCGCGGTCGCCGGGCTGCTGCTGCGGGCGCCGTTCCTGGTCATCCTGGCCGCGGCGGCCCTCGTCACCGCGCTTGTCCGGTTCTTTCTTGGGTAGTCGCCGTGCATGTCCGATGCAACAGAGATGGTCGGTGGGCGTTACCGGCTGCTCAGGACGATCGGCCGGGGCGGGATGGGCACGGTGTGGCAGGCTCATGACGAGGTGCTGGGCCGGGACGTGGCGGTCAAGGAGATCCTGCCGCCACCCGACCTGACGGGTCCCGAGCGCGAGGTCTTCGCCGTACGCACGTTCAGGGAGGCCAGGGCCGCCGGCCGGGTGGCGCATCCAGGTGTGGCCACCGTGTACGACGTCCTGGAGGAGAACGGTCACCCGTGGATCGTCATGCAGCTCGTCAACTCCCGCACCTTGGGCGAGCTGATCCGCGAGGACGGCCCCATGTCCCCACCGGCGGCCGCGGACATCGGGCTGCAGCTCCTCGAGGCGCTGCGCGCGGCGCACGCGGCGGGCGTGCTGCACCGGGACGTCAAACCGGACAACGTGCTGCTGGCCGAGGACGGCCGGGCGGTGCTCACCGACTTCGGCATCGCCACGACGGAGGACGAGGCTCCCGTGACGAGCACGGGCGTGCTGCTCGGCACCCCCGCGTTCATGGCGCCGGAACGCGCGGCGGGCAGCCAGGCCAAGGCCTCCTCCGACCTGTGGTCGCTGGGCGTGACGCTCTACATCGCGGTCGAGGGGCACTCGCCCTTCCAGCGGGACAACCCCCTGGCCACGCTGGGCGCGGTCCTGCACGCCGAGCCGGAGCCGCTGGCCCGCGCGGGCGTGCTCGGTCCCGTACTGCTCGGGCTGCTGCGCAAGAACCCGGCCGAGCGCATGTCGCTGGAGGAGGCCGAGCAGCGGCTGGCCGCGATCCTGACCGGCGGCGCCCCCGAGCGAACGGGCCCCCTCACCGAGCCGGGCCCGGCCGGGCCCGGCGCGATCAAGCCAGGTGCGACCGGGCCGGGTGCGACCGGGCCGGGCGGGGCTTCCCCGCGGCGGCGGCACAGGCTTCCGGTGGCCGTGATCGCGGGCGGCGCGCTGGTCGTCGCGGCGGTCACGGGCGGCGCGGCCTGGTGGTCCGGCCGGACGCGGGACCTGCCCCGGAGCCCGGGCCCCGCCCCCGCCGTCGTGACCGCCGGGCCCTCCACCGGCGATCCGACCACCGACGCTCCGCAGCTCGCCCCGACGCCCTCCACACCCGATAGCTCCCCGCCGGACAGCTCCCCACCGGCCGTCGAGGACCGGCACAGGACGCCTACCGGCGAGCGGAAGGACCCCACCCGGGAGCCCACGCCGACCGGTGAGCGGAAAAACCCCGACCGGACGCCGACGCCGAGCGCGAGCGGCAAGAAGGACCGCGACAACACCACCCCTTCCCGGACCCCGGACTCGGTCGAACCGTCGGAGCCGGAGGGCTGATCGTGCAACCCCGGTGAGGCCCGGCCCTGTCTCCGGGGCATGAGCGAGATCGACCTGTCGGTGGTGATCCCCGCCTACAACGAGGAGGCCAGGCTCGGCGCCACCCTGGCCGCCGTCCGCGCCCACCTGAGCGCGACGCCGCTGAGCTGGGAGTTGATCGTCGTGGACGACGGCTCGGCGGACCGCACGCTGGCCGTGGCCTCCGCCGCGGCCGGCGCCGAGCCGCGGATCCGCGTCATCCGCTGGCCTGCCAACCGGGGCAAGGGCCACGCGGTACGCCGCGGCGTGCTGGTCTCACGCGGTCACCAGGTGCTGTTCACGGACGCGGACCTGGCCACCCCGATCGAGGAGTTCGGCCGGCTGCGGGCGGCGCTGGGCCGGGACGCCGGCGCGGCCATCGGCTCCCGGGCCCGCCCCGGGTCCCGCATCCTGGTGCGCCAGCACCCCGCCAGGCACCTGCTGGGCACCTTGGGCAACCGGCTCATCCGGACGCTGGCCGTGCCGGGGATCGCGGACACGCAGTGCGGGTTCAAGCTGTTCGACGGGGACAAGGCACGGGTGGTGTTCGGCCGGGCGCGGCTGGACGGGTGGGCCTTCGACGTGGAGATCCTGCGGGCGTTCGTCCGGCGGGGATGGCCGGTCAGGGAGGTCCCGGTGCGCTGGTCCCATCGCCCCGGCTCCAAATTACGCGCCCACCACTACCTGCTGACGCTCGGCGACGTGTGCCTGCTGCGGTGCGAGGGCCGATGACGCGCCGCCGGACCGGCCTGGCCGTCGCGTGCGTCTATCTCGCCCTGGCCGTCTTCGTGTACGCCCACCTGTGGGCCGACCCGTCCCACCGCTACCTGATCGACGGAGGCCAGGACCAGCACCAGTGGGAGTGGTTCTTCGCGGTCACCGCCCGCAACCTGGCCTCCTGGGACTTCCCGCTGTTCACGACCCTGCAGAACCACCCGCTCGGCGTGAACCTCATGGCCAACACCGTCATGCTCGGCGTCTCCGCGCCGCTCGCGCCCGTCACGCTGGCCTTCGGCCCCTCGGTGACGTGGGCGATCGTGCTCACCGGCGGCCTGGCGGGCAGCGCCGGCGCCTGGTATCGGCTCCTGTCCGGGCACCTGGTGGGCTCCCCGGCCGCGGCGGCGATCGGGGGCGCGTTCTGCGCGTTCGCGCCGCCGATCATCTCCCACGCCAACGCCCACCCGAACTTCGTCGTGCTGTTCGCCATCCCGCTGATCATCGGCCGGGTGCTGCTGCTGGTCCGGGACCGCCGCGTCCGGCGTGACGGGGCCGTGCTGGGGCTGCTGGTGGCGTACCAGGTCTTCCTGGGCGAGGAGGCGCTGCTGCTGGCCGCGACCGGGCTCGCCGTGCTCGCCGCCGGGTACGTCGCGGTCCGGCCCGGCGTCGCCCTGGCGGCGCTGCGGCCCCTCCTGGCGGGCACGGCGGTGGCGGCGGCGGTGAGCCTGGCGCTGAGCGGGCCCGCGCTGTGGTTCCAGTTCGACGGGCCGCAGAGCTACTCCTCGCTGATCCACGGGCCCGCGGGCAACGACGTCCAGGCGCTCGTCTCGTACGCCGGAAGGTCGCTGGCCGGGGACGCGAACGTGGCGGCGGCGCTGTCGCTCAACCCCACCGAGCAGAACGCGTTCTTCGGCTGGCCGCTGGCCGTCCTGGTCGCCGGGGTGGCCGTGTGGCTGCGGCGGTTCCCGATGGTGGCGCCGCTGACGCTGGTGGCCGTGGTGTCGGCGGTGCTGTCCCTCGGGCCTGAGATCACCTTTTACGGCGAGAAGACTGGATATTTTGGGCCGTGGTGGTGGATGTCCAAGTTACCGCTGTTCGAGTCGGTGCTGGAGTCCCGTTTCACGCTGGTGTGCGTCCCCGCCGTCGGGGCCCTCCTGGCGATCGCGGCCGACCGGGTGCTGGAGGTGTCGTGGCGGGGCGCGCCGGCGCGGGTGCTGCTGGGGCTGGCGCTGGCCGAGGCGCTGCTGCCGCTCGCGCCCAAACCCCTGGTGGCCGCCGACCGACCGGACACGCCCGCGTTCTTCACGACCGGCATGTGGCGCTCGTACGTGCGCCCCGGGCGTTCTCTCGTGCCCGCGCCGCCGCCCGACGCCGCCGACGCCAGGGCGCTGCGCTGGCAGGTCGACGCGGGACTCGGCTTCCCTCTCCCCGAGGGGTACTTCGTCGGCCCGGCCGGCCCCGGCCGGGAGGGCGCGTACGGCGCACCGCCCCGCCCCACCGCCTCGCTGCTGCGCGACGTACGCGACAAGGGCGAGGTCCCGGCCGTCGGGCCGGCGGAACGGGCCCGGGCGCGGGCCGACCTGGCGTACTGGCGGGCCGACGCGGTCGTGCTCGGCCCGTACGAGCACCAGGACGCGCTCCTGCGCACCCTCACCGCGCTCCTGGGGCCGCCCCTGTTCGCGGGCGGCGTGTGGGTGTGGGATGTGTGATGCAACCTTTGCCGCGTCCGGCGCTGTCACAGGGGAGTGAAGGATGACCGAGGAGGTGTCGGGTGCACGCGGCGGAGGAGCGGGACTACGTGGACTACGTGACCGCGCGGCTCCCGGCGCTGCGGCGGCTGGCGCACTACCTGTGCAAGGACGCCCACCGCGCCGACGACGTCGTGCAGATGGCCATCACCAGGCTCTACGTCCACTGGCGGCGCGCCCGCGCGGCCCGCGACCTGGACAGGTACGTGGACGCGATGCTCGTCCGGTGCTTCCTGAACGACCAGCGCCTCGGCTGGTGGACCCGCGTCAGGCTGGCGGGCTCCTCCCACGAGGTTCCTGAGGAGCGCGCCGGGCCGCCGCCCGACCTCGAGACCCGGTCGGTGGTGCGCGCGGCGCTGGCCAAGGTGCCGCCGCGACAGCGGGCGGTGCTCGTGCTGCGGTTCCTGTTCGATCTGCCGGTGACGGAGGTGGCGGAGATCCTGGGGTGTTCGGCGGGCAATGTGAAGAGCCAGTCGGCCCGCGGCCTGGCCACGTTGCGCGAGGTGCTCGGTGACGATCCGACGCTGGTGGTGGAGGGAGCGATGCGGCATGGACGCCCGTGACCGCGGCCCTGGTCCCGCCGTGGAAGGCGGGCGGCTGCTCGATCCGCTGCGCGGCATGGAGCCCGATCCGACGGGGCGGGTGAGCGTGGCGGCCGCCGTACGGGCCGGGCGGCGGCGGACGCGCGCCCGCGCGGCGCTCGGGGCGGTGGCGGCCGTCAGCGCCGTGGTCGCGGTGATCGCCCTGACGACCGTGCTCGGCCACCAGGCGGCCCGGCCCCGGCCGCAGCCCGCGGTCGCCCCGCAAGCCGGGTTCGACGTGCTGACCAGGGCCTTCACGGTGGGCTCCGCGGGCGGCTTCACCCCCGACACGTACGTGACGGGCCGCCTCGTCCAGCGGGTCACCCTGCGCCCCGCCGACCCGTCACGGCCGGGGGACGCGGTGATCGAGCTGTACGCCCAGGGCATCCAGCCCAGGACCACCGACGGATCCACCGCTCCCCCGGTCAACGGCCGGGACGCAATCTGGCCGCGGGAGCCCGTCCTGAGGCCCGGCACGGCCGAGGTGGCCTGGCAGTGGGGGCCTCAGGCGTGGGGCGTGGTGTCGGTCAAGAGCGGCGACCGCGAGCTCGCCCACCGGGTGGCCCAGAGCGTCCTACCCTCCGCGGGCGAACGGATCGACGTGCCATTCACCGTCCCGGGACAGCTGGGCGCGCCGGTGGGCGCGGTCATCTCGTACGGCTCCCCGGCCAGGGTGGGGCTTCGCTACGGCGACGCGGGCTCGTGGCTGGAGGTCGGGGTCGTGGAACGGACCCCGGCCCTGAAGCCCGCCACCACCGTGCGAGGCCTGCCCGCCGTGCGGGAGGACCGCCGCGTCACGGTGCTCAGGGACGGCTACGCGGCCTACGCCGAGGCCGGGCACGGCGGCTCGGGGGACCGGCTGGCCGAGCTGGCGACGGCGGTCACGCTGGACCCGGACGCCGGATGGCCCGGCGAGCCCACGCCCGCCTGCACCGGCCCGTGCGCGACCCGCTCACCCGGGTAGGCGGGACCCGGTCAGGATTCGGCGCGGACGATGTCCAGCGCCTTCTGCAGGTCCTGCGGATAGTCCGTGCTGAACGACATCCAGTCGCCCGTGGTGGGGTGCTCGAACCCGAGCGCCACCGCGTGCAGCCACTGGCGCGTGACCCCCAGCCGGGCCGCCAGCGTCGGATCCGCCCCGTAGAGCAGGTCCCCGACGCAGGGGTGCCGCAGCGCCGCCATGTGCACCCTGATCTGGTGCGTGCGCCCGGTCTCCAGCTTGATGTCCAGCAGCGAGGCCGCGCGGAACGCCTCGACGGTGTCGTAGTGGGTGACCGACGGCTTCCCCCCGGCCACCACCGCGAAGCGCCCGTCCCCGGACGGATGGCGGTCGATGGGCGCGTCCACCGTGCCCCTGAACGGGTCGGGATGCCCCTGCACCAGCGCGTGGTAGCGCTTGTCGACCGTGCGTTCCTTGAAGGCCCGCTTGAGCCGCGAGTACGCGACCTCGCTCTTGGCCACCACCATCGCCCCCGTGGTGTTGGCGTCGAGGCGGTGCACGATGCCCTGGCGCTCGGCGGCCCCGCTGGTGGCGATCGTGTGACCGGCCCCGAGCAGCCCGCCGATCACGGTGGGCCCCGTCCAGCCGACGGTCGGGTGGGCGGCCACGCCGATCGGTTTGTTGATCACGATGACGTCGTCGTCCTCGTACACGACCGTCATGCCCGGCACCGGCTCGGCGACCGGCATCGGCGTGGTGACCGGCGGCGGCATCGTCACGTCGAGCCACGCGCCCGCGTGCACGCGGTCGGACTTGGCCGGCTGCCGGCCGTCCACCAGCACCTCGCCCGCGCCGATCAGCTCGGCCGCGCGGGTGCGGGAGAAGCCGAACAGCCGCGAGAGCGCGGCGTCGAGCCGCTCGCCCTCCAGCCCGTCGGGTACGGGCAGGCTCCGCTGCTCACTCACCCTTCTCGGCCCCCTTGGTCTCCGGGGTCTCCCGGGACCCGTCGATCTGCACGTTGCGCCAGGCCAGCAGCACCGCCAGGATGCCGCCGCAGACGATGGCCGAGTCGGCGATGTTGAACACGGGGAAGTAGTCGATCACGGGGAAATGCCCGGGGAGCACCTCGATGAAGTCGACGACGTGCCCCTGCAGCTGCGTGGAGCGCCCGATCCCCGAGGGATAGCGCAGCAGCCGGTCGGTGAGGTTGCCGAGCGCGCCGCCGAGCAGCAGCCCCAGCGTGACCGCCCAGGCCCGGCTGCCGAGCTTGCGGGCGGTGCGCACGATGGCGACGACCACGCCCGCGGCGATGAGGGTGAAGACGAAGGTCATTCCGGTGCCGAGGCTGAACGCGGCACCGGAATTGAAGATCACCCGGAACTGCAGCACGTCCTGGAGGACGACGAGCGGCGCCTGACCCTCGAGCGTGCGAAGCACCACCGTCTTGGTGATGAGGTCGGCCGCGTAGACCACGGCCGCCAGCACGACGAGGACGGCGACCAGACGCCCGCGGGGGCGGCCTACCGGCGCTCCTCCTTCTGCTTGCAGGCCACGCACAGCGTCGCCCTCGGGAACGCCTGAAGGCGTTCCTTGCCGATCGGCTTGTGGCACGATTCGCACACTCCATAGGTCCCGGCGTCGATCCTGGCGATCGCACGTTCGTTCTGCGCGACCAGATCGCGCGCATTCAGGGTAAGGGCGATCTCGCGTTCGCGCTCGTACGTCTTCGCGCCGGCGTCCGCCTGGTCGTCGCCCGCCCCCTGAGTGACGTCTCCAGAGGCTATCTCCGTCTCGTGGCGGTGAATGTCCGCGTTGAGCTGGTCGATCTCGCTCTGGAGCCTGCCGCGTACCTCGGCCAGCTCCTCTTCCGACCACATCGAAGGTGTAGCGGTCTGCGTGACTGCCGCCATGGCTGCCTCCATTGCTGATCAAGGCCGTAAATGGTGCGGGCAGCTTAGGGATCCACATAACGGAACGGCAAACGACCCGCCGGACGGTTTACCTCCCCCGTACTATCCCGCCTCGCGCATTAAACTCCTCCACAGGGGCGTCCATTCCCGCAACTTTGTCGGTTGCGTACCGACGGCCCCTCGGGCGGCTCGCCCTGAGAAACCAGGAAGCCTTCGGCCCCACTCTGCGTTATGGTTTGAGACTGCAAGGCGTTGATGGGGCCCGACTGTGAGGGATATCACCCCGGAGCCGCCGGAAGAACGGCTCGCGAGAGCTCATTAGACCCGGCCGCAGATCAAACGAAGAGGGCCTCGCCCGCGTGCGAGGTCAAGAAGGGTGGTACCGCGGGGCCGCATGGCTTCGTCCCTTCACGCTCGCCCTACCGGCCGATCAAGCGTGGAGGTCACACCCGAAATGTCTTCGCCATCTTTCCGCTCTCTTCCCGCGCAGGTCGACCTGCCCGCGCTCGAGCGCGAGGTCCTCGACCGCTGGCGGGACGGGAAGATCTTCGAGCGCTCCGTGGAGCAGAACTCCGGAAACCCGTCCTGGGTCTTCTACGAGGGCCCGCCCACCGCGAACGGCCTGCCCGGCGTGCACCACGTCGAGGCGCGGGTGTTCAAGGACCTGTTCCCGCGCTACAAGTCCATGCGCGGATTCAGCGTCCCGCGTAAGGCCGGATGGGACTGCCACGGCCTGCCCGTCGAGGTCGGCGTGGAGCGCGAGCTGGGCCTGACCGGCAAGAAGGACATCGAGGAATACGGCATCGCCGAGTTCAACGCCAAGTGCCGCGAGTCGGTGCTGCGCCACGTCGACGCCTTCGAGCAGCTGACCGAGCGCATGGGCTACTGGATCGACCTGTCCCAGGCGTACCGGACCATGGACCCGTCCTACATCGAGTCGGTCTGGTGGTCGCTGAAGGTCATCTGGGACAAGGGGCTGCTGTTCCGCGACTTCCGCATCACGCCGTACTGCCCGCGCTGCGGCACGGGGCTGTCCGACCACGAGCTGGGCCAGCCCGGCGGCTACGAGACCGTCTCCAGCCCGTCGGTCTACGTCCGCATGCCGGTGACCGCCGGGCCGCTGGCCGAGCTGGGCGCCGCGCTCCTGGTGTGGACGACCACGCCGTGGACCCTCGTGTCCAACACGGCCGTCGCCGTGCACCCCGACGTGACGTACGTCGCGGCCCGCACCGCGGACGGCGAGGTCCTGGTGGTCGCCGAGCCGCTGCTGTCGGTCCTCGGCGAGGGCGCGACCGAGGTGGCCCGCTATACCGGTCGCGAGCTGGAGCACACCGCGTACTCCCGCCCGTTCGACCTGGTCGACATCCCCGGCGCCCACTACGTCGTGCTCGGCGAGTACGTCACGGTCGAGGACGGCACCGGCCTGGTCCACCAGGCCCCGGCCTTCGGCGCCGACGACATGGCCGTGATCAGGCAGTACGACATGCCCGTCGTCAACCCGATCGGCCCCGACGGCCGCTTCCTCGACGACGTGCCCATGGTCGGCGGCCGGTTCTTCAAGGACGCCGACGAGGAGCTGACCGAGGACCTGCGCGCCCGCGGGCTGCTCTACCGCGGCGGCCACTTCGAGCACAGCTACCCGCACTGCTGGCGCTGCCACACCCCGCTGCTCTACTACGCGCTCCCGTCCTGGTACATCCGCACCACCGCGGTCAAGGACAAGATGCTGTCCGAGAACGCCGGCACCAACTGGTACCCCGAGACGATCAAGTGGGGCCGGTTCGGCGAGTGGCTGCGCAACAACGTCGACTGGTCGCTGTCGCGCTCGCGCTACTGGGGCACGCCGCTGCCGCTGTGGGTGTGCTCGGCGGACGAGTCCCACGTGACGTGCGTCGGCTCGCTGGAGGAGCTGGGCGGGCTGGCGGGGCAGGACATCTCGGCGCTCGACCCGCACCGCCCGTTCGTGGACGACGTGACCTTCGACTGCCCGTCGTGCGGCGCTCTCGCGCGCCGCGTGCCGGACGTCATCGACGCCTGGTACGACTCCGGCTCCATGCCGTTCGCCCAGTGGGGCGAGCGCGGCAAGCCGGAGGGCGTCTACCCGGCGCAGTTCATCTGCGAGGCCACCGACCAGACGCGCGGCTGGTTCTACTCGCTGATGGCCGTCGGCACGCTGGTCTTCGGCCAGTCCTCCTACGAGAACGTGCTCTGCCTCGGCCTCATCCTGGCCGAGGACGGCCGCAAGATGAGCAAGCACCTGGGCAACATCCTCGAGCCGATCCCGCTGATGGACCAGCACGGGGCCGACGCGCTGCGGTGGTTCATGGCCTGCTCGGGCTCGCCGTGGGCGTCGCGCCGGGTGGGCCACAACACCCTCGAGGAGATCGTCCGCAAGGTCCTGCTGACCCTCTGGAACACCTCGTCGTTCTTCACCCTCTACGCCAACGCCGAGTCCTGGTCGCCGGCCATGCTCGCGCAGGCCACGCCCGCGGCCGAGCGCCCGCTGCTCGACCGCTGGGTGCTGGCCGAGCTGCACAGGACGGTGGCCGACGTCACGGCGTCGCTGGACGAGTACGACACCCAGCGCGCCGGGCGCCGCCTGGCGGACTTCCTCGACGACCTGTCCAACTGGTACGTGCGCCGCTCGCGCCGCCGGTTCTGGCAGGGGTCGCCGGAGGCGTTCGCGACGCTCTACGAGTGCCTGGAGACGGTGACGCGGCTGATGGCCCCCGTCACGCCGTTCATCACCGACTACCTCTGGGACGTCCTGCGCTCCTCCGACGCGCCCTCCTCGGTGCACCTGGCCGACTGGCCGGAGGTGCGCGAGGACCTGCTGGACCCGGTGCTGTCCGACCAGATGGCCCTCGTACGCCGCCTGGTGGAGCTGGGCCGCTCGGCCCGCGCCTCGTCGGGCGTCAAGACCCGCCAGCCGCTCCGCCGCGCCCTGGTGGGGGCACACGGCTGGCCGTCGCTGCCCGGGGAGCTCCGGGGTCTGGTGGCGGACGAGCTGAACGTCCACACCCTCGAAGACATGTCCGGATTTAGCGCCGATCTCGTGACTTACTCGGTCAAGCCCAACTTCCGGGCCCTGGGCAAGCGCTTCGGCTCCCAGACCAAGCTCGTCGCGGCCGCCGTGGCCGCCGCCGACGCCACCCGCGTGGCCCGGGCCCTCCGCTCGGGATCCACGGTCATGGTGGAGGCGGACGAGCTGGGCGAGATCATGCTCGGCCCGGACGACGTGATCGTCAACGAGCAGCCCCGCTCGGGCTGGGCGGTGGAGACGGGCGCCATCGGCACCGGCACGGGCGAGACGGTGGCCCTGGACCTGGAGCTCACCGACGAGCTGCGCCGCGCCGGTCTCCTGCGCGAGGTCATCCGCCTGGTCCAGGACGCCCGCAAGTCGACCGGCCTGTCGATCACGGACCGCATCGACCTGTGGTGGACCACGTCCTCCCCCGAGCTCGCCACGGCCCTGCGCACCGAGGGGCACGTGGTGGCGGAGGAGGTCCTGGCGACGACGGTCACGGAGGGCACGGCGACAGACCTCCCGTCCCACACGGACGAGGACCTGTCCCTGACCTTCCACCTCCGCCGCGCCTGACACGCACTACGGCGGTGGGGCGCCCGCCCCACCGCCACCCACCCCTGTGCTGGAACGCCCCTTACGCCCCGCCCCCTGACACCCACCCCCGACGGGCCGCCTCCTCACGGCCCACCGCCCTCCCCCGAAGCACGCCCCCGGCGCTGTCCGCGCGGGACCCGCAGCCGGGGCGTCGTCGCGCGGGATTGCACCGTGGTTGCCGGGGATCTTCGCGTGATCTTGATGTTTCGGGTTGCGCTCGACCACCTGAGTGAGGCTGGTCGACGACGATGTCGCCGCTGGGCGAGTTCACCCGGCAGATCGCCGGCGGCCTCGCCGATTCGGGGTATCCGCCGGAGTTCATTGATGGCCCCGCAGGCACCAGTGGAGATATCGACGGGCCGCGCCGGTGAGCGGGCCGATGAGGGGCTGTCGTTCAGATCGAAGATGATCGAGGCCGCGCTGGAGGCACCGGCCGAGCAGCTCGTGTTCAAGGCCGGGTCGACGGGTGCTACTTCTCGGCCGTGCCGGATTCCCCGCTGATGGACTCCTGATAGATGTCCGCGAAGGTGCGCGAGTCCTTGATCAGGTCGTCGCAGAAGGCAGCGACGTCGTTGCCGATGAGTTCCAGGACTCCCTTGCCGGCCGCGGCACCCTCCTCGAAGAAGTCGACGATCCCTGAGAGCAGGGGCCCGTCAAGCAAGTCGATCGGTCCAACCTTGAAGAAGTACCTCTGAATCTCCTTGTAGACGATCTGGTAGTCCGGCGGGAGCGCCTTGACCCGCGCCATGTGCGCCCGCCACTGCTTCTTGCCCTCGATGATGTCTTGGATGCCCACGTCAGCCTCCTAGCCGGCCCAATTTCCTTGCGACGTTCCTGTTCAACTGCTCGCGCCACCGGTCGCGATAGCTCCGGGCCCCCTTTCCGCCGGCCAGCGCCGCGCAGAAGCCCCCGATGTCGTCCCCCAGCACCTCGTGAATGCTCCGCCCATCGGCCGCCGTCTCTTCGAGCAGCCCCAGAGCACCGTCGAGAATCGGCATCAGGTTTCGACCCGTGAAGTCCCCGTAGGGAAAAAGATGACCCTTGATCTCTTCCCACGCCGCCCGGTAGTCGGCCGGCAATGCCTCGGCCCGAGCTTCGAACGCCTTCCATTCCCTGGTGAGATCGCTGCCTGTCATGGTCTCCCAGAAGTTCATCTCCCGCCCTCCTTGAGCTTGTCGATCCGCGATGTGATGTACTCCCATTTCGCCCAGAACGTCGCGAGTTCTTCGCGCCCCGCCTCGTTGAGCTCATAGAACTTGCGCGGCGGGCCCAGGCCGGACGGTCGTTTCGTCACCTGGACGAGCCCGTTCTTCTCCAGCCGCAACAGGATGGTGTAAACCGTCCCCTCGACGACGTCGGCGAAGCCCAGTTCGTTCAGCCGACGCGTGATGGCGTACCCGTAGGTCTCCTCGCTGCCGATGATTTCCAGCACGCAGCCCTCAAGCGTGCCCTTCAGCATCTCTGTCAGGCCGTCCATCGTGGGTCCTCTTCCGCCTTCCCTTGGTACTCGGTGCCACCGAGTACCAGTACACGGTAGCACGGAGTAGTGGGACATGCCGCGCAGGCGGCGAGCACGAACCACGGAGGCGATTCGAATCATCGGCGCCGCGCTTACACGAGTGCTCGACCCCGCCGATGACCTTCCGGGAGCGCCCTGCAAGAGGAGGCGTCGGCGCAGGTGAGGGCGGTTTGCGCCGAAGGCGGTACGGGTCGGCCAAAGTTCCCGAACGCGTCAGCGCGGCCGCGCCACTCCGAGGAGGAACTCCAACATCCGACACGCCGCCCGGGGTGATCGGATGGGCTGCCGCGCCGCGAGATAGCCGCCCTGCTCGGTGGCCTCGACGTGGATCAGCATCTGCGCGTCGTCCCCGTCGATGCCGCGTTCGCCGAGTGCGCGCGTGACCCCGAGTGCTGGATGAAGCAGTACTGCGGCGCTCCCGAGACACGAGCGATTCTCCGGCGGCAGCGCTCGGCCAGGTGGGAGGCGGCCGCCGCGCGTTCCTCGACGGTGAAGGGACGATCCAGCACCAGCACGGGCGCCCCGACGGCTGCGGCCCAGGAGGAATCCTGGAACGACTCCACGCTGAGCAGGATCACACCGGTGATCCGTTGCCGAGTAGCCGGCGCTACCTGACCAGGAACGTCGTTCAGCGGGCTTTCAGCTCACCGTCTCGCGGTCGTGCTGGCACACCGAGCAACTCGTCAGCCCGGCCGCCTCCGCCGCGGCGAGCGTCATCGTCTCCACGCCCGACTCCCCCGCGCCCCTGATCAACGGGCACGCGGTGCTGTGGTAGCGGCGGGTGCCGATGATGACCTTCACCGTGCCGGAACGCTCGTCCTTGCCCTCAGTGCCGCCCGAAGAGCCGGTGGACTTGTCCGAGCCGGAGGCCTCAGGCTTGGTGGTCTTGGCCGGGGTGCCGGGCTTGGGCGTCGAGCCGCTCCCCTCGCCCTTGAAGACATCTGGCTTGGTGGAAGTGGCGTCGTCCTTGGAGCCCGAGCCGGCGGATCCGGGCGTCGAACCCGTCGCCGTGCCGGTCGTGTCGGACTTCGTCCCCGAGCCGGCAGGCCCGCCGGTGCCGGAGGTCCCGGGCTTCGGGCTGGCGCCGCCGGACGTACCCGCCTTGGCCGGGCCACTCGCCGCAGAGGACCGCCCAGACGCGGACGGGCGGTCAGAGGCCGACGGGCGGTCGGGGCCGGACTTTTCCGTTGTCGAAGGCTTGGTGGCCGGGCTCGGGCCGGAAGGGCGTCCGGCGCTCGCGCCGGGGCCCGGGGGCAGCGGGCCCTTGGGCTTGGCCTCCGACTCGGCGGAGGACGCGGGCCGCTCCGGCACCGTCGCGCTCTCTCCCGCCGCAGCAGGCGTCTTGGCGGCCCCAGAAGGACGCTGTGACGGCCCGGAGGTCCCACCCGAGGGTCCAGGGCGGACCGGCGTCCCGGAAGAGGTCACGCGCGGCTGCGGTGCCGTGGCGGGCCCCGCGGAATCGTCCTCGTCGGTCGCCTTCGAAGAGGGCCCACCGGCGGGCTGTCCCGGCCGGGCACCGGTCGATCCCGGCTTCGCGCCGGACGACGGACCACCGGTCGATCCCGGCTTCGACGACGGGCCGCCGGTCTGCCCCGGCTTGTCGCCAGGCCGGCCGGGCTTGGTGCCGGACTGGTCGGGCGAGCCGGTGGACTGGCCGGGCTGGCCGGGCTGGCCGGGCTGGCCGGGCTTGGTGCCGGACGGACGGGGTGCGTCCGTGGGACGGCCGGGCTTGGGGCCGGGCTGTTCCGGCGAGCCGGTGCGCTGCGAAGGCTTGGCCGCGGGTGCTCCGGCCTTGCCGGGGGCTCCCGTGGCGGGACCTTCCGGAGTGGCGGAGGGCGAGCCGGGCCTGCGCGCGGAAGGCGGCGGCCGGAAATATGAAGTCTCCGCGTCCGCCTGATCGTCATCCGATTCGGCGGCAGAGGAGGTGGACGGGCGGCCGAACCACGCGGTGGCGCCTTCCTCGCGGGAGGCGGGCTCCGGGTCGGGGGTGGAAGCCTTCGCGGCAGGCTTCGGCGGGGCGACCGGCGGACGTACGTCGCGGGTCTCCGCGGAGTCTTCCGCCCGGCTCGCCGTGACGGCGGTGCCGGGGGCGACGACGGGCTCGGGGTCGGCGGCAGGCGGCAGCTGCCGTCCGCCGAGCGCGGCGTCAGGCAGGCACGCCGTGCAGGGCGTGAAGCCCTCCTCGCGTGCCTCCTCGTACGTGAGCTCCTCGGTGTCCCGGCCGCTCAGCTGTCGGCAGCCGGACACGTGGTAGCGCTTGCGTCCGGGGATCACCAACACGATCGCATCCGGCGAGATGCCGCTCGCCGCGGGGCGGCGGGGTGCGGCGGCGGGAACGGTCGCCGTCCGCTGCGGCGCCTGCGGATGCGGATGGGGTCGCGGTGGGGGCTGATGACCCATGGGGCCGGTCTGGCTGTACGGCGAGCCGGGGCCCGGCGGCATGAGCCCTTTCGGGGGGGTGGCCGGCGCAGCGGCCTGCCCACCACCGGGAAAAAGCTCGTTTCGCCGCAGGAACGCCCCGATCACGAGGAACAGCGCGGACAGCACGCTGACCACGATGGACCACATGATCAGGAACGGCTTAGCCAGTACGAAGCCCGCGATCAGCAACACGACCGCCGCGAGCACCAAACCAGCACTGATAAGGATCACAGGGGGCTCTTTCGAGTGACAGGTCCTAGTGACCCGCTACTTTACCGGCGGTCGTTGTGGGGACCGTCACCGCCGGGGAAGACACCCTGGGGAGCCTCGCCGCCGAACGGGCTGGGACCACCGGGAAGCGGCGGCTGGCCCTGCGACACGGCGTGCGACATCGCGGGAGCCTGACCCGCCGGACCACCGGACATCACCGGGAACCCACCGCTGCCCTCAGCGGAGACGTTGAGCTCGGCGAGCTGGTTTTCCAGGTAGAGCTTGAGCCTGCTGCGGTATTCGCGCTCGAAGCTGCGCAGCTCCTCGACCTTGCGCTCGAGCTCGTCGCGGGTCTGCACCAGCGAGCCCATCGCCTGGCGGTGGCGCTCCTGCGCGTCACGCTCGAGCGTCTCGGCGCGGGCGCGGGCGTCGCCGATGACCTGCTCGGCCTGGCGGCGCGCCTTGGTGAGGATCTCGTCGGCCTCGCGGCGGGCGCGGGTGACCGTCTCGTCCGCCTCCCGGCGGGCGTCGGAGATCGCCTGGTCGGCGGTCTGCTGGGCGAGGGCGAGCACGCGGGCCGCCGTGTCCATGTTGTCCTCGGCGGGAGGCATGTTCATGACGGGGACCGGCTGCTGCACAGGCGGCGGCTCGGGGGCACGCATGGGCTCCGGCTGGGGCGGCGGAGCCATCATCTCGGGCTTGGGCTGCTCCTGGACCGGGGCGGAGGCCATGGGCATGTTCATGCCGCCAGGCACCTTCCCCCGCAGGCACTCGGCCAGCTTGGCGCGGAGCTCTTCGTTCTCTTGGATCAGACGGTCGAGCTCAGCCTCCACCTCGTCGAGGAAGGCGTCGACCTCTTCCTCGTCGTAGCCCGGCCGCAGCCGGGTGGTACTGAACTGCTTGTTCCGCACATCAGCGGGCGTCAGCGGCATTTTTTGGTCTCCTTGGCGCGCTTTGGAGTCTGTCCGGAGGGACGGTAACCCGAATCACTTCAGCGCGGACACGAGTTGGATCACGACCTGCGCCACACCGCCCCCGTCATCGCAGCATCCCCACGATCTGGATCAGCAGCAGCACGGCGATGAACAGGACAGTGAAGCTTAGGTCAAAGGCCACCGTACCCAACCGGAGCGGGGGAATGAAACGGCGGAGGAACTTGAGAGGTGGGTCTGTTGCGGTGTAAGTGGCTTCGGCCAGCACCAGGACGATGCCGGAGGGGCGCCACTGACGGGCGAAAGCCTGCACCGTCTCGAAGATCATTCTGCCGATGAGCAGCACCAGGTAGAGAGACAGGACTACGACCAAGATCTGGCTTACGATCCCCACGGCCCGGCCGCGCCTCCACTCCCGATGTGCCCTCCCGGTCTCGGCGAGACCCGGTTGGGTGCGATAGACATACAGAGACTCTAACTCTGATTGAAGAACCCGCGTTCCGCGATTCGGGCCTTGTCCTCGGCGGTCACCTCGACATTGGCAGGGGACAACAGGAACACCTTGTTGGTAACACGTTCAATGCTGCCATGTAGGCCAAAGACCAGACCTGCCGCGAAATCGACAAGACGCTTGGCGTCGCTGTCAACCATCTCCGTCAGGTTCATGATGACCGGGGTGCCGTCTCGGAAGTGCTCTCCGATGGTACGCGCCTCGTTGTACGTCCGGGGGTGGAGTGTCGTGATGCGGGCCAGATCGGTCGTGCGGCGCTCCAGGATCGTCGTGGCGGGCCTGGGCGCGGGCACCCCCGCCTCGGGCTCCTCGTCGCGTTCCTGGACCGCTACGGGCCGTTCGTCGCCGGGCCGCTGCACCTCGTCCTCGTAGGCGTAGTCGTCCGGGTAGGTTTCGTACCTCTCGTAGCGGTCGTCCTCCACGAGACCGAGGTAGACCGCCATCTTGCGCATCGCGCCGGCCATCGCTACGTCGTCCTCCTGCTCACGGTCGCACTCGCTCGAGCCCGACACCGGATCCCGAGGCGGTAGCCGTACCCCCTTGGAGCTCACCGCTGATCGACCTCTACTTGGTCATGGGCCTGAAGACCCACTTGAGGGGACATTACCTGACGAAGGGCTTGCGACGACCGAGCAACGCCGTACCGACCCGCACGTGTGTCGCGCCGTAGGCGATGGCTTCGGCGAGGTCCTCGCTCATACCGGCCGAAATCATCGTGGCGCGCGGGTGCTGCTCCTCCAGGCGCGTGGCCACGTCACGCAACCTGGCGAACGCCTTGGCGGGCTCCTCCCCCAGCGGCGCCACGGCCATGATGCCGCCCAGCCACAGCCCCTCGGCCAGCGCCACCTCGTCGGCCAGCTCCAGCACGTCCGCGGCGCGGGCGCCGCCCCTTTCGGGGTCGTCGTCGAGCGCGACCTGGATGAGGCAGCCGACCCTGCGGCCCTGGCGGACCGCCTCCTTGCTGATCGCCTCCACCAGCCGGAGCCGGTCGACGGAGTGGATCACGTCGGCGTACGCGACGACCGAGCGGACCTTGTTCGTCTGGAGTTGGCCGACGAAATGCCAGGTCAGCGGCAGGTCCGCAAGCTCGTGCGCCTTGGGCGCGGCCTCCTGGTCCCGGTTCTCGCCGACGTCGCGCACGCCCAGCTCGGCCAGAATGCGCACGTCCTCGGCCGGGCGGGTCTTGGTGACGGCGATCAGCGTGACCTCGCCCCGGTCACGACCCACCGCGCGGCAGGCCGCCGCGATGCGCGTGTCGACCTCGGCGAGCCCGGCCGCGATCTCGTCCCTTCTCACGTGGCCCTCCCTTTCACTACACGCCCGTGCGGTACGCCTCGCGCACGACGGCGCCGCTCCCGGATCCCTGCCGGGGAGCGGCGTCAGGCTACCGGGCTATTTGAGGAAGTCGGGGACGTCGAGCTCCTCTTCCTGTTCCTCGAAGATCACCCGAGGACGTTTGGCGGGCTCCGACATGCGGGAGGTGATGGGCGTGGGCGGGTTGGCGGGCTCGGGCGTGGGCCGGGGGATGGAGACGGGGCCGGACGGCTCGTCGGCCAGCGGCTCGTCGTCGACGGACCCGGGGATCTGCGCCGACTCCACCGGGCGCACCGGCTCCGGGCGCGGCGGCTCGGGACGGGGCTCCGGGCGGGGATCCGCCCTGAACTCCGCGCGCGGCTCCGGCCGGGGGTCGGCCCTGAACTCGGCCCGCGGCTCCGGACGGGGCTCAGGACGGAACTCGGCACGCGGCTCGGGCCGGAAGTCCGTACGCGGCTCCGGACGTGCCTCAGCGCGCGGCTCAGGGCGCAGCCCGGGCTGCTCCGACTTCACGCTGGGGGACGCGACGCTCGGCCGCACAGGGGACGACACGGGCGGCGCGGCCGGCGGGGCGGCGGGACGGCTCGCCGGGCGGGGCAGCGGCTTCTCCACCGGAGGCGGCACGTCGTCGAACCCGGCCGCGATCACCGTCACGCGGACCTCGTCGCCGAGCGCGTCGTCGATGACCGTGCCGAAGATGATGTTGGCGTCCGGCGCGGCCGCCATGGACACGAGCTGCGCGGCCTCGTTGATCTCGAACAGACCGAGGTCGGAGCCGCCCGCGATCGACAGCAGCACGCCGTGGGCGCCGTCGATGCTGGCCTCCAGCAGCGGGCTGGAGACCGCCATCTCGGCCGCCGCCACCGAACGGTCGTCGCCGCGGGCGTGGCCGATGCCCATGAGGGCGGAACCGGCGCCCGACATGACCGACTTGACGTCGGCGAAGTCGAGGTTGATCAGACCAGGGGTGGTGATCAGGTCGGTGATGCCCTGGACACCGGACAGCAGCACCTGGTCCGCCGCCTTGAACGCGTCCAGCACGCTCACCTGCCGGTCGGAGATCGACAGCAGACGGTCGTTGGGGATCACGATCAGCGTGTCGACCTCGTCGCGCAGCGTCTCGATGCCGGCCTCGGCCTGCATGGCCCTGCGCCGTCCTTCGAAGCTGAACGGCCTGGTCACGACACCGATGGTGAGCGCGCCGAGCGACCGGGCGATGTTGGCCACGACGGGCGCGCCGCCCGTGCCGGTGCCACCACCCTCGCCGGCCGTGACGAAGACCATGTCGGCCCCCTTGAGGACCTCCTCGATCTCCTCGCGGTGGTCCTCGGCCGCCTTGCGCCCCACGTCGGGGTTGGCGCCCGCGCCCAGTCCGCGCGTGAGCTCACGGCCCACGTCGAGTTTCACATCGGCGTCACTCATCAGCAGCGCCTGGGCGTCGGTGTTTATCGCGATGAACTCGACGCCCTTGAGTCCCTCCTCGATCATCCGGTTGACGGCGTTGACTCCGCCGCCGCCGATGCCGACGACCTTGATGACCGCGAGGTAGTTCTGCGGTGCTGCCACGACGAGGGGCCTTTCCGCTCGTTGACTTGCCATTTCGGTGCGGATTGTCTCCGCTTTTTGTCACTTCGGGTAACTCTCAACCTCAGGTTGAGATTTAGATTTATGTCAACCTGAGGATTGATACGGACAGTAGGAGTCCCCTACCTGGCGGGTCAACTAACCGCGCCGCAAGCACGTCCGGCGTGTCGCGGGCTGTCCGTTTCGCTCCGAAGTCGCGCCTGGTCGGGGGCTCCTGGCCCGACGTACGACTTAAGGCTCTCACGCCGCGACCCCCACCTCGCACAAGCTGGGCGATGCCGTTGCCGCGCACTTGCCCAGTCTTGATCACTTCAGCGTCACCACGTCCGGGGAGCTGACGTCGTACACCGTGGCTTTTTCTCGTTTGAGCAGTGATGTAAGAATGCGCGCCTTCTCCTTGGGACGGTCGGCGCCGCCCCAGATGACGGTGCGCCCGTCGGACAGCAGCAGGGTCACGCCCTCGGCTGTGCCCGCGCGGACCTCCCGAACCTTGGGCGCCAGCACGCCCGGGACCGCCTGGATGACCTGCAGCGCCGCCATCATGGCCGGATCGCCGACGGCGGGGTTGTCGACCTTGAGCACCGGCAGCATGGGCGGCGCCGCGGACTTGACCTCGATCACCACGCCCTGCTTGTCGACGATCGCCACCTTGCCGCCCGCGGGGATCGCGGCGACGGGCTCGCGCTCGACCACTTCGATCTTGAGCGTGCCCGGCCAGATCCGGTCCACCTTCGCCTTGGCGAGCTGTCTGATGCCGAGCACGCGGGTCTCGACGTCGGCGAGGTTGACGGTGGCGAGGGGATGGAGGTCCGGCACGCCGGCCTGCTGTTTGATGCGCTCGCTCGGCACTGTGAGATTTCCCACGATCTCGATCGAGCGCACGCCCAGCACGGGTGAGAAGAACACCAGCCAGGCGGCCGTGCCCACCACTCCCGCCGTCAGCAGCCCCAGGAACGCGGTCCTCGCCTTCATCGCCCTCCCCATGTCGGCCCCCGGGGTTCCGGCCCCCGAGCGTCGGCACAGAACCTACGCCGACACGCCCCACGGCACCGCGCGCCACGCCCAAACGCCCCCCAACGGGACGCACCGCGCTCCCGTCGGTGCTCGCGCGCGTCAGCCCGCAGGGGGTGTCAGGAGAGGCGGGCCACGATCTGGGGCCCGAGCTCCGTGACGTCGCCCGCGCCCATGGTGAGCACGATGTCGCCGGGCCGCGCCCGCTCCGCCACCATCGCGGGCACCAGGGCCCGGTCGGGCGCGTACGCGACCCGCTCCGGAGGCAGCGGCACCTTCCCGGCCACCATCGCGCCCGAGACGCCCGGCTCGGGATCCTCGCGGGCCCCGTAGACGTCGAGCACGATGGCCTCGTCGGCCAGCGCGAGCGCCGCGCCGAATTCGTCGGCGAAGAACCGGGTGCGCGAGTAGAGGTGCGGCTGGAAGATCGCGATGACCCGGCCGTGGCCGGAGTAGGAGGCGACCACGTCGCGGGCGGCCTTCAGGTCGGCGGTGAGCTCGGTCGGGTGGTGCGCGTAGCTGTCGAAGACCGCGATGCCGCCGGCCTCGCCCTTGGCCTCGAAGCGCCGCTTGGCCCCCGTGAAGGCTCCCAGCCCCTCTCTGATCTCCTCGAAGGGCAGCCCCAGCTCGTCGGCCACGGCGATCACCGCGGTGGCGTTGAGCGCGTTGTGCGCCCCGGGGACGGCCAGCCGGACCTCGCCCCTGCCCTCGATGCCGAAGACCGTGCCGAACCCGTCGGGCCTGATCCCGCTCACGCGGTAGTCCTCGCCCTCGACCCCGTACGTCTTGACCCGCAGCCCCCGCTCGCGCGCCCGGTGCGCCAGCTCGGCAGCGCCCGGGTCGTCGGCGCACGCGATCAGCAGCAAGCCCACCCGCTCGGCGAAGCGGGCGAAGCTGGCGTGCACGGCCCCCGGGTCGCCGTAGTTGTCGAGGTGGTCGGCCTCGACGTTGGTCACCACGGCGATGTCGGGAGCGAGCATGAGGAAGGAGCCGTCGCTCTCGTCGGCCTCGGCCACGAACACCTGGCCCTGCCCCTCGTCGGCGCCGAGCCCGGTGGTGACGAGCTGCCCGCCCACGCAGTAGGACGGGTCGGCGCCGCACTTCTGCAGGGCCACGGTCAGCATCGAGCTGGTGGTGGTCTTGCCGTGGGTGCCCGCGATGGCCACGGCGGTGCGCCCGGCCATGACGGAGGCCAGCGCGGCGGCCCGCGGGATGATCCGCAGCCCCTGCTTGAGCGCCTCGCCCAGCTCGGGGTTGGAGTCGCGGATGGCGGTGGAGACGACCACGGTGTCGACGTCCTTGATGTGCGAGGCGGCGTGGCCGATGTGGACCGTGGCGCCCAGCTCGCGCAGCTCGGTGATCAGCTCGGAGCTGCGCGCGTCGCTGCCGGACACCCGCACGCCGCGCTTGAGGAGGATGCGGGCGATGCCCGACATGCCCGCGCCGCCGATGCCGATGAAGTGCACCCGCCCCAGATCCGCTACGGCAATGGGATCGACCAGCTTGACGAGACTCATCGGGCTATCTCCAACACTTTCCGGGCAAGCATGATATCGGCGTCCTTCCGGCCAAGTCTGGAGGCGGCCTCCGACATGGCCGCGACCCGCTCGGGGTCACGGAGGATGGGCAGCACGTTGTGGATGATCCATTCGGGTGTCAGTTGGGCGTCGTCGACCATCAGGCCGCCGCCGCCCCGGGCGATGCGCCCGGCGTTGATGGCCTGCTCGCCGTTGCCGTGCGGCAGCGGCACGTACGCGGCCGGCAGCCCCACCGCGGTCAGCTCCGCGCACGACAGCGCGCCGGCGCGGCACAGCGCGAAGTCGGCGGCCGCGTAGGCGACGTCCATGCGGTCGACGTAGGGCAGCAGCACGTACTGCGGGTCGCCCGGCGGCGGCTCGCGGTCGACGGTGTTGTTCGGTCCGAGCACGTGGAGCACCTGCACGCCCGCGCTGCGCAGCACGGGCGCGGCGGCGAGCGCGGCCTGGTTGAGCGACCTGGCGCCCTGCGAGCCGCCGAAGACCAGCAGCGTCGGCCGGTCGTTCTCCAGCCCGAACCAGGAGCGCGCCTTGTCACCCGCCGACAGCCGGTCGAGCGTGACGATCTCGCGGCGCAGCGGGGTGCCGATGTATTCGGCCTTGGGCATCGCGGCCTCGGGGAAGCCGGTGAAGACGTGCTCGGTGAGCCGGGCGCCCAGCCGGTTGGCCAGGCCGGGGCGCGGATTGGCCTCGTGCACGACGATCGGCACGCCGCGCCGCTTGGCCGCCAGGTAGGCGGGGGTCGCGACGTAGCCGCCGAAGCCCACGAGGACGTCGGCCTGGACCCGGTCGAGTATGCCGGCCGCGGCGTTGATCGCCCCGGCCAGCCGGCCCGGCACGGTGAGCAGGCTCGGAGTGATCGCCCTTGGCAGCGGCACGGCCGGCACCAGCGCCAGCTCGTAGCCCCTGGCGGGCACCAGCCTCGTCTCCAAACCGCGCTCGGTGCCCATGCAGGTGATGCCGACGCTCCGGTCAAGATGGCGCAGCGCGTCCGCAAGGGCGAGCGCGGGCTCGATGTGCCCGGCCGTCCCACCACCGGCGAGGACCACCCTCATCTCGGTCACTCCCTAACGTGTCGCTCGGCCTCTGGTCGTACCCCCCAGGCCAAGCCAGCTTAGGGCCCGGGCGGCCGGTCCGGGGCCACGAGCTTTCAAGGCCTCCCTCGCGCCGGGCTCGCGTTTGGCGAACGACAGCAGCATGCCGAGCGCGGCGAGCGTGGGCAGCAACGAGGAGCCGCCGTACGAGACCAGCGGCAGGGGGATGCCGGTGATCGGCAGGACGCCGAGCACGGCGCCCATGTTGACGGTCGCCTGCCCGACGATCCAGGCCACCATGGCGGCGGCGGCGAGCCTGGTGAAGGCGTCGTTGACGCGGACGGCGACGCGCAGCCCGGCGTACCCGAGCAGCCCGAACAGCGCCACCACCATCAGCGTGCCCATCAGCCCGAGCTCCTCGCCGAGGATGGCGAAGATGAAGTCGCTCTCGCCGTGCGGCAGCCAGTTCCACTTCTGCCGGCTGCTGCCGAGCCCGAGCCCGAACCAGCTGCCCGAGCCCATCGCGATCTGGCCCTGCACGGCCTGGTATCCGTCGCCCTGCGCGTCGGCCCACGGGTTGAGGTAGGCCCCGATGCGCGCCATCCGGTACGGCTCCACCTTGATCATGATGACCGCGGCGAGCACCGCCAGCGACAGGATGCCCCCGAACAGCTTGATCGGCGCCCCCACCACCCACAGCAGCGCCAGGAAGATCATGAACAGCACCAGCGTGGTGCCCAGGTCGCGGCCGAGCATGACCATGACGGCCAGGATCGCGGTGCCGGGCATGAGCGGGATCAGCAGCTGCCGCCACTCGATGCGGCCCTGCCGCGCCCGCCTGGACAGCAGGTCGGCCCCCCACAGCACGAGCCCGAGCTTGGCCGGCTCGGACGGCTGGAGGGTGAACGGGCCGATGTAGATCCACCGCTGCGCGCCCAGCTCGGACGAGCCGATGAACAGCACCATGACCAGCGCCAGGATCGACAGCGCCATCATGGGATAGCCGGCCCAGCGGAAGAACTTGGCCGGCAGCCGTGAGCAGGCCCACATCACCGGCAGGCCCACCGCGGCCGACAGCGACTGCTTGAAGAACCACGAGAACGGGCTGCCGGTCTTCTGCAGCGCCTCGACGCTGGAGGCCGACAGCACCATCATCAAGCCGAGCGCGAGCAGCAGCGCGCTGCACATGATGATCAGGTAGTACGTCGTCAGCGGCTTGTCGAGCAGCTCCTTCAGCGACCCGAGCTGCTCCCGCGCCCAGCCGCCCGGCCCCTCGACGGCGCGCGGCTCCTCAGCGCTCGCGCTCACGTCGCAGCCTCAGCTCGCGCACGGCGCGCGCGAAGGCCTCCCCCCGCGCCGGGTAGTTGGCGAACATGTCGAGCGAGGCCCCCGCCGGGGAGAGCAGCACGGTGTCCCCGGGCGAGGCCAGCCGGGCGGCTTCGGTGACGACTCTTTCCATCGCACCAGTGTCCCGATCAGCGATGTCCACGACGGGGACATTCGGCGCGTGTCGCGCGATGGCTTCGGCGATCCTGTCCCGATCTGCCCCGAGCAGCACCGCTCCGCGCAGTCTGGGGGCCGCCTGGCGCACCAGGTCGTCGACGTCCGCGCCCTTGAGCTGCCCGCCCGCGACCCACACGATCGACGGGTACGAGGCCAGCGCCGCGGCGGCGGCGTGCGGGTTGGTCGCCTTGGAGTCGTCGATGTAGTCGACCTCGCCGACCCGGTCGACGTGGGCGAGGCGGTGGGGGTCGGGCACGAAGTCGCGCAGCCCCTGGCGCACCGCCTCCGACGGCACGCCGAGCGAGCGGGCCAGGGCGGCGGCGGCCAGCGCGTTGGCCACGTTGTGCGGCGCGAAGGGCCGTACGTCCTCCAGCGTCGCCAGCTCCTCGGCCGCCTCCACGGGATCGGCCACGAACGCCCGGTCGACCAGCAGGTCCTCCACGACGCCGATCTCGCCGCGCCTGGGCACCCGCAGCGTGAACCCGACCGCTCCCGGATAGGGCGCGGCCAGCCTCGTGGCCTCGGGATCGTCGGCGTTGTAGATCACGTGCGCGGCCCGCTCGAAGATGCGGCCCTTGGCGGCGGCGTACTCCTCCATGGAGCCGTGCCAGTCGAGGTGGTCGGGGGCGACGTTGAGGATGGCCGCGGCGTGCGGGGCCAGCGTGCTGGACCAGTGGAGCTGGAAGCTGGACAGCTCGACGGCCAGCGCGTCGTACGGCTCGGCGACGGCTCGCACCACGGGGACGCCCACGTTCCCGACGGCCAGGGCCTTGTGCCCGGCGGCCAGCAGGATCGAGGTCAGCATGCGTACGGCGGTGGTCTTGCCGTTGGTGCCGGTCAGCGCGAGCCACGGGGCCGCCTGCGCCGGGCGCAGCCGCCAGGCCAGCTCCACCTCCCCCACGACCTCGACGCCCGCCTCGAGCGCGGCGGCGATCAGCGGGTGGTGCGGCGCCCAGCCGGTGGTGACCAGGCGGGTCACGCCCTCCGGGATCTCCATCGCGCCGAAGCGGGTCTCCACGCCGGCCGCGGCCAGCTCGGCGGCGGCGGCGAGCTGGCGCTCACCCTCCACCGCCTCCACGACCACGACGTGTTCGCCGCGCTCGGCCAGCACCCGCGCCACGGCGGTGCCGGACACGCCGAGCCCGGCCACGCACGTGACACTCATGGCTTGGGCATCCACTCGACGTAGAACAGCCCGAGCCCGAGGGCCGAGCAGAGCATCGCGACCAGCCAGAACCTGACCACGATCGTGGTCTCGGCCCAGCCCTTCAGCTCGAAGTGGTGCTGCAACGGCGCCATCCTGAACACCCGTTTCCCGGTCATCTTGAAGAACCCGACCTGGATGATGACCGACAGGGTGATGATCACGCACAGGCCGGCCAGGATGATCAGCAGGAGCTGGGTGCGGGTGGCGATGGCCAGACCGGCCAGCACGCCACCCAGGGCCAGCGAGCCGGTGTCGCCCATGAAGATGCGGGCGGGCGGGGCGTTCCACCACAGGAACCCGATCAGCGCCCCGAGCACGGCCGCGGCCACCACGGCCAGGTCGAGCGGGTCGCGCACCCAGTAGCAGTTGGGGCCGAGCTGGTCGATGCAGTTGTTGCGCAGCTGCCAGTTGCCGATCAGCACGTACGCGGCCAGCACGACGCCGGTCGCGCCACTGGCGAGGCCGTCGAGTCCGTCGGTGAGGTTCACCGCGTTGGAGAACCCGACGATCATGAAGAGCACCCAGATGGTGAACCCGACGATGCCGATCGACGGGCCGATGTCCCGCAGGAACGACACCCGGGTCTCGGCGGGGGTGATGCCGTAGATGTTCGGCTGGCGGACCACCAGGAACGCGAAGACCGCGCCGACGACGAGCTGGCCGAGCGCCTTGGCGCCGCTGCGGAGGCCGAGGCTGCGCTGCTTGTAGATCTTGATGAAGTCGTCGAGGAACCCGACCGCGCCGAGCCCCGTCATCAGGAACAGCACCAGCATGCCCGACACGGTGGGCGCGGCGAAGGTGGCCAGGTGGGAGGCGCCGTAGGCGAGCAGCGAGGCCAGCACGAACACGATGCCGCCCATCGTGGGGGTGCCCCGCTTGCCGAGGTGGGCCTGCACGCCGTCCTCACGGATCTCCTGGCCGTAGCCGCGCCGCGACAACAGCCGGATCGCCAGCGGGGTGCCCAGCATCGAGAGGATCAGGCCCACCGCACCGGCGATGATGATTTCGGTCACTGAGCGGCACCTCCGAGCACGAGCTCGGCCGTCCGTTCCAGACCCATGGCTCTCGGTCCCTTCACCAGCACCGCGTCACCCGGCCGCAGCCATCCGGCCAGCTCGGCCGCGGCCGCCTCGGCATCGGGCACGTGCACAATTCGCATCGCCTGCGCAGGATACGCGGCCCCGCCACCGGGTGGCGCCCCGGCCACCGGCCCGCCCGGGTGAGGCCCGCCCGCGGGCGGCCCGGCGGGCACGCCGCCGAAGGGAGCCGCGCCCATGGGAGGCCCGCCCACCGGCGGCTGTCCGGGCATGGGTCCACCCGCCGGAGGCGCCTGCCATCCCTGCGGCGGCACGCCACCGGCGTCCGGCGCCTGCCAGCCGGGCTGCGGTGCCCCCTGCTCGGGGGACGGTCCGTGCCAGCCCTGGTCCTGAGCGGGCCCGTGCCAGCCCTGGTCGGGAGAAGGTCCGTGCCAGCCCTGGTCCTGAGCGGGCCCGTGCCAGCCTTGGTCGGGGGAAGGTCCGTGCCAGCCCTGAGGCGCGTCCTGATGGGGGACGGGCGCCTGCGGGACCCCGGCCGCGGCGTGGGCCGCCGCCTGGGCGTCCAGGGCCGCCTGAGCGGCCGCCTGGGCCTCCGCCGCGGCGGCGCTCGCCCCTTCCAGCACCGGGCCCGCGTCGGGGCCGGCCACGATGAGCCCGGCCAGGCCGGAGCCGCCGGCCAGCCGGCCCAGCTCCGCGTTGAGCGCGGGGCCCTCCTCGCCCAGCTCGCGCAGCGCCGCGATGACGGCGAAGCGCCGCCGTCCCCGGCCCAGCACCTCGAACGCCGCGAACGCCGCCCGCATCGAGTCGGGATTGGCGTTGTACGCGTCGTTGACGACCGTCACCCCGTCGGCCCGGTCCGTGACCTCCATCCGCCACCGGCTGAGCGGCGTGGCCTGCGACAGCTCGGCGGCGATGGTCGCCACCGGCAGGCCCAGCTCGTAACCGGCCGCGGCGGCGGCCAGGGCGTTCTCGACGGCGTGCTCCCCGAACAGCTGGAGCGACACGGGCGCGGACCCCGAGGGCGTGCGCAGCGTGAAGGAGGCCCGCCCGCGGGCGTCGACCGTGACGCCCTCGGCGCGGATGGAGGCGGACTCGCCCCGGCCGAAGAACGTGACCCGCGCGTCCGTGCGCGAGGCCATGGCCCGCACCAGCGGGTCGTCGGCGTTCAGGACGGCCACGCCGGTGCGCGGCAGCGCCTCGACCAGCTCGCCCTTGGCCTTGGCGATGGCCTCCTTGCCACCGAACACGCCGAGGTGCGCGGTGCCGACGTTGAGCACCACGCCGATCTCCGGCGGCGCGATGCGGGTCAGGTCCTTGATGTGGCCGATGTTGCGCGCGGCCAGCTCCAGCACCATGAAGCGGGTGTCGAGGTCGGCCCGCAGCACGGTCAGCGGGTGTCCGAGCTCGTTGTTGAAGCTGCCGACGGGGGCGATCGTGGGCCCGACGCGGGCGGTGAGCCGCGCCAGCAGGTCCTTGGTGCTGGTCTTGCCCGCCGAGCCGGTCACGCCGATCACGGTGACCTTGGGCAGCGCGGCCGCCTGGGCGGTGGCCAGCTCGGCCAGCGCGGCGGCGGCGTCGGGCACGATCACCGCGGGTCCCTCGACCGGCCTGGTGGCCAGCACGGCGACGGCTCCGGCCCTGATCGCCTGCGCGGCGTAGTCGTGGCCGTCGACGCGCGCGCCCTTGATGGCCACGAACAGCGATCCCGGTTCTACGGCCCGCGAGTCGATCACGACGGGCCCGCGGACGACCGCGCGGGGATCGGCCATGCCCGTCAGGGCGCCCGAGGTTATCTCGGCGATCCTGGCCAGAGGCAAGGGGATCATCAGTGCTTCCTGCTTTCCGTGCTTTCCTCGCGTGCGGCGATCGCCTCCGCGACCACCTCACGGTCGTCGAAGGGGATCACTTCGCCTGAAATGTACTGACCCTGCTCATGACCCTTGCCGGCCACGACGATCACGTCGCCTTGCCCGGCCCGGGCGATCGCCAGGCCGATGGCGGCCGCGCGGTCGGGCTCAATGATCACATGAGCGCGGTCGTGCTGCGGAACGCGGAGCGCTCCCTCCATCATCGTCACGAGAATGGCCAGCGGATCCTCCGAGCGCGGATTGTCGCTCGTGAAAATGGCCACATCCGCCAGCTGGGCGGCGAGCTCGCCCATGACGGGCCGTTTGCCCTTGTCGCGGTCGCCGCCGCAGCCGAGCACGATCGTCAGCGTGCCCGCCGTGACGGACCGCAGCGAGCGCAGCACCGACTCCACGGCGCCGGGTTTGTGGGAGTAGTCCACGACGGCCTGGAACTCGTCCCCCGCGGCCGTGATCCGCTGCATGCGCCCCGGAACCCCGGTGAGCGTGCCCACGCCGTGCACGGCGGTGTGCAGCGGCACCCCGGCCTCGACGAGCGTGACGATGGAGCCGAGCGCGTTGGCGACGTTGAACGGCCCCGGCAGCGCGATCTGCGCGTCCGCCTCGACCCCGCCGGGCCCCACGACCCTGAACGCGCTGCCGTCGGCGCCCAGCCGGGCGTCCAGCGCCCGCCACTCGGCCTCCGGGTCGCCCAGCGCCGAGTACGTGGTCATCGGCACCTTCGCCAGGTCGAGAAGCTCCCGCCCATAGCGGTCGTCGATGTTGGTCACGCCGACCCGGCTCAGCTCCGGCTGGAACAGCCGCACCTTGGTCGCGAAGTAGTCCTCGAAGTCCTTGTGGAAGTCGAGGTGGTCCTGGGAGAGGTTGGTGAACAGGGCGACGTCGTAGAAGATCCCGTCGACCCTGCCGAGCGCCAGGGCGTGGCTGGAGACCTCCATGACGGCCGCGCTGACGCCTTCCTCGCGCATCAGGGCGAACAGGCCGTGCAGCTGCGGCGCCTCGGGCGTGGTGAGCGTGGGCTGGAAACGCGCCTCGCCGGCGCGGATCTCGACGCCGCCCACCAGGCCGGCCCGGTGCCCGGCCGCCCGCAGGCCGGCCTCGATCATGAACGTGGTGGTGGACTTGCCGCTGGTGCCGGTGACTCCGAGGATCTGGATGTCGTGGGCCGGCTGCCCGTACACCCAGGAGGAGATCTGCCCGAGCAGGGCGCGCGGGTCGGGCACGATCAGCACCGGCAGCCCGGTCGCGACGGCCTCGTCGCGGCCGGCGCGGTCGGTGAGCACCGCCACCGCTCCCTTCGCCATCGCCTCGGCGGCGAAGGCGGCTCCGTGGGCCTGTTTGCCGGGCAACGCCACGTAGAGATCTCCGCGACTGACGTCGCGGGAGTCGATGGTGACGCCGGTCAGGGCGGCATGAGGCGACCGCGACGTGCCTGAGTCGGCGTCGAGCATGGTCGCGAGCCCGGTCAGCGGGCGGGGCGGGCTGGTCGTAGGACGCATAGACGACGGGGGACGCACGGCGAGAGCGTACCTTCCCTGGTCACTGTCCCGCGCGCATCCGCACCGGCGGCGCGGCGGAGCCTGTGGGAGGAATCTTCTTGCTCTTGATGGCGAACGTCATCACATCCTTGAACACGGGGGCCGCCAACTGCCCGCCGAAGTGGCCGTTCTTCGGGTTCTGCAGCACCGACAGCACCACCAGCCGGGGCTTGTCGGCGGGCGCGAACCCGACGAACGAGGCCGTGTAGCCCTCGTACCGGCCGAGCTTCGCATCGTAGCGGTTGGCCGTGCCCGTCTTGCCCGCCACCCGGTAGCCGGGAATGGCCGCGAGCTCTCCCGTGCCCTCCGCGCTCACCGCGGTCTCCAGCATCGTCGTGATCTCCTTCGCCGTCGTCGCGCTCACCACTCTGGTCTGCTTACCTGCGGGAGCGGGAACGAACCTGCCGGACGTGTCCGTCGTGCCGGCCACGATCCGCGGCTCGATCTTGACGCCGCCGTTGGCGATGGTCTGGTAGACGCTGGCCATCTGCAGCGCGGTCACCGAAACGCCCTGCCCGTAGGCGACGGTGCAGCTCTGGCTGCCCGACCAGTTCTTGTAGTCGGGCAGCAGCCCGGCCTCCGCGCTCGGCACGCCGCCACCCGGCCGCGTGCCGAACCCGAACGCCTTCAGCATCCGGAAGAGGCGCTCGCTGCCGACCTTGCGCGCGGCCATGATCGTGGCCACGTTGCTGGACTCGGCCACGGCCTGGCGGAACGTCATCGACTCGGCCTTGTGCGGGTGCGCGTCGCGCAGCACCTGGTCGGCGCACTTGATCCGGTCGGGGACCTGGAACACCGTGTCGGGCGTCACCGCGCCGGCCTCGATCGCGGCGGCGGCCGTGATCACCTTGTTGGTGCTGCCGGGCTCGAACACGTCGGCGGCGGCCTTGTTGACGTACGCGGACGCGGGGGCCTTGCGCCAGTTGTTCAGGTCGAGCTCGGGGGCGTTGGCCATGGCGATGATCTGGGCGCTCTGCACGTCCATGACGATCACGGTGCCGCTGTCGGCGCCGGCCTTCTCGACCTGCTCGGCGATCGACTCCTGGGCGGCCCACTGGATGTCGCGGTCGATCGTCAGCCGCACGTCCTGGCCGTTGACGGGGGCGGTGTGCTGGCTGCTGGTCATCGGGATGCGGAGGCCGTCGCGGCCCGTCTCGACGCGCTGCTCGCCGTCCTGGCCGGCCAGCAGGGTGTTCCTGGCCTGCTCGATGCCGCCCAGCCCGGCGCCCTCGTCGCCGACGAACCCGATGAGGCTGCCCGCCAGGTCGCCCGCCGGGTAGAGCCTGCGGTAGGTCTTCTTCGCCGCCAGCGCGGGCACCCCGGCCTGCTGCAGGCGGGTGGCCACGACCGGGTCGACGTCCGTGGCCAGGCGCTGGTAGCGGGTGTTGGTCCTGGCCAGCTTGGCGGAGATCTCCTGCTCGCTCTTGCCGAGCTGCTGGGCCAGGAGGGCGGCCCACTTGGCCCGGGTCTGGGGGGTGACCTTGGACGGGTCGATGGACAGCTCGCGCGCCTCGACGGTGATGGCCAGGCCGTGGCCGTTGACGTCGGTGATCGAGCCGCGCTCGGCGGGGATCTGCTCGGTGTGCGTGCGCTGGCCCACCGCCGCGGCCTCGTACACCTTGGAGTCGAGGCCCTGCATCTGGATCAGCCGCCCGGCGAAGATCGACAGCACGAACGTCATGCCGATCAGGCCGATGTTGATGCGCCTGCGCGGGTTGCCCAGCCGCAGCACCAGCGGCGGCCTGGGCGGGCGCGGCGGCGGACGGCGCGGCCCTCTGGGCGGGGGCACCTCCCCGCCGCGGCGCGCCGCCACCCGCTCGCTGCCCCGTGCCGCCTCCGGCCTGGCGGCCTGCGGCCTCGGGCCGCCCGCCTGGGGACGCCGCAGCGCGCCGTCCTCCCTGGCCCGGCTCCGGAGGTCGTCCTCCTGCCGGCCGCGGCGCGGCGCGTCGTCCTCCTGCCGGCCGCGGGCTCGCTCGTCGCCTCCCTGGACGCGCCCGCGGAGCCGGTCGGCCTCGTCGCGCCCTTGGGGAGCGCGCCCTCTGGGCCGGTCGCCCTCGTCACGGCCCCGCCCCGCGCTGTTCCTCGGGCGGTCGTCCTCGTCGCGCGGGCGCCTGCGGGTGCCGTCCGCGGCGTCGCCGCGCGCGCGGCCGCGCCCCGAACCGCCCGAGCCGCCCGAACGGCCGCGGTCCGGGCCGCTCTGGCGGGTGCCGTCGCGGCGGGCACGGTCGGGGCCGCTCTGGCGGCTGCCGCCGGAGCGGGGACGGCCGGTCTCACCCGGGTCGGCGCGGTCGGCGTCGTCGCGGCGGGAACGGCCGCGCGGTTCGTCGCCGGACTCGCGCGGCGGACGGCCCCGTGGCGGGTCGCCCGGGCCGAACGGCAGGTCGAGCGGGTCCGGCGGGCGCTTGCGCGGCTGGCGTGGCGGGTTCTCCGGCGACGCCGGGCGGCCCGACCCGTCGGAACGGCCTCCGTCAGAACGGGCGGAGCCGCCCTGCCGCCCCGCCCGTCCCGGACCTCCAGGCGTACGACGAGCGGCGCCGGGCCCTCCTTGAGAGCCGGCGCCGCCAGCGCCGCGGCCGGGTCCCTGCCCCCTGCCGCCTGAGTTGCTCACCGTTCCCTGTCCGCCTGACCGCTCTGGCCGTCGGTGCCCGCGCCGCTCCAGCTGTCGACGTTGTCCCAGTTGCGGTGCTCGCCCTGGTTCTCGGCCATCGTGGCGAGGACATCGGGCTGCGTCTTGAGCTGGTATTCCAGCTCGATCTTCTCCTTCTCCTGACGCGCCACCGCGATCTCGTCGCGCAGGTCGGCGTCGGTGATGGCGTCCTTGGCCAGCATGGTGTTGAGCAGCAGCAGGCTCACCAGGCCGCCGCAGAGCAGCCCGACGACGAGCAGCACGAACGGCGCGCGCTGGCTGCGCGCGGGCCGGCGCCGCGCCATCGGCCGCCTGATCTGCGCGCTCACCGAGGCGATCCGCTTGCCGGCGGCGCCTGCGCCCGTACGGGTGCCCGGACGCACGCGGGTGGCGCCGTCGGCGCGCTCCCGCTCGGCGCCGGGCCGCTTGCCGTCGAGGTCGAGGCGTGCCCGCTCGGCCGCCGACAGCTTGCTCTCGACGTCAGGACGGGGCCGCGGCTTGGACTGGTGCGGCGCCCCGAGCCGGCGCGTGCCCGTCTTGGGGGTCGCGCGGCGGACGGGCGCTCCCCGGCCGGTCTCCTGCTCAGTCGTCAACACGGATCCTCTCTGCCGCCCGTAGCCGGGCCGAGGCCGCCCGCGGGTTGCGGGCGAGCTCTTCTTCGCTTGGGAGCTCGGCTCCCCTCGTCAGGAGGCGGAACCTCGGCTGGTGAGCCGGCAGGGGGACGGGCAGCCCGGGGGGGCTGGTGTCCCTGGTTCGCGCCGTGAGGGCCTGCTTGGTGAGCCGGTCCTCGAGCGAGTGGTACGAGAGCACGACGACTCGCCCACCCAGCGCCAGCGCGTCGAGTGCCGCGGGCAACGCCGCCTCCAGGGCGGACAGCTCCGCGTTCACCTCGATGCGCAGCGCTTGGAAAGTCCTCTTGGCGGGGTTTCCCCCGGTGCGCCGGGTCGCGGCGGGAATCGCCTCACGCACGATGTCCGCAAGCCGCTTAGTCGAGGTTATGGCCTCTTTGGCCCGTTCCTTGATGATCAGGCCCGCGACACGCGGAGCGAATCGTTCTTCTCCGTAATCGCGCAGGATGCGGATCAGCTCCGGGGCGGAGTAGGTGTTGACCACCAGCTCCGCCGTCAGCTCCTGGTCGGTGTCCATCCGCATGTCGAGCGGCGCGTCGTAGGAATAGGCGAACCCGCGCTCCGCCTCGTCGAGCTGCGGCGAGGAGACCCCCAGGTCGAACAGGGCTCCGTTGACCGTGGTGCGCCCCGCGCGGGCGAGCACCTCGGCCAGGTCACCGGAGGAGGCGTGGACCAGGGTGATCCGGTCCGCGTACGGGCTCAGCCGGCGGGTCGAGAAGTCGATCGCGAAAGGGTCGCGGTCGATCCCGATCAGATGAAGTGAAGGATAGGCCGCGAGCAGGGCCTCCGAGTGGCCACCGAGGCCGAGGTTGGCGTCGACGACGACCGGCTCGCTTCCGGTCAGCGAAGGCCCGAGCAGCTCCAGAACGCGCTCGAGCATCACCGGAACGTGACCGCCCGTGCCAGCGTTGTCCTGCATCTCCAACCCCCCTCTCGCGCCCTTGCCCGCGGATGACGCGTATAGATCGATCGTCGGCCACCTCTGAGTCCCCACCCGGCGCCGCCCGGCCAGGTCCCCATCCGCACCCTCTTCGTGGACGCCTGTCATCTGACACCGGGGAAGGTGCATCAGCTGACCGGCAGTGGTTGCGGGTGGAGACCTCGCCGAACGACAACACCGACGGATCGACCGTGGTCACTACAAGATCCCTGGCAGCACCTCCTCCGACAGATCGGCGAACGCCTGCTCCTGCGCACTGAGATAGGTGTCCCAGGCCTGCGCGTCCCAGATCTCCAGCCGGGTGTTGGCCCCGATGACGACGCAGTCACGCTCCAAACCCGCGTACTGACGCAGGCTCTGCGGGATCGTGATACGCCCTTGTTTGTCTGGCTTCTCGTCGGACGCACTGGCGAAGAAGACGCGGCTGTAGTCGCGCACCGCCTTGGCGGTGACCGGGGCGGTGCTGAGAGCCTCGGTAATGCGCTGGAACTCCTCCACGGGAAAGACGTAGAGGCATCGCTCCTGGCCTTTGGTGATCACAAGACCCTCCGCCAGCTCCTCACGGTACTTAGCCGGCAGGAACAGCCGTCCCTTGTCGTCCAGACGCGGTTGATGGGTGCCGAGGAACACCGGCCCCACCTCCCGTGCCTCGTGAAGCGCTCAGCGCTGGTGCACCGGGCCCTCCACTGCGCACCACCATACTCCACTTCTCCCCACCGTCAACTGATTCGAACCGTCTTCATCATCGGTTTCCGTTGCGTTACCGCAGGTCAGAGCGATGGAGCGGGGTGGAGGGGGGTGACCGGGCGGTCAACCCTCATGGGCGTGTCGAGGGTTCAAAAGGCCGCGGAAATAGGGGCTCGGCTCGTTCGGGAAGCCCGCGGTGGAGGAAAGTGGAGCGCCCGGCGGGGTGTCGTGTCACGGGATTCGTACTGCTATGCGACAAGAACAGGAACATCACCGGTGTTCCCTGGAATATCCACAAATGTCGCCCGAGAACCCACAGCGTCGTAGGGTCGTACACACAATGGAAAAGGAATGGCATGGCTCCCGCAAAGGCACCCTACGGGACAGCCGTCGCACTTCTCTCATGGAGGCCCGGTGGCAGTAACCCATGATGTCCCTCCCCAGCTCGACGAGCTGGTCTCCACCGCGCATCGGATTCGGAACGCCATCGAATCGGTGATCGAGGGCAAGGGCGACGCCGTCCGCATCATGCTCACCGTCCTGCTCGCGGAGGGCCACCTCCTGATCGAGGACGTTCCAGGGGTCGGCAAGACCATGCTGGCCAAGGCGCTGGCGCGCTCCATCGACTGTCCGGTGCGCCGCGTGCAGTTCACTCCCGACCTGCTGCCCAGTGACATCACCGGGGTCAGCGCGTACAACCAGCAGACCCGGGAGTTCGAGTTCAAGCCCGGCCCGGTGTTCGCGAACATCGTGGTCGGCGACGAGATCAACCGCGCCTCTCCGAAGACGCAGTCCGCGCTGCTGGAGTGCATGGAAGAGCAGCAGGTGACGGTGGACGGCGAGACGTACCAGCTGGACACGCCGTTCATGGTGATCGCCACCCAGAACCCCATCGAGATGGAAGGCACCTATCCCCTTCCCGAGGCGCAGCGCGACCGTTTCACCGCGCGCATCGCGATGGGCTACCCCGAGCCGCACGCTGAGCTGGAGATGCTCGACGTGCACGGCCAGACCTCGCCGCTGGACAAGCTGGAGCCGGTGGCGACGACGGCCGAGGTGCGCGCCCTCATCGAGGCCGTACGCGGCGTCTACGTCTCGCAGGCGGTCAAGAAGTACGCCATCGACCTCGTCGTGGCCACCCGCCACTCCCCCGACCTGCGGCTGGGCGCATCGCCCCGGTCCACGCTGCAGCTCGTACGGGCCGCCAGGGCGCACGCCGCGCTGGCCGGTCGCGACTACGTCATCCCCGACGACCTGCAGGACCTGGCCATCCCCGTGCTGGCGCACCGGCTGCTGCCCAGCGTCGAGGCCCAGGGCCAGCGCCGCCTGCCCGAGCAGGTGGTGACCGATCTGATCAGGCGCGTACCGGTGCCGGAGGCCAGGGCGTCGTGAGGGCCGGACTGCGGGCGCTGACCTCCAGGGGCAGGTCGTTCCTCGCCTCCGGCATCGCGGCGCTGCTGATGGCCGTCATCCTGGGCGAGAACGACCTGTTCAGGATCGGCGTCCTGGTGACGGCGCTGCCGCTGCTGGCGGCCATGGTGGTGGCGCGCACGCGCTACCGGCTGAGCTGCGCCAGGCGCCTCGACCCGCCGCGGGCGGAGGTCGGCGGCGAGGCCACCGTGACCCTGCGGCTGGAGAACGTCACCAGGCTCCCGACCGGGCTGCTGCTCATCGAGGACACCGTTCCTTACGCGCTGGGCGTGCGGCCCCGGTTCGTGCTGGACCGGGTCGAGTCGCGGGGCGTGCGGGAGATCGACTACCGGGTGCGCTCGGACCTGCGCGGCCGTTACACGATCGGCCCGCTGTCGGTCCGCATCGCCGACCCGTTCGGGCTCGTCGAGCTGACGCGCTCGTTCACGATCAGCGACACGCTCGTGGTGACGCCGCACGTCGCGGCGCTGCCCCACGTGCGGCTGTCGGGTGAGTGGACGGGCGGCGGCGACAGCCGTACCAGGAGCGTGGCCGCGGCCGGCGACGACGACGTGGCGCCACGCGAGTACCGGCAGGGCGACGACCTGCGCCGGGTGCACTGGCGCTCGACGGCCCGCCGCGGCGAGCTGATGGTGCGCCGCGAGGAGCAGCAGTGGCAGAGCCGCGGCGCGCTCCTGCTGGACACCCGCAGGTACGCGCACCGCGGCGAGGGCCCGCGCTCGTCGTTCGAGGTGGCGGTCTCGGCCGCGGCCTCGATCGGCGTGCACCTCGCCCGCGAGGGCCTCGGCCTGCGACTGGTGACCGACCAGGGCGCCGAGCACCTGACCGACACCGGACTGAGCTGGTCGCTGCTCGACACCCTCGCCGTGGTGCGGCACAGCCCGGCCCGCTCCCTGGAGATGGGTGTCTCGGCCCTGCGCCAGGGCGGGGGCGACGGGCTGATCGTGGCCGTGCTCGGCGACCTCGACCCGGAGGAGGCGAGAGAGCTGGCCAGGCTGAGGCACAGCGGCATCACCGCGGTGGCGGTGATGCTGGACGTGAGCACGTGGGACGGCGGGGACCGCGCGGCCGCCGAGAACCACCAGGCCGTGCAGACGGTCCTGGCCGGGTACGGCTGGCGCATCGTGCGCCTGCCCGCGGGCACCTCGATCGCCTCCGTCTGGCAGAACGCCGCCAACCGCGACAGATACGCGCTCAACCCGGCGGGAGGCGCGGCATGAGGCTGACCGTCGCCTCCGGCGTGGCCGCGTTCGCCGCGGCGTTCCTGCTCTACCCGCTCTTCCAGGGCGGCTCCTGGTTCTGGTCGTCGCTGGGCGCCGTGCTCGCCGTGATGGCCGCGGGCCTGCTGAGCAGCCGCCTGTCACTGCCCGCGTGGGCGGCGCCGCTGGTCGCGCTGCTCGCGGTGTGGGTCTACCTGACCGCGGCGTTCGCCTCCGCCAAGGCGTGGGCGCTGGTGGTGCCGACCCGCGGGTCGGTGGTGGAACTGGGCAGGCTGCTGGGGGTCGGCTGGGCCGACATCCAGCGCTTCGCCGCTCCCCTGCCGGAGACCGAGGGCATCACGCTGCTGACCGCCGGCGGCGTGGCGCTGATCGCGATCGCCGTCGACCTGCTGGCCGCGCGGCTGCGCAAGGCGGCGCTGGCCGGGCTGCCGCTGCTGGCGCTGGCCACCGTGCCGGCGACGATCCTGCCCGACCCGATCAGCTGGCCGGCGTTCATCCTGGCCGCGCTCGGGTTCATCGGCCTGCTGATCGCCGACGGGCGCGAGCGGGTGGGCCACTGGGGCAGGGCGGTGCTGGTACGGCGGACGACCCGCGCCACGTCCTCCCGGCCCGAGGCCCGCACCTCGGCGGACACCAGCGGGCTGCGGCTGTCGGGCAAGCGCATCGGGTTCGCCGCGATCGTGCTGGCGGTGCTGGTGCCCGCCCTGCTGCCGGCCATGGAGCCGGTGTCGTTCTTCACGTTCGGCGTGGGCGGCAGCGGGTCGGGCCGGGGCAACTCGATCAGCATCCCCAGCCCCATCGCGAGCCTGAAGGGCCAGCTGGAGCTGCCGGAACGGCGCGTGGTCCTCACGTACGCCAACAACGACGACAAACCCCGCTATCTGCGGATCTACGCGCTCGACACGTTCGACGGCCAGCAGTTCGGCATGACGGAGCCCAAGGGGGCCCCGCAGAACAGGACGGACAACGGCCCCCTCCCGGCGCCGCCCGGTCTCGGCCCCGAGCCGAAGGTCAAGACCGTGACCACGGACATCCGGATCAGCGACGAGATCACGAAGCTGCAGTTCCTGCCGCTGCCGTACCCGCCGCGACAGATCCAGATCGACGGCGACTGGCGGGCGGACGTGGACACGCTCATGGTCTTCTCCACCCGCGACGAGGCCTCCGGCGTCGAGTACGAGGTGACCACGAGCGAGCCGGAGCCCACGCCGGACCTGCTGGACTCGCTCAGCGAGACCCGGCCCAGCGTCGATCCCCGCTTCCTGAGGCTGCCGGACAACCTCCCGCCCGAGATCGCCGAACTGGCGACCACGCTGACCGCGAACGCCAAGACGGACTACGAGGCGGCGGTGAAGCTGCAGGAATTCTTCACCGGCGGCGACTTCACCTACACCCTGAGCACGCAGGGGCACGGCAACTCGGCGCTGCGGGACTTCCTGCTGCGCGACCGTGCGGGCTACTGCGAGCAGTTCGCCGCGTCGATGGCGGTGCTGGCCAGGCTGGTGGGCATCCCGTCACGGGTGGCCATCGGCTACACGGGCGGCACGAAGGTCGGCGACCGGTGGCAGGTCGGCACGAACGACTCCCACTCCTGGCCCGAGCTGTATTTCGAGGGTGTGGGCTGGCTGCCGTTCGAGCCGACTCCCGCGGGCTCGGCCGGCCAGGGCAGCGCGCGGGTGCCCGAGTACAGCCAGCCCCGGCCGGAGGCGACCGGAGAGGCGTCGACGCCGACGCCGGGTTCGACGAGTTCGTCCGCCGACGAGCCGGTCGACCCGCAGGCCCGGCGCAACCCTCGCGAGCTGGACCGCGAGGGCGTGGTCGCCACCGGCGGGCTGCCGACGGACGACTCGATGCCGCTGATCGGCCAGATCGGCATCGGCGCGGCGGCGCTGCTGCTGGTGCTGCTGATCCCCGCGGGCCTGCGTCTGATCACCAGGAACCGGCGCGTGCGCACCCTGGGCTGGAAGGTCTCGGAGCCGTCCGACGATCTGACGGCCCGGATCGCGTCGAAGTCGGGGGGCGGCCATCCGTCGGTCGCCGCCGCGTGGGCGGAGCTGGACGACGTGCTGTACGACTACGGCATGGCCCGCCAGCTCAGCGAGACCCCGCGGGCGCTGGCACGGCGGCTGACCCAGCAGTACGAGTTCGACGCCGACTCGGCGGCGGCCATCACGGCCATCGCGTCCGCGGTGGAGCGGGTGCTGTTCGCCAGGGATCCGGGACAGATCGGGCCGCTGCGCAAGGACCTGCGTCAGGTGCGCCAGGCGCTGGCGGCCACGGTGTCACGCGGGCGCCGGCTGCGGGCGGTGCTGCTGCCGCCGTCCACGCTGCGGCGGCTGCGGGGGCTGGGCGAGCGCCTGCTCGACGGGTTCGACCTGCTGGAGAACATCAGGCTGCGGCGGACGTCCGCCCCGAAGGGCTCCTGACCGACCGACGCGACCGGCCGTCCCCCTCGTCGAGGGGGACGGCCGGTTTCGTCTTCGGCAGCGGGAACGCCGGCGCCTGGCCGGGCTCACCTTTGGGGGCAGAGGACGGGCGGCCGCCGGTTGCGCCTGGGCCGGACGAGCGTTTTTCGGGAGCGGAAAACGCCGGCGCCTGGGCGGACGAGCGCACGACGGGACCCGGAAGGGCCGCCTCCCACACGAGGACCGCCCGGACGCGTGTCCGGGCGGCTCCGCAGGTCAGCGGTCAGCGCTCATCGTTGCGGCGGCGCCAGCGCTCTTCCATGCGCTCCATGAACGTCCCCCGGCGCGGCCGACGGGCTTGCTTGCCCGGAGGAGGGGCCGAGCCCGAGGCGGGCGCGGAGTCACCGAACCCGTTCATGCGTTTCCAACTGGACAGGCCCCACAGACACGCGGCGAGCATGACCACGAAACCGCCGACGCCGAGAGGGATCAGGGCACTGCCACTCATCACCACGCCGACCATCATGATGACGACGCCGAGAGCAAAGCCGATGGAGGCCTTGATCAGACGACGCTTGTAATGGCTGCGCGGGTCACTGATCCTTACGGTGTTGGCCCACTTCGGGTCCTCGGCGTAGAGGGCCTGCTCGATCTGGTCGAGCAAGCGCTGCTCGTGCTCAGAGAGCGGCACGGCGCCTCCCAAGGACAGCCCCAGGACGGGGAAGACGGCAACGGACGACACGGGGTGTCCGAACCTCGCGGTCGGTTATCCCCAGAATACGAGGCTGTAGACGTAGGCGAAAGCAAACGTCCAACGCAGACCAAACCGGAGGTGTCGTCATGGCTCCATTGTGGCCCATCTCGCCCCCCTTCCCCCAAAATCGCGACACCGATGCCCCATAAAAATCCGGACATCTGCGTCATGTCTCTACATCATCAAGCTTGCCACGTACGAGCGATGCTGGGAGCACCGCATCGGGACCGAATCGCCGGATCGCCTTGTCCATGGCCTGTTCGGCCTCGCGCCAGCCGGTCTCCCGCTCTCCGATGCCGAGTTGGTGGGTGGCCTCGCCCGCGGGGCGCAGGTTTTCCATCCTCACGCCGACCAGGCGCAGCCGCACGCGCTGGAGGCCGGCCGCCTCGAACAGCTCGCAGGCTGTGGCATAGATCACCTGGGCCACGTCGGTCGCCTCGCGCAGTGTGCGCGAGCGGTTGATCGTCGTGAAATCAGCGCGGCGGAGCTTCACACTTACAGTCCTTCCCACGTGTCCGCCCTTACGCATCCTGGCGGCCACCCGCTCGGAAAGACGCAGCAACTCCCGCTTGATCACCTCGGGATCGTCCACGTCGGCCGCGAACGTCTCCTCGTTGCCGATGCTCTTGTCGGGCACGTGGGCGCTCACCGCCCGCTCGTCACGGCCCCAGGCCAGCGCCGCCAGGTGGCCGCCCACGGCCTGCCCTAGCTCGCGCTGGAGGGTGGCGGGCGGCACCCTGGCCAGGTCGCCTACCGTGCGGATGCCGAGGCGTACGAGAGACTGCTCGGTGCGCTCGCCGACGCCCCACAGCGCCGAGACCGGCAGCGGGTGGAGGAAGTCGACGACCTGGTCGGCGGGCACCACCAGCAGCCCGTCGGGCTTGCACTGCTTGCTGGCCAGCTTCGCCACGAACTTGCTGCTCGCCACGCCGACCGAGCACGTGATGCCGTAGCGGTCGAGGACCTGCTCCCTGATCATGGCGGCGATGACGGCGGGCGGGCCGAGCCGGCGCCTGGCGCCCCCGACGTCGAGGAACGCCTCGTCGGACGCGATGGGCTCGACCATCGGGGTGATCGTGTGGAAGATCTCCATGACGCCCTTGGAGACCTCGGAGTATTTGCCGTGGCTGGGCGGGATGATCGTGGCCTGCGGGCAGAGCCGGCGCGCCCTGCTCATCGGCATGGCGGAGTGCACGCCGTGGGCCCTGGCCTCGTACGTGGCGCTGAGCACGACGCCGCGCCCCGCGGGCGAGCCCACGATCACCGGGCGGCCGCGCAGCTCGGGACGCTCGAGCAGCTCGACGCTGGCGAAGAAGGCGTCCATGTCGACGTGCAGGATCGGGCAGCCGCTGTCGTCGGCCCCGGTGCGTGGAGCGGGGCCGATGCCGGTGATCTGCTTGCGAGACACGCCGCCGATTCTATCCGAACATGCGTTCTATACCCAGTGCCGGCGCCTCATGACCTGTGCGCGAGCACGTGCAGCTGAGTAGCGATGTCGCGCAGCACGGGGTGGGTGGCGGCGACCTGCTCGAGGGCGACGAGCGCCTCGGCGGCGCCGGGCTCGCCGTCGACGAGCCTGCTCGGGACCAGGTCGGCGAAGACGCGCACGCCGTGGACGGCGCCGACGGCGAACCCGGTCGCGGCCAGCAGCTCGGAGAGCGTCTCGGCGTCGAAGCGCCTCGGGGTGGGGTCGCGGTCGCCCCAGGTGCCCCGCGGGTCGTCGAGCACGGCCCGCGCCTCGTCGAACTGCCCCGCGAGCGCCCGGTGGATGGCGCTGCCGACGGGGTTGGCGGTCAGCACGCTCACCGCTCCGCCCCTGCGCAGCACGCCCGCGACGGCGGTCAGCGCGCTGATCGGGTCTTCGACGTATTCGAGCACGCTGTGGCAGAGCACCAGATCGGCGCTGTCGCGGCTGAGCAGCTCTCCCAGGTCGGCGGCGTCGCCCTGCAGGGACCGCACGCGCACGCCCTTCTCCTTGGCGCGGCGCTCGAGCGCGGCCAGCGAGTCGGGGCTCGGATCCACGACGGTCACGGCGTGACCCAGCGCCGCCAGCGGCACGGCGAACCCGCCGGTGCCGCCCCCGGCATCGACGATGTCGAGCCCCTCCCGGCCGGTCGCCGCCGTCCGTTCGGCCAGCGCGGACCGCAACGCGTCCCAGACGACGGCGGTCCGCACCGCCGGGGTCCTCGTGACGCCTTCAGCACGCAACGTCGGCTCGCCTCCCTCTCCCCTCGCGACGGCCCGCGCTCCGGGCCCTCGCGATCGCGCACATCGTGAACTGCGCTTCTTCGCGGTCGGGCCCCAGCCTACGCCGTGCGCCGCTCCCCCGCTCGCCGTCACCGGCACCGCCCGCTCCCGGGTCGCGCACGCCGCCCGGGCGGGTCGCCGTCAATGCCGGGGTAGCGGGGTCAGGCGGCGAGGTCAGGCGGCGGGGTCAGGTGGCGGGGTCAGGCGTCGAAGCCGGCGGCCGGCCGCTTGGGCGCCCGCAGCCGCCAGGCGTCGGTCAGCAGCTCGCCCATCTCCTCGGCGTCCACGGCCCCGAGCCGCACCAGCACGGCGGCGGACCCGTCGTAGTGCGGGGTCGTGAAGAACGCGGCCGGTTCGGCCGCGATCAGCCCCGCCTTCTCCTCCTCGGAGCCCACCGGCAGCACCAGCACGTCGCCCTCCTCACGCACCCGGGCGTACCACTTGCCGCGGACGTAGAAGGCGGGCGTGCCGTACATGGTCCTCTCGACGGTCCCGGGCAGCGCCAGGGCGAGCCGGCGTACGTCGTCCTCGGTCACCATGCCCACACGATACGCACCGCCGGACGAGCGGCAAGGGGCGCGTCGCGGCTGGTGACGCGCCACTTGTCCGCACGCCCCCTGGCCACAGGTCAGGCTTGCGCGCATAGGCGCCCGGCCGTGTGACAACGCACGGCCCTCGTCTCGGCGAGCCGTGCGGGCAGGCGTCGTGTTGTGTCTTCGGACCCTTGTTTTTGGAAGGTACGCCTTGTTGCTTGGAAGGTACGCCTTGTTGCTTTGGAACGTACCCCGAACTCGGCCTTTTGACGGTGTCTAAAGGGTGAGGCTTGGCTTGAGCTGCTTGAAGCGGGCCAGCAGCCCGTTCACGAACTGCGGCGACTCGTCCGTGGACAGCTCACCCGCCAGGTGCACCCACTCGCTGATCACCACACCCTCGGGCACGCCGGGCATCCAGAGCAGCTCGTACGTGCCCCCGCGCAGCAGGTTGCGATCGACGGCGGGCATCCGGTCGAGGGTCCAGCCCTCGGCGTAGGTGGTGATCAGCTCGTCGATGCGCGCGTGGTGCCTGGCGACGCCCTCGACGATGGTCGAGGTGTATTCGTTCACCGGGGGCTCCTGCCGCTCCACGCGTTCGGCGAGGATCTTCAGCGGATCCTCGCTGCGCAGCTCGGCCTCGAAGAGGATGTCAAGCGCCCGCCGGCGTGCTTTGCCGCGTGCCGACACCTCAGGCCCGGCCGAGGTAATCGCCGCTGCGGGTGTCGACCTTGACCTTCTCACCGGTGGTGATGAACAGCGGCACCTTGATCTCGGCGCCGGTCTCCAGCGTGGCGGGCTTGGTGCCGCCGGTGGAGCGGTCGCCCTGCAGGCCGGGCTCGGTTTCGGCGATGGTCAGCTCGACCGCGGCGGGCAGGTCGACGTAGAGGGCCGAGCCCTCGTTGAACGCGACCGTGGCCAGAGTGTTCTCCAGCATGTAGTTGGCGGCGGTGCCGACGGTGTTGTTGGGCACGTTGACCATGTCGTAGGTCTCGGTGTCCATGAACACGAAGTCGTCGCCGTCCTTGTACGAGTACTGCATCTCGCGCTTGTCGACGTTGGCCACGTCGACCTTCACGCCGGCGTTGAAGGTCTTGTCGACGACCTTGCCGGAGAGGACGTTCTTGAGCTTGGTGCGCACGAACGCGCCACCCTTGCCCGGCTTGACGTGCTGGAACTCGACCACGGCCCAGAGCTCACCGCCCTCGAGCTTCAGCACCATGCCGTTCTTGAGGTCGTTGGTCGTCGCCACTCGTTCTTCTCCCGCGTGCGGCCGCTCTAAAGGACGAGCAGCTCCTTGGTCGTCTTCGTGAAAAGTTCCGGCCCGCCCTCACGTGTCACCAGGGTGTCCTCGATGCGAACCCCGCCCCGGCCCGGGAGATAGACCCCGGGCTCGACGGTGATCGGAACTCGATCCTCTAGTCTACCGGTCCGCGAAGGGCCGAGGAACGGCTCCTCGTGGATCTCCAGGCCGACTCCGTGTCCCAGCCCGTGCCGGAAGCGGCTCCCGTACCCCGCGTCCTCGATGACGGTACGGGCCGCCGCGTCCACCTCCCTGGCCCCCGCGCCCGGCGCGAGCGCGTGCCTGCCGGCCCGCTGCGCCTCGGCGACCAGGTCGTAGATCTCGCGCTGCCAGTCCGTCGGCGGGCCCAGGCAGACCGTCCTGGTCATGTCGGCGTGGTAGCCCTGGTAGCGGGCGCCGAAGTCGATGGTGACCAGGTCGCCGGCGCGCAGCTCCCTGCCGGAGGGGGCGTGGTGCGGGATCGCGCCGTTCTCACCTGCGGCCACGATCGTGTCGAACGCGGGCTTGTCGGCGCCCAGCTCGGTCATGCGGTTGTCGAGGAGGCGGGCGAGGTCGCGCTCGGTGATCCCCGGGACGATTTTCCCTGAAATATCGGCAAATGCCTGGTCGGTGATCTCGCAGGCCGTACGGAGGAGCTCCAGCTCGCCGTCGTCCTTGACCGCCCGCAGCAGCTCCACCACCGGCTCCAGCGGCACCAGCCCCCCGCCCAGGCGCCGGTACGTGGCCACGCTCATCCACGCCGCCTCGATCCCGGCCCCCGGCTCCACCAGCGCGCTCTCCACGTCGTACGCCTCGACCGACGGCACGTCCAGCGTGCGGGCCACCTCGATGTAGCGGTTGTCGGTCGCCAGCAGCGCGGTGCCGTCGGCCCTGACCAGGACGGCGGCGTTCGAGCTGACCAGCCCGGTGAGGTAGCGGACGTTCACGGGCGAGGTGACGAGCAGGGCGGTCACCTCGCGGGCGGGCAGCAACCCGGCGAGGCGGGCCCGGCGTGCCACGTAGTCGACGCTCATGGCGCCAATGTACGTGTTCCGCCCCTGGCGTCACTATCGCCCGCCACCCGGCCGAGCCCGCCTGGAGCTCCTAGTCGTCGGGCAGCCGCCAGTCGTCCATGACCTGAGCCGCCGGCCCGGACCCGCCCATGTCGCCCTTCTCCTGCGCCCGCCTCAGGTCGTGGTAGACGCCGGCGACCTGGTCGATCCCCGCGTCGATGCGGCCCTCCTCGAACTTCCTGGCGGCCTTCCTGATCTTGTCGCGGGCCTTGCCGGCGACCTTGGGGTCGATCGCGCCCATGGCCTGCTGGGCCATCAGCGCCTCGTCGAACTCCGACAGCCACTTGCGCCAGCCGCCCGGCGGCATCGCCTCGCCCAGGGTGGCCTTGGGCTGGACCGTCTCGCGCAGCGAGGTCGGCCCCAGGGTGCTCACCAGGCCGGGCGTGGCGTCCGGCGTGGGCTCCTCGGTGGGGAGCGTGCTCGGCAGTGTGGTCGGCAGCATGGTCGGTTCGGCGGTCGGGGTGGAGGCGGTCAGCGGCTCCTCCTTCCTCGCGCCCGCCCACATCACCATGACGACGGTCACCACCGCGATGACCACCACGGCGGCGCCGAGCTGGAGGATGAGCTTGCGGTTCGACGCCGGGGCGGGCTCGAGGTCGCCCGCCTGGTAGACGGCGGTGTCACCGGCCCTCGGAGGCGGCCCGCCGTGCCCGGGGACCTGGAAGACCTCGGTCGATCCGTCGCCCCCGAACGTCCCGGCCCCGGGCGCGCCGCCCGGCCCACTGGACGGCACGCCGCCGTCCCGGAAGGAAACGCCCGTCACGGGCATGGCCGCCCCGGGCGGAGGCGACCCGGCGGGAGCCGCCCCGGGGTGGGGCGCCCCAGGGTGAAGCGACCCGGCGGGAGCCTGCCCGGGCCCGGGCGGCATGGGCGGCGCCGCGGCGGGCGGTGCGGCCGGGTTGGCGCGCGGCCGCGCGATGGCGGCCAGCGCCCGCCGGATCGCCTCACCGCTGCCGGGCCGCTGCGCGGGATCCTCGGCGATCATGGCCAGCACGAGCCGATCCAGCTCCGCGGACACCTCGGCCCTCGACGCGCTCGGCGGAGCGGGCACACCCCGCCCGGAAGCGCCGCCGGAATCATCCCCCGCCTCGCCGCCGAAGGGCGGGCGGCCGCACAGGAGCTCGTAGCAGACGCACCCCAGCGCGTACAGGTCCCCGGCGGCCGCGGCCTCCTGCCCCGCCGCCCGCTCGGGCGCCACGTACCGCGGGTCCCCCGGCACCCGGTCGTCCATCCCGAACCCGACGACCTTCAGCACCCCGCTCCCGGCCATCCGGAAGCTGTGCGGGGCGACGTGCCCGTGCACGACCCCCGCCCGGTGCGCGGCGTCGAGCCCGGCCGCGGCCTGCCCGATGAGGTCGCACACCTCGACGATCGGCAGCGGACCGCGCGCGGCCAGCTCCTCACCCAGGCTGGGGCCGGTGAGGAACTCCATCACCAGGAACGGCGCCCCGTCGTGGTCGCCGACGTCCAGCACCATGGCCACGTTCGGATGGATGACCCGGGCCACGGCCTGGGCGTGCTGCCTGAGCACCTCCCGGGTCGCACCCCCCGCCACCCGGGCGCCGAGCACCTTCACGGCCACGACCCAGTCGGCCCGCGTGTCGTACCCTCGCCACACCTCACCCATCGGCCCGCTGCTGATGCGCTCGTCGAGCCGATACCGGTCAGCGACCAAGGACGGCGTCGCGTCGGACATATCCCCGCCAATTACTCGAAAATCAGGATTTCCGACCACCATAGGGCCCCGCAGACACTGCCGCCCCATCATCCCGCCGGGCGGGATGATGGGGCGGGATGATGGGGCGGGCCGGGCGGCGAGGTCAGGCCGCCGCGGGCTGCGGCACGCGCCCCACAGGCGCGGCGACGTCCAGCGGCTGGGGAGGCGCGTTGAAGACGGCCTCGTCCAGACGGCCCTCCGAGCGCGCCACCAGGACGGGGACGACGAGCTGCCCCGCGACGTTGGTGGCGGTGCGGATCATGTCGAGGATCGGGTCGATGGCCAGCAGCAGGCCGACGCCCTCAAGGGGCAGCCCCAGCGTGCTGAGCGTGAGCGTCAGCATGACGATCGCGCCGGTCAGGCCCGCCGTGGCGGCCGAGCCGACCACCGACACGAACGCGATCAGCAGGTAGTCGCCGAACCCGAGGGGCACGCCGAACACCTGGGCCACGAAGATCGCGGCCAGCGCCGGGTAGACCGAGGCGCACCCGTCCATCTTGGTGGTGGCGCCGAACGGCACGGCGAAGGAGGCGTAGTCGCGGTCCACGCCGTTGCGCTCGACGGTGACCCGCTGCGTCAGCGGCAGCGTGCCGACGGACGAGCGGGAGACGAAGGCCAGCTCGATCGCGGGCCACGCGTTGCGGAAGAACTGGACGGGGTTGACCTTGCCCCACACGGCCAGCACCGTCGGGTAGACGGCCAGCAGCACGATGAAGCAGCCGATGTACACCCCGGCGCTGAACTTGGCCAGCGGCGCCAGCAGGTCCCACCCGTACGTGGACACGGCCTTGCCGATCAGGCCCGCGGTGCCGAGGGGGGCCAGGCGGATGACCCACCACAGCGCCTTCTGCACCAGCTCCAGGACGGAGCGGGCGAGGTTCAGGAACGGTTCGGCCTTCTCGCCGGCCGCCAGGGCCGCCGCGCCGAGCACGACCCCCAGGAAGACGATCTGCAGGACCTTCACCTCGGTGAAGGCGGTGACGATGTTGGTGGGCAGGATGCCGGTGACGAAGTCGAGCCAGGTGCCCGCGCCCTCGGTGTCCACGGCCTTGGCGGCGGCGGTGTCGAGGGTGACGCCCTGGCCGGGGTTGATGAGCAGGCCGAGGCCGATCGCGAGCGCCACCGAGACGAACGCGGTGACGAGGAACCACAGCAGCGTCTTGGAGGCGAGCCTGGCAGCGCCGTTGACGTTGCGCAGGTTGGCCACGCTGACCAGCACGGCGGTGAAGACCAGGGGCGGCACGGCGAGCTTGAGCAGCTGGACGAAGATCTGCCCGATCCGGGTCAGCGTCTCGGCCAGCCAGGCCACGTCCCAGATCTTGGCGACGAAGCCCAGCGCGATGCCGGCCGCGAGGCCGGCCAGCAGTTGCAGGGAGAAGGAGAATCTCTTCATGGGTGGGGGAAGCTCCCGGGAAAGGGCATGCCGGCCCGCCGCGCGAGCGGGCATGCCAGGTGAGGAAGGGGTGATCGAGGCTGACGCGGTTCAGCGACAGAGCGATCCGTGCAACCGGCACAGATCGATGTGCAGCCGCTCGACGAGCCACACGAACACCAGGGAGAACCTCACGAGCTCCCACAACACCCGCTAAAACGGACGTATTCCGCTAAAGGGTGTGACTCACCCCACAATGTCCTTGATCAGCTCAATCAGCCGCACCCGCTCCTCGTGCGTCCTGCCGAGCGGCGCCACATTCAGTGTGGTCACCCCGGACTCCTTCATCGCCTGGACGCGGTCGCGCACGAACCCCTCGCTGCCGATCAGCGACATGCTCTCCAGCAGCTCGCCGGGCACCAGGGCGGCCGCCTCGTCCTTCTTGCCCTCGAGGTAGAGGTCCTGGATCCGCTCGGCCTCCTTCTCGTAGCCGTAGCGCCTGGCCAGGTCGTTGTAGAAGTTGCGGCCCTTGGCGCCCATGCCGCCGATGTAGAGGGCCGCCATCGGCCGCCCGAACTCCAGCAGCCCGGCCACGTCGTCGCCGATCGCCAGGGACGCCTGCGCGATCACGTCCAGCTCGCCCAGCTCGGGGTCGCGCTTCTCCTTGCCGGCGGCCAGCGACCGGCCCCACACGTCGGCGGCCTTCTCGGGCACGTAGAAGATCGGCTCCCAGCCCTCGGCCAGCTCGGCGGCGAGCTCGACGTTCTTGGGCCCGATGGCGGCGATCACGATCGGGATGCGGGGCCGTACCGGGTGGTTGATGAGCTTCAGCGCCTTGCCCAGGCCCGTGCCCTGGTCGGGCGGGAGCGGCAGCGTGTAGTGCTTGCCCTCGTGCACCAGGCGCTCGCGCCGCCACACCTGGCGGCAGATCTCGATGACCTCCCTGGTACGCCCGAGCGGCGCCGTGTACGGCACCCCGTGGAAGCCCTCGATCACCTGCGGCCCCGACGCGCCGAGGCCGAGCGTGAAGCGCCCGTCGGAGACGTAGTCCAGGCCCGCGGCCGTCATGGCCAGCAGCGTCGGCGTGCGGGAGTAGATCGGCAGGATGCCGGAGGCGATCTCCAGCCGCTCGGTCCTGGCCGCGATGTACCCCATCTGGCTGACGGCGTCGAAGCTGTAGGCCTCGGCCACGAAGACGATGTCGAGCCCGGCCTTCTCGTAGTCCGCCAGCTCGGCCACCGTCTCCTTGAAGCCGCCCGAGTAGTTGAGTGCCATACCGATGCGCATGCCGGGCTCCCGATGAAACCGAATGATATTCCGTTGCGACGCGAACAGGCTATCGCGTCGGCGTGGCGGGCAGGGAGCCACTAGCCTGGATCAGGTGCTGAGTCGGCTGGTCGTCATCCTGTCCGCCGTGGTCGCCGTGGCCATGGCCGGACACCAGCTGATTCCTGCGCTCGGCGGGTTCACGCCGGTGATGGAGAGCCTGCTGCCCTGGCTGGGGGTGACCGTCCCGCTGCTGCTCCTGGCCGCCGCGCTGGCACGCTCCAGGGCGGCCGTGATCGCGGCGCTGGTGCCCGGGGTGGTGTGGGCGGCGATGTTCGGCTCCACGCTGCTGCGCACGCCGCCGGGCGGCCCGAGCGACCTGGCCGTCGGCACGGTCAACGTGGGCGTGACCAACAACGCCTCGGGCGAGGCCGTCCGCATGATCGCCAAGGACCTCGACCTGCTGGCCGCCCAGGAGCTGACCAGCGGCGGCCCCGCGGCCAAGCAGCTCAACAAGATGTTCAAGTACCACTATCCGGTCAGCACGGTCGGCCTGTGGAGCCGCTACCCGATCAGCGAGCCCAAGCCGCTCGACATCGGCCTGGGCTGGCCGCGGGCGCTGCGCGCGGTGGTCGCCACCCCCAAGGGCAAGGTGACCGTCTACGTCATGCACCTGGCCTCGGCCCGCCCCGGGGAGACCGCCTCGCGCGACGTCTCTCTCGCGCACGCGCGACAGCTCATCGACGACGACCCGAGCAAGCGCATCCTGCTGCTCGGCGACCTCAACACCGCCACCACCGACCGGGGCATGCGGGGGCTGACCCCGCCGCTGAGCGACGCGCAGATCGTGGCGGGCGACGGGTTCGGGTTCACGTGGCCGTCCGAGTTCCCGATCACCCGGCCCGACCACATCCTGTTCAAGGGCATGACGGCGACCAAGGCGGGCGTCGCCCCCGCGACCGGCAGCGACCACCGCGCCGCCATCGCCTCACTGCGACTCTAGGTGCGGCTCCAGCAGCCGCAGGTCCTGGGGCGTGTCGATGTCGGCCGGGTCCCCGTGCTCGTCGCACGGCACCTCGGTGACCAGCTCGGGGTGCGCCTTCATGAACGGCCGCGCCCCCACGTCCCCCACGGCCAGCTCCGCCACCTCGGCGAAGTGCCCGCGGGCGATCAGCACCGGGTTCCTGCGCCTCCCCTCGTAGGTGGCGACCGCCAGCCCGGCGCCCGAGGCGATCAGCGCCCGTACCGCACCCGGGCCGATGAACGGCTGGTCGACCAGCGCGATCACCACGGACTCGGCCTCCTGCGGCAGCGCGGCGAGCCCGACCCGCAGGGACGAACCCATGCCGGACGCCCAGTCCGGGTTGCGCACGGTCACCGCGCCGCGCACCTGCACGGTGGCCGCGCCGAGCACGACCACGACAGGATGGCAGCCGCCCTCCTCCAGCAGCCGCACGCCGCGGTCGACCAGGCGCTCGCCCGCGTACTCGACCAGCGCCTTGGGCGTGCCCAGCCGGGCGCCCTCCCCCGCGGCCAGCAGCAGCCCGGCCACCTTCGCGCTCTTCATGCGCCCTCGTGGTGAATGCGGCCCTCGGTGCTGGACAGCGGGCGGCCCGAGCCGCCCCAGCGGAGCTGGATCAGCTCGGCGGCGATCGACACGGCCGTCTCCTCGGGGGTGCGCGCGCCGAGGTCGAGCCCGATGGGCGAGCGCAGCCTGGCCAGCTCCGCGTCGGTGAGCCCGGACTCGCGCAGCCGGGCGAGCCGGTCCTCGTGGGTGCGGCGCGAGCCCATGGCGCCCACGTACCCGGCGTCGGTGCGCAGGGCCACCTCCAGCAGCGGCACGTCGAACTTGGGGTCGTGGGTGAGCACGCAGATCACCGTGCGCTGGTCCACCTGGACGGAGGACAGGTAGTCGTGGGGCCACTTGACCACGACCTCGTCGGCGTCGGGGAAGCGCTTGGCGGTGGCGAAGATCGGGCGCGCGTCGCAGACCGTGACGTGGTAGCCGAGGAACTTGCCCACCCTGGCCACCGCCGCCGCGAAGTCGATCGCCCCGAACACCAGCATGCGCGGCGGCGGCGCGAACGACTGCACGAACACCGCCAGGTCGTCCAGGCGCCGCTCACCCTCGCCGCCGTAGTGCCTGATGCCGGTCAGGCCCTGGGCGAGCATGCCGCGCGCGTCGTCGTCCACGGCCTCGTCGAGCCGGTCGAGCCCGAGCGTGCCGGACGAGCGGTCCGGCCAGATGACCCGGCGGGCGCCGATCTGGCCGGGGCCGGAGACGATGGTGGCGACGGCCACCGGCTCGTGCGCGTCCACGGACATCGCGATCTCCCCCAGCTCGGGGAAGGTCTCGATCGAGATCGGCTCGACGAGGATGTCGATGATGCCGCCGCAGGTGAGCCCGACCGCGAACGCGTCGTCGTCGCTCACGCCGTACCGCTGCAGGACGGCCTCGTCGACCTCGGCGGCCAGCTCGAACACCGCGCCCTCGACGCACCCGCCGGACACGCTGCCGACCACCTCGTCGCCGCGCACCGCCATGGCCGCGCCCGGCGGCCTGGGCGCGCTGCTGAACGTGCTCACCACCGTCGCCAGCCCGAACTTGAGCCCCGACCTCCACCACCTCATGATCTCCGGCAGCACGTCACGCATGGGCCAGCCTTTCGCTGAGTCGCTCGTAGGCGGCCAGGCTGTGCCCGGCCACCAGGTCGTCCACGTACGGCAGGGCGGCCCGCATACCGCCCGTGAGAGGCTGGTAGTCCTCATACCCCTTGTGCGGGTTGACCCAGATCACCCGGTGCGCCTGCCTGGCCAGCCTGGCCATCTGCGCCCGCAGCAGAGCGGGGTCGCCGCGCTCCCACCCGTCCGAGGCGATCACGGCTGTCGCCCCGCGCGCGCTGTAGCGGGACAGGTACTCCTTGAGCTCGTCGCCCAGCCGGGTCCCGCCGCTCCAGTCGGGGATGGCCTTGGAGACCTCGTTGAGGGCGGTGCCGGGGTCGCGGTGGCGCAGCTCGGCGGTGAGCGGGGTGAGCCTGGTGCCGACCGAGTAGACCTTGGTGGCCCGGGGCTCGCTCCTGACCAGCGCGTGGGCGAAGCGCAGCAGGGTCTCGGCGTACGGGGCCATCGAGCCGCTGACGTCCACGAACAGGACGACGGTACGCGGACGGGTGGTGTGCCTCTTGTGCCGGAGCCGGGCGATGTCGCCCTTCCTGAGCGCGTCGCGGATGGTGCGGCGCGGGTCGAGCACGCCCCGGTGGGCGCCCTCGAAGCGGCGCGAGCGCCGTCGCTCGCGGCCGCACCTCAGCATGGCCAGCATCCGGTGCACCTCGGCCCGCTCGGCCTCGGTCAGCCGGGCCACGTCGCGGTGCCGCAGCACCTCGGCCCGGCTCGCCGTCGCGGGCGCGGCCGTCCCCTCGTCGCCGCCGTCCGCCTCGCCGCGCGTCTCGGCCGCCAGGTGCCGGGTGACGCTGGTCGTGCTCGTACGGGCGACGCTCGCCCGCATCCCGCCGAAATACGCGGCGAAGCACCGGTCGTAGCGGGGCAGGTCGTCGGGTGTGGCGCAGAGCGTGAGCCGCCCGGCCCAGTAGACCTCGCCGGAGTCGGTCACGTCGAGGTGGTCGAGCGCCCTGAGCATGTTCTGGGTCCGCTCGTGGTCGGCGGCGACGCCGGCCGCACGCAGCGTCCTGGCGAACGCCGTCATCGTGGCGACCAGCTCATCCATGGGCCAGCAGCCCGTTGCCGAGCACGTTCGAGACGTCCTCCCGGTATTTCAGGGCCGCCCCCAGGGTCGCCGCGGCCAGGGCGGGATCGAGCTCCTTGGCCCCCAGCGTCAGCAGCGCCTCGGTCCAGTCGAGCGTCTCGGCCACGCCCGGCGGCTTGACCAGGTCCGCCTGCCGCAGCCGCTCGGCCGCCCGCGCCACCTGCACGGCCAGCGTCTCGGTGCAGCCGGGCAGCCGGCGCAGCAGGATGGCGACCTCGCGGTCGAAGCTGGGGTGTTCGAGCCAGTGGTAGAGGCAGCGCCGCTTGAGCGCGTCGTGCACCTCGCGCGTCCTGTTGGAGGTGACCACGACCACCGGCGGCTTCGTGGCCTTGACGGTCCCGAGCTCGGGGATGGAGATCGTGAAGTCGGAGAGCACTTCGAGCAGGAACGCCTCGAACTCGTCGTCGGCCCGGTCGATCTCGTCCACGAGCAGCACGCTCGGCTGCGTCTCGATGGCCTTGAGCAGGGGCCGCGCGATCAGGAACCGCCTGTCGTAGATCTCCCCCTCCAGCCGGCCCACGTCGGTGACGCCCGCGGCCTCCGCGGCCTTCAGGTGGAGCAGCTGGCGCGCGAAGTCCCAGTCGTACAGCGCCTGGGCGGCGTCCAGCCCCTCGTAGCACTGGAGCCTGATGAGGGGCGCCTTGAGCAGCGTCGCCAGCGTCTTGGCGAGCTCGGTCTTGCCGACTCCCGCCTCTCCTTCGAGGAAGAGCGGCCGGCCCATCCTCAACGCCAGGAAGGCCGCCGTGGCCAGCCCTTCGTCGGCCAGGTAGGCGTGCCGGTCGAGGAGCTCGATGAGCTTGGCCGGCGACTCGATGTCCATTGCCCTGATTGTCCGCCGCAGCACTCCTTCAGGCTACGTCGACACCCGGTCCGGCGATATTCGCCCGCCGACCATGACACGGGGTCATCGACCGGCTACTTCTCGCGAGCCTCGCCGCGCTCCCGGATCAGGGCCTCCAGCTCGGCCGTGGCCCGGACGGCGCGGGCCTTCTCCGAGCCCTGGATGCCCATGGCCCCGATGGTGCGCCCGTCGGAGGTGTCGATCTTCGGCCAGGGGTCGCCCACCAGCAGCGTGACCTCCAGGATCTCCGGCCACGAGTAGCGGTGGGTGCGGGCGGCGTTGACGATGGTGACACCCTCGTCGTCCGCCTCCACCCGCACCCGCCCCAGCATGTGCAGCACGAACGCCACCGCGCACCCGAACGCCACGATCGCCAGCCGGTCGGGCAGCTTGAACGGCTCGGCGATGAAGACCGCCATGATCACCGACCCGAGCACGATCACGGCGGCGGAGCCGTACGCGACGATCCGCGGTCTGCGGGGACGCCAGGTGACGGGCAGGGACGGTGGAGTGATCGGCTCGGGCACGAAGGAAACCTACCGCAGGCTAGTGGAGGTCCCGCAGGAGGAGGGCGGTCTCCAGCGCGGCGACGGCCGACTCGTATCCCTTGTCCTCCTTGCTGCCCGGCAGGCCCGACCGATCGAGGGCCTGGTCCAGGGTCTCGCACGTGAGGACGCCGTTGCCGACGGGCGTCTCCTCGTCCAGCGAGATCCGGGTCAGGCCCGCGGTCACCGAGTCGCAGACGTAGTCGAAATGGGCGGTCTCGCCCTTGATGACCGCACCCAGCGCCACCACCGCGTCGCAGCGGCGGGCCAGCGCCTGGGCGACCACCGGGATCTCCAGCGATCCCGGCACCCGCACCACGGTCGCCGTGGCGCCGCTGTCGTCGCAGGCCTGCAGGGCACGCGCCACCAGCTGATCGGTGATCTTGGCGTGCCAGCTGGCCGCCACCACCCCCACGCTCAGCCCCGAGGCGTCGGGCGCCGCGACGCCCGGCCTGCCTTCGCCGCTCATGCGGCCTCCTCCGTCGGCCGCATGAGCGGCACCCGGCTGTGTCTGATTGGTCGCTCGCTACGCTCGCTCACGATGCCTCCGAGATGTGATGGCCGAGGCGGTCGCGCTTGGCCGTGAGGTAACGCTCGTTGTGCGGGTTCATGGCCACGGGCAGGGGCTCGCGGCCGAGGACCTTGATGCCGTACCCGTCCATGCCCTTGAGCTTGGCCGGGTTGTTGGTGAGCAGCCGCACCGACCTGACGCCGAGATCGGCCAGGATCTGCCCCGCGTTGGAGAACTCCCGCGCGTCCACCGGCAGCCCCAGCTCCACGTTGGCGTCGACGGTGTCGCTGCCGTTGTCCTGCAGGTTGTACGCCTTGAGCTTGGCCAGCAGGCCGATGCCCCGGCCCTCGTGGCCGCGCAGGTAGACGACCACGCCGCGGCCCTCCTGGGCGATGGCCGACATGGCGTTGCCGAGCTGCACCCCGCAGTCGCAGCGCAGCGAGCCGAACACGTCGCCGGTCAGGCACTCGGAGTGGGCCCGGACCAGGATGTTCTCGCCGTCGGACAGGTCGCCGAAGACGAGCGCGACGTGCTCGCCGCCGTCGAGCGCGCTGGCGTAGCCGTAGACCCGCCACATCCCGTACGCGTTCGGCAGCCGCGTCTCGGCCACCCGCGTGACCATGCTCTCGGCCCGGCGGCGGTAGTCGACGAGATCCTCGATGGAGACCAGCGCCAGGTCGTGCTCGTCGGCGAAGCGGCGCAGCTCGGGCAGCCTGGCCATGGTGCCGTCGTCGTTGACCACCTCGGCCAGCGCGCCCGCGGCCGACAGGCCGGCGAGCCGGGCCAGGTCCACGGCCGCCTCGGTGTGGCCGCGCCTGGCCAGCACGCCGCCCTCGTGGTAGCGCAGCGGGAAGACGTGCCCGGGGCGCACCAGCTCGTTGGGCTCGGTCGCGGAGTCGGCGAGCGTGCGGATGGTCTGCGCCCGGTCGGCCGCGGAGATGCCCGTGGTGACGCCGTCGCGGGCGTCCACGGTGATCGTGTACGCCGTGCGCATGCGCTCCTTGTTGTGCACCACCATGAGGGGCAGCCCGAGCCGGTCGAGCTCCTTGCCCTCCATGGCCACGCAGATCATCCCGCTGGTGTGCCTGATCGTGAACGTGCACAGGTCCACCGTGGCCTTGGCCGCGGCGAAGATGAGGTCGCCCTCGTTCTCCCTGCTCTCGTCGTCGACCACGACGACGGGCCGGCCGTTGCGGATGTCGTCGATGGCCCGCTCGATGGGGTCCAGCTTGATGTCACTCATGGCGCCACCGCCACGCCGACCTCGGCCGCCCGGTATTCACGCAGCCACTTCACGAACCCGATCACCACCAGAACGAAGAAGATCCCGTACACCCACCCGGAGACCACCAGCCCCGAGCTGAACGCCAGCGGCACGCCCACCAGGTCGACGGCCACCCACACGATCCAGAAATCCACCAGTGCCCGGCCCTGCGCCCAGGTGGCCATCGCGCTGCCGACGAAGATGTAGGCGTCGGCGGCCACCAGGAAGGCGCCCTTCGGCAGCGGCACCTGCGCGCCCCACGACAGGCCGGTGACGAAGAACAGCAGGCCGACCAGGGCCGTGCCCAGCAGCATCCCGCCGATCAGCAGCGACCGCTCCCACCACGCGGCGGGGCGGACGCGCAGCTGCTTGCCGTCCTGCGTGCCGCGCCGCCACGCCCACCAGCCGTAGACCGCCAGGCCCGCGAACAGGGCCTGCTTGAGCGCGTTCCCGGTGATGTGCGCGTTGATCGAGGCGATGAACAGCAGCACCGAACCGGCGAACTGCACCGGCCAGGTCCACATCGACTTGCGCATGGCGAGCAGGACCGTCGACAGGGCGGCGATATTGCCGATCAGGTCCGTCCAGAGCACATGAGTGCCGAATACATCGAATCCGGCGTCGGCCCAGTTCACTGCCTGACCACCAGCCTTTCCACATACTTCGCGATCACGTCGACCTCGATGTTCACGGTGTCACCCACCTGGCGCTCGCCCATGGTCGTGAGCTTGAGCGTGGTGGGGATGAGGCTCACACCGAAGCTGTCGTCATCAACCGTGGTCACCGTCAGGCTGATTCCGTCGATCGCGATCGAGCCCTTCTCCGCCACGTACGGGCTCAGCGCCTCGGGGAGCGAGAACCGCACGTCGTCCCAGCTCTCGCCGGGTTCCCTGGACAGCAGCACGGCGGTGCCGTCCACGTGGCCCTGCACGATGTGGCCGCCGAGGCGCTGGTCGGCGCGTACGGCCCGCTCCAGGTTCACGGAGGAGCCCTGCTTCAGCCCGCCGAGGGAGCTGCGGTCGAGCGACTCCCTCATCACGTCCACGGTGAACACGCCGTCCTCGACCTCGACGACGGTGAGGCACACGCCGTTGACCGCGATCGAGTCGCCGTGCCTGGCGTCGGAGGTGACGACCGGGCCGCGCACCGACAGCACGGCCCCGCCGCCCGCCTGGTCGATGGCCACCACTTCGCCCTTTTCCTCAATGATTCCGGTGAACATCACTGCTCCCTGCCTGGTTGGGTGGCAGGCCGGGCGATCAACCGCACATCCGGCCCTATGGGGGAAATTTCGTCAAAAGTCAGGCGGTGCATCTCGCCGATCGTCCCCACCCCGGCCGCGCCGAGCGCGGCCCGCCCGGAGCCGAGCAACGCGGGGGCCAGGTACGCGACCACGCGATCCACCAGGCCCCGCCGCAGGAACTCCCCGGCGAGCGTGGGGCCGCCCTCCACGAACACGCTGACGACCTCGCGCGCGGCCAGCTCCTTGAGGAGGGCTTCGAGGTCGAGGCCGTGGCCGTCGCGGGGCAGGCGGAGGAGGTCGGCCTTGAGCCCGGTGTCGGCGTCCTCGGCGATGGCGACGAGCGTGGGGGCGCTGTCGTCGAGCACCCGGGCGTCCTGCGGCGTCCTGCCCCGCGTGTCGAGCACGACCCGCAACGGCCGCCGCCTGCCCGCTTCCCCACCTCCCGCCCCGCCGCCGGGACGCGTCTCCGATACGGGGGCCACCCGGCCGACGCGCGCCTCCGAACCGCGACCGGCCGACGCGGAACCGGCCGAGGCGGGGTCGTTTGTGGGGCCGTTTGTGGGGCCGTTTGTGGGGCCGTTTGTGGGGCCGTTTGTGGGGCCGTTTGTGGGGCCGTTTGTGGGGCCGTTTGTGGGGCCGGGGCGGGCCGTGAGGTGGGGGTCGTCGGCGAGGACGGTGCCGATCCCGGCGACGATCGCGTCCGCGGCGGCCCGCAGCCGGTGCACGTCCGCCCTGGCCGCGGGTGAGGTGATCCACTGGCTGGTCCCGTCCTCGGCCGCCGACCGCCCGTCGAGCGTGGCCGCGAACTTCCAGGTCACGTGCGATCGCCCGAGCCGCGCGTACGTCAGCCACTCCTCGTTGACCCGCTCCGCCTCGGCGCCCAGCACCCCGGACGTCACCGAGACCCCGTGCGCCCGCAGCCGGGCAGCGCCGCCGGCCGCCTTGGGGTTGGGGTCCGGCACCGCGATCACCACCCGCGCGACCCCCGCCGCCAGCAGCGCCAGGCTGCACGGCCCCGTCCGGCCGGTGTGGTCGCAGGGCTCGAGGGTCACGTACGCGGTGCCGCCCCGCGCCCGCTCCCCCGCCTGCGCCAGCGCCACGACCTCGGCGTGCGGCCCGCCCGCGTACGCGTGGAAGCCCTCGCCCGCCACCTGGCCGCCGGCGTCGAGCACGACGCAGCCCACGACGGGGTTGGGGCTGGTGGTGCCGTGTCCGTGCCCGGCCAGTTCGACGGCGCGCGCCATGTGCGCGGCGTCCTGCGCGGGTATCTCCACCCCGGGGTACTCCTACTCGCCAGTAGCTCCAAGCCACGGCGGGCCCCGGGGGATTTCGGCCCTGATCCTGCTGTGCATCAGGGCAGGCGCCCGGCTGGGACACCGGACACCTCGCGCGCTTCCTCCCATCCGGACTTTAACCGTCGGTCCCGGAATTTCACCAGGTCAACCGGCCGATGGCATCGGCCGGGTCGCGGACTGTAACCGCCGGTTCGGAATTACACCGACCCCGGAGCACGCTAGCTCTCTTGGCTACCAGTGTGCCATGCCCGAATTGCCCTGCGCGACCGGCCCGGCATATTTGACCAAGCGCTAGGTCAAGCGGCCATGAGCCGGCGCGCCCGCCGGGCGGCGGGGCTGTAGAGGACGTCCCCCGGGACCAGGCCGATCCCGGTCTGCAGGGTGCGCAGGGTCGCCGTGGCCCACAGGTCGCCGACCGGAGTGGCGGGCAGCCCGTACAGCCGTCTCGCCCAGCGCGGCAGCGTGGCGAACGACAGCAACGTCAGCGCGGGCAGCGCGGGCTTGAGCGGGGTCAGCATGCGCGGGAGCGGGGCGTTCAGCGACAGGCGCAGCGGGTGGGCCGCCTCGGGGACGAACCGCAGCCCCGGCCGCGCGGCGTCGATGTAGTCGCGCAACTCGGCCACCGACCCCGGAACGTCCTCCGCCTTCAACCCCACCACCTCGGCCGCCCGCCGCCACTCCGCCACGAACGCGTCGGCCTCGGCGTCCGTCAGCCGCACCCCGGCCCGCCGGGCGACCGACAGGTAGGAGTCGACCTCGCCGACGTGGACCCAGCGCAGGGCGTCCGGCTCGTCCAGGTGGAAGGTGACGCCGGTGTCGGGGTCGTAGGCGGTCAGGTTCTTGTGGATCTTGCGGACGCGCCGCCCCGCCCGTTCGACCTCGGCATCGGTCCCGTACGTACGCACGCGTACGAACTCCGTGGTCCGCACGAACCGCGACCAGGCCTCATGGGGATCCATGAGCGCGGAGTTCTGCAGCACCCCGCGCATCGCCCGCGGATGCAGGCCCTGCATCAGCAGCGCCCGGATGCCGCCCACCAGCAGGATCGGCTCGCCCATCACCCGCCACGTCACCGAGCGGGGCCCGAAGATCCCATGGTCGCCCATAAGTGAATGGTTACCCAGGCGATGGGTGATTTATGCGCTTTTGAGGGTGGCGGCGGCCCGGAGAGCGTCAACGGCGGCGCTCGGGTCGGAGGCGCCGTAGACGGCACTGCCCGCCACGAACACGTCGGCGCCCGCGTCCGCGCACCGCTCGATCGTGCCCGCGTCGACTCCCCCGTCGACCTGCAGCCAGACCCGCCCGCCGTGCCGCTCGATCATCTGCCGCGCCCGCCGGACCTTGGACAGCACCCCGTCGAGGAACTTCTGCCCGCCGAACCCCGGCTCCACGGTCATCAGCAGCAGCATGTCGACCTCGGCCAGCAGGTCTTCGTACGGCTCGACGGGCGTGGCCGGGTTGAGCGCGAGACCGGCCCTGGCGCCGAGCGAGCGGATCTCGCGCAGCGTCCTGATCGGCCCCTTGGCCGCCTCGGCATGGATGGTCACGCTGCCCGCCCCGGCCTCCGCGTACTGCGGCGCCCAGCGGTCGGGGTCGTCGATCATGAGATGGCAGTCGAGCGGCGTCGGGGTCGCCTTGCGCAACGCCTCGACCACGGGCAACCCGATGGTGAGGTTGGGCACGAAGTGGTAGTCCATGACGTCGACGTGCAGCCAGTCGGCATTGGGCACGGCGGCGGCCTCGTCGGCGAGCCTGGCGAAGTCGGCGGCGAGGATGCTGGGCGAGATCTGTACGGCCATGATTCGGCAAGTCTAGTGAACGGCCCGCGCCCTGCTCCCATCAGTCCGGCGGGCCGATCGGATCACGCCTGGGGACGCTTGCGGAGCAGGGCCAGGAACATGGCGTCGGTGCCGTGCCGGTGCGGCCAGAACTGGACGTGCGGGCCGTCGCCCAGGTCGTCGGCCTCGGGCAGGTAGGCGCGGGCGTCGAGCTGTTCGACGTCGTCCCGGCGCGCCACCACGTCCCCGACCACGACCCGGGTCTCGGCCAGGTGCGGGGAGCACGTGACGTACGCCACGACACCGCCGGGGCGTACGGCGTCCAGCGCGGTGCCGAGCAGCCGCCGCTGCAGCCTGCCCAGCTCGGCGATCCCGTGCGGATCCCGCCGCCAGCGTGCCTCCGGCCGCCGCCGCAGCGCTCCCAGACCGGTGCAGGGGGCGTCGAGCATCACGCGGTCGAACACCCCGGGCCGCCACGCGGGCTCGGTGCCGTCCGCCGTGAGCACGGTCGCGTCCCTGGTCGTCTGCCAGACCAGCCGCGCCCGGTGCTGCTGCAGGTCGGCCGCCACCAGCCGGGCGCCCCCGGGGAAGGCCGTCGGGCCGGTGCCGGCGGCCGGGGCGCGGTCCCTGGCCTCCTTGCTCAGCCCCGCGAGGTCCCCATGGGTGGCGATGGCGTCGAGCAGGCCCGCCTTGCCGCCGGGACCCGCGCACATGTCGAGCCACAGCTCGTCGCCGTCCCCCTCCAGGGGGACGCGGGTCAGGGCCAGCGCCACCAGCTGGCTGGCCTCGTCCTGGACGGCGGCGCGGGTCTCGGCCACGGCCTCGATCTGGCCCGGATCGCCCTCGCGCAGGTAGGCCGCGTACGGCGAATAGCGGGCGGGGAGGGCGCCCACGGCCTCGAGCTCCTCCACCGAGCTGCGCCCCGGCCGCGCCACCAGCGTCACCAGGGGGCGGGCGTTGTCGGCGTCGAGCAGGTCGGGCATCTCGTCGGGCCCGCCGAGCGCGTCGCGGAAGGCGGAGACGATCCAGCGGGGGTGGCCGTAGGCGATCGCCAGATGGCCGACCGGGTCGTCGGCCGGGTCGGGCGCGACGATGGGCACCCACTCTTCGAGCGTCCTGGAGCCGATCTTGCGGAGCACCGCGTTGACGAACTTGGCCGCCCCGGCGCCGATGCGCAGGCGTACGAGATCGACGGTGGTGCCGACGGCCGCGTGCGGCGGGACGCGCATGCGCAGCAGTTGGTGCGCGCCCAGCCGCAGCGCGTCGCGCACGTCCGGGTCGGGCACGCGGTCGCTGCACATCTCGATGACGGCGTCGTAGGTTCCGAGCCCGCGCAGCGTCCCGTAGGCGAGCTCGGTCGCCAGCGCGGCGTCGCGCCCCCTGATGCCACGATCGCGCAGGAGCCGTGGCAGCAGCAGGTTGGCGTACGCGTCGCGCTCGTCGACCGCGCGTACGACGTCGAAGGCCGCGTTGCGGGCGTGGTCGCGCGTCGGCCTCGGCGGCCTGCGCGTCCCGCCGCCCCTGCCTCCGGCGCCCTGGTCCCCCCTCGTCCTCATCCCCTCAGACTTCCCTCACGCCTCGTGCGCCGGCCCGCCGGATCACTTGAAGATCTCTTTACTCTCCGGGCGAACCCCGCGGGCCCACTCCACGGCCCCCATGAGCCGCTTGCCCTGCGGCTGCACCTCACCCAGCTCCACCGCGTCGGTGGCCGTCCCGACCAGCACCCTCGCCTTGGAGGCGGCGATCTCGCCCTCGGGCAGCCGCTCGCCGGGCACCATCCGCACGGGCCCCAGCTTCACCCGCTGCCCCCGGAACTCGCTCCACGCCCCGGGCGCCGGGCTGCAGGCCCGGATCCGGCGGTCGACGTGCATGGCGGGCTTGGTCCAGTCGATCCGGGCGTCGACCACAGTGATCTTGGGGGCGATGGTCACGCCTTCGGCGGGCTGCGGCCGGGCCTCCAGGCTGCCGTCCTCGACGCCGTCGAGGGTGGCGGCCAGCAGCCCCGCCCCCGACACCGACAGCCGCTCCAGCAGCGACCCGCTGGTGTCGTCCGGGCGGATCTCCTCGGTCACCACGCCGTAGACGGGCCCGGCGTCCAGCTCCTTGACGATCTGGAACGTCGTGGCCCCGCCGATCTCGTCGCCGTGCAGGATCGAGTGCTGCACGGGGGCGGCCCCGCGCCAGGCGGGCAGGATCGAGAAGTGCAGGTTGATCCACCCTTGGCGAGGGATGTCCAGCGCCGACTGCGGCAGCAGGGCCCCGTACGCGACCACCGGGCAGCAGTCGGGCTCAAGCGCGCGCAGCCGGTCGAGGAACTCCGGGTCGCCGGCCTTGGCCGGGCGGAGCACCTCGATGCCCGCCTCCTCCGCGAGCTCGGCCACCGGCGAGGGGTGGACCTTGCGCCCGCGCCCGGACTGGGCGTCGGGGCGGGTGACGACCGCGACGACCTCGTGGCGCGGCGAGTCGATCAGGGCGCGCAGCGACGGCAGCGCCGTCTCCGGCGTGCCCGCGAAGACGAGACGCATGCTCTCAGAGCGCCCTTCCGCCGGTGGCGTGCGGCGAGACCTTGATCACAGGGGCGGACAGGCCGCTCCACTCGGCCTCGCGCACGGCCTTCATGGCCAGCTTGCGCTGCTTGGGGTCCATGCGGTCGATGAACAGGATCCCGTCGAGGTGGTCGGTCTCGTGCTGGAAGCAGCGGGCCATCAGGTCGGTGCCCTCCAGCGTGACGGGCTCGCCGTGCATGTTGAAGCCCTTGGCGACGGCGCGGATGGCGCGCGGCGTCGGGTAGGACAGGCCGGGGAAGGACAGGCAGCCCTCCTCCCCCTCCTCGTCCAGCTCCGAGGACAGGTCGAGGTCGGGGTTGATCACGTGGCCGAGCTGCTCGTCCACGTAGTAGGTGAACACCCGCAGCCCGACCCCGATCTGCGGGGCCGCCAGGCCGGCGCCCGGCGCGTCCATCATCGTGTCGGTGAGGTCTTTGACCAGCTTGCGGAGCTCCTTGTCGAAGTCGACGACCGGGGCCGCCGGGGTGCGCAGCACCGGGTCTCCGAACAGCCGGATCGACTGGATCGCCAAGGGGGTTACTCCGTTTCTCGTCTGTGGATCAACCCAGTTTAGTGCTCTCCAGGGAGCGCGCCTTCATCGCCGCCTTGCGCGCCGCCTTGACCACGGCCTGGTCGTCGTGGGCGGAGGCCAGCATGTCGAGCACGGCGATCGTGTCGGGATGGTCCACCGCGGTCATCTCGCCGACCAGCTTGATCAGGTCCTCACCCGGCTCGGGCGTGTCGAGCCGGCCCGCGGCCGGGCCCGACAGGTGCATGAGCGCGGCCAGGGAGTCGACCGCGATCCAGGTGTGGTCCTCGGGGCTGAGCGTGGGCGCCTCGAGGTCGCGGATGTGCAGCCAGGAGGCGGCGTAGCGGCGCATCAGCGGATTTCCGAGCGCCTGCCTGACGGGCCCCTCGGCCTCCGGTCCCAGCTCCTCGAGGATGGCGCCGACCGCGCCGCGCTGCCCGGCGGTGCCGGACGCGGCGATCTCGATCAGGTCGCGGGCCGCGGACTCCGGCTCGCGGCGCTCCAGCCACCCGGCGACGGCGCTCTGCGTGGCCGAACCCTTGACCAGCTCCGCCACCAGCTCGGCCGCCGACAGGTCGGCGAACACCTCCACCTCGGCCGCCGTCGGCGCGTCATGGCCCTCGCGCAGCAGGTCGCGGCGGATGGCCCAGACGCCGAGCGGGGTGAGCGCGGTGCGGCCGGCCGCGGTCTGCTCGACGAGCCCGCAGTACGTCAGCAGCGACAGCGCCTCCAGCAGCTCGGCGGGCAGCGCTGCGGCCAGCCGGCGCATCTCGACCGGGCCGGGCGCGCAGGCGACCTCGTGGGACTGGAGGATGCCCCTGGCGAGGTTGGCGGTGGCCACGCCGGAGCGCACGGAGTAGATCGTGGCGAGCATCTCGGCCAGGTGGCCGTCGACCACGGCGGAGCCCGTCAGGCCCTCGTCGGCGCGGTCGAGCACGTCCATGACCACGCCGTCCCAGAACTCCAGGATGGCCTCCACCGTGAGCTGCATCGACAGCGGCCCTCGCGAAACGCGGCCGCCGAGGATCTGCAGCAGCCCGGTGTTGACGGCGACGATCCAGATCAGGCGCAGCCGGGCGGCGGGCAGGCCGAGCTCCCGGGCGGCGGCCTCGGCGTCCGCCTCGCTCAGGTGCCCCTGCGGGGTGACCTGGCGGCTGCCCGTCCACGTGGTGAGCCTGATGGCGTCGGCGACGATCGGCACCCCGGGCACCGCCGCGGCCAGCTCGGCGTCGGGCGCGAGCAGGACCGGCGGGAACGTCAGCGCTTCGTGCTCCACGGGAGTCTCCTCAGGAGGCCGTGGGGGCACGGCGGCCTGCTCATCGATCAGCTTGCGCAGCTCGGCGAGGTCGAAGACGTTGTTTGCCACCCACGAAACTTACTGCACAGGAGTCACATGGGCGTACTCAACGGATGGCGCGGGACCGGGCTTTGAAGGCCGCCTTGCGTGCCGCCTTCGCGACCGTGCCGTCGGGGATGGAGCGTCCCAGCAGCTCCAGGACCTCGACGACGTCGGGGTGGTCGACCCGCCACATCTCCTCGATCATATGGGCGGGCGGGCCCGAGGCGGCCATGTTCTCGGCGAAGATCTCGGGATCCTCCTCGGCCGCGGGCATCGCGAGCGCCAGCATGTCGACGCTGACCCAAAGCAGCTCCTCCTGGGTGAGCTGGGGCGCCGGCAGCCCTCTGGCGGCCAGCCAGTGGATGGCGTGCGGGCGCAGCTCCTGGTCGTCGAGGTGGTCGCGGACCTGGCTCTCGGCCTCGGCGCCCAGCCGGTCGACGATGGTGATCGCGATGCCGCGGGCCACGGCGGGCGCGCCGGAGGCGGCGGCCAGCAGCTCGGCGGCGGCCTCGCCGGAGGCCCGGCCGCTCAGCCAGCGGCTGATGTCCTGCTCGGCGAGCTCGGCGGGCATGCCGTCGAGCAGCCCTTCGATGAGCCCGAGCGCGTCGGCCTCGGCCAGGTCGGGGGCCTCGGGCGCGTCGAGGTCGAGCGACAGGTAGTGCTCGCGCAGCCCCCAGACGGCCAGCGGGGTGAGCTCCGCGGTGTCGTCCGTGACCTGGATCATGCCGCACCACGACAGCCGGTCGAGCGTGCCGGCCAGGTCGGCCTCGCCGTCCTCGGCGATCTCGTCGAGGTAGTCGCCGATCACGGTGACGGGCACCCGCACCTGGAGCCGGTAGAGCATGTCGAACAGGTCGTAATGGCCCTCGTGCCGCTCGACCAGGTCGGCGACGCGCGCCGCCCAGCTCTCCAGCGGGTCGCCGGTGTCGGGCAGCGGGTCCTCGGCCAGCAGGGGCACGCTCTCCAGCGCCGCTACGAGGTCCTCCCGCGCGGCCAGCCGGGCCGCGGGCAGCGGGGTGCACCCGGGACAGTCGCAGGGCGCCTCGCCCAGGTCGGGCACCTCGCCGGAGGGGATGGCGATCGCCTGCTCGAGCGACTCGGGGCCGATGGAGCTGAAGAGGCTCTTGGCCATGCCGAAGTTCGCGGGGTCGGCGAGGGCCTCGGGCATGCGCGGCGCGATGTCGTCGAGCCTGTCGCGCATGAGCACCGCCGTCGGCTCGGGGACCGCACCCGCCTCGCTGAGGTAGTCGACGAAGGTGCGGGCGGCGGCGACGGTCTCCGGAGCGCTCTCCGGCGGGGCGATGACCTTGCGCGGGTAGATGGACAGCAGCAGCTCGTCGAAGGTCTCCGGGCTGAAGTCGCCCAGTTCGTTGACGTTGAGATAGTCGCTGGCGTAGTCGCAGAGCAGGCGGACCTCGTCCGCGTCCACCTCGACTTCCCGCGCGTGCCCCCAAGCGCGCAGGTCGTCGATGGCCTGGTTCACCCATTCGATCGACACATGGGCACGCTAACGGCTGGCCTTCAGATGAGCGAATCGGGGAAATGGTCTAAATCAGGTCGAGCGGGTCGACACTCACCTTCACGACATCGGGCGTCTTACGCGCCGCACGCACCCCACTGGCCCCTTTGAGCGCGGCTGCCAGGGCCGCTCCGCCGGACCTCCGTACCCGGATCATGGCGCGTTCCTGGCCCGCCTCGTCCACGGGGACGGGGCCGAGCACCTCGGCGTCGGGCGGCAGGCGTACCTCGTCGAGCATCTGCCTGACCGCGCTCGCCACGCCGGTGAGCGTGGCCATCCGCACCGCCGGCGGGAAGCCCAGCTCGGCGCGGTCGCCCAGCTCGCGCTCGGCGTGGGTGACGGGGTCCCACCTCAGCAGGGCCTGAACGGCGGGCAGCGCGGCGTCGCCGAGCACCACCAGCTCGGCGGCGGGGCGGAGCAGGGCGGCGGCGTTCATCCACCTGCGCACCGCCTCCTCGCCCGCCCTCAGGTCGGCCCTGCCCAGGAGCGCCCAGCCGTCGAGCAGCACGGCCGCCGCGTAGCCACCTTCCGCCACGGGCTCCGCGCCCGGCGTGGCGACGACCAGCGCGCGGGTGGCGGGGACGGTGGCCAGGACGCCGTCGCGGCCCGACGTGCGCACCGGCACGGAGGGGAAGGCCCTGCCGAGCTCCTCCGCGGTGCGCCGGGCGCCGGTGACCACGGCGCGGAGCCTGGGGCTGCCGCAGGACGAGCAGCGCCAGTCGGCGTCCACCCGGCCGCACCAGCGGCAGTAGGGGGCCGCGTGGCCGCCCCGGAGGGCGAGCGGCCCGTGGCACAGGTGACCGGCCTCCGCCGGGGCCTCCGGCATCGGGAAGGCCGTGCCGGCGTGCGGGTCCGGCGGCAGCGCCGTCCTCCGCGTGGGGGGCAGGGCGCAACGGGCGGGAGTACGGCAGTGCCGGCAGGCCAGGGCGGGCAGGTAGCCGCGCCTGGGCACCTGCACCAGCACGGGCCCGCTGTCCAGGCCGTGGCGCAGGGCCCGCCAGGCGAGGCTGGGCAGCCTGGCCTGGCGGGCCGCCTGGTCCTTGGCCAGCTCGGCGTCCTCGCCCGCGGGGCGCACCCGGGGGCCCAGGCCCCTGATCATCGTGCGGGCGGCCACGATCGGCCTGGCCCAGCCGGAGGCGACGAGCTGGGTGGCCTCGGCGGTGCGCGCGTATCCGCCGATGAGCATCGCGGCGCCGGTCCTGTGGGCGCGCAGGCCGAGAACCTCGCGGGCGTGCGGATACGGCGCCAGGCGCTCGGCGTGAAGGTCGTCACCGTCGTCCCAGATGGCCACCAGGCCGAGATCGGCGACGGGGGCGAACATCGCGGCCCTGGTGCCGACAACGGCCCGCACCTGGCCTCTCAGCACCTTCAGCCACCGGCGGTAGCGCTCGGCCGGGCCGAGGTCGGCGGTGAGCGCCACGTGCCTGCCCGGCCCCAGCACCCGGGCGAACTCGCCGTCGGCCAGCGCCACGTCCTTCCCGTCGGGCACCACGACGACCGCTCCCCTGCCGCCGTCCAGCGTCGCCCGCACGGCCTCGGCCGTCGCCCCCGCCCATCCCCTGGCGCCCGGCAGGGCGGACCACACGGCGCGGGGCGCGCGCCCGTCGCGCAGCGCGCCAAGGAAGGAGGGGCCGGTCGGGTACGCGTTCCATGCGCTTTCGGTCTGGGACGGCTCCGCGGGCGGCAGGTCCTGCTTGGCGGGCTCCTCCGACTCGGCCTTGGCGTGGCGGGGCGGGACGGCCAGGCGGAGCACGTCGGTCAGGGTGCCCGCGTACCGGTCGGCGACCGCCCTGGCCAGCCCGGCGATCTCGGGGGTGAGCACGCGTTCGGGGGACACCACGCGTTCGAGCGGCATGAGCCTGCCGTCGTGGTCGCTCTCGTCCGCCCGTTCCAGCAGGAACCCGTCGACCAGCTTGCCCGCGAACCGCACCCGCACCCGCACGCCCGGCCCGGCCGTCTCATGCATGGAGTCGGGCACCAGGTAGTCGAAGGGGCGGTCGAGGTGCGGAAGCGGGCTGTCCACCACAACCCTCGCCACGGGGCGCTCAGGGGCGGGCGCGGGGGCCCCTTTGGTGTCCTTCGACGACGCTGGGGGCCGCACGGCGTCGAGCGGCAGAAGGGCGTCGTCGGAGTCGGTCACGCATAACGTCTACCAGACCGTTCGCCGTGACCGAGCGAGAGCGGAACGGTTGCCGGGGCCACGCGTCCCCAGCGGTCACGGGCGCGCCGGAAGGCCGCGTCAACCCAGGTGGGCCGCTCGTCGAGCACGGCGCGCGCGTCCCCGGACCTCAAGGCCGCGAGGGCCGCCTTCCGGAGCCGCGTCGGCTCCGGGGCGCGCCTGACACGCCTAGAGGCGCCGCACACCAAGGCGGCGCCCCTTGAGCTCGGACGGCGTGGGTCAGAGGCCGGCGGCGGTGCGCAGGGCCTCGGCGCGGTCCGTGGACTCCCAGGAGAAGCCCTCACGGCCGAAGTGGCCGTAGGCGGCGGTCTCCGAGTAGATCGGGCGCAGCAGGTCGAGGTCGCGGATGATGGCGGCCGGGCGCAGGTCGAAGACCTGGAGGACGGCGTCCTGGATCTTCTCGACCGGCAGCTTCTCGGTGCCGAAGCACTCCACGAACAGACCCACCGGCTGCGCCTTGCCGATCGCGTACGCGACCTGGACCTCGCACCGGTCGGCCAGGCCGGCGGCGACGACGTTCTTGGCCACCCAGCGCATGGCGTAGGCCGCCGAGCGGTCGACCTTGGACGGGTCCTTGCCGGAGAAGGCGCCGCCACCGTGGCGGGCCATGCCGCCGTAGGTGTCGATGATGATCTTGCGGCCGGTCAGGCCGGCGTCGCCCATGGGGCCGCCGATCTCGAAGCGGCCGGTCGGGTTGACCAGCAGGCGGTAGCCCTCGGTGTCGAGGTCGAGGCCGGCCAGCACGGGGTCGACCACGTGCTCCTTGATGTCCGGCGTCAGCATCTCCTTCAGGTCGATCTCCGCCGCGTGCTGCGTGGAGACCACCACGGTGTCGAGGCGGACGGGCGTGTCGCCGTCGTACTCGATCGTCACCTGCGTCTTGCCGTCGGGACGGAGGTAGGGCACCGTGCCGCTCTTGCGCACCTCCGACAGCCGCTGCGCCAGCCGGTGGGCCAGGGTGATCGGCAGCGGCATGAGCTCGGGGGTCTCGCGGCAGGCATAGCCGAACATGAGGCCCTGGTCGCCCGCGCCCTGGCGGTCCAGCTCGTCCTCGGCCTGGTCGACCCGGCTCTCGTAGGCGTCGTTGACGCCCTGGGCGATGTCGGGGGACTGGGCGCCGATGGACACCGACACGCCGCACGAAGCGCCGTCGAAGCCCTTGTGGGAGGCGTCGTAGCCGATCTCGAGGATCTTCTCCCGGATGAGGGCCGGGATGTCGATGTAGGTCTCGGTGGTGACCTCGCCTGCGACATGGACCTGGCCGGTAGTGATCAGCGTCTCGACCGCGACCCGGCTCTTGGGGTCGTCCTTGAGCATGGCGTCGAGAATCGCGTCACTGATCTGGTCAGCGATCTTGTCCGGGTGGCCTTCGGTGACCGACTCGGAGGTGAACAGGCGACGTGACAACTCAGTGGCTCCTCATGCAGCGGCTGCTGACGGATTTAAGGCCCGGGACGCATGGGCATACCTGGGCCTCGCCGAAGTCTAGCCCCACCCGGCGCCAGGGCGCGAAACCGTCCGCGCTCCTGTTTCCGTCACAGCTCGGGCAGGGGGTCGGGCGGCAGAGTCTCCGGCGCGAAGATCTCCGCGTCGGCGGCCGCCACCACCGCGGCGTACTCCTCATCGAACTCGAACACCATGGAGTCCAGCTCGATGACCGGTCCAGGCAGGATGGGGCCGAGCCTGGTGTGTCGCGGGAACTCCGCGAACACCGCGACCGGCCGATCGCTCCTGAGCGTCCTGGTGGCCAGCACCGATATCGAGGAAGCGGTGACCACGATCAGGAAATTCCCCGTCCCGCCGGGTCCCGCCGACACCGCCGGAAAGACGTAGCGGATCTCCCCCTGGTCGCCGAGCAATGTTCTACAACGGTCTCTGACAGCAGAACCCACCGGCATTCCATCCCCCTTCGCCCCAAGTATCCGCAGGCGATAGGGGTGGAGCAATAGGTGATCGGGTAATCGCTCTTGCACGATTCGAACGGTCCAACGCCGGGTACGAGCACCGGATACGCACATCCCGGAAGGGCCGGGGCCACGCTAGGGAAGGCGGGCCGCCACGAGGTCCCACACGACGTCGGCGAGGGCCTCCTTGGGCCCGAACGGCACCTCGACCGGGTCGCCGCCCGCCACCAGCACGGTGGCCGCGTTGTCGGGCGTGCCGAACGCCAGCCCCTCCCCCACCTGGTTGACGACCAGCAGGTCGCACCCCTTGCGGGCGAGTTTGGCCTGGCCGTTGGCGAGCACGTCGTGCGTCTCGGCGGCGAACCCGACGATCACCTCGGGGTACGCCCCACGCTCCCGGCGCGGCACGACACCACCCGGCTCAAGCCCTGCGACGACAGGATCCGGATCCGCGGCGGCCGGGAAGGGCTGGGCCGCGGCTGCGGGGCGCGTTCGCGCGGCGCGGGCCTCACGGCGGAGGGTGCCGAGCTCGGCGAGGATGTCGGGATTCTTGGCCAGGAAGATCGGCTCCGGCTCGCCGTCCGTCTTCTTGATCTTCGCCTCGTGCCGCGTGGCGGGCCGGAAGTCGGCCACCGCGGCGGCCATGACCACCGCGTCGGCACCGGCCGCGGCGGCGAGCACCGCATCGCGCAGCTCGGACGCCGACTCCACCCGTACGACCTTGGCCCCGGCGGGGTCGGGCAGCGTGACATTGGCCGCCACCAGCGTCACCTCGGCCCCCCGGGCGGCCGCCGTGCGCGCCAGCGCGTAGCCCTGCCGCCCCGAGGAGCGGTTGCCGAGGTAGCGGACCGGGTCGATCGCCTCCCGCGTGCCTCCGGCGGAGACGACGACCTTGCGCCCGGCCAGGTCGCGGGGCCGGCCGCGCAGCACCCGCAGGCAGACCTCGAAGATCTCCGCGGGGTCGGGCAGGCGCCCGGGGCCGGTGTCGGCGCCGGTGAGGCGCCCGACGGCGGGGTCGATCACGACGGCGCCCCGCTCGCGCAGCGTCTCGACGTTGGCGCGGGTGGCGGGGTGCTGCCACATCTCGGTGTGCATCGCGGGCGCGAACACGACCGGGCAGGTGGCCGTCAGCAGCGTGTTGGTGAGCAGGTCGCCGGCCAGCCCGTGGGCCGCCCTGGCGAGCACGTCGGCGGTCGCGGGCGCCACCACGACGAGATCGGCCTGCTTGCCGATCCGCACGTGGGGCACCTCGTGAACGTCGTCCCAGACCTCGGCGGACACGGGGTTGCCGGACAGGGCGGCCCAGGTGGGCGCGCCCACGAACTTCAGCGCCTCGCGGGTCGGCACGACCCGCACCTCGTGCCCCGACTCGGTGAACAGGCGAAGCAGCTCGCAAGCCTTGTACGCGGCGATGCCGCCGCTGACGCCCAGGACGACCTTCATCGAAGGAGTCAGACCGCGCCTTCGATGGGCTCGGCGTTGAGCAGGCCCTCGGAGACCTCGCGCAGCGCGATGGACAGCGGCTTCTCCTGCGCGTGCGTCTCGACCAGCGGGCCGACGTACTCCAGCAGGCCCTCGCCGAGCTGGGAGTAGTAAGCGTTGATCTGGCGGGCGCGCTTGGCGCCCATGATCACCAGGGAGTACTTGCTGTCGACGATGTCGAGCAGCGCGTCGATCGGCGGGTTGGTGATGCCCTCCGCGGCCGGGGTGGTGCCTGCCACGATTGTCAGACCTCTCGGTTGGTGGTTGTCGTGACCCCCTGAGGGTCAGTCATCAAGGCTATCAGCCGGCGGCACACGTCTTGGACGCTCGTGTTCACGAGTGTCAAGTCGAACTCCTGCTCCGCGGCCATCTCGACCCGCCCCGCCTCCAGGCGGCGCGCGATGACGTCCTCGGGCTCGGTGCCACGGCCACGCAGCCGCTTCTCCAGCTCCTCCCAGGTGGGCGGGGCCAGGAACACCAGCAGGGCCTCGGGCATGCTCCTGCGCACCTGCCTGGCGCCTTCGAGGTCGATCTCGAGCAGGGTGGGGACCCCGTCGGCGAGCTTCTTCAGCACCGGCTCGCGCGGCGTGCCGTAGCGGTTTCCCGCGAACTCCGCCCACTCGAGCAGCTCCCCGGCCGTCACCAGCCGGTCGAACTCCTCGCCGTCGACGAAGTAGTAGTGGACCCCGTTCACCTCACCGGGACGGGGCCTCCTGGTGGTCACCGAGACCGACAGCCACACCGCGGGGTGTGCCCGCCGGAGCTCGGCGACGACCGTGGACTTTCCGACGCCCGACGGCCCTGAAAGGACCGTCAGCCGCCGTTCGCTCAAGGGCAAGAATCCGACCTCCGCGCCGGGCCCGAATGCCTCGTAGGCACTGACTTCGCCGGACCAGGACCTGTCGGTCACTTTCCTACCCCCCGTTGAACCTGCGCTTTCTTGTGGAACAGAGATTAGCTCTCGTTGCCACCGAACTCGCGCTCGAGGGAGGCCCTCTGGTTCGCGCCGAGACCCCGCACGCGGCGGGACTCGGCGATGGCAAGCCGCTCCATGAGCTGCTTGGCGCGGACCTTGCCGACGCCGGGGAGCGATTCCAACAGAGCCGACACCTTCATCTTGCCGATGACGTCGTCGGTCTGCCCATCCTTGAGCACCTCAGCCAGAGAAACCGCGCCATGCTTGAGCCGGTTCTTGACCTCGGCACGCTCTTTACGGGCCTTGGCAGCCTTCTCCAGGGCTGCGGCGCGCTGCTCAGGGGTCAGTGGAGGAAGAGCCACGCCGGGTCACCTCGAATTTCTGTCGATGTACTCGGACGGGAAGGGAAACTAGCTGGTCATCGCCCCCTAAGCAACGTCAAGCGCCGTTTCTCTCCTCACAAAATCCACTTCATCACTCTGCGTGATCGTAAAATCACATTGTGCTGATCAAATCGCCCTCACTTCCCGGTTCGCGCGTCGGACCGCGACGGTGTCGCGAAACGCAACGATGATCGCATTCCAGCCACCCATCGATGTCCGAAATCCCGCCCAGACCAGGGCCGAAACCCATTCCGAAGATCGCGTGCGCAGGCCCCCGCGGATGCATTACGATCTTGCCAGGCACCCCGGCACGGCATGATCCACAATCCCGCCGCCCACCCCATGGATGGCACCCCCGCGCCAAGGGACCCACCACCCCGATCCGAGCCCGCGGATCACCCACCCACCGCGCCACGCAATCACCCGCGTCGCGGACCCGACCGCGCCACATCGAGCACCGTGACGGTGAGCCTGAAGGGCGATCGGCCCCCAGTCGGGGCTGGGAGACTGGCGGGCGATCGACTACCGGCCGGGGCTGAGAGGCCGGGCTGAGGGACCGGTCGCCCCACCCGATCGGGGCGATCGCTCAGGTGGGCGGAACGGCAGGCGTCGGTCGGCTGAGAGGGCCTGCTAGCCGAGGGTGCGGGCGCGATGGGCCGGCGACTCGCCACGGAGCCGGTCAAGAGTGCGCGTCGTCACGGCGACCGGCCCGTGAGCCTTCACGACCGGCCATGACGGACGGCCACGGGCGTCGGCGCGTGCGGCCCACCGTGCGGAGCCGTAAAGGATGGATGGCTTGAACGGCGCACCACCCAGGGTGAAGCTGCAAAGAGTGGGTTAAGAGGCGCGGCGGAGAGAAGAGGCTATGGCGGCGGCGGCTGCGCCCGGGTCGGGGGAGGCGGTGATGGGGCGGCCGATGACGAGGAGGTCGGCGCCGTCGGCGAGAGCCTGTTCGGGCGTGGCGACCCGTGCCTGGTCCTGCGTGTCGGCCCCCGCGGGCCGCACCCCCGGCGTGATGAGCGTGATCCCCTCCCCCACCTCCGCCCGCACCGCGGACACCTCGTTGGGCGAGCACACCAGCCCCTTGGCGCCCGACTCCACCGACAGGGCGGCCAGGCGGCGCACGGCGTCGTCGGCGGGCCCCTCGAGCCCGATGCGCGCCAGGTCGGCCTCCGACAGCGAGGTGAGGATCGTCACCGCGGCGATCTGGGTCTGCGGGTCGGCGGCCTCCACGGCGGCGCGGATCATGGCGGGGCCCCCGGCGGCGTGCACGGTGAGGATGGCCGGGCGCAGCCGGGAGACGGCGCGGGAGGCGCCGGCGACGGTGTTGGGGATGTCGTGGAGCTTGAGGTCGAGGAACACCTGCACGCCGCTGGCCCCCCGCACCGAGGCGATCACGTCGGGGCCGTAGCGGAGGTAGAGCTCCAGGCCCACCTTGACCGTGCTGACGTGCGGCGTCACCAGGGCCGCCCACTGGGCGGCGGTCTCCAGGTCCGGGGCGTCCAGGGCGACGGCGATGGGCGCGGGAGTCAGGAGCGGGGCGGGACTCAAGACGGGCTCTCCTCGATACGGCAGCTGATGATCATGGTGTGCTCTCTTCGGAGTCGACGAGCAGGTGGCGGGGGGCGCTCCCCGGCGGGCGGTGGGCGAGGCCGACGGCGTCGGCCAGGCGCTGGAAGCCGCGGGCCCTGAGAAGGTCCTCAAGCTCGCGTTCGATGCGCAGGCAGGCGTAGGGGTCGTGGAACAGCGCCGTGCCCACTCCGACCACACAGGCGCCCGCCAGGACCAGCTGGAAGGCGTCCCTGCCGCTCATCACGCCACCGATGCCGATGAGGGGCACCCCGGGCAGGGCGGCGTGGACCTGCCACACGCACCGCACGGCGAGCGGCAGGATCGCGGGCCCCGACAGCCCTCCGGTCACGGCGGCGAGCGAGGGCCGCAGCGCCTCGGTGTCGATGGCCATGCCCAGCGGGTTGTTGATCATGGACAGCGCGTCGGCCCCCGCGTCCACGCAGGCCCGCGCGACCGACACGATGTCGGCCACGTCGGGGGCCAGCTTGGCCACGACCGGCACGTCGTAGCGCATGATCGAGCGGACCGAGGCGATCACCTCGGCCGCGGCGCTGCCCTCGCGGGCGAAGACGCGGCCGCGGTCCTCCATGTTCGGGCAGGAGAGATTGACCTCGAGAGCGGTGACCCCGGGCGCGTCGGCGAGCCTGCGGGCCAGCTCGGAGTATTCGGCGACGGTGCCGCCGCCGATCGAGACGATGGTCTTGATGCCCCGCTGCGCGAGCCAGGGCAGCTCGCGCTCCAGGAACGCGTCGATGCCCGGCCCCTGCAGGCCGACCGCATTGAGCATGCCCGAGGGCGTCTCGGCCATGCGCGGCGTGGGCCGCCCGGCGCGCGGGGCCATGGTGATCGAGCGGGTGGTCAGCGCCCCGAGCCGGTGCAGGTCGAAGAACTGGGCCAGCTCCCGCCCGGACGCGGCGCATCCGGCGGCCGTGGTGATCGGGTTCGCGAGCTCCACATGCGCCAGAAATGTCCGCATATCAACTGACATGTCGTGCACCGCCTCCGGGGGCGCCGAGCGCGTCGAACGGGATCGTTCCCACGTCCTCGAAGCGCACCCGCTCCCCCCGGAACACCGGTCCTTCCGCGCATGCCCGCACCATCCTGGTCACTCCGTCATCCCCGATGACGGGCAGCACGCACGTCATGCACACCCCGATGCCGCAGGCCATCGACTCCTCGACGGCCACCTGCACCGGGATGTCGAACTCCATCGACACCGCCGTCACGGCCCGCAGCGTCTCCATCGGAGCGCAGGCGTAGACCGCGTCGGCCCGCGTGTCGGCGATCACCGAGGGTAGCGCGTCGGTGACCTTGCCGCGAAGCCCGAGCGAGCCGTCCTCGGTGGTCAGCGTGGTGGTCTCGGCGATGCGGCGGGCCCGCATGGCACCGAACACCCGCTCGGCCCCGGCCCCGCCCAGCACGAAGTCGACCCGGCAGCCCCGCGCCAGCAGCGCGTCGGCCAGCGGGAACAGCAACGCGGAGCCGTACTCGGCGCCGACCAGCACGCAGTGCACCGGGTCGCGCGGCAGCGGAAAGGGCCGGCCGAGCGGCCCGACCAGGTCGAGCGTGTCGCGGGCGCGCCGCTCGGCCAGCCAGGCCGTGCCGGGGCCACGGGCGGTGAAGACCAGCTCGACCGTGCCGCCGTAGTCGGACTTGACGTCATGGATGGACAGCGCGCGGCGCGTCACCATCGACGTCTGGCCCCCGCCGACCGCGACGGAGACGAAGTGACCGGGGCGGTAGCGCTCGGCTATGCCGGGCGCCACCACCGTCAGCGCATGGTAGGCGTCGACCCGGCGCGTGGTCAGCACCGTGCCCGTTACCTGCACCGGAGTGCCGGCCAGTCGTCTTCACCTCCCGTGCGGGGTCAGCCCCGGAGTGCCTGTGCGTGCTCCTGGAGCGACCGTACGCCGACATCGCCGCGCACGATCGCCTGGATGCCCGCCGCCGCCGCGGCGAGCCCTGAGACCGTGGTGATGCACGGGATGCCGCGCAGCACCGCGGCGGTGCGGATCTCGTAGCCGTCGAGGCGCGGCCCCGACTGCCCGGGGCTGCCGAACGGCGTGTTGACGATCAGGTCGACCTCGCCGTCGAGAATGGCCTGCACGCTCGTGCGCTCACCTCCGGGACCAGGACCCTCGCTCTGCTTGCGCACGATCTTGGCATGGACGCCGTTGCGGCGCAGCACCTCGGCGGTCCCCTCGGTGGCCAGGATCTCGAATCCGAGATCCGCGAGCGCCTTCACAGGGAAGATCATGGCACGCTTGTCCCGGTTGGCCACCGACACGAACGCGCGTCCCTTGGTCGGCAGCTCGCCGTAGGCGCCCGCCTGGGACTTGGCGTACGCGATCCCGAAGAACTCGTCGATGCCCATGACCTCGCCCGTGGAGCGCATCTCGGGCCCCAGCACGATGTCCACGCCCCGGAAGCGGTTGAACGGCAGCACCGCCTCCTTGACCGCGATCGACGCGTCCAGCGGCAGAGTCCCGCCGTCGCCGGTCGCGGGCAGCATGCCCTCCTCGCGCAGCGAGGCGATCGACGCGCCGAGCATCACCCGGGCCGCCGCCTTGGCCAGCGGCGCCGCCGTGGCCTTGGACACGAACGGCACGGTGCGGCTGGCCCGCGGGTTGGCCTCCAGGACGTAGAGGACGCCGGCCGACATCGCGTACTGGACGTTCAGCAGGCCGCGCACGCCCACCCCGGCGGCGATGGCCTCGGTGGCGGCGCGGATGCGCTTGATGTCGTGGCTGCCGAGCGTGATGGGCGGCAGCGCGCACGCCGAGTCGCCGGAGTGGATCCCGGCCTCCTCGATGTGCTCCATGACACCGCCGAGATAGAGCTCCGAGCCGTCGTAGAGGGCGTCGACGTCGATCTCGATGGCCTCGTCCAGGAACTTGTCCACCAGCACCGGGTGGCCGCCCTCCTGGGCCGCCATGTACGTCGTCAGCGTCTCGTCGTCGTACACGATGGCCATGCCGGCGCCGCCGAGCACGTAGGACGGCCGGACGAGCACGGGGTAGCCGATCTCCTCGGCGATCTCCCGGGCCTCGGCGACGGTGAGCGCGGTGCCGTGCTTGGGCGCGGGCAGCCCCGCCTCGGCCAGCACCCGCCCGAACGCGCCGCGCTCCTCGGCCAGGTGGATCGACTCCGGCGAGGTGCCGACCACGGGCACGCCCGCGTCCTTGAGCGCCTGCGCCAGCCCCAGCGGCGTCTGGCCGCCGAGCTGCACGATCACGCCCGCGACCGGGCCTGTCTGCTGCTCGGCGTGGACGACCTCCAGCACGTCCTCCAGCGTGAGCGGCTCGAAGTAGAGCCGGTCGGAGGTGTCGTAGTCGGTCGAGACGGTCTCCGGGTTGCAGTTGACCATGACGGTCTCGAACCCGGCCCTGGACAGCTCGAACGAGGCGTGCACGCACGCGTAGTCGAACTCGATGCCCTGCCCGATGCGGTTGGGCCCGGAGCCGAGGATGATGACCTTCTCGCGCTCGCCGTAGGGGACCTCGTTCTCCTCGTCGTAGGTGGAGTAGAGGTACGGCGTCTTCGCGGCGAACTCGGCGGCGCAGGTGTCGACGGTGTTGTAGACCGGGCGCAGCCCCAGCGCGTGGCGCAGGTCGCGGACCCGGGCCTCGTCGATGCCGCGGATCTCGCCGATCTGCGCGTCGCTGAACCCGTGCCGCTTGGCCCGCTCGAGCACCTCGGAGGTCAGCTCGGCGGCGGCGGCGACCTCCCCGGCCTCCTCGTGGAGCAGGAAGAGCTGGTCGACGAACCACGGGTCGACGCTGGTCGCCTCGAACACCTCCTCGGGCGTGGCGCCCGCCCTGATGGCCTGCTGCATCGTGCGCAGCCGCCCGTCGTGCGGGGTGCGGCAGCGCTCGAGCAGCTCGGCCTTGTCGCCGCTCTCGCCCGCCCAGGTGAAGGCGGACTCCTTCTTCTCCAGCGACCGCAGGGCCTTCTGCAGCGCCTCGGGGAAGGAGCGGCCGATGGCCATGGCCTCGCCCACGGACTTCATGTGCGTGGTGAGCGTCTGGTCGGCGCCCTTGAACTTCTCGAACGCGAACCTCGGCACCTTCACCACGATGTAGTCGAGCGTCGGCTCGAAGGAGGCCGGGGTCTCCTTGGTGATGTCGTTGGGGATCTCGTCGAGGGTGTAGCCGATGGCGAGCTTGGCCGCGATCTTCGCGATCGGGAACCCGGTGGCCTTGGAGGCCAGGGCGCTCGATCGGGACACGCGCGGGTTCATCTCGATGACGATCATGCGGCCGGTGCGCGGGTCGACCGCGAACTGGATGTTGCAGCCGCCGGTGTCGACGCCGACCTCGCGGATGACGGCGATGGCGACGTCGCGCATGTTCTGGTATTCGCGGTCGGTCAGGGTCAGCGCGGGCGCGACGGTGACGCTGTCGCCGGTGTGGACGCCCATCGGGTCGATGTTCTCGATGGAGCAGACGATGACGACGTTGTCGTGCTTGTCGCGCATGACCTCCAGCTCGTACTCCTTCCAGCCGAGGATCGACTCCTCCAGGAGCACCTCGGTGGTCGGAGAGGCGTCGAGCCCGGCGCCGCCGATGCGGCGCAGGTCGGTCTCGTCGTAGGCGAAGCCGGAGCCGGCCCCGCCCATGGTGAACGACGGCCTGACCACGACCGGGTAGCCCAGCTCGCCCGCGGCGGCCAGGCACTCCTCCATCGTGTGGCAGATGGCCGACCTGGCCGACTCGGCGTTGAGCCCGCGCTCGCGGGCGACCTTGGCGACGATCTCCTTGAACCGCTCGCGGTTCTCCCCCGCCTGGATCGCGTCGAAGTCGGCGCCGATCAGCTCGACGCCGTACTTCTCCAGCACGCCCGACTCGTGCAGCGCGACCGCGGTGTTGAGCGCGGTCTGCCCGCCCAGGGTCGGCAGCAGCGCGTCGGGCCGCTCCTTGGCGATGATCTTCTCGACGAACTCGGGGGTGATCGGCTCGACGTACGTGGCGTCGGCGAACTCGGGGTCCGTCATGATCGTCGCCGGGTTGCTGTTGACCAGGACGACGCGGAACCCCTCGGCCCGCAGCACGCGGCACGCCTGGGTGCCGGAGTAGTCGAACTCGCACGCCTGGCCGATCACGATCGGCCCCGAGCCGATCACCAGGACGGACCTGATGTCCTCACGCTTGGGCACGGCTCATGACCTCACAGAACTCGTCGAAAAGGTAGGCGGCGTCGTGGGGGCCCGCGGCGGCCTCCGGGTGGTACTGGACGCTGAAGGCCCGCCCGTCGAGCAGGCGCAGCCCCTCCACGCAGCGGTCGTTGAGGTTGACGTGGCTGACCTCGGCCTGACCGTACGGGGTCTCGAACGGCGCGTCGAGCGGCGCCCGCACGGCGAACCCGTGGTTGTGCGCCGAGATCTCGACCTTGCCGGTGCGCACGTCCTGGACGGGCTGGTTGACGCCCCGGTGCCCGTAACGCAGCTTGTAGGTGGAAAGGCCCAGGGCCCGCCCGAAGAGCTGGTTGCCGAAGCAGATCCCGAAGAACGGGACCCTGGCCTCCAGGACCCCCCGCAGCGCGCTCACGTCCGCCGTGGCGGGGTCGCCGGGCCCGTTGGAGAAGAAGACCCCGTCCGGCTCGACCGCCATGATCTGCTCGTACGTGGCCGTCGCGGGCAGCACGTGCACCTCGCAGCCACGCTCGGCCATCCGGTGCGGCGTCATGCCCTTGATGCCGAGGTCGACGGCCGCGACCGTGAACCTCTTCTCGCCGATCGCCGGCACGACGTACGGCTCGGCGGTGGCCACCTCGGCGGCCAGGTCGGCGCCCTCCATGCGGGGCGACTGCCGCACGCGCTCGACCAGCTCCTCGACCGGCACGGTGGGCGCGGTGAAGATGCCGGCGCGCATGGCGCCGCGCTCGCGCAGGTGGCGGGTGAGCGCGCGGGTGCCGGAGATGGCGATCCCGACGACGCCCTGCTCCTTGAGGTAGTCGTCGAGCGAGCGGTTGGCCCGCCAGTTGGAGACGACCCTGGACGGCTCGCGCACGACGTAGCCGGCGACCCAGACGCGCCCGGACTCGGGGTCCTCGTCGTTGACGCCGGTGTTGCCGATGTGGGGCGCCGTCATGGCGACGATCTGCCGATGGTAGGACGGGTCCGTGAGGGTCTCCTGGTAGCCGGTCATGCCGGTGTTGAAGACCATCTCGCCGAACGTCTCGCCCTCGGCGCCGTACGGACGTCCCTGGAAGACGCGGCCGTCTTCCAGGACGAGCACCGATGTGTTCAAACCAGCTTCCCTTCGAGAACGGTCGCCCTGCCGCGCAGGAACGTGGCCACCACCCGGCCGGGCAGCGTCATCCCCTCGTACGGGGTGTTCCTGCTCTTCGACGCGAATGCGGACGGATCCACCTCGGTGCGCACGGACGGGTCGTACAGCGTGATGTTGGCCGGGGCGCCCACTTCCAGCGGCTGCCCCTGGCCGCCGAGCCGGCCGATGCGGGCCGGGACGACGGACATGCGCTGGGCGACGCCCGCCCAGTCGAGCAGCCCGGTCTCGACCATGGCCTCCTGGACCACGCTGAGCGCCGTCTCCAGGCCCACCATTCCCATGGCCGCGGCCGACCACTCGGTCTCCTTGTCCTCGACCGGGTGGGGGGCGTGGTCGGTGGCGACGATGTCGATCGTGCCGTCGGCCAGCGCGGCCCGCAGCGCCTCGACGTCCGCGCGGGTGCGCAGCGGCGGGTTGACCTTGTAGATCGGGTTGTACGCGCCCACCGGGGACTCCTCGACCAGGTCGTCGGTGAGCAGGAGGTGGTGCGGGGTGACCTCGCAGGTGACGTTCCAGCCCTTGGACTTGGCCCAGCGGATGATCTCGACCGAGCCGGCCGTGGAGACGTGGCAGATGTGCAGCCTGGAGCCGACGTGGGCGGCCAGGAGGCAGTCGCGGGCGATGATCGCCTCTTCGGCGACCGCGGGCCAGCCGGTCAGGCCGAGCCTGCCGGAGATCACACCCTCGTTCATCTGGGCCCCGGAGGTGAGCCTGGGCTCCTGGGCGTGCTGGGCGATGACGCCGTCGAACGCCTTGACGTACTCCAGGGCGCGGCGCATCAGCACGGCGTCGTCCACGCACTTGCCGTCGTCGGAGAAGACCCGCACGCGGGCGGCCGAGTCGGCCATCGCGCCCAGCTCGGCGAGCTGCTTGCCCTCCAGGCCGACGGTGACGGCGCCGACGGGGTGCACGTCGCAGTGCGCGAACTCGCGCCCGAGCCGCCACACCTGCTCGACGACCCCCGCGGTGTCGGCGACCGGCGAGGTGTTGGCCATGGCGTGCACGGCGGTGTAACCGCCCCGGGCGGCCGACTGGGTGCCGGTCTGCACGGTCTCGGCGTCCTCGCGGCCGGGCTCGCGCAGGTGGGTGTGCAGGTCCACGAGGCCGGGCAGCGCGATCGCGCCGCCGCCGTCGACGGTCTCGGGCCCCTCCAGGCCCGGCCCGATCTCGGCGATCATCCCGTCGGCGACGCGGATGTCGACGGGTTCCCCACCCAGAATCCTGACATTGCGAATAATCACGCGCTCTCTCCCCCAAGCAGCAGGTACAGCACCGCCATGCGAATGGTCACACCGTTGGCGACCTGCTCCACGATCGTGGAGCGCGCCGAGTCGGCCACCTCCGCGGCGATCTCCATGCCCCGGTTCATCGGCCCGGGGTGCATCACGATGGCGTCCTCGGGCATCTTGGCGAACCGGTCCCGGTCCAGGCCGTACCGGCGTGAGTACTCCCGCTCGCTGGGGAAGTAGGCGGCGTTCATCCGCTCCTTCTGCACCCGCAGCATCATCACCACGTCCGACTTCGGCAGCACTGCGTCCAGGTCGTAGGAGACCTCGCACGGCCAGGAGCCGACGGAGACGGGCAGCAGCGTCGGCGGCGCCACCAGCGTGACGTCGGCGCCGAGCGTGTCGAGCAGCAGCACGTTGGAGCGGGCGACCCGGCTGTGCAGCACGTCGCCGACGATCGTGACCTTGCGCCCTTCGAGGCTGCCCAGACGGCGGCGCATCGAGAAGGCGTCGAGCAGCGCCTGCGTGGGGTGCTCGTGGGTGCCGTCGCCGGCGTTGACGACGCTGCCGCGCACCCAGTTGGCCAGGCGGTGCGGCGCGCCGGAGGCGCCGTGGCGGATGACGACCGCGTCGGCGCCCATGGCCTCGAGGGTGAGCGCGGTGTCCTTGAGCGACTCGCCCTTGGAGACGCTCGACCCCTTGGCCGAGAAGTTGATCACGTCGGCGGACAGCCGCTTGGCCGCCGCCTCGAACGAGATGCGCGTGCGGGTGGAGTCCTCGAAGAACAGGTTGACCACGGTGCGCCCGCGCAGCGTGGGCAGCTTCTTGATGGAACGTTCCGAGACCCTCGCCAGCTCCTCGGCGGTGTCGAGGATGAGGAGCGCGTCGTCCTTGGTGAGGTCGCCCGCGGAGATCAGGTGGCGGTTCACTTGGCGTCCCCCTTCATGAGGAGCACGGCGTCGCGGCCGTCGATCTCCTGCAGGTAGACCTTGACCTTCTCGCTCTTGGCCGTCGGGAGGTTCTTGCCGACGTAGTCGGCGCGGATGGGCAGCTCGCGGTGGCCGCGGTCGACCAGCGTGGCCAGCTGCACCGCGGTGGGCCGGCCGAGGTCGTTGAGCGCGTCGAGCGCGGCGCGCACGGTGCGGCCGGAGTAGAGGACGTCGTCCACGAGCACGACGACCCTGCCGTCGATGCCGTCCGGCGGCAGCTCGGTGCGGCCGAGCGGCCTGGCGGGCTTGAGCCGCAGGTCGTCGCGGTACATCGTGATGTCGATGGAGCCGACGGGGATCTTGACGCCTTCGAACTGCTCGATGCGGTCGCCGAGCCTGCGGGCCAGCGTGGCGCCGCGGGTCGGGATGCCGAGGAGCACGACGTCGTCGGCGCCCTTGGTGCGCTCGAGGATCTCGTGCGCTATACGGGTAAGGGCCCGATGGATGTCGGGGGCCTCGAGGACAGCCCTGGAATCGGACATGGCGAATCTCACCACCTTTCCCGCCTCACGGGACGGGTCTTAAAAGGGTGCTGGTCGGCACACACAGTACCAGGGGCTACCAGGAACAACGCGAGTGGGCTCCCGTGGCGTCACGAAGCTTCATCGGGGTACGGATGGCGTACCGGCTTCCTCGGGGAGACGCTGATACTGCCCGGGGAAGCCGCCAGGAGGGGATGCTGCGAAGATGGCCTTTCACGTCGATTCCGAGGTCGGACGCCTGCGCCAGGTGCTCGTTCACGGGCCGGACCGGGCGCTCAGACGGCTGACCCCGTCCAACAAGGACGCGTTCCTCTTCGACGACGTGCTGTGGGTCCAGCGCGCGATGGAGGAGCACGAGGAGTTCCAGCGGGTGCTGACCGGCCGCGGCATCACGGTCCACCTGCTGGCCGACCTGCTCAGGGAGACCGTCGACATCCCCGAGGCGCGCAAGCACATCCTCGACGCCGTCATCGACGAGCGCTGGCTCGGCCCCGGCGCCACCGACGACGTCCGCAACATCCTCGACGGCATGGACTCCGCGACGCTGCAGGTCTACCTGACCGGCGGCATCACCAAGGGCGAGCTGCTCGAGAAGGGCTGCGGCCCCGGCTCCGTGACCTTCCACACCATGCGCGACGACGACTTCATCCTGCCGCCGCTGCCCAACCACCTCTTCACCCGCGACACGTCCTGCTGGATCTACGACGGCGTGTCGATCAACGCGATGAAGAAGAAGGCCCGCATGCGCGAGACGGTCAACATGGAGGCCGTCTACATGTACCACCCGACGTTCGCCGACGGCTTCAACCGGCCCGGGCAGGGCGGCTTCCACTGCTGGATGCCGGGCCAGCCGGTCGCGCCGGCGACCATCGAGGGCGGCGACGTGCTGGTCCTCGGCAGGGGCGCGGTGCTGATCGGCATGAGCGAGCGCACCCAGCCGCAGGCGGTGGAGATGCTGGCGCAGCGGCTGTTCGCGGCCGGCTCCGCGCGGAGGATCGTGGCGCTCGACATGCCGAAGGCGCGGGCGTTCATGCACCTCGACACCGTGATGACGATGCTGGACGTGGGCGTGTTCACCCAGTACGCGGGTCTCGGGATGCTGCCCGCGTACACCATCGAGCCCGGCGAGACGCGCAAGGAGCTCAAGGTCACCGACCACCCGCCGCAGGACATGCACCGGGCCATCGCCCACGCCATCGACCTGCCCGCCATCACGGTCCTGACGCCCACGCAGGACCTCCACGCGGCCGAACGGGAGCAGTGGGACGACGGCTGCAACGGGCTGGCGCTGGAGCCCGGCGTGGTCGTCGCCTACGAGCGCAACACCACCACCAACGCCTACCTGCGCGACAACGGCATCGAGGTCATCACGATCAGGGGCAGCGAGCTCGGCCGGGGACGCGGCGGCCCGCGCTGCATGAGCTGCCCGCTCGAACGCGACGGAGTCTGAGGAGGGGCCGGATGCGGGTCATCGTCGCTCTGGGCGGCAACGCGGTGCTCAGGCGCGGCCAGGCGCCGGACGCGGACGTCCAGCGGGCCAACGTCCGCGCGGCCGTCAAGACGCTCGCCCGGCTCGCCGACCGGCACGAGCTGGTCATCACCCACGGGAACGGCCCGCAGGTCGGCCTGCTGGCCCTGGAGAGCGCCGCGGACCCCAACCTGACCAGGCCGTACCCGTTCGACACGCTCGGCGCGCAGACGCAGGGCATGATCGGCTACTGGATGCAGCAGGCCCTGCAGAACGCCCTGCCCGGCCGGCAGGTCCTGGCCATGGTCACGCAGACGCTGGTGACGGCCGTCGACCCCGCGTTCGAGCACCCGACCAAGTTCGTCGGCCAGGTCTACGAGCGCGAGGAGGCCGAGAAGCTGGCCGCCGAGTACGGCTGGACGGTCCGGCGGGACGGCGACCGCTGGCGGCGCGTCGTGCCGTCGCCGACCCCGCGCCGCATCGTCGAGACCCGGCTGATCCACCAGATGATCCGCGAGGGCGTCATCGTGGTGTGCGCGGGCGGGGGAGGCATCCCGGTCGTCCGCGACGAGCGCGGCCGGCTCACCGGCGTGGAGGCGGTCATCGACAAGGACCTCACCGCCTCGATGCTGGCCGAGGCCCTGGAGTGCGACGCGTTCCTCATCCTCACCGACGTGCCGCGCGTCATGCGGGGCTTCGGCACGCCGCACCAGACGGAGATCGCCCACACCACGCCGCACGAGCTGCGCGCCCTGGAGTTCCCCGCGGGGTCGATGGGGCCGAAGGTGGAGGCGGTGTGCCGGTTCGTGGAGACGACCGGCGACATGGCCGCGATCGGAAAACTCGACGAGGCCGAGCGCATACTCGACGGCGCAGCGGGAACGATCGTGACACCCAACGGCAGGTGGCCGCTGACGAGCACGCTGTAGGGGGTGTCCCGTGACACTGGCCCAACGGCTCTTCCGCACCAAGCCCACGGAGCGCATCATCGCGGAGGGCGGTCACGGCGAGGGGGGCGAGCTGCGGCGCACCATGTCGCTCTGGCAGCTGACGCTGTTCAGCGTGGGCGCCACGCTCGGCACCGGCATCTTCGTCATCCTGGGGCAGGCGGTGCCCAAGGCGGGGCCGGCGGTGGTGGTGTCGTTCGTGCTGGCGGCGATCACGGCGCTGTTCTCGGCGCTGTCGTACGCCGAGCTGGCCGGGACGATCCCGGTGTCCGGCTCGTCCTATTCCTACGCGTACGCGACGCTGGGCGAGCTCGTGGCGTGGATCTGCGGCTGGTGCCTCATGCTGGAGTACGCCGTGTCCGTGGCGGCGGTGGCCGTGGGCTGGGGCGAATACCTCAACTCGTTCCTGCGCTCCCTGTTCGGCTTCACGCTGCCCGCGGCGATCACCCGCTCCCCCGGCCAGGACGGCGGCGTGATCAACGTCACCGCGATCGTCATCGTCCTGCTCGCCACGTGGCTGCTGCTGTACGGGGCCTCGGAGAGCGCCACGGCGAACGCGATCTTCGTGATGATCAAGGTCGTGGTGCTGCTCTTCTTCTGCGTGGTGGCGTTCACCGCCTTCCAGGCCAAGAACTTCACGCCCTTCGCACCCCTGGGGGTGGCCGGCATCACCGCGGCGGCCTCGCAGGTGTTCTTCTCCTACATCGGCTTCGACGCCGCCTCCACCGCGGGCGAGGAGGCCAAGAACCCCAAGCGCGACCTGCCCCTGGCGATCCTCCTGTCACTGGTCATCGTGACGGCCATCTACGTGCTCGTCGCGATGGCCGCCATCGGCGCGATGCCGTGGACGCAGTTCGACGCCAAGCACACCGAGGCGAGCCTGTCCTACATCGCCGACCTGGCCGTCGGCGCCACCTGGCCGGGCCTCATCGTCTCCTTCGGGGCGGTCATCGCCATCGCCAGCGTCGTGCTCACCGTCATCTTCGGCCAGACCCGCATCCTGTTCGCCATGTCCCGCGACGGGCTGATCCCGCGCGTCTTCCAGCGGGTCGACATGCGCCACCAGGTCCCCGTCGCGAACACCCTCATCGTCGCCGCGTTCATCTCCGTGCTGGCCGGCCTGGTGCCGCTCGGCCAGCTCGCCGAGGCGACCAGCATCGGCACCCTGTTCGCCTTCGCCATCGTGAACGTCGGCGTGCTCGTCCTGCGCTACCGCAGCCCCGAGCTGCCGCGTACCTTCCGCACGCCGCTGTTCCCCGCCACGCCGGTGCTCGGCGCCGTCTTCTGCCTCATCGTGATGGCGGGCCTGGCCGGGGCCACCTGGGTGGCGTTCGGGCTGTGGATGCTGGTGGGGCTGATCTGCTACTTCCTGTACGGCTACGGCCATTCGCGGCTGAATGCCGAGGTGAGCTGAATGAAGCTCAAGAACGTGCTGGCCGGCTGCATCCCGGAGCCCAGGGGCAGGGACGGGCTGGCGCTGGGCGCGCTGGTCAAGGAACAGGTGCACGGGCATCTGACGGTGGCCTACGTGCAGCCGCCCGCGTGGTCCGCGCCCGGACCGGCCAGGGCCGAGGAGAGCGCGTGGCGCGCGTACCTGATGGAGCAGGCCGACGCGACCCTCTGGCAGGCGCGCGAGCTGGCCGGCGACGACGCCGACTACGTGGTCCACACCCACAAGGGCAGCGGGCGCGGGCTGGTGGAGCTGGCGCGCAGGCGCGGCGCCGATGTCGTGGTGATCGGCTCGGCCTCCGGCGGCGGCAAGGGCCGCATCACCGTCGGCAGCACCGCCGACCAGCTCCTGCACTCGTCCTCCGTTCCCGTGCTGCTCGCCCCGCGCGGCTACGGCGACAAGCCCCCCGCCGCCTTCGAACGCCTCACCGTCGCCTACCGGCGCAGCCCCGGCTGCGACGCGGCGGTCAAGGACGCGGCGGCGGTGGCCGCGTCGCTGGACGTGCCCATGCGGCTGGTCACGCTGGTGATCAGCAACGGCAGGCGCGCCAGGATCGAGGAGGAGATGCTCGTCCGCCTGCGCGACGAGGCGGCCTCCAACCTGCGGGCGGCGGCCCACGGACGGCCACGCGTGGAGGTGGAGGTGCTGGAGGGCCGCAACGTCGCGCAGGCACTCGGTGCGACCTCGTGGCTCCCCGGCGAGATGATCATATGCGCTTCCAGCGCCACCGGGCCACTCAGGCGGGTCTTCCTCGGAGACACCTCGATCAAGATCGTACGGGCCGCGACCTGCCCTGTCATGATTCTCACGCGGCAGACCTAGGGCGGGGAAATTTCTCGTCAAACTCTGACGAAGTAGCGTTACCACTGGGACATGAGGGGCGATTGCGGCGATCCCTACCGGATCGGATTCGGCATCTTTTTTCCAATCAGCTTGACCTCAGGCGTCCGCCCCTTTACCGTCACTGTGCGTAACCACACCTCGCGGCGTTCTGGGGTAAACCTGGGGCCATGGCTACCGATGGTGCCGGGCTTGGCACCAGACCCCCCGGTGGCTAGGGCATACGCCGCAAGGGAGCACAATCTACTGAGAGCGATACATACAAGACCGGGGGCCACACAATGCCGTCTGAGTACGCAAAGTCGCTGGGTGCACGACTCCGCGCCATACGCACCCAGCAGGGCCTGTCCCTGCATGGAGTCGAGGAAAAGTCGCGTGGCAGGTGGAAAGCCGTGGTCGTGGGCTCGTACGAGCGTGGCGACCGTGCGGTGACCGTACAGAAGCTTGCCGAGCTTGCCGACTTCTACGGGGTGCCCGTATCCGAGCTGCTGCCGGGCGGAGCCGCGCCCAGCCCGCTCGGACCGACACCCAAGCTTGTGATCGACCTGGAGCGCCTGGCCACGCTGCCGAAGGAGAAGGCGGGGGCACTCGCCCGCTACGCCGCCACCATCCAGAGCCAGCGCGGTGACTACAACGGCAAGGTGCTGTCGATCCGCCAGGAGGACCTGCGCTCGCTTGCCGTGATCTACGACAAGTCGCCCAGCGAGCTGACCGAGGAGCTGATCAGCTGGGGCGTTCTCGACGCCGAGGCCCGCCGCGCCGTCGAGTCGTTCTGAGGCCGTCCCTCTCCCCTGAGGTCGCCCCCTCCCTCCGAGGCCGTCTCACCCCGCTCTGAGGCCGCCTCGCGCGCCTGAGGGCTCGCCACCGCCACGCGGCCGGCGAGCCACCCGGCATCGAGCGCCCTTCCCTGGCCCGCCGCGCTTTCCGAGCGGCATGGAGCCTGGTTTCGCGCCACCGTGGACACATTCCGTCCCCGCACAGGGCGGCCGTCCCGGAAAGCGCTTACTGGCGTGTGGGGGTCCACGTTGGAGCACCACCGAGCGAGCGGGATCGGTGGTGTGCGCCGACGTACGTCCCGGCCATAGGGCCGTCACATCGGCGCTCAGCCGCACGGAAGCCCCGCTCCGGCACGACCGCCAGGGCGGGGCGAACTGAGGTCCACTCGCGGCAGACCACCCGCCGGGCTGAGGTCCACTCGCGGAGGGACCACCCACCGAGCTGAGGTCCGCCTGCTGGGGCACCCACCGGGGCAGGACGGGCCGAGGTCAGCCGTCAAGGGACGCCCGCCGGGGCTGGGTCGGGCGGGCACGCCGCGCAGGCGCGCGTCTGCGGCTCGGCCGGAAGCTCGTCGGCGGTCGGCCGCGTTACGGCGCGGCAAGAGCCGGTGGGCCGCCAAGGGGACATCCACCGGGATCCACCGGGATCCACCGGGGCCGTATCGTCGGCGACCGGTCGCGCGAAAGCCGCGTTCGAGCGCGGTGCAGCGACCTCGGAACCCGGCGCGCCCCGGACGCCGCGGTCAGCCCGGCGCTGGGATCAGCCCGGCGCTGGGATCAGCCCGGCGCTGGGGTCAGCCCGGTGTGCCAAGGACTGGGATCAGCCCGGCGCATCCAGGCCGCGGTCAGCCCGGCGACGGGGAACGTCCACCCGGACCATGAAGGTGAGATCAGCCCGGTGAAGGGACGTCGGAGGGTCAGCCTGCCAGCGGGACGTTGACGGGCAGTTGGGGCTGGGCCGGCATGCCGAGCAGGTCCTCCACCGTGGAGACGAACGTCTCCGCCTCGGCCAGGAGCTCGTCGGCGTCGGCCGCGCTGACCCGGCTGACCATGCCCGCCTCGGCGGCGGCGCGCTTGGCGGCGCTCACCGAGAAGTAGGCGGCCCACTCGGCCAGGCGCGGCTCGGCCTCGGGCAGCAACTCCCAGGCGCTCCGCAGGCGGCGCCTGCGGCCTTCCATGGGACGGGGACGGGCGGCCAGTATCGCCGCCGCCGCCCGAAGAGCTGCCAGGTGGGCGGCCACGTATCGGGATGCCGGAGTGCGAGCGCCGGTCGCCTCCGCCAGGCAGGAACGAGAATCGGTCAAGTGTGCCCGAACCGCAGGCGACAGCCGGGGCCCGGGCGTTTCTCTAGGCCGTGGTGCCATCTTGCGCGCCTCCTTGGAGTCGTGGGCGGCCGCCGGCGTCTCCGCCGGCGGTGCCAACAATCGCAGACCCCACCGACATTTCCACCGGGCTGGCCGGACGTGGAGCTTCCCCACTCCCCGTCCGGCCAGGGCACGCCCACTCGTCTCCGCCGACGACGAGGACGTGCCCTTCGCCCATGGAGCCTGGCCGCGGGGGAACGCTTGGGGAAGCGAACGGCCCGCGACCAGGTCCTGGTGACGTTGAGCCGCGAGCCCCACCGTCACTACGTCGAACATAATTTCGATCACCCTCGGTGTCAACCGATTCCACGAACACAGGTTCGACGAGTATGAGTCCGAAGGCGCGAAAAAGCCGTCGCCGCGGAGAGCTTGCGGCGACGGCCGGGTGGTTCAGGAGGACGAAAGGACGGTCGTCAGACGACCGAGATGGCGCCCGACGGGCAGAGGGTCACGGCGCGACGGACGCCGTCCTCCAGCTCCGCGGGAGGCACCTTCTGCAGGAGCACCACCGTGCCCTCGTCCTCACTCTGGTCGAACACTTCCGGCACCGTCAGCGCGCACATGCCCGCCCCGATGCACACCGTCGTATCTGCCTTGATTTCCATGGTGACCTACCAAGTGACTGGGAGGCGGTGCACTCCATAGATGCTCATGTCCGAGCGCATCGGCACCTCCTCGGGTGTTACGGCCAAGCGTAGACCTGGGAAGCGGCGCAGCAGCGCAGGGTACCCGATGCGCATCTCGATGCGGGCGAGCTGCTGCCCCAGGCACTGGTGGATGCCGTGGCCGAAGGTCAGGTGCCCGCCCGCGGGCCTGGCGACGTCGAGCCGGTCACCGTCGGGGAAGCGGGACGAGTCGCGGTTGACAGTGGGCAGGTGGAGCGCCACGCACTCGCCCGCCTTGATGAGGTTGCCCTCGATCTCGACGTCCTCCAGCGCGGTGCGCATCGGGCCGAGGTGGATGATCGTGAGGTAGCGCAGCAGCTCCTCGACCCCGTTCTCCACCACCGACGGGTCGTCGCGCATGGCGGCGAGCTGCGCGGGGTTCGTGAGCAGGGCGTACGTGCCGAGCCCCAGCATGTTGGCGGTCGTCTCGTGCCCGGCCACCAGCAGCAGCAGGGACACCCCGGCGAGCTCCTCGTCGTTCAGCTCCCCGCCCTCGATGAGCCCGCTGATCAGGTCGTCGGCCGGCTCCTTGCGCTTGCGCTGGACGAGTCCGTACATGAACGCCGTGATCCGGCCGAGCGCGGCCATCGCGTCCTCGGCCTTGGACTCCAGGTTGACCAGGAGCTTGGTGTCCTCCTGGAACTGCCCGCGGTCCTCGTACGGCACCCCGAGCAGCTCGCAGATCACCAGCGACGGGATCGGCAGCGCGAACTTCTCGACGAGGTCCACGGGCCCGCCGGCGGCGGCCATGTCGTCCAGGCAGGCGTTGGCGATCTCCTCGACCCTGGGTTCGAGCATCTTCATCCTGCGCACGGTGAACTGGCCGGTCAGCAGCCTGCGGAAGCGCGCGTGCTCGGGCTCGTCCATGCGCAGGAAGAACCCGGGCGGCGTCTTCGCGTCCTTCTGCATCCTCATCCGGAGCAGAGAACCCTCGATCGGCGGGTGCGCGAGCTCTGAGCGGTTGCTGAAGCGCGGATGCGCGAGCACCGCGCGGGCGGCGGAGTAGCCGGTCACCAGCCAGCCCCGGTGGCCGTCGGCGAAGGTCATACGGTGCATGTTCGCCCGTTCTCGCAGCTCAGTGGCTTCGTCGGGCGGATCGAACGGGCGCTGCCGGTCGGTGGGAAACGTCACATCGGACATGTTTCGGCTCCTTTCCGAGCTTCACCTCCAGAAAACCTCATTCATTGCAAAATTTCAATGCATGAAAATCATATATGCATGCAGTATAGTTCCGTCATGGTGGATAACGGCGGCGTGGGACTGCGGGAGCGCAAGAAGCAGCGCACGCGCCGGGCACTGGTCGAGGCCGCGCTCCGGTTGTTCGACGAGAAGGGCTTCGACGAGACCACACTGGCGGAGATCGCCGCGGAGGCCGACGTGTCGACGCGCACGTTCTTCAGCTACTTCGCGAGCAAGGAGGACGTGGTCTTCTACGACTCCGCCCGCAAGATGGAGCTGGCCGCCGCGGCGATGGCCGACAGGGCTCCCGGCGAGTCGCCGGGCGACGTCCTCCTGCGGATCGTGGAGGAGAGCCTGACCTGGCTGACCACGTACGAGGAGCTCACGTTCGAGGACGCGGAGCTGCGGATCCGGCTCGTGCTCAAGGAGCCCACGCTGCGGGCGCGGGCGCTGGTGATGCTGCTCGAGAGCCAGACCACGCTGGCCCGGGCGCTGCGGGAGGCCTACCCCGAGCTGGACCCGGTGGAGGCGGCCGCCGCGGTGGGCGCGATGTTCGGGGCGGTGAAGCTGGCGATCGTCGCCGACCTCGGCCACGACCTGTCCGCGGAGCAGATGTCGAGCACGGCGCGCCGGGCGGCCGAGATCACGCTCGCCGGCCTGCGCTCCCTCGGATAGCTCCGGATGCCCGCTGTCTGAGAAGCTGTCCGGAGCGGAGAGGGGGGCGGATGGCGGGCAAGAGGCGGCTGATCGATTTCGTCCTGCCGGCGCTGGGGCCGGTCCTGGCGGCGGCGTACGCGGGGGTCAACCACGTGGCCATCGAGGCGGCCGTCAAGGCGCAGATCGCGGGCCCGGAGTGGGCGGGCGGCCGGCTCGCCGCCGACGGGATGACGGGGCTGGGCAGGGACGCCTGGCGGCTGGTCCTGGCCACCGCCGTGATCGTGGGGGTCCTGGGAGTGGTGTACACCGTCATCGGCGTGCTGCTGCGGCGGGGCGGCCGGGGTCGCACGCCCCTGCTCGTGCTGTCGGGCGTCCTGATCGTCCCGTACGCCCTCGCGGTCCTCGTCGCGCTGGTCAATCCCGCCAGGGCGCTGGCGGGGCTCTACGACACCCCAGACTTCGCCGGCGGCCTTCCCGGGTGGCAGTCGGCCACCGTACTCGTCCTGGTGGCGGCCGGGCTGGCACAGGCCGCGGGGGTGGCGATGGCCGCCGCGGAGGGCAGGCGGGCCGCGAGCGCCCGGACCTGAGGTCAGGCGGGCCGCGGGCGCCCGGGCCTGAGGTCAGGCGGGCCGCGGGCGCCCGGGCCTGAGGGCTCAGCGGCAGCCGTCGTTCGACCAGGTCGTCCAGCCCATCTGGGCGCCGCCGCGTCCCGTGGCGGCCCAGCCCGCCGGCGGAGCCGTCCCGTACGGGACCACGGCCGTGCACGCGCCCGCCGGGGGCCGGCCGTGGTAGAGCTCGATCCGGGTCCACGACACCCGGTACGACAGCGGCACCCAGATGTTCCACCGCACCCGCCGGTCCACCGCCACTCGTCCGGGAGGCGGCGCGGGCAGCCAGTCCACGCCGCCCGACGGTCGGGCGGGCGCCTGCCCGGCCGTGAACGCGATGTCGATCAGCGCCAGCACGCCCACCACCAGCAGCAGCCTGGCCCGGCGCGCGGTCAGGAAGGCCGCCCCGGTCAGGCAGGCCAGCAGGATCAGGGCGGGCATGGAGGCCTCGACCAGGTTCAGCGCGTCGTTCTCACCCGTGAGAAAGATCACTTCGGGGAAGTCGAACGCGATGAACGCGTACCGCTCCAGCCGGTCCCCCGCGTACCAGGCGGCCACCCCGCCGGTCACCGCCATCAGCCCGGCGGCGGCCAGCGCGTGCCGCACCACGGCCAGGCGCCCACCCTTGATCAGGACGATCAGGCCGGCGAGCGTCCAGGCCACGGCGACGCAGGCCAGGTAGCGCCCGTAGACGTAGTTGCCGACGCGGTGCTCGTCCGGGAGGGCGGCCGAGGAGGCGTACGCGATGCCCAGGGTCGTCAGCAGCAGCGTGCCCGCCAGGACGCGGTGCGCGTACGGCGCGGACCGCCGTACCAATGTGGCCGCCGCGCCCGCCAGCCCGACGCCCGCGAGTCCCCAGGTGCCGGCGACGAGGTACCAGAGCTGCCCGACCGCCCCCGACAGCGCCCACGCCTGGCCTTCGAGGCTCATGAGCCTGGACACCAGCAGCCCCGACAGGTCGCGGGGCCCGCCCGGATACAGCGCGGCGCCCAGCGCCCCGTTGAGCGCCTTGCCCGCCACCGCGACCACGGCCGCGCTCACCAGCGCCGCGACCGCCGGACCCACCGCCCTCGCCGGCCCCGCCGCATCCGCCGGACCCACCGCCCTGCCGCGGCCCGGCACCACCACCCCTCTGCGGACCCACACCACCACGACGACCAGCACGCAGACCGCCAGGACCACGGTCCCCCGCAGATGGGCCGCCATCGCGAACGCCGCCAGCGCGCCCGCCACCGCCCCGGCCCGCGCCGACCCGTACGCGACCAGGTCGTGCAGCGCGAGCAGCCAGGCCAGGACGAGCACGGGCAGGATCGCGTCGGTCAGCGCCAGCCCGGAGAACACCACCAGCGCCGGCGACAGCGCCGCGACGAACGCCGTGATCAGCGCCGCCCGCCCGCCCAGGCCCAGCCGCCGCAGCAGCAGGTACGCCAGCGGGTACGCGCTCGCCGCCGCCATCGACCCCACCCCGGCCACCAGCCGGTACGCCAGGACGGGGTCGGAAGTCAGCCAGAAGGCCGGGACCAGCAGCAGCGGATAGCCGCCCTGGTAGAAGGTCGAGCCGGTGAGGTCGGCGCCCGGTCCGCCGGCCAGCCAGCGGGCGGCGAGGAGATATCCGGTCTCGTCCGGGTTCGCCACCGGTCCCGTGTGATACCGGTACAGCCACAGCCGTAACGCGACGTGGGCGACCCACCCGGCCGCCAGCAGCCACCACAGGCGGGCCCGTCCCGTATGCCGCGCCGTCGTGTGAACGGGCGCCGGCGTCATGAACGCAGTCGTCATGCTCTCCCCCCAAGAAAGTCAGGAGGGAGTCCAGCAAAGGCGGCATAACGGGCCCGTCACCGCTTCTGGTTATGCGGGCGTTATGCCGCCGGCGACGCGGCGGGCGTGCTCAGAACGCGCGTCTCAGAGCCGCTTGAACCTGCCCCGGACGTGCACCGGAACGCCCTTGCCCAGCATCCCGGGCAGGACCTCGGCCACGTTCATCGGCATGCGCACGCATCCGTGCGAAGCCGGATACAGCGGCACCGACAGCGCGCCGTGGAAGGCGATGCCGCCGTTGAAGAAGATCGGGTTGTAGAGCTGCCCCAGATACGACTTGTGCCAGCCGCGAGCGCGCCACGTCGTCGCGTAGTCGCCCGTCGGCGTGGTGGCCGAGCCGCAGAACCGCTGCTGCTTGCCCTGCCACGCGGCGGTCTCGCAGTAGGGGACGCCGCTGCCGGAGGACACGTGGGTGATCAGCTTCACCTCGCCGTCCACGTACAGGACCATGATCTGCTTGGTGAGGTTGACCTCGGCGCGGGTCGGCTTGCCGTTCCTGACCAGGACCTGCGGCGACCTGGGGGTCTCCAGGGCGTCCCACGTGCGCCTGGCGACGGTGCTGGTCGGCTTGATGCCGTTCACCTTCTGGAACGCCCACACGGCCGCCAGCGTCGCGCCCCCGTACCGGCCGTCGGCCCTGCCGGGGCGGTAGCCGAGCTGGGCCAGGCGCCTCTGCAGCCACTGGACGGACTTGCCCTTGGCGCCGAGCCTGAGCGTCTTGCGCGGCGCGGTGACCGTGGCGGAGGTGATGGCGGCGGGACCGGATCGGGCTCCCGCGGAGGTATGTGTGGCGGTCGGGGACGCCGTCCTCATGGACGCCGTCGAACGATGCAATCCATGCGTGCCGCAGCCCGAGAGTGCGACGGCGCCTGCCGTCAGGAGAGCAGCCACTCCGGGCAGCCGTCGAGCCCCCACCAGTACCACCTCGCATACCATGAGCAAACGATCAGTTGACCTTATACCACTCATCATGAATCGGTAATGAAGCGGTCAACCTGTTTAGAGTGTGTCCATGTCTGAGAAGTTGCCGTCCAACGCGGTCGTCGTTCAATCCGCCCTGCGCGAACTGGGGGCGGACGGTGAGGTCATCGTCCTGCCCGAGAAGGCGCCCACGGCGGCGACCGCCGCGGCCCAGGTCGGGTGCGAGGTCGGGGCCATCGCCAACAGCCTGATCTTCGACGCGGACGGCGCGCCGCTGCTCGTGCTGACCAGCGGGGCGCACCGCGTGGACGTGGAGCTGATCGCCCGCACCGCGGGGGTCGGGAAGGTACGCCGGGCGACGCCGGAGTTCGTGAGGGCGGCGACCGGCCAGCCCATCGGCGGCGTGGCCCCGGTGGGGCATCCGGCGCCCGTGCGGACCCTGGTGGACAACTGGCTGAGCAAGCACGAGGTGGTGTGGGCGGCCGGGGGGCATCCGCTGACCGTGTTCCCGACGACGTTTGACGAGCTCGTGCGGATCACCGGCGGTACGGCGGTGGACGTCGAGTAGTGTGCGACGGGTGATCGAGTTTCGCGGGGCGGGGCCGGCCGAGTTCGTCGAGCGGCTGGACACGGTGATCGACGTCTACGCGGCTGCCATGAACCCGCCCGCGGACCAGATCAACGGCCGCAAAACCATCATGCGAAATCACGCGACTTATCCCCATTTTCAGTGTTATTTCGCAGAATTGCGCGATCCGTCCCTTTCCACCCCCCTCACCGTCGGCTTCGCCTACGGCTTCCGCGGCACCCCCGGGCAGTGGTGGCACGACGTGGTCTTCCGCGCCCTGACGGACCGGATCGGCCAGGAGGCCGCCACCGCCTGGCTCGGCTACGCGCTGGAGCTGGCCGAGATCCACGTCCACCCGGACTTCCAGAGCAAGGGCATCGGCCGCGCCATGATCCGTACCCTCTGCGCGGGCCGCCCCGAGCGCTCGGCCGTCCTGTCCACCCACGACCAGCCCACGGCCGCCCGCCACCTCTACGCCAGCATGGGCTTCACGGACCTGCTCACGAGGTTCATCTTCCCGGGCGGCTACGAGGACTACGCCATCATGGGCCGCCCCCTGCCCTTGACGTGAGGATCACGTCCCTGACGAACCCGTGACCATTGGGTTTGTCTGCCGACCACTTGGGGCACCATCCATTACGCAAGGTAGTCACCCCTTTACTGACCGTCTACTGTCCCCTGCCCGTCACCCGCCCGGTCCCCCTGCGGGCGGGTGACGGGCCCCTTCCCTCCCACCGCACTCACCACCCCGACGAACCCCACGGCAACCGACGACCGACGGTCCCGATGCTGCGGGCAACGACCCGGGTGGAGCCAGCACTCCGAGGCGACGGCCCGCGGGACCCAGCGCTGCGAGCGACGGGCTCGTGCCCGGTCCCACGGCGCGGCGGCAAAAGGACGGCCAGCGAAACGCGAAGCGACGCGCCCAACCCCAGCGCGCTTCCCCCACCCGACATCCGGCCCCGGCTTCCGGCCCCGCCCAGCGCGCCTCCCACCCAGCGTGCGGCCCAGGTCTGTGCGGCCCTTCCGGCGCCGGTGCGGCGAGAAGGGGGTCGGCGGATCCCGGCGCAATGCGTGCGGCGAGTGCCCGACGTGCCGCCCCGGCCCACCGTGGCGCCCAGATCCGCGCACTCCCCTGGCGCCGGTGCGGCGAGGAGGCGGTCGGTGGGACCCGGCGCAATGCGTGCGGCGGGAAGATGGGCGGCGGGAGCGGCGCAATGCGTGCCGCGGTGGGGGCGGTGGGGGCGGCGCAATGCGTGCGGCGCGTGGGCGGTGGGGTGGCGCAGTCGGTGCCGTGGGTGGGAGGCGTTGGGGGCCTTCGTCGGGCGATCTTGCCCACCGCTCAGGGTCAACGCTTGTGAACCCCCGAAGAGGGTCCACGTTGCGCCGTTGCGGCGGCCGGCCACGTGCGGGTCAGCGGGCGTCTTCCTGGAGGCCACCGGCCACGGGCGGCGGGTGGCGCCGCCCGTGCTCCGCCGTAAAGAACGAAAGGTTTTCAGGCGGAAAGGGGCACCGCGTCGAGGCGTTGGAAGACCTCGCGCGACGCGCTGGAGCGGTTGAAGGTGATGAAGTGGATGCCCGGCGCGCCCTCGTCGAGCAGCCGCCGGCACAGCTCGGCCCCGTGCTCGATGCCCAGCCGCCGCACCGCCGCAGGGTCGTCCGCGACCTCCTCGAAGCGGGCCGCCACCTCCGCCGGGAACGGCGCTCCCGACAGCTGCTCCGAGCGCGCGATCGTGCTCATCTGCGTCACCGGCATGATGCACGGGATGATCGGCGTGTCGCACCCCCGGGCCGCCACCCGGTCGCGCAGCCGCAGGTAGTCGTCCGCGCGGAAGAACATCTGCGTGATCGCGTAGTCGGCGCCCGCCTCGCACTTGCGCACGAAGAACTCGGTGTCGCTCTCGATGGACGGCGAGCGCGGGTGCTTGTACGGGAAGGCGGCGACGCCGACGCAGAAGTCGCCCGCCTGCCTGATCAGCCGCACCAGCTCCTCGGCGTAGAGGACGCCTTCGGGGTGCTGCAACCACTCGGCCGTCGGGTCGCCAGGCGGGTCGCCGCGGACGGCCAGGATGTTGCGCACCCCGGCGTCGGCGAAGCGCCCCACCAGGTGACGCAGCTCGCGGATCGAGTGGTTGACCGCCGTGAAGTGCGCCACGGGCGTGAGCGTCGTGTCGTGGGCGATCCGCTCGACGATGTCGACCGTGCGGTCACGCGTGGAGCCGCCCGCGCCATAGGTCACCGACACGAACGTCGGCCGCAGCGACTCCAGCTCCCTGATCGCCTTCCAGAGCTGCCGCTCTCCCTCGTCGGTCTTCGGCGGGAAGAACTCGAAGGAGAACGACCGGCCACCGGCGGCGAGCATGTCGCGGACGGTGGGAACACGATCGGGCAGGATGGAGGGTCGACCAAGCGCCATGTGCCAAGGTTACAGGGACCTCACCGACTCAAGGTCACGGCCGTGTCACCCCTGCCGCCACAGCCATGTCACCGGCACGAGCGGCACATCACCGTCCACGCCACCTCAGATGCCCCTATTAGGACACCTGCACATCCGCTCCCCCGCACGCGGCCACTAGTCTCAAGGCATGACCACTGACGCCGTTGGCATGAACACCCTGCGCACACAGGTGGAGCGTGCCCTCGGAGAGTTCGTCGAACGACAGCTGCCCGCCCCCGGTGACCCCGAGCTCGAGCCGCTGCGCACAGCCGCCGACGAGTTGCTGGCCGGCGGCAAACGGCTGCGTCCGGCGTTCTGCTACTGGGGCTGGCGCGGCGCGGGCGGCACGGACGTGCCCGCGATCTTCACCGCGGCGGCCTCGCTGGAGCTGCTGCAGGCCAGCGCGCTGGTGCACGACGACGTGATGGACAAGAGCGACCTGCGCAGGGGCATGCCGTCCGCGCACCGCCGGTTCCAGGCGCTGCACGAGAAGTCCGCCTGGTACGGGTCCGCGGAGCAGTTCGGCGAGGGCGCGGCGATCCTGCTGGGCAACCTGCTGCTGATCTGGTCGGGCGAGATGTGGCGCACCAGCGGTCTGCCGCCCGAGTCCCTGGCGGCGGCCCAGCCCGTGCACGACCACATGCGTACGGAGCTGATGTGCGGCCAGTACCTCGACCTGCTGGAGCAGGCGCACGGCGAGAACACGTTCGAGTCGGCGCTGCGGGTGGCGCTGTTCAAGAGCGGCAAATACTCGGTGGAGCAGCCGCTCAGGCTCGGGCTGGTGCTCGCCGGCGGCAAGCTCGCGCCCTGGATGGACGAGCTGTGCACGGGCTACGGCACGCGGGTCGGGATCGCGTTCCAGCTGCGTGACGACATCCTGGGGGTGTTCGGCGACCCGGCGCAGACGGGCAAGCCCGCCGGAGACGACCTGCGGGAGGGCAAGCGGACGATGCTCGTGGCCCGCACGCTGGCTGCCGCGTCCCCGGGTGCGGCGCAGACCGTCCGGCGGCTGCTGGGGGATCCCGGGCTGGACGAGCACGGGGTGGAGACGCTGCGGCAGATCATCGACGAGACGGGCGCGCTGCAGGAGTGCGAGGACCTGATCGGCGACTATCTGGGGGACGCGCTGTCCGCGCTGGACGAGGCGCCGATCACGGCGGAGGCGCGCGCGGCTCTGACGGAGCTGGCCATCGCCGCCACCTCCCGCAAGACCTGACCTGACCTGCCCGGGGATCGCCGCCTTGGGCCCGGGCCTCCGACTCGGAGGCGCCCGTGTGGTGGCGGGCGCCTCGTGGGTCGCAGGGCCCCGTACGGCCGGGCGGCCTCCTGTGGTCAGGTGGCCGCCGCGGTCAGGGGCTCATGTCGGTCAGGGGCTTGTCGGTCAGGGGCTTGCCGGTCACGGGCTTGTCGGTCACGGGCTTGTCGGTCAGGCGGAGGACAGGCGCTTGGCGAACTCCGCCGCCGCCGCGCCCGGGTCCTCCGCGTCCGTGATCGCGCGTACGACCACCACGCGGCGCACGCCGTACGACATCACCTCGTCCAGGTTCGCGAGGTCGATGCCGCCGATCCCGAACCACGGCCGCGAGGTCTCCAGCGCCGCCGCGTGCCGGAGCAGCGGCGGGCCGGGGGCCGGGCGGCCGGGCTTGGTGGGCGTGGGCCAGATGGGGCCGCAGCAGAAGTAGTCGACGCCCGGCTCCGCTGCCGCGGCGGAAGCCTCGGCCACGGAGTGGGTGGACCGTCCGATGACGATGTCGTCGCCGAGTATCTCTCGCGCGACCGTCACAGGAAGGTCGTCCTGCCCCAGGTGGAGCACGTCGGACCGGGCGGCGTAGGCGACGTCCGCCCGGTCGTTGACGGCCAGCAGTTTGCCGTGCCGGTCGCAGGCGTCGCGGAAGACCTCGAGGAGCGCGAGTTCTTCGCGGGCCTCCAGACCCTTCTCCCGCAGCTGGATGATGTCCACGCCGCCGGCCAGCACCGAGTCGAGGAACTCCGCCAGGTCGCCGCGGTCGCGGCGGCCGTCGGTGCAGAGATAGAGGCGGGCTTCAGAAACCGAGGGCTTGGGCACGCCGCTTGACCTCAGTATGACGGCCGGCCTTGATCGCCTCGATGGGCGATCCGGGCAGGGACTCGTCAGGGGTGAAGAGCCAGCGCAGCGACTCGACATCGTCGTAGCCGGCGTCCAGCAACACGGTCAGCGTGCCGGGCAGGCCCTTCATCACATCCTTTCCATCGAGGAACACAGCGGGCACCTGTGGCCCGCCGCCCCCCCGGCGTACGCCGAGCAGCTTGTGGTCCTTGAGGAGTTGCTTGGCCCGCCCGATCGGAAGGTCTAGGCGCGAGGCCACTTCGGGGAGCGTGAGCCACTCGTCGACGAGTTGGTCGGTCTCCCGGTCGATCTGTGCAACAGAAAGCGTCACGAAACCACAACTACCACATGCCGCGCTTGCTCAAACAACACAATCCCGTAGAGGGACTTCTGGATCTACCAGGCGTTCCGCGTCGAGACGGTGTCCCGCGTCGATGATTCTGCGCCCCTGAACGAGGTCTCGCGGCCGATCCACGGCGAGCACCGCGGCGAGGGCGTCGTCGGCCGTGAGCCAGAGGGCCGACCACTTGCCCTCCGGCTCGCCCCGGTAGATCAGGCGCTCGCCTGCCAAATGATGACCGGCGTATTGCACCATGTGCCCGAACTGTTCCGACCAGAAGTACGGAACGGGATCGTACGCGACGTCCTCGCCCAGCAAGCTCGCGGCGGCCACCTCGGGGGCGTTGAGCGCGGTGTCCCAGTGCTCGACCCTGAGCCTGGTCTGCCAGCGGCGCGACCACCAGGCGGCGCAGTCGCCGACGGCGACCGTGTTCGGGAGGGAGGCGCGCAGGTGCTCGTCCACGACGACGCCGTTGTGGAGGTCGATGTCGGCGCCGGTGAGCCATTCGACGGCCGGGCGCACGCCGATGCCCGTGACCACCACGTGGGCGTCCACGAACTCGCCGCCCACCAGCCGCACGCCGCCCTCGTCCACGGAGTCGACCATGGTGTCGAGCCGCAGGTCGATGCCGTCGTACCAGCGCTCGGTGCGGGCCCCGATCTCGGCGCCGACGGCCGTCGCGAGCGGCGCCGGGCCGGCCTCGATCACGGTCACCGCGCACCCGGCGCGGCGGGCGGCGGTGGCCACCTCCGCGCCGATCCAGCCGGCCCCGATGATCGAGACGCGGGCGCCGGGGACGAGCATGGCCCTGAGCTCGTGGGCGTCGTCGAGCGTGCGCAGCACGTGTTGCGGGCCGTCGCCGGGCAGCCTGATCGGCTCGGCGCCGGTGGCGATGACCAGCCCGTCGTAGCCGAGCTCGCCCTCGGTGGTCTCCACGACCCCCTCGCGCAGCGCCTTGGCGCTGACCCCCGGCTGGAACACCACGTCGAGCGAGGCCAGGTCGGTTTCGACGTAGCTGGTGTCGGCGTCGCCGAACAGCACGGCCTTGGACAGGGGTGGACGGTCGTAGGGGCGATGCCGCTCCTCGCCCACCAGCGTGATCCGCCCGCCGAACCCCTGTGCGCGCAGCGCCTCCACGGTGCGCACTCCGGCCAGGCCCGCTCCCACCACCACGACTTCGTTCACGTTCATGACCCTAACGTGGGCCGGTGTCCGGGCGTCGCAGCGAGGCCGTAGGCTGGGGGCGTAAGACGCGCGGGAGTCCGGCCGTGACCGGGCTGAGAGGAAGGCTGCCATCGGGCCTTCGACCGCAAGACACCTGATCCGGATCATGCCGGCGAAGGGAGCGCGGATGGATGTGATCGTGGGCGGCGGGGTCGTCGGCCTCTCGCTGGCCTGGCGGCTTGCCCGCGAAGGGCGGCCCGTCACCCTGGTGGACCCGGCCCCCGCCTCGGGGGCCTCACACGCGGCCGCGGGGATGCTGGCGCCGGTCAGCGAGGTCACCTACACGGAGGTGCCGCTGCTGCGGCTCGGCGTGGCGTCGCTGCGCCGCTGGCCCGCCTTCGCCGCCGAGCTGGCCGCCGACGCGGGGCTGGCCGGCCCCGAGGCCCTGGACCTGCGCTCCGAGGGGACGCTCGACGTGGCGTTCGGGGCGGACGACCTGGCCGCGCTGGACGAGCTGGCCGCGTACCTGGAGAAGCTGGAGCTCGCCGTCCGGCGGCTGACCGGCCGCGAGTGCCGCCGCCTGGAGCCCATGCTGGCTCCCTCGGTGCGGGGCGGGCTGCTGGCCGTCGGCGATTCCTGGGTGGACCCGCGCCGCGTGACGGCGGCGCTGCTCGCCGCGCTCGACCGGCGGGGAGTCCGGCTCGTACGGGCGCGCGTCGGCGAGCTGCTGCGCGACGGCGGCCGGGTCACAGGGGTACGCCTGGAGCCGCCCGGCGGCGACGACCGGCGAGCCGAGCTGCGGGCGGAGCGGGTGATCCTGGCGGCCGGGGCGTGGAGCGCCGGGCTGGCCGAGGTGCCGGTCCGGCCGGTCAAGGGGCAGATCATGCGGTTGCGTTCGCCGCAGCCGCTGCTCACCCGGTGCGTCCGCGGCACCGTGCACGGCACGCCGGTCTACCTCGTCCCCCGGGGCGACGGCGAGCTGGTGGTCGGGGCCACGCAGGAGGAGATGGGCTTCGACACCAGGGTGACCGCGGGCGGGCTCTACGAGCTGCTGCGCGACGCCAGGGAACTGGTGCCGGGCATCACCGAGCTGGAGGTCTCCGACGTGGTGGCCGGGCTGCGGCCGGGCACGCCGGACAACCTGCCGCTCATCGGCCCGAGCGGCACCCCGGGGCTGGCGCTGGCCACCGGCCATCATCGGGGCGGCGTGCTCCTGGCGCCGCTCACGGCGGACATCCTGCTGGGCGAGGAGGGCGAGCTCGCCGCAATGTGCTCGCCCGGGAGATTTCGGGATATTTCATGATTGTGATGATCAACGGGGCCTCCCACGAGGTGGCCGACGGCACGACCGTGGCGCAGGCCGTACGCACATTGACCACGGCCACCACCGGAGTGGCCGTGGCCGTCAACGACGAGGTGGTCACGCGGAGCTCGTGGGAGACGACGGCGCTCAGCGACCGTGACCGGGTGGAGGTTCTGACGGCGGTGCAAGGTGGATGATCTGATCATCGCCGGGGAGAGCTTCTCCTCCCGGCTCATCATGGGCACCGGCGGCGCGCCCTCGCTGGACGTGCTCGACCAGGCGCTGGCCGCGTCCGGCACCGAGCTGACCACGGTGGCGATCCGGCGGCTCGACCCGAACGCCCGCGGCTCGGTCCTGGACGTGCTGCGCAAGCGGGACATCAAGGTGCTCCCCAACACCGCGGGCTGCTTCACGGCGGGCGAGGCCGTGCTGACGGCACGGCTGGCCAGGGAGGCCCTCGGCACGAACTGGATCAAGGTCGAGGTCATCTCCGACGAGCGGACCCTGCTGCCCGACCCGATCGAGACGTTCGACGCGGCCGAACGGCTGGTGGCCGACGGGTTCGTGGTGCTGCCGTACATCGGGGACGACCCGGCGCTGGCCCGGCGGCTGGAGCAGGCGGGCTGCTCGGCCGTCATGCCGCTGGGCGGGCCGATCGGCTCGGGTCTCGGCATCCGCAACCCGCACAGCATCGAGCTGATCGTGGAGGCCGTGTCCGTGCCGGTGGTGCTCGACGCGGGCATCGGCACGGCCAGCGACGCCGCGCTGGCGATGGAGCTGGGCTGCGCCGCCGTGATGCTGGCCACGGCGGTCACCAGGGCCCAGCGGCCCGATCTCATGGCGGTCGCCATGAAGCAGGCCGTGGAGGCCGGACGGCTGGCGCGGCTGGCGGGCCGCATCCCGCGCAGGCGCTACGCCGAGGCCTCCTCACCGATGGCTCCCTGACCGGAGTGCCGATGCCCCCTCCCCCGAGTGCCGACGACTCCCCGGCCCGAGTGCCGGTGGCCCCCGGCGGGAGTGACGGGGGCTCGCTGACCCGAGGGACGCGTGGGGAGCTGGGACGTTCCAACGGGAACGTCTCAGCATCGGTTTCGGGCGGCGAGGCCCTCCCAGTGGCAAAACGCCCGTAAACTCAGCGGGGTGGATACGACGACTGCGGACCCCCTGGTCGGGCGGCTCCTCGATGGGCGCTACCGCATCGAGAGCCGGATCGCCCGGGGCGGTATGGCGACCGTCTACCTCGCGCTGGACGTCCGCCTGGACCGGACGGTGGCGCTGAAGGTCATGCACGGCTCACTGGCCGAGGACCCCGCGTTCGTGCGGAGGTTCATCGGCGAGGCCAAGTCGGTTGCCCGCCTCTCACACCCCAACGTGGTGCACGTCTTCGACCAGGGCACGGACAACGACGTCGTCTACCTGTCGATGGAGTACGTGCCCGGCAAGACGCTGCGCGACATCCTGCGCGAGCGCGGCAGGCTGCCCGCCCGCGAGGCGCTCGAGATCATGATCCCGGTGCTCGCCGCCCTCGGCGCGGCCCACCAGGCCGGGATGGTCCACCGCGACGTGAAGCCGGAAAACGTCCTGATGACCGACGACGGCCGGGTCAAGGTCGTCGACTTCGGCCTGGCCCGGGCCATCGAGGCCACCAACCAGACCCGCACCGGGGTGATGATCGGCACCATCGGCTACATGGCGCCCGAGCAGGTCACCACCGGCGCCGCCGACGTGCGCAGCGACGTCTACGCCGCGGGCATCATGCTGTTCGAGCTGGTCACCGGCCAGCAGCCGTACGACGGCGCGACGCCCATGTCGGTGGCCTACCGGCACGTCCACGACACCGTGCCCGCGCCGTCCTCGGTGTTCCCCGACGTGCCGCCGCTGATCGACACGCTGGTGACCCAGGCGACGGCCCGCGAGCCGGACCAGCGCCCCGCCGACGCGACCGCGATGCTCGTGGCCGCCGTCGACGCGCACCGGATGCTGCCGCGCCTGACCAACCCGCCGGCCTCCCACGCCCAGACGCAGGTGTTCAACGCCTCCGGCGCCGCCTCGATGCCCCAGCCCGCCCCCGCCCACACCTTGATCCAGCCGCGGGCGGAGGTGTCGGCGCAGGGGCAGCGGGCGGGGTTCAAGCCCAACTGGTTCCTGGTGCTGCTGGCCGGGGTCATGGTGGTCGCGGTCGGGCTGACCGGCTGGTACTTCGCGCAGCCCGAGATGGTCTCCGTCCCCGACCTGGTCGGCAAGAACCTGGCGCTGGCCAAGAGCAGCGCAGCCGCGGCCGGTTTCAAGGTCCAGGAGGCCGACGGCGTCAACAACGAGAAGATGGCCGCGGGCCTGGTCCTCAGCACCGACCCGGCGGCCGCCACCGAGGTGGAGAAGGGCACCACGATCACGCTGGTCCCCTCGCTCGGGCCCAAGCGCGTCGCCGTGCCCAACACCGAGGGCATGACCGGCGACCAGGCCCGGGCCAAGATCGCCGATGCCGGGCTGACCGTGGGCGTCGTCAAGCGGCTGGCCAACCAGGAGGTCGAGCGCGACAAGGTCATCCGCACCTCGCCGCAGGTCGGCGAGAAGGTGCGGGAGGGCGCCAAGGTCGACATCTACGTCAGCGCCGGCATGGTGATGCCCGACGTCAACAGCATGCCCAAGGACGAGGCCGCCCAGTATCTCGGTGGTCTGGGCTTCCAGGTGCAGGTCAACGAGGTCGACGACGACGCCGAGCCGTGCACGGTCATCGCGCAGACGCCCAAGGCGAAGTCCGAGGTGGACAAGGGCGCGCAGGTCATGGTCACGGTGGCCCGGTGCCAGACGGACTTCTGGGACTGGTTCAACGGCGACAGGGACGACGAGGCCCGCGACGACCAGCAGTTCGCCCTGGTGCCGGCGGTGATCGGCAAAGAGGTCAGGGACGCCAAGGCGGAGTTAGAGGCGCTGGGGTTCAAGGTGCGGGTGCAGCGGCTGGGCAACCGCGGGGTGGTCCAGTTCCAGCGGCCGTTGCCCAACAGCGAGCGGCCGCAGGGGGCCACGGTCGTCCTCTGGCAGTGAGGTCCCTTCGGCGACACACGGGCGATCACCGGACGCCGAAACGCGTCGGTCACGCCAGAGCCTTGAGGGACCTCGGCCCGCGCCGCCTGCACAGAGCCGTCGCACAGGTGAAGGGCTGAGGCTTGGGCGGCCGCCACGGCCTGGGGTTGGCGAGGCGGACGCGGGTTGGTCAGGGCGTGGCGAGGTGGCCGTGGAGGCGGACGCGGGCCAGGCCGCCGTCCGGGTAGATGTCCACCCGTACGTGCGTGACCGGGTCCGGATGGGCGAGCCGGAAGCGGTGCGGCGTGTCGGGCTGCAGGCGCGTCCTCGGGAGGAGCTCCACCTCCCGGTCACCGTCCAGGCCCGTCAGCGAGACCGCGCCCGGCGCGTTGAACAGCAGGTTCGTGGTGTCGATCTCGGCCAGACCGATCACGCCGCGCCCGGCCAGCCGGATGACCAGCCAGTCGTTCCCGTCGCCGCGGCGGCGGGCGGTCTCCCAGCCCTCCGCCTGGTGACGGGCCAGGCCGGGGGCGATGGCGTTGTTGGGGGCCGAGTAGAACTCGTTGGAGCAGGCGGTGACCAGCGCGCCGTTCGCGAGCGCGGCCAGGTCGAGGCCGAGCCCGTCGTACACGGACAGGTCGGGCCGGGCCTCCCCGTGCACCCGGAGGCGGGCGACGCCGCCGTCGGGGAAGATGCTCAGCCGCACGTGGGTGAACCGGCGCTCGTCGGTGACGGCGAAGTGGTGCTCGCTGTCACCGGTGAGCTCGGCCCGGGGCACGATCTCCGTCCACGCAGCGGCCTCGAGCTCGGCCGGGGAGGGGTGGCCCTCGACCGAGGCCGCCTCGACGCGGGCGTGGGGCGGGTAGTTGCCCTTGAACCAGGCCGTGTCGATCACCACACCGCGGATCACGCCGGGGACGCCGAGCCGTACCAGGGCCCAGTCGTGGCCGGGCGAGCGGCGGCGGCGGGTCTCCCACCCGTCGTAGACCTGCCCCTTGCTCCCGAACGTCTCCGCCTGGAAACCGGGCCGCCCCGGCCGGATCAGGCTCTCCTTCTCGGCGAACGACTCGTCGCTGGCCGCCACGACCGAGCCGCCGAGCGTGCGCAGGGCGAGGTCCGGCAGGGTGCTGAAACCTGGCAAATCTACTGCTCTCCCAACAGGAATCGTCCGTGCGGCACGTCGTCCACGGGCCGCCCGCGCAGCCAGGTGGTCAGTACGGCGCCCTTGAGCACCTGGCCGTGGTACGGGGTGACCGGGTTCTTGTGGTGCAGGCGCGCGGCGTCCACGGGGTTGTCGGCGGCCGGGTCGAAGGCCACCAGATCGGCATCATTACCCGGCTTTATCCCGCCTTTTCCGGGAATGTCGGCCATCGCCGCCGGATTGGCCGACATCCAGCGCACCACGTCCCCCAGCCCGTGCCCCCTCCGCGACGCCTCCGTCCAGACCGCGGGCAGCCCGAGCTGGAGCGAGGCGATGCCGCCCCAGGCGGCGGCGAAGTCGGGCACCTTGAGGTCGGCGGGTGAGGGCGAGTGGTCGGACACGACGCAGCTCAGCACGCCCCTGGCCAGCCCGTCCCACAGCAGGTCGCGGTTGGCCTCGGAGCGGATGGGCGGGCAGCACTTGTACGCGGTCGCCCCCTCGGGCACCTGCTCGGCCGCCAGCGTCAGGTAGTGGGGGCACGTCTCCGCCGTGACCGCCACGCCCTCGGCCTGGGCCGACTCCAGCACCTCCAGGCAGGAGGCGCTGGAGACGTGCAGGATGTGCACCCGGGCGCCGGTCCGCGCCGCCAGCCCCACCACCCGTGCGACGGCGCTGCGCTCCGACTCCCCCGGCCGCGACTCCAGGAACTCCCGGTACGTCGGCCCGGCCGGCTCCCCGAGCAGCGCCGGGTCCTCGGCGTGCACCACCATCACCCCGCCGACCGCGGCGACCTCGGTCAGCGCCTCCCGCAGCTCGGAGTCGCCGAGCGGCGGGAACTCCTCCACCCCCGACGGGGACATGAAGCACTTGAACCCGTAGACCCCGCGCTCGCGCAGGGGCGCGAGGTCCTTGACGTTGCCCGGCACGGCCCCGCCCCAGAAGCCCACGTCCACGTGGCACTGCCCCTCGGCGGCCCGCAGCTTGGCCTCGAAGGCGGCCACGTTCACGGTGGGCGGAAGGGAGTTGAGCGGCATGTCGAGGATCGTGGTGACGCCTCCGGCGGCGGCCGCCCTGGTCGCCGAGCCGAACCCCTCCCAGTGCGTCCGCCCCGGTTCGTTGACGTGCACGTGGGTGTCGACCAGGCCGGGGAGCAGGGCCAGGTCGCGCAGGTCGATGTCCTCGGCGGCGTCGAGCGGGGCGTCGTAGTCGTACAGGCCCGCGATCTTCTCGCCCCGCACGGCCACCGCCGCCGCCCGCTCCCCCTCGGGGGTGACGGTGCGGCGGGATCGGATCACCAGATCGATCATCTAGTCCTCTTGGAGATGGACGGCGGCCAGCCGCGCGGCCAGGCGTTCGAGCAGGGGCCCGGCCTCGGCCATGCAGCGCTCGGGGTCGGGTTCGAGGTCGGTGAGGGCGTAGGCGGCCTCGATGCCGGCGGCCCGCAGCTCGTCGTCGGTGAGCGTACGGCGCCCGCAGACGGCCACCACGGGGACGCCCGCCTCGGCCGCGGCCCGCGCCACGCCGACGGGGGCCTTGCCGCGCAGGGACTGCTCATCGAGCGACCCCTCGCCGGTGATCACCAGCCGCGCGTCCTTGACCAGCTCGCCGAACCCGAGCAGGTCGAGCAGGTAGCCGATGCCGGGCCGGATCTCGGCGTGCAGGAACGCCAGCGCGGCGAACCCCACCCCGCCGGCCGCCCCCGCCCCCGGCGCGCCCGCCACGCCCATCGCGCGCGGCGTGTCGTCGTGCTCGACCGCGCCCATCAGCCCGTGAGTGGCGGTCGCGACGGCGGCCAGCCGGGTCAGGCCGGCCTCCAGCGTCTTGACGTCGTCCGGGGTGGCGCCCTTCTGGGGCCCGTAGACGGCGGCGGCGCCGTGCGGGCCGAGGAGCGGGTTGTCCACGTCGCTGGCCACCACGAACTCCACGCCGGAGACGTCCGTGAACCCCGACAGATCGATCCGGGCGAGCTCCTTCAGCGCGGCCCCGCCCCGGGGGAGGTCGCCGCCGTCGGCGTCCAGCAGGCGCGCGCCGAGCGCCTGCGCCATGCCCGCGCCCCCGTCGGTGCAGGCGCTCCCGCCCAGCCCCAGGACCACGCGCTTGGCGCCCCGGCGCACGGCGTCCGCGATCAGCTCGCCCGTGCCGTGGCTGGTGGCGGTCAGCGGCTCGTGCCCGCCGGGGAGGCGGCGCAGCCCCGACGCCTCCGCCAGCTCCACCACCGCCGTCGCGTCGGCGTCCTGCCAGGCGTACGAGGCGGAGATCCGCTCGCCGGTGGGCCCGGTGACCTCGATCGTGACCCGGCTGAACCCGCCGGCCACGGCCGCGTCCACGGTGCCGTCGCCCCCGTCGGCCACCGGCAGCTCCACCGTGGGCACGCCGAGCCCGGCCGAGACCCGGGCGGCCACCTCGGCCGCCGTCAGCGACCCCTTGAACTTGTCGGGGGCGACCAGAACCTGCTGAACCACTACGAACCCCTACAGGATGGTGAACAATGTCCTGACACGCCTTCCTGCCCGGTGCGAGCGGGCAGGAAGGCGTGACCCATCATCTTGACACTGGCGTGTTCCAAGGAACCACACCGGTACGCCGGCGGCCAGGACGACCGCACGGTGCTGGTGATGCCGTACGGCATTAACCCGATCATCCCGAATTGTTCCCCTGATGGCTTGGCGGGTACGGGAAGCTGATGCGAGGCGGAAACGACGAGGCGGTGGGCGTGAAGCAGGTTGCCCTTCCGGACACGGAGCAGGTTCGCTTGCTGGATTCGACGCCGGGCCTGATCGTGGACGACAGTGACGATGACGATCCGGTACTGCTGCGGCCTGACGGCAGCCCGTTCGACACCTGGCGCGAGCACTACCCGTATCCCGAGCGAATGCAGCGGCACGAGTACGACCGCGTCAAGCGGCTGCTGCAGATCGAGTTGCTCAAGCTGCAGTACTGGGTCAAGGCGAACGGGGAGCGGCTGGTCATCCTGTTCGAGGGCCGGGACGCGGCGGGCAAGGGCGGCACCATCAAGCGGTTCATGGAGCACCTCAACCCCCGCGGCGCCACGGTGGTCGCGTTGGAGAAGCCGTCGGAGCGCGAGCGCACCCAGTGGTACTTCCAGCGCTACATCGCCCACCTGCCCGCCGCCGGGGAGATCGTCCTGTTCGACCGCTCCTGGTACAACCGTGCCGGGGTCGAGCGCGTGATGGGCTTCTGCACCGAGGCCCAGTGCCGCGAGTTCATGCAGCAGGCGCCGCAGTTCGAGGGGGCCCTGGTACGCGACGGCATCCGTCTGATCAAGCTCTGGTTCTCGGTGACCCGCTCCGAGCAGCGCACCCGCTTCATCATCCGCCAGGTCGACCCCGTGAGGCAGTGGAAGTTGTCGCCGATGGACCTGGCCTCGCTCGACAGGTGGGACGACTACACCGTCGCCAAGGAGGAGATGTTCCTCCACACCGACATCGCCGAGGCTCCCTGGACGGTCATCAAGAGCAACGACAAGAAGCGCGGCCGGGTGGAGGCCATGCGTCACGTGCTGAGCCTGTTCCACTACGACAACAAGGACTACGAGGTGGTCGGCACCCCGGACCCGCTCATCGTCCGGTCGGCGGCCGACATCTTCGAGGAGGACCACACCGGCCTGCCCGCCTGACCGACGGGCGTCGCGGCCGGTTCTTCGACGCGGATGCGCCAGGTGACCCGGAAAGGTCAGGAGACCGTGCGGATGAACTCCTCCAGCGAGTAGCGGCCGTCCTGGTCGGAGTCGGCGGCCTGGCTCATCGCCCCCAGCGCCTCCGCCGGGAGACCCGGGAAGTGCTTCGTCAGCTCGGCCTCGCTGATGTAGCCGTCGCCGTCCGTGTCGATCGACGCGAAAGTGCTCTTGAGCTGCGCCAGCCGCTCGTCGGGGAGTTCCTCGGGCATGGGATCGCCTTCCTGCTCGTTCGGGACATTCCCACCCTAGTCTCCCGGTCAGTGGAGCTCCTTGGCGACGGTCAGGCCGCGTTCGTCCGCCAGCCGCATCAGCCGGCGGTGGGCCTCGGCGCCCGCGCGCCCGGCGGCGTCCTGGGGGACGGTCCGCAGCTCGCCGTCCTCGACCACGACCCGGCCGCCGACCAGCACCCGCGCCAGCGGCGGCGGGGGGCCGAAGACGAGCGCGCAGACCGGGTCGGCCACCGCCGAGGTGAAGGGGCCGTCGACGCGCCAGAGGGCGAGGTCGGCCAGCTTGCCGGGTTCGAGGGTGCCGAGTTCGTGCTCGCGGCCGAGGTTGCGGGCCCCGCCGAGCGTGGCGATCTCGAGGGCCTGGCGGGCGGTGAGCGCCTGGGGGCCGTACCTGGCGCGCTGGAAGAGCAGGGCCTGCCGCAACTCTCCCACGAGCGGCGTCAGCTCGGAGGAGGCGCTGCCGTCCACGCCGAGGCCCACGTTCGCGCCGCGGCGCAGCATCTCGGAGACGCGGGCGATGCCGGCGCCGAGCCGGCCGTTCGACGAGGGGCAGTGCGCCGATCCCGTGCCGGTGGCGGCGAGCTTGCCGATGTCGTCGTCACTCAGGTGTACGGAGTGCGCGAACCACACGTCGGGCCCCAGCCAGCCCAGCTTCTCCATGTAGTCCACGGGGCGAAGGCCGAACTGGGCCAGGCAGTGCTCGTCCTCGTCCGAGGTCTCGGCGACGTGCGTGTGCAGGCGTACGCCCTTGGCCCTGGCCAGGGCGGCGGACTCGGTCATCAGCTCGGCGCTGGAGGAGAACGGCGAGCACGGCGCGACCGCGATCCGCAGCATCGAGGAGAACGACGGGTCGTGGTAGGCGTCCACGGCCTCCGACGTGGCGGTCAGGATCTCGTCCAGCTCCTCGACCACGACGTCCGGCGGCAGCCCGCCCTGCGACTCGCCACGGTCCATCGAGCCGCGGGCGGGGTGGAAGCGGATGCCCACCTCGCGGGCGGCCTCGATCTCGGCCGCGAACAGGTCGCCCCTGCCCTTGGGGAAGATGTAGTGGTGGTCGCTGGAGGTGGTGCAGCCCGACAGCGCCAGCCAGCCGAGGCCCGCCGTGGCCGCCCCGTTGACCACTTCGGCGTCCATGGCGGCCCACACCCGGTAGAGCGCGACCAGCCACTCGAACAGCGTCGCGTCCTGGGCCAGGCCCTGCGAGGCCCACTGGTAGAGGTGGTGGTGGGTGTTGACGAGGCCGGGGGTGGCCAGGCAGCCGGTGCCGTCGATCCTGGCAGCGCCGGGCCCCGTGCCCGGAGTGGTGGGGGCGGGACCGGGGCCGAGCTCCGCGATCCGGTCCCCCTCGATCCTGATATATCCGGATTGGATCTCCGGGCCGGCGACCGGCGCGATGTGGACGTTCTCGATGAGCAGGCTCACTCGGCGGCCGCCTTCCGCGACGCCGCCAGCCGTACCGCTTCGATGATCTTCTCGTAGCCCGTGCACCGGCACAGGTTCCCGGCCAGCGCCTCCCTGATCTCCGCGTCGGAGGGCCGCTCCACCCGCGCGATCAGGTCGTGCGCCTGCACCAGCAGCCCCGGCGTGCAGAACCCGCACTGCACGGCCCCGCACTCCACGAACGCCTGCTGGACCGGGTCGAGCCGGTCCTCCTCGGCCAGCCCTTCGACGGTGCGCACCTGACGCCCCTCGGCCTGCCCGGCGGCGACCAGGCAGGAGCAGACCGGCAGGCCGTCCAGATAGACCGTGCAGGATCCGCATTCGCCCTGCTCGCAGGCGTTCTTGGAGCCGGGGAGCCCGACGCGCTCGCGCAGCACGTACAGGAGGCTCTCGCCTTCCCAGACGTCGTCGGCGATCTCTTCCCGGCCGTTGACGGTGAAGGTGACGCGCATCAGGCGGCCCTCTTTCCCAGATGGTCGTTCCAGGCCCAGGCCAGCGTGCGGCGGGCCATCACGCCGATGGCGTGCACCCGGTAGGCGGCCTTGCCCCGTACGTCGTCGATCGGCGCCGCGGCCGCCGCGCACAGCTCGCCGAATCGCCTGGTCAGCGCCGGATCGAGCGGCGCCGTCCAGTCTAGTTCGCGGGCCAGCAGCTCTTCCGCCTCCAGCGCCCGGCGCGGCGTGGGCGCCGCGGAGCCGATCCCCGTGCCGACCCGCCGCTCGTCCGGGTGCAGCGCGATCCCGAACGAGCACACCGCGATCACCATGGCGTTGCGCGTGCCGACCTTGGAGAAGTACTGGGGCCCGGTCGCGGGCCTGACGTGCACGGCCCTGATCAGCTCGTCCGGCTCCAGCGCGCTGCGCTTGACCCCCAGGTAGAAGTCGTCGGCCGGGATCATCCTGACGCCGCGCTCGCGCGACTCCGCCTCGACCACCGCGCCGGCCGCCAGCAGCGGCGGGTGGCTGTCGCCGGCGGGCGAGGCAGCGCCGAGGTTGCCGCCGACGGAGCCGCGGTTGCGGATCTGCGGCGAGCCGACCGTGCGCGCGGCCTGAGCGAGCCCCGGCAGCGGCCCGGCCAGCTCCTCGATGATCCGCGCGTACGGCACCGCGGCCCCGAGCCGGCACATGCCGCCCACCATGGCCCACTCCCGCAGCTCGGCCACCTGGTTGAGGTCGAGCAGCGCGGCGGGCCTGCGCACGTCCATGTTGATCTCCACCATCACGTCGGTGCCGCCCTGGATGGGCACCGCGTCGGGCCGGTCCGCCTTGGCGGCCAGCGCCTCCTCCCACGTCGTGGGTCGCAAGAAGTCCATGTCAGCTACTCGTCTCCTACTCCCAGGCGAATCCGGCGCCGGGTGCGTCCTCCCGCAGCACGCTGCCCTCGATCAGGCCGTAAGGGCGGTCGGCGGCGTGGAAGACCTCGTTCTCGTTGGCCAGGCCGAACGGCGACAGGTCCACGGCGAAGTGGTGCCTGTTCGGCATCGCGAGCCGGATCTCGCAGATCTCGGGACAGGTGTTCAGGGCGCGCTCGCCCATGGCGTAAAGGGTCTGCTGGAGCGACAGGCTGTGGGTGTCGGCGAACGCGTCCAGCAGGCACTGCCGCACCTGCTCGTACGACTTGCCGTACGCGGGCGTGTCCCCCGCGTGCCGCCAGCGCGCGGCGACGGCGGTGGCCAGCACGCGGTCGGTGGTGGGCGGCAGCGTGGTGTACTCGTCCACGATGTAGCCGTGGAACTCCGAGCCGGTCGTGTTCATCAGCACCAGGTCCTTGAGCCCGGACACCACGGTGGAGCGGCCGTCCCGGTCGCAGTGGACGACGCACGTGCGCACCTCGCCGCCGTCGCGGACGAACGAGTGCGGCCCGCGGCGGGTCCACGCGTACTCGTCGATCTCGACCCTGGCGTGGTGGACGGTCGGCTGCGCCTGCACGAAGTGCCTGGCCAGCAGGAGGGCGAACTCCTCGATCTGGCCGACGCCGTGCTTCTTCGCCAGCGCGTACGCGGTGTTCTTCTGCGTGTCGGTGGGCAGGACGGCGGCGTTGTCGCCGGTCAGGTGGACGGCCTCCATGTCGCCGGAGAGGGAGGTGCTGACGTTGAGGTCCTTGACGTGGTGGACGGGGCCGTCCCTGACCACGCGGACGAGCCTGGTCTCCGCCTTGCCGTAGCGGTTGGGTCCGAGCCTGATGGACATCTAGCTCCCTCGGTAGGTGGAGTAGGCGTACGGGCTGAGCAGCAGGGGCACGTGGTAGTGCCGTTCGGGGTCGGCGACGGTGAAGGTGACGACGACCTCGGGGTAGAACGTCTCCTCCAGGTAGGCCCCGGTGTCGAAGACGACCCGGTGGACGCCGGCTCCCGGGTTCCAGCCCTTGATGCGCCCGTCGTCGTCGGTGCGGCCCTCGGCCACCACCCGGCCCTCGTGCTCCAGGCGGACGTGGACGCCCCGCGCGGGCAGCCCGGTGACCGCGTTCAGCACGTGCGTCGAGAAGCTCATGTCCCCTCCTTCATGAGCTTGCGCAGCCGCAGCGCGGTGATCGCGGCCAGCTCGCCCCGCACGGCCGCCCGCTCGCTCTCCTCGTCGTTGCCCAGCCGTTCGCGCAGCCTGGCCAGCATCTGGGCCCCGGTGAGCCCGGTGGCGCAGACCAGGTAGACGTGCCCGAACCGGTCCTCGTACGCCTTGTTACCCGCGGCCAGCGCCTGGCGCGCCTCCTCCTCCACCCCGGACTGCTCCTGGCGCGACCACGACGCCTCCCTGGCCTCGCCCGCCGCCCGCTCCCCGATCCTCGGGTGCGCCCCGAGCGCCTCCATCACGTCGTCCCACCCCAGGTCCCGGACGGCCGCCTCGGCGGTCGCGACGAGCTCGTCGACGTCGTCGTACGGCCGCAGCGCCGCCACCTTCGCGGCGAAGGCGCGCGAGGCGCAGCAGGCCAGCAGCTCCTCCTCGGCGCCGGCCGGGGAGCCGGCGTTGAAGTCGCTCAGCGTGTCGGGCATGTCAGAAGTACACACACCCGCTTCGTGCCCGGTCCATCCGCGAGAACTCCGAACCTGCCACCCCCGCGGCCAGGACTTTTCGTGTCATCATCCAACCGGCGTGCCGACGCGCCCGGTCCGCGCCGGCCCCCGGGATGTCGGGGCGTGCGCCTACACTGAGACCCATCATGACCCCAACATCCCTGATCGGCGGGCACGTGCTCGTCGCGGGCGGCCTCGCGACGGGCGGCCTGGCATACATGGCCGAGATCGGCGCCGAGATGATCCAGGTCTTCGTGACCAACCCGCGCGCCTGGGCGCTCGCCGAAGGCAAGCCCGACGAGGACGCCAAGCTGACCGAGTCGGGCGTCGAGGCGTTCGTCCACGTGCCCTATCTCGCCAACTTCGGCTCGCCCAGCCCGGAGACCCTGGCCAACTCCATCGCGCTGGTGCGCCACACGCTGCGGCGCGGCGCCGAGATCGGCGCCAAGGGAGTCGTGGTGCACACGGGCTCGGCGGTCACCCAGTCGCGCGACGACGCGCTGCGCCAGGTGCGCGAAAACCTGCTGCCGCTGCTGGAGGAGATCCCCGACGGCGGGCCCGACCTGCTGCTGGAGCCGATGGCGGGGCAGGGCGCCATGCTCTGCGCCACCGTCCAGGACATCGAGCCCTACCTGGCCGCGCTCGACTGGCATCCGCGCGTCGGCATCTGCCTCGACACCTGCCACGCCTTCGCCGCCGGCCACGACCTCGCGGCGCCGGGCGGGGTGAAGGAGACGTTCGACGCCCTGCACGAGATCGCCCCCGGGCGGCTCAAGCTGATCCACGCCAACGACTCCAAGGACGTGTGCGGCGCCAAGAAGGACCGGCACGAGAACATCGGGGCCGGCCACATCGGCGCGCAGCCGTTCGCCGACCTCATGCGCCACCCGGCCGTGGCGGGGGTGCCGATCTGCATCGAGACGCCGGGCAAGGCGCCCAAGCACGCCGAGGACATCGCCCTGCTGAAGAAGCTCCGCGACTCCTGACCCGGCCGGCTCGTCGTGAAAGGGGCGCCTGCTCGCGCGATCCGGCCGCCCCCGAAGGGCCGAATCGCGGGGCCGGCTGAGGGCCTCAGCAGGCGCCCCTTCACCTGACCGGCGTGGCGGGCCCCACCCCCGGATGGGGGCCCGGCAGCCGTGGTGACCTGGGCGGTCACCGGTGAAGCCGGCGCATCAGGCCTGTTGTGAGCCCCCCGGCTCGTCCCCCCCGATGCGCCGGAGTGGCTTTCGTTGCCGAAACACTACGGTCGCGATCTTGCGGGCGATACCCTGTTTTCGGACAGCTCGTTGAACGGTCCGTAGTCATCGATATACGGAGAGTGCTGTTACGATGAGCGGTCGCCGTGCTGCGACGAGCGGTAGTCCCGTGGGCCCGCGAGATGCTCGGGCAGGTGCATCCTGGCCATCATCCGCCCCACCCCGCGCGGCATCCGACCCGGTGTGACCAGGGAAATCATTACCATCGCGGCAAACGCGACCGGCACCGCCACCGGCGCGGGGTTGGACGTGAGCACGCCCATCTTCACGCCCGCCTGCTCCTCGATCACCAGCACCGCCGTCACGCCCCCGCCGAGCGCGAACCCGGCCGCCACCCCGGCGTCCGTCAGCCGCCGCCACCAGATCCCGAGCACCAGCAGCGGGCAGAGCGTGGCCGCCGAGAGGCTGAAGCCGAGCAGGACGAGCGCCACCGACGCCTGCGGCCCGGTGAGCGCCGTCAGGGCGAGCGCGGCCAGCAGCACCAGGCACACGGCCGTGCGGAAGGCGCGCACCCCGGCCCTGGCCAGGCACGCCGACACCGCTCCCCCGACCGCCACCAGCACGCCCGCCGTGGTGGCCAGGAAGGCGGCGAAGGCCCCGGCGGCGAGCGCCCCGGTGAGCGCGTCCCCCACGGGCCCTGGGAGCAGCCTGGCGGGCAGCAGCAACACGATCTCGTCCGAGGGCCCCTCGTGCACGTGCCCGTGCCCCAGAAGCCCGTACAGCGGCGGCATGACGCAGAACACCGCCAGCATGACCTGCGTCGCCACGATCGACCGCCTGGCCTCGCGCCCGTCGCTGTTGGTGTAGACCCGGACGATCACGTGCGGCAGTCCCATCGTGCCCAGCGCGCAGGCCACCAGCACGGTCAGCACGCCGGGCAGCGACGGGTCGCCCACTCCCGCCAGCCCCGGCTCGGCCGCCCGGTACGCCCCCTCGAACCAGGTGACGGACCGCGCGCCCGCCGCCCACCAGCACACCGCCCCCACCCCGGCGAACACGACCAGCTTCAGCCAGAACTGCGCGGCCAGCACGCTCGTCACGCTCCCCAGCCCGCCCGCGCAGGCCACGACCAGCGCCGCCGAGGCGATGGCCACCCACCCGAGCCACGGCGGGAGCCCGGTCAGCAGCCGCACCACCGCCCCGGCCGCGTGGAGCTGCGCGACCATGAAGGCCAGCCCGATCACCAGGACGAGGAACGTGGCGGAGCGCCGCAGCCTGACCGATCTCAGCCGCCACTCGGCGAAGTCGGGCAGCGTGTACGTCCCCGAGCGCCGCAAGGGTGCGACGACCAGGGCGAGGATGACGACGAACCCGGCCGTGGCCCCCAGCGGATACCACAGCATCGGCCCGCCCCGGGTGGCGATGAGCCCGGCCAGTCCCAGGCAGGCCGCGGCCGAGGTGACCTCGGAGGCGATGGCGGCGCCGTTCCACCAGGGCGGAACGGCCCTGGCCGCCACGGAGAAGTCGGAGACGCCGCTGGAGCGGCGCGGTCGCGCGGAGCCCACCATGACGCCCAGAACCAGCACGAAGGCGATCCCGGTCAGCACCGCGACGGTCATCTCTCCCGCCCCAGCCCGCTCATCTCTCCAGCCGCCCCGCCCGCCCCAGCCGCAGCCCGCTCACCTTTCCAGCCGCTCCGCGCGCCTCAGCTGCAGCACGGCCAGCACGACCCAGACCCCCTGCACGGCCAGCGAGAGCGCGAACCAGGCCCAGGGAGCGGGCACCCACACGGCGATCACCGGGACGCCCGCCAGCAGCGCGGCCACGGCGCCCACGGTCAGCAGCGCCTGCCGTAACTGCCGCCCCACGATCGCCGGCACGTCGGGCCCGCCGTCGTCCGGGTCGAACCGGTCGCGGGAGCGCCCGAGCGCGGCCGGCCTGCGGGAGACGATCACCCGCCGCTCCGCCGTCACGAGATCACACCCCGGTGGTGGCGTACGAGCTGCTCGCGCACCTGCCGGCTGTGCCGCCTGCTGACCTGAAGCGTCTCGGTGCCGACGGTGAGCGTCACCCGCCCGCCCTCGAAGCGCAGCTCGCTGACGTGCCGACCGGAGACCAGCGTGCTGCGGTGGATGCGGATGAACCCGGCCTCCGACCAGCGCCGCTCCAGCGCGGCCAGCGACATGCGCACGAGGTAGCTGCCGTCGGCGGTGTGCAGCCGCACGTAGTCGCCCTTGGCCTCGGCGAACCAGACCGCCTGCTGCGGCACGAACCTGGTGCGCCCGCCCAGCTCGACCGGGATCACCTCGTCCTGGCCGGGCTCGGGCGCGGGCAGGGAGGTCGCCTCCAGCCGGCGCACGGCCTCGGCCAGGCGCTCGGCCCTGACCGGCTTGAGCAGGTAGTCGACGGCCTCCAGCTCGAACGCCTGCACCGCGCACTCCTCGTGCGCCGTCACGAACACCAGCCGGGGCGGGCTGGGGAACCCGCCGACCAGCCGGGCCAGGTCGAGCCCGTCGAGCCCGGGCATGCGAATGTCGAGGAACACCCCGTCGAGCCGCTCGCCCCCGCCGATCATCTGCACCATGTCCTGCAGCGCCGTGACGCCGTCGGCGGCGGTCGCGACGTGTTCGATCCGTTCGTCCTGGCGCAGCAGGTAGGCGAGCTCCTCCAGAGCGGGCACCTCGTCGTCGACGGCCAGGACTCTCAGCATGTCCTCCACGCTGCCGTATGAAAGCAAAGGTCACAAGCGACACGCCAGCTCAGTGTAATGAAATGACTACAACGAGCTAAGCTGACTCTTGGGCACCCGCAGCCACACCTTGGTGCCCGCGCCCAGCGCCGTCTCCACGACGAGCCCGTAGCCGTCGCCGTAGATCTGGCGCATCCGCAGGTCCACGTTGGCCAGCCCGATGCCGCTGCCCTCGCGGGCCGGGTCCTCGTCGAGCATCCGCCGCGCGCACTCCGGGTCCATGCCCGCGCCGTCGTCCTCGACCGTGATGTGCGCTTCCGGGCCCGCGTCGCGCACCACGACCCGCACCTCGCCGCTGCCGCCGCGGCCGCGCATGCCGTGCTTGATGGCGTTCTCGACGAGCGGCTGCAGGCACAGGAACGGCACGGGCACGGGCAGCACCTCGGGCGCCACCTGCATGCTGAAGCGCAGCTTGTCGCCGAATCTGGCACGTTCCAGAAGCAGATAGCGGTCGACGCAGGTCAGCTCGTCCGCCAGGGTCGTGAAGTCGTGCGCCCGGCGCAGCGCGTACCGGGAGAAGTCGGCGAAGTCGAGCAGGAGCTCGCGGGCGCGCTTGGGGTTCGTACGGACGAACGAGGCGATCGTCGTGAGCGCGTTGTAGACGAAGTGCGGCGAGATCTGCGCCCGCAGCGCGCGCATCTCCGCCTCCAGCGCGCGCCGCCGCGAGGCGTCCAGGTCGGCGAGCTCCAGCTGGCCCGACACCCAGCGGGCGACCTCCGAGACCGTACGCACGAGCGCGGCGCTCACCTCGTCGTCGAAGGCCGCCAGCGTGCCCACGACCGTGCCGTCCACGGTCAGCGGCACCACGACCGCGCTGTGCGGCTCGCCCGCGAACACCTGGGACCGCCCCGCGGCCAGGGTCGCCCGGGCGTAGGTGAGCACGTCGTCGGTGCACGGCCCCTCCCAGGCCAGCACGGCCTCGGTCGAGGTGATCGCGACGGCCCGGGTGCCGAGCAGCGTGCGCAGGTGCCGTACGGCCTTGCGGGCGGAGTCCCGGTTGAGCCCGGCCCGCAGGGCGGGGGCGGCCATCGCGGCGATGTGCAGCGTGGTGAACGTCGCCTCGTCCGATCTACGGCCCTCCGGCAGCGCCGCCGGGCGCCACCGGGCGCGGGCGAGCCCGTAGCCGGCGACGAAGGCCAAGGAGGCCAAGGAGGAGGACAGCGCCACGCACGCGGTGGTCAGCACGGGGAAAACCGTAGCCAATACAGAGCGTGTCCGGGGGAAAACCAGGAGCGAAGTCTAGGGGGGTCCCTCTCCGGGTTCTTCCTGGTAGGAGTAGCGCTGCTCGCGCCAGGGGTCGGCGACGTTGTGGTAGCCGCGCTCCTCCCAGAAGCCCCGTCGATCTTCGACGAGGTATTCGATGCCGCGCACCCACTTGACGCTCTTCCACGCGTACAGGTGGGGCACCACGATCCGCAGCGGGAAGCCGCGGTCGGGGCTGAGCGGCTTCTCGTCGAGCTCCATGGCGAACAGCGTGTCCGGGGCCGCGAAGTCGGCCATGCGCAGGTTGGCGCTGTAGCCGTACTCGGCCCAGATCATCACGTGGCGCACGCCGGGAGCGGGCGGGGCGGCCGCCATGATCGTGGCGGGGGTGACGCCGGTCCACTCGTTGGCCATGAGCGAGAACTTGGTGACGCAGTGGAAGTCCGCGATGCGGGTGGCCCGCGGCAGCCCCTCGAACTCGCTCCAGGAGAACTGGTGCTCCGCCCCGGACGCGGTGGCGCCGAAGACCCGGAAGTCCCAGCTCTCCGGTTTGAACCGGGGCACCCTGCCGTAGTGGATCACGGGTCGGCCGCGCGGCACGTACTGGCCTGGAGGCAGGCGCGACTCCTCCACGATCACTCTCCTCACCTGACTCGCCGTGTGGGGCCATCCTGCCATCGGATCGATGATGCTTCGCGGCCGGGTTCGGTGCGCTATCCTTACGGCCTATGCGCAACGCGTTCCTGTTTTGGTATGGCGACGGACCCGAGTCCGTTCGCCATCTGACGCTGCGCTAGCAGACAGGCGAACGAAGGCCCCGGGTCCGACAGGACCCGGGGCCTTCTGTGTTTCCGGACAAAGGAGAAGCTCAGATGGTGATCGTGATGGGCCCCGAGGCCACCGCGGATGATCTTTCGGCGATCGTGTCGGTCGTCCAGGCGGCCGGGGTCGAGGCTTTCGTCAGCAAGGGCGTGAAACGGACGATCGTCGGGCTGGTCGGCGACGTGACCCAGCTCGACCCGGTCACGTTGCGGGGCATGGGCGGGGTGCGCGACGTCATGCGCGTGTCCACCCCGTACAAGCTGGTCAGCAGGGAGAACCACCCGGAACGCTCCACGGTCCACGTGGGCGGCGTGCCGATCGGCCCCGACACCGTGACGTTGATCGCGGGGCCGTGCGCGGTGGAGACGCACCAGCAGACGCTGGACGCGGCCAGGATGGCGCAGACGGCCGGGGCTGTGTTGCTGCGCGGCGGGGCCTTCAAGCCGCGTACGTCGCCGTACGCCTTCCAGGGGCTGGGCGAGCAGGGCCTGCGCATCCTGGCCGACGTGCGCGAGGAGACCGGGCTGCCCATCGTGACCGAGGTCGTGAACGCCCAGGACGTCGAACTGGTGGCCTCCTACGCCGACATGCTGCAGGTCGGCACCCGCAACATGCAGAACTTCGCACTGCTGCAGGCGGTCGGGGCGGCCGGTAAGCCGGTGATGCTCAAGCGCGGCATGACCGCCACGATCGAGGAGTGGCTCATGGCCGCCGAGTACATCGCCCAGCGCGGCAACCTGGACATCGTCCTGTGCGAGCGCGGCGTCAGGACGTTCGAGACGGCGACCCGCAACACGCTCGACGTGTCGGCCGTGCCGGTGGCGCAGCGCCTGTCGCACCTGCCGGTGATCATCGACCCGTCCCACTCGGGCGGGCGGCGCGACCTGGTGCTGCCGCTGACCCGCGCAGCCATCGCGGTGGGCGCGGACGGCGTGATCATCGACGTGCACCCGCAGCCGGAGCAGGCGCTCTGCGACGGCCCGCAGGCCCTGGTCGACTCCGACCTGGGCGAGCTGGCCCAGGTCATGAACGACTTCCCGGCGCTGCTCGGCAAGTCCGCCGCGGTCGCGGTCGCCGTCTGACCCGCTGATCCGATGCCGTATTCCGGCCTGCCACGAGCGATCCCGCGCGGATGTACGGCCGGCCGCCGCCACGAGCTGAGCGGCCGGCCGTACTCAGAAGTAACTTGAGTACGTGACCCCATGCGGCGGGCTGTCGCGCGGCGCGACGATGGCCGCATGACGAAGCCCATCCAACCCACGCAGACCACCGCGTACTACGTCCAAACGCTCCTGTCGTTCGCCGTCTCGCTGTCCTCCGTGGTGATCGCCCTGGTCTACCTGCCCGTCGAGGGGTGGGTAAGGGCGTTCCTCGGGCTCGGCCTGCTGTACGTCGTCACCTCGACGATCACGCTGTGCAAGGTCGTACGGGACCGGCAGGAGCAGTCGGAGGTCAGCCAGCGCGTCGACCAGGCGCGGCTGGACAAGCTGCTGACCGAGCACGACCCCTTCAAGGTCAACGCCTGAGGGCGCTAGTCGAGGGTGTACTCCTGGATCGAGTCGGCGAGCTGCACGCACAGCTCCTCGGCGTCGAGCCGCTTCTCGATCTGCTTCAGGTCCTCGATCTTGGCCCGGGTCTCGGCCCGCTTGGGCGCCAGCAGCGAACAGCAGTCCTCGTCGGGCAGCTCGGAGATCTCCAGCGTGCCGATGCGCCGCGCCTCGGCCATGATCTCGGTCTTGTCCCAGCCCACCAGCGGCCGCAGGATCGGCAGCTCCACCGCGTTGTCCTGGGCGGTGATGTTGGTCAGGGTCTGGGAGGAGACCTGGCCGAGCGCGTCGCCGGTGACCAGCGCGGCGGCGTGGATGCGGTGGGCGACCTCCTCGGCCGTCTTGAGCATGAGCCGCCGCTGCGCGATCACCGCCAGGCGGTCCTGGCCGGAGGTGCGGATCGACTGCTGCGCCTTGCCGAACGGCACCACCCACAGCCGCGACCTGCCCTGGAACCGGTCGAGCTTCTTGACCAGCGCGTACGCCTTGTAGATCGACTCGGAGGTGGTGAACGGGATGCCGGAGAAGTGCAGGAAGTCGACGTGCAGCCCGCGCCGCATCATCCGGTAGGCCGCCACCGGCGAGTCGATGCCGCCCGACATGAGCACCAGGGCCCGGCCGCTGCTGCCGACCGGCAGGCCGCCCTGGCCGGGGATGCCGCCGGTGAAGACGAACACCTCGTCCCTGTCGACCTCGATGAACACCGTCAGCTCGGGGTTCTTCAGGTCGACCGGCAGGCCGTACTCGTCGTTGATCGCGCCGCCCACGAGGCGGTCGAGCTCGTTGGAGTGCAGCGGGAAGCGCTTGTCGCGGCGGCGGGAGCGGACGGCGAAGCGGGCGCCCCGCTTGGCCTCCTCGGTCTCGCCGACCAGCTCGAGACCGGCCTTCAGCACGGCGTCGGGGTCCTTGGCGACCCGCCAGGCCCGGTGGATCCAGACCAGCCCGGGAACGTCGGCGACCCGCTGGGCCACGGCCTGCGCCTGCTCGACCGTGGCGCCCTGGGGCAGGAAGATCGCGATCACGCCGTGCCGCTTGCGCACGTCGAGCTTGAGGTCGAGCGACCGGAGCGCGTCACGGATGTTGCTGATCAGGCGGCGTTCGAACAGCTCGCGGTTCTTGCCTTTCAGGACGATCTCGCCCAGCTTGAGCAGAACACATGGCTCGCCCAGGGCGGACATCGTCATGGTGGAACCTCCGGGAAGACGGGGAAGGGCACGCGTCGAAGGCAACGCCGCGCGCCATCGAGTTTAGTCCGCGTCCAGCCCGTGCTCGATCGCATATCGGACCAGTTCGACCCGGCTGTGGAGCTGGAGCTTGCGCAGCGCGTTCTGGACGTGGTTCTGCACCGTGCGGTGGGAGAGCACGAGCCGCTCGGCGATCTGCCGGTAGGACAGGCCCTTGGCGACCAGCCTGAGCACCTCGGTCTCGCGTTCGGTCAGCCGCGGCCCCTCGGCGGGCGCCGGCTGCGCGGCCAGCCGCCGGTATTCGCCGAGCACGAGCCCGGCCAGGCCCGGGGTGAACACGGCGTCGCCGTCGGCGGTGCGGCGTACCGCGTCGAGGAACTCCTCCCGGCTGGCCGATTTCACCAGATATCCGGATGCGCCGGCCTTGACCGCCTCCAGCACGTCGTCCTGCTCGGCACTGGCCGACAACACCAGCACCCTCGGCGGCGGCTCCACCGCGGCCAGCCTGGCGGCCACTTCCGCGCCCGACATATCCGGTAACCGCAGATCGAGCACCACGACGTCCGGCCGTGCCGCCCCGGCCGCCCGTACCGCCTGCCGCCCCTCCCCCACGGTGGCGACGACCTCATATCCGGCCTCGGCGAGATCCCTGGCGACGCCGTCACGCCACATCGGATGGTCGTCCACCACCATCACCCGCACCATGCAGCAACTCTAACCGCGCGCCCCGGCCCCGCCCTCCGGCCGCGGCGCCCCCGAGGCGGGCACACTGATCTCGACCTCCGTGCCCTCCCCCACGCTGCCGGCGAAGGCGACCGTGCCGCCGAGGTCGGCGATCCGGCCGCGGATGGACTGGGCGACCCCCAGGCGACCGGCCGCGGCGGCCTCGGCCAGGCGGCCCTCGGCGATGCCCGGACCCTCGTCCCGCACCGTCACCGTGATCGCGCCGTCCGACGACTCGGCGAAGATCCAGGCGCGGGCGCCGGGCCCGCAGTGGTCCCGTACGTTGTCCAGCGCCGCCCGGACGGCGGCGCCCGTCTCCGCGGCCACCGGCGCGGGCAGGATCATCGGCGTGGCGGGCGTCGAGACCGTCACCTGGGGCGAGGCGTGCGCCAGGAGGAGGTTACGCAGGTCGGCGGACCCCACGGGGACGGGGGCGGAGGCCGGGGCGACGAGCCTGCGCAGCACGGCCTCCTGCTCGCCGGCCAGCCGCCCCAGCTCCGCCGCCTCACCGCCGATCTGCCGGCCGCGCCGCTGGACCAGGGCCAGCACCTGCAGGACCGAGTCGTGGATGTCACGGGCCAGCCGGTCGCGCTCGCGCTGGGCGGCCTCCATCTCGATGGCCCGTTGCATGCGCTCCTCGGCCTGCCTGGCCAGCCGGGCCACGTGGCCGACCACGACGCCCGCCAGGAAGAGCAGGACCGCGCCGTTGATCAGGATGGGCGCCTGGCCGGTGCGGACGCGCAGCCACAGGTCGCCCGCCGCGACGACGGCCGCCGCCACCGCGCCCAGCCGCCTGCCCCCGTGCACGGCCCAGGCCAGCACGGGAGCGGCTATCCACGTCGCGGGCACGGGCATGGTGCCCTCCGCGCCCTGACCGGCGCCCTCGACGTACGGAGAGACCAGCAGGCAGGCCACGGCGACCAGCAGGTCGATCGTCAGCAGCGGCCACCGGCGCACCGACCCGGCCGAATAGGCGAACGTCGCCCCCGCCGTCCACAGCGCCATCACCCCGATCACCAGCCAGCCGAGCACGGGCTGCTCGTAGCCGCGGTGCTGGGCCATCAGCACGGCCGCGTACACCAGCGACGCCACCCGGTAGACCGCGATCGCTCGCCAGAACGGGCCTTCGATAGCCATGAGTCCTTCTCATGTTCCGACAGGGAGGTTGACAGATAGTGGTGATATCCATGCGAATGGGACATCCCGGATGGCACAATCCGGGAACCCCTAATTACCAAGGACCGATAGATGACCTCCGCTGTGAATCATTTCACCTACGGCCTGCTGACCCCTCTGCTCGCCTACGTGATGTCCTGCATCGGATCCATGCTCGGACTGCGGCTCACCGCCCAGGCGCACGCCTCCCGCGGCGGTTCCCGGGTGCGCTGGCTGCTGGGCGCGGCCATCTCGATCGGCGGCACCGGCATTTGGGTCATGCACTTCATCGCCATGATGGGCTTCGAGGTGGAGGGCACCCAGATCAAGTACGACGTGTGGCTCACCGTCGCCTCCGCGGTCGTGGCCATCGTCGTGGTGGGCACCGGCCTGCTGCTGGTCTCGTACGGTGGCGGCCGGGTCCTGGCGCTCCTCGGCGGGGGCCTGCTCACCGGCCTGGGCGTGGCCTCCATGCACTACCTGGGCATGTACGCGATGAACATGTCCGCCCACGTCTCCTATGACCGCCTCACCGTGGCCGCCTCCGTGGTCATCGCGGTCGTGGCCGCGACGGTGGCGCTGTGGTTCACGCTGCGCGTCAAGAAGCCCATCTGGATCACCCTCGCCGCACTGGTCATGGGCGTGGCGGTCTCGGGCATGCACTACACCGGCATCTACGCGATGCACGTCACGGTCGACGCCGAACCCGGCGTGGTCGCGGGCGCCGACGCGCTCGACTTCCTCGTGCCCCTCATGACCGTGATCAGCCTGATCACGCTGACCATGCTCCTCATGGTGATCCTCTCGCCCTCGGAGGAGGAGCTGCACGAGGACGCCGAACTGGTCGCCAAACTGGAGCTGCGCCGGCGTACCACCCAGCAGGAGCAGCTCACCTACCCCGCGCCGCCGCCGCCGATGCCGATGCCGAGGCCGCGCCGCCAGGCCATGCAGGGCCGCAGAAGATAGTTGCGCGGTCGGCGACTCCCTGTTCATACTCCCTTATCGGTGCGTAGGGGTTTGGGGTGGGGGTCGTGTCGCCGATCGATCATTTTTCCTTCGGGCTGTCAACGCCCGTGCTCGCGTACGTCATGTCCAGCGTGGGCTCCATGCTGGGCCTGCTGCTGACCTCGAGAGCCCGCCTCGCCGGCGGGCGCGAGCGTCATTTATGGCTGGTGGGGGCCGCTTTCGCGATCGGCGGCACAGGCATCTGGACGATGCACTTCCTGGCCATGCTCGGCTTCTCCGTGACCGGCTCGGTGATCCGCTACGACGTGCCGCTCACCGCCCTGTCCGCGCTCATCGCGGTCGTCGTCGTGGGGATGGGCCTGTTCCTGGTCTCCTACGGCGGCGAGCGGCCGGCCTACCTGCTCGGCGGCGGCGTCCTGACCGGCCTTGGCGTGGCCGGCATGCACTACCTCGGCATGTACGCGATGAACATGTCGGCCCTCGTCTCCTTCGACCCGGTGATCGTCTCCGTGTCCGTGCTGATCGCGGTGGCGGCGGCGACGGTGGCGCTCTGGTTCACGGTGCGGGTCAGCGGCGCCCTCAAGATCGGCGGTGCGGCGCTGATCATGGGGGTGGCGGTCTCGGGCATGCACTACACGGGGATGTACTCGATGTCGGTGGCCGTGCACTCCGACATGGTGCCCGTGCCCGGCGTCAAGGCCGTCGACCTGCTGCTGCCGCTGATCGTCGGCATCAGTGTGATCACCGTCGGGCTGCTGCTCGCCGTCATCCTCTCCCCCTCGGAGAAGGAGCTGCGCAGCGAGGCGGAATACCGGGCGCGGCTGCATGGGAACGACGAGGGCGCGCCGGAAGTGGATCTCTTCGGCACGCCCCGCGGTTGAGCTATCTCCCAGGTACGGCTTGCGACGCGCGGTGGGCCGCCGACTCGCCGCGGCGCAAGCCGTACCCTGAGGCGGGGTTGTCGTCGGTGATTGCCCCCGCTGGTTCAGAAGGTACGGCCGCGCGCTTGCAAGCGGCTTTCACTCAGCCGAAGAACACCTCCGCCTCGGAGTAGCGCGAGGCGGGCACGGTCTTCAGCTCGGCCGTGGCCTCGTCGAGCCCGACGCGGACGATCTCGGTGCCGCGCAGGGCGACCATCTTGCCGTAGTCGCCCTCGTGGGCGGCGTCGATGGCCTGCAGCCCGAACCTGGTGGCCAGCACCCGGTCGTAGGCCGTCGGGGTGCCGCCGCGCTGGATGTGGCCGAGCACCGTGGTGCGGGCCTCCTTGCCGGTGCGCTTCTCGATCTCCTTGGCCAGCATCTCGCCGATGCCGCCCAGCCGTACGTGCCCGAACGCGTCGAGCTCGCCCGTCTGCAGCTCCATCTGGCCCTCGATCGGGTGGGCGCCCTCGGCGACCACGATGATCGGCGAGTAGCGGGTGCGGAAGCGGGACTCGACGTATTCGCAGACCCGGTCGATGTCGAACGGCCGCTCGGGGATGAGGATGACGTTCGCGCCGCCCGCCATGCCGGCGTGCAGCGCGATCCAGCCCGCGTGGCGGCCCATGACCTCGCAGATGAGCGCCCGGTGGTGGGACTCGGCGGTGGTGTGGAGGCGGTCGATGGCCTCGGTCGCGATGTTGACCGCGGTGTCGAAACCGAAGGTGTAGTCGGTGCCCGACAGGTCGTTGTCGATGGTCTTGGGCACGCCCACCACGTTGACGTGGCGGTCGTACAGCTGTTTGGCGACGCCCAGCGTGTCTTCGCCGCCGATGGCGATCAAGGCGTCGACGCCGGTGGTGGCGAGGTTCTCCTTGATCCGGTCGACCCCGCCCTCAATTTTGATGGGGTTCGTGCGGGAAGAACCCAGTATCGTTCCGCCGCGCGGCAGGATGCCCCGCACGGCCTGGATGTCGAGCGGCATCGTGTCGCCTTCAAGCGGGCCGCGCCAGCCGTCACGGAATCCGACGAACTCGTGACCGTAGACGCTCACCCCCTTACGCACCACGGCCCTGATCACGGCGTTGAGGCCGGGGCAGTCGCCGCCCCCGGTCAGCACTCCAATACGCATGGCGGGTTCCTCCCGATGGGGGTCACCTTGATGTCAGACTCGCATTCTGCCCGTCGTCGCGGGCAGTGGTCTAGACCAAACGCCAGGCTGCCCAGATTGCGGGGGTATTTCGTGAGTGTGTTGGCCATTGACGCCGGGACGACAGGCGTAACCGCTCTCGTAGTCACTGAAAACGGACAAATCGAGTCCAAGGGCTACGAGGAGTTCGCACAGCACTTTCCTTCCCCCGGATGGGTGGAGCACAATCCCGAAGAAATCTGGCAAGCCACGCTCTCCGCGTGCGGCACCGCGCTGAGCGGGGCCACCGGCTCCCCGTCCTGCGTCGGGATCACCACCCAGCGCGAGACCGCCGTGCTCTGGGACCGGCACACGCTGGCCGCGCCGTGCCGGGCCATCGTGTGGCAGGACCGGCGTACGGCCGGGATCTGCGACCGGCTGCGCGAGGCGGGCCACGAGCCGCGCGTGTCGGAGCTGACCGGGCTGCGGCTCGACCCGTACTTCACCGCGACGAAGCTGACCTGGCTCGCCGAGCACGACGAGACCACGTGGGCGGGCGTCCGGTCCGGGAACATCGCCATCGGCACGGTGGACTCCTACCTCATCGCCAGGCTCACGGCGGGCGCGCGGCACGTGACCGACCCGTCCAACGCCTCACGCACCCTCCTGTACGGCCTCGCCTCCGGCGACTGGGAGCCGGAGCTGTGCGAGCTGTTCGGGGTGCCCATGGAGGCCCTGCCCGACATCGTGCCCAACTACGGGCCGCTGGGGCTCACGGAGCCGTCCGCCTTCCTCGGGCTGGAGCTGCCGATCAGCGGGGTGGCCGGCGACCAGCAGGCGGCGCTGTTCGGGCAGACGTGCTTCGACGTGGGGGACGTCAAGTGCACCTACGGCACGGGTTCGTTCGTGCTGGCCAACCTCGGCGGGGAGATCGTCCGTTCCGACAAGGGGCTGCTGACCACGGTGGCCTGGCAGACGCCGTCGGGCGAGCGCACGTTCGCGTTGGAGGGGTCGATCTTCGTGACCGGGGCCGCCGTGCAGTGGCTGCGCGACGGGCTGGGGCTGATCGGCACGGCGCCGGAGTCCGAGGCCGTGGCGCGCACGGTGCCCGACAGCGGGGGCGTGGTGTTCGTACCGGCTCTGACGGGGCTCGGGGCGCCGCACTGGGACCCCGGCGCGCGCGGGCTGATCACCGGCATCACGCGGGGCACGACGCGGGCGCACCTGGTCAGGGCCACGCTGGAGGCGATCGCGTTCGAGGTGCGGGACGTGGTGGAGGTGATGACCGGGGGCGCCGTACCGGTGCTCAAGGCCGACGGCGGGGCCGCCTCGAACGACCTGCTCATGCAGCTCCAGGCCGACCAGCTCGGGGCGGCGGTGGAGCGCCCGGCGATCCAGGAGACCACGGCCCTCGGCGCCGCCTTCCTGGCCGGGCTGGGAGCGGGCGTGTGGGCCTCGCGGGCCGAGCTGCGCCATACGTGGCAGCTCGAACGCCGCTTCGAGCCCGGCCCGCGGGACGACGCCGCCTACGAGCGCTGGCGGGCCGCCGTCCAGCTGGCCTCCCGGCGATAGGACGCGCCCGCGGTTCGTCACCGCCCTCGTGCGTGGAAGACGCGGGCCGTCCGCGCGTAGCCGATGGAGGCGGCGACGCGGTCGGCGGTCGCGGTGCCCAGCTCGCGTTCGGTGATCCACAGGCCCAGGTCCAGCCCGGCGCTCAGCGCTCCGGCGGTGATGCGGTCGCCGGCGTCGACGACGCGTTCCTCGACGACGTCCACGCCGTAGGACCGCAGCTCCTCGTACGCGTTGTGGTTGGTGGTCGCCTGCCGATCGGCCAGCAGCCCGGCGGCGGCGAGCAGCAGCCCGCCGGTGCACACCGAGGCCATCCAGCGGGTCGAGGGCGCCACCTCCGCGAGCCTGGACGGGAGCACGCCGAGCTGCGCCTCGGCCCAGGCGCCCGCCGGGGCCCGGTTCAGCCATCCGCCGCCCGGCACGATCACCCCGTCGGCCCGCCCCAGGACGGTGGGCACCTCGACCCTGACGGAGCGCATGCTGGTCACGGTGCCGGGCCGCTCGGCGGCGACCAGCTCGACGGTGAGCCCGGCTATGGACAACACCTCGAACGGCCCGAACACGTCCAGTTCGTCGAAGCCGTCGAAGACCACGATCTCGATTCGCACGCAGCCATGATCTCGCCGCGGCGCCGTCCCGGCGAGTGGCAACCTTGCCATCGTGCGTAGGGAATCCGCCACGCGTCGCGTCGCCGTGCTCGCCCTGCCGTCGGTCGTGGCCTTCGACCTGACGATCGCGACACACGCGTCCGTTCGGGCATGAGGGGCGGGGCCGCCGGCGCCGCCGACACCGTCATCGTGCCCGGGTTCGCCCGCAGGCGCGCTCCCGAGTCGAACCTGATCCGGCGCCATCCGCTGAAGTAGGCGAGCCGCCGGGCCTCGTCGAGCGCGTGCGCGTACCAGCCGATCGCCTCGTAGATCCAGCGGGCCGTCGCCCGGACTTCCTGGGAGCGTCGTACGCTCTCCGGCATCGCCGACAACAGTGTCAGCGCGTCCCGATGCCGGCCCCCGTCCCAGCACGCCTCATGCCGGCAAGTTCCGAGCGTCAACCCAAGGTTGACGGGAGTGGGTCGTCAACCTATGGTTGACGCATGGAGAGAATCGTTCGTCTCGACGACCTCATCAACGCGATCAAGGGCCGCCATCCGGACGGCGACCCGCTGGAAGAGCTGGCCGACGCCGTGACGCTGGGTGAGCACATCGGCGAGGTGGCCGACCATCTGATCGGGCACTTCGTGGACCAGGCCAGGCGGTCCGGGGCGTCCTGGACCGACATCGGGCGCAGCATGGGGGTCAGCAAGCAGGCCGTGCAGAAGCGGTTCGTACCCAAGGACGGCGGCTCCCTGGCCGGGGAGCTGCGGGCCTACGCCCGCTACACCGATCGGGCCCGCCGGGTCGTCGTGCGGGCGCAGAAGGAGGCCCAGGACTCGGGGCAGGGCCACATCGAGGTGGGACACCTGGTGCTGGGGCTGCTGAGCGAGCCGGACGGGCTGGCGGCCAAGGCCATGGTGACGCTCGGGGCCTCGCCGGAGGCGGTCGCGGAGGCCGCCAGGGCGGCGCTCGGGCCGGGCGGGGAGCCCACGATCGAGGCCGTGCCGTTCGCGGCGCAGAGCAAGAAGGCGCTGGAGCTGACGTTGCGCGAGGCGCTGCGGCTGGGCCACCCCTTCGTCGGGACCGAGCACCTGCTGCTGGGCGTGCTGTCGCTGGACGACGAGCCGGTGGCCCGGGCGCTGGCCGAGCTGGGCGTGACCAAGGAGCCCGCCGAGCGTGAGATCGTCCGGACGCTCGGCGAGATCCTGCGGGACACCATGGCCTGATCGAGCCCTGGTGTCCCGGGAGGGACGCGTCAGGGGGCGCCGGCCGGGCCCTGGGCGAAGCGGGTCAGGAGGTTGGTGGTCGCGCGGCGGGTGAAGGCCGCCGCGCGGTCGGAGACGCCGTGGCCGCACCGCTCCCCCCGCATCGCGCACACCCAGCGCATCGTCCCCGACGCGAACACCCCCGCCCCGCTGGGCGCCACGTAGTACGTGCTGTCGGAGTGGGTCGCCCGCCCGCCGCCGCAGGAGTACGGCGACTCCGCCAGCACCTGGACGTTCCCCGGCGACCCGCGCGACACCTTGTCGGACTCCACGCCGACCATCCCCGGAAAGCGCCTCCCCTTGGTCCCGGCGAAGATCCAGTGGTGCGGCCGCGTCACCCGGTAGGCGCCTTCCGCCGGGAAGCAGTCGTACATCTGCCCCACCAGCGTGCTCTCCGGCTTGGAGTCCCGCCACAGCCGGCAGAGCCGCTCCTTGTCGCAGGCGATCGTCCGGTCGTGCATCGCGATCCGCCAGTAGACGGCGTTGGCGCCGAGGAAGGCCAGGTTCGTGCCGGCGTCCCTGGCCGTGGTGACGACCGTGCGCATGCCGGGTGACCAGTACTCGTCGTGCCCCAGCGACACCACCGCGCGGGCGCCGTCGAGCACGCCGGGCTTGAGGTCCAGGTTCGTCAGGTACGCCAGCGGCACGTGGCTCTGCTCGGCCACGGCCAGCGCCTCCTTCTCGAAGTCCAGGAAGAGCCGGGCGCCGTCGTCGTCGTACGGGCGGTCGAAGGTCACGGCGCGGGAGCGGTCGGCGTACCCGCGCGGGCCCGTGTAGAGGCTGTGGCCGCCCCACCGGTTGTACGCCTGCCAGGTCGTGACCGCGTTCACCATCACCACCCGGCCGGCGGTGGAGGCCGAGCGCACGGTGATCGGGACGTACCGCTGGGCGCCGGTCGAGGCGTCGAGCCTGATCAGGTACGCGCCCTCGGGCCAGCCCGCGGTGTCCACGGTGAGCGAGGGCCGCCAGTGGGCCGCGCTCACCGTGCCGCCCACGAGCCGCATCGGCGCCTGCCGTACACCCTGGACGGCGGGCGACTCCCACACCTTGACCGGGTTCGCGCCCATGCGGAAGGCGCGCGCCGAGAAGCGCGGAGCGGTCGTCGAGACCCGCAGCCCGAAGCGCTCGCCCGGCAGGACGCTCACCCGGTCGGCGTAGCCCTCGATCTCGTGCTCCGCGCCGCGCCGGGTGATGTGCCACGACTCCTGCACCTCCGCCGCGGGCGGAGGCGGCCCGGCCTGGTCAGGTCGCTGGTCCGGGCGCTGGACCGGGACTGGGGCGGGAGCCGGGGGCGAGCCGCCGCACCCGGCGACGACGACCAGCGACGACAGCATGACGAGGATCTTTCGCACCCGTTCATGGTCATGACCGAACGACCCGATGAGCCGTGACTTGGCGAACTCCTTACATGATCAGCACACAGGCCGGGCTTTCGACCTCGTACGACTCCTCCGAGGGCTCGGGCACGCCGTCCTCGAGCCGGAAGACGGTGACGGCGTCCGAGTGCTGGTCGGCCACGTACATGGTGGTCCCGTCGAGGGCGAAGTGCCTGGGCCAGTCGCCGCCCGCCGACACCTCCGCCACGTACGACAGGTCGGCGGCGCGCAGCACCGTGACGGTGTCGGGCCCGCGGTTGGCGACGTACACGAGGTCGCCGGCGAGCTCGAGGTGGGACGGGGCGTTCTTGCCCTGCGCGCGCGAGGCGGGGACGACCGTGTGGCGCCCGTCCTCGATGAGGGTGACGGTGCCGGCCAGCTCGCCCGCCACGTAGAGGCGCGATCCGGAGAAGGCGAAGTGGCGCGGGCCCGTGCCAGGCTCGAGCCTGATCGGCTCCAGCGCGGTGCCGTCGTAGCGGTAGCGGCGGATCTCGTCGGTGCCGAGGTCGGAGACGTGCAGGATCCCGTCGTGGAAGACGGCCTCGTGGGCGTGCGGGCCCTCCTGGCGCTCCGGGTCCGGGCCCGAGCCCTGGTGGCGCAGCACGATCGGCTCACCCTCGAACGCGCCGCGATCGTCGAGGCGGTAGACGACGGCGACGCCGTCGCCGTAGTTGGCCGCCGCGAGCACGCTGCCGGTCGGGTCCACGGCGACGTGGCAGGGCAGGGAGCCTTCGCTCGGCCGCTCGTCCAGCACGTCGAGGGTCTCGCCCACCTGGAACGCGGTGAGCCAGCCGCGTTCGAGCTCGCCCGCCGCGTACAGCACCGGCAGGGTGGGATGGGCGGCCAAGAACGACGGCGAGGCCACTCTGGTGAGCCCGCCGCCGACCGTGACGATGCCGGGGCCGTATCCGCCTATGTAGACGCGCTTCACAACAGGGATCCTCTCATGGTTGACTGTAGCAATGAGTTCGTTGACAGAGGCAAGGGTCTCTGAGGTCAGGGCCTTCAACCGGTTCTATACGAAAGTGATCGGCGTGCTGCAGGCGGGCATGCTCGACTCGCCGTACTCGCTGACCGAGGTGAGGGTGCTGTTCGAGCTGGCGCACGCCGCGCCGATGGAGACCGGGGCGCTGCGCTCCCTGCTCGACCTGGACGCGGGCTACCTCAGCCGCATCCTGGCGCGCTTCGAGACCGACGGGCTGATCTCGCGCGAGCGCTCCTCGTCGGACGCCCGCAAGCAGCTCGTACGGCTCACCTCCGGGGGCACGCAGACGTTCGCGGACCTCGACAGGCGCTCGGCCGAGGAGATCGAGCGGCTGCTGTCCGGGCTGCCGGACGAGAGCCAGGGGCGGCTGGTGGCCGGCATGGCCACGATCAGGGAGCTGCTGGGCGACGGGGGCGCCGGGCAGCCGTACGTGATCAGGCCCCCGCGCACCGGCGACCTGGGCTGGGTCGTCTACCGGCACGGCGACCTCTACAGCCGCGAGTACGGCTGGGGCACGGAGTTCGAGCAGCTCGTCGCCAGGATCGTCGGCGATCTGGACTTCTCCCGGGACGCCGGGTGGATCGCCGAGGTGGGCGGGGAGCGGGCCGGCTGCGTGTTCTGCGTGCGGCAGGACGAGACGACGGCCAAGCTGCGGATGCTGCTGGTGGAGCCGTCCGCCAGAGGGCTGGGGCTCGGGCGGCGGCTCGTGGAGGAGTGCCTGCGGCACGCGCGGGCCGAGGGGTACAAGCGGATCACGCTGTGGACCCGCGACAGCCTGGTGAGCGCGCGGCGGATCTACGAGGGGACCGGGTTCGCGCTGGACTCGGAGGAGAGGGGCGTGGAGAACGGGGTCGAGGTCACCGAGCAGATGTGGTCACGCGACCTCTAGGCCACCAGTTGAGCGGGCCCGCCAGGCGCATCAGGCTCGGCACCAGCACCGCCCTGATCACGGTCGCGTCGACCAGCACGGCCACCGCCATGCCGACGCCCAGCATCTGCACGAACATCACCTGCGCCGTGGCGTAGGCGGCGAACGTGAGCGCCAGGATCCCGCCGGCGGCCGTGATCAGCGGCGCGCCCCGCTGCAGGCCGGTGGCCACGGCCTCCTCGGTGTCGCCGGTCCGGTCGTACTCCTCCTTGATACGGGAGAGCAGGAAGACCTCGTAGTCCATCGACAGGCCGTACGCGACGCAGAGCATCAGGATCGGGATGCTGGGGTCGAGCGTGCCCGTCGGGGTGAAGCCGAGGAGGCCGGCGAGGTTGCCGTCCTGGAAGACCCAGACGATGGCGCCGAACATGACGCCCATGCTGAGCAGGTTCAGCAGGGACGCCTTGAGCGGGATGATCAGGCTCCTGGTCATCCCGAAGAGGACCAGGAACGTGACGCCGAGCATGAGGGCCAGCACCAGGGGGAGCCGGTCGACGATGGAGGCGCGGTAGTCGGCCAGCTCGGCCGGGTAGCCGCCGACCAGGACCTCGAAGGGCGGCTCGACGGCGCGTACGGACTGGACCAGCCGCACCGGGTCGTCGGCCAGCGCCTCGGCGGACGGGACCACGGACAGCCAGGCGTCCCGGACCGACCCGCGCCGGAACCTCCCGGGGTCGCCGTCGCCCACCCGGTCGCCGTCCGCGAACGAGCCGGCGGCGGAGTCGACCTGGGCGACCCCGGGGAGCCGGGACAACGCCACCGCATACTGCGAAATATCGCCTGACGTCTGATTTTTGGCGATTATCTGGATGGCGTCGGTCTCCTCCGCCGGGAAAGACTGCCGGATGATCTCCTGCGTCTGCCGGGACGACGCCTCCAGGGGCAGGATGCGGTCGTCGGCCACGCCGAACCGCAGCCCCAGGAACGGCGAGGCGAGCAGCAGCAGCACCGCCGTGGCCAGCCCGCCGAAGACCAGCGGCCGCCGCATCACCCGGACGGCCAGCGCGTGCCAGAACCCCGCCTCCCGCTCCGGCCCGACCCGCTTGGGGAGCACCGTGGCCCCGATCGAGGCCAGCACGGCGGGCAGCACGATCACCGCCGCGAAGAGGCCGCCGGCGACGACGGCGATGCCCGCGTACGCGAAGGATCTCAGGAAGTCGAACGGCAGCGCGAACAGCACGGCCAGGGACGAGGCCACGGTGAGCCCGCTGAACAGCACCGTCCGCCCCGCGTGCTCCACGGCCCCGGCCACCGCGCTCGCCCGGTCAGCGCCGCGCCGCGTCTCCTCGCGGAAGCGCTGGATGACGAACAGGCAGTAGTCGATGCCGAGCCCGAGCCCCATCGCGAGGGTCAGGTTCAGGGCGAACGTGGAGATCCCGGTGAAGGCCAGGGGCACCCGCAGCAGCGCCAGCCCGATCACCATCGCGAACACCCCGGCCAGGATCGGCGCCAGGGCCGCCATGGCGCGCCGCTGGTAGAGCCAGAGCAGCGCGAACGCCAGCGGGAAGATGACCAGCTCGGCCCGTACGAAGTCCTGCCTGGACAGCGGCACGGCCTCCCTGAAGACCTCCTCCCCTCCCCCGGCCCGCACCTGGAGCAGGCCGGTGCCCTCGGTGACCTCGGGCACGAGCCCGGGCAGCACCCGCCCGCGCACGTGGTCGGCGTCCCCGGGGATGCGCACCACGATCAGCGCGTGCCTGCCGTCCTCGCTGCGCATGGTGGCGGGCCTGCCGCGGGTCCAGTACGAGGCGGACTCGGCGACCCCCTCCCGCCCGCCGATCCGCGCGGTCAGCGCCCTGCCCTCGGCCTCGACCGCGGGGTCGTCCACGGTGCCGGCCTTCGCGGTCACCAGGAAGATCATGTCGGGACTGCCGGTCCCGAACCGCCGTACCAGCTCGGCCTGCGCCCGGTCCGACTCCGACCCCGGCGCCTCGAACCTGGCCAGCGACAACCGCGGCACCGTCCCGGCCGCCAGCGCCGCGGCGACGGCGAGCACGACCAGGGCCAGGGCGAGCACGGCCCGGCGGCGCCGGGCGACAAGGAAGCCCAGCCTGCGCAGCGGCGGCCCGGCCGTCTTCGTGTGGACCGGCCGTGGCCGCGTGTTCAGCGCCATGTAAGGTGCCCCCGCCTCAAAACTCGGTAAACTACTCGTGTTTGCTCTCCCAACCAGAAATACAAGTGAATGCTCGCATTTGTCAACGAGGAGACCCATGCCTGAACGCACGGTCCGCCGGCAGGCGCGCGGCCTGAAGCGCATGGCGGAGATCCTCGACGCCGCCGAGTCGGTGATCGCCGAGGTCGGATACCCGGACATGACGACGAACCACGTCGCCACGCGGGCGGGGATGTCGCCCGGGTCGCTCTACCAGTTCTTCCGCAACAAGGAGGAGATCCTCGACGGGCTCGTGGCCCGCTACACCGACGACCGGCAGGAGTTCTGGGCCGCCCGGCTGGCCGCCGTCACCCCGGAGGTGCCGCTGGAGGCGCTGGTGGGGCAGGTCGTGGACGAGAGCGTCAGGTTCAAGAGCGCGTCACCGGCATACTGGTCGCTCCTGTACGGGTCGGCGACGGGCGACCAGCTGGCCTCGGCCTCGCGGCGGCTGCACGACGACATCGCCCGGCAGGTCGCGGCCATGCTCCGCCGCCGCTCCCCCGGCCTGGCGGAGGAGCGCGCCGCGCTCATGGGGACGATGGCGGTGGCCATGGTGAAGGCGGTGATGCCGCTGGTCACCACCGCGACGCCGGAGCGCGGCGCGGAGCTGGTGGCGGAGCTGAAGCTGGCCCTGGTGCGCTATCTGGGCTGAGCGCGGGCCGAAGCTGGCCCTGGTCCGCCATCCGAGCCGAGCGCGGGCCGCGCGCTCAGCCGCGGAAGGGGCCCGACACCTCGAAGGTGTGGCCCTCGGTGCGGCCGCGCCGGGCCGAGAAGTAGAGCCGATCGCCCTCCGGCGAGAACGCCAGCCCGGTCAGCTCCGCCCCGGCATGCCCCTCCAGCCTGAGGAACGGCGTGACCGCGCGGTCGGGGGTGATGACGTCGATCTCCGTCGTCTCCCTGGCCACGTACAGGTCGCCGGAGGGGGCTGCGGTGATGGCGCGCACGCCCTCGCACAGCCGCTCGAGCGCGGAGGTCTGCGCGTCGTAGGCCCACAGGCCCGTGTCGCCCTTGGTCGTGAAGTAGCACACCCCGCCCGCGTAGTGGCAGCCGTCGCCGCCGTCGAAGTGGCGGGCGCCCTCGACCTGGTGGCGGGCCTCCGTGCGCAGCGCCGCCGGCGAGGGCACCACCTGCCAGTGGCCCGAGGAGCACAGCACCTCCAGCGTGCCCTCCGTCAGGTCACCCCAGTCGCTCGGCCGGAACCGGTAGAAGCAGCCGTCGGGCTCGTCCTCGGTCATGTAGACGACGCGCCGCTCGGGGTCGCAGGCGGCGGCCTCGTGCTTGAAGCGGCCCATGGCCAGGCGGGGGCGGGCGGCGCGGGCGCCGTACGGGTCGCACTCGAAGACGCGGCCGCGGTGGCCCAGCTCGCACGACAGCCAGGTGTGCCACGGCGTGGCGCCGCCCGCGCAGTTGAGGTCGGTGCCCGACAGGATGCGGTAGGCGTCGCCGGCGGTGCCGTCGGCGCGGAAGCGCAGCGCCGACGCGCCGCCGAGCAGGGGCAGCTCGGAGTTGGACACGTAGATCCAGCCGGCGCCGTCGGGGAAGCAGGCGCCGCCGTCGGGGGCCGCGTGCCAGGTCAGCCCGGCGACCTTGTGGCCCGAGCGGGCCACCACCCTGCCGGTGAAGCCTGAGGGCAGCGCGAGGCCGTCGGCGCCCGGCAGGCCGAGCGGTCCGTACGGGCTGATGCCGCCCGGCAAGAGCGGGCCCGTGCGGAGGAGAGTCTTGTGGGACATCGTGGGGCCTCCCTCTAGGTGCCACGCTAGTCGACCGCACCGACATGAATGGCAGGGACTCGCGACATCAAACTCTGCGCAAACCCCGAACTCCCACTGCGCGATCATCCGGCCAACTCGCGTCGGCGGGTCCCCGGCCAGGGGTAGCGGCCCCGCCGGCAAGCATCTCGGCGGCCCTGACGCGGGCATGTCGGCGGGGATGTCGGCGGGCATGCCAAAGCCCGGGCTCCCGTGCGGGCTCCCGGGCTTTCTGGCAGGTCAGGCCTGGGCCTGGAACATCCAGTGCTGCTTGTCGATGTCCTGCGCCACCGCGATGAGCAGATCCTGGGTGACCGGGTCGGGTTCGTCGGTGGCCCGGACGCGCTCGTGCATCCGCTTGCTGACACCGTCCAGCAGGTCGGTGATCGTCGCCACGACCTTGCCGTCCTCGATCCAGCCGGACTCCGGCTGCTGGAGCTTCGTGGACCTGGCGACCGTGGTGGAACGTCCGTCCGGGTTGATCCCGACGGCGACGGCGCGTTCGGCGATGGTGTCCATGTGGGACCTGGCGAGGTCGGTGAGCTCGTCGAGCTGGAGGTGGATCGGGCGGAAGTGAGGGCCGATGAGGTTCCAGTGCGACTGCTTGGCGACCAGCGAGAGGTCGATGAGATCGACCAGGGCGCCCTGCAGGGCCTGCGCGACGGTGTCCTTGGCCTCTCCCGAGAGTGGGCCGGTGATCATGGCCATGTCCTGTTCCTCCCCATCGATAGGAGTTTTCCCTCTTTAGAACGACATGGCGGCGGCCATTCTTCCGCAACGTTGACAGTGTAACAATGACAGTGTCATTGTGGAGGTATGAGCGACACCTCCGCCTCCACCGAGCCCATCGGTTGGACCATCGGCGAGCTGGCCGAGCGCGCGGCGCTGGCGCTGCGCGCGAGCTCGGACGGCGCATCCGCCGGCAACGGCCGGGTCCGCGATGTGCCCGGCGAGCGGCTGATCAGGTGGTATACGACGATCGGGCTGGTGGACCCGCCGCTGACCAGGCGCGGCCGCATCGCCCAGTACGGGCGGCGGCACCTCCTGCAACTCGTGGCCGTGAAACGGCTGCAGGCCGCCGGGCACTCGATCGCCCAGATCCAGGCGGCCCTGGCGGGCGCCACGGACCGCATGCTGGAAACCGCCGCGGGTGCGGGCACTCCCCCCATGACCGGCGCCGTGCGCGACCGGGTGGGCCCTGGCTCGAGCGAGGCACCCGACGGCGCGCACCCGGCAGCCGGCGCCCGCCCGGGCAGTGGCGCGGCCGAGCGCGGGGCGCCTGAGCGCGGCGCGACCGGGCAGGAAGCGGCCGAGCGCGGAGCGACGGATGCCGGTGACGATGCACGGGCCAGTGGCGATGTGCGGGCCGGTGGCGATGTGCGGGCCGGTGGCGATGCACGGGCCGGTGGCGATGCACGGGCCGGTGGCGATGTGCGGGCCCGGGGTGATGAGGTGCCGGGCACGGCCGAAGCCGGGCATGATCGGCATGGCGGCGATCGGGAGTCGGTGCGGGGGCGGTTCTGGGCTGAGCGGCCGGGGAAGGGCAGCGTGCGGGCTTCAGGGGCGGCACATCAGCTGACCGGGCCGGCCGACGGGCATCGCAGCAGCCCGAGCGCGCCCGGCGCGCCAAGCGGGGCCCATTCGACCGCGCCGGGCGGCGTGCCCGAAAACCGGCCGGGTGGGGCGGTTGTCGTGGGGGTCAGGTTGGGGGATGGGGTGCGGCTGGTGCTGGACGCCGGCCGGGTCCCGTCGGAGGAGGACGTTCAGGCGGTGCTGGCGGCAGCGGGGCCGTTGCTCGCGGTGCTCGAAGAAAGGGAGCTCATATGAAGATCACTTCGCTGGAGCCCGCACGGTGCCTGCCGGTGCCGGACGCCGGGTTCGGCGCGCTGCGGACCGAGCGCGGCAACCTGCCGCTCGAGAGCGTTGACGTGAACGCCGGCATCTCCGGCCTCATCGCCGGGGTCGAGGTGACGCAGGGGTTCAGGAATCCGTTCGACGTCACCCTGGAGGCCACGTACGTCTTCCCGCTGCCCGACCGGGCGGCCGTCACCGGGTTCCGGATGGAGGCCGACGACCGGGTGATCGAGGGCGTGCTGAAGGAGCGCGCCCAGGCCAGGGCCGACTACGACCAGGCGTTGCGCGAGGGCAGGCGGGCGGCGATCGCCGAGGAGGACCGGCCCGACGTGTTCACGATCCGGGTGGGCAACATCCTGCCCGGCGAGCGCGTCTCGGTCCGGCTGACCATGAGCCAGCCCCTGCCGTACGAGGACGGGGCGGCCACGTTCCGGTTCCCGCTGGTCGTGGCCCCGCGCTACATCCCGGGCAACCCCATCGACGGCCCGTCCGCGGGCGACGGCGTCGCGCCCGACACCGACGCGGTGCCGGACGCGTCCAGGATCAGCCCGCCGGTCCTGCTGCCCGGCTTCCCCGACCCGGTGCGCCTGTCGCTGAGCGCGACCGTGGACGCGGCCGGGCTGGAGCTGCGCGAGCTGGCCTCCAGCCTGCACGTGGTGGAGGAGGAGGGCCACACGGTACGCCTGCGTCCCGGCGAGCGCCTCGACCGCGACTTCATCCTGCGGCTGTCGTTCGACGCGTCCACGTCCCTGCAGCTCGACAGCCGGGGGACCTTCGCGCTCACGGTCGTGCCGCCGCCTCTCCAGTCCACGCGCCCGCCGCGCGACCTGGTGCTGGTGCTCGACCGTTCCGGCAGCATGGGCGGCTGGAAGATGGTCGCCGCGAGGCGGGCCGCCGCCCGCATCGTCGACACGCTGACGGCCCAGGACAGGTTCGCGGTGCTGACGTTCGACTCGGTGGTGGAGGAGGCGTTCGAGGGCCTGGTGGAGGCCTCCGACCGCAACCGCTACCGCGCCGTCGAGCACCTCGCGCGGGTGGACGCCCGCGGCGGCACCGAGCTGCTGGAGCCGCTGCGCCGGGCCGTCGCCCTGCTGGGCGGCCGCGACGAGCGCGAACGGGTCGTGGTCCTGGTCACCGACGGCCAGGTGGGCAACGAGGACCAGATCCTGGAGCAGGCGGGCGGCGCCCTGTCCGCGATGCGCGTGCACACGGTCGGCATCGACCGCGCCGTGAACGCCGGCTTCCTCGGCCGCCTGGCCGGGCTCGGCGCGGGCCGGTGCGAGCTGGTCGAGTCGGAGGACCGGCTGGACGCGGCCATGGAGCAGATCCACCGCAGGATCGGCGCCCCCCTGGTGACCGACCTCTCCCTCAAGGGGCTCGAGCTCGAACCGGACACCGTCACCCATCTCGGGTCGATCTTCCCGGGCGTGCCGCTGCGCGTGTACGGGCGCCACCGCGAGGGCTCCTCGCTGACCGTGCGCGGCCTGGCGGCCGGAGGGCCGTGGGAGGAGCAGGTCACGGGAGTGGCGGTGGACAATCCGGCCATCCAGGCCGTGTGGGCCCGCGCGCACCTGCGGGAGCTGGAGGACCGCTACGCCATGGGCGAGCACGACCTGGAGCCGCGGATCGTGCGGACGTCGCTGGAGTACGGCGTGCTGTGCCGCTTCACCGCGTACGTGGCGGTCGACACCAGGCAGGTCGCCGACGGAGGGCCGGAGCACCGCGTCATCCAGCCGGTCGAGCCGCCGAGCGGGTGGGAGCTGCCGCAGAACCCGCCGATGATGGGCTTCATGGCGCAGGCGGCGGTGATGGCCGCCCCGCCGGCCGCACCGCCGGCCGCCCCGCGGATGCGGATGCCGGACCCCGGTCTCGGTTCCGCCGACGCGTCCCCGGACTTCCTGACCGGTGGGCCGGCGGGGGGCGGAGGAGGGTTCGCCGGGCCTCCGAGGCCGGCCCCCTTCGCGCCGGGCGGGCCCGGTGGTGGCCCCCGTGGTGGCAGGGCGCCGAAGTCCGCGCCGCGTCCCGGTCACCCGCTGGACTCGGTCCGGCCGCAGTTGGTGGCCGAGCTCGACCGGCTGAAGGCGCTGCCCATGGCCGACCTGCTCTACCTGGCGGACCTGGGCTCGCGGCTGGCGGCGCTGGCGGCGTACCTCGGGGGCAACGCGGAGCTGGAGACGCTGGCCCGCGAGCTGGAGGCCGCCGAGCGACCGGGCGCCGACGCCCAAGCCCTGCACGACCGTGCGGTGGAGGTCCTCACCACCCTCGTGGGCGGCTCCGGCCCGGGCGGGTCCGGGGGCCCTCGCCGCGGACCCTTCTGGAAGCGCTCGTAGGCCTGCTCCGGGGGTCCGGCCGGGCCCCCGGAGGAACTGGGCCAGGCGTCGTGATCATGAACGGCGGGTGGCGGGCAAGGGCCGGGAAATTCACGGGAAGGCGTCTGTCCGACCCGGTCGCGCTGTTCTATCGTCACTGAGCATGGCGACCTCTCGCGCCCCGCTCCGCTTCGCCGAAGCAGTGTCCGCCACCGTCTCGGAGAGCGCCGGATCCGGCTTCTTCTTCGACTACGACGGCACCATCGCCCCGATCATGCGCGACCCTGGCGCGGTGTTCCCCGTGGCCGGTGCGCTGGAACGGCTGCAGGTGCTGGCCAGGCTCGTGAGCAAGGTCGCGATCGTGTCCTCCCGCCCGGCCGCGTACCTGCGGGACCGCTTCTCGGGCGCTCCCCAGCTGCGCCTGTTCGGCCTGTACGGCATGCAGACCGTCGAGGACGGCCGCGTGCGCACGGACGCCGAGGCCGAGCCGTGGGCCCCCGTCATGCGGCGGGTGGCCGAGGAGGCCGCCCGCGACCTGCCGCACGAGATCCTGATCGAGGACAAGGCGCTGATCGTGGCGCTGCACTACCGCTCGGCCCCGGCGCTGCGCGGCGCTGTCGAGCGGTGGTCGTCCCGCAAGGCGGCCGAGCTGGGGCTGCGGGAGCAGTACGGGCGCATGGTCGTCGAGCTCAGGCCGCCCGTCGAACGCGACAAGGGCACGGTCGTCGCCCGCGAGATCGAGACGCTGACCCGCGCCTGGTACTTCGGCGACGACCTCTCCGACGGCCGGGCCTTCGACGCGTTGCGCGGCAGGGAGGAGCGGGACCCGGCCTTCATGGGCGTCCGGGTCGCGGTGGCGAACACCGAGACGGGCGACGAGCTGGCCCGCGTGGCGGACTTCACGGTGGAGTCCCCCGAGGACACGCCGGCCCTGCTCGACCACGTGATCAGCGCCTTCCCCGGCCGGCCTCCGGTGGTGGGCGCGGGCTCACGCCACCGGTAGGCGGCCACGGGCCCGCCCACGTGCTCGTACCCTGGTGGGGTGACTGCACTTGTCCTGGACGGCGGCCTGTCCACCCAGCTCGAACGGCTCGGCGCCGACCTCGGCGACGAGCTCTGGTCGGCGCGGCTGCTGCTGGAGCGGCCCGAGGTGATCCGGCGCGCCCACGCCGACTACTTCGCGGCGGGCGCCGACGTGGCCACGACCGCCAGCTACCAGGCCACGATCGCCGGGTTCGTCCGGCGCGGCCTGGACGTGGCGGCGGCCGAGCGGCTGATCAGGCTGTCGGTCGAGCTGGCCGCGCAGGCACGCGACGAGGCCGGGCACGGGCTGGTGGCGGCCTCGGTCGGCCCGTACGGCGCCTTCCTGGCCAACGGCGCCGAATACACCGGCGACTACGACCTCGACGAGGACGGCCTGTTCGACTGGCACCTGCCGCGCTGGGAGATCCTCGCCTCGGCCGGGGCCGACCTGCTGGCCTGCGAGACGATCCCGTCCTATCCCGAGGCCCGGGTGCTGGCCAGGCTGCTGGCCCGCACGCCCGAGGTGAAGGCGTGGGTGAGCTTCTCGTGCCGCGACGGCGAGCGGCTCAACGACGGCACGCCGATCACCGAGGCGGCCGCGCTGTTCGGCGGAAACCCGCAGGTGGTGGCCGTCGGGGCCAACTGCACCGCGCCGCGCCACATCCCCGGGCTGATCTCGTGCCTGGCGGGCGGGCTGCCCGTGGTGGTCTACCCCAATTCGGGAGAGACGTGGGACGCCGGGCACCGCCGGTGGCTGGGGCTGGCGGACCCGGTGGAGTTCGGGCAGGCGGCCAAGGAGTGGCAGCTGGCGGGCGCGTCGCTGATCGGCGGGTGCTGCCGTACGACGCCCGAGCACATCGCGCAGATCCGCGCCCACCTCTCCTGAGCCCCTGAGACGTGGCCCTGTCCTGAGCCGCGGCGGGACCCCGCGCGGGCGCGGGGTCCCGGTTCCCGGAGGAGAAGCCGTCAGGCGAGCGCCGACTCGGGGCGGCGGCGGGCCAGGACGTTGTCCAGGGCCAGCGCTCCCCCGCCCGTGAAGCCGACGGCCAGGCTGGCCGCGGCCAGCGCCAGGACGAACTCATAGCCGCCCTCGCCGGCGCTGAACCCGCTCGCGCCGTGCACGAACACGATGGCGCCCACCATGTCGAGGGCCAGCAACGTGCCGGCGATCGGCAGCGCGGCGCCCAGGATCAGCGCGAGCCCGCCGGCCACCTCCAGCACGGCGACGGCGGGAGCGGCCACGGAGGCCAGCGGGATGCCCGCGGACTCGAAGAACTTGGTCGTGCCCGCGATCCCCATGGTCGCGAACTTCTGGTAGCCGTGGACGAGGAAGATCACGCCGATGGCGATCCTCGCGAGCAGCAGGACGACGGGGCGCGCCTGGCCGATCATGCGATCTCCTTAAGAGTGGTTCAGATTTGAACAACGACCCTAGCATTGATTGTTCAAATCTGAACGACAGTAGACTGAACCGGTGACGGACCCCCGATGGCTTGACGCGACGGAGATGGCGGCGTGGCGCGCCTTCCTGTCCACCGCCCACCTGCTCGAACGGCGGATCGAGGAGCAGCTCAAGGCCGCGGCCGGGCTGACGCATCCGCAGTACGAAATTCTGACGCGGCTGTCGGACACGCCGGGCCATCAGATGCGCATGACCGAGCTGGCCAAGGGTGTCGTGGTGTCGAAGAGCGCGCTGACGTACCAGATCACCCAGCTCGAGAAGGCGGGCCTGGTGGAGCGCGCCACCTGCCCCGGCGACGAGCGCGGGGTGCTGGCGGTGCTCACCGACGCGGGCGTGCGCTGCCTGGAACGGGTGGCGCCGGGTCACCTGGAGGTCGTGCGCGCGTACCTGATCGACCGGATCAGCCGCGAGGAGCTGCACACCATGACCACGGCCATGCAGAAGACCGAGACGGTCTTACGCGCCTCCGGGTGAGCTCACCCCTTGGCGGCGGCGGCGCGCGCGGCGCGCTCCAGCTCGACCTTGGCGCTCGCGGCGTACTTGTCGACGTATTCCTGCCCGGACAGCTCCATCAGGGCGTACATGATCTCGTCGGTCACGGCGCGCAGCACCAGCCGGTCGTCCTCCATCCCGTAGTAGCGGGAGAAGTCGAGCGGCTTGCCGAACTTGACGCCCGGCCGGATCCCGAACTTGGGCAGCGGCCGCCCCGGCGGCATCATCTCGTACGTGTTGATCACGGCCCACGGGATGACCGGCGCCCGTGACTCCAGGGCGAGCCTGGCCACGCCGGTCTTGCCCTTGTAGAGGCGGCCGTCGGGCGAACGGGTGCCCTCGGGGTAGATGCCGAGGATGTGGCCCTCACGCAGGATGCGCAGGCCGGTGCGGAGCGCCGCCTCGCTCGCCTTGCCGCCGGAGCGGTCGATCGGCACGGTGCCGACGCCGCTGAAGAACAGCCGGGTGAAGAAGCCCTTGACGCCGCGCCCGGTGAAGTAGTCGGCCTTGCCGAGCGAGATGACCTTGCGGCGGATCTGCAGCGGGCCGAAGAAGTGGTCGGCGAACGACAGGTGGTTGCCGGCCAGGATCGCGGGCCCCTGTTTGGGCACGTTTTCCGAGCCCTCCGTCCACGGCCTGAAGACGGCGAGGAGGAACGGACCCAAGATGGCCTTGACCACCCAGTAGAACACTCCGGCACCTCTTCTCCAGCGCGTTACGTGTGAGCAGAGTCATCTTCCCACCTTGAACACGATGCTCCTACACCAGCTCTCGCACAAACACCCCGGAACGTGCGACGATCGGGCCGTTCCCGGAGGAACCTGCCCGGAATGAAACTGCATGGAGGAGCTGTTATGCCGCTCATGCCAGGCGCGGAGCCCTACCACCATCGAGCAGGCCAGGTCGGTGTGCTGCTCTGCCATGGGTTCACCGGCTCGCCACAGTCGCTGCGGCCCTGGGGGGAGTTCCTGGCCGGGCACGGGGTGAGCGTCTCGCTGCCCCGCCAGCCGGGGCACGGCACCACGTGGCAGGAGATGAACAGGACGCGCTGGGAGGACTGGTACGCCGAGGTCGAGAAGGCGTTCGCGGACCTCCAGGGGCGCTGCCCGGACGTGTTCGTGGCGGGGCTGTCGCTGGGCGGCTGCCTGGCGCTGCGGCTCGCCGAGGTGCACGGCCCGGCGATCGCCGGCGTGATCGCGGTCAACCCCTCGATCACGAACGACGTGCCGCTGCTCAAGCTCGCTCCGCTGCTCAAGTGGTTCGTGCCGTCGGTGCCCGGCGTCGCCAACGACGTCAAGAAACCCGGCGTGACCGAGCTGGCCTACGACCGCACCCCGGTGAAGGCGGCGGCGTCGCTGCCCTCGCTGTGGTCGCTGGTGCAGGCCGACCTGGCTAAAGTGACGCAACCACTGCTGGTCTTCCACAGCACGGAGGACCATGTGGTCAAGCCGACGAGTGTGGCGATCATCCGTGCGAAGGTCCCACAGGCCACGATCGAGGAGCTAAGCGATAGCTACCATGTTGCGACGCTTGACAACGATGCCGACAGGATCTTTGCCGGGAGCCTCGACTTCATCCGGACACATGCCTCGGTACCCTTGCAGAGGGACTGATCGCACCCAGGGGGAAGTCGCGATCGCTGTGGAGAGGCCCATCTAGGTGACGCCCCAGAGTGACGAGGACGAGGTCTGGCGGCAGATCGTCGCGTCCTTCAACGACACCGCCGAGCGCGACTCGGCCGACCAGCCATGGCCGGACAGCGAGAACGTCCCCGCCGAGCCCACCCGCCGAGTGGTGAAACCCTCGGAGGAGCCCGAGCTCGACGAGGAGCCGTACAAGGACCCGGCGGACGACGAGGAGGAGGCGGACGAGGGCCACTTCGAGCCGCCCCCGCCGCCCCCGCTGCCCAAGCTCGACCTGCCCACCAAGCTGGCGTGGGTGGCGCTGTTCGGCGGCCCCGCCTATCTCCTGGTGGCCGCGATGGCGAGCTGGCACATGGAGGGCTGGGCGCTGTTCACGGCCGTGGCGGCGTTCATCGGCGGGTTCGTGGCGCTGGTGGTGCGCATGGGCGACGGCCCGCCCAACGACTCCGGCTGGGACGACGGCGCCGTGCTGTAGGGGCCCGCCGCTAGGACTTCGCGGTGGTGGTCTTGGGCGCGAACGACTCGACCACGTCGGTGTAGCGGTCGCGGGTGTCGACCGCGTGCCCGACCGCCCACACCGTGCCCTTGCCGGGCAGGTAGGCCACCGCCTGGAGGCGTACGCTGCTGCGGCCCCGCGCGGCCCCGCCGCGGATGGTCGCGCACTCGCCCTTCTCGCAGCGCAGCATGAACGGCTCGGCGGCCCGCGCCGGGTCGTAGCCGGTGATCCAGTAGCGGCCCTTGCCGTCGCCGGTCACGCCGTAGAGGCGGGCGTCGGAGACGGGCGTCGGCTGCTCGCTCCAGCGCTTGCCGTTCCAGGTGAGAACGAGCGGCGAGACCTCGCCGGGCCCGCGGTAGACGCCGCCGACGGCCACCGCCCGCTTGGCGCTGTCGACCTGCAGGTCACGCAGGTAGCCGCCGGGGATGGAGGGCACCGGCATGGACTCCCACGAGCCGCCCGAGTAGTGCATGATCAGCGGCTCGGAGCCGGTGTCGCCGACGGCGAACCCGCCGGCCACCGCGTAGAGCGCGCCCTTCTCCGTGGTCTGCTGCACGGTCCAGGAGTTGCCCTGGCCGGTGAGGATGAGGCCCTGCTGGTCGCGGCTGCCGACCGCCACCACCCGTCCCGGCTTGGCGTCCACGCCGCCCAGCCAGTCTCCCGCCCGCAAGAGCGGAGTGGGGCGGCCGTCGTCGCCGGGGATGCCCTGCGGCCTGATCCGGTCGAACCCGCTGACGTCGCCGTGGGCCAGGTACGGCAGCCCGTCGTGCCCGTCGCCGACCGCCCACACGTCGGACGGCCCGGCGACGGCCAGCCCGCGCAGATTGCCGGCGGCGGTGGCGTCGCGGATGGAGACCTCGGACCAGCCGCTGCCGTTCCAGTGGCGGACGGTGCCGCGGTTCTTCCAGACGTCCCAGATCTCCTGCTGGCCGACCGCCCACACGTCGTTGGAGGAGACGGCCAGCACGTCGGACAGTGAACCGTCGGCCTGCAGGCGTGCGCTTGTCGACTGCTGCCACGCCTCCATGGTGGCGGGGCGGCGGGGTTCGGCATGCGCGGCGGGCGTGACCTGCGTCAAGGCCACGGACGTCGCCAAGATGAAGGAGAGCGCACGCCGCTGATGGCGACGGGTCATGAGCAAATGCTACGGGCTGGGGGGCCGGTCTTGCCCGTTAGTGCCCAACTCGCAACTCTGCGACAACAGGCAGATGGTCACTGGCCCCGGCCAGATCGGCGATCGGGGCGTCCACTCCCCCGCACGACACGACACGCGCCTCGCGCGCCGCGAACACGCCGTCGATGCGCACGGAGGGCCGCGCCGCGGTGAACGTCAGGCCGTCGCCCTTGGGCGCCACGGCGTGGCAGTCGGCCAGCCGTCCGGCCAGGTAGCGCCAGGCGGGCTGGTGCGCCTGCTCGTTGATGTCGCCGCCGAGCACGATCGTCGCGCCGAACCGGGTGGCCGCGCGCTCCATCAGCGCCACGGCCTCGGCGGCGTGGTGCACCCTGGCCGGGCCGTTGAGGTCGAGATGGAGCGAGCCGACGGCCAGGCGGACCTCCTCGATCTCCACCACGGCGAGCGCGAGCGCGCGCCGTTCCAGCCCGAGGAAGCCCCGCAGCGCGCGGCTCTCGGCGTGCAGCACGGCGACGCGCGGCCCGGCGAGCACGGCCACGCCGCCGACCCGGCCGGGGGTGGCCACGCGCAGGCCCGCCGCGGCGGCCAGGGCCTCGCGCCTGGCCCGCCAGCGGACGACCTTGGGCGCCTCCTGCAGGCACAGCACGTCGGCGCGCATGGCGGCGATGACCCTGGTCAACGCGGGCACGCTGTCGCGCAGCCCGCGTACGTTGTACGTGCCGACCCTGATCGTCAGCGCTGCCTGGCCAGGTCGGCCGCGCCCACCACCCCCGCGGAGGCGCCGAGCTCGGCCAGCCGGATCTCGGCGAGCGGCCGGTGCCCGCGGCCGGTGAGCTTCTCGGCGAAGGCCTGGCGGGCCCGGTCGATGAACAGGTCGGCGGCCCGCGAGACGCCGCCGCCCACGATGAAGCAGCCGGGGTCGAGGACGGAGGCCAGGTCGGCCATGCCCTGGCCCAGCCACTCGGCCAGGCTGGCGAACGCGGCCAGCGAGGCCTCGTCGCCCAGCCGGGCCGCCTCGGTGATCTCCTCGCCCTCGATCTTGCCGCCGGCCAGGCCGAGGAGGATCTTCGCCTGCTCCGGGTGGGCCTCGGCGATCTCCCTGGCGTCCTTGACGAGGGCCTGGCCGCTGGCGTACTGCTCCCAGCAGCCGACGTTGCCGCAGCCGCACTGGCGCCCGCCGGGGAGCACCTGCATGTGGCCGAACTCTGCGCCCATGCCCCAGCGGCCGCGGTAGAGGGCGCCGTCGACGACCAGGCCGCCGCCGATGCCGGTGCCGAGCGTGATGCAGACCACGAAGGACTGGCCGCGCCCGGCGCCGAACCTGCTCTCTCCCCACGCCATGGCGTTGGCGTCGTTCTCGACCACGACCGGCAGGCCGACGAGGCCGCCGATCTTCTTCTGCAGCGGCTCCTCGCGCCAGGCGAGGTTGGGGGCGAAGCGCACAATCGAGCGGCTCTCGTCGACGAACCCTGCCGCGCCGACCCCGACGGCCTCGATCTGCCTGCCCGCGCTCAGCTCGCGAACGACATCGGCCACCGTCTCGGCCACCAGGTCGGGGCGGTCGGCGGCGGTGGGCCTGAGCGTGTGTTCGACGATCACGCCCTTGTCGTCGACCACACCGGCGGCCACCTTGGTCCCGCCGATATCGACACCGATCGTGAGCATTGGCCCCTTTTCTCCCTATCCCAGATCTATGTGTTCCACGTTGCCGCCACCCTCCGGCCGGGTGGCGCGGCGGTCCGGCGTGTCCTCGCGCGGCCCGCGGGGGGCGGGCCTGCTCAGCGAGTCGAGCGCGCCGCGGAACGCGGCGAACAGCTCCCCGCCCGCGGCCATCAGGTGCCCCGTCACGTCGGCGCCCGACTCGCGCTGGGCCGCGATGGCCCTGCACCACGGGCAGGCCCGGCAGATGTACTCGTCGTGGGGATCGGACACCGCCTCTTCCCACACGTCGCGCTCCCTGCGGGCACCCCCGCCGGTGAACGAGTTGAACACGCTCTTGCCGACCTGGCGGGTGGCCCGCCCCTGGATCGACTCGAACAGCTTGCGTGCCTCGTCGGCGACGGTTCCGATCGGGTCTCTGTCGTTGCCGGTGTTGCTCTCGGTCATCTCGCCCTCCCTACGTATGGGTCGCTCATCCTCCTCAACTCATCAGGACGCGGATTCGCTCCCCGGGCTGAAACCTACCCGCAGCACGCCGTCGCGGAGCGCGGCCCCGGTGATCTTCCTGCGGGCCAGGGCCGCGGGCAGGGCCAGGATCCTGCGGTAGGGCCCGGCCGTCACGATCAGCTCGTCGCCCTTGCGGGCCAGGTCGACGTCGCCGCGGTCGGCGCCGGGCAGGGCCAGGACCAGCTCGTCGGCGTCCATCCGCAGCGGCGGATCGACGGCGTGGGCGGCGAACGGGTCGGACTCGGCGTACATCGCCTCGCCGACCTCGGCCAGCGCGTCCTTGCCGACGGGCTCGGCGGGCAGGTAGGGGATGACGTGGATGGGCAGCGGCGCGAACGACTGCTCCGCCTCGGCCAGCAGCCTGGACTGCGCCGCCGCCCACTGGGCGCGCCACTCGTCGGCGCCGTCGGAGGGGAAGACGCGGTTGGCGATGACGGCGTCGACGCGGTAGCCGTACAGGTTGAGCGAGGTGAGGGTGCGCCTGGCCTCGGCGAGCACCACGGACTCGGGCGTGAGCACGAGCCGCACGGAGGCGTGGTCGCCGGTGAGCAGCTCGCGCACCTCCATGAGGCCGCGGTGCAGGCGCTCGCCCGCGCTCATGACCTCCTCACCGGGCGCGCTGACGTGGGCGACGCTGCGCACGAACGGCGAGACGAGCCTGACGAGCCTGCGGCCGACGGGCATGAGCTTGCTGACGTGCCAGTCGAGCGCCTCGGGCAGGGCCAGCAGCCGCAGTGTCTCGGCGGTGGGCGCGCAGTCGACGACGATCACGTCCCAGCGGCCCTCGCGGGCGTGCTCGCGCAACTCGAGGAGGGCGATGACCTCCTCGGCGCCGGGCAGCACGGTGATCTCCTCGGAGGTGATCTCGTCGAGGCCCAGCTCGCTCAGCACCCCCCTGGCGTACTGCTGCAGCTCGCCCCAGTGGCGCTCCAGCGACTTCTGCGTGTCCACCTGGTGGAGATGCAGGCCCGGCGCGATCTCGCCGGGCTCCACGTCGAGCGCGTCGGCCAGCGAGTGGGCGGTGTCGGTCGAGACGATCAGCGTCTTGAGCCCGCGCCTGGCGGCGAGCGTGGCGGTCGCGGCGGCGGCCGTGGTCTTGCCGACGCCGCCCTTTCCGGTGAAGAGCAGGACCCTCGGGCTCAACTCAGCTGCCTTCGACGCGCTTCTTGAGGCCCTTGAGCGCGGTGTCCACGATCACCTTCTCGGCCTTGCGCCTGATCATGCCGATCATGGGCACGCTCAGATCGACCGTGAGCTCGTACGTCACGTCCGTGCCCCTGCCCGTGTCGGCGAGCAGGTAACTCCCCCGCAGGTCGGAGACCATCTTGCCCGGCTCGACCACCTGCCAGCTCACGTGGTCGTCCTGCCAGGTGTAGCCGAGGGTGTAGGTGTCACTGATCATCCCGGCGTCGAGGACGAAGCGCACCGTCTCCGGCCTGCCCTGTCCGTCGGTGGTGAGGACCTCGGCGCTCTTGACCTGCCCGGCCCAGTCGGGGTACGAGGGGAAGTCGGCGATGACCGCCATGACCTCGGGCCGGCCTGCGCTGATGGTGGTGCTCGAAGTGGTGCGATCAGCCATGCGACCACCGTAATGCAGAATCCCCTCGTTGCGGTGGATCGCCCGGCGCGGCCCACCGCAGGCCGGGTCACCATTCGAGGACGAAAGGCACACCCCTTCCTCTGAAGTGGCCCACGTTCACGCATTCGGTGCGCCCGATGCGCGTGCGCGCGTAGAGCGGGTTGTGCACGTGGCCGAAGAGCGCGTAGCGCGGCTGGGTACGCTCGATGGCCGCCAGGGTGGCCTCGCTGCCGCGCTCGAACCGCCTGGCCACCACGTCGTAGAGGAGCTCGGGCACGGCCGGCGGGATGTGGCAGCACAGCACGTCCACCTCCCCGACCGCCTCGACCTTGGCCGCGTACTCCTCGTCGCTGATCTCGTACGGCGTGCGGTAGGGAGTCTGCAGCCCGCCGCCCACGAACCCGAACCGCAGGCCGCCGATCTCCGCCACCTGCCCGTCGAGCACCTGGAGGCCCGGCCTGAGGTAGTCGCCCCACAGGCGCGGCAGGTCGACGTTGCCGTAGGTGAGGTAGGCCGGGGTGGGCATGGCGGCGAAGAGGGTCTCGTACTGGGAGCGCACGTGGCGTTCGATGTGCTCGCGCGGGTCGCCGTCGAGCGTCGCCCACAGGCGCGCGGACATGGCCCTGGCCTCGTCGAACCGCTTGGCCGTGCGCAGCGCGATGAACTCGGCGGCCCGCTCGGCGCCGAACAGGGTGGGGAAGATGCCCTGCGCGTGGTCGTCGTAGTCGACGAAAAGGATCAGGTCACCCAGGCAGACCAGCGCGTCCGCCCCGTCGCCCGCCCTGGCCAGCGCGTCGACCCTGCCATGGACATCGCTGACGACATGGACCCTCATGGGCAAATCCTACTGAGGGTGGCTGCTAGCGTGAGCTGTGACACTACCCGCCCGTAACTTGACGCGGTAACGTCCAGGCGGTCCCCGAAGAGGAGTTGATCCGTTGCGCGAGTACAGCGTTCCCGTCCTGGTCGATGTGCCTGCTTCCGCAGGCCTGTCCGACACCGTGTTCAAGCGGGCCGAGCAGGAGCCGGGCGCCGTGATCATGCGCCGCAAGACGGACTCCGGCTGGCCCGTGGTCACCGCCTCCGAGTTCCGCGACCAGGTGGTCGGGGTGGCCAAGGGGCTGATCGCGGCGGGGATCTCGCACGGCGACCGGGTCGCGCTGATGTCGCGCACCCGTTACGAGTGGACGCTGGTCGACTACGCCATCTGGACGGTCGGGGCGGTCACCGTGCCGATCTACGAGACGTCCTCGGTCGAGCAGGTCAGGTGGATCCTGACCGACAGCGAGGCGAAGGCGGTGTTCGTCGAGCTGGACGAGCACGAGGAGACCGTCAGGGAGGCCGTGCCCGAGCTGAAGCAGGTCTGGCGGGTCGACGGCGCCCTGGAGGCGGGTGATGTCTCCGACGCGGAGGTGAATCGGCGGCGCGAGCAGGTGGGCATCGCCGACCTCGCCACGGTCGTCTACACCTCGGGCACCACCGGACGGCCCAAGGGCTGCCGCATCACCCACGACAACCTGCTCTTCACCGCCCGCAACGTGCTGCGCGGGCCGCTGGAGCCGCTGTTCGCCACCAAGGACCCGGCGGCCCTGCTGTTCCTGCCGCTGGCGCACATCCTCGCCCGGATCATCCAGGTGGTGCTGATCGAGGCGGGCGCGGTCATCGCGCACACCCCCAACATGAAGAACGTCGCCCCCGACCTGCAGGACTTCAAGCCCACGTTCCTGCTGGGCGTGCCCCGCGTGTTCGAGAAGGTCTACAACGGCGCCGAGCAGAAGGCCATCTCGGGCGGCAAGGGCAAGATCTTCGCCAGCGCCGTGGACGTGGCGATGGCATCGAGCCGTGCCTCCGCCGCCGGCGCGCCGCTCGGGCTCCGGCTGAAGCACCTGCTGTTCGACCGGCTGGTGTACACCAAGCTCCGCGCGGCCACGGGCGGCCGCCTGTCGGCCGCCGTCTCCGGCGGCGGCGCGCTGGGCGAGCGGCTCGGCCATTTCTTCAAGGGCGTCGGCATCGAGGTCTTCGAGGGCTACGGCCTGACGGAGACCACGGGGCCGTGCACGGTCAACATGCCGTACGGCAACAAGATCGGCACGGTCGGCAAGCCGCTGCCCGGCGTGAGCCTGCGCATCGGCGACGACGGGGAGATCCTGGCCAAGGGCCGGAACGTCTTCCCGGGCTACTGGAAGAACGACGAGGCCACGGCCGAGGTGATCGACGCCGAGGGCTGGTTCCACACGGGCGACATCGGCGAGCTGGACGCCGACGGCTACCTGCGGATCACGGGCCGCAAGAAGGAGATCCTGGTGACGGCGGCGGGCAAGAACGTCGCCCCGGGGCCGCTGGAGGACGCGCTGCGCGCCCACCCGCTGGTCTCCCAGGCCATGATCGTCGGCGACGGCCGGCCCTTCGTCGCCGCCCTGATCACCCTCGACCCCGAGGCGCTGCCCGACGGGGCCTCCGCCACCGAGCTGCGCACGGACCCGGCGGTGCTGGCGCAGGTCCAGGAGGCGGTGGACCGGGCCAACCTGCTGGTGTCGAAGGCCGAGCAGATCAAGAAGTTCATGATCCTGGACCGGGACATCACCGAGGACAGCGGGCACCTGACGCCCACGCTCAAGGTCAAGCGCAACCTCGTCATGCGCGACTTCGCCAAGGAGATCGACGGGCTCTACGACGGGAAGCACTGACGGCTCAGGCGCCGTCGTGGTCACGCGGGGCCGGGCGCCTCGGCGATGAGGAGCTCGCCCACGTGCCCGGCCAGCTCCTCCCTGGCCGGCTGCGGCAGGCCTGAGTCGCTGACGAGCACGTCCGCCTCGCGCAGCTCGGCGATGGTGCTGATGCCGACCGTGCCCCACTTGGTGTGGTCGGCGGGCACGACGAGCCGGCCCGCCGCCTCCACGAGGGCGCGGTCGGTCTCCGCCTCCATCATGTTCGGGGTGGTGAAGCCGGCCCTGACGGTCATGCCGTGCACGCCGAGGAACAGCAGGTCCACGTTGAGCCGGTGGATCGCGGCCACCGCCACCGGGCCGACCAGGGCGTCCGACGGGGTGCGCACGCCGCCGGTGAGCACGACCGTCTGGTCGCCCCGGCCGGCGTGGCGGAAGACCTCGGCGACGCGCACCGAGTTCGTCACGACGGTCAGGGCCGGAACGGCGGCCAGGCGGCGGGCGAGGGTCCAGGTGGTGGTGCCGGCCGAGAGCGCCACGGTGGCGCCGGGCCGTACGAGGGCGGCGGCGCGGCGGGCGATGGCCCGCTTCTCCCCCTCCTGGCGCACCGATTTGACCGCGAAGCCCGGCTCGTCCGTGGAGCCGACGCTGGTGGCGCCGCCGTGCACCTTGGCCAGCAGGCCGCGCCCGGCCAGCAGCTCCAGGTCGCGGCGGATGGTGATGTCGGAGACGCCGAACGCGCGCACCAGCTCGACCACGCGGACGCCGCCGTTCTGCCTGAGGAGCTCCAGAATCGCCTGCTGACGCTGCTTGGCGAGCATCGCATCACCAGATCCCGACAGGTTCCGACACCGGTTCGATCGCATCATGACACGGCGTGGCCGCTGGGCAAGGTCATAGAAATGTGCGTTGACAGTTGGAAATGTTGGGTTTTCGCTGAATGAAGGTGAGTGAAGTCGGGGGGATTTGAAGGGTCCGGCTAGGAGGAACCCATCATGGACCAACGTCTGCCGATCTCCCGTCGCCATCTCCTGCTCGGTGCCGCCGCGCTCGGCGTGCCGGCCGCCCTCGTCGGCTGCGGCTCCGACGACACCCCGGCCCCCGCCGGCGGCAAGACCGCCGGCAACCTGGGGACGGTCACGATCGGCTCCAACGCCTCCGACGAGATCCCGAAGAAGTCCCTGGATACCCAGGTGAAGGCCTTCACGCAGGCCACGGTCAAGATCAACACGGTGGACCACAACACGTTTCAGGAGAACATCAACCGCTACCTGCGCGGCACGCCCGACGACGTGTTCACCTGGTTCGCGGGTTACCGGATGCAGTTCTTCGCCGCGCAGGGGCTGGCGACCGACGTCTCGGACGTGTGGCGGGAGATCGGCGGCGACTACACGCAGGCGTTCAAGGACCAGTCGACCGGGACCGACGGCAAGCAGTACTTCGTGCCGGCCACGTACTACCCCTGGGCGGTCTTCTACCGCAAGAGCGTCTGGCAGGAGAAGGGATACCAGCCGCCGGCCACGCTGGACGAGTTCACCGCGCTGGCCAGGAAGATGAAGGCCGACGGGCTCATCCCGATCGCGTTCGCCGACAAGGACGGCTGGCCGGCGATGGGCACGTTCGACATTCTCAACATGCGGATCAATGGCTACGACTTCCACGTCTCGCTCATGGCGGGCAAGGAGTCGTGGACCGACCCGAAGGTCAAGCAGGTCTTCGACACCTGGCGGGGCCTGATGGAGTACCACCAGCCGGCCGCGCTCGGCCGCACCTGGCAGGAGGCCGGGCAGTCGCTGGCGCAGAAGAAGACCGGGATGTACCTCCTGGGGATGTTCGTCGCCCAGCAGTTCCCCGAGGCCGACCGCGCGGACCTCGACTTCTTCACCTTCCCGGAGATCAACCCGGCGTACGGGACCGACTCGATCGACGCGCCCATCGACGGCTACATGATCTCCGCCAAGGCCAAGAACGTGGACGGCGCCAAGGCGCTGCTCAGGCAACTCGCCCAGGCCTCCTCGCAGAACATCGCCACGAAGCTGGACCCGGGCACGCTGGCCGCCAGCTCCAAGGCCGACACCTCCGGCTACAGCGCCCTGCAGAAGCGCGGCGCCGAGCTGGTGTCGAAGGCCACCCACATCGCGCAGTTCCTCGATCGCGACACGCGGCCGGACTTCGCCTCCACCGTGATGATCCCGTCGCTGCAGTCGTTCGTGAGCAAGCCCGGCGAGATCGACTCCCTGCTGGCGAGCATCGAGAAGCAGAAGGCCAACATCTTCCGCTGATGGCAGTCAAAACCCGCCGCTACTCCGCCCGCGACGTGACCATCCTGGTCATCGGGCTGGGGATGGCCATCGTCGTCAACGTGGGCCTCATCTGGGGGCCCACGCTGGCCTCCGTCGGGCTCTCCGCCACCGACTGGAACGGCATCGGGCCGATCGAGTGGGTGGGCGGGCAGAACTACCACGACCTGGCGGCCGACTACCCGCCGTTCTGGTCGGCCGTCCGCAACAACCTGCTGTGGCTGGGCTTCCTCGGGCTGGTCGCGACGCCGTTCGGCTTGTTCTGCGCGGTGCTGCTGGACCGGCGGCTGCGGCTGTCGCGCGTCTACCAGAGCGCGCTCTACATGCCGGTCGTGCTGTCGCTGGCCGTCGTGGGCTTCATCGCGCAGCTCGTCTACTCCTCCGACTACGGCGTGCTGAACGCGGTGACCGGGCTGACCGTGGACTGGCTGGGCGACAGCTCGATCAACATCTGGGTCGTCATGGTCGCGGCCGGGTGGCGGCACGTCGGCTACGTCATGATCATCTACTTGGCCGGGCTGAAGGCGGTCGATCCGGCGCTGAAGGAGGCGGCGGCCATCGACGGGGCCGACGAGCGGCAGGCGTTCTTCCGCGTGGTGTTCCCGACCCTGCGGCCGGTCAACGTGATCGTGCTGGTCATCACGGTGATCGAGGCGCTGCGGGCCTTCGACATCGTCTACGCCATCAACAAGGGCAGGAACGGGCTGGAGCTGCTGTCCGTGCTCGTCACCGAGAACATCGTGGGCGAGGCCAGCAGGATCGGGTTCGGCTCGGCGATCGCGGTGATCCTGCTGGTGATCTCGCTGGGGTTCATCGTCACCTACCTGTCGCAGATGTTCAGGGAGGAACGATGACGCTCACGGCCCCGCCCGCCGCTCCCCCGGCCCAGGAGCGGCGCGCGCCGTCCCGGCGTCCGGTGCGGCCGTTGCGGATCCTGCTGCACGCCTTCCTGACGCTGGTGGCCCTCGGGTGGCTGCTGCCGCTCGCGCTGGCCGTCTACGCGTCGCTGCGCCCGTACGAGGAGACCGCCCGCCTGGGCTACTTCTCGCTGCCCGAGCACCTCACGCTCGGCTACTACGGGCAGGCGTGGTCCCAGGCCGAGCTGCCCCGCTACTACCTCAACACGTTGATCATCGTCGTGCCCGGTGTGCTGATCACGTTGTTCATGGCGTCGTTCACGGCCTTCGCCATCGCGCGGCTGCGCATTCCCGGGCGCAAGGCGCTGCTGATCGTGTTCACCGCCGGGAACCTGCTGCCGCCGCAGGTCCTCATCACCCCGCTCTACACCCTCTACACCCTCGTCCCGCTGCCCGCGTGGCTGTCGGGCTCGCAGTCGCTCTACGACTCCTACCTGGGGCTGATCCTCGTCCACGTGGCGTTCCAGTTCGGGTTCTGCGTGTTCGTCATGGCGAACTTCATGCGCACGATCCCCGAGGAGATCACCGAGGCGGCGCTGGTGGACGGGGCCTCGGTGTGGAAGCGGTACTGGCGGCTGACACTGCCGCTGTGCCGTCCGGTGCTGGCGGCGCTGTCCACGCTGCAGTTCACCTGGATGTACAACGACTTCCTGTGGGCGCTGGTGCTGATGTCGTCGGGCGACAAGCTGCCGGTCACCTCCGCGCTGAACAACCTGCGCGGCCAGTTCTTCACCGACTACAACCTGCTGGCCGCCGGGTCGGTGCTGGTGGCACTGCCCACGCTGATCGTCTTCCAGCTCCTGCACAAGCAGTTCGTCGCCGGTCTGACGCTGGGGGCCACCAAGGGCTAGAGGGGGCTAGAGGAGGGTGCGGAAGCGGGCGGCCACGTGCTCCCACGCCCAGTCGCGGGCGATCCAGTCGCGGCCGCCCGCGCCCATCTTGCGAGCCTTGTCGGGGTCGGTCAGCAGCTCGACGATCGCCTGGGCCACCTCGCCCGGGTCCTCTCCGTCCACGACCAGCCCCGTCTCGCCGGGCCGCACGGCGTCGGGCGCGCCACCGGACGCGCCGGCCACCACCGGCAGCCCGGTGGCGGACGCCTCCAGGAACACGATCCCGAGCCCCTCCACGTCCACCCCCTTCCACCGGGTACGGCACGGCATCGCGAACACGTCGGCGGCGGCGTAGTAACCGGGCAGGCTCGCGGCCGGCACCGTGCCGGTGAACCTGATCGACTCCCGCCCCGCCGCCAGGCGTTCCAGCGTCCTGCGGTGGGGGCCGCCGCCGACCAGCAGCAGCACCGCCTCCGGCACCGAGCGCAGCACCCGGGGCCAGGCCCTGATGAGCTGGTCCTGGCCCTTCCTCGGCACCAGCCGCGACACACACACGACCACCGGCCTGCCGTCCAGGCCCAGCTCCGCCTTGGGCGCGTCGGGGCGGAACTGGCCGACGTCCACGCCGGGCGCCAGCCGTACGAGCTTGCCCGGCGGGACGGCGGCGACCAGGCGGCCGCGCGTGTACTCGCCCAGGTACGTCACCACGTCGGCGTGCTCGCCGATCCTGCGCAACACGGCGCGGAAGCCCGGCGCGCTCGCCCACGACGCCTCGTGGCCGTGGGTGAGCATCACCACGCGCCGCGCGCCCGCCCGGCGCAGGCGGGGGGCGAGCAGCCCGAGCGGCGCCGCCGCCCCGAACACCACGGTCTGCGCGCCGTGCTCGGCCACCAGCCTCGCCGCCCTGCGGGCGACGGCCGGCGTCGGGAGCATGAGCCGCGTCGGATGCCGCACGATCGGGAACGGCTGGAGCTCGTCGAACTCCTCGCAGCCCGGCCAGGCGGGTGCATAGACGACCACGCCCGGCGTGCGCAGCGCGAGGCCGTGCACGAACGACTGGATGCCGCCCGGCCTGGGCGGGAAGTCGTTCGTGACGACCAGCACCTTGGGCCCCGCACCCGGCGTCGCGCCGGCCGCCGCGCTTGTCACCGCGCGTGTCACTGCACGTGTCACTGCACGTGTCACTGCACGGGGACGCCGTTCAGCTTGGCCCATGCACGGGCCATCGCGATGCGCTCGGGGCTGGAAGGATGGGACGCATAGAGCACATATTCCACCGCATCCGGCGACAAGTCGGAAATATTGGTGACTGCCAGGCGTTTCTGCATCGCTATGAACGTGGCCGGGTCGTGCGTGAGGTCCAGCGCATGAAGGTCGGCCCTGGCCTCGATCTGGCGGCTGATCAGGTTCTCGGCGGGGCTCATGAGCAGCGAGCCGAAGGTCATCAGGCCTATGACCGCGCCGACCGCGCGAGGATCGCCCAGGCCTGTGACGCCGGTGCGGCGGCGTACCAGGTCGAACACCCAGAACAGCAGGATCGCGCCCAGCGCGGCGCCCAGGGCACCGATGAACGTGCCGTAGAGCACGTCGTCTGTCTTGGCGTGGCCCAGCTCGTGCGCCACGACCAGCTCGACCTCGGCCTTCGGGGCCTTGAGCAGCGTGTCGTAGACGACGATGCGGCGCGTGGCGCCGAACCCGGACACGTAGGCGTTCAGCGCCGTCGTCCTGCGGGAGGCGTCGGCGACCAGCACGTCCTCGACCGGCACGCCGTCCCGCTTGGCCATGTCCAGGAGCTCGGTGCGGAGCTGGCCCTGCTGCATGGTCGTGAAGTCGTTGAACAGCGGCTCGAACACCACCGGGTAGACGAACGACGCCAGCACCGTCAGCGCGAACGCGCCCACGGCGGCCGGGATCCACCACCGCCTGAACTTGCGGGCCAGCGCCACGAGCACCAGCAGCATCAGGCTGAGCATGAACGCGTCGACGCCGATGTTCTTCAGCCGGTCGCTTCCCCAGGACCCCCAGGTCTGGATGGACAGGCCGTAACTGCGCAGCAGCGTCTCGCCCCAGATGGCGATCGGCAGCTTGATCAGCTGGGTGAAGAGGGTGATGACCACGACGCCCAGCACCACGCGGACCCACCAGGAGCCTTTGAGCCACGCCACCAGCTTCACGCCGAGCGGGGTGGCGACGAGCAGCCCGGCGATGATCAGCGTGAGGGCCAGCGAGAGGTAGGCGGGCAGGGTGCTGGCCGCGTCGAACGCCTCGGACCTGGCGATCTGCGCGGCGGTGAAGTCGCGGGCCGGGTCGGGTGGTCCGGAGGTCAGGAGGTGCCAGGGGGTGCTGAAGGCGGCCACGGCCGCGATCACCAGGCCGAGCAGCACGGCCGCCACCGCCGCCTGCCGCCTCAGCCGGCGCTCGCCGTCGGACTCCGGTGGCCCTCCCCCGTTCACGGACACACCCTCACCATGCCCCCGCCTTCCGCCGCCGCTCTCCTCCTTCACGAACACACCACCGCCGGCCACCGGCCCCGCGCTCTCCCCTTTCACGGGCGCGCCGCCCCCGGACACCAGCCCCGGGCTCTCCTCTTTCACGGGCGCGCCACCCCCGGACACCAGCCCCGGGCTCTCCCCTTTCGCGGACGCGCCACCCCCGGACACCGGGCTGACGCCCTCCCCCTTTACTGACGCGCTCTCACCGTGACCGCGCGCCTCGCCACTCAGAGCCGCGGTGCCTCCGGCCTCCTCACCCTCCTTCGACGCCTCTTGCGACGCGTCGTCCACGTTTCGCCGTTCGCTCATCTGCCTCCCCCTCACGCGAGCTGGTCTCGCACGTAGTCGCGCCACCGTGCCGTCAGCGTGGCCGCGGAGAGGCCGAGCGCGGCGAGTGCTCGGTCTACGCCGCCCGCGCGGGCGTCACGGTAGAGCCTCACCAGCGTCCTCTCACCGAACCGGTCAGCCAGGAAGCGACACGCCAGCCAAGCCTCCTGGTACGCCCGGGCGAGCCGGACGGAGTCCCGCCCGTCAGCCGCGAAAGCCGCAGGTCCGGGCAATTCCCTCGGCAGCCTCCCGGCCCGCACCTCGGCGGCGAGCTCGGCGGCCGCGGTACTCACAGGGAGCCCGGAGTCGCGGTAGCCGACGTAGTCGGCGAACCCCTCATAGAGCCATGGGGGCAGGCGGTCGGTGCCGGCGACGACGTGGGTGAGCTCGTGGGTGAGTACGACGTCCTTGCCGGTGGAGTTCAGCTTGGCGAAGAACTCGGGGACGATGATCACACGCCCGCGATCGGCCACCGCCGCCAACCCGTCGACCCGCCCCACCCCGGCCAGCCCGGCCGCCTCGGCGGCGGACGAGGGAACGACTACGAGCGGTCGTACTGACCTTCCGAGCACGGCCGACACCCGCTGCCCCGCCCGATCAGCCCTCCGTGCGATGTCGCCGAGCTCGGCGGGTGCGGTATGCCGGCCGACGACCACGGATCGCGCCCCGCGGACCACGACCTCGCCGTCACCCCACAGCCCGCGGACTCCGGCGGGAAGGATGGGGGAATCGGGGGTGGGGGCGCTGGCGGGGGCGACGGCGAGAAGCAGGACGGAGACGATCGCAGCCCGCCGACTCACCTGCCCTGACACGATGCCCGATCGTAGCCGCCGCCGACCCATGACCGGCCACTCCGCACCCCGAACCGCGCGCCCGTGAGAGCTGTCCACCCGCACCGCATGCGGTGGCTGCGCGCCAAAGGACCGCACACCGCGCGCCACCGGACGGGGAGCCTGGCCCGTGAGCCGTGACCCGAGGTCATGAAGCCGAGGGTCGTGGGGCTGAGGGTCGTGAGGCCGTGACGTCCTGGGGCCGTGACGTCGTGGGGCCGTGACGTCGTGGGGCCGTGACGTCGTGGGGCCGAGGGGCCGAGGGTTGGGCGGCTGTGGGGCCACGTGCGCGAGGCCGTGAGGCGGGGCCCCGTGAGGCGGGGAGCCGTAAGGCGGGCGGTGCGGGTGAGTGGGTGGGGTGGCTGTTTTGAGGGGGTGCCGTGGCGGTGGGTGCGTTGTGCGGGTCAGCGGGCGTCTTCCTGGAGGCCCTCAGCCAGGTGCGGCGGGTGGTGCCGCCCGTGCTCCGCCGTAAAAAAATGAAAGTGACAATGGGAGAGCCCCGCCCGGAGGAGCCGGGCGGGGCTTCTTCACATGCCGGGACGAACAGCGCCGACGAACGACGCCCGCCGCCATTCACTCAGCTTGTCGATGCGTACCCGTTCGCCTGTCCGAGGCGAGTGGACCATCTTGCCCTTGCCGACGTACATGCCCACGTGGCCGAGCCCCCTGAAGAACATCAGGTCGCCGGGCCGGAGGTTCCGCCACGAGACCTTGTTCCTGGTGCGGGCGAACTGGCTGGCCGCCACGCGTGGGAGCTTCACCCCGGCCTTCTTCCAGGCGTACTGGACGAGGCCGGAGCAGTCGAACGAACCAGGGCCTGTGCCTCCGTACCGGTATGGGTCACCGACCTGGTTCTTGGCCACGACGACGGCCTTGCGGGCCTTCGCCTTCTGACGGGCGACCTTGGCCGCCCTCAGCGCCGCGGCCGAGGTCGTCTTCGAGGTTCCGGCGGTTGCGGCCGCCTTGGTCGTCGAAGCCGAATCGGTCGTGGCCGCCTGAGCCGTTGGGGCATGGAGGATCGCACCTCCGGCCGTCACGGTCATCGTGAGCGCTACGCCACTCAGGGCAATGCGGGACAGACGGGGGTTATGCAGGGAGGTAGACAGGATTTCTCCTTGACTCTTCCACGAATGCCTACCGGGTTAGCTGACGGATTCGGGCCTGGAAGTCGCCCTACGGCGCGATGTGCGCGCCGATTCACCCCCTGATCCCTGGGGAACTGGGATCGCTGGGTCCCCGGCTCCGTGCCTCCTGGCTGCACGGATTCGGCAGGCCAACCGTCCCGACCAATGTGTTGATATGGGGACATTTGGGCGGTTGACCAGCGGATCTTTATCTGTCTCACACCGGGAAAGACCGGTGCGGGTTCGCGGGGGACATGGCTTGTTCACCGCGACGTCGCCAGAAGCTACGCCGAAGGGTCAAGGATCGGCAAAGCGGAACACCGCTTGTAAAGATCAGATAGTGGAGTCAGTAAGGAGGGAAATCCCTGCTGGAACACCAGGTTCCGTTACCGAAATGTGACGCTGCTCACATTTGTTTTCGCGCCCGTTTGTCAGGCCCCAAATGTCGCGTTTGTCACACTTGTTGCGACTCGTCAGGCGCGCTGGATCGTTCCCATCGCCCATCAGCCGAACCTCGTTCGGCTGCTGGGATCAACGATCCGGCGTCGTAGCTACGGGCGGATGGCGCCCACGAGGCGGCCGCCGTACGCCGAGAGTTTGACGACCTTGACCACGTCGCCCGTCTGCGGCGCGTGAACGATTTTCCCGTCGCCGGCGTAGATACTGACGTGACCCAAGCTCGAGCTGAAGATGAGGTCCCCCGGCTGGAGGGCGCTCAGTGAGACCTTGCGGCTCGCGCCCCAGGCCCACTGCTGCCAGGTCGTGCGCGGCAGTGACACGCCCGCGGCGCGCCACGCCGCCTGGGTCAGGCCGGAGCAGTCCCAGCCGCCCGGTCCCGTCCCGCCGAACACGTACGGCTTGCCCACCTGGGCGAAGGCGAAGCGCAGGACGGCGGCGGCGTTGCCCGAGGCCGGGCCCGTGTACTGGATGCCGACGCTGTTCGGGTTGCCGGGGTTGTAGGCGCCCAGCTTCTTCAGGAGCTTCTTCTGCTCGGAGATCAGCTTCATGATCTCCGAACGCTCCTTCTCGACCCCGTCCCGTTCCCGGTCGGCCGCCTCCAGCGCCTCTTCCGCCTTGTCGCGTTCGACCTTCAGCCCGCGGTTCTCCCGGTCGAACGCGGCCAGCTTCTCCGCCCGCTCCCGCGAGAGCTGCCCGGCCAGCGCCAGGCTCATCAGGAAGTCGTCGGGGCGGTCCGCGCTCACCAGGCCGGGCAGGGAGGTCACGTCGGTGCCGAGCTTGTAGCTGTCGACGGCCATGCCGATCACCTGGGCGCGCAGGTCCGCGACCGTCGCCAGCTTGGTCTTGTAGCGGTCGTTCAGCTTGGTGTAGGCGCCCTTGGCGGCCTTGTACCGCTCGGTGGCCGTGTTGAAGCGGTCGACGACCTTGTCGGCCTTGTCATTGAGCTTGTCGAGCTTGGCCTTGGCCTGCCCGAGGGTGGGCCGGGGATCAGCGACGGCGGCTCCCATGGGAGACAGGACCAGCCCGAACGCGAGACCCGCGGCCACCGGCACCCTGCCAAACCTCACTGTGTCGCCTCCCAGGGATGATATCTGGGGCGAATAGTACAGAAGTGGCGGGTGAGGTCACACGTTATCCGCCCAATTCGTAATATCCCTGGCACGGCGCGGCAAATCCGCACGTAAGGGGTGCAGGTAATCTAGGCCCGGCCCAGCCTGCGCAGCAGCAAGCCAGACGGAACGGGTCTGGCTCCCATCCGCCTGACGGACTCGGCCACCTCGCGGTCCGACGACACCACGGCCATGGCCCGGCCGGGCGGCTCGGCGCGTACGAGCTGGCGGATCAGATCGTCGGCGATCTCCCCCGGCTGGCTGAACAGCACCCGCACCCCGCGCGGCGCCACGACCTGCACCGGGGAATTGAGCTCGGCCCCGTCGAACACGACGGTGACCTCGACCCTCGTCTGCGCCACCAGTCCGCCGAGCCCGGTCATGAGCCGGGTGCGCTGGTCGGCGAGGGTGAGCGTGCCGTAGCCGGTCTTGGTCACGTTGTAGCCGTCAATGATCAGGTGGACCTGCGGCAGGGCCAGGAGCTGGTCGAGGAGCTGCGGGTCGTCGTCGGCCAGCGCCCGCGCGGGCACCCCCCGGACGCCGGGCCGCTCGCCGGTGACCGCGGCGACCGAGTCGGCGGGCCGGCTGATCATCGTGGGCAGGGCGAGCTCCCTGCGCAGCCCGGCCGAGGCGTCCTGCAGCGCGTCGAGCAGCACCCGGATGCGGGCGTCCTCGATGCTCCTGCCCTCGCGGGCGGCCCGGCGCGAGGCCTCCAGCTGCTTCTCCACGTCGGCCAGCCGCTCACGCAGCCGCCGCAGCTCGGACTCGCCCGCGGTGCCCGCGACCGTGGCGGCCGACCTGGCGTCCTCCGCCGCGTGCTCCATCTCCTCGGCCCGCTGCACCGCGGCCTTGGCCCGCTCGCGGGCGTCGTGGAGCTTGCGCCTCAAATCAGAATTTTCCGCCCGGGCCGCCCTGATCTGCTCGCGCAGCCGGTCGGCCTCCTCCTTGGCGGCGGTCTTCTGCGCGGCGAGCTGCTCGCGGAGCCGGTTGACGACCTCCTCGCGCTCCGATCCCTCGGCCGCCACGGCCGACTGCACCAGGTCCGTACGGGCGACCTCGATCATCTCCGCCCAGCCGGGCGGTCGGGTGAGGTAGGCGGCCGCGGCCACGAGCACGGGGTCGGCGGCCGGTGGGACATTTCCCTCGGCCAGGGACGCCACCAATTCGGGCCAGCCGGCCTCCACCGATTCGGCCACCAGCTCGCGGAACTTCTTGTCGTTCTCGAGCTGCGCCGCGATGGGCGCGCTGCCGAGTTTGGCGCGTTTTCGGGGGTCGAACTTGGCGATCCCGCGAAGGGGCGGCGGTATGGAGGCAGCGGGCATCGTCCCGAGGACCTGGGACGCCAGATCGACGACATTGAGCCGCACCTGCTCGGGAAGCGGGCGAGACAGGCCTTCACCCGCTGAACTCATCCCACTTGTCCCTTCGTGACATGCCCTTTCAGACAAGGGTACGGCTGCCGCGTACCTGACCGTAACGGCCACCTCTGTCTAGACAAGCGCTTGGTTGGGGATGTACGACTGAGCCGGGACGGGTGTTCACCCAGGAGGCCGACCATGGCAGAAGAGATCCGCACCTCCACCCGTGACCTGGTGGAACTGCGCGACAGCCTGGCCCGCTGGCTGCGCGGGAGGGTCGGGGCGAGCGCCTCGGTGTCCGAAGTGTCCAGACCCGCCGAGAACGGCATGTCCAGCGAGACCCTGTTCTTCACCGCGACCTGGGGCGAAGGGCGAACGCGCTGCGTAGCCAGGCTCGCACCTGCGGTAGAAGCCGTTCCCGTGTTCCCCTCGTACGATCTTCGGGCGCAGTTCGAGATCATGCGCCTGGCCAGGCAGAAAGCTGGGATCCCAGCGCCCAGGGCCCTCTGGTTCGAGCCGGACCCGGAACACCTGGGCACGCCGTTCCTCGTCATGGAGCGCGAGGACGGCGACGTGCCGCCGGACGTGATGCCGTACACGTTCGGGAGCTGGCTGCTCGACGCGGCGCCCGCGGACCAGCGCAGGCTGCAGGACGCCGGTGTGGCGGTCCTGGCGGCGCTGCACCGGGCGGAGTTCACGCCCGCGGAGCTCGCCCCGTTCGGGGCCGCCGGGTTGCGCGCGCACGTCGAGGCGCAGCGGGGCTATTACCAGTGGGCCCACGGCGAGTGGCCGATCCCGGTGCTGGACCGGGCCTTCCGGTGGCTCGAGTCGCACTGGCCGCGGGAGCCCGGGCCGGACGTGCTGTGCTGGGGCGACGCCAGGATCGGGAACATGATGTTCAGGGACTTCACCCCGGTCGCGGTGCTCGACTGGGAGATGGCCGCGGTGGGGCCGCCCGAGCTGGACCTGTCCTGGATGATCTTCCTCCACCGCTTCTTCCAGGACATCACGGTCTCCGCAGGCTTTCCTGGCATGCCCGACTTCATGCGCAGCGAAGACGTTTGCAGGAAATATCGGGAAATCACGGGGTACGAGCCTCGCGACATGGACTTCTACGAGATGTACGCGGCGCTCCGGCACGGCATCGTCATGGCCAGGGTGTGGCAGCGCCGGATCCACTTCGGCGAGCAGCCCCGGCCCGACGACCCCGACGACCTGGTGCTGCACCGGGCCACGATCGAGGAGCTCCTTGCCCGCTGACTACGTGCCGGCGTCGTAGACCAGCAGCGCGACCTGGACCCGGTTGTTGAGGTCGAGCTTGGACAGGATGCGCGAGACGTGCGCCTTGACCGTGGGCACGCTCATGTAGAGCTCCCGCGCGATCTCGGCGTTGGACCTGCCCTGCCCCACGGCCAGCGCCACCTCCCGCTCCCGCTCGCTGAGCCGGCCGAGCAGCTTCCTCGCCCGTGAGGTACGGTCTCCCGCAACGCCGTCGGACACGTGCGTGATGAGCTGCCGCGTCACCGCGGGCGACAGGATCGGCTCGCCCGCGGCCACCTTCCTGATGGCCTGCACCAGGTCGCCAGGCGCGATGTCCTTCAGCAGGAACCCCGCGGCCCCCGCCCGCAGCGCCCGCAGCACCTGCGCGTCGGCGTGGAACGTGGTCAGCACCACCACCTCGGGCGGCGCGGACGTGCCGCGCAGCGCCTCGGTGGCGGTGAGCCCGTCGACGCCGGGCATGCGGATGTCCATCAGCACCACGTCGGGCCGGTGCTCGGCCACCAGCGGCGGCACCTCGGACCCGTCACCGGCCTCGGCCACGATCACGATGTCCTCGGCGCCGCCCAGGATCATCGACAGCCCGGCACGCACCATCGCGTCGTCGTCGACGATCAGCAGCCTGATCATGCGTCCTCCCGAGTCGTCTCCACCGGCCAGGGTAGCCACGCGCGCACCACGAACTCGCCGTCCTGCGTCGCGCCGTGCTCCAGCCGCCCGCCCGCCAGCTCGGCGCGTTCGGTCAGCCCGATGAGCCCGGCCCCGGCACCCGGGATGTACGGGACGTGGCGCACCCCCACGGGATTGCGCACCTCCGCCGACAGCCCCTCGCCCCGCGTGCCCGAGACGGCGACCGCCACGGGCGCCCCGCCCGCGTGCTTGCGCGCGTTCGTGAGCGCCTCCTGGACGATGCGGTAGACGTTGCGGCCGAGCCCTTCCGGCGCGTCGCCGCCGGCACGCAGGTCGAGCCGGACGTCCATGCCCGCGTGGCGGCACTCCTCGACCAGCGTGGGCAGATCGGCGAGCGTGGGCTGCGGCCGGTCGGGCACCGGGTCGTCGTCGCCGCCCGGCCCCGCGTGGCGCAGCACGCCGATGACCTCGCGCAGGTCCTGCAAGGCCAGGTGGGCGTTGGTCCTGATCGCCCCGGCCGCCCTGGCGATCTCCTCGGCGGGCGCGTCCGGCCGGAACTCCAGCGCGCCGGCGTGCAGGCTGAGCATGGAGATGCGGTGCGCCAGCACGTCGTGCATCTCCCGGGCGATGCGCTCGCGTTCGAGCCGCTTGGCCTCCTCCGCGGCGCTGTCGGCCCGCTGCCTGAGCGACCAGATGAGCTGCCGCCGGGCTCTGACCACGATGCCCCACGCGAACGTGGTCAGCACCAGCGACAGGGACAGGGCCACCATCTCGCCGCGCTCCGCGTCGGTCTGGTACCGCAGCAGGATGAACGGCACGAGCGTGACCAGGGAGAACAGCACGACCGGGCCGGAGACCTTGAACGGCCGGTGCACCGCCACGGTGAACAGCCCGACGACCGAGGCCCCGCCGGCGAGCTCCAGATAGGACGAGAGCAGGGTGGCCACCAGCGCGAACCCCACCGGCCAGCGCCGCCGCAGCCACACCGCCACGCACGACAGCGCGCCCACCACCTGCTCCAGCAGCTGCAGCGGCTCCGGCTCGTCCTGGAGCTCCGGCAGGGTCATGACCGTGATGCCGCACGCGAGCAGAAACATGGCGATGTCGACGATCCAGTCGCGGGTCGAGCGGCGCACCCGGCCGCCCTCCCTGCCGTCGCCGAGCAGCACCGACGGCAGCGCCCACCGGTATTCGTGCGTCACGTTCATCGAGATTAGGCCCCGTCGAGGGTACGGCGACAGCGACCAAAGTAGCTGCCGCGCGAGACCTACGGCCGACGCGGCCCCCGTGACCCGTGGACGACGCTGGGGACCATGAAAATGGTGCTGACGCTGCTCGGCTGGCTGCTGCTCGTGCAGGGAGTGGGCGGCCTGCTGAACACCCTGTTCGGTTGGTGGCGGTGGGCGCACGACCTGCTCGTGGTCAACCGGCTGCCGTTCCTGGAGGGCTACGAGGTGTTCGCGGCCATCGTGATCGGCGTGCTCGGGTTCGTGCTGCTGGCCGTGGTCGACTCGGGCAAGAACGCGGAGAGCGGCAGGTGAACGCGGGCACGCCGGCCGGGCTGCGGCCGCCGCGCAACCAGGCCGATCCGCGGGCGGTCGCCTGGTGGACGGTGCAGGGGCTGATCCTGTTGGTGCCCGTGGCCGCCGCCGCGGTGGCGGCGTACTGGATCCTCACCTCGCGGCCGGTCTGGCTGGGGGCGTGCGTGGCGCTCTTCGCGGCGGGCTGCGTGGCGCTGGCCGTCCTGGCGCCGCGGGCCACCTACCGGGTGGAGCGCTGGGAGGTCACCGACCAGGCGGTCTACACCCGCAAGGGGTGGCTGACCCACACCTGGCGGGTGGCGCCGATGTCGCGGATCCAGCGGGTCGACACCGCGCGGGGGCCGGTGCAGCGATTGTTCGGGCTGGCTGACGTCACGGTGACCACGGCCTCCTCGGCGGGGGCCATCAAGATCGAGGCGCTGGACCACGCGGTGGCGGCCGAGCTGGCCGAACGCCTCACCGCCCTCACCCAGGCCACGCCGGGGGACGCCACGTGAACGACGACCCCTTTCCTGACGAGGGCTGGCGGCGGCTGGCGGGGCGGAGCCTCCTGGCCTCGGCGGTCAAGTCGCTGGCGATCGTCGCCGGCGTGGTGGCCGGTCTCCTGCGCTTCCTGACGAGCCGGGACTGGCCGATCGGCGGGATCGCGGCGGTCTGCGCGGCGGCCGCGATGCTGGTCGTCTCCGCCGTGGTGGCGTATGACGTGGCCAGGCTCCGTACGACGCGCTGGCGGCTCACCCGGGAACGCCTCGAACTGCGCTCGGGCATCACTCTCCGCCGGCACCGCGCGATCCCGCTCGACCGGGTCCGCAGCGTGAACCTGCGGGCCGACCCGGTGGCGCGGGTGTTCGGCCTGACCGTGGTCAAGGTGGGCACGGGCGAGCACGCGGCCGAGGGGACCGAGCTCGTGCTCGACCCGCTGACCAGGCACGAGGCGGAGTCGCTGCGCCGTACCCTGCTGCGCCAGGACGAGCGGCCCGCCTCCGGCGAGGGGCCGCTGGCGGAGCTGCGCTGGTCGTGGATCCGGTACGCGCCGCTGTCGCTGTGGTCGTTCACGGGGGCCGCGCTGGTGCTCGGGGCGCTCTACAAGGCGCTGAACTCGTTCGGGGCCAAGAGGCTCGTCACAGAGGCGGCCGACGGACTGTGGGACTGGGTGACGGCGCGGCCGCTGGTGGCGGTCCCGCTGATCCTCGCGGTGAACCTGGCCGTCGGCGTCCTGGGCGCCGTCCTGCTGTTCGCCGAGTCGTGGGGACGTTACCGGCTGGAACGCGAGCCCGGCCGCCTCCGCCTCCACCGCGGCCTGCTGACCACCCGGTCCCTGACCCTGGAGGAGCGCAGGCTGCGCGGCGTGGAGATCAGCGAGCCGCTGCTGCTGAGGCTGGGCGGCGGGGCCCGCGTCAAGACCATCGCCACGGGCCTCGGCAAGGCGGACGAGCACGAGACCGAGGACGCCGCCGCCCTCACCCCTCCCCTCCCCCGCGCCATGGCCTGGTCCCTCGCCACCAAGATCGCCAACTCCCCCGCCGCACCACCGGCTCCCGCCATACCCCGGACGGATGCGCTCGGGCATGCCACGCCCATGGACGCGCCCTGGCCGACGGCGGGCGTCACCGGCCACGGCGCGGCCCCGGGCCGGCACCGGGCGACCGAGCGTGACGCGGGCGAAGCCGCCGGACCGGACACCGGCGCGGGCGGGCTGGCGATGGGCGCGCTGGTGCCGCATCCGGCGGCGGCCGGGCGGCGGCGGATCGTGCGGGCGCTGGTGACGGTGGCCGTGCTGGCCGCGAGCGCCGGCCTGGCGTCCTGGCTGCTGCCGTGGCAGTGGTCCCGGGCCGCCGTCTGGGCGATCCCCGCGCTGGCGCTGCCGTTCGGGATGTGGCTGGCCGTGGAGAGCGCCAGAAGCCTCGGCCACGCGCTCGGCCGCCGCCACCTCCTCACGAGGCAGGGCGCGGTGGTACGCAGGACGATCGCGCTCGACCGCAGAGGCGTCTCCGGCTGGACGATCACCGAGTCGTACTTCCAGCGCCGCAGCGGCCTGCTGACCGTCTCCGCCGCCACCGCCGCGGGCAAGGGCCACTACGACGTGGTGGACGTGGACCGCGGCGACGGCCTGGAGCTGGCGGCGCGCGCGGTTCCGGGCCTGCTCGAACCGTTCCTGGTCCGGGAAAAGAAATGAGCCGCGTGATCCCCCTCGGTTTGCCCATGCCCCTGTACTGGACAAACGTGATCGCGCGGCTCAGGTCCTGCAAGACATAAAGGTATTTGTCGCGCTTGCAAGCGGGTTGCAGCTCCATTAACCGTTGACAGGATGATCCGTCAGGGGGATGTTTCCCGCGCGCGGCCGTCACCGAGGAGGGGCGCCACGCCCCTCCTCGACCGGGGTCTGCTCAGCTGCCCGCGGGCTGCTTCGCCAGCTCGGCCATGAACGCCTCGGCCACGGTGACCACGCCGTCCATCGCCTCCTTCTGCGGCATGAACACGACCTTGGGCGAGGTGGCAGGCTCCTTCTCGGGCCGCTGGTGGCCGGAGAAGTCGATCCTGACGACCACCGGGCCCTTGCGCATCAGCACCGTGCCGGTGGACGCGGAGACCTCGCGGCTGTGCCGGTTCTGGATGAACTGCTGGTACGCCTGATCGCCCATCCCCTTGATATCGGTGAGCTTGCCCCAGGAGATGCCGCCGATGGACGACTCCTCGAACTGCTTGTCGCCGCCCCGCTCGCTGGCGTAGTAGCTCACGGCGGCGCCCACGTCGGCGGCGCCCGCCCGGTTGGTGAACCGGTGCACGGTGATCAGGACGCTGCGGATCTTCCTGATCCCCTCGCCCGCGCCGGGCACGTCCAGGTTGAGCCAGCGGCACTCGGTCTGGGCGTCGGAGCCGGCCTCGGTGCCGCGCGCCCTGGTGGTGGGCTCGGGCACGAGCCGCGTGGCCACCTCGGTCACGGCCCCGCACTCTCCGGGGAAGGCCGCCAGGACGGTCGGCGAGGGCTCGGGGCTCGCGCTCGTACTCGTACTCGTGCTCGTGCTCGGCGAGGCGGGGGCCTGCGACGGCTCCGGCTCGGCCAGCACGTTCGGGTGCTGCGCCTGCCAGGCCGCCATGCCCTTGGCGAAGAAGCCGGCCAGCCGGCTCACCTCGCGGATCGCGTTGTCCTCGGTGATCGACTGCGTGGTCTCGCTGGTCAGGATCGCCGCGTCCTTGCGCTGCTGGCCCGCCTGGTACTTGATCTCGACCGTCATGTCGCCGACCCGGGCGTTGGCCTGGCCGTAGGAGTACCACAGCAGCTTGCCGCTGCGGCGCCAGGTGTACTGGGCGTGCGCGGCGTCACCGACGCCCTGGATCTCCTTGATCGGGGAGACGTACTCCTTCTCGTCGGGCTTGAGCGAGGGCTTGGCGGTCGCGGCGTACCTGTCGCCGCCGTAGTCGACCTCGTACGAGTTCTGCGCCATGGACCTGCCGGTCTTGGCGCCGTCGGCCTTGTGCTGTTCGATCCGGACGTCGATCTCCCTGCTGCGCCAGAACTCGCCGAACGAGATGCGCCGGTTCTCCCATTTGCAGGTGAAGGAGACCGTGTAGTCGCCTTCCCTGGAGTCCTTGGTGACGGTCGCGCCGGGCACGAGCCGGTCGGCCTCCTCCGCGGACAGCATGGCGCACACGTCCAGGCCGACGGGCGCCGAGGAGGCGGCCCGCGACGGCCGCTCGCTCTGCGCCGCGGGCGGCTGGGAGGGGCGCGAGACCTTGCTGACCACGAAGTACGCGCCCACCCCGCCCATCGCGACCAGCACCACGATGGCGGCGGCCAGCGTGGGCAGCAGCCAGGCGGGCCGCCGGGGCGGCGGTGGCGGTGGCATCGGAGGCAGCGTCGGTGGCAGGGTCGGTGGCTGGTTGGGCGGCTGGGTGGGCGGCTCGAAGCGCCTGCCCGGCACCTGGTAAGGGGTGGTGGACGGCTCCCACTCGCTGCCGGGGTTCACTGGGACTCCTGGGGTTGCCCTGACTTGCGGGGAAACATGCTAGTCATCCCCCTTGCAAAGTACTTGCAGCACTCCCGCCCATTCTGGCAGCGGCCCCTCCCCGACGGCGCCCACTTCGAACGGCACGGTGCTCCCACGGGCTCACTTCGACAGGGCGGCCGAGACCAGGCGGGCGACGGCGAGGGCGGGTTCCTTGTCCGCCGGGGCGCTGACCGGAACGTTCTCGCGGTGCCAGACCACCTCGCCGAGCACGTTGCTCGTGCGGAAGAGCACCGTGCTGTCGGACCAGCCCGTCGCGTCGCTGTTGATGTAGGCCTTGAAGCTGTTCTGGATGATCGCCGACTCCCCGACCCCCGGGACGTCGGAGACCGAGCCGCGGACCTCGCGCATCACCGTGCCCTCCGCGCCGGTGCGGCCGGTCTTCTCGCTGGCGAAGCGGCGCTGCGCCACCTGGGGGCCGCCGAGATCGCCGTCGGGCCGCTCCGCCCAGGCGCGGACGACGATGCGGCGGCGGCCGTCCTCCCCGCCGTCACGCAGGATCCACTGGCACTCGCCCGGCCGGGTGGCCTCGCGCGACGGCTTGGCCTTCATGATCCGGGCGGCCTGCTCGTCGGTGAGCAGCTTGCAGGGATCGGGCGCCTTGGCGAACCTCCCGGTCTCAGGCCCCTTGCCCAGCGCGCCCGCGGCGTACCAGCCGCCCGCGCCCAGCACCACGGCGGCGGCCAGCACGACGGGCACCAGCCACCGGCGGCGCCGGGGCACGGGGGCGGGCCCGGCCAGGGCGCTCAGCGCCTGGCGGACCTGGGCCGCCGTGGGGCGGGCCGCCGGGTTCTTGGCGAGCATGGCCATGAGCAGGCCGCCGAAGTCGCGGCCCGCCCTGACCGGCAACGGCGGCTCGTGCAGCAGCACCGCCGCCGTCACCGCCGCGGGCAGCGCCCGCTCGAACGGCGCGCGCCCCTCCACCGCGGTGTAGAGGCTGGCGCCGAGCGACCACAGGTCGGACGCCGGGCTGGAGGGCTCCTCGTTGAGCCGCTCGGGCGCCATGTAGCCGGGCGAGCCCGCGCCGCCGAACCTGCCGCCCTGACCGCCCATCGGCGTCGCGATGCCGAAGTCGGTGAGCATGGCGGAGCCGTCGAAGTCGAGCAGGATGTTCGCGGGCTTGACGTCCTGGTGGAGCATCCCGTGGGCGTGGGCGACCTCCAGCGCCGACAGCACGCGCAGCCCGACCGCGGCCACGAACCCGGGCGGCAGCGGCCCCTGATCCTTGATCACCTTGTCCAGCGAGCGGCCGGTGACCAGGTCCATGATGATCCACGGCTGGCCGCCCTCCAGGACGACGTCGTGCACCAGCACGATCGCCGGGTCGCGCAGCCGTCCGGCCGACCTGGCCTCGTGGATCGCCATGTCGGCGAACTCGGCCCGCTCCCGCGGGGTGAGCCCCTCCGGCACGCGTACCTGCTTGGCCGCGACCTGACGGTCGAGGATCTCGTCGATGGCCCGCCACACCGTGCCCGCGCCGCCCTGTCCGAGCCGCTCGATGAGACGGTAGCGGCCGGCCAGCAGATAGAGGTCATCCGGCATTGCGCAACGCCTGCTCGCTCGTCTGCGCCGCTTTCAGCGCCCGCTGCTTGATCTCCTCGTCGGTGGGTTTGTCCCCGAGGGTGGTGAACTGCACGGTGACCACCAGGTTGGCCAGGCGGTAGTAGATCTGGGAGGTGTGCACGCGGCCCGTGGGGCCCTTCAGCTCGAAGCCGAACGCCTCCTCGCCGACGCCGGCGATCTCGCGGACCGGGGTGCGCGTGGCCCGCTGCGAGGTCTTCGCGCCGATCTCGTCCCAGGTCCAGTCGACCGTGCCGGTCCTCGTCCACCAGGTCTTCTGGCCCTTGAAGAGGGCGCCGGCCGTGGCCGGGGTCATCGACCACGGGTCGACGGTGTCGGAGTCCTTCTGCACCTGCAGGCCCACACCCGTGTTGGCGAGCGTCCAGCCGCACTTGGGGCCGTCGCCGTCGGAGCTCGCCTGCGCCTTGGGCGGGCTCTGCGTACGCAGCAGCGCGCCCACCTCCTCCTGGCTGATCAGCTTGCACACGTCCATGGGCACGGTGAACGCGGCCGGCACCGCGCCCGCCCGGTCCCTGAGGACGAGGAAGGCGGTCGCGCCGCCCGCGCCGAGCACGAGCGCCGTCGCCGCGGCGATCCAGATCGCGGCCCTGCCTGGCCGCTTGACCCTGGTCGGCGCGGTCACGTCCTGGTTGACGGGCAGGTGCGGGGCATGCCCGCCGGCGGCCACCTGCCGGAGCGCGGACACGATCACCCGGGGGTCGGGGCGGGCGGCCGGCTGGTGCGCCATCATGGCCGCCAGCAGCGGCCCCAGCGGCCCCGGAGCGGCCGGTACGGGCTCCGTCAGCGTGGCCCGCACCCGCTGGGCCGCCGACCCCCCGTAGGCCGGCGCGCCCGTCAGCGCGACGTAGAGCGTGGCGCCGAGCGACCACACGTCGCTGGCGGGCCCGCCCGGCTCGCCGGCCAGCCGCTCGGGCGCGATGAACCCGGGCGAGCCGATCATCAGCCCCTGCTCGGTGAGCGTGGCCTGGCCCTCCTGCCGGGCGATGCCGAAGTCGGTGAGGACCACCCGCCCGCTCTCGGTCAGGAACACGTTGCCCGGCTTGACGTCGCGGTGCTGCATCCCCAGCGCGTGTGCCGCGATCAGCGCCTCCAGCACGTCGGCGCCGACCCGCGCGGCATGATCGGCCGGCATGGGTCCGAACTCGCGGACCGTCTCACCCAGCGTGCGGCCCCGCAGCAGCTCCATGACGAGCCAGGGCCGCTCCTGCTCGACGACCACGTCGTGCAGGGCCACGATGCCGGGATGGCGCAGCCGCGCCGTGGCCTGCGCCTCGCGCACGGCCCGCATCACCGAGTCGGAGCGCTCCTTGGGCGACATGCCCTCGGCCAGCGTGAGCTCCTTGACCGCCACCTCGCGGTCGAGCATCTCGTCCCTGGCCAGCCACACCTTCCCCATGCCGCCCGCGCCGAGCGGGCGCAACAGGGCATAGCGGCCGGCAAGTCTTCCCGAGGACATACAGGGAAGGGTAACTAAGGATCAAGAGCGGTGGTTATTCGTTCCTGTCGGTCTTCCTCTCTATGGTCTTGGAACGTGGACGCGGTTCAAGGCACTCTCGACGAGCTCGGCACTCCGCTGAGCGAGGTCACTTTCGTCGTTTTCGACCTCGAGACGACCGGCGGCGCCCCGTCCGACGACGCCATCACCGAGATCGGCGCGGTCAAGGTGCGGGCGGGCGAGGTGCTGGGCGAGTTCTCGACGCTGGTCGACCCAGGAGGGCCGATCCCGCCGTTCATCTCGGTGCTGACCGGCATCACCGACGCGATGGTCGTGGCCGCGCCGCGGATCGAGGCGGTGCTGCCGAGCTTCCTGGAGTTCATCCGCGGGGCCACGCTGGTGGCCCACAACGCCGGCTTCGACACCCGCTTCGTCAAGGCCGCCTGCGCCGCCCACGGCTATCCTCCGCCGGCCAATCCGGTCGTCGACACCGTCGACCTGGCCCGCCGCGTGCTGACCCGCGACGAGGTGCCCAACGCCAAGCTGGCGACGCTGGCGAGGTTCTTCCGCAGCTCCACCGAGCCGTGCCACCGTGCCCTGCAGGACGCCAGGGCCACCGTCGAGGTGCTGCACGGGCTGATCGAGCGGGCCGGCTCGTTCCAGGTGCACACGCTCGAGGAGCTCAAGTCGTTCGTCCGCGCCCCCACGCCGGAGCAGCAGCGCAAGCGCCACCTGGCCGAGTCGGTGCCGCACGCCCCCGGCGTCTACTTCTTCGAGGACGAGCGCGGCGAGGTCCTCTACATCGGCAAGAGCACCAACCTGCGCAACCGCGTACGCTCCTACTTCACCGCGGGCGAGACCCGCCCGCGCATCCGCGAGATGATCGGCATCGCCGAGCGGGTGCGCCACGTCGTCTGCGCGACCGCCCTGGAGGCGGAGGTCAGGGAGCTGCGCCTGATCGGCGGCGCCAAGCCGCGCTACAACCGCCGTTCCCGCTTCCCCGAGAAGGTGGTCTGGCTCAAGCTCACCACCGAGGCGTTCCCGCGGCTGTCGATCGTCCGCGAGCTCAAGGACGACGGGGCCACCTACCTCGGCCCGTTCGGCAGTGCCCGGCTGGCCGACGAGGCCCGCATCGCCCTGCACGAGGCGGTCCCCCTGCGCCAGTGCACCCAGCCCGTCACGCTGCGCACCCGGCGGGCGGCCTGCGTGCTCCACGAGATGGGCCGCTGCGGCGCGCCCTGCGAGGGCAAGGAGAGCCAGGAGGAATACGCGCTCCACGCGGAGAGCGCGCGCCGGGCCATGACGCTCGACGCCTCGCTCGTGTTCAGCGCCGTGTCGGCGCGCATGGAGCGGCTGTCGGTGGAGCAGCGCTACGAGGAGGCGTCGGTCGATCGCGACCGGCTGGCGTCCTTCGTCCGTACGGCGGCCCGCATGCAGCGCCTGAGCGCCATCACGCGCATCCCGCAGCTGGTGGCCGCCAGCCCGGCGTTCGGCGGCGGCTGGGACATCCACGTCATCCGGTACGGGCGGCTGGCGGCGGCCGGGGTCATGCCGAAGGGCGCCCATCCGACCCCTTTCGTCGCCTCCCTCACGGCCACCGCCGAGGCGGTCATCCCAGGCGCCGGCCCGATCCACGCGGCCAGCGCCGAGGAGACCGAGTGCATCCTGCGCTGGCTGGAGTCTCCCGGGGTGCGGCTGGTGGAGGTGGAGGGCGAGTGGAGCCTGCCCGCCTGGGGCGCCGCCCGGCACAAGGCCCGCATCGACCTCGCGTACCGCCATCTTGATCAGCCCCGTAATCGGGAGGGGCGACCTTTGAGGTGAAACGATAGAGTTGATGCATGGTCACGGCTATCGTCCACATCAATGCAGAGGTAGACCGGATCCCGGAGGTCGCCCAGACGATCGCCGAGATCCAGGGGGTCAGCGAGGTCTACTCCATCACCGGCGAATACGACCTGCTGGCGATGGTGCGGGTGGCGGCGTACGAGGAGATCGCCGAGGTGGTCCCCGGGCGGATCAACAAGGTGGCCGGGGTGCTGCACACGGAGACGCACATCGCCTTCCGGGCCTACTCCAAGCACGACCTGGACGCCGCCTTCTCCATCGGCTTCCCCGAGGCCGACTGACCCACACGGGCTGACCCACACGGGCTGCCACACACGGGCCGACCCCACACGGGTTACCACACGCGGGCCGACCCACACCGGCCGACCCACACCGGCCGACCCACACCGGCTGCCCCACACCGGCTGCCCCACACGGGCTGACCTCATCGGTCGAGGCGGCCTGCCTGTCGATGCGCCGCCTTGGGACCTCTCGGGCCGAGCGCCCGTGACCGGCGCGACTTCCGGCCCCGACCGCGCCGTCTTCCGGCGAGCCCGCCCCTCGGCCATACCTCCGGCCCGGGGTCCCCCACCGCGTGCGAGCGCCTGTGACGACGCTCCCAGCCCTCCGCCGGGCACGCCCGCGCATCCCAGGCACGGCCCGCTCGCCGGGCGCCCGGCAACGCCCTCTTCCCCGGCAACGAGAACGGGATGAGACGGCGACGGGCCCGGACGAACGTGTCGTCCGGGCCCGCACCGTATGTGGCGAGAGGTGATGTCAGTGCGTGAGGCTTCGGTCTTCCTCGCCACCGGAGCCGATGGCGGCGTGCTCTTCCTCGTGCCCGTGTCCCTCGTCCAGCGGGATCTTCTCCCCGCCGTACGCCTTCGACATGCGAGCGCGCAGCTTGCCGAGCGGACCACGCATGCCCTTCGGCGGGATGCCCGCGGTGTCCTCGGCCACCGGCAGCATCGCCACCGGCTCCTTGCCCCGCATGTGGGCCTCGATGTCGTCCGCCGGCGGCGTGTGGACCTCGATGAACTCACCGTGCGGCAGCCGCTTGATGACGCCCGACTCCACGCCGTGCGACACGACCGCGGCGTCGGAACGCTGCAGGCCGAGGCAGATGCGGTAGGTGATGATGTACGCCAGCGCCGGCGCGACGAAGACCAGCACCCGGCCGGCGTACGTCGTCACGTTGAGGCTGATGTGGAAGTTCGCCGAGATCTCGTCGTTGGCGCCCAGCAGCCAGAGCACGCCGTAGAACGTGATGGCCGACATGCCGATCGAGGTGCGGTGCGGGTTGTTGCGCGGCCGGTCCGCGATGTGGTGCTCGCGGTGGTCGCCCGTCACCCAGCGTTCGAGGAACGGGTAGAGCGCCAGGCCCGTCATGACGATGCCCATCGGCACCAGCGCCGGGATGATCACGCTCAGCGGCAGGGTGCCGGCATGGGAGGTGCCGAAGAGGTTGATCTCCCACGGCACCATGATGCGCAGCGCGCCTTCGAGGAAGCCCATGTAGAAGTCGGGCTGCGAACCCGCTGACACGTCGGCGGGCGTGTAGGGGCCGAACAGCCAGATCGGGTTGATCTGGGTGAACGTCGCCAGACCCGCCACCGTGGCCAGCGTGAACAGGAAGTACGCCCCCGCCTTCGCCATGAAGGCCGGGTAGAACGGCGCGCCGACCACGTTGTGGTTGTTGCGCCCCTTGCCCGGCATCTGCGTGTGCTTCTGCACCCACATGAGCACCATGTGAGCCGAGATGAGCGCCAGCAGGATGCCCGGGATGAGCAGGATGTGCAGCGAGTAGAACCGGGCGACGACATCCTCACCCGGATATTCCCCGCCGAACAGGAAGAACGTGATGTACGTGCCGACCAGCGGCAGCGAGATCGCCACACCCTCGGTGATCCGCAGACCGGCGCCGGAGAGCAGGTCGTCGGGGAGCGAGTAGCCGGTCAGACCCTCGGCGAGCGCCAGCGTCAGCAGCAGCACGCCGATGATCCAGTTGAGCTCGCGCGGCTTGCGGTAGGCGCCCGTGAAGAACACCCGCAGCATGTGGACCATCATGCCGGCCACGAACATCAGGGCCGCCCAGTGGTGCATCTGCCGGATGAGCAGACCACCCCGGACGTCGAAGCTGATCTCCAGCGACGACGCGTAGGCCTCCGACATCATGACGCCCTTGAGCGGCGCGTACGAGCCGTCGTAGGCGACCTCCATCATGCTGGGCTTGAACCAGAACGTCAGGAACGTACCGGTCAGCAGCAGGATGACGAACGAGTAGAGCGCGATCTCACCCAGCAGGAACGACCAGTGGTCCGGGAAGATCTTGCGCAGGTTGCGCTTGAGGAAATTGGCCCCGCCCAGGCGGTCGTCGAGGAATGTCGACGGCCCGGCGATGGCCTTGGGCACGGCGGTCAGATCGCTCATGCCTGGCCTCCCTTCTCCCTGGCCGCGCGCTCGGCGTCACCGCGTTCCCAGTAGCTCGGGCCGACCGGCACCTGGAAGTCGCCCTGGGCGATCAGGTAGCCCTCGGCGTCGACCGTGATCGGCAGCTGCGGCAGCGGCCTGGCGGCCGGACCGAAGATGACCTTCGCGCCGTCGGCCGCGTCGAACGTCGACTGGTGGCAGGGGCAGAGGATGTGGTGGGTGTTCTGCTCGTACAGGGCCGCGGGGCAGCCCACGTGCGTGCAGATCTTGGAGTACGCCACGATCCCGTCGTGCGTCCAGTTCTGCCGGACGCCGCTCTTGAGCTCCTCCGGGCGGAACTTGATCAGGATCAGCGTGGCCTTGGCGAGGGCGTTGAGGTCGTGCTGGTAGCCCTCGGGGACCACCGACAGGATGCCGCCGGGCGAGTTGAAGTCGGCGGCCCGGATGGGCTGGCCGGTGCCCTCGACGACGAGCCTGAGCGGCTTGCCCTCCTTGGTCTTCTCACCCCAGACCGTGTGGCGCAGCAGCTTGTTGAACTTCGCGCCCGGCATCTTGCTGTTGTCGAGGTCGCGCAGCAGCACCACCGGCACGAGGCCGAGGGGCGCGGCGGCCAGCAGCAGCGTGCGGCGCATCAGCTTGCGCTTGACGAAGCCGCTCTCGTTGGCGCCCTGCACGAACGTGTCGGCGACCACCTCGCGGTCCTCCTCGGCGGAGGCCATCGGGTGGCGCTCCTGGACCAGGGAGTACTTCGGCATGATCATGCGTACCCAGATCACGATGCCGATCGCCAGCCCCAGGATCGCCACGGTCAGCGAGGTGCCCAGCGCGAAGTTGGACACTCCGGTCGCCTCGGGGCTGCCGACCTGGAAGACCACGTAGGAGATGATGAACGCGATCGCGGCCAGGAACGTGATCGTGAAGCAGAGCGCCACGATCTTCTCGGCCTTGCGGGCCTTGCTCTCGTCCGGCAGCGTGACGCCGGGGACGTCCTTCTCGACGTCCGTGGCCTCCGCGGTGCCGAGCATCGAGGTGCCCGGCGCGGGGGTGCCGATGACGCGCTTGGGTACGCGCTCATCGGGCTGCTCGATCTCGTGCTCGTTGTCTGTCATGACTTCTGTCGCTTCTTCGCGGTGATCCAGATGGCGGCGAGTGCGAGGACACTGAGGCCTGCGATCCACGCTACGAGACCTTCGGTCACCGGGCCAATGCGCCCGAGGCCGAAACCTCCCGGGTCCTTCTGCGCGCGGACCTGCGTGATGTAGGCGATCATGCTGCGCTTCTCTTCGGGCGTGATGGTCGAGTCATTGAAGACCGGCATCGCCTGCGGGCCGGTGACCATCGCCTCGTAGATCTGGGTGGGGGTCGCCGAGTTGAGGTTGGGGGCGTACTTGCCCTGCGTCAGGGCGCCACCGGCGCCGACCCAGTTGTGACACTGGATGCAGTTGGCGCGGAACAGCTCGCCGCCCTTGCCGGCGTCGCCGAGCTTGGCGTCGACCTGCTCCTGGCCCGGGACCTGCGGGCCGCCGCCGAGCGACTGCACGTAGGCGCCGATCTGCCTGATCTTGGTCTCGTCGACCCAGGGCGCCATCGGCTTGCGCGGCGCCTGCGGACCCGGGTTGGCGGCGGGCATGCGGCCGGTGCCCATCTGGAAGTCGACCGCCGCGGCGCCGACGCCGACGAGCGTGGGCGCCGTCTTGGTGCCCTCCGCGTTCATGCCGTGGCAGCTGGAGCAGTGCTTGACGAACAAGCTCCTGCCCTCGGCCACGTCATCGACCTTGCCTGCCGCCAGTGCCGCGTCGGCAGGCTTACCCGCCTGGACAAAGGCGGCGTATACCATCCCGACCAGCGCCAACGCCAAAATCAGGACGGCATATCTCGCGAGGGGATGCCGCCGCCAAGCGGTGATCCTAGTCACAGAGATCCCGTTCCTTAACGAATGATGTAGATGGTCGCGAAAAGACCAATCCAGACGACGTCTACGAAGTGCCAGTAGTAGGACACGACGATCGCGCTGGTGGCCTGCTCATGCGTGAAGCGCTTCGCGGCGTACGTGCGTCCCAGCATGAACAGGAACGCGAATAGGCCACCGGTCACGTGCAGGCCGTGGAAGCCCGTCGTCAGGTAGAACACCGAGGTGTAGGGGTTGGCGGACAAGGTCGCGCCCTCTGATGCCAGCTCGCCGTACTCGTACAGCTGCCCGGCCACGAAGACCGCGCCCATGAGGAAGCTGACGATGTACCAGAAGCGGAGCTTGCCGACCTGCCCCTTCTCCGCGGCCCACACGCCCAGCTGGCACGTCACACTCGACAGAACCAGGATGATCGTGTTGGCCGTCGCGAACGGGATGTTCAGGTGAGCGCCCTCGGCGGCCTCCAGGCCGACCTTGTGGAAGGCGGGGCCCCAATCGAAGCCGTTGCCCACGCTCACCGACCGGATGGTGAAGTACATCGCGAACAGCGCCGCGAAGAACATGAGCTCAGAGGACAGCCAGACGATCGTCCCGACACTGACCAGATTGGGTCTGCGGTACGACTGTGCTGTCGTCGTCGAAGTTATTGCGGATGCTGTCGCCACGGGCAGCATTATTGCGGCTTCGGTGGTCGGTCCCGCGCACGACCCCCCGGTTAGCAGGTACAAACCGGGAGGCAACCTGGGAGAATCGCCTCAAAACCCCCTGTCAGGCATGGTGGCCTGGGAATGCACACCGGCGCACCGGTACGATCCGAGGTGACCATACTGCTACAAGGGATAGCGAGCGCGACAGTGACCTCCACTGGGAGCACCGACGACACGATGAGGGTCCTCGTCTACAGCGACGACGCCGCCACCAGGGCCGAGGTGATCCAGGCCATCGGCAGGCGCCCCGCCGCCGACGTACCCCTCGTGGAGATCGTGGAATGCGCCACCGAGCCCAAGGTCCACCAGTGGCTGGGCTCGGGCGAGATCGACGTGGCCGTCCTCGACGGCGAGACGCAGCCCGCGGGCGGCATGGGCGTCTCCCGCCAGGCCAAGGACGAGGTCTACGACTGCCCGCCCGTCTGCCTGATCATCGCCAGGCGCGACGACCGCTGGCTGGCCGACTGGTCCAAGGCCGACGCCGTGGTGCCGCAGCCGCTGGAGCCCATGGTCCTGGCCGACACCGTGGCCGACCTCATGCGCCGCCGCTCCTCGACCCGACTCAACGCTAAGTAGGTGCCCATGGACTCCCGGACGACCTGGCCCACCCTGCTGTCCGCTCTCCTGTCCGGAGAGCACCTCACCTCCGACGAGTCGGCCTGGGCGATGCGGGAGATCATGTCCGGCGCCGCGACGCCGTCCCAGATCGCCGGCTTCGTGGTGGCGTTGCGCGCCAAGGGCGAGACGGTGGCCGAGGTCGTGGGCCTGGCCCGCACCATGCTGGATCTGGCCACGCCGCTGAGCGTGGAGGGGCCCGTGGTCGACGTGGTCGGCACGGGAGGCGACCGCGCGCACACGGTCAACGTCTCGACGATGGCCGCCATCGTGGCCGCCGCCGCGGGCGCCCGGGTGGTCAAGCACGGCAACCGCGCCGCCTCGTCCTCGTGCGGCGCCGCCGACGTCCTGGAGCACCTGGGCATCCGGCTCGATCTCACGCCGGAGCAGACGGCGCGGGTGGCCGAGCAGGCGGGCATCGCCTTCTGCTTCGCCCCGGTCTACCACCCCGCGCTGCGCTTCGCCGGGCCGACGCGCAAGGAGATCGGCGTACCCACGATCTTCAACTTCCTCGGCCCGCTCACCAACCCGGCCCGCCCGGCCGCCCAGGCCATCGGCGTCTTCGACGCCAAGATGCTGCCCGTGCTGGCGGGCGTCTTCGCCGAGCGCGGCGTCAGCGCGCTGGTGTTCCGCGGCGACGACGGGCTCGACGAGCTGACCATCGCGGGCACCTCGACCGTCTGGGTGGTCAAGGACGGCACGGCCACGCAGACGACCTTCGACCCGTCCGTGCTCGGCATTCCGCGCGCCGACGTGGGCGCGCTGCGGGGCGGGGACGTGGCCTTCAACGCCCAGGCCGTGCACGACCTGCTGCAGGGGAAGACGGGGCCGGTGCGCGACGCCGTCCTGCTCAACGCGGCCGCGGCCCTGGTGGCCCTCAACGGGCCGGGCGACGACCTCGACGCCGCCATGACCGACGGCTACGCCCGCGCGGTCCAGGCCGTCGACTCCGGCGCGGCCGCCGCCACCCTCGACCGCTGGATCGAGGTCAGCGCCACCGTCAACGGCGCCTGACCGCCCCTTTCGAGGCGCGCCCCAGCTGAGGGGCGCGCCTCCTTCTGGAAGTACGCCCCCGTCCGGCAGTACGCCCTCCGTCCGCTCGTCGCTGAGGCGCGCACGCCGCCGCAGTGCCGGGGTCCGTACGACGGCGCGGGGAGCGGATCGGAGCAGCGGCCGGCCGGTAGCTTCACCCTCGCCAAGCTCTCCCCCGCGGACGGCGGCCCCCGTCCCGTCCCTCAGCGCCACGCAGACGGCCTGGCCCTCCCATCCCCTGGCCGATGCACCACTTGGACGGCGTCGCGGCGCTGAGGCGCGCACAGCGGCGCGGAGAGCGGGCCGGAACGGCGAACGCCCCTCCCCCGTGCGCTTCAGCCCAGGTCACGCAGGCCGCCGGGCCCCGGTCCTTTGCGAGCGCGCTGAGGCACCGCCGATCCGGGGCAGCGCTGAGCCGGAGCGCCGCTGAGCCCAGGGCGTGGCGAGCCCGGGCTGTGGCGAGCCCGGGGCGCGTTCAGCCTCGTGTGTGGCGATCCGGAGCCGTGGCCGGCCCCGAGTGTGGCGGGTCGGGGCCGGTGTCGGCGGGTCGGAAGGCGGTGGTCCAGGCCGTGGTCGGCGGCGCGAATCGGTATCAGAACGTGATGGTCGGCCCGTCCTTAAGCACGCTCCACTTGAGCCACTCCTTCCAGTTCTCCTGCCAATGCCCCCACCCGTTCGTGGGCTCCAGCTTCCGCGGCGACCCCGTGATGATGATCGGATCCCCGATCAGCGTGTTCTTGACGAACCAGATCGCGTTCTCCGGGCTGATGTTCACGCAGCCGTGGCTGACGTTCGAGTTCCCCTGCGACCCCACCGACCAGGGCGCGCTGTGCACGTACTCGCCGCTGTTGGAGATGCGGACGGTGTGGTAGACCATCAGCGAGTAGTAGCCCGACTGGCCGGGCCCGATCCCGGGTGAGGTCATGAGCGTGGAGTCCTCGCGCGACATCGCCAGGTGGATGCCGGAGGTGGTGTAGAACTTCCACGACCCGCCCTGCCCCGCGCTCATCGGCATCTCGCGGATCTTCTTGCCGTCGCGCCGGACGTGGAGCACGTGTTCGTCGGTGCTGCCCTTGGTGATCTGCGAGCGGCCGATCTTGAAGTCGAGCCGTACGTCGCGCTTGCCGTACAGGCCGGGGCCCCCGCGCACGCCGGCCAGCTTCGCGTCCAGCCGCACCTTCGTGTGCGCGGGCCAGTACTCCAGCGGCCGGAAGTCCACGTGGCTGTCGTCGAACCAGTGCCAGGCGCCCTCCACGGGCCTGGAGCTGCGGACCGTGAGGTTGCGCTCGACGGACACCCGGTCGGTGACCGGCTTGTCGAAGGCGATCATGATGGGCATGCCGACGCCGACCGTCAGCCCGGTGTCGTCCTTGTTCGGGGTGATGGTCTGGATGTCGAACGTCTTGTTGCCCTTGATCGTGGAGAACGTGCTGGTGGTCTGGGTCTGCTTGCCCGCGGCGTCCGCGGAGACGGCGGTGATCGTGTAGTGCGCCCCGGGGCGGGCGGTGACGGTGCTGCGCCAGTTGGTGCCGTCGGCGCTCAGGACGCCCTTGAGCGCCCCGGACTTGCCGCCGTCCACCCGTACGCTCTTGAGCGTGCCGCCACGGGCCGAGACGACCACGGGCTGGTCTGTGGCCACGTTCGCGGCCTTGTCCTGCGGAGAGAACGTCACAGCGGGCCCCTGGGCCCCGCCGGCCATGGCGACCCCCTCAGGCTTCGGGGCCGAGGCCCCCGAGCACGCCGCCAGCAGCGCCAGCGCCAGCAGGCCGGCCGATCCATTCGCTACGCGCCCCACGTATGACTCCCTCGTCCGACAACGAACCCCTTGACCTGCTCACCACCCTGTTGTGCCCGAAAAGGCCCTTAGCGGCGGTCCGCATAGCAGACTTCTCATTACTACCCTCAGTGATCGAATAACCACATCGGATCACCGTTAAAGAACACAAAAAAACGGGCGTCCCCCCTCAAGGGAGACGCCCGTTCAGGCAGTCCGGGTCAGTGCGAGAAGTTGCCCCGGTAGTACTGGAAGACGAAGCCGATCATGGCCATGATGACCAGGAAGATCCCGATCAGGAACATCCAGAAGCCGATCACGAACCCGGCGAAGGCGAAGGCCGCCGCCAGGCACAGGAACAGCGGCCACCAGCTGCTCGGGCTGAAGAACCCGATCTCGCCCGCGCCGTCGCTGATCTCGGCCTGCTTGTCGTCCTCCGGCTGGGCGCCGATGCGCCGCGCGGTGAACATCAGGTAGTAGCCGACCATGAACGCGAACCCGACCGAGATCGCCATGGCCGTGGTGCCGACCGGCTCACCGTGGCCCGTCGCCGCCTTGGTCCAGAACCAGTAGGCGACGTCGACACCGGCGAAGAACAGGCCGCACGCGAGGAACAGCCAACCCTGGACCTTCATCAGGCCTCGACCTCCGATGCCGTCGGCTTGGCGGACACGTGCGGGTAGTGCAGGTCGAACGCGGGACGCTCGGACCGGATGCGCGGCAGCGAGGTGAAGTTGTGCCGCGGCGGCGGGCAGGAGGTCGCCCATTCGAGCGAGCCGCCGTAGCCCCAGGGGTCGTCGACGGTGACCTTCGGCGCGCTGCGCCAGGTCTTCCAGACGTTGTAGAAGAACGGCAGCGTCGAGGCGCCCAGCACGAACGCGCCCACCGACGAGATCATGTTGAGGTCGGTGAAGCCGTCGGCCGGGCTGTAGTCGGCGTAACGACGCGGGAAGCCGAGCATGCCCAGCCAGTGCTGGATGAGGAACGTCGTGTGGAAGCCGATGAACAGCAGCCAGAAGTGCAGCTTGCCCAGCTTGTCGTCGAGCATCTTGCCGGTGAACTTGGGCCACCAGAAGTAGAAGCCCGCGAACATGGCGAACACGACGGTGCCGAAGACCACGTAGTGGAAGTGGGCGACGACGAAGTAGGTGTCGCTGATGTGGAAGTCGAGCGGCGGCGAGGCCAGGATGACGCCCGTCAGGCCGCCCAGGAGGAACGTGACGAGGAAGCCGACCGAGAACAGCATCGGCGACTCGAAGGACAGATGCCCTCGCCACATCGTTCCGACCCAGTTGAAGAACTTCACACCTGTCGGAACAGCGATGAGGAACGTCATGAACGAGAAGAACGGCAGCAACACCTGCCCGGTCGGGAACATGTGGTGCGCCCAGACCGTGATGGACAGACCGGCGATCGAGATCGTCGCGACCACGAGGCTGATGTAACCGAAGACCGGCTTGCGGCTGAAGACCGGCAGGATCTCGCTCACGATGCCGAAGAACGGCAGCGCGATGATGTACACCTCAGGGTGTCCGAAGAACCAGAACAGGTGCTGCCAGAGCAGCGCGCCTCCGTTGTCGGGGGCGAAGACGTGCGTGCCGAGCTTGCGGTCCGACTCCAGCACGAGCAGCGCGGCGGCCAGCACCGGGAAGGCCATCAGCACGAGCATGCTGGTCAGCAGGACGTTCCAGACGAAGATCGGCATGCGGAACATGGTCATGCCGGGCGCGCGCATGCAGATGATCGTGGTGATGAAGTTCACCGAGCCGAGGATCGTGCCGAGGCCGGACAGGGCCAGGCCCATGATCCACAGGTCGCTGCCGATGCCGGGCGAGTTGATCGCGTTGGACAGCGGCGTGTAGGCGAACCAGCCGAACGAGGCCGCGCCGCCCGGCGTGAAGAAGCCGGACACGGCGATGAGGCTGCCGAACAGGTAGAGCCAGTAGCTGACCATGTTGAGGCGCGGGAACGCCACGTCGGGGGCGCCGATCTGCAGCGGCATCAGCTCGTTGGCGAAGCCGGCGAACAGCGGCGTCGCGAACATCAGCAGCATGATCGTGCCGTGCATGGTGAACAGCTGGTTGAACTGCTCGTTGCTGGTGAACTGCATGCCCGGCTGCGCCAGCTCGGCCCGCATGATCAGCGCCATGACGCCGCCGATCAGGAAGAAGGCGAAGGACGTGATCAGATAGAGGTGCCCGATGATCTTGTGATCAGTGGAGGACAGCCACTTGGCGATCACCTGGCCCTTGGTGACGGGCCTGGCCGGCGCGCGAAGGGGTTCGTGGATGGCGGTCACTGGGCACTCCCAGCCTGGTTCGTAGCGATGTACTGGTTCCACTCGTTCGAATCGACGAGCTTCACGTTGAACAGCATGCGGCTGTGGTCGACACCGCAGAGCTCGGCGCACCGGCCCGCGAAGATCCCCGTACGGGCCAGAGTGGTGATCTCGAACTTACGGCCCGGGTTGCCTTCCTTGATGCCGGGGATGACGTCCCGCTTGAACAGGAACTCCGGCACCCAGAACGAGTGGATGACGTCGTCGGTCGACAGGTCGAACTCGACCTTCGTGTTCGTCGGCAGCACCAGCTGGGGCCCCTGGTGATAGTCGCTCACCGGCGTGCCGGGGACGGGGGCCATCGTCTTGCCGTTGACCGTCGTGGTGAAGCGCCAGCTCCACTGGAAGGCCTCGACCTTGACCTTCACGGTCGCGTCGCCGTCCACCTTGGCCAGCACCTGGCTGTCACGCGCGGTGAAGAAGAAGAACACCGACACCATGACGAGCGGGATCAAGGTGTAGAGCATCTCGATCGGCAGGTTGTAGCGCACCTGCGGCGGCAGATCGGCCGAGGACTTGCGCTTGCGGTGGAAGATGGCCGCCCACACGATCAGAAAGATGACGACCGCACCCGTGGCGAGTGCGGCGATCCAGGCCCCGTTCCACAGGCTCTGGACCACGCCCGCCTGCTCGGTGACATGGTCGGGAAGAAGACCACGAGACCAGTCGGCCTTCGGAACGTCATTAGCACACGCCGTAGCAGTGGCCAGCAGCAACGCCAAAGCGGCGGCACGCGGCACCCTGCGCCGGGCCAACGAACGCCGCATCGTACGGCGAGTCGGACTCACGGATCGCCTACCCCACAGATGAAGCCCAAGAGTCTTTCTCTTGGGCGCTCTTATTTCCAGATGCACAGCTGATTGCAGACACATTAGCGTGCAGGTGCTTCGCCCTACCGCGCGACCCCTCGATGGCGCCGCAAGTGGGACGATGAGTCTCGTGGCGTATTTCGACGCGGCTTCGAGCGAGCCGCTCCACCCTCAGGCACGCGAGGCGCTGCTGGCGGCGATCGACGTCGGCTGGGCCGACCCCGCGAGACTGTACGGCCAGGCCCGCCGCGCACACCTGCTGCTGGAGCAGGCCCGCACGGAGGTGGCCGAGGCGCTCGGCGCGCGCCCGGACGAGGTGTCGTTCACATCGTCGGGCACGCAGGCCGTGCATCTCGGCGTGCTCGGCACCCTACACGGCAGACGCAGGGCCGGGCGCCACCTGATCACCAGCGCGGTCGAGCACTCCAGCGTGCTGCACGCCGGTGGCGTGCACGAACGCGACGGCGGCACGACCGAGACGGTGGGCGTGGACCTGGCGGGGCGGGTGGATCTCGAGCGGTTCACCGAGGCGGTCGCCCGGCCCGGCACCGCGCTGGCCTGCCTGCAGACGGCCAACCACGAGGTCGGCACGGTGCAGCCGGTGGCGGAGGCGGCCGCGGCGTGCCGGTCCCACGGGGTTCCGCTGCTGGTGGACGCGGCGCAGACGGCCGGCAGGATGCCGATCCCGCCCGGCTGGTCGGTGCTGACGGCCAGCGCCCACAAGTGGGGCGGGCCCGCGGGCGTGGGCGTGCTGGTGGTGCGCAAGGGCACGCGGTTCCGCTCGTTCCTGCCCGAGGACGAGCGGGAGCGGCGGCGGGTGCCGGGGTTCGAGAACGTGCCCGGCATCGTCGCGGCGGCGGCCGCGCTGCGCGCGATGGCCGCGGACGCGGCGCAGGAGCAGGCGCGGCTGTCGGAGCTCGTGGCCAGGATCAGGGAGACGGTGCCGAAGATCGTCCCGGACGTCGAGGTGATCGGCGACCCGGTCGACCGGGCGCCGCACATCGTGACCTTTTCGTGTCTGTACGTCGACGGCGAGGCCTTGCTGACCGAGCTGGACAAGGCTGGTTTCGCTGTTTCGTCAGGAAGCTCGTGCACCGCTAGTACGCTTCGTCCATCGCACGTTCTTGAAGCGATGGGCGTGCTGACGCATGGCAATGTCCGGGTGTCGCTGCCCAGGGGCGCCTCCGCGGCGGAGGTCGACAGATTCCTCGCCGTGCTGCCCGATCTGGTGCGCCGCATCCGGCAGGACGCAGGAGTCGCATGACCGAGGTTACCCAGCCGGCTTTGACGATCGACGCGCTCGGGAAGAAGTGCCCGATCCCGATCATCATGCTGGCGGAGCAGATCAACTACGTCCCGCTCAACGCGGTGGTGGCCGTGCTGGCCGACGATCCGGCGGCCTACACGGACGTGCCGGCGTGGTGCAGGCTCAAGTCACACCGGCACGTCGGCTCGTACGAGCTGCCTGAGGGCGGCTGGGCCATCCACGTCCGGCGCAACTACTGACATTCCCCCCGAAAGTGGGGTAGAGGCTTCCCGTACGAAGTCACCGACTTTCGGGGGGAAGCCATGACCAGAGGACATCCGCACGAGACCGCCCGTGACGTGATGCATCCGGGGGCCGAGTGCATCGGCGCGCACGAGACGCTCGACCGGGCGGCCCAGCTGATGCGCAACATGAACGTGGGGGCACTGCCCGTGTGTGGCCCCGACGAGCGGGTGAAGGGGATCATCACCGACCGCGACATCGTCGTCAAGTGCATCGCCTCGGGGCACGACCCCTCGAGGACGACGGCGGGCGAGCTGGCCGGGGGCCTGGTCTTCGTCACCCCGGAGACGTCCGTGGACGAGACGCTCACGCTGATGGAGCAGCACCAGATCAAGCGGCTCCCCGTGCTGTCGGACAACCGCATCGTCGGCATGATCACCGAGGCGGACCTGGCCAAGCACCTGCCGGACGACAAGCTCGCCGAGTTCCTGCACCACGTCTACGCGAGGAGCTGAGCCGTGCGGGCCGCCCCGGGGCCGCTCACAGCGGGCCGGGGCGGCCGAGCGGCGCCTACGGGTGGTAGCAGCGCACGTGATCGGCGATGTCCGCCGTGGCCTCCTTGCCGTACGCGGCGGCGAACCGCTCGAGGAAGACCTGCTGCCCGAGCTCGTACTCCTGGCCGCCGACGCGCTCGAGCACGTGGGTGGCGGTCAGGTTGCCGACCTGGCCGCAGCGCTCCAGCGGCAGCCCCCAGGCCAGCCCCGACAGGAACCCGGCGCGGAAGGCGTCGCCGACGCCGGTGGGGTCGGCCTTGCCCAGCTCGGGGGCGGGGGCGACGTGGATGGACGGCTCGCCCCTGCGGTCGATGACGGCGCCCTTGGGGCCGAGCGTGGTGATCCGGACGCCGACCCGGTGCAGGATCTCCTCGTCGGACCAGCCGGTCTTCTGCTCGATGAGCCCCTTCTCGTAGTCGTTGGAGAAGAGGTAGGCGGCGCCGTCGACGAGCTGGCGGATCTGCTCGTCGGCCATGCGCGCGAGCTGCTGGGAGATGTCGGCGGCGAACGGGATGCCGCGCTGGCGGCACTCGTCGGTGTGGCGCAGCATCGCGTCGGGGTCGTTGGGGCTGATCAGCACCAGGTCGAGGCCGTCCAGACGGTCGGCGACGGGCTTCAGCTCGATCAGCCGGGCCTCTGCCATGGCCCCGGTGTAGAACGAGGCGATCTGGTTGTGGTGCTGGTCGGTCGTGCACAGGAAGCGCGCGGTGTGCTGGGTCTCCGAGATGTGCACGGAGTCACAGTCGACGCCGTGGCGCTCCAGCCACGAGCGGTAGTCGGCGAAGTCGTTGCCGACGGCTCCCACGAGAACCGGCTTGAGGCCGAGGCAGGCCATGCCGAACGCGATGTTCGCGGCGCAGCCGCCACGACGGATCTGAAGGTCATCGACCAGGAACGAGAGTGACACCCGATCGAGCTGCTCGGCGATGAGCTGTTCGCCGAAGCTTCCTGGGAAGGTCATCAGGTGGTCTGTCGCGATTGAGCCGGTAACGGCGATGCGCACGGGATTCTTCTTCCTCGTTGTCAGCAGGCCTATGAGCCCCACGAGAATACGCGAAGGTCCCGCACGCACAAAGGCGAGCGGGACCCGGCGGCCACCGACTAGTTGAAGGAGTCACCACAGGCGCAGGAGCCCGTGGCGTTGGGGTTGTCGATGGTGAACCCCGACTTCTCGATCGTGTCGACGAAGTCGATCGAGGCCCCCATCAGGTAGGGAGCGCTCATGCGGTCGGTGACCACGCTGACTCCCCCGAAGTCCGACACCACGTCGCCGTCCATCGACCGGTCGTCGAAGAAGAGCTGGTAGCGCAGGCCGGAGCAACCACCCGGCTGCACGGCGACCCGCAGCTGCAGACCTTCCTCACCCTGCTGCTCAAGCAGGCTCTTGACCTTGGCGGCGGCCGCGTCAGTCAGGATCAGGCCCTGCGCCGTGGTCTCGCTGCTCTCAACCGTCATCTGCTGACTCCCTAACCCGGCTGTCTGTTTCCGACGTCCTACTAATGACGCTACCAACACCTGGCCCATGCCACACATTCCCGGGGCCGCCGCCCCCCGTAATAAGGAGGTATCCCCCATATGTCATGATGAGTATCGTCACTTCGACGATAAGGGGGTTTGGCCATGGCCACCCAGACTGGGCTGCCGCTCTACGTCCTCGGCCAGGGCGCCGATCCGCACAGCGAGAAGGGGGTCGAGTGCCCGGGCGAGCTGCCGCCCGCCTCGGACCCCGACCTGGTGGAACGGGCCCGCAAGGCGAAGGAGGCGCTCGGCGACCGGCTGTTCGTGCTCGGGCACCACTACCAGCGCGACGAGGTCATCCAGTTCGCCGACGTCACGGGCGACTCGTTCAAGCTCGCCCGGCTCGCGGCGGCCAGGCCGGAGGCGGAGTTCATCGTCTTCTGCGGCGTGCACTTCATGGCCGAGTCGGCCGACATCCTGACCGGCGACCACCAGAGGGTGGTGCTGCCGGACCTGGCGGCCGGCTGCTCGATGGCGGACATGGCCACGTTCGACCAGGTCGAGGAGTGCTGGGAGGCCCTGGAGGACGCCGGCCTGGCCGATCAGGTGATCCCGGTCACGTACATGAACTCCAGCGCCGACATCAAGGCCTTCTGCGGCAGGAACGGCGGTGCGGTCTGCACCTCCTCCAACGCCCGCCGCGCCCTGGACTGGGCGTTCTCGCGCGGCGAGAAGGTCCTGTTCCTGCCCGACCAGCACCTGGGCCGCAACACGGCGGTGCTGGAGATGGGCATGTCCCTGGAGGACTGCGTCGTCTGGAACCCGCACCGCCCCAACGGCGGCCTCACCCAGGAGCAGCTGGAGCGGGCCAGGATGATCCTCTGGCGCGGCCACTGCTCGGTGCACGGCCGCTTCACGGCGGAGTCGGTCGACGACGTGCGCGCGCGCATCCCCGGCGTGAACGTCCTGGTGCACCCGGAGTGCCGGCACGAGGTCGTGCTCAAGGCGGACCACGTGGGCTCGACCGAGCACATCATCCAGACCCTGGAGGCGGCCCCCGCGGGCTCCAGCTGGGCGATCGGCACCGAGCTGAACCTGGTCAAGCGGCTGGCGCAGATGTTCCCCGACAAGAGCATCTCGTTCCTGGACAAGACGGTCTGCTACTGCTCGACCATGAACCGGATCGACCTGCCGCACCTGGTGTGGGCCCTGGAGTCCCTGGTGCTCGGGGAGGTCGTCAACCAGATCACGGTGGACGAGGACACCGCCCACTGGGCCCGGGCGGCCCTGGACCGCATGCTCGCCCTCCCCTGACCCACCCCTCTAATCCCTGCCGGCCACGAACGCGCCCACCGCGGCCCGGAAACCCTCCGGATCCTCGACCCAGGGCAGGTGACCGGCGCCCGGCAGGGTCACCCGCGAGACGTCCGGCAGCGCCCGCTCCAGCGAGTCCACCGCCCGGCGGGGCCGGATGTCCTCGGCCCCGTCGATGATCAGCACCGGCACCGCCAGCGCCGCGCAGGCGTCCCGCAACGCGGGTGTGCCCCAGTCGCGCCTGCCCTCGGCGTTCAGGACGGCGTTGCACTCGAAGTTGACGCCGAGCCAGGGGGTCGCCATGAGTTCGGCGTGCTCCATGGCCCGGCCGCGGTCGGCGAAGTCCGCCGTCCACTGCAGCACCGCGAACTCACGGTCCTCGGCGGCCGTGCGTTCGCGGCTCTCCAGCGCCGCCCAGCGCTCCACGTCCCCGCTCACCGCGCCGCGCAGGCGGAGCCGGTACTCCTCGCGCCAGGTGTCGCCCGGGTCGATGCCCGTGCCGGAGACGTAGACCAGGCCGCGTACGCGCTCGGGGTGGTCCAGGGCGTACCGCAGGGCCAGCTGGGCGCCCCACGAGTGGCCGAGCAGCACCATCGACTCCAGGCCGAAGTGGCGGCGGACGGCGTCGAGGTCCGCCACCGTCCGGGCCGTCGAGTACGGCCCGACCCGCTGCGAGCGACCGCAGCCGCGCTGGTCCCACCGGTGGACGGCCGCGACGCCGGACAGCAGCCCGGCCACGTCCTCGAAGGTGTCCCACAGGCCCGGCCCGCCATGACAGAAGACGACGGGACGGCCCTCGCCGCTCCGCACCGCCCAGAGCCGCACGCCGTCGTCGGTCAGCACCGTCTCGTCCATGGAGGGCATGATCCCGCGTGGGCGGGGCTCAGCGGAAGGCGGCGGCGTTGCGCCGGGCCCAGGCGGCGAACGGCTGAGGGGCCCGGCCGAGCACGCGCTCGACGTCCGGGCTGATCCGCCGCTCGGCCTCGGTCGGCTCGCCGAGGATGTCCAGCGTGGTGTCCGCGACCGGCGGGGGCATGAACGCCAGCATCTGCGCGCGGGCCTCCTCGCGGGTCTGCTCGACGAACGCGACCGGCTCGCCGATCGCCTGGCCGATGGCCTCGGCGTTCTGCCGCGGGGTCACCGCCTCCGGCCCGGTGAGCTCGTAGGTCCGGCCGTCGTGGCCCGGCTCCCGCAGCACGGCGGCGGCCACCGCGGCGATGTCGTCGGGGTCGATGATCGGCAGCCCGACGTCTCCGAACGGCGCCGCGACCGTGCGGTCCGCGCGGATCGACCCGGCCCAGGCGTACCTGTTGGAGGCGAATCCGCCCGGCCGCAGGATCGTCCACCGCGCTCCCGAGTCGACGACCGCGCGTTCCACCTCCGCCCCGAAGCGGCCGTGGGACGCGCTGTCCGGGCGGGTCACCACGCCCTGCGAGGAGAGCAGGACGATCCTGCCCGGCCCGCTCACCGCGGCGACGATCTCCTTGGGCTCGACGGCGAACAGGTCGCCGCCCGTGAGGAGGAACACCGCGTCCGCGCCCTCCAGCGCCGCGCTCATGCTGCCGAGGTCGGCCAGGTCCGCGGCGACCGCCCGCACGCCCTGCGGCACGTCGGCGTCGGTGATGCGGCGGGACACGGCGGTGACCTGCTCCCCCGCCTCGGCCAGCAGCCGGACCAGCGTCCGCCCGACGTTCCCCGTGGCTCCCGTGACAACGATCATGATCTCTCCGGTTGTTAGTTAGTCGGCTGACTCACTTGAGGGAGACCATAGCACGGCTCCGCCGCATATAGTTAGTCAGGTGACTGACTCAACGGGTTCGCGGGCGAGGACCGCGGCCGCCAAGCGCCAGCGGCTGATGGCCGCCGCCGCCCAGGTCGTGCACCGGCAGGGGGCGGAGCGCACCACCATCGCCGACATCGCCCACGCCGCCGACGTCCCCGTGGGCAACGTGTACTACTACTTCAAGACCAAGGACGACCTGGTCGCCGCCGCCCTCGCCGAGCACGCGCGGCAGCTGGGGCTCCTCACCGACCGCCTGGACGGGCTCGACGACCCGAGGGAGCGGCTGAAGGCCCTCGTGGAGGGGTGGGCCAGCCAGCGCGACCTCGCGGCCCGCTACGGCTGCCCGACCGGGACGCTCGCCGCGGAGCTGGACAAACGCCCCGAGGGCGGCCTGGACGCGGAGGCCGGCCGCGTCATCCGGCTGCTGCTGGACTGGGTCGAGCGCCAGTTCCGCGAGCTCGGCCGGCCTGACCCCTGGGACCTCTCCCTGACGCTGGTGGGCGCCTACCAGGGCATGTCCCTGCTGGCCAACGCCCTGCGCGACCCCGACGTCATGACCCGCCAATGCGCCCGCCTGCTCGACTGGCTCGACTCCCTGCCCGAGGCCCCCGCCGCCTGAAGGCCTCGGCCCCCGCCGAGCACGTACTTCGTGACGTCCGCCGCCCTCTTCGTGAGGTGGGCGGCCGGAGGTAACGGACTCCGATCCTTTTTCGCGGCATCCGCAGGAGGCCGGGACACCATGAGGATGTCCTGACGATCACCCTCCGCGGAACCGCACGGAGGGCTCCCACGTGGAGAATCTCCAGAAGGAGCGATCATGGAACGTCCGTCGAGGCGGGGATTACTGGGTGGCGCCGCGCTGGTGGCGGGTGCCGTGACGTTGCCCGCGTCCCCCGCCGGAGCCGCCGTGTCATCCGGCGGACCGGTCACGGGTCCGGTCACCGTGTACCCTGCCGACCCCCGCTACCAGGAGCTGACCGTGGGCTACAACCAGCGCTGGGTCGGCGCGCCCGACTATGTGCGCGTGGTCAGCTCGACCGCCCAGGTCGTCGCCGCGGTGCAGGAGGCGGTCGACGCGGGCAAGCGGATCTCGGTGGTGTCCGGCGGCCACTGCCTGGCCCCGTTCGTGTTCAACTCCGACGTGGACGTCGTCATCGACCTGTCCGGGCTGGACGAGGTGTACTTCGACCAGCAGCGGGGCGCGTTCGCGGTCGAGGGCGGCGCCCGGCTGTCGGGCGTCTACGACACGTTGTTCAAGAAGTGGGGCGTGACCATCCCCGGCGGGATGTGCCCCACGGTCGGCATCGGCGGCCATGCCACCGGCGGCGGGTACGGCTTCCTGTCCCGGCAGCTCGGGGCCGTGATCGACCACCTGGCGGCGGTCGAGGTCGTGGTCGTGGACCGCTCGGGCACCGCCCGCGCCGTGACGGCCTCGCGCGATCCGGGCGACCCCAACCGCGACCTGTGGTGGGCGTGCGCCGGCGGCGGGGGCGGCAACTTCGGCATCGTCACCCGCTTCTGGTTCCGGACGCCGGGCACGACCGGCTCCAACCCGAGCCGCCTGCTCGTCAACCCGCCCAAGGACGTGCTGCTCAGCGCCGTCGGCATCCCGTGGAGCATGCTGGACCGCACGAAGTTCGCCACCCTGGTCACGAACTGGGGCGCCTGGTACGAGGGACACGCCGCGCCCGACTCCCCCGCCAGGATCCTGTCCGGCGTCGCGTCGCTGGCGCACCGCTCGAGCGGAAACGTCTTCCTGCTGACCCAGGTCGACGCCACCGCCCCCGACGCGGCGCGGATCCTCGGCGACTACCTGGGGGCCCTGACCGCCGGACTCGGCGTCGACGCCGTGGTGGCGGCCCAGCCGGCGCAGCGGCTCCCGTGGTTGCGCGCGGTCAAGTTGATCGCCGCCAGCATCCCCTCGTTCATCAACCCGACGCTGCGCGGCTCCTCCAAGTCGGCCTACCTGCGGCGCTCGTACACGGCCGAGCAGGCGGGCGCGATGTACGACGCGCTCACCCGTACGGACTTCGCCAACCCGGCGGCCGCGGTGACCCTGGCCGGGTTCAGCGGCGGCGCGATCAACGCCGTCCCCGCCACGCGGACCGCTCTGGCGCACCGCGACGCCGCGTTCTGGACGCTGTTCGAGACCCAGTGGCAGGACCCGGCCGCCGACGCCGCCAACATCGGCTGGCTGCGCGACCTGTACGGCTCGGTGTGGGCGGCCACCGGCGGCTACCCGGTGCCCGGCGACCAGGCCGACGGCTGCTACATCAACAACCCCGACCCCGACATCACCGACCCCGCGTTCAACCGCTCGGGCGTGCCGTGGCAGACGCTGTACTACAAGGGCAACTACGCCAGGCTCCAGCAGGTCAAGGCGGCCTACGACCCCCGCAACGTCTTCCGGCACGCGCAGTCGGTCTCGCTGCCGTAGCGGCACCTGGCCAAGTGCCGCACCGTACTTGACTTTGTCAGCGCGGCGCCGCCGGGCCCGCTTCCCGGCGCGGATGCGCGCTCCTAGCGTCGGACACACCGAGTGACGGAGGAGAACACCGTGATCCATCAACTCATCTTCGCCGCGCCCAAGCCCGGGATGACGGAGGAGGAGTTCCAGCAGTACTGGCTGAACGTGCACGCCGTCCGGTACGCGAGCAAGATCCCGCAGATCAGGAAATACCTGATCGACACCCGGATCCCGCTCCGGCCCGACGAGGGCGAGCCGCTGTGGAGCGGCGTCGCGGAGATCTGGCTGCGCGACGAGCGGGAGCAGCTCGAGTCGCTGCAGACGCCCGAGTTCCTGGAGGGCGCGCGGGCCGACGAGCCGCGCTGGGCGGCGTTCTGGCGCACGCTCGTGCTCGACACCGACGCGCACGAGCTGGTGCCGGGGCCCGAGCTCGCCCCGCCGTCGGGCGTGAAGCTGATCGTGCTGGTCAAGCGGAAGGAAGGGCTGCCGCTGGCCGACTTCAGGAGCGCCGACCTCGGCCCGCACGCCGAACTGGTCGCGCAGGTGCCGGGGCTGCGCCGATACCTCCAGTGCCACGTCAGGGACGGCGCGTACGCCATCGGCGAGGCGGTGCTCGACGCCGCCCACCTCCTGTGGTTCGACGACAGGGACGCCATGGAGGCCGCGCTCGCCTCGCCCGAGTACGCCAAGGTCGTGGCCGACATGGAGACGCTGGTCGAGCCGAGGTACGTGCACCGGATGGCCGTCACCGAGCACTGGGTCATCGGGCCGGAGAGCCGCTGATGTCCGCCGGTGACCAGAAGAGGGAATACGACTACATCGTCGTGGGCGCCGGCGCGGCCGGGGCGGTCGTCGCCGCCAGGCTCGTCGAGCGGACCGAGGCACGCGTGCTCCTGCTGGAGTCCGGCGGCGACGCCGGCCTGGCGGCCATCCGCCAGACGGGCATCCCCGGCATGGCCTCGCTGTGGCAGGACCCCGCCGTCACCTGGCCGTACGTCACGGTCCCGCAGGCCGGGCTGGGCTGGCGGACGATCCCGCTGCCCCAGGGCAAGGTGCTGGGCGGCGGCAGCTCGGTCAACGCCATGCTGTACGTCCGGGGCAACCGCCGCGACTACGACGGCTGGGCCGCCCAGGGCAACGAGGGCTGGTCGTACGACGAGGTGCTGCCCTGCTTCAAACGGGCCGAGGACTACGAGGAGGGCGCCGGGCCGTACCACGGGGCGGACGGGCCGATGAAGGTGGCCCGCCTGTCGTCGATGTCGGAGGTGTCGCGCGCCTTCCTCCAGGCCGCCTCCGAGCTGGGCTTCCCCGGCGGGGAGGACTGGGACTACAACGGCGCCGCGCAGGAGGGCGCCTTCGCCTACCAGTCCACCAGGACGAAGGACAACCAGCGATCGAGCACGGCGTCCGCCTACCTCGACCCGCTGCGCGGCCATCCCCGCCTCACCGTCGAGACCGGCGCGACGGCGACCCGCGTTCTGCTGGACGGCACGACGGCCACGGGCGTGGAGTACCTGCGCGACGGCGCGCTCCACCGCGCCGGGGCGAGCGCCGAGGTGATCGTCTCCTGCGGCGCGCTCGCCACGCCCAAGCTGCTGATGCTCTCCGGGATCGGCCCGGCCGAGGCCCTGCGCGAGCACGGGCTCGCGGTCGCCGCCGACCTGCCCGGCGTGGGCGCCAACCTGCACGACCACCTCATCCTCGGCGTGGCCTACGCCGCGCGGTCGATCCTGCCGCTGCCCGAGCTGCTGGCGGAGGCGGGGCTGTTCCCACCGGACGACCCCGATCTCCAGATGCTGTTCGGCCCCGTGCAGTTCGTGGCCGACGAGTACCGCGTCGACGGGCCCGCCTTCACCTTCGCCCCCGTGCTCGCGCGGCCGCGCAGCAGGGGCCGGCTCGCCCTGCGGTCGGCGGACCCCGCCGACGCGCCCCTGGTCGACCCCCATTACCTCGAGGACCCGGCCGACCTGGCGGCGCTCGTGCGCGGGATCGAGCTGTCCAGGGAGCTGGCGCACAGCAGCTCGATGTGCTCGTTGCACGACCGCGAGAGCGCGCCCGGCCACGGCGCCGACCTGCCCGCCTACGTCCGCGCCACCGCGACCACCGTGTGGCATCCGGTGGGGACCTGCCGCATGGGTCGCGACCCGCTGGACGTGGTCGACGCGGCGCTGCGCGTGCACGGCGTCGAGCGGCTGCGCGTCGCCGACGCCTCGATCATGCCGTCCATCCCCGCGGGCAACACCGCCGCCGCCACCGTCATGATCGGGGAGCGCGCGGCCGACCTGCTCACATGAAGGAGCCGACCGTGCCAGACAGCTACAGGTACATCGTCATCGGCGCCGGCGCGGCCGGATCGGTGGTGGCCGCCCGGCTCAGCGAGGATCCCGACGCCTCCGTTCTCCTCCTCGAGGCGGGCGACGCACAGGTCACTGACGCGGTAACGACGCCGTGGCGGTGGAACGAGGTGCTGCTGACCGACCTGGACTGGGCGTACATGAGCGAGCCCCAGCCCGGTCTGGACGGCAACCGCGTCTACTCGGCCGCCGGCCGGGGCCTGGGCGGCACCTCGAACATCTACCACATGATGCACACCAGGGGCCGTCCCCAGGACTACGACGACTGGGCCTACCACGGGTGTCCCGGCTGGTCCTTCGACGACGTGCTGCCGTGGCTGCAGCGCCTGGAGGACCAGCGCGACGGGCACAACCCGCTGGCCGGCAAGGACGGCCCGATGACCGTGGCCGACGCGGGCGAGACGGGCAACCCGGTGTCGGAGACGTTCATCGAGGCCTGCGTCGAGCTCGGCCATCCGCGCCTGGACGACTTCAACGCGGGCCTGTTCGGCGCGGGCTGGCACCACGTGAACATCAAGGACGGCCGGCGCAGGGGCGCCCGCGAGTCGTACCTGGATCCCGCGCTCGACCGGCCCAACCTCACGGTGCTGACCGCGGCCCTCGCGGCACGGCTGCTGTTCGAGGGGACGCGCTGCGTCGGCGTGGAGTACCTGCGCGAGGGCCGCACGCACACGGCGCGGGCCGAGGCCGAGGTGGTGCTGTGCGCGGGCGCCATCCAGTCGCCCAAGCTGCTGCTGCTGTCGGGCCTGGGCCCGGCCGGCGACCTGGCCGAGCTCGGCATCCCGGTCGTGGCCGACCTGCCCGGGGTCGGGGCCAACTTCCACGACCACCCGCTGGTCATCGGGCCGATCGGTTACCTGGCCGAGCCGGGCGACGACCCGCGCGGCAACGTGACCGAGGTCGCGCTCTTCTGCGGGTCGCAGGACGGGCTGCCCGTCCCCGACCTGGAGGTCGCGCTGGTGCACCGCGCGCCGTTCGGCGAGAAGTTCTTCGCCAACGTCATCCGCCGCGTGCAGACCGGCCAGCCGGTCGCGCCGGTGCGGGAGCTGGTGGACCCGCACGTGATCCTCAGCCTGACCGGCCTGGTGTCGCCGGTCTCACGGGGATGGGTACGGCTGGCGGGCACCGACCCGACCGCCTACCCGCGGATCAACGCCAACTACTTCGGCGACCCGGTCGACCTGGAGCGCACGGTCACCGCCGTGGAGGTCGCCCGGGACATCTACCGCACCAAGGCGTTCACCGGCCGGTGGGGGCTGGCCGAGGTCGCCCCCGGGCCCGGCGTGACCACCCGCGAGGAACTGCGCGCCTGGGTGAAGGCCAACACCGGGTCGTACTACCACTTCGCCGGCTCCTGCCGGATGGGCACCGACGCCTCGGCCGTGGTCGACCCCCGGCTGCGGGTGCGCGGCGTGGAGGGGCTGCGCGTGGCCGACGCCTCCGTCATGCCCTCGCTGGTCAACGCGCATCCGCACACCACGGTCGTGATGATCGGCGAGCGCGCGGCCGACCTCGTCCGTACCTCTGGGTAGAAGTCCCACAGGTAGAAGTCTCATAAGTGGCAGCGAGAGTGCCAGCACAACCTCGTCCTGTCAGCCGGCCCGGAACATTTCAATAATTCGAGGAAAGGGGGATGTTCAATTTATAGGGGTTGGTCGCATGGCCATCTACTCGGATTTGCATTCGCGAGAGTTTTGGCTCTCTCCTTTCTGTGAGGACCTGTTCACGTCCTTCCTCCGCTCCGATCAGCGCCGATGGGGCGAGGTCTACGTCCACGGCCTGGTCTCCGTCCCGGGCCGCAAGTCGATCCGCCGGATCTCCAACCACGTCGTGGGGCGGCCCGTCGACCAGTGCCTCCAGCAGTTCATCAACCAGAGCCCCTGGGACTGGGCGCCCGTACGGCAGCGCCTGGCCCAGCTGCTCGTCGAGGCGATCCGCCCGAAGGCGTGGGTGCTGGAGGAGGTCGTCTTCCCGAAGAACGGGTCCAAGTCGGTGGGCGTGGCGCGGCAGTTCGCCAACTCCGCGGGCCGCCTCCTCAACTGCCAGATCGGCCTGGCGGTCGTGATGGTGGGAGAGGACGGCGGCTGCCCGGTCAACTGGCGGCTGCTGCTGCCCCGCTCGTGGGACGAGGACGACGGCCTGCGCAGCCGGGCCCGCGTACCGGCCCACGAGCACAGCCGGCCGCACTGGCGGCACCTGCTGCAGGCCGTCGACGAGATGGTGGTCGACTGGGGGCTGCCTCCGGCGCCCATCGTGGTGGACGGCAGGTCGATGCCCGGCGTGGAGCTCCTCCTCGCCGGGCTCGCCGAGCGCGGGCTGCCCTACCTCGTCCGCGTCTCCCCCGGCACGCTGCCGGCCGGCGGGTCCGGCCTGCCCGCCCGCCCGGTGCTGGAGCCGTTACGGCCCCGGCTGCAGGTGGTGCAGGGGCAGGCGGGCACGCGGCCCCTGTACCAACAGCAGGGGCAGGGCCACCGCTGGTACCCGCGCTCGGGGGCGCGGGCGATGTGGCTGACCGACCTGGGCCGCAACCGGGTGTCCGACCTGGCGGGACTGGTCGGGCTGCGCAACAGGGCGGCGTCCGTGCTCGCCTCGGTCGCCGCCGAGTCCGGCCTGCAGCACTTCGAGGGCCGCTCCTTCCAGGGCTGGCACCACCACGTCACGCTGGTGTCGGTGGCCCACGCGTACCGGCTGCTGGGCGGCCTGGATGGACGGGAATCGGAGGAACTGTGCCTGCGCCCGCATGGCTGACCGCCCGGCTCTCCGCGATCGAGCTGTTCGCGGGGCTGTCGGACGCGCAGCTCGACTGGCTCGCGTGCGCCGGGACCGTCAGGGAGCTCGGCGACGGGCAGGCGCTGTTCGTCGAGGGCGCGCCGGCCGACGGCTTCTACATCCTGCTGGACGGCGAGATCGTGGTCTCGAAGCTGGTCGGCGGGCGGGAGCAGGTGCTCACCCGGCACCTCGGCGACGCGCTGGAGCACCAGTTCATCGGCGAGCTCCCGCTGCTCACCAGCGACGAGTACCTGGCCACCGCGCTGGCCGTGGGGCCGGCGCGGGTCGTGGCCTACGGCAAGGACGCGTTCTTCGACATGCTGGAGCGCTGCCCGCAGGTCTGCCGGGTGCTGCTGCCGGTGCTGGCCGGGCGCATCAACGCCATGGAGCGCCAGGCCGGGCGCAGCCGCATGCTGGAAGGGCTGGGCATGCTGGCGGCCGGCCTGGCCCACGAGCTGAACAACCCGGCGGCGGCCGCGCTGCGGGCCGCGCGGGAGCTGCGCGACCTCGCGCCCCGGCTGGCCGCCACCGCGGTCGAGTGGGGGCGCACGGGCGAGGAGACCGAGGTGCGGCTCGTCGCGGGGTTCCAGGACCGGGTGGGCTCCGGGGCCGCGCTGGACCCGCTGGCCGAGGCGGAGGCGGCCGACGACGTCGCCGACTGGCTCCGCGAACAGGGCCTCGGCCCCGACCGGGCCGTCGAGCTGGCCGACGACCTCGCCGAACACGGTGTGGACCGCGCCGCGCTCGACGAGCTGGCCGCCGGGCTGCGGCCGGACGCGCTCGCCGCGGCGCTGGCGTACCTGGTGCCGGTGCTGCGCATCCGGACGCTCGCCGGCGACGCGGCCGAGGCCGCCGAGCGGGTGGTGGAGCTGGTACGGCGCACCTCGGCGTACACGAACCTGGACCGCGCGCCCCAGCGGGACGCCGACCTGCGCGAGGGCCTGGAGGCCACGCTCGCTCTCATGGCGCCCAAGCTGCGCAACATCCGCGTACGCCGGGAGTACGGCGGCGTCCCCGACCTCCAGGCCTTCCCCAGCGAGCTCAACCAGGTCTGGACCAACCTCATCGACAACGCCGTGGACGCCATGGGCGGCGAGGGCGAGCTGACGATCAGCACCAGGCGGGAGGGCGACCACGCCGTGGTGGAGTTCCGCGACACGGGACACGGCATCCCCGCCGAGGCGCTGCCGAACGTGTTCCAGCCCTTCTTCACCACCAAGGATCTGGGCAAGGGGACCGGTCTCGGGCTCCACGTCAGCATGGACATCGTGGCGCAGCGGCACGGCGGCACGATGGAGGTCGACTCGCGGCCGGGCGACACGCGGTTCGTGGTGCGGCTGCCGCTGGCCCGGGTCCCCGAGTAGGGGGTCAGCTCTCCGAGTGGTAGCGGTGGATCATCGACACCGCCATGGCGCCCTCGCCGACACCCGAGGCCAGCCGCTTGACGGAGTTGGCGCGCACGTCGCCGGCGGCGAACACGCCCGGCACGCTCGTCTCCAGCAGCAACGGCTGCCTCGGCAGGTCCCAGCTGGCCAGCCCCGCCACCGGACCGAGGTCGGGGCCGGTCAGCAGGAAGCCGTGGGCGTCCCTGCGCACGAGGTCGTCCAGCCACTCGGTGCGCGGCCGGGCGCCGATGAACACGAAGACGTGCTCGGCCTCCCGCGTGGTCAGCTCGCCGCTGCGGGTGTCGCACAGCGTGATGCGCTCCAGCCGGTCCGCGCCGCCGGTGGCGACCACGCGGGTGTTCGTCATGACCGTGATGTTGCCCGTCGCGGCGATCTCGTCCACCAGGTACGCGGACATGCCGCTGGCCAGGCTGTCCGCGCGCACCACCATGGTGACGTGGCAGGCGTGCCGGGAGAAGTGCAGCGCCGCCTGGCCGGCGGAGTTGGCGCCGCCCACGATCCACACCTGCCGCCCCACGCATGACTCGGTCTCCGTCAGGGCCGCGCCGTAGTAGATTCCGGCCCCCTCGAAGCGGGCCGCGTCCTCGGCGTCGAGACCGCGGTACGACAGGCCCGGCGACAGCAGCACGGTGGCCGCGGTGATCTCCTTGCCGTCGGACAGGTTCAGCACGCAGGCCCGGCCGGCCCGGCTCAGCCGCCTGGCCTCGACCGGGGCCAGCACGTCCACGCCGAACCTGCGGGCCTGCGCCATCGCGCGGTTGGTCAGATCGACGCCGGAGATGCCGGACGGGAAGCCGAGGTAGTTCTCGATCCGGCTGGAGGTGCCGGCCTGGCCTCCCGGGACGTACGCCTCGATGAGCAGCGTCGCCATCCCCTCGGACGAGGCGTAGACCGACGCGGCCAGCCCGGTCGGGCCGCCTCCGACGATCGCCACGTCGTAGTGCGGATGGCTGAGCTCCGTCGCCAGGCCCAGGGCCGCCACCACCTCGCCGTGCCCGGGGCGGGCCATGCGGCGCCCGTCGGGCAGCACGACCTCGGGGACCTCCGGTGCGCCCGGCTCCGCCTCCTCAAACCTGAACGGCAGGCGGTAGCGGGTCAGCAGGTCGCGCAGCCGGTGCGTGGCGGGCGCGAACCGGTGGCCGACCAGGCGGATCCCCTGGTACGGGGGCTCGTGGGCGGACTCCCAGTCCGACAGCAGGTCGTCGAGCACGGGGTAGAGCCGCTCCTCCGGCGGCTCCCACGGCTTGACGAGATAGTGGTCCAGCCGCACCTCGTTGATCGCCGAGATGGCGACGCTCGTGTCGGCGTAGGCCGTCAGGAGGACGCGGCGGGCTGCAGGGAAGCGCCGGCCGGCCTCCACCAGGAACTCGATCCCGGTCATCTCGGGCATGCGCTGGTCGGAGAGGATCAGCGCGACCTCCTCACGACGCTCGCGCAGCCGGTCGAGGATCCGCATGGCCTCCACCGGCGACCTCGACGCCACCACCCGGTAGCGCTCCTGGTAGGCGCGGGACAGATCGCGCCGCACCGCGCGGAGCACGTGATCGTCGTCGTCCACGGCCAGCAGAACCGGCCGCCGCTGCTCGGGCATCACGACCCCCAGAATCGGCTAAGGCCATTGTTCCGTCATTTTCCGGGCGACCGCCCCCGGCACCTGACGAAGTGCCGGCGACTTTCACGGACTTGACGGAATAGGCGGGCCGGGCTTGTCCTGGAAAACCACATATTGTTTGAATCCACGCATGACGCGCACCATTCTTATTGTTCTCTCCGAGTACGGATATTGGGGAGAGGAACTCGTCGGCCCGCTGGCCGCCTTCGACCGGCAGGGCTACCGGAGCGTGTTCGCCACCCCCACCGGCAAGCGCGCGCGGGCACTGCCGCCCAGTCTCGACCCCGGGTACGTGGATCCGCCGCTGGGCCGCTCCGTGACCACGCCGGAGGTGGCGGTGGCCGCCAGGCAGCTCGACGAGTCGGACCGGCTGGACTCCCCGGTCAGCCTCGCCGAGTGGATCCCCGAACGCCCCTACAACAGCGAGGACGGATACCTCCGCAAGGTCGAGGCCTACTACCGGGAGCTCGGCCGGCTGGACCGGGACGTCGAGAAGTACGACGCCCTGGTCCTCGTGGGCGGCAGCGGCCCGATCGTGGACCTGGCCAACAACGGCCGGGTGCACGACCTGATCCTCTCCTTCGTCCGGGCGGACAAGCCGGTGCTCGCCGAGTGCTACGGCGTCGCCTGCCTGGCCTTCGCCCGCGACTGGGAGGACCGTGCGAGCATCCTGCGCGGCAAGCACGTGACGGGCCACTGCAAGGAGTACGACTACAAGGACGGCACGGGCTTCCTGGGAGTGGACTTCAACATGGGGCCGCCGCCGTACCCGCTGGAGTACATCCTGCGCGACGCCACCGCGCCCGACGGCCGCTACCACGGCAACGTGGGCAAGGAGACGTCGGTCATCGTGGACCACCCGTTCGTGACGGGCCGCTCGACCCCCGACTCGTACCTGTCCGGCGAGAAGCTGGTCGAGGTGCTCGAGTCCGGCCTGCGCCGTTACGGCTGGTGACCATGGCGACCCGTCCCGCCAAAGAGGCGATCTTCGAGCAGTTCGCGGCCGACGGCATCTCGGTGATGTTCGGCAACCCGGGGACCGTGGAGCAGGGGTTCCTGGACGTGCTGGAGGAGACGCCGGGCTTCCAGTACGTGCTGGCGCTGCAGGAGTCGGCGGCGCTCGGCATCGCCGACGGCTACGCCCGCGCCACCGGCGGGCCCGCGCTGGTCCAGCTGCACAGCGGGGTCGGCCTCGGCAACGGGGTCGGCCTGCTCTACCAGGCCAAGCGCGGCCACTCGCCGCTGGTGGTGATCGCCGGCGAGGCAGGGGTGCGGTACGAGGCCCTGGACGGCCAGATGGCGGTGGACCTGGTGGCGATGGCCCGGCCGGTGACCAAGTACGCGACCAGGGTGACCCACCCGGGCTCGGTACTGAGGGTGCTGCGGCGCGCGGTCAAGATCGCGATGACGCCGCCGCGCGGGCCCGTCTTCGTGGCACTGCCGATGGACGTGCTCGACGAGGACACCGACGAGCCCGCCGTGGCCAGCACGATCCCCAGCCGGGCGACGGTGCCCGTGCCTGAGGAGCTGGAGCGGGCCGCGGCGGTGCTGCGCGCCGCCCGGCGGCCCGTGGTGCTGGCCGGGGACGGGGTCTCGGTGTCCGGCGCGCAGGAGGAGCTGGCCAGGGTGGCTGAGGCGCTCGGCGCCCCGGTGTGGACGGTGAACTCCTCGGAGCTGACCATCGACACCACCCACCCGCTGCACCGGGGCGACCTCGGGCACATGTTCGGCGAGCACAGCGCCGCCGCGCTGGCCGGGGCCGACGCCGCGCTCGTCGTCGGGACGTACCTCTTCCCCGAGGTGTTCCCGCTGCTGACCAGCCCCTTCCCGGAGGCGGCGAAGATCGTCCACATCGACCTGGACGACTACGAGATCGCCAAGAACCTGCCGGCCGACGTCGCCCTCGTCGCCGATCCCAAGCCGACCCTGGCGGCGCTGGCCCGCCTGCTCGGCCCCGCCCGCCCCGAGTCCCCCCTCGAGTCGGCCCGCGAGCCGGCCGAGGTGTACGGCGAGACCATGATGGACCTGTTCGCCGGCGAGCTGGCCGCCCGGGCCGGTGACAGGCTGGTGGTCTTCGACGAGGCGCTGACCTCCGCCCCCGCGCTGCTCAGGCGGCTCCCGCCGCGCCGGCCCGGCACCTACTTCCAGACCAGGGGCGGCTCGCTCGGCGTCGGCATCCCCGGCGCGATCGGGATCAAGCTGGCCCGCCCCGAGGACGAGGTGGTGGCCTTCACCGGCGACGGCGGCAGCATGTACACCATCCAGGCCCTCTGGACCGCCGTCCGGTACGGCGTGGCCGCCCGCTTCGTGATCTGCGACAACCGCCGTTACCAGCTGCTCGACGACAACCTCGAACAGTACTGGCGCGAGCGCGGCATCGCCGCGCACCCCCACCCCCAGGGCTTCGACCTGTCCCATCCCCAGATCGACTTCGTGAAGCTGGCCGCGAGCCTGGGTGTCCCCGGCGTCAAGGTGAGCAAGCCCGCCCAGGTGGAGGCGGCGGTCCAGCGGATGCTGGCGACGCCGGGGCCGTTCCTCGTCGATCTGATTACCACCTGAGAGGTACACCGTGCGTGAGAAGCGATTGGCCGGGCGCACCGTCGCGATCCTCATGGAGAGCGACTACGTCGAGCAGGAGCTCCACTACTACCAGCGGCGTTTCACCGAGGAGGGGGCGCGGGTCGAGTTCCTCACGCGGTTGTGGGGACAGGACTCGCTGACCTTCCACGGCCATGAGTTCAAGGAGCCGTTCACGGTGAGCGGCGACCTGGAGAGCGCCGACCTGAGCCGGATCGACGTGCTGATCGTGCCGTCCGGCATGGTCTCGGACCGGCTGCGCTACACCGAGGACGTCCACGAGCTCGCCCCCGCCGTACGGCTGCTGAAGGAGGCCTTCGACGACCACCGGATCGTCAAGGGCATCATCTGCCACGGCCTCTGGCTGGCGGCGCCCATCGCCGAGGCGGTCAAGGGCCGCCGCGTGACGTGTCACAACAACCTGGTCGGCGACGTGCGCAACATGGGCGCCGTCTACACCGACCAGGACGTCGTGGTGGACCGCGACCTGGTGACCGGCCGGACGGCCGAGCACTGCGCCGCCTTCGCCCGCATGATCATCGACCTGGTGGCCGCCGACCGCGGCTCCGAGACGGTCTACCGGCCCGACTTCACCTTCTCCGACCTGGTGGCCGGCTACGTCACCGGCTTCGAGCACGGCGAGATCAGCCTGCGCACCAACGACGGGCGGCCGGTGCGGGTGCGCCTGACCGGCACCACCTCCGCCGAGTTCGTGCGCAACCTCTCGGAGCCGTACCTCGACGCCTCGGCGCACTTGGAGCAGCTGCTCACCCCGGGCACCTACGTGTTCGTCAAGGGGATCTTCTACCACGAGAACGGCGCCTACACGATCGAGGCCAAGACGCTGATCTTCCTGGGCAGGCAGCCGGGCCAGTACGCCTTCGAGCAGCCCGACTGGTGGGTCAAGCAGATCCGCGAGCTGGGCAGGTTCTACCGCAAGGCGCAGTTCGGGGCCGACGGCCCGATCGACTACTCCGCCTACCGGACCATGCTGCGGCTGGGCGGCGAGAAGGCCGGCCAGGACGTGCAGGAGACCGACACGATCTCCCGGATGATCTACGGGATGTCCTCGGCCTATATGCTCACGGGCGAGGAGGACTTCCTGGAGGTGGCCGAGCAGGGCACCGCCTACCTGCGCGAGCACATGCGCTTCGTGGACCGCGACGAGGACGTCGTGTACTGGTACCACGGCATCGACGTGCGCGACGGGGTCGAGCGCAAGCTGTTCACCTCCGAGTTCGGCGACGACTACGACGCGATCCCGATGTACGAGCAGATCTACGCCCTGGCCGGCCCGACCCAGCTCTACCGGCTCACCGGGGACCCGCGCATCGCCTCCGACATCGACGGCACGCTGCGGCTGTTCAAGAAGTTCTTCCGCGACCCCGAGCGGGGCGGGTACTACTCGCACATCGACCCGATCCTGCTCAGCCCGCACCACGAGTCGCTGGGCCCGAACCGGTCGAGGAAGAACTGGAACTCCGTCGGCGACCACGCCCCCGCCTACCTCATCAACCTGTTCCTGGCCACCGGCGACGAGCGGCACGCCGACATGCTCGAGGAGACGTTCGACCTCATCGCCAAGCACATGCCCAGGAAGGACAGCCCGTACGTCCAGGAGCGCTTCCACGCCGACTGGACGCCGGACACCACCTGGCACTGGCAGCAGGACCGGGCGGTCGTCGGGCACAACCTCAAGATCGCCTGGAACCTCATGCGGATGATGTCGATCCGGCCCAAGGACGGCTACCGGACGCTGGCGACCGAGATCGGCGAGAAGATGCCGGGCTTCGGCAGCGACCCGCAGCGCGGCGGCTGGTACGACGTGGTCGAGCGCAGGCTCGCCCCCGGCCAGCACGTCCACCGGTTCGTCTGGCACGACAGGAAGGCCTGGTGGCAGCAGGAGCAGGCGATCCTCGCCTACCAGATCCTGGCGGGGCTGGTGGGCGAGGAGGAGTTCACGCGCAGGGCACGGGAGTCGGCCGCCTTCTACAGCGCCTTCTTCCTCGACCACGACGAGGGCGGGATCTACTTCAACGTGCTCGCCGACGGCCACCCGTACCTGCTCGGCAACGAGCGGTTCAAGGGCAGCCACTCGATGAGCATGTGCCACGCGGCCGAGCTGTGCTTCCTGGCGACCGTCTACCAGCGGCTGCTGATCGACAAGGAGCCGTTGACGCTGTGGTTCCGGCCGCGGCCCGACGGGTTCACCGACCGCGTCCTGCGGGTGGCGCCCGACGCGCTGCCGCCCGGCCGGGTCCGGCTGGAGTGGGTGGAGGTGGACGGCTCGCCGTACCAGCTCTTCGACGCCGCGGCGATGACGGTGAAGCTGCCCGACTCCGCCTCGCCGATGACGGTGCGCGCCCATCTCGCGCCCGTGAAGGAGTGACATGGCCATGCGACTGCGGAAAGAGCTGCGCGGCGGGGTGACCGTCATCAGCCTGGACGGCCAGCTGGACAGCGAGACCTCGCCCCAGGTCCAGCAGGACCTGCGGGCGCTCCTCCCCGAGGACGGGCTGGTGGTCCTGGACCTGTCCCGGACCCTGTACATGTCGAGCGCGGGGCTGCGGGTGCTCCTGCTGGTCTACCGGCAGGCCCAGCACGGCACGGTACGCCTCGCGCTGACGGGCCTGTCCCCCGACGTGCGCGCGATCATGGAGGCGACCGGCTTCCTCGGGTTCTTCACCGTGGTCGAGTCGGTGGAGCAGGGCGTGGAGGCGTTGACTGTATGACCATCCTGGAGCCGATCGACGCTTACCCCACGCAGCGGATCGCCGGATACCCCGTGCGCGCTGGGCGGTCGCTGCCGTTCGGCGCCACGCGGGTGCCCGGGGGCGTCAACTTCTCGGTCTACTCCAACCACGCCACCTCGGTGACGCTGGTGCTCTATCGGGAGGGCGAGCCCGAGCCGATGGCCGAGCTGCCCTTCCCGGAGACGTTCCGGGTGGGCAGCGTCTACGCGATGACCGTGTTCGGCCTCGACGTCGAGCGCCTGGAGTACGGCTATCGCGTGGACGGCCCCCGCCGGCCGTGGGAGGGCCACCGCTTCGACCCGGACCTCGTGCTCAGCGACCCGTACGCCAGGATGCTGACCGGTCACGGCCCCTACCGGCACAGGTCGCGGGTGACGCTCGACGACTTCGACTGGGAGGACGACCGCCCGCCACACCTGCCGCACGAGGACCTGGTGATCTACGAGCTGCACGTGCGCGGTTTCACCAGGCACGACTCCTCCGGGGTCGCGGCGCCCGGCACGTACGCGGGGCTCGTGGAGAAGATCCCGTACCTGCTGGAGCTGGGGGTCAACTGCGTCGAGCTGATGCCGGTGTTCGAGTTCGACGAGACCGACAACGTGTTCACCGGCGTCAACTACTGGGGGTACAGCCCCATCGGGTTCTTCGCCCCCAAGGCGTCCTACGCGGCCACCGGCCGGGACCACATGCAGGTCGACGAGTTCAAGCACATGGTCAAGGAGCTGCACCGGGCGGGCATCGAGGTGCTGCTCGACGTGGTGTTCAACCACACCGCGGAGGGCGACGAGCGCGGCCCGGCGATCAGCTTCAAGGGACTGGACAACGCCACCTACTACATGCTCACCCCCGACGGGCATTACTACAACTTCAGCGGCACGGGCAACACGCTCAACTGCAACCATCCGGTGGTGCGCGGGTTCGTGCTGGACTGCCTGCGCTACTGGGCCGCCGAGTGCCACGTGGACGGCTTCAGGTTCGACCTGGCGGCGATCCTCGGGCGGGGGTCCGACGGCGAGCTGCTGCACAACCCGCCGCTGCTGGAGTCGCTGGCGTACGACCCGATCCTGCGCGACCGCAAGCTGATCGCGGAGGCGTGGGACGCCGCCGGGCTCTACCAGGTGGGCAGCTTCCCCCACTACAGCCGCTGGTCGGAGTGGAACGGCCGCTACCGCGACACGGTGCGCAGATACGTCAAGGGCGATATCGGCGTCACCGGGGAGCTGGCCACCCGCATGGTCGGCTCGCCCGACATGTACAGCCGGAGGGGCGCCGCGGCCACGGTCAACTTCGTCACCTCACACGACGGGTTCACGCTGCGGGACCTGGTCTCGTACGACCACAAGCACAACGAGGGCAACGGCGAGGGCAACAGGGACGGCGACGACGCCAACAACTCCTGGAACTGCGGGCACGAGGGTGTGACCGACGACCCGGCGGTGCTGGCGCTCCGCGCCCGGCAGCAGCGCAACGCGCTGCTGCTCCTGCTGGCCAGCCGGGGCGTGCCGATGCTGCTGGCCGGCGACGAGCTCGGCCGCACGCAGCTCGGCAACAACAACGCCTACTGCCACGACGGGCCGGTCACGTGGCTCGACTGGGGGCTGCGGGAGGAGAACGCCGACCTGTTCCGCTTCACGCGGCACGCCATCGCCTTCCGGCGGGCGCACCCGGTGCTGAGGGGCGGCTCTCCCGGATCGGTCCACTGGCACGGCGTGAGCGCCTGGTCACCGGACTGGTCGGCGCACTCGCGGGTGCTGGCCGCGCTGTTCGACGGGGGCGGGAACGACTGCGTCTACGTCGCCGCCAACTCCCACTGGGAGTCGCACACGCTCGAACTGCCGCCCGCGCCGCGCGGGCAGGCCTGGCACCTGTTCGCCGACACCGCCGCCGCCCCGCCGATGGACGCCTTCGAGCCGGGCTCGGAACCGCCGCTGGCCAACCAGTCACAGTTGTCCATCGGCCCCAGAAGCGTCGCGATCTTGGTCACGCATTAGCGAAGGGAACCATGTCATGTCCTTCAGGATGAAGATGAGCGTGGAGGGCGACACCGCCACGATCCGGCTGGCCGGCGAGCTCGACGGCAGCTCCGCCCCCGAGCTCAACGAACTGGTGTCGCAGGCCGTGGGGCGGCAGGTGGGCAAGCTGGTGCTGCTCCTCGACGAGCTGACGTACATGTCGTCGGCGGGGGTGCGCTGCCTGGTGTTCGCGCACCAGAAGCTGCCGCGCGGCTCGGAGATCACCTTGGTGGGGACCAATCCGGAGGTGGCCGAGACGATCCGGCTCACCGGCTTCGACCGCAGCATCGTGATGCAGTGATGCTCGCCTGCCGGCTCAAGATCGATGTCCAGCACGTGTCCCTGCCGGGTGTGGTGGCCGATTTCATCGAGGCGCTGGCAGACGGGGCGGGGCTGACCTCCCGCCAGGCGTACTGGCTGCGCCTGGCGACGGACGAGATCACCACCAACATCGCCCAGCACGGCTACCGGGGCGGGGCCGGCGTCGTGGAGCTGTCCGGGGAGATCGAGGACGACCGGCTGCAGGTGAGCATCGAGGACGACGCTCCGCCGTTCGATCCCGCCGGATACGATCCCGCGCCTCGGCTGGCGCTGCCGCCCGCGCTGCGCGAGGAAGGCGGCTACGGGCTGCTCCTCGCCATGGGCAAGGTGGACGAGTTCCGCTACGAGTACGTCGGCGGACGCAACCGCAACACCCTGATCATGCGACTGCTTGGAGGCGCGAATGCCGACGGCTCTGGTGGTTGCCGAGCCCGCTAACCCCACGTCCACCGCGGTGCTCGAACTCGACGGGGCACTGCGCGAAGAGGGCTTCGACGTCCAGCTCGCCGTCCCGGACGACCTGGTCCTGCGCCACCCGCACCCCGATCTGCTGCTGATCTCGGCGGCGCTGGGGCTGCAGCGGATGGCGCTGGTCAGCCAGCGGTTCCTGGTCGACGGGCGGATGCCCACGATCGTGGCCTTCCCCGACGACGACATCGCCGCGCTGGAGGAGTGTGTGCGGGGCGGGTTCGACTACGTGACCCGCCCGTTCCTGCCCGGCCTGCTGCGCAGCAGGGCGAACTCCTGCTGGGAGCGCTATCAGCTCAGCACCACGGTGGAGGAGATGGCGGCGCTGGCCAGCCTGCGGGAGTACGAGCGCGAGCTGCGCATCGCCCGCGACATCCAGGCCGGGTTCCTGCCGGAGTCACTGCCGAGGCTGGACGGATGGGAGATCGCCGCCAGCTTCCGGCCGGCCCGGCAGGTGGCCGGCGACTTCTACGACGTGTTCACCCTCGTCAACGGGCGCAGGCTGGCGCTGGTGGTGGCCGACGTGTGCGACAAGGGCGTGGGGGCGGCGCTGTTCATGGCGCTGATCAGAACGCTGCTCCGGCACACGGCCGAGCACACCGGGTTCGTCCAGGACGTCAGCGACGACGCCGCCCTGGCGCTGGACGGCTCGCCGGGAGAGTCCGCGCTGCCCCTGCTGTCGCTGGGGGCGGGGCCGCTGATCCAGGCGGTGGTCGGGACCAACCGGTACATGGCCCGCAATCACATCAAGCAGGCGTATTTCGCGACGATGTTCTTCGGGGTGCTGGACCCGTACTCCGGGGACCTGGTCTACATCAACGGCGGGCACAATCCGCCCGTCGTGGTGCGGGCCGACGGCCGCCAGACGATGCTGCCGCCGACGGGGCCCGCGGTCGGGATCCTGGCCGACAGCTCCTACACCCTGGGTCACGTGCAGCTGGGGCCCGGCGACGCGCTGTTCGCCTACACCGACGGGGTGGTCGAGGCCAGGAACTCCGCCCACGGCCTGTTCGGCACCCCCCGCCTCCAGGAGGTGCTGGGCGGGGCCGGGGGGCACGCCTCCGGTCTGCTCGCGGCGGTCGACACCTCGGTGCGCACGTTCGTGGGAGCCGCCGAGCAGTCCGACGACATCACCACTCTGGCGCTGAGCAGGAACCCCTCCTGAGGGGACAGGCCCGGACCACGGCCGCGGCACGTGGTCCGGGCCTCTCATGCGGCGACCATCGACATGGCGACGGCGACGTCCCAGCCGGAGGCGGGCTCCCCGCCGTGGAAGCCTTCCGCCAGGAGCGTCGCCTCATCCGCCCGCCCGGCCAGCAGCAGCGCGTCGATCAGGTACGCCGTCAGATGCGCCGCCAGCCAGGGCGGCCCCGCCTCCGTTCCTCCGGCGGTGAGCGCGAGCGCGCGCCGCAGGTGGAAGACCGCCTCCTCGGGCCGGGTCCGCAGGCGGGCCATGGCCTGCGCCGCGTGGACGAACAGGGCGGTCTCCCTGTCGGTACGCGTGATCGTGCCGACGTCGTCGGCGGAGCGGCCGTTCAACGCCATGATCCAGGCCCGGTAGGCGAGCAGCAGCGGCCGCTGCGCCGGCCCGGCGGCCACCGCCGCGCGCAGCAGGAACTCGGCGGCGGCCTCCGGCCGGCCCTGCCCGCAGGCCAGGTTGACCGCTCGGGCGAGCGCCAGATGCGGCGTGCTCTCCACCATCCCCTCGGGCAGCGAGTCCAGGAACGACGTGCTGTCGCGCCCCCTGCCGCGCAGCAGCAGCAGGTGCGCCAGCGGCACCGAGACGGTGTGCCCCTCGCCGCACCACGCCGCCGCCTTGCACAGCTCGAAGGCCCGGTCGAAGGCCAGCGCCGCCCAGGCGTCCCAGGTGGCCTTCACCAGGTGCGGGGTGGCCGCGGACGGGTCCATCGGCGGCAGCCACTCGGTGGCGCACTGGAACTCCCACCCGGCGGCGCCCCGGGTCAGGCGTTCGGTGAGCCGGCGCCCGACCAGGAAGTCGTGCAGCAGGCGGGGGTTGCCGCCGGTCGCCGAGTGCAGGGCGCCGGCGGTGGCCTGCCGTACGTGGCCGCCGGCCAGCTCGGCCAGCAGGGCGGCCACCTCCTCGACCGCGAGCGGCGGCACGTCGACCGTGTACGCGCCCGGCTCGAAGCGCAGGCAGTCCACCGGATCGGGGCGCCGCGCCGCGGGCCCGGACAGCGTCGTGACCAGCACCCTGGCCCCCGGGCTCCCGCCCGCGGCCGTGCGCAGCGCCCTCAGGCTCTCGTCCTCGCTCACCTGCGCGTCGTCCATGACGAGCAGCAGCGGACGGCCCCCGGCGGCCGCCTCGACGCGGGCGGCGACCTCACCGGGACCGTCCGCGGCACGCAGCCGGACGATGTCGTAACGCGCCGCCTCGGACGATTCGAGCACGCGCTCCACCAGCCGGCTGCGGCCCGAGCCCGGCTCTCCGGCCAGGACAATCGGGCCTGCTCCGGCGGCCCCGAGGGCTGACCGAATCGCGGCGATCTGCTCGCTCCGGTCGATGAAATGCCACTTCATCTGGTTAATCCCCTCAATTGAATGGATTAAATTCATGCTTTGGGAACAATGCCGTAACGTCAATGCCGAAATGACGCAATCGGGCTAGAGGTGACAAATATTCCATGAGGCTTCTAGACTCAGCCTTGCGATCCTGATCTGCTGACGCGGTGGAGGCACTCACGGGGGGTTCTGTGTCAGGCGACGGCTGGAGCCGGCAGGAGCTCGCGCGATTCCTGCGCAGCAGGCGCGCACGGGTCACGCCGGGGCAGGTGGGCTTCCCCGAAGGGGGGCGCAGGACGAAGGGGCTGCGGCGGGAGGAGGTGGCGGTGCTCGCCGGCCTCAGCCCGACCTGGTACACGTACCTCGAGCAGGGGCGTGACATCAGGCCCTCCATCCAGGTGCTCGACAGCCTGGCCCGGGTGCTCGACCTCAGCGAGGACGAGCGCCGCTACATGCACACGCTGGTGCACGGCCAGGTCACCAACCCGCAGCCGCTCGAGGGGCAGACGTGGTCGGGCGACGTGATGGGCCCGCTGGTGAGCCTCATGAGCGCCAGCGCCTATCCGGTCTACGCCACCGACATCCACTGCGACCTGACCGCCTGGAACGACGCCGCCGCCGAGTGGTACGACGACTGGGGCAGCTACACGCCCGAGCACCGCAACATGCTGCGCTGGCTGCTGGTCTCGCCCACGGCGAAGGAGCGGCTGCCCGACTGGGAGCGCGTCACCTGCGACGTCATCGCCCGGTGGCGCTCCGAGCTGGCCAGGTGGCCGCACGACGAGCGGCTGACCGCGAAGATCGCCGAGTTCTCCCAGCTGAGCCCGCTGTTCGCCGGCCTGTGGCGCAAGCACGAGGTGCAGGAGCACCGCAGCCTCACGCGCCGGTTCCGGCATCCTCGGCTGGGCCTGCAGACCCTGCGCATGGCGCTGATGATCACCCCGGACGAGCCGCTGGTCGGGCTCGTGATCCATTTTCCGATGCACGCGGGCGAATAACGCGGTTTTCACCGCCCCGGTATTTCGTCATCTGTTAATTGACACCTACGTGGGCGAGCCGGACCTTAGGTGATGTCGTTCGGCCAACCAACAAGGGCGCCCGGGCATCGTCGAATTCACGATGACCCGGGCGAGAACGGGAACGGGGCCCCATGTACAACAACAGCGGGCGAGATCCCATCGCCATCGTCGGCGCCGCCTGCCGGCTGCCCGGTGCGCAGAGCCCGGCCGACCTCTGGCAGATCGTCAGCGGGGGCCGGGACATGATCGGCGTGATCCCTCCGGAAAGATTCGACATCGAAACCACCTCCGGCCGCCGCCGGCCCGATGTGCTGCGGGGCGCGGGCGGCTACCTGGACGACATCACCGGGTTCGACGCGCGCTTCTTCGGCGTCACGCCGTTCGAGGCCCTGCGGATGGACCCGCAGCAGCGGTTGCTGATGGAGGTCACCTGGGAGGCGCTCGACGACGCGGGCATCCCGGCCGAGAGCCTGGCCGGGAGCGACACCGGCGTCTACACGAGCCTGCTGTCCTCGGGATACTGGGACCTGCTGCGCCGCTCGGGCATGTACGACATGCACGCCGCGCTCGGGGCGGCCGTCAGCGGCATCTTCCCCGGCCGCGTCTCCACCCAGCTCGACCTGCGCGGTCCCAGCATGGGCGTGGAGGCGGCCTGCGCGACGTCGCTGCTGGCGGTGCACATGGCCTGCCGGGCGCTGTGGTCGGGCGAGATCGACCTGGCCATCGTCGGCGGCGCGAACCTGCAGATCGTGCCGGACCTGTATTTCGCGCTCGCGGACGCCGGCGTGCTGTCCAGCTCGGGCCGGTGCAAGTTCGGCGACGTGTCGGGGGACGGGTACGTGCGCAGCGAGGGCGTGGTGGCCCTGATACTCAAGCCGCTCTCGCGGGCCCTCGCGGACGGGGAGCACCCGTACGCGACGATCCTGGGCAGCGCCGCCACCCACGACGGCCGCACCGGCGGCTCACTCGTCTCCCCCGGGCTGGAGGGGCACGAGACGATGCTGCGCAAGGCCTATCTCGACGCCGGGGTCTCCCCCGGTGAGGTCGACTACGTCGAGGCCCACGGGCCCGGCACCCCCGCCGGCGATCCGACCGAGCTGGCCGCGCTGGACCTGGTCATGCGGGAGGGCCGGGACCCTGAGCGGCGCTGCCTGGTCGGCTCGCTCAAGTCCAACATCGGCCACACCGAGTTCACCTCGGGGATGGCGGGGCTGCTCAAGACGGCCCTGGCGCTGCGGCACCGGACCATACCCGCGACGCTGCACGTGGTGGAGCCGCACGCCGTCCTGCGGCAGCCGACCGCGGCCGTCGAGCTCGCGCTGCTCACCCAGGACTGGCCGGACCGGGGGACGCCGGGCCTGGCGGGCGTCAACTCCTTCGGCATGTCGGGGACCAACGTCCACCTCGTGCTCTCCGAGGCGCCGCAGGCGGCGCGTCCCCGGCTCGGCCAGGGCCGGCCCAGCTACGTCCTGCCCCTGTCGGCGCGGGATCCGAGGGCGCTCGACGAGCTCGCCGGCGCGTACGCCGAGATGCTCGACACGGTGGCAGACGGGACGGGGGCCCAGGGCGCGGGACCCGGCCTCCACGACGTGTGCTTCAGCGCGGGCGCCCGGCGCTCGCACCACGAGTACCGGCTGGCCGCGGTCGGCGACGACGCGCGCTCGCTGGCCGCGTCCCTGCGGGAGTTCCGCGCGAACGGGCGGGGTGACGGGCGGTCGGTGCACGCCGGCGAGCGCCGCGCGGCCCGGCGGCCGAAGGTGGTGTTCGTCTTCCCCGGCCAGGGCGGCCAGTGGGCGGGCATGGGCAGGCAGCTGCTGGCCGCCGAGCCGGCCTTCGCCCTGCGCCTGCACGAGTGCGCGCGGGCGGTGGCCGCCGAGCTCGGCTGGTCCCCCGTGGACGTGCTGCTGCGCGGGGAGCGGCTGTCGCGCGTGGACGAGGTGCAGCCGACCCTCTGGGCGATGCAGGTGGCGCTGGCCGCCGTGTGGCGCGAGTGGGGCGTCGAGCCCGACCTGCTCATCGGCCACAGCATGGGCGAGATCGCCGCGGCGGTCACCGCGGGCGCGCTGAGCGTGGCCGACGGTGCGGCCGTGGTCGCCAGGAGGAGCCGGCTGCTGCGCGAGCTGCGCACGCCCGGCGCCATGTGGGCCGTGGCGCTCGGCGCGGAGGCGGCCCAGGAGGCGATCGGGGAGCACTCCGGCCAGGTGAGCGTGGGGGTGGTCAACAGCCGTCACTCCACGGTCCTGTCCGGCGACCCCGCGAGGCTGGAGCGGATCGTCGCGCCGCTGCGCCGCGACGGCGTCTTCTGCCGTCAGGTGGACGTGGACTACGCCTCGCACGCGCCGCAGGTGGAGCCGGTGCGCGAGGCGCTGCTGGAGGCGCTGTCGAGCGTCAAGCCCGGCCCCTGCGCCGTCCCCATCCACTCCAGCGCCCGGGACCGGGTCGTCGACGGCACGGAGCTGGACGCCGGTTACTGGTTCGAGAACCTCCGGCTGCCCGTGCGCTTCGCCGCCGCCTGCCAGGCCGCGCTCGCCGACGCCCGGCCCACCGTGTTCATCGAGATGAGCCCGCATCCGGTGCTGCAGACGGCGCTGGAGGAGGAGGTCGAGGCGGCGGGCGCGACCGCGAGCGTGGTGCCCTGCCTGCGGAGGGACGTGCCGGACGCGGCGGCCCTCAGCGCGGCGCTCGGCCAGGCGTACGTGCTGGGCTGCCGTCCCCGCTGGGACCGCGTCCACCCCGAGGGCGAGTACGTCCGGCTGCCCGGCTACCCCTGGCAGCGGCGGCGGTTCTGGCCCGGCTCGGCCACCTCCCCCATTCCTCCCGAGCCCGCCCGCGAACCGGCCCGCGAACCCGCGCCGGCCGGGCGCCCGGATCTGGCGGCCCTCTCGGAGACGGAGTTGACCGCCGTGGTGACCGACCTGGCGTCCCAGGTTCTCGCGGTGCCCGGACACGAGATCGGGATGGACGTGCCGCTCACCCTGCTGGGGCTGGACTCCGTGCTGGCGACCAGGTTCCGCGAGCGGGTGCGGCGCGAGCTGGGCGTGGATGTGCCGGTCCGCAGCCTGCTCGGCCCGGGCACGCTGCTCGACCTCACCACCGAATTACGCTCGGCGGCCACCGTGTGAGGCGCGGCCGCCGCTGTCGAGACGGGGCTCCGGGTCGTCCGGAGCCTCGTCTCCGCTCTTTTGAAGGTGGCATTCCGACTGCTAGCACTAACTAATTCTTGGGCATTCCAGTCAAGAGCCGGAAGGATACGGGCATGGTGACGACAGCCGTGTTGGGAACGCTGGCCGGCGCCGCGCTCGTGGCGGCGGTGTGGCTGAGCGTCGTGCTGACCGTGTTCACCCCCCGGGGCAGGCCGACCCGGCTGGTCCGCGGCGTCCTGCGGGCCTTCGCCGGCCCTATGCTCGCGATGGCCGGCCGGGTCCCGCCCGTTCTGCGGGAGCCGCTGCTCGACCTGTGCGGGCCGCTGGCCGTCGTCACGGTGGCCGCGATCTGGCTCGGCGTGTCCTCGGCGGGGTTCGCACTGCTGGAGGGCACGCCGCTGCGCGAGGCCGAGTGGGCGTCCAGGCTGCTGATGGTGGCGGCCATCACGACGTACCTGGGGCATTTCCTGGCCGCCTACTCCCGGCGGGAACGGCTGGTGGCCAGACTGGCCGGCAGCGTGTGCAACCCGCGCGACGCCGACACCATGCTCGCGTCCTACCTCAAGACCGGCTCGCGCGACCACCTCGACACCATGTTCGCCGAGTGGACGGTGTGGATGGCCGAGGTGGAGCACTCCCACCTCGCCCATCCGGCGCTCACGTTCCGCCGCCCCGCGGGCGACCTCGACTGGCTCAAGGCCGCGGTCATCGTCCTGGACGTGGCCGCACTCATCGAGGCGCTCGCGCCGAGCTGGGCTCCGGCGCACACGAAGGCCCTGCTCGCGACGGGGACGCGTTGCATGCACCGGCTGACCCACGGGCTGTGCATCACGCTGCCGCCCATCCCGGTCAGCCTGCAGGGGCGGGAGGAGCGCAACTTCTCCGACACGCTGCTGCTGGCCCACGAGGCGGGGCTGCCGGCCGAGCGCGACCCGATGGAGGCGTGGACCGTCTTCCAGGACCTGCGCACCGGGTACGCGCCGCACGCCTACGCCATCGAGACCCGGCTCCGTTACGACCGGGTCGAGGAGCCGGACGACGTCGGCGACTGACGCCCGCCGGAGTGCCCGGCCCCGGTCACGGTCTGTCCCGGATAGGCGATGACGCCGCTGAGACCGGCGCCCTCGGCGACGCGTACCTCGTGGCCGAGCGCGGTGAAGCCGTCGATGACGGCCGGGCGCTCCAGCGACGAGTCCACCCTCGCCATCACGCCCACGTACGCGTCGCTGAGCCGCGCGCCCGGCCCGATGATCGCGCCGTCCAGGCAGGCCACCCGTTCCAGGCGGCACCACGGGTGCAGGTCCGCCTCGTCTCCGACGTAGGAATCGCGCAGCACGACGCCGGGGCCGATCTCGACGTCCCGGCCGATCCACGCGCCGGTCCCCACGTGGACGAGCCCGGCGGCCAGCTTCTCCGCCAGCGTCAGCCCGCTGACCTCGTCGCGGCGCGCCAGCGAGGAGGGGTGGATCACGGGCCCGTCCGGCAGCCGCAGGCTCGGGTAGCCGCCGGCCAGGGCCTCGGCCATGGTGAGCAGGTAGTCGCGGGGGTTGCCCAGGTCGCCCACCTTGGCCAGGGGCGAGCACATGACCCGGTGGCCGCGCGACACCAGCCACGGCAGCAGGTCACCGCCCCAGTCGAGCCCCCGCCCGGCCAGCGCCGCCAGCTCGTCGGTGGCGCCCAGAGCGCGCAGCCTGGCGCAGTCCACCAGGTAGAGCCCGGCGTTGATGGGCACCCTGTCCAGGTCGGCGGTCACCGCCGCGATGGTCTCCAGGGGCGGCTTCTCGATGAACCGCTGGATCCGGCCGGCGCCGTCCGCGAGCACCAGCCCGTACGTGCCCGCCACCTCCGCCGCCGTCCGATGAACCAGGCCGACGGTCACCACCGCCCCGCTCGCCAGGTGGTCGCGCACCAGCACCGCCAGGTCGAACTCGAACAGCGAGTCGGTCGGCAGCACCAGGGCGTGGCCGAGCAGGCCGTGCTCCTCGATCACGCTGAGCGTCGCCTGCCCGGAGCCGGTGTTGAACCGGTCCGTACGCGGCCGCGAATAGCGCACCGAGACCCCGAGCCGCTCGCCGTACCCCAGCGCCTCCTTGACCTGATAACGATTCTCCCGGCCGTTGGCCGCCACGTGGAAACTCGTTATCCCCTGGTCGCGGAGGCCCGCGACGAGCCATTCGATGACCGGCCGCCCGAGAAAAGGGACGGCGGCCTTGCTCCTTATGTGACCGGAACCTTCGAGGGTGAGCGGGCGGGCGCGGAGGCCGCGGCCGCCGGCCAGTGCGATGGCGGCAATAGAAGGCATGGCAACCTCCAAGGACAACGGGCGGTGACTTATTCGTACCATTCGCTCCGGGAATATGGCCCGTTTCGGCCGCCGAACGCCGGGATTTCGTCAGGTCCGCCTCTGACAAAAGCATCGTGGTTTCCGTTAAGTCAGGGTGCCGCCGGCGCGGGCCGGATATTTATCGTGGGCCTCCCTGACGTGTCTCGCCGAGGAGGAGACCGTGCGCGCAGCCGTCATCACGCAACTCAACTCCCCATGGGAGTTCCAGGACCTCGCCGATCCCGAGCCCGGGCCCGGCCAGGTCGTCGTACGCATCCAGGCGTGCGGCATGTGCTTCAGCGACGTACTGGTCCACCGCGGCCACTGGCCGGTGCGGCTGCCGATCGTGCCGGGGCACGAGCCGGTGGGCGAGGTGGTGGCGCTCGGCCCCGGCGCCACCACCCTGCGGGTGGGCGACCGGGTCGGCGTCTCGTGGATGCAGCGCGGCGAGGGGCGCTGCATCCAGTGCCAGAGCTGGCATCCGGTGGCCTGTGAGCACACCACGACCTGGATGGACATGGGCGGCGGCTACGCCGACCTGATGGTGGCCTGGGAGTCGGGGTGCACGCTGCTGCCCGACGGCCTGGACTACACCGACGCGGCGGTGGCCTTCTGCGCCGGCTTCACCTCGATGAGCGGCCTGCGCAACGCCGACCCCCGGCCGGGCGAGCGCGTCTGCGTGCTGGGCGTCGGCGGGCTCGGGCACATGGCGGTGCAGCTGGCCGCCGCCATCGGCCTGGAGACGGTCGTGCTCACCACCTCGCCCGACAAGGCGGAGTACGCCAAGGAACTGGGCGCGGCGGAGGGCGTCGTGGTCGGCGACGACCCCGGCAAGGCGCTGGCCGACGCCGGCGGCGCCGACATCATCCTGGCCACCACCACCTCGGCGGACCTGGTCGCCCGCGTGCTGTCCGGCCTGCGCTACGGCGGGCGGCTGGTCACGATGGGCGTCACCGGCCCGCTGAAGATCGACGACATGATGACGCTGCTGTTCAAGCAGTGCTCCATCAAGGGCAGCACCCACAACAACCGCTCCGACCTGGTCGAGGTGCTCACGCTGATGGCCGCGGGCAAGGTCAGGCCGCGCGTGGAGACCTACCCGTTCGCCGAGGTCAACGAGGTGCTCAAGCGGGTGGAGGCAGGCCAGGTGCGCTACCGCGCCGTACTCACCCCCAACTGAGGAGGATCCCCGCATGTCCGAGCCCCCGATCGTCATAGCGAACCGGGAGCACCTGTGGTGGCTGCTCAACGAGGCCTCACAGCTGGAACACATGATCCTGAGCCAGTACCTCTTCGCCGAGGCCAGCCTCAAGAACGGGACGGCGGACGGCCTGACGGCCGAGCAGGCGGACGCGGTCGCCCGCTGGCGCGGGGTCCTGCACTCCATCGCGGTCGAGGAGATGCTCCACCTGGCGCTGGTGTCCAACCTGCTGGCCGCCATCGGCGCGGCACCGACCTTCACCCGCCCGAACTTCCCGCAGCGCTCGGGATACTTCCCGTCGGGCATCCAGCTCGATCTGCTGCCCTTCGGCGAGCAGGCGTTGCGCCACTTCCTGTACCTGGAGCGCCCCGAGGGCATGCAGTTGCAGGACGCCGAGGAGTTCGAGCCGGTGCCGCCCAGCCGCGTCCGGCTCGACCCCGCCGACCTCATGCCCAGGGGCCAGGAGTACGCGACGATCGGCCACCTGTACCGCGGGATCGAGGAAGGGCTGCGGGCGCTCTGCGCGGAGCTCGGGGAGCGCGCCGTGTTCGTCGGGTCCCCGCGCGCCCAGGCCACGCCGGAGCTGTTCCGCTGGCCCCAGCTCGTCGCGGTCACGGACCTGAAGTCCGCGTTCACCGCGATCGATCTCATCATCGAGCAGGGCGAGGGCGCGCGTGGCGACTGGCAGCAGGCCCACTACGGGCGCTTCCTCGCGGTGTGGCGGGAGTACGAGGAGCTGCGCGCGCTCGATCCGGGCTTCGACCCGGCGCGACCGGCGCTCGCCGCCTACCTCAAGCAGCCCTACGACATCGTGGAGCCCCAGCCGCTCATCACCGACCCCGGCACCCGCCGCACGGCCGAGCTGGCGGCGGTGGCCTACGAGCTGGTGCTGCACCTGCTGACCAGGTTCTTCACGCACACCGACGAGAGCGAGGAGCAGCTGGGCCTGCTCGTCGGCACGTCGATCAGCATGATGGCCGAGGTGCTGCGGCCACTGTCCACCGCCATGACCACCATGCCCGTCGGCCCAGAGCACCCCGGCCGCACGGCGGGCTTCGCGTTCGAGATGTACTACGCCATGAGCAACTTCGTGCCCTGGCGCGAACCCTCCTGGGCGCTGCTGCACGAGCGCATGAGAGTGCTCGTGGAGCGCTGCAGGGCCGCCGAGAAGGCCGGCGGGCCGGCGTCCGCGGCCGCCGCGGCGGCCGGCGTCCGGGCGGCCGAACTGGCCGAGCGGGTGCGCGCGCACGTGCCGCCGGCACTGCTCCCGTCGTAGGACTTCACGAATTACCTCGCGCCGCCCGGCCGACTTGCCAATGTACGACCCGGCTCTTTGACGTCGGCCGGGCCGCCGGAAAAAGAATTGACTCATGCGAGGTGTGATGGAAACCAGCGCCGAATTCACGGTCGCCGAACTCTCCGGCCGATGGCGCAGCCCGGTCGCCGCCGAAGTATTCCCGGGAATATTCGGGGTGGACGACTTCTGGCTGCACAGTCCTTTCTGGGCCATTCATTTCAATGCCTACAAGGACCCCGGCTGCGACAGCCGGCTCTTCGAGCTCATCATCACGGGCATGTTCGAGCTCCTCGGTCCCAGCGAACAAACACCCGGCGCGCGCGACGCCGATTTCTCCCGGACCAAGGTCTGCCTGCGCCTGTTCGACACCGGGCTCGTCGCCGGCGCCGACGAGGTGAAGGCGGGCGACGGCAACTGGCGGCCCGGCGAGTGGCAGGACGTCTCTCACGGCGGCTGCTCGATCCTGGACCTGCCGGGGGTGGACGAGTGCCCGCGGGAGTACGACCTGCTCGGCCTGGCCCGCTCGCACGGCCGGGACGAGGATCGGCTCTACTTCGGCCAGCGCCACCACGACGAGCTCGGCTCGATCTGGACCCGCCGGGCCCCCGGTCTGCTCGACTACTACGTGGTCCGCGTGGTCGGAGCTCCGCCCCAGGTCGGGGATGGCGCGGAGTGGGGGCCGGCGGAGTGGACCCACGTCACGAGCTCGTACACCCTCACCCCCGACGATCGGAGCCACTCGTGACCACCACCCAAGCCGCAGTCGTCGAATCGCCGGGAGCGGCGTTCACCCTCCGGGACGTCGAGCTGGACGCCCCGCGCCAGGGAGAGATCCTCGTCCGGATGAAGGCCGCCGGCATCTGCCACACCGACCTCACGGTGGCGGCGGGGCACATCCCGTTCCCGCTGCCGGGCGTGCTCGGGCACGAGGGAGCCGGGGTCGTGGAGGAGACGGGCCCGGGCGTGACCAAGGTCAAGCCGGGCGACCACGTCGTCCTCACCTTCACCTCGTGCGGGAGCTGCGCCTCCTGCCGGATCGGCCACCCCGCCTACTGCACCACGTGGATCCCGCAGAACCTCATCGGCGGCAAGCGGCCCGACGGCAGCTCTCCGATCAGCAGGGACGGCGTCGCGCTCGGCGGCCGGTTCTTCGGCCAGTCGTCGTTCGCCCGCCACTCCATCGCCGACGAGCGCAGCGTCGTCAAGGTCGACCCGGACCTGCCGTTCGAGCTGCTGGCCCCGCTGGCCTGCAGCGTCCAGACCGGCACCGGCGCGGTCTGGAACACGCTGCGCCCGGAGGCCGGCACGTCCATCGCGGTGATCGGCACGGGCGCGGTGGGCCTGGCCGCCATCATGGGCGCGGCGCTCACCCCGGTCAGCCAGATCATCGCCGTGGGCCGGCAGGCGGCGCAGCTCGAACTGGCCGCCAAGATCGGCGCCACCCACACCGTCGACTCGACCGGCCTCGACCTGGCCGACGAGCTGCGGAAGATCACCGGCGGCGCCGGCGTCGACTACGTGGTCGAGGCGGTGGGCAACCCCGACGTGCTGCGCGCCGGCATCGAGGCGCTCGCACCGCGCGGCGCGGTGGCCGTCGTGGGCGCTCCGCCGTACGGGGTGGAGGTCTCGGTCGACGTGCACCGGCTGCTGCCGGGGCGGCGGATCCTGGGCGTCTGCGAGGGCGACAGCGACCCCGACCGGCTCATCCCGCTGCTGGCGCGGCTGATCCGCGGCGGCCGGCTGCCCGTGCAGCCGCTCATCAAGGAGTACGACTTCGCCGACATCCAGGCCGCGGCGGACGACTTCAGGTCCGGCAAGAACATCAAGACGATTCTGCGGTTCGACGCGTGAACGACGTTTGGAGCCAGGAATGAACACCTTCGAGCTCGGCGACTTCCCGCTCACCTCGGGTGACACGCTGCCCGGCGCCCGGCTGGCGTACCAGACCTTCGGTGAGCTCAACCAGGCCAAGGACAACGTGGTCGTGTTCCCGACCTTCCTCGGCGCCCCCGCCGAGGTGCTCAACGGCTGGATCGGCGAGAACCGCGCGCTCGATCCCCGCACCCACTTCATCGTGCTGCCCGGCCACTTCGGCCTCCCGCCGTCCTCCGCGCCGAGCAACACCCCGTCGCGGCCCTTCCCGGTCGTCAGCATCGCCGATGACGTCATCGCCCAGCAGCGGCTGCTGGAGGAGGTCTTCGGCGTCCGCGAGATCCGGCTGGCGCTCGGCTGGTCGATCGGCGCGATCCAGGTGTACGAGTGGGCGCTGCGCTTCGGCGACCTCGTACGGAGCATCGCCCCCATCGCCGGGGCGCCCACCCCGCCGCCGTGGACCAAGCTCTGGCTGAAGACGGTGGTGGAGGAGCCCATCACCGCGGACCCCAACTACGCCGGAGGCGCCTACACGGACGCGGCGAGCGTCAGCGGCGGCCTGGCCCGGGTCGGGCACGGCTCGGCGCTGACCGCCCCGCCCCGCACGTTCTACTACGCCGGCGCCGACGTCTGGCGCACCCTGGGCTTCGACAGCGTGGACGCGTTCGTCGAGGGCTTCTGGGAGGGCTTCTGGCTCCCGCAGGACCCCAACGACGTGGTCACCCAGGCCCGCAAGGCCCGCGCCGCCTGGCCGGGGGCCGAGGGCGAGTCCCTGCGGGAGGTCCTGGGCCGGATCAAGGCCAAGACCACGATCGCCGGCTTCACCGGCGACGCGCTGTTCCCGCCGGACGAGCTCAGGCAGTACGCCGAGTGGATCCCCGGCGCGACGTTCCGCCAGATCGACAGCGTCTACGGCCATCTGGCCACGTTCGGGCTGGCCGAGCCGGACGTGAAGGCCATCGACGACGTCATCAGACACGCGCTGGAGAGCTAGCCGTGGCCGAGGCGGAGTTCGTCAGGTTCCTGGAGGCGGCCCGGTCGGATCCCGGTCTGCTGGCCCGTTACTCCCCCATGGACCTTCCCCGGGTCCTGTTCCACGCCCGCAACGACGGGTTCGCCTTCACCGAGGACGATGCCGAGCGGGTCATCGGCCGGCTGGAGGCGGACGTCGTCATCCACAAGGACGGGGAGCCGTTCGACGGGAGCAGCACCCTGTGGCGGCACATGTGGGGCGCGCGTTACCTCGACTACCTGGTCGACCACGTGGTCGCCCGCTACTCCCGCGAGGAGCTGGCCGTGAACGAGCGAAGCGAGCGAACCAATCAACACAGCAAGCCGGCTTCGCTCACGGGGCCGCCGAAGGAGGCCCCGTGAGCGAAGCCAACGTCATCGGGTTCCTGCGCGGTCTGGCCGAGCGGCCGGACCTGGTCGACCGGCTCAAGGACAAGTCCAAGGACGAGGTCATCGCGGCCGCCGCCGCGGCCGGGCAGCCGTTCACCGCTCAGGAGTTCAACTCGTTGATCTGGGAGCTGGAGGGGCGGCTGGCGCACGAGCGCGGCGAGGAGTTCAACGAGCGGTTCCCGCTCTGGGGCCTGCTGTGGGGCCGGTACTACCTGGAGTTCCTCGTCTTCGACCTCGTCCCCAGCCTCGACGAGACCGGCCTGCTGGTCGGATTGGAGCACAAGTCATGATGCGAAACGCCCTCTACATCGGGCGCGAATGGAACGTCGAGCACAACCTGCGGGCGCCGGTGACCGGCGCCGAGCTCAGGTACACCGTGCTCGGCGAGGGCGAGCCCGTGCTGTGCATCCACGGCACCAGCATCGCCGACAGCCTCATCACCCCCATGCGGTTCTACCCGCCGCTGCTGCAGGACTACCAGCTCATCAGCTACTACCGGGCCGGCTACAACGGCAGCACGCTGGACAAGCCCGAGCTGAGCATCGAGGGCGGCGCGCAGCACGTCGCCGAGCTGCTCGACCACCTGGGCATCGAGAAGGCGCACATCATGGCCTTCTCGTTCGGCGGTGTGATCGCCTTCCAGTTCCTGCTGTCGTACCCGGAGCGGGCGCACAGCGCGATCCTGCTGGAGCCGTACCTGCCGCGTGAGGCGCCGGACGCGATCCAGGCCAACATCGACGCCTACATGAACGCGATGAAGCTGTACGAGACGGGCGACAAGCTCGGCGCGGCTCAGCTCTACATGGAGGCGGTGTGCGGGCCGAGCTTCCTGCCCGCGGTGGAGATGACCGGGCCGCTCGACGTGTGGGACCGCGTCGAGGCGTGCGTCGACACGACCTTCACCGTCGACTTCCCGGCGATCTCGCAGTGGGGCTTCAAGCCGTCGGAGGCCGACCGGCTGGTCACGCGGAAGCCGGACATGCCGGTGCTGGCGGTGATGGGCCTCGACAGCGAGTCGGCGATGCCCGGGTTCCGCGACGCGCAGCGCTTCCTCATGGACTGGCTGCCGCAGGCGGAGCGGTGCGGCATCCCCAACGCCACGCACGGGCTGCAGAGCATGAACCCGGTGGCCGTCGGCGAGGCCGCTCACACCTTCCTCAAGCGCAACCCCATGTGAGCCCCGTGCGCCCCGTCACCGGGGCGCACGTCTCATCCACGGCGCCGACCTCACCCCAGTCACGCGAAGTCGTAGCCGAGCCGGACGGTCACCGTGAGGGACTGGCGGCCGGGACTGATGGAGGCGCTGGTCTCGGCCACCGCGGCGGCCATGGTGATGGGCTGGGGGCCGCCGCCCCTGACGTCCTCGCTCACCGAGACCACCCGGCCCAGCGGGCGCCCGGCCAGCTCGGCGTAGTGGGCGGCCTTGGCGGCGGCGTCGCGGAAGGCCCGGGTACGCGCCTCCCTCAGGACGCCCGACGGGTCCGACACCTCGAACGCCAGGCCGTTCAGCCGGGCCTCCTCCCCCACCCCGGCGACCGTGTCGATGACGTGGTCGGCCCTGGACAGGTCGCGGACGATCACCTCCACCCCCTGGACCGCCCGGTAGGCGGCCACTTTCGGGTAGACCTCGTATTCCGGGCCCAGCGACAGCTCCACCGTGCGCACGTCCTGCGCGGCGATGCCCTCCCGGGCCAGGGCCTCGGCCAGCCGGGCGGCGGCGGCCCGGACGGCGGTGAAGGAATCCGCGGCGGAGGCCCGGCGGACCTCGACGCCCGCGTGCAGCCGCAGGATGTCGGGTGCGGCCAGGACGGCGCCCTCGCCGACGACGGTGATGTCCACGCCTACTCCCTCGAACGGGTCCCGCATCGATCCTAGAACGCTCGGCGTCATCCCGCCCGGCCGATGCCCGGCGCGCCCAGGACGGCCTCCGCGACCGCCCCGGGATTTTCGAGCTGGATCTGGTGCCCGCATTCCGGCAGGCGTACGAGTGTGGCGGACAGGGCCCCGGCCAGCCGCGCGTGGCCCAGCTCCCGCCCACCGGCGCTGATCACGGTGACCGGCACGCCGGGGAACTGCGTCTCCTCCCGCACCCGCAGCAGGTCGGCGACCATGTCGCGACGGGCCAGCCACTCCCCCGCCGCCGCGGCGAGCACCTTGCCCGTGCGGTAGACGCCGTACGGGTCGGGCACGCCGACGAGCAGCCGGTGGGCGGCGGGCCCGGCGAGGCGGGCCACGGCGGTCGCGCCCCACGTGCCGCCCAGGGCGGGCAGCCACTGGCCCGCGGTCCTGGCCGGCGTGGACGGCTTGCGCTCCGTGACCGGGGCCGGATCCACCAGGACGAGCTTGGCCACCCGCAGCGGGTGCAGCCTGGCGAACGCCTCCGCGTGCCAGCAGGCCACGCCGTGGGCGACGACGGTCACCTGCTCGGGATGGGACGGGGCCAGCGCGGCCAGGCGGGCCACCTCGGTGTACAGGGTGGGCGGGGCGGTCGCGTGCGGGCTGAGGCCGAGACCGCAGCGGTCGAAGCGGATGACGTGGCGGGTCCCGGCCAGCAGCCCGGCCACCGCGCCCCAGTGGAACCAGGCGCCCCCGAGCTCGGCCGTGATCAGCACGACGGGCCCGGCGCCCTGCTCGACCACGTGCGGCCCGGCGTATCCGCCGTCGTGATCGACCGCCTCGGCCGTGATCGGCGGGACGGGCGGGTCGTCGGTGATGAGCAGGTGGACGGCCACGTACACCAGCCAGACCGCGAACAGCGTGAGCTGCGCCCGGTGGGCCAGCCCCACCCCGTGCCGGTCGGCGAGCGCGGCGGCGGTGAGCAGCGTGGCCGCCAGCCCCAGCCACGTGAACAGCCACGACACCCACGACCGCCAGCGCGCGCTGAGCAGCACCATCGCGGCCAGCAGGGCGGCCGTGCCCAGCGCCCCGGCCAGTTGATGCACGTGGTGCGCGGACGACACGATCCGCCGCCCGCAGTACGGGTCGCTCAGCGTGGCGCAGTCCAGCGGGAACAGCCCGGCCGCGAACGTGAACACCCCGAACGCCGCCAGCGCCAGCCAGGCCTGCCACTCGCGCGCCACCCTCGGCACGAGCGCCACCCCGGCCGCGCAGGCCAGCCCCGCCAGCGCGTCGCTGGTGCGGAACAGCCGCGTCCACGGCTGGTCGCGGGCGGCCAGCTCGCTGACGTACCCGTCGGTCCTGTCGACCTCCGGCGTGGTGAACTGGCCGGTGATCCACGCACTGCCCAGCACGGCCGCCACGATGAACGCGGAAGCCGCGAGGACGTACAACCTTCGCTCCACGTGATCATTAGATCACCCAGGGTGTCCGGTCAGAGGCCGGGCGCGCCCCAGACCGGGAACCATCGGCCGAGATCCTCCTCCAGCGGCAGCTCTCCCTCGAGGGCACCCCTGACCTGCAGTTCGAGCGCGTTGTCCCGCCTCTGGCCGGCGAGCGGGGCGAACGGGTAGAAGGTCCCGCGTTTGTAGAGGTACACGAGGGCCAGGCGGCGGCCGTCGCCTTCGGACCGGAACGACACCAGCGAGCACAGCAGCGACGGCCCGAACCCGGCCGACTCCAGCGACGAGTTGACGGCGTGCAGCTCGGTGACCAGGTCGCCGAGCGCGTCGGGCTCGCGGCGCACCAGGAGCCAGGTGTAGCCGTAGGAGTCGCGCGACTCCTCGACGCGCTCGCCGAGCAGCTCCTTGACGTCGCGTTCCAGCGTGGCGAACGCCCCGCCCTCCGCGGCCCTGAAGGCCACCGAGCCGAGGCCCGTGGGCACCAGCCCGGTCGCGGCCTGCAGCGTCACGGCCGCCGACGGCAGCGCGAACAGCGCGTCGAGGTTGGGCTTGACCGGCTTCGACCGGCCGAGCAGGGCGTCCAGCCAGCCCATGCCGAGGCTCAGCCCCTTCCGAGCTGCCGGGAGATGTCCGACAGCTGTGCCAGCCGCCGTTCGAGCGGCGGGTGGGTGGAGAACAGGTTCGCCAGCGTCTGGCCCGGGGCCGCCGCCGGGGCGAAGTAGAAGGCGTTGAACGGCGCCGCCTCGCGCAGGTCCTGGGTCGGGATCCTGGCCATGTCGCCGGTGATCTTGACCAGCGCGCTCGCCAGGGCCGAAGGGCGCTGGGTGAGCAGGGCTCCGGCGCGGTCGGCCGCCAGCTCGCGGTAGCGCGACAGGGCGCGGGTGAGCAGGAAGCTGATCGCGTACACGATGACGGAGACGAGCAGGATGATCAGCCCGACGGGCACCCCGCCCTGGTTGCCGTTGCGGCGGCCGCCCAGCCCCGCGTAGAGGGCGAACCTGGTCATCAGCCCCGCCACGATGCCCAGGAACGAGGCGATCGTCATGACGGCGACGTCGCGGTGGGCGACGTGCGACAACTCGTGCGAGAGAACCCCTTCGAGCTCCTGGGGCTCCAGGCGGCGCAGAATGCCGGTCGTCACGCAGACGACGGCCTTCTTCTGGTTGCGGCCGGTGGCGAACGCGTTGGGGACGTCGGAATCCGCGATCGCCACCCGCGGCTTGGGCATGTCCGCGAGCGCGCACAGCCGGTCGATCATGCCGTGCAGCTCGGGAGCCTCCTGAGGCGAGACCTCCCGCCCGTGCATCGCGAACAGCGCGATGCGGTCGGACAGGAAGTACTGCACGAACAGCAGGCCCCCGGCTATCACCAGCACGCTCAGCGCCCGTACGCCCAGGGCGATCAGGACGCCGATGAACACGACGTAGAGCAGCCCGAGCAGGAACATCGTCACGACCATGCGGGTGGTCAGCCCGCGGTCGGACGCGAACCGCGTACCCACGGCTCAGCCCGGGATGAGGCCCTGGTCGCCCAGCATCTCCCGGACCTCCTCGATCGAGGCGTCCGCGGGGGGAAGGATCAGCTCTGACGGCTCAAGGCTGTCGTCGGGAAGCGCCTTGCCCACCTGGCGCACCTTGTCGAGCAACGCGTGCAGCTTCGTACGGAAGATCGGCTCGTCGCCGACCTCGATGGCCGCCTCGAGCTCGGTGTCGAGCTCGTTGAGCACCGCGATGTCGTCGGCGGAGATCTGTACCTGGCCTTCGCCCATGATCCTGACAATCATGCCGGCTCCCCAGGCTGACGAAGCTGCTGGGTCCCGCCGTGCTGCTGCGGCTGCGCCTGGGGCTGGGCCTGCTGCTGCGGCTGGCCCTGCTCGATGGCGCTCTTGGGCGCGGGGCCCTGGCCCAGCTCGGCCTTCATCCTGGCCAGCTCCAGCTCGACGTCCATGCCGCCGCCCATGCGGTCGAGCTCGGCCTGGATGTCGTCGCCGCGGGAGCCGGTGTAGTCGTCGAGCGCGCCGCTGGCCAGCAGCTCGTCGATCGCGCCGGCGCGGGCCTGCATCTGCGCCGTCTTGTCCTCGGCGCGCTGGATCGCCAGGCCGACGTCGCCCATCTCCTCGGAGATGCCGGAGAAGGCCTCGTTGATCCGGGTCTGCGCCTCGGCGGCGGTGTAGGTGGCCTTGATCGTCTCCTTCTTCGTACGGAAGGCGTCGACCTTGGCCTGCAGCCGCTGGGAAGCCGTGGTGAGCTTCTCCTCCTCGGCCTGCAGGTTGTCGTGCTGCAGCTTCAGGTCGGCCATCTGCGTCTGCAGATTGGAGCGACGCTGCAGCGCCTCGCGGGCGAGGTCCTCGCGCCCGACGGACAGCGCCTTGCGGCCCTGCTCCTCAAGGCGCTGGGCCTGCTTCTCGAGGCCGGTTACCTGGAGCTCGACCCGCTTACGCGACGTGGCGACGTCGGCCACACCCCGGCGCACCTTCTGCAGCAGCTCGAGCTGCCGCTGATAGGAGTAGTCAAGGGTCTCGCGCGGATCCTCCATCTTGTCCAAGGCCTTGTTGGCCTTGGACTTGAAGATCATCGAAAGTCTCTTCATCACGCTCATGCGCGTCGGCCGTCCCCTTCTAGGTCGTGCTGGTGTTCACCCAATGCAGCGCAGCCGCCTTGGGATTACCCTACGCATAACGCACGAGGGCGTCACTAAGTTGCAGTCCAGGTAGGGTTGACGTCGTGTTGCGACGCCGTTCCCAAACCTCCGTGGACGACACCCCCGTCCCCGATGACGATCCTAAGCCCCAGGGTAAAGGTCGTCCCACTCCCAAGCGCCGTGATCAGGAGAGCAAACGGCGCCAGCCGGTCCATGCACCGAAAGACCGTAAAGAGGCCTATCGGCAGATGCGGACCAAGCAGGCTGCCGAGCGCGACAGGGCCCGCCAGGGCATGCTCGCAGGTGACGAGCGGTATTTTCCTGCTCGTGACAAGGGCGCAGCGCGCAAGTTCGCGCGTGAATGGGTCGATTCCCGGCGGCTGCCGAGCCAGTATTTCCTGCCGTTCTCGCTACTGATCCTGCTGGCGACGTGGATTCCGTGGCCCATGTCGATCCGCACCGCGGTGCTGGGATACACGGTCACCATCGGCTGGCCGATCATGATGATCGGCGTGCTGTTCACCTCCGTCTACGTGGCGTGGAAGGTGAAGCGCCTGGTGGCGGAGAAGCTGCCCCAGGAGAGCACCCGGGGCGTGGGCTTCTACGCGGCCATGCGGGCGCTGCAGATCCGCAAGCTGCGCTTCCCGCCGCCCACGGTGCTGCCGGGCGGCAAGCCGGTGCCCAAGAAGTAGCCGTCCCCGGCCTCCGGGGACGGCTCGCTCACAGAGCGTCGGACCAGCGGAGCAGGCCGCCCTTGACCGTGGCCCGCGCCCCGAACATGGGGCGGCCCTTCTCCAGCGCGTCCGCCATGTCGCGCAGCATCGCGTGGTACGAGGGCCAGATCGGTTCCGGCCCCACCATCGACGCCACCACGTGGCCGCTGTCCGCGTCGACCTCGATCAGGGTGCCGACGCGGATCAGCCGGCCGATCGGGTCGCCCCTGCCGACCCGCGCGGCGCAGCTCTCCCGCCACTGGTCGCGGATCTCGCGCACGCCGAGCACCCGCTCCTCGCCGAAGCTGAAGCGGGCCCCGGGCGGGCCGGACATGCCGTTGTGGCGCAGCAGCGAGGCCCTCAGGTCGTCGGGGAACTCCAGGCCCGTCTGGGCCTCGGCGAGCGCGACGGTGCCGGCCCTGCCGGGGGCGCCCAGCGAGGCGTACGTCCGGGGCGCGTGCTCCCGCAGCCACCGCTCGATGCGCCGCCACTGCCGGTTCACCGCCGCCCGCACGCGGGGGCTGATCGGGCGTACCGTCGCCTGACCGCTCAACATGCACGCGGCCGGGATGCCCGGAGGCGGCGCCGGGGCCGTGGCGACCGGCGTGGGCGCGACAGGCGTGGGTGTGGGCGCCGGGCTCTTTCCGTCGGCGCCCATCGTCACGCCCATGACCGACTGCTGAATCTGGTGGACGGCCGACCGCACCTCGGACGCCGCCTGCGGCCCCGTGGGGATGAGGGCGGCGCCCAGTGCCAGCGCCACCACTCCCGCGATGGCGACCCACGCCAGGCCCATCCGCGCGTGTGCGACCGCCTGCGGGGCCGGAGGCGCGGGCGGCTTGACGGGCATCCGGGCGCGGCGGCGCAGCCGTACCCCGATCGCGGTCAGGATGGCCGCCGTCAGCGCCAGCCGTACGAGCTTCAGCACGTCGCGCACCCTATCCCGAAACCAATCACCCCATGGACCGGGATTAAGGTCGGATCCATGGAATTCCGACACCTCGGTCGTAGTGGTCTCAAAGTCAGCGAGATCAGCTACGGAAACTGGCTCACCCACGGCTCCCAGGTCGAGGAGGACGCCGCCAAGCAGTGCGTGCAGGCGGCGCTCGACGAGGGCATCACCACGTTCGACACCGCGGACGTCTACGCGGCGACGAAGGCCGAGGAGGTGCTCGGCCGCGCGCTGAAGGGCGTGCGAAGGGAGTCGCTGGAGATCTTCACCAAGGTCTACTGGCCGACCGGCCCCGGCCAGAACGACCGCGGCCTGTCACGCAAGCACATCACCGAGTCCATCAACGGCTCGCTGCGCCGCCTGCAGACCGACTACGTCGACCTGTACCAGGCGCACCGGTTCGACTACGAGACGCCGCTGGAGGAGACGCTCAAGACGTTCGACGACCTCGTACGCCAGGGCAAGGTCCTCTACATCGGCGTCAGCGAGTGGAGCGCCGACCAGATCGCCCAGGCGCTGAAGATCGCCGACGAGATGGGCTTCGACCGGATCGTCTCGAACCAGCCCCAGTACTCGATGCTGTGGCGGATCATCGAGGGCGAGATCGTGCCGCTCAGCGAGAAGGAGGGCATCGGCCAGATCGTCTGGTCGCCCATCGGCCAGGGCGTGCTCACGGGCAAGTACCTGCCCGGGCAGCAGCCGCCGGAGGGCTCCCGGGCCACCGACGGCAGCGGCAGCGCCATGATCGCCCGGTTCATGAACGACGACGTGCTGACCCGCGTCCAGGAGCTCAAGCCGATCGCCGCCGACCTCGGGCTGAGCATGGCGCAGCTGGCCGTCGCGTGGGTGCTGCAGAACCCGAACGTCTCCAGCGCCATCGTCGGGGCCAGCCGCCCCGAGCAGGTGCGTGACAACGTCAAGGCCGCGGGCGTGAAGCTGGACGCCGACGTGCTCAAGCGGATCGACGACGTGCTGGACCCGGTCGTGGAGCGCGACCCGGCCAAGACGCAGAGCCCGCGCACCCGCCCGTAATCCGTCCCCACCCGAGAAACAGCCCCTTGAGCCACAATGGCGCTCAAGGGGCTTTTCATTTACCGCAGATCACTCCTGGCGCAATGACAAACCCGTGTACTCCACGCGGTCCTCTTCGAGCAAGGCCACCTGCTCAACTCCCGATTCGAGCAGGTCACGCCAGTTCTCGCCAAGCCAGGACTCCGCGTCCGCCTGGCTCGGAAAAACTTCTCGCGGCAAGGGGCGATCCGTTACCTCACCACCATTTGCATTTTCATAACGCCACCGCCATGTCATGCCATACGCTCCTTTTCCGCGGGTTCGCCGGCGCACCCTCCGCAGGCACTGGAACCCTACTCCCGAGCTTGGAGGTCAATCGATGCTGCGCGCGTATCGTGTTGCGGCCGGGGTCGCCCTCGGGGCGGCCGCCTTCCTCTCGCTCCCCTCCTCCGCTCTCGCCGACCCCGGGGTCCCGCGGACGTGGAGCGCGTGGCAGAGCGACGGGACGGCCTGGCTGGCCGTGACGGCCGACGCCGCCCCGCCGGACGGCTCCGTCATCGGATGGCGCTTCTCCGTGGCCCCGGACGGGGCGAGGGGCGAGTCCCCCGGCGGGGACCTGCCGTCGTTCCAGGCGGTGTGCGGCCGGGACGCGGCCGGGTCCGGGCACAAGCGCGTGGTGGTCGCGGTGGACTTCGGCGACGGGGAGGCCGACGCCTACCCCGGCGAGCGGACTCCTGGGCAGAGCGCGCCGAAGTGCGTCGCGGGCGCCGAGGACGCCACCGCCGCCCAGCTCCTCGCCTCCACCGCCAAGGTCCGGGTGAACGCCCAGGGGGCCGTCGTGGCGGTCGCGGACTATCCGTTCAGGGAGAGGGGCGGCACCGACCTGGCGGCCGCCGCCGCGTCCGCGGCGCCGTCCGGGAGCGGCCTGCAGATCACGCTGGTCGCGGCCGGCGCGGGCGCCATCGCCCTGCTGGCGGGCGGCGCCGTGGCGGCCACCCGCCGCCGCTCCAGGACCCGCGTCTGACCTGGAACGTTCCATCCATCCGGCCGCCCCAGGACGCTACGCTCGGCGCGGTGAAAATCCTTGTCTCCGGTACGGCGGGCGGCGCGGGATGGCCGGAGCCCGGCTGCCGGTGCGCCTCGTGCGCCGGGCTCCCGTCCGGCCACCGACGCCCGTTCGAGCTGGTCGTGGACGGCGTGGCCCGCTTCCCCTTCGACGATCCGCCGAGCGGCTACCGGGCCCGCGCGGGCGGGCTGGGGCTGGCCGGCCCCGACGGCTCCCGGCTGCTCTGCCTCCCACAGAGCCTCCCACGGGGCCGGCCGGTGCCGGTGGACGGGCCCGCCAGGTACGACGTGGTGCTGATCGACCTGCTCGACCGGCCCGAGCGGCTAGGAGAGCTGCGGCGGGCGGGGCTGGCGGACGACCGGACCGCGGTGGTGGCCGTCGGGCTGGACCACCGGATCCGCTCGGAGGAGGAGCTGGCCAGGCGCCTGCGGCTGTGGGGCGCGTCGGCCGTTCCCGACGGGACGGTGCTGGAGACCGGGCTGGCGCTCCCCGGGACGGCCATCGGGAGGCAACCCGGCGACGGTGGCGTGACGGCGCCGTGGCGGACGTTGCTGCTGGGCGGGTCGCGGTCAGGGAAGTCGGCCGAGGCCGAGCTGCGGCTGGCGGCCGAGCCGTACGTCACCTATGTGGCCACCGGCCCGAGCGGCGCGGGGGACGGCGAGTGGGCGGCCCGCGTGCGGGCGCACCGGGAGCGGCGGCCCGCGCACTGGGCCACCGTCGAGACCGCCGACCTCGTCTCGGCCATCGGGCAGGCCACCGCGCCGCTGCTGATCGACGGGCTCGGGACGTGGCTGACGGCGGTGTTCGACGAGCACGGGGCCTGGGAGGGCGACCGCGCGCCCGTCCGCGAACGCTGCGACGAGCTCGTGGCGGCCTGGCGGCAGACACCCGTGCGCCTCGTGGCGGTCTCCGACGAGGTGGGGATGGGTGTGGTGCCCGCCACGCCGAGCGGGCGGGCCTTCCGGGACGCGCTCGGCCGTCTCAACGAACGCCTCGCCGCCGAGTCCGAGTACGTGGCGCTGGTGGTGGCGGGGCGCCTGCTGGAGCTGTGACCGCTACGGGCGGACGGCGCGGGCGTACCAGCGGCCGTCGAGCCGGTCCACGTGGAGGGGGCGGCCGAAGCACTCCGAGAGGTTGTCCGGGGTGAGCACCTCCTCCACCGGCCCCGCGGCCAGCACCCTGGCGTCGCGCATGAGCATCGCGTGGGAGGTCGTCGCCGGCACCTCCTCCAGGTGGTGCGTCACCGTCACGGTGGTCAGGACGGGCCGGGTCGTGGCCAGGTCCTCGACGGCGGTGATGAGGTCCTCCCTGGCCGGCAGGTCGAGCCCCGCGAACGGCTCGTCGAGCAGCAGCACCGCCGGGTCCGCCATGAGCGCCCTGGCCACCCTGATCCTGGCCCGCTCCCCCTGCGAGCACACGCGGAACGGCCGGTCCGCCAGGTCCTTGCACCCCAGGTCGGCCAGCAGCCGGTGGGCCCGGTCGCGCTCGCCTTCGCCGTACTTGTCCCACAGAGGAACGCTCGTCCCCGTGTGCCCCGTGAGCACCACGGTGTGCGCGGTCGCGCCCTCCTCCTCCATCAGCTCCTCGTCGATCAGCCGCTGGCTGGCCGCGACCAGGCCGATGTGGCGGCGCAGCTCCCGCACGTCCACCCGGCCGAGCTTGTGGCCGAGCACCTTGACCGCGCCCTCGCTGGGATGCCGGACGGCGCCCGCCAGGGAGAGCAGCGTCGTCTTGCCCGCGCCGTTGGGGCCGAGGATCACCCAGTGATCGCCGTAGTCCACCTGCCAATCGACGCCGTCCAGCAGCGCCTTGCCGACAACTCGGACACCTACGCCTTCGAGTTCAACCACGTGCATCCCGCCACACTAGTGGGCCTACGATCGTCCGATATGCGCCTTCCGCATGGCCTGTCATTGGCGATCGGCACTCTCAGCGTCTTCCCGGTCCGGGTCGAGCGGGTGGACCGGGAGGTCGCGGGGCGGGCGATGACGCTGGCCCCGGTGGTCGGGCTCGCGCTCGGGCTGGTCGCCGGGCTGCCGTTGTTCCTGCCCGGGCCGCCGCTGCTGGGGGCGGCGCTGGCGGTCGGGCTGCTCGCCGTACTGAGCCGGGGGCTGCACCTGGACGGGCTCGCCGACCTGGCGGACGGGCTGGGCAGCGGCAAGCCGGCCGCTCAGGCGCTCGACATCATGAAAAAGTCGGACATCGGGCCGTTCGGCGTGATGACGCTGGTGCTGACGCTGCTCGTCCAGATCGCCGCGGCGGCCGGAGCCGGATACGCGGCGCTGGTGACGGCCTGCGTGGCCGGGCGGCTGGCGCTGACCTGGGCCTGCCGGGCGGGCGTCCCCGCCGCCCGGCTCGACGGGCTCGGCGCGATGGTCGCGGGCACGGTACGCCGCCCCGCCTCTTTGCTCGTCACCCTGGCCGCCCTCCTCGGCACCGCCGCCGTCTGCCTGGGCCTCGCCAGGGAGCCCGTGTTGCCGCTCGGCCTGGTCGCCGGGCTCGGAGCCGCCCTGCTGCTGCTCGGGCACGCGCGGCGGCGCCTCGGCGGGATCACCGGTGACGTGCTGGGGGCGCTGGTCGAGACGGCCACGGCCACCACGTTGGCGGTCTGCGCGATCCTCGGCTGAGCGCCCCCCGAGATCAGGAGGGTGAGGCGACCGGCTGCGGCACGCGTACCGGATAGAAGCGGAGCAGGGCCGCGCCGACGATCGCCATGAGGGCCCAGCCCACCAGCCCGGTCAGGCCGGCCAGCACCTCGTTGGGCGGCGCGGCGGCGTCGCCGAGCAGCAGGACGGACTGGGCGACGGCGTTCAGCGAGCCGTGGGCCACGACGGCCGGCCACACGCTCCCCGTGCGCAGCCGCAGCCACCCGATCAGCACCCCGAACAGGACGCAGAACCCCACGAAGAACAGCGCCGCCCAGGAGCTGAGCCGCTGATAGTTGTAGCCCAGGAGGGTGAGGGGGGCGTGCCAGAGGCCCCAGATGACGCCGGTGTAGACCAGCCCGAGGAGCATGCCGTTGGTGGAGACGAGCCGGGGCAGCAGCCAGCCCCGCCAGCCCCACTCCTCCCCGAGCGCGGGGATCGCGTTCAGCACGGGCCCGGCGACCACAGCGATCCCGATCTGCAGCACGACCGCCGTGGTGAGGCTCTCGGGCACGCCCACGCCCTGGGCCCGCAGCACCGCCCTGAACAGGCTGAACTGGTCGAGATCCAGCGAGAACAGCCCGACGGCGGCGCTGAGGAGCGCCGCCAGGAGCAGCAGCAGCGGCACCCCGAGCCAGGCGGTCAGGATGAGAAGGCCCGTGCGCCCCTTTCGCTCGCCCAGCGTGAGCCCGGTCTGCCTGGCCCATTCGCGGAACGGCGTGCGCGTGACCGCCCAGACGCCGAGCACCCCCACCGACGGGGTGAACATCATGACCGTGGCCAGCGGCCGCAGCAGCGGCGAGCCGATCCCGCCGGCGAACCAGAGGGGCAGCGCCGCCGCCCACGAGAGCCCGAAGGCCAGGACGATGAAGATGAGGAGAGGTCGTTTCATTGCTCCACTCGCTCCGCGATGAGGGCGTTGATGAGGGATGCGCCGCGTTCGGCGTCGTCGATGCTGATCGCGAGCCGGCCGCCGGAACGGTAGCGGATGACCAGGCACTCGCCGCCACGCAGCATGATGGTCGAACTGCCGGGCAGCCCGCGGATGCCCCAGCCCCCGACGGCGGCCGGATGGCGCGTCTCCGACCAGGCCGACTCGATCCGCGACAGAGGGATCCTGCGCGCCGGCCAGCCGAGCGGCCCGAACTGGATCACCATCCGGCCGTCACCGACCTGCACGGACACGGACGAGGTCAGCACTCCGGCCGCCAGCACGAGGACGAGCCCGGGCAGGACCGACGTCGCCTGCCCGCCGGGCACCAGACCGGTGACGTAGAGCAGGCCCAGCACCAGGATGGCGGCCAGGGCGGCGACCGGGAGCAGCGCCAGCCACCGGTTGGCGGCGTGGCCGACCCACACGGTGCGCCGGCCGGGCCTGAGCCGCAGGAGGGGCGGGATCCGGTGGGCGGAATCCTGGTCGGCCCCGCCCCTGCGCAGATAACCCACGAGGACGGCGACGCCGGTCCCGGCCGCGATGACCGCGAGGACCTGCCAGCCGGGCAGCCGGGCCGCCGCCCAGTCGGGCGCGTCGAGGTTGGCGAGCACGGTCGTGACGTTGGCGCCGAGCGCGAGCGCGCCCAGGCCGAACAGCCCGCCCCACCACACCGTCCGGCTCGGCCTGCGGGCCGTGGCCCGCTCGGCCGCGGCGAGCGCGACCAGCCAGAGCACCGCCCAGAGCAGGAACGTGACCACGATGTACGTGGTCAAGGACATCGACCGGGAGGCCAGGCCGCCCAGGCCCCATCGCGTGGCCAGGGGGTCGGGCAGCCGGTCGCGCAGCGCCAGCGGCAGCCCGATCTGCGCGGCGAGGATGAACAGCCCCCATATGACGGCGGTGATTCGGGGATTCACGGCAGGTCCTCCAGTATGGCGATGAGGTCGTCGCGGCCGTAGCCGTACTTGCGGGCCTCGTCCAGCAGCTCGCGCGCCCGCTGCGCGAGCAGGGCGCGACCGTCGGCGCGCCCCGCCACGCTGACCCCCCGGCCCCGCCTGAACTCCAGCAGCCCCTCGTCCCGCAGGTCGCGCAGCGCGCGCAGCACGGTGTTGGGGTTGATGCCGAGCACCTGGGCCAGGTCACGGGCCGGCGGCAGGCGGTCGCCGGGCCGGTAGGAGCCTTCTCCGATGGCGCGGCGGATGGCGCCGGCCACCTGCTCGTGCAGGGGCCGGGCGTCGTTGAGATCGAGCGTCAGCAGCATGATGCTAATGACACTAGCACCATTCCGCGTGACTCGCGATTGGTAGGATGAACCCCTGTTTGTGAGTACGCAGAAGACCTGGATAGCATCGGTTTACGTGACCACTGTGCGGCTGAACTCAGCAGATCCAGTCTCCATCGCCACCGACGCGTTGATCGTCGGCTTCAGGTCAGGACAGGACGGCCCACGCGCCGCCACGGGCGCCGAGTCGCTCGAGGCCGCCTTCGGCGGCAAGCTCGCCGACTCCCTCCGCGCCGTCGCCTTCACCGGCAAGGCCGGCGAGGTGGCCAAGCTTCCCACGTTCGGCGCCATCGCCGCCCCGCTGCTGGTCGCGGTGGGTCTGGGCGACTCGCCCGACGCCGAAGGCCTGCGCCGCGCCGCCGGCGCCGCCGTACGGTCGCTCGCCGGCACCTCCAGGGCCGCGCTCGCCCTGCCCACCGGCACGCCCGAGGAGACCGAGGCCGTCGCGCTCGGCGGCCTGCTCGGCGCGTACGCCTTCGCCCGTTACCGCACGAACGGCGAGCAGAAGGCCCCGGTCGCCGAGCTCACCGTGGTCTCGGGCCAGCCCGACGGCGTCGCCGAGCGCGCGGGCGTGCTGGCCGACTCGGTCGCCCTGGTCCGCGACCTGGTCAACACGCCTCCGTCCGACCTGTGGCCGGCGAAGTTCGCCGAGATCGCCGAGCAGGAGGGCGACAAGGCCGGGCTGAGCGTCGAGGTGCTCGACGACAAGCAGCTCAAGGACGGCGGCTACGGCGGCCTCATCGGCGTCGGCCAGGGCTCGGCCAACCCGCCGCGCCTGGTCCGCCTCTCCTACACCCACCCCGAGGCCGGCAAGCGACTGGCGTTCGTGGGCAAGGGCATCACGTTCGACTCCGGCGGCCTGTCGCTCAAGCCGTCGGCCTCGATGGACTGGATGAAGTCCGACATGGGCGGCGCGGGCGCGGTGCTCGGCGCCATGATCGGCATCGCCCGGCTCGGCCTGCCGGTCAACGCCGTCGGCTACCTCTGCCTGGCCGAAAACCTGCCGAGCGGCACCGCCCAGCGCCCCTCCGACGTCATCCACAGCTACAGCGGCAAGACCGTCGAGGTGCTCGACACCGACGCCGAGGGCCGCCTGGTGCTCATGGACGGCATCGCCAGGGCCGCGCAGGACGAGCCCGACCTGATCGTCGACGTGGCCACGCTCACCGGGGCGCAGATCGTCGCGCTCGGCTGGCGCACGGCCGGCGTCATGGCCAACGACGACGCCGCCAGGGAGCTGGTCGTCGAGGCCGCGAAGGCGGCGGGCGAGGGCGCGTGGGGCATGCCGCTCCCGGAGGAGCTGCGCAAGGGCCTCGACTCGCCGATCGCCGACATCGCCAACCTCCAGCCGGAGCGATGGGGCAGCATGCTGGCGGCGGGCATCTTCCTGAAGGAATTCGTGCCCGACGGCGTGCGCTGGGCCCACATCGACATGGCCGGCCCCGCCTTCAACAAGGGCGAACCGTACGGTTACACCCCGAAGGGCGGCACGGGTGCCATCACCCGTACCCTCATCGGACTCGCAGAGCGGCACGCGAGCATCTGAAACAAATGAAAAGATGACGGCATCACGAACACCCCGACAAGGAGCCTTCCTGTGGCCTATGACATCGTCGTCCTAGGTGGCGGCAGCGGCGGTTACGCCTGCGCGCTTCGGGCGGCTGAGCTGGGCAAGTCGGTCGCGCTGATCGAAAAGGACAAGATCGGCGGCACCTGCCTCCACAGGGGATGCATCCCCACGAAGGCCCTGCTGCACTCCGCCGAGGTCGCCGACGAGACCCGCGAGAGCGAGTCCTACGGCGTCAAGGCGCGCTTCGACGGCATCGACGTGCAGGGCGTGCACGCGTTCAAGGACAAGATCGTGACGCGGGCCTGGAAGGGCGTGCAGGGCCTGCTGAAGTCCGCGGGCGTGACGATCGTCGAGGGCGAGGGCCGCCTGGTCGGCCCCAACCGGATCCAGGTGGGCTCGGAGGTCGTCGAGGGCCGCAACCTCGTCCTGGCCACCGGCTCGGCGCCCAAGTCGCTGCCGGGCCTAGAGATCGACGGCGAGCGCGTCATCACCAGCGAGCACACCCTGAAGATGGGCCGCGTGCCCACGTCCGTCATCGTGCTGGGCGGCGGCGTGATCGGCGTCGAGCTGGCGAGCGTCTACCGCTCGTTCGGGGCCGAGGTCACGATCGTCGAGGCGCTGCCGCACCTGCTGCCGACCGAGGAGGAGTCCAGCTCCAAGCTGCTGGAGCGGGCCTTCCGCCGCCGCGGCATCAAGTACGAGCTGGGCGTCTTCTTCGACACCGCCAAGACCACCGAGACGGGCGTGGTCGTCACGCTGGCCAACGGCAAGACCCTCGACGCCGAGCTGCTGCTCGTCGCGGTCGGCCGCGGCGCGGTGTCGGCGGGCATGGGCTTCGAGGAGCAGGGCATCGCCATCGAGCGCGGCGCGGTCGTGGTCGACGAGCACTGCCAGACCTCCGTGCCCGGCGTCTACGCCATCGGCGACCTCATCCCGACCCTGCAGCTCGCCCACGCCGGGTTCGCGGAGGGGATCATGGTGGCCGAGCACATCGCCGGCCTCAACCCGCCGCCCATCGACTACGCGGGCGTGCCGCGCATCACCTACTCCGACCCCGAGGTGGCCTCGGTGGGGATCACGTCGGCGCAGGCGGCCGAGCGCGGCATCGAGATCGTCGAGCAGGTCTACGACCTCGCGGGAAACCCCAAGAGCCAGATCCTCGGCACCTCGGGCGCCGTGAAGGTCATCGCCCAGAAGGACGGCCCGGTCGTCGGTGTCCACATGGTGGGCCGGCGCATCGGCGAGCTCGTCACGGAGGGGCAGCTGATCTACAACTGGGAGGCGCTGCCCGCAGAGGTCGCCCAGCTCATCCACGCACACCCGACCCAGTCCGAGGCCATGGGTGAGGCGATGCTGGCCCTGGCCGGCAAGCCGCTGCACGTACACAACTAGTCCAAGCCCTCGAGATCAGAACGCGAGAGAAGAATAACGATGCCGGTCTCCGTACAAATGCCCCAGCTCGGCGAGAGCGTGACCGAGGGCACCGTAACCCGTTGGCTGAAGAAGGAGGGCGAGCGCGTCGAGGCCGACGAGCCGCTCCTCGAAGTGTCGACCGACAAGGTCGACACCGAGATCCCGTCGCCGGCCGCGGGTGTCCTCACGAAGATCGTCGTGGCTGAGGACGAGACGGTCGAGGTCGGGGCCGAGCTCGCCGTCATCGACGAGAAGGGCCAGGCGGCCGCCCCCGCCCCGGCGCCCGAGGCGGCGGCGGCCCCCGCGCCGGCTCCGCAGCCCGAGCCCGAGCCCGCCCCGGCTCCGCCGGTCTCGTCGATCCCGCAGCCGGCTCCCCCGCAGCCCGCTCCGGCCCCGGCGCCGGCGCCCGCCCCGGTCGCGGCCCCCGCTCCCGTCGCGCAGGCCGCTCCCCCGGTCGCGGAGCCCGCGCCGCTGCCGTCGGGTGAGAGCCCGTACGTGACGCCGCTGGTGCGCAAGCTGGCCAACGAGCACGGTGTCAACCTCGACGCGATCAACGGCACCGGCGTCGGCGGCCGCATCCGCAAGCAGGACGTGCTCGAGGCCGCCAAGACCCAGCGCGAGAAGGCCGCCGCGGCCCAGGCCGCCCCCGCCGCGGCTCCGGCTCCGGCCGCCGCCCAGCCGGCGCCCGCCGCCGCTCCCGCCGCGCAGGCGCCGATCACCGCGGGTCCCGAGCCCGTGGAGGTCGACACGACGCTGCGGGGCCGCACGGAGAAGATGACGCGGCTGCGCCAGACGATGTCGAAGCGGCTGGTCGAGTCGCTGCAGACGGCCGCGCAGCTCACCACGGTGGTCGAGGTCGACGTCACCAAGATCGCGCGGCTGCGCGACCAGGCGAAGGCCGACTTCCTGCGCCGCGAGGGCGTGAAGCTGTCGTTCATGCCGTTCTTCGAGCTGGCCGCCATCGAGGCGCTCAAGCAGCACCCGAAGCTCAACGCGACGATCAACAACGAGACCATGGAGGTCACGTACTTCGACGTCGAGCACCTGGGCATCGCGGTCGACACCGAGCGCGGCCTGATCGCGGCGGTCATCAAGAACGCCGGCGACCTCAACCTCGCCGGGCTGGCCCGCAAGACGGCCGACCTGGCCGAGCGCACGCGCGCCAACAAGGTGACGCCGGACGAGATCACCGGCGGCACGTTCACGCTGACCAACACCGGCAGCCGTGGGGCCCTGTTCGACACGCCGATCCTCAACCAGCCGCAGGTCGGCATGCTGGGCACCGGCGCCGTCGTCAAGCGGCCCGTCGTGATCGACACGCCTGAGGGCGAGGTCATCGCGGTCCGGTCGATGGTCTACCTGGCCCTGACGTACGACCACCGTCTGGTGGACGGCGCCGACGCGGCCCGCTTCCTCACGACGGTCAAGCGCCGTCTCGAGGAGGGCCGCTTCGAGGCCCAGCTCGGCCTGGCCTGATCCTGGGCCTGATCCTGGGCCTGATCCTGGCGTTTGCGGCCGGGCGGCTCCCCTTCCGGGGCCGCCCGGCCGTTTGCCTGCTCTGGGCCTGGCGCGGCTGGCGCGTCCGTGACGTGGGGCGGGCGTACTGTGGGGCTATGGCGATCATCGTGACGGGGGCGTCGGGGTTGCTCGGGTCGGCGCTGGTGCCGGCGTTGCGGGCCGAGGGGTGGGAGGTCGTCCGGCTCGTACGGCGCCGCCCGCGCGAAGCCGACGAGGCCTTCTGGGATCCGGCCGAGCAGGAGATCGACCAGGCCGCGCTCGAAGGGGCGCAGGCGGTCGTGCACCTGGCGGGCGCGTCCGTGGGCGACCGGCGGTGGACCCCGGCGTACAAGCGGGAGCTCGTCGCCAGCCGGGTCCAGGGCACGAGGGTGCTCGTGGACGCGATCGGCGCGCTGTCCGGCAAGCCCGAGGTGCTCCTGTCCGCCTCCGGGGTCGACTTCTACGGCGACACCGGCGACCGGGTGATCGACGAGAGCCAGGGGAAGGGCAGCGGCTTCCTGGCGGATCTGTGCGGGCGCTGGGAGGGCGAGGCCAGGCGGGCGGGCGAGGCCGGGGTCAGGACCGCGCAGATGCGGACCGGGCTGGTGCTCAGCGAGAAGGGCGGGGCGCTCGGCCGGATGCTGCCGATCTTCAGGATCGGGCTGGGGGCGCCGCTCGGATCGGGGAAGCAGTACTGGTCGTGGATCGCCGTGGACGACTGGGTCGGGGCCGCAGTGCATGTCTTGAAAAATCGTGACATTACAGGACCAGTCAATTTCACCTCGCCCTCGCCCGTGACCAACGCCGAATTCACCCGCACCCTCGGAAAAGCCCTGCGCAAGGGCACAGTGCCGATCCCGGTGCCGGGCTTCGCGCTGTCCGCGGGGCTCGGCGAGTTCGCCCGCGAGGCGCTGCTGCCCGGCCATCGCGTCGAGCCGGGGAAGCTGCTCGACAGCGGCTATGTGTTCGCCCATACCCGCCTCGACGAGGCGCTGAGCGCCGTACTGTAGTGAACCGTCCGTCTTCAACAGGTGGGAGAATCTTGACATGAGCCGGTCAGGACAGTCACACATCCTCGCCATCGGGGGCGGATCCTTCCGCCCGAGCAGGCGCTACAGCTTCCTCGAGGCCAGCGCGCTGCTGCGGTACGGCCTCGACCTGACCGGGCAGGACCGGCCGAAGCTGGGCCTGGTCGCCACCGCGGTGGGCGACTCGGACGACTGGATCCTGAAGATGTACGGCGCCTTCGCCGGGTGGGACGTCGAGTTGAGCCATCTCACCGTGTTCCCGATGCCCAATGTCGAGGATCCCCGGGCGTGGATGCTCGAACAGGACATGATCTACGTGAGCGGCGGCAGTGTGGCCAACCTGATGGCCCTGTGGCGGTTGCACGGCCTTGACGAGGCGTTCGAGGAGGCGTGGCGGGCCGGGGTGGTGCTTTCCGGCCAGAGCGCGGGCGCGCTGTGCTGGCACGTCGGCGGCAACACCGACTCCTTCGGACCTGACCTGCGCGTGTGGGCCGAGGGGATGGCGCTGCTCCCCTATTCGTGCGGCGTCCACTACGACTCCGACCCGCAGCGCCGGCCGCTGCTGCAGGAGTCGGTGGCCGGCGGCGAGCTGCCGTCCGGATACGCCGCCGACGAGGGCGTGGGGCTCCATTACGTCGGCACGGAGTTCATCCAGGCGGTGACCGTCGAGCCGGGCGGCTACGCGTACCGGGTGGAGAGCGACGGGGCCGGCGGGGTCAAGGAGTTCAGGATCGAGCCTCGACTCCTTACCCCCTGATTACCCTTCGCGGGGGCGGGACCGGCACAATAGGCTCATGCGCCCCATCGACGGGGACGATCCCCACGCACTCGCCATCGTCCGCCTCGGCGTCGACGTCCCCTACGAGCAGGCCTGGTCGCTGCAGCGCTGGGTGCACGGCAAGCGGGTCGCCGGAGAGCTGAGCGACACCGTCCTGTTCCTCGAGCACGCGCCCGTCTACACCGCGGGCAAGCGCACCGCCCCGGACGAGCGTCCGGCCGACGGCACCCCGGTCGTGGACGTCGACCGGGGCGGCCGGCTGACCTGGCACGGGCCCGGGCAGCTGGTGGCCTACCCGATCGTCGGCGTCACCGACGTCAACGCGTACGCCTGCCGCCTCGCGGAGGCCATGATCCAGATCTGCGCCGACTTCGGCGTCACGGCGAGACAGGTGCAGGGGCGCGGGGGTGTCTGGGCGGTCGGCGATCCCAGCCTGGGCCTGCCCGACCGCCAGCTCGGCGCGGTCGGGCTGCGCGTCGCCCGCGGCGTCACCATGCACGGCTTCTCCCTCAACTGCGCCAACGACCCCCGCTGGTTCAACCGCATCGCGCCGTGCGGCATCCCCGACGTCGGCGTCTCCTCGCTGTCGGCGGAGACCGGCCGCCGCATCGTGGTGGAGGAGGTCATGCCGATCGCGGAGAAGCGGCTGGCGGAGGCCCTCGGCATGGAGTCGTACGATCTCCACGAAGAGGACCTTCTCCGCAGATGACCCACGGCCTACGATCAGCCGTGTGAAGCGTGTCCTCGCTCTCTTACTCGCCCTTCTGGTCCACCTGCTGACGCTCGGCTTCGTCGCGCTGGGCGCGTGGGTGATCCTGGGGTACCCCGGCTCCCTGCTCGCGTGGCTGTTCGGCGGCGCGAGCCTGGCCATCGCGTGGGCGCTGCGGCCACGCCTGGGCGGCCTGCCCGCCGACGCCGAGGTGCTCGACCGCTCGTCGGCGCCCGAGCTGTACGGCGCCGCGGAGCGCGTGGCCGACCTGGTCGGCGTCCGGCGGCCGCGCAAGGTCGCCGTCATGGACCTGGACCCCGACACGCGCTACGACCGCGTGGGCCCGCTGCGTACCCCCGTCCTGATGATCGGGCTGCCGCTGTGGCTGGCGCTGCCGCCCAAGCAACGGGTCGCCCTGCTGGCCACGGCGTACGCGCGGGTGCCGACCGGCGACGAGCTCGTCGTGAGCGGGGCGCTGTTCACCCTGGAGGCGTGGCGGGACGCGCTGCTGGGGGCCGAACCGCTGCGGATCAGGGAGGAGGCGCAGACCAAGATCGCGGCTTCCTCGCTGGGCGCGGTGGACCACCCGGGGACCACGTACGAGGTGGCGGGGATGTTCGGCCGCATGCTCGGGCGGGTGCTCGGCGGGCCCGTGCTCCTGGTTCGGTACGCGCTGACCCGGCTGGCCCGCGCCGGCGAGAGCCGTACCCTGGCCCGGCAGCGGCAGCTGGCCCGGCGGGCCGCCTCCGAACAGGACCTCGCCGAGCTCGACGGGCTGGCCGGCGGCGGCTACCTGGCGCCGATGCAGGCGGCGGCGCTGCGCGGCGAGAGCGTGGCGGCCATCAGGCAGGGCGCGCTGGCCCGCTCCAGGCTCACCGACGACGGGGTGCTCACCACTCCCCCGCACTCGGAGCTGCTCGGCACGCGTGAGTCCGAACGCGTCGACGACGAACTGCTCGCCCACTACACGCGCGCGATCCGCGGCTTCGGCCTCATCTCCTGACCCCCGGCCGGGCTGCATTTCCAGGAGACGTAAGCTGGGGACGTGACCGTTGCCCCTGAAGGCCGAAAGCTCCTCCGCCTGGAGGTGCGTAACGCCGAAACCCCTATCGAGCGCAAGCCCCCGTGGATCAAGACCAAGCTGAAGACGGGCCCCGAATACACCGAGCTGAAATCGCTCGTGCGCCGGGAGGGCCTGCACACGGTCTGTGAAGAGGCGGGCTGTCCCAATATCTACGAGTGCTGGGAAGACCGCGAGGCGACCTTCCTCATCGGCGGCGACCAGTGCACGCGCCGCTGCGACTTCTGCCAGATCGACACGGGCAAGCCGAAGGAGTACGACCGCGACGAGCCGCGCCGCGTGGCCGAGTCCGTGCAGCAGATGGGCCTGAAGTACGCGACCGTGACCGGCGTCGCCCGCGACGACCTGCCCGACGGCGGCGCCTGGCTCTACGCCGAGACGGCCCGCCAGATCCACGGGCTGCTGCCCGGGTGCGGCGTCGAGCTGCTGGTGCCCGACTTCAACGGCAACCGCGACCAGCTGGAGGAGGTCTTCTCCAGCCGGCCCGAGGTGTTCGCGCACAACGTCGAGACGGTGCCGCGGATCTTCAAGCGGATCCGTCCCGCGTTCCGCTACGAGCGGTCCCTCGCGGTGATCACGACGGCCCGCGAGGCCGGGCTGGTCACCAAGTCCAACCTGATCCTGGGCATGGGCGAGACGCGCGAGGAGGTCGTCGAGGCCATGCGCGACCTGCACGCGGCCGGCACCGACCTGCTGACCATCACCCAGTACCTGCGGCCCACGCCCCGGCACCATCCGGTGGAGCGGTGGGTGAAGCCCGAGGAGTTCGTGGAGCTGCAGGCGGAGGCCGAGGCCATCGGGTTCGCCGGTGTGCTCTCGGGGCCGCTCGTGCGCTCGTCGTACCGGGCGGGCCGCCTCTACAAGCAGGCCATCGAGGCTCGCCAGACGGCCTGACCTCCCAGCCTCCGGCCCCGGGACCCGTACGGTCCCGGGGCTGCTTCATACCCGGCCACGCTCATGACCCCGCCACCGCAAAATCGTTCGAAGTCCTTTGACGGCTGGTTACTGTTCTCGGCATGCCGGAGTCTTTCGATCAACTGTCCTTTGACGGCCTCCCGCCGGCGTCTCGCGATGAGATGGTCCCGGGATTGCGCTACATCGCCGGCTGGCTCGCTCCCGACGCCTGCGCGTCGTTGCTCTCGTCCCTCGACGCCGCCGAGTGGTCGACACAACTGCGAAGACGAGTGCAGCACTACGGCCACCGCTACGACTACGGCCGCCGAAGTGTGGCGAGGGATCCCCTGATCGCCGCCGCTCCACCGATCCCGGGATGGGCACGACAGCAGGCCGTACGCCTGGTCCGCGAAGGGATCATGGACAGCGAAGCGAACCAAGTGATCATCAACGAGTACCAGCCGGGGCAGGGCATCAGCCCACACGTCGACTGCGTGCCCTGTTTCGGCCCGGTCGTCGCCGCGATCTCCCTGGGCTCCGCCTGCGTCATGGACTTCACCCATCCTGCGGACGGTACGAAGGTGGCGATATCTCTCGCCCCCGGCAGCCTGTGCGTCATGTCAGGACCTGCCCGATACACCTGGCGTCACAGCATCGCCGCACGCAAGAGCGACCCCACCGCGGCAGGCCGCGTCCCGCGCACGCGGCGCGTGTCAGTGACCTTCCGCACGGTCAACGACCCGGCACCGTAACCGGGCTTTCGGCTCCTGTCGGTCGAAGCCCATCACCGGCAAATGTTGCAAATACGGCACTAGCATGGCAGGCAGGCGACCCCGGGAGCGGACATGGCGGTTCTGATCCGCACGAGTGACCTGCCCGCCAAGCGACGTCACGACGCCTGGCGGAGCATCGTGTGTGACACGCTCGGCCCGCTCGACTGCAGGATCGCCCCCGGCGCCCCGCTGCGGGGCGAGATCGTGACCGGCGGGCTGGGCTCGGTCACCGTCGGCCGGATCCGCACGTCCACGCCCCACAGCGTGCACCGCACCCCGGGCATGATCGACAGCGGCAGCCCCGAGATGTACCGCGTCGTGCTGGCCCTGGAGGGCAGCCCGCGGCTCTCCCAGGACGGGCGGGACGCGCAGCTCAGCCGGGGCGACTTCGCGATCTACGACTTCACCAGGCCCTACGAGCTGGCCTACGACTCGGCGGTGCGGCTCGCGCTGTTCAGCTTCCCGCGCGACCTGCTCGCGCTGCCGTCCGGCGCCGTGGACGCGCTCGCCGCCGTCCCCATCACCGCCGAGACCGGCGCCGCCGCGCTCGCCGTGCCGCTGCTGCGCCGGGTGGCCGAGGACATCGAGACGTACCGGCCGGGCAGCGCCGCCAGGCTGTCGGGCATCGTGACGGATCTGGTCAGCACCGCCGTCGCCGAACGCGTCGAGCTGACGCGGGCATTGCCGGAGGACTCCCGGCAGCGCGTGCTGCTGATGGAGATCCACGCCTTCATCGAGCAGCGACTGGGCGACATCGGCCTCGACCCGGCCGCCGTCGCCGCCGCGCACCACATCTCCGTGCGCTACCTGCACCGGCTGTTCGAGGCGGAGCACACCACGGTGGCCGCCTGGATCCGGCAGCGGCGGCTGGAGCGGTGCCGCGCGGAGCTGGCATCGGGTGGCACCCGGTCCGTGAGCGAGATCGGGGCCCGGTGGGGGCTGCCGGACTCGGCCCACTTCAGCAGGCTCTTCAAGAGCGCGTACGGGATGCCGCCCGCCGAATACCGGCGCCTGAACACCGTGCGCTGAACACCGTGCGCTGAACGTCAATCCGCCTGGCACCCAGATCCAAGACCGGCACCCCCTTCGATCGGCAGACTGAAGGCACATCGAAGGAAGGGATGAGGAAAATGCAGCTGTTCGTCAATCTGCCGGTCAAGGATCTCGAGCGGTCGAAGAAGTTCTTCGCCGAACTCGGCTTCAACCTGTTCGGCATGGCCGAGGGCATGGCGTCGGTGATCATCAGTGAGCAGACCCAGGTCATGCTGCTGACCGAGCCGACGTTCGGCTCGTACATCACCAAGGAGATCGCCGCCGCCGACACGGCCACGGAGGCGATCCTGGTGCTGGGCATGGAGAACCCGGCCCAGGTGGACGAGCTGGTGGACAAGGCGCTGGCGCTCGGCGCCACCCCGGCGGGCGTGAAGCAGGAGGACGGCATCCGCTACCAGCGCGGCTTCGCCGACCTCGACGGACACCACTGGGAGGCGCTGTGCCTGGCGCAGCCGGCCGCCTGAGCGGCAAGGCGATCTCGGCGGACGGGACCGTCATCGCCTTCGACAGCTACGGCGAGGGGCCCGCGGTCGTCCTGGTCCACGGCGCGTTCGGGGTGCGGGGCCACGTCACGCCGGCCGGCGTGGCGGCCGCCCTGGCGCCGTGGTTCACGGTGTACGACTACGACCGCCGGGGGCGCGGCGACAGCGGGGACACCCAGCCGTACGCGGTCGAGCGGGAGATCGAGGATCTGGCGGCGGTCATCGAGGCGGCGGGCGGGTCGGCCATGGTGTTCGGGGGCTCGTCGGGGGCCGCGCTGGCGCTGGAGGCCGCGGTGCGGAACCCGGCCGTCACGAAGCTGGCCCTGTGGGAGCCGCCGTACCACGTGGACGACAGCGCGCCCCCGCTGCCGGACGACTTCGCCGCGCGGCTGGAGGCGCTGGTGAGGGCGGGCAGGCGGGGCGAGGCCGTCGAGCGGTTCATGGTGGAGGCGGCCGAGGCGCCGCCGGAGGCGGTGGCCGCGATGCGCGCACAGCCGTCCTGGGCGCAGGTGGAGGCGCTGGCCCACACCCTCGCCTACGAGGCCGCCGTGCTGGGGCCGGGCAACGCGCTGCCCGCCGGGCGGCTGGCCGCCGTCAGGCAGCCGACGCTGGTGCTGAACGGCGAGGACAGCCCCGGGTGGATGTCGAACGCGGGGCTGGCGGTCGCGGCGGCCGTACCGGGCGCGGTACGGCGGGTCCTGGAGGGCCAGGCGCACAACGTGGCCCCGCAGGCGCTGGTGCCCGAGCTCCTGGAGTTCTTCGCCACCGCCTGAGCCCTCCGCCTGAGCCCTCCGCCTGAGCCCTCGCCTGAGCCCTCGCCTGAGCCCTCGCCTGAGCCCCCATGAGCCCCGCCCGAGCCTCATTTGAGCCCCGCGCGAGCTGGTGAAGACTGGGCTCGTGGACTTCGACGAACTCATCGCCCGGCTCGACCTCCGTACCAAGGTCCGCCTGCTCACCGGGGCCGGCATGTGGTCGCTCCCGCCGCTGCCCGAGATCGGCCTCGATCGGCTCGTCATGAGCGACGGCCCGATCGGCGTACGCGGCGAGCAGTGGAGCGCGGTCGATCCCTCGATCGCGCTGCCCAGCCCGACCGCGCTGGCCGCCACCTGGGACGTGGACCTGGTCCGCCGGGCGGGCCGGCTGCTGGCCCAGGAGGCCCGGCGCAAGGGCGTGCACGTGCTCCTCGCCCCCACGATCAACCTGCACCGCTCCCCGCTCGGCGGCCGGCATTTCGAGTGCTTCTCCGAGGACGCGTACCTGACGGGCGAGATCGGCGCCGCGTACGTCGAGGGTGTCCAGGAGGGCGGGGTGGCCACCACCCCGAAGCATTTCGTGGCCAACGACTTCGAGACCGACCGCTTCACCGCGGACGTCCGGGTGAGCGAGAAGGCGCTGCGCGAGGTCTATCTGCGGCCGTTCGAGCGGGTGGTGCGGGCCGGGGCGTGGGGCCTCATGACCGCCTACAACTCGGTGAACGGCATGACCATGACCGAGCACGCCGAGCTGGTGAACGGGGTGCTGAAGGGCGAGTGGGGGTTCGACGGGTTCGTGGTGTCGGACTGGACGGCGGTGCGTACGACCGAGGCCGCGGCGCTGGGCGGCACCGACGTGGCGATGCCGGGCCCGCACGGGCCGTGGGGAGAGAGGCTGGAGGCCGCCGTACGGGAGGGGCGGGTGCCCGAGTCGGTCGTGGACGATCGGGTGCGCCGCATCCTGCGCCTGGCCCACCGCGTCGGGGCCCTGCACGGCGCGGAGCCCCCACCCACCGAGGAGCGACCCGCCACCGACGCCGCGGAAACGCCGGCCGTCGATGAGTGGCCCGCCATCGACGGGGTGGCGCTGGCGCGTGAGGTGGCCACGCGCGGCTTCACGCTGCTCACCAACGACGGCATCCTGCCGTTCCGGCAGATCAGGACCATCGCCCTGATCGGGGCGGCCGCCGCCGAGGCGCGCGTCATGGGCGGCGGGAGCGCGCAGGTCTTCCCGGGCCGGATCGTCTCGCCGCTGCAGGGGCTCGGCGAGCGGGCCGAGGTCCGGTTCGCGCTCGGCACCGACCCCCGGATCCGCCTGTCCCCGCTCCCCGGCCCGGCCATGGCCGCCTTCCTGGACGCCGATGGCGCGGTGCTGTCGGAGCAGCCGCTGGCCACGGCCGAGGCGCGGTGGATCGGCCAGTTGCCGCCGGGCGTGGACGGCGACCGGCTGGCGGCGGTCCGGCTGCGTACCACGTACACACCGGACGTTTCAGGCGAGCACCAGCTGTCGGTCGCGGGTGTGGGCGCCTTCACCGTCGCCGTCGACGGCGAGAGCGTCTTCGACGAGAGCATCGGCCCGGACGGCGACGACCCCGCCATGGCGTTCCTGTCGCCGCCCGAGCGGCGGATCAGCCTGCCCATGGCCGCCGGGCAGGCGTACGAGGTGGTCGTGACGCACCCGGCCGGGGCGTTCGGCGGGATGGCGTTCGTGTCCTTCACGGCCGGCCACGCGAACCCCGGCCCCGGCGAGGACGAGCTCATGGCCGAGGCCGCACGGGTGGCGGCGGAGTGCGACGTGGCGGTGGTCGTGGCCGCGACCACGCCCGAGGTGGAGAGCGAGGGCTTCGACCGCGCGGACCTCAGGCTGCCGGGGCGGCAGGACGAGCTGATCCGCGCGGTGACCGCGGCCAACCCGCGCACCGTCGTGGTGGTCAACGCGGGCTCGCCGGTCGAGCTGCCGTGGGCGGAGGAGGTGGCGGCCGTGCTGCTCACCTGGTTCCCCGGGCAGGAGGCGGGGGCGGCGCTGGCGGACGTGCTGTTCGGGGACGCCGAGCCGGGCGGGCGGCTGCCCACGACGTGGCCGCGGCGGCTGGAGGACGCTCCCGTGGTCGACGTGACGCCGGTGGACGGTGTGGTGGCCTATGAGGAGGGGACCTCGATCGGCTACCGGGCGTGGGAGCGCACGGGCCGCGCGCCGGCGTTCTGGTTCGGGCACGGCCTGGGCTACACCACCTGGTCGTACGACTCGATCGCGGCCGAGGGCACGAGTGTGACGGTGGCGGTCACCAACACCGGCGACCGCCCGGGCCGCGAGGTCGTGCAGGTGTACGTCGACAGGGCGCTGGCCGGGTTCGACGTGGTCGAGGCGGCGCCCGGGGAGACCGTGATCACGACCGTGTTCCTGCCCGAGCGGACCTTCCAGGTCTGGGAGGAGGGCGGCTGGCGGACCGTCGAGGGCGTTCACACGGTCGAGGCGGGCCGCCACGCGGCCGATCCGCGCCTGTCCGCGACCGTGAAGATCTAGCCGGGCGCGAAATGACGGGGTCACGTTTTCCATACCGCACCTGTTGGTTTGTATCCTTCAGAGCATGGCAAAGTCCGAGGATCCAGAGAAGCCGGGGCGCATCAAGCAGCTCCGCATGATCGCGCAGATCATCAAGCAGGCCAACCCCAAGGGGTTGCCCATCGTCTTCCTTTCGGCGGTGGGCACGCTGGCTGTGGTCGTCGTGATCGGCCTGGTCACGGACTACTTGTGGTATTCGGTGTTCATCGGTGTGCTGGCCGCGCTCACGGTTGGTCTGGTGGTCTTCGGGCAGCTCGCCCAGAAGGCCCAATATTCGATCCTGCACGGCCAGACGGGTGCCGCGGCGGCGGTGCTGCAGGGCATGCGCGGCAACTGGCAGGTCACCCCTGCCATCGCGGTCAACCGCGACCAGGACCTCATCCACCTCGTGGTCGGCTATCCGGGCGTCGTGCTGGTGTCCGAGGGGCCGGGCAACCGGGTGGCGAAGATGCTGGCGGCCGAGAAGAAGCGGGTCGCGCGGGTGGTCCTGGGCATCGAGATCTACGACATCCAGTGCGGTGACGGCGAGGGGCAGGTGCCGCTCGGCAAGCTGCAGCGCCACCTGATGAAGCTGCCGCGCAACCTCAAGAAGCCCGCGGTCAACGAGGTGAAGGACCGGCTGCGCTCGCTGCCGAAGAACATGCCGCTGCCCAAGGGCCCCATGCCCAAGGGCGCGCGCATGCCGCGCGGCCCCAAGATGCGCTAGTGCTGTCCTCCTCCGCACGGGCCAACCGCTGGTGGTGGGACGGCAACGCCGACGACTACCAGCTCGAACACGGCGAGTTCCTGCGTGACACCGGGTTCGTGTGGTGTCCCGAAGGCGTCGACGAGGCCGACGCGCACCTCCTCGGCGAGGTGCGCGGTCGGCGCGTGCTCGAGATCGGCTGCGGGGCGGCGCAGTGCGCCCGCTGGCTGGTGACGCAGGGCGCGCAGGTGGCCGCCTTCGACGTCTCTCACCGGCAGCTGCGCCACTCCCAGCGCATCGACCTCGACACGGGGCTGTGCGTGCCCGTGGTCCAGGCCGACGCCGAGTCGCTGCCGTTCGCCGCGGCCGCCTTCGACCTGGCCTGCTCGGCGTTCGGGGCGCTGCCGTTCGTGGCCGACCCGCTCGCCGTCTTCCGCGAGGTGCGGCGGGTGCTCAGGCCGGGCGGCCGGTTCGTGTTCTCGGTGAGCCATCCGATCCGGTGGGCGTTCCCGGACGATCCGGGGCCGCGCGGGCTGACGTCCGACCGGTCCTACTTCGACCGTTCCCCTTACGAGGAGCACGACGAACGGGGCACGGTCACGTACGCCGAGCACCATCGCACCATGGGTGACTGGGTGAACCTGCTGGTCGCCTCCGGGCTGACCGTCACGGGGCTGCTGGAGCCCGAGTGGCCGGAGGGGCACGAGCGGGTGTGGGGCGGCTGGAGCCCGCTGCGCGGCCGTCACCTCCCGGGCACGGCCATTTTCAGCTGCGCGCGTACCTAGCGGCCATGGCGTGGAAGACCTCCTTGGGCTCCCAGCGCCGCTCGTCGAGCATCCTGACCACGCCGTAGGAGCCCAGGTCGGCCTCGCCGGGCCGGTTGAAGGCGGCGAACGTGAACCACAGCGCGGTCTCCACCCCCTCCTGCTCGAAGACGTCCATCAGCTCGGTGAAGTAACGCACCTGCTCGCCCTCGTCGCGTACCGCGTCCTCGGGCACCACCCAGGCCGAGCCGCCGCGCTCCCCCGCGCCGCGGTACGCGCAGGTGCCGAACTCCGTCACGGCGACCGGTTTGCCGTGCTTGAACTGGTCGCTTAGCTCGTCCGCGAAGTCGTGGGCGTTGTAGGCGGCGCGGTAGGCGTCCACGCCCGCCACGTCGAACGGGGCCCAGTCGACCGGCTCCCACGGCGCCGAGGCGTAGCTCAGCCGGCCGCCGAACAGCGGCCGCACGGTCTCGGCCACCTTCGCCAGGTAGGCGTTGAAGCGCGGCATGACCTGCATGAGGGACGTCCACCACTCCATGTCGCCGGCCATCATGGCGCCGAGCCGGTCGCCGTACCCGTCGCCGTCGATGAAGCCGTGGCCGAAGGCGGTGATCTCGCAGCCGGTGACCAGCACGACCTCGGCTCCGTCGCGGCGCACCGACTCGGCGCGCCGGGCCGCGTCCGCGAAGACCTCCAGCATCGCGTCCTGGGTGAGGTCCACGGGGAACGGGGTGAACCAGATCTCCAGCCCGGCCGCCGCGGCCTCCCTGGCGGCCGCCTCGACGCGCTCGGGGTCGCGGCCGGAGATGCGTACGGACGCGCAGTGCAGGTCTTCCGCGATCGTCCGCATGTCGCGCCGGACGTCCTCGATGTGGAACGACCTGCGGCTCAGGCTGTCGCCCGGCAGGAACCCGACATCATAGTTGATCCCCTTTTTCATGATTTGTCCCCTTTTTTACGTATGTGAGGCCGTGCTCCAGGAGGTCGAAGGCCAGCTCCACGTCACCTGCCAGGCGCCGGCCCGCCTCCTCCAGCGGCTCGCCCGTCGCGATGCGATGGAAGAAGGCCTCCTGGATGGTGGTGACGGCGGCGGTGATCTGCCCGGCCATGAGCCGCGCGGTCAGATCGTCGCCGGGGTAGGCTTCCCCTAGGGCCTCGGCCAGCTCGTGGCGCTCGCTCATGTGCATCGCGTGCAGCGCGCCCATCAGGGCCGGACTCGACCCGATCACCCGCACCCTGGCCAGCAGCGCTTCGACGTCCACCGCTCCCGCGCCCCGGGCGGCCATCGAGCGGTAGTGCTCGCGCAGCGCCTGAAGGGGCGAGCGCCCCTCGCCCCGCCCGGCCACGATCGCCGCCAGGTCCTCCTTGACCCCTTCGGTGACGAGGCAGTCCTTGGTCGGGAAGTAGTTGAACAGCGTCACCTTGGCGACCCCGGCCGCCTCGGCGATCTCGTTGACGGTCACCGCGTCGTAGCCGCGCTCGTCGAACAGCCGCAGCGCCACCTCGGCGATCCGCCGCCGCGTCTGCTCCTTCTTCCGCTCCCTCAACCCCATGAGGGCAGCATAAACCGTACCGGGTACATTTTTGAACCCGGTACGTTTTTTTACCCGGCTACATGCGGACGACCATCGTGTTGGAGACGCGGTCGTGCACCCCGCGGTGGTCGCGGTCCCAGATCAGGGCGGGCACGGCCAGGCACAGGAGCACCGAGCGCACCAGCACGGGCAGCCAGCGCGGGTCGCCGCCGTCCATCGCGGCCACCCTGAGGCCCGCCAGCCGGTGGCCGAACGTCTGCCCCATGAACCCGACCAGGATCAGGTATTGAACGGCGAAGACGGCCGCGGGCGCCCACGGCTGCTCGGCCGGGTCGATCCTGAGCAGCAGCTGCACGACGACCCACGTGCAGATCATCCAGTCGATGACCAGCGCGGCGATCCTGCGCCCCCAGCCGGCGATCGACCCGCTGCCCTCCTCGGGCAGCCCCAGGCGCTCCCCCGGGTATCCGAGATCGACCCCGGCGGACCTGACCCCGCCCAGCCAGGTCTGCGTCCACCGAGGCTCCTTGCTGCTCATGCCCTCAACGGTATCCGCCCGGTGGGCCGGTCGGCATCGTGACCCAACCGCGTCGCAGAACGGCCATCATGTACGCCATGCCACACGGGGATGACCTTGACGCGCGCTTCAACGAGCTGGTCGCGCAGATAGACGAGGAGCAACAGCGCAGGATGCGCGCCGCGGCCGTCAAAGGCGCGAAAGAACAGCGGCGTACCGACCGCTTAGCCAGGCGCGAGAGCAGGTCGGCGCGCTTATCCGGAGGACCCGGGGGACACGGGGGACACGGGTCCGAGCCGCAGCGGCGGATCGGGCGGGCCTGGATCGCGATGGCCGTGATCACCTCGCTGATCACCGCCGCGGGTGTGATCGTGACCTTCCGCCCCGATCTGCTCACCTCGGGCGTCGTCGTGGACGACCCACCGGTGCCGATCGCCGAGCCGGCCGTCGAACCCGCCGGCAACCCGGCGGACGAAGCCGCCGAGGAGCCGACGGAGGGGGCGAGCGAGGAGCCGACGAGCCCGTTCGCCGGATCCCCCGCCGAGAAGTACGCCGAGGGGGCCGCCGGATTCGCGTTGCCGGAGGCGAAGGCGCTGGGCGGGCTGTCGAAGAAGGACGTCGCGAAGGGCCTGAAGCTGACCCGCGAGCTGATGGCGGCGGCCTTCCTCGACAAGAAGGCGGTCCTGGGCGGCAAGCCGTCGGCGTTCACCAAGCTCCTGAGCCCCGACCAGCGTGACTGGTTCCTCCGGGACATGAAGAAGCACAAGGGCTCGGCGGCCTACGTCATCCAGTTCGCCAAGGGCACGGCCGAGTTCTCCACCGATGTGATCAAGGTGCACGGCCGCGTCAAGCTGGGCACGTTCAAGGACCGCTGGCGGCGCGGCGTCGAGCTCAAGCTGAACCACATCGTCGTCTACGCCGTGCACCGCCCGGGCCGGCCGGACACCACGATCCGGGTCGTCGCCCATCCCAAGGGCCGCGTGTGGCTGTACCGCGAGGAGGGGCGGCTGGTCGCGTGGCCGCTGCGTTGGGGGGCGAGCAGCACCCCGGCGAGCTGCGACACGCGCGACGGCTTCATCCATCCCGTGTACGAGGATTCACCTCGGGGTACGGTGGCGCCGACCGGCGCACCCGTAGATCCGTACGAGCTGGAAGAGGACGATTCCGAGGGATGCGTCGCTACGCAGGGCACCTGACCTGCGTAACATGTGCGAAACAATCGAGACACCACACGGAAACGGCCACGCCCTAGCGTCGGCATGATGGCCAGTCCCCAGGGAGGTTCGAGAGTGTTCAACTCCGCCGACGACGTCCTGAAGTTCATCAGTGACGAAGGGGTGCAATTCGTCGATGTCAGGTTCACCGACCTGCCGGGGACGACGCACCACTTCACCTTCCCGGTAGAAAACTTCAGCGCGAGCGTCTTCACCGACGGACTCATGTTCGACGGCTCGTCGATCCGCGGTTTCCAGGCGATCCACGAGTCCGACATGCTTCTGCTGCCCGACCCGTCCAGCGCCGTGGTGGACCCGTTCCGCCAGCACAAGACGCTCAACCTGAACTTCTTCGTGCACGACCCGCTGACCGGCGAGGCCTACAGCCGCGACCCGCGTAACGTCGCGCGCAAGGCCGAGGAGTTCCTTCGGGGCACGGGCATCGCCGACACGGTCTACTTCGGCCCTGAGGCCGAGTTCTACATCTTCGACGACGTGCGCTTCGAGACGAAGCAGAACGCCGGCTACTACTACATCGACTCCATCGAGGGCGCCTGGAACACCGGCAAGGCCACCGAGGGCGGCAACCTCGGTTACAAGCCGCGCTACAAGGGCGGCTACTTCCCGGTCCCGCCGATGGACCACTTCACCGACCTGCGCTCTGAAATGGTGCGCAACCTCATCGAGTGCGGCATCGACGTCGAGATGCAGCACCACGAGGTCGGCACGGCGGGCCAGGCGGAGATCGACTTCAAGTTCGGCACGCTGCTCAAGACCGCCGACAACCTGATGCTGTACAAGTACATCATCAAGAGCACGGCGCTCGAGTACGGCCACACGGTCACGTTCATGCCCAAGCCGATCTTCGGTGACAACGGCTCCGGCATGCACTGCCACCAGTCGCTGTGGAAGGACGGCTCGCCGCTCTTCTACGACGAGGTCGGCTACGCGGGCCTGTCCGACACGGCCCGCTACTACATCGGCGGCCTGCTCAAGCACGCGCCGTCGCTGCTGGCCTTCACCAACCCGACGGTCAACTCCTACCACCGCCTGGTCCCCGGCTACGAGGCCCCGGTCAACCTGGTCTACTCCCAGCGCAACCGTTCGGCCTGCGTCCGGATCCCGATCACGGGCTCCAACCCGAAGGCCAAGCGCATCGAGTTCCGGGTGCCCGACCCGTCCTGCAACCCGTACTTCGCCTTCGCGGCGATGCTGATGGCGGGCATCGACGGCATCCGCAACAAGATCGAGCCGCCGGAGCCGGTCGACAAGGACCTCTACGAGCTGCCGCCGGAGGAGGCCCGCAACATCCCGCAGGTGCCCGGCTCGCTCACCGACGTGCTCAACGCGCTGGAGGAGGACCACGACTACCTGCTCGAGGGCGGCGTCTTCACGCCTGACCTGATCGAGACGTGGGTCGCGTACAAGCGGGAGAACGAGGTCGACCCGATCCGCCTGCGCCCGCACCCGCACGAGTTCGAGCTGTACTACGACGTGTAGTCCGGCCCGCACACGGCGAACGGCCCGGGACCGATCACGGTCCCGGGCCGTTTCACGTCGCGAAACGTCACGCCGGGAACTCGAACCGGGGCTCGGACGGGCCGAGGATCGCGGAGTCCGGTGTCACGGGCCAGACGGCGGCCAGCTCGTCCGAGAGCGTGGCCAGGAGGGAGTCGACGTCCTTCCCGGCCGTGTCGTGCAGCGCCTCGGCGACGATCAGGACGTCGGTGGTCGTGTCGCGGACGGCCGAGAGGCCGCTCTGGCGGTTGGTCCAGCGGCGGGCGTGCGCCCTGCCCTCGCCGTCGGCGAAGATCACCTCGCCGGGCGGCGGGTGCTCGGTCTCGCCGGAGAAGGTCAGGTACGTCTCGTCGCCCGCCGCGTACCTGACCTCTACATACTGCGTGATCTTGGAGACGTCGAACACCGCCACCGGGATCGCGTACGCGATGGAGACCGCGTTGCAGAGGTCGATCAGCGGGTGCAGGCGCGGGAGCGCGCCTTCCTTCCGGAAGCGGCGCAGCAGGGACTCCGAGGCGCAGCGGTACTGGGTCGGTTTGAGGCCCATCTTCGAGAACGCCCGCCGCCACGCCTGGATCTCCGGCAGCTCGCCCTCCGAGGAGGTCGCGAGCCGCTCCGCGGCGAGCTCGCCGAACCGGGAGACCTGGTCGTCGACGGAGACGCCCGCCGAGACACCGGACGCGACGAGCACGCCGGGCACGAGCTCCGGGAAGTCCCGCCAGATGTCACTCGAATGCTGGAAACGCACGGTCCACCTCGCCATCCCCGGACAAACCCCAGCCGATCACGATACCCGCATCGTCAGGGCGGCCGTGCGGGCGCGCCAGGCGGCCGCCGCGTAGCACAGGCAGGTCAGGGCCGTCAGGACGGCCGCCGCCAGCAGGGGCCGGCCGACCACGCCCATGACCGCCACGCCGAGGGTCGCGCCGGCCTGGCGGAACGCGTTCAGGACGCCGCCCGCGGTGCCCGCCGTCCCCGGCGGAGCACTGTTGACCATGCCCGCCATCAGCGCGGGCAGCACGAACGACAGCCCGAACCCCATCACCACCAGCCACAACGCCAGCGCGTCCGTGAGGGCGACCCCCGCCAGGCCGGTCGCGAGCAGGGTGAGGCCGCACAGGATCGGCGGGCGCGGGCCGTAGCGGGCCACCAGGCGGCCGGTGAGCAGCGGGTTCACGGTCATGGGGAGGGTGAGCGGCAGGAAGGCCAGCCCGGCGGCCAGCGGGTCCAGGTGGCGGGTGTCCTGCAGCAGGAGGGTGAGGACGAACAGGGCGCCGGAGAAGGCGAAGTTGGCCACCGTGCCGGCGAGCAGTTCGGGCCAGGTGGCGGCGAGCAGGCCGCCGGGCAGCGCGGGGGCGTGGCTGCGGCGCTCCACCGGCACCAGCGCGGCCAGTACGGCCACGGCCGCGACGCCCGCCAGGACCGAGGGGCCGATCAGGGCCTGCGCCACCAGGCCCAGGAACGCGCAGGCCAGCGCCTGGACCCGCCAGTCGATCCCGCGGTGGCCGCGCGGCGAGCTCACCCGGCGCATGGCCAGCAGGCTGATCAGGGCGAGGGGCGGGTTGAGCAGGAAGACCGCGCGCCAGCCGTACAGGTCCACCAGGAGACCGCCGAGCAGCGGACCGGCGGCGAGCGCGGTGCCGGTGATGGCCGCCCACAGGCCGGTGGCGCGGGCGCGGGCGGCCGGGTCGGGGAAGAGCTGCGGGAGCAGGCCGAGCGAGCCGCCCGTGCAGAGCGCGCCCGCCACACCGAGCAGGGCCCGCAGCCCGACCAGCACGCCCAGGTGCGGCGCGGCGGCGCTCAGCAGCGAGATCGCGCCGAACGCCACCACACCGGCCTTGAAGATCCGGGCCGCGCCGTACCGGTCGGCCACCGCTCCCCCGACGAGCAGCGAGGCGGCGAAGGCGACCGTGTACGCGTTCACCGCCCACTGCTGCCCGGCCAGCGAGCCGCCGAGCGAGGCCCGCAGATCGGGCAGCGCGATCGTCAGCACGGTCGTGTCGAGGATCACGAGGAAGTAGGCGAGGGAGAATCCGAACATCATGCGCCTCAGCCTGCTGAAACGCCACATCCACCCTCAACAGGCGCGGCCTCAGGGGGCGTTCGGGAAAACCGTATGCTGGCGGCCATGGACTTGCGGCAGTTGCGGGGGTTCGTCGCGGTGGCGGGGACGGGCACCGTCACCGGGGCGGCGAACAGCCTCGGCCTCGCCCCCGCGTCGGTGTCGGAGCAGGTGCGCCGGCTGGAGCGGAGCCTCGGGGTCGCGCTCTTCGAGCGCACGCCCCAGGGCATGCGGCTGACCGAGCAGGGCGCCACGCTGCTGGCGCGGGCACAGGGCCTGCTCGACCACGCCGACGAGGTGCGCCGCGCCGTCACCGGGCAGCGGCGTAAAGTGCGGATCGGGGCGCTGGAGATGCTCGCCGCGGCCAGGATGCCCGCCGTGATCCGCCGCCTGTCGGAACGCCGTCCCGACCTGGACGTGGACGTGCGCTCGCACACCAGGCAGTCGCTGCTGGCCGGGGTGGCGGGCGGCGAGCTGGACGCGGTGCTCCTGCTGGACACGGGCCTGCGGATCGGCGGGCTCGGGTTCACCGTGCCGCACGACCCCGGCTCCGGGCCGGTGACGCCCGATCTGGACTTCCTGGACGTGGGTGAGGTCGGGCTGGCGCTGGTCGCGGCGCCGGACGGGGATCGGGAGCCGCTGCTGGTCAGCCCGCCGGGCTGCTCGATCCGGCTGGCCGCCGACCGGGCGTTCGGCGCGGAGGTGCCGCGCAGGGAGCTGACCAGCATCGCCACCGCCCGCGAGTGGGCCAGGCAGGGGCTCGGCAGCGCGCTGCTGCCTGACTTCGCGCTGGAGCCGGACCTGGCCTCCGGCGCGTTGGTGCGGCTCGGCTTCGAGGCGCCCGCGCTGGCGCTGCGGCTGGTCTGGCTACGCGGCCGTGAACCCGCTCTGCGCGACGTCCTCTACGCCATGAGCGCCCCTACGGGCGCTTGATGTGGTACGCCACGTGCGGGAACAGAGGATGGTCCGGCGCCAGCCGCGGGTAGCCGAAGTCGGTCAGGTGGGTCATCCCCAGGCGCTTCATCACGGCCTGGGAGCGGGTGTTGCTCTTGGCCGTCATGGAGACGATCTCGTCCAGCCCGGCCTTCTCGAACGCGTGCCCGAGCACCTCCCTGGCCGCCTCGGTGGCGTACCCGTGGCCCCAGGCGGGCCGTGCCAGCCGCCATCCGATCTCCCACGCGGGCAGGAACGGCACGTCGAACGTCTGCCAGATCAGGCCGGCGAAGCCGATGAACTCGCCGCTCCCGCGCACCTCCAGCGCCCACAGCCCGTAGCCGTCCTTGTCGAACTCCTCCTCGATCCTGTCGACGAAGTGGTCGCTCTCCGGGCGGGTGAGCGGGGCGGGGAAGTGCTCCATCACCTCGAGGTCGGCGTTCATCGCGGCGAATGGTTCCCGATCTTCGTCGCGCCATCTGCGCATGATCAAACGCTGGGTCTCCATCCCACCCACGATAGGCCCGCCCGCGCCATCCGTCCTTCGGGGAGAAGGGAACGATCGGTCAGAAGGGGGGCGGTCGTGGTGCGTCCGTGAGGGCGGGGACGAGGCCGTGCGCGCAGAAGGGAGGCGCATGGGCCAGGGCGGCGGAGGCCAGGCAGGGGCGAAGGCGGCGTGTGGGGGCTACAGGACGCGGCTGAGGAATGCCTTGGTGCGCGGGCTGGTGGGGTTGTCGAGGACCTCCTTCGGCGTGCCCGACTCGACCACGACGCCGCCGTCCATGAACACCACCCGATCGGCCACCTCCCGCGCGAACCCGATCTCGTGGGTCACCACGATCATGGTCAGCCCGTCCTCCGCGAGGCTCTTCATGGTGGCCAGCACCTCACCCACCAGCTCCGGGTCCAGCGCGCTGGTCGGCTCGTCGAACAGCATGAGCTTGGGCCGCATCGCCAGCGCCCTGGCGATCGCCACCCGCTGCTGCTGCCCGCCGGAGAGCTGCCTGGGATAGCTGCCCGCCTTGTCCTCCAGCCCCACGCGGCGCAGCAGGCCGGACGCCCGTTCCCGGGCCTGCTCGCGCGACTCGCGGCGGACGCCGACCGGCGCCTCCATGACGTTCTGCAGCACCGTGAAGTGCGGGAACAGGTTGAACTGCTGGAAGACCATGCCGATCTCCCGGCGCTGGCGGGTGATGTCGCGCTTGCGCAGGTGCCGCACCTTGCCGCCGGACGCCTGGAACCCGATCAGCTCCCCGTCCACGAAGATGGAGCCGCCGTCGATGGTCTCCAGGTGGTTCACGCAGCGCAGGAATGTCGACTTGCCCGACCCGGAGGGGCCGAGGATCACCACGACCTCCCCCGCCTGGACGTCCAGGTCGATGCCCTTGAGGACCTCGAGGTGGCCGAAGTGCTTGCGTACGGCGTGGGCGTGGACCATGGGGACGGTCATGACGTCACCTCCGAGGGACGGCGCCGGCGGAAGGTCAGGAAGGCCCAGAAGCTCTGCGGCGCGTGCCTGGTGGCCCCGCGGGCGTAGTGCCGCTCGATGAACGACTGGCCGACGTACAGGATCGAGGTGATGATCAGGTACCAGACGCAGGCGACGATCAGCAGCGGGATGGTCTGGAAAGTGCGGTTGTAGATCGACTGCACCGTGTACAGCAGGTCGGCCAGGGCGATGACGCTCACCAGCGACGTGGCCTTCAGCATGCTGATCACCTGGCTGCCGGTGGGCGGGATGATGAACCGCATGGCCTGCGGCAGCACGATCCTGCGGAAGGTGCGCGCGTTGCTCATGCCGAGCGCCGAGGCGGCCTCGGTCTGGCCGGGGTCCACCGACATGAGGCCGCCGCGGATGATCTCCGCCATGTACGCGCCCTCGTTCAGCCCGAGCCCGAGGATGGCCGCGAGCAGCGGGGTGATGACCAGGTTCGTGTCGGCGCTGATGAACTCCGGGCCGAACGGTACGCCGAGGGAGATCTTGGGCAGCAGGTACGACAGGTTGTACCAGAGCACGAGCTGCACCAGCACCGGCGTGCCGCGGAAGAACCACACGTAGAGCCCGCAGGCCGCCCGCGCGACGGGGTTCTCGGAGAGCCGGCCGATGGCCAGCAGCACCCCGAGCACCACGCCCACGAACATCGCGATCACGGTGAGCAGCAGCGTGGTGAAGACGCCCTGGCCGATGACCTGCGCGTTGACGTACTTGAAGACCACGTCCCACTGGAAGTTGGGGTTGGTGACCAGCAGGCTCACGAGCTGGGCGGCCAGGACCAGCAGGATGATCGAGGCCACCCAGCGCAGCGGATGGCGCGTGCGGGACGCGCCCGCGACGTCGACGTCCGGCAGTCCGCTCATGACCCCGCCAGGTTGACGCCGGCCTTGTCCAGCTTGTTGTCGGAGGTGCCCCACTTGTCCATGATCTTGGCGTAGGCGCCGTTGTCGATCAGCTTCTGGATGCCGTCCCTGACCACGTCACGCAGCGGCGAGTCCTTGCCGACGACGGCCCCCTGGAAGAGGTCGTCGAAGCCGTTGCTCTGCCCCTTGCCCGCCAGCTCCAGCTTGCCGCCGGACTGCGACACGAAGTACGTGAGCGGCGCCTGCGAGGAGAAGAACGCGTCGGCCCGGCCCGAACTGACCGCCAGCACCGAGGTGGGCTGGTCCTTGTACGACTGTACGGTGATCTTCGGCTTGCCGTCCTTGGCGCAGGTCTCGGACTGGTTCTTGATCACGGCTTCGGCGGAGCCGCCAGCCATGACCGAGATCTTCAGCCCGCACGTGTCGGCCACCGAGTTGATCTTCTTGGGGTTCCCCTTCGGCACGGCGAAGACCACGAACTCCTTGACCCAGTCCACGAAGTCGTTGGACTTCTGCCGGTCCGGGAAGTCGCCCACCGGGCCGATGGCCAGGTCGTAGCGGCCCGACGCGATGCCGGTGAGCTGGCTGGGCAGGCCGTCCACGGTGACGTGCTCGATCTTGACGCCGAGCACCTGGCCGAGGGCCTCCGACAGGTCGGCCGCGGCGCCGGTCATGGACTTGCCGTCGGCGCCGGCGATCTCGTACGGGGGGAACGAGCCGTTGTTCACCGAGACCAGCTTGCCGGCGGTCTTCACCTTGTCGGGCAGCCGGTCGTACAGGGCCTGGTCCTTGCCCTGGGCGGCCACGGTGCCGGAGGGGGCGGACTGGGAGCTCAGCGCGCCCTGGGCCTCCTCCGGGTTGGCGCCGCAGCCGGCGATCAGGAGGGCGGCGCCGAGCAGGGCCGCCGTCGCGTACTTAGACATGTCGCTCCAATCGGGGGTCGACGGCGAAGCGCCGGTTCTCGAGGACGGGGAGGCTGAGGCGGGCTCGCTCGAGCTCTTCCATGGAGGCGTCGGCCCAGAGCAGGCCCGGCGCGTCGCCGAGGCGGGCCCGGGTGATGCCGAGCGGGTCGACGACCATGCTGGCGCCGATGTTGCGGCGGCCGCACTCGCCGGAGGCGGCCAGGTACACGGTGTTCTCCAGGGCGCGGGCGGTCACCATGACCTCCCAGTGCCATTCCTTGGCCGGGCCGCGCACCCACGCGGTGGGCAGCGCGATCACCTGGGCGCCCTGGTCGGCCAGGAGCCTGGCCAGCTCGGGGAAGCGCACGTCGTAGCAGGTCATCATGCCGACCTTCCAGCCGGCCACGTCGATCACCACGGGCGCGTTCGTGCCGGGCACGACGTTGTCGGACTCGCGCCGGCCGAAGGCGTCGTACAGGTGCAGCTTGGTGTACGTCCCGACGATCTCGCCGTCCCTGGCGGCCACCAGGACGTTGAACACGCGGCCGTCGCCCGACGGGGTGTGCACGCCGACGATCACGGTGGTGGACGAGCCGCGCGTGCGCTCGACCAGCCCGCTGACGAACGGCCCGTCCAGCGGCTGTGCGGCCTCGCGGATGCGCGTCGGCTCGTCGACGAACAGGGCCATCGCGCCCTCGGGCAGGACCAGCAGGTCGGCGCCGCCCTCGGCGGCCCGGTCGATCAGGTCCTGGCAGGTCTTGAGGTTGTCCGTCCAGTCCTCCGAGGACGTGAACTGTCCAACGGCGATTCTCATATGTCGAAGACCTCCTCGGGTCGGATGCGGCGGTTCGAGATGCCCTGGGCGTGCAGTTCCTCGCAGAAGGCGGCGATCATGGCGGCGTTGGGCCCGACGCCGTACGGCATCCAGTCGGGGCCGAAGGTCCGCGCCGTCTCCGTCAGGTCGGCGAGCAGCCAGGGCGTGGTGTCGGCGAGCAGCCGCCGCCGGGCCAGCCAGTGCCGCTTGGAGCGTTCGAGCAGGTCCTGAACGGCCCGCGGCAGCCCCGGATCGCGCTCGACGGCCTCGCGCTTCAGCGTCACGAGATGGATGCCGGGCACGAAGCCGGTCTCCCGGTAGTAGGCCAGTTCGGCGGCGCGGTGGTCGGCGAGCAGGTGGCGGAAGCGGCTGTCCGGGGTGAAGAACTCGTCGGGCATGAACGGGGTCATGATCGCGTCGTAACGGCCCTCGGCGAGCCCTTCGGCGAGGCCGTCGCCGGTCAGCGAGACGTTGTCGGGGAACGGGACGGGGCCGACGCGGTCCTTGCCGGTCTCCCCGGCGACCAGCGGGCCGACCGTCCACTCGATGCCCCTGATGTCCACGCCGGCGGCCCTGAGCAGGGCACGCGTCCAGGTGTTGCCGGAGTCCGGCCAGCCGGTCAGGCCGATGCGGGCGCCCTTGAGCTCCTCCAGCGAGGTCAGCTCGCTGTCACGGCGGACCAGGACGCACCGGTGCCGGAAGCCCCGCATCACGAACACCGGCAGGCCCACCAGGCGGTCGTCGCCCGCGGCGCGGCCGAGCACGTACCTGCTGAAGGACGTCTCACCGCCGTCCAGGCCCGGCTCGCTCAGGACGTCCGGGGTGACGGCACGGGACTCGAGGTCCAGCTCGAACCCCTCGGGCCGCACCTCCCCCGTCGCCACCGGTACGAGATGGTCCCAATCCCGCAGACCCAACCGAATATGCACAAACACCCCAAAGTTCCCTTGCGTTGAATTGCTGGAAACCTTATGTTCAGGCAACGCCCCACACAAGACGATCTTTGTTGCTGAACAAAGATTTACAGGAGGTCATGTGGAATCCGCCTGGCTGGCGCAGCGCATCGGCGAGCCGACCGCACGCGGGATAGCCGCCGCCCTGACCGACCTGATCAGGCAGGGCACGGTCACCGCGCAGACGCGCCTGCCGACCGTGCGCAGCCTGGCCAGGGAGCTGGGCGTCAGCTCGGGGACCGTCGCGGAGGCCTGGTCGGAGCTGCGGCGGCACGGGATGATCCACACCGACCGCCGCCGCGGCACGGTGGTGCTCGGGCCGCCCGACGTGCCCCGTCCCATCCGTTACGAGCGCATCGGCCACTGGGGCGACCGGCTGGCGATCGACCTGGCCATCGCCTCCCCGGACCCGGCGCTGCTGCCGCCGCTGGAGGCCGCGCTGATCGCCGCGGCCGGCGCGGAGGGGCTCAACGACTACGCCCGCGAGACGATCACGCCGCGGTTGCGTGCCGCCGTGGAGCCGGACTGGCCGTTCCCGGCGCAGGGCTGGCTCGCCGTCGGCGGCGGGTACGAGGGGGTGCAGCTGCTCTGCCAGACGGCCGCGCTGCCCGGCGACCGGATCGCGATCGAGGAGCCGACCGCCGCCCGGCTGCTGGACATCCTGGAGACGATCGGCGTCCAGATCGTGCCGGTGGCCTGCGACGAGCAGGGGCCCGTCCCCGAGTCGCTGGCCAAGGCGCTGCGGGCCAGGCCGGTGGCGTTCGTGTACCAGCCGCGCGGCCAGTCGCCCTGCGGCCATGCCGTGACCGCCGAGCGCTCGGCCGAGCTGGCCGCGCTGCTGGAGCCGACCTCGACGCTCATCGTGGAGGACGACGGGATCGGCGAGCTGTCGGTCTCGCCGATGGTGAGCATGGGGACGCGCTTCCCCGACCGCACGGTGCTGGTGCGCTCGTACTCCAAGTCGCACGGCCCCGACCTGCGCATCGCGATCATCGGCGGGGCGGCGGACGCGGTCGAGCGGGTGCGCGTGCTGCGGAGCTTCGGCATCGGCTGGACCAGCAGGATCCTGCAGGACACGCTGGCCCACCTGCTCGGGGACGACGAGGTGCGCGAGCGCGTGGCGCACGCCCGGACGGTCTACGCCGGGCGGCGGGCGCGGCTGAAGTCGGAGCTGGCGGAGCGCGGCGTGCCCACCGGCGGCGGCGACGGGCTGGTCCTGTGGGTGCCGGTGCGCGAGGAGTCGGCGGCGCTGGTCACGCTGGCCGCGCACGGCATCTCCGTGGCGGCCGGCAGCCGGTACGTGATCGGCCCCGCGACCACGCACCACCTGCGCCTGGCCACGGCCCGGCTCACCGACGACCCCGGCGAGCTGGCGGCCCTGGCCGACGTGATCACCCTGGCGGCCAGGGGCGGGCTCAGCGGCGGCTCTTGATCCCGGTCAGGCGGCGCAGCACGTCCCACCAGAACGACGCCCCGAACAGCAGCGCCACGTACGTCAGCAGGAAGCCGGGCCAGTGGCTGGGCGTGGTGATCCGCTGCCACCACAGGCCGCCGTTCCAGTGCACGGACGGGTCGCCCTCCGCCGGGATCGACACGCTGACCAGCGCATGGTCGAGCATCTTGACCAGCGCGGGCTGGCTCAGCGTCTCGGTGACGCACGGCACCGGGTCGCCGCCCGTACAGCGTGCCTTGAGCTCGTTGTACGCGTCCGTCCCCGACCCCGCCACGGCCGTCACCGAGGCGCGGAAGGCGTTGTCGCGCAGCAGCGTCTTGGCGTACTCCAGCCCGTCCATCGTGAACACCAGCGTCACGACCACGCCGAGCACGGCCACGACCCACTTGACGTAGCGCTTGTAGAGCATGGACAGCCGCTGCATCTCGCCGTCGAACCAGCTCTCCACCCCCTGCCGGAACCGGTCGAGGTCGCGCTGCGCGGTCTCCCACACGCCCTTGAGGTGGCCGTAGAGCGGGCTGCGCATGGCCCTGAGCTTCTCCAGGAGCCCCTCGACCCCGTCCGGCTCCCCCGCGGCCAGCTCCATCAGGGCCACCGCGAAGCGCGCGGGCGGGATGTTGGAGATGCTGGTACGGCCCTTCTTCGGGTGGTCGATCCCCTGGACCCGCTGGTAGAGCAGGTTGACCATGGCGTCCTCGGCCTTGGTCTCCTGCGCCGGCAGCGCCCCCGGCTCGGGGGGCGAGGGCTGGTCGCTGTGCTTGGGCCGGGGGTCGCGTATGAAGGGCAGCGCCGCGAAGACGTCGCGCACCTTGGCGGGCAGCCACGACCTGCCCTGCGCGTCGGAACCGTCCATGGTGTCCCTGAGGTAGGCCCACAGGAACTTGCTGCGGATGGCGAGCACCCGCACGAACGCCTCGTTGAGCCCGCTCACCAGCAGCGACAGCAGCAGGAACGACACCACCAGGCCCAGGGCCAAATCCACGTAAACGGATAACACGCGGGCTTTGATACACCCGTACGCGCCGCCGATCAAGCCCCGTAGAAAACTCTGTCCATCACTTGTCGTGCGCGGCGGGTCACGCGGCGGTAGTCGTCGAGGAAGTCCTCCGAGCCGTCCGGCGGGTAGCCGAGCGTCTGGGCGATCAGCTTCCGCTCGCCCGAGTCGCGCGGGACGCTGTCGCCCGGGCGGCCCTTGACCAGCATGATCGCGTCGCGGATGCGGGAGGCGAAGCGCCACGCCTCGGCCAGCACGGCCTCGTCGGCCGGGGCGAGCAGCCCCTCGGCCACGGCCGCGCGCAGGGCGTCGAGCGTGCGGGTGGTGCGCAGGGACCCCAGCGTGCCCGCGTACCGCAGTTGCAGGAGCTGGGCCACCCACTCCACGTCGGACAGCCCGCCGGGGCCCAGCTTGGTGTGCAGGCCGGGATCGGCGCCGCGCGGCAGGCGCTCGGCCTCCATGCGGGCCTTGAGCCGCCTGATCTCCCTGACCGCGTCGTCGTGCAGGCCGCCCTTCGGGTAGCGCAGCTCGTCGACCATCGAGGTGAACTCCCGCCCCAGCTCCGCGTCACCCGCCGAGAACCTGGCCCGCAGCAGCGCCTGCGACTCCCACGGCGACGACCAGCGCGCGTAATAGGCGCGGTAGGAGGCCATCGTCCGCACCAGGGGGCCCTGGCGCCCCTCGGGACGCAGGTCGGGGTCGATGATCAGGGGCGGGTCGGGGGCGGGCAGCGAGAGCAGCCGGCGCACCTCGTTGGCCACGGCGAAGGCGGCGTCGGTGGCCTCGCGCTCCGCCACGCCCGGCAGCGGCGAGTGCACGAACATGACGTCGGCGTCGCTCGCGTAGGAGCTCTCCATGCCGCCGAGTCGGCCCATCGCGATAATGGCGAACCTCGTGACGCGGGGGACCTTGGCGAGGGCGACGTCGAGGGTGGCCTGGAGGGTCACGTCGGTCAGGGACGACAGGGCGCCGCCGACCGTCTCGATGTCGATGAGCCGGAAGATGTCGGCCACGGCCGTCCGGAACAGCTCTTTTCTCCGCAGCGCCCGCACGGCCGCGACGGCCGGCTCGGGGTCGCCCTGGTGTCTGGAGACCGCCGCCGAGGCCTCGCCGGCCAGCGACTCCCGGGAGCGTACGGAGAGCTCGTCGTCCGAGCCCAGCATCGCGACCGCCTCGGGCGCGTTCATGATCAGGCCGGTCGCGTAGCGGCTGGTGCCGAGCACGCGCGACATCCTGGAGGCCACCGCGGTCTCGTCGCGCAGCAGCCGCAGATACCAGGGCGTGCTGCCCAGCTTGTCGCTGACCTGCCGGAACCCGAGCAGCGCCGCGTCCGGGTCGGGCGTGTCGGCGAACCACCCCAGCATGACGGGCAGCAGCGTGCGCTGGATGGCCGCCCGCCTGGACACGCCCGCGCTGAGGGCGGCGATGTGGTGCAGCGCGCCGGTGGGATCGACGTAGCCGAGCGCTTCGAGCCTGGCCTTGGCCGCAGTGGTCGACAGCCGCGCCTCCGACTCCTGCAGCCGCGACACCGCCTGGAGCAGCGGCCGGTAGAACAGCTTCTCGTGCAGCCGCCGCGCCTCCATGGAGTGCCGCCGCCACCGCGCCGTGAACTCCCCCACCGGGTCGGTCTGCATGCCGAGCGCGCGGCCCAGCCTGCGCAGGTCGGACTCGTCCGTGGGCACGATGTGGGTGCGCCGCAGCCGGTGGAGCTGCAGGAGGTGCTCGATCTGGCGCAGGTACGAGTACGCCTCCGCCAGCCCGCGCGAGTCGTCGCGGCCGACGTAGCCGCCCCGGGACAGTGCCGCCAGCGCGGGCAGCGTGGCCCTGCGGCGCAGCAGCGGGTCGAGCCTGCCGTGGACGAGCTGGAGCAGCTGCACCGCGAACTCGATGTCGCGCAGCCCGCCCGGCCCCAGCTTGAGCTGGCGGTCGCCCTCGGCCCGCACGTGGGCCTCGACCCGGCGGCGCATGGCCTGCACGTCCTCGACGAAGTGATCACGCGTGGCCGCCGTCCACACGAGGTCGTTGACCGCCTCGACGTAGGCCGAGCCGAGCTCCATGTCGCCCGCGACCGGCCGGGCCTTGAGCAGCGCCTGGAACTCCCACGTCTTGGCCCAGCGCCGGTAGTAGGCCAGGTGGCTGCCGAGCGTGCGCACCAGCGGGCCCGACCTGCCCTCCGGCCGCAGGCCCGCGTCCACCTCCCACAGGGAGCCCTCGGACGTGGTGGCGGAGCAGGCCCGCATCATGGCCTGGGCCAGCCGGGTCGCGGTGCGCAGCGCCTTGGTCTCGTCGGCGCCCTCGCGCGGCTCCGCCACGAAGATCACGTCGACGTCGCTGATGTAGTTGAGCTCCCTGGCGCCGCATTTGCCCATGCCGATGACCGCCAGGCGTACCTCGCCGTCGTCGACCTCGGCCCGGGCGATGGCCAGCGCGGCCTCCAGCGCGGCGCCCGCGAGGTCGGACAGCTCCACCATGACCTCGGCCAGCGTGGCCTCTCCCGTGAGGTCCCGGGCGGCCAGATGCAGCAGCCGGCCCCGGTAGGCCACGCGCAGCGCCTCCAGCGGGCGCTCCGCGGTGGCGGCCTCCCCCGGCTGCGCGCCGACCGCCTTGAGCAGCTCGGCCCGTGCGTCGCCCGGCAACGGCGCGGCCAGGAGCGCCACCTGGCCGGGGTGGCGCACCAGATGGTCGCCGAGTGCGGCGCTGACGCCCAGGACGGCCAGCAGCCTCGTGCGCAGCCCCTCGTCGCGGCGCAGGACGTCGAGCACGGCGGGATCGCGCTCGGCCAGGCGGGTCAGCGAGACCAGCGCCTCGTCGGGGTCGGCCACGTCCATCAGGAACTCCAGGAGCTCGTCCACTTCGGCTCCGGCCTGCCGGACGAGCTGGGCGGCCCTGGCGCCGTCGGCGAAGCCGAGCCTGGCGAGCCGCGCGGCGGTGGATTCGATCCTGGGCACCCCTCCATCTTGACAGGACTTCGGCCGTAGCATAGAAACGCAACGTTGCGTTGCGTTCTAGGGAGGCGATGGGCGATGGTTCCGCCTGCCGTCACGTGGGGCCTGCTGGCCGCGTGGGCGGTGCACGACGTGGAGGAGCTGGCGACCATGGCGGGCTGGACGCGTTCGGCCCGGCCCCGGCTGGAGGAGCGGCTGCCGTGGGTGCCGTGGGAGCGGCTGGAGGTCTCGCAGCGGCACGTGAACGTGGCCATCGGCCTCATGGGCGGGGTGATGGCGGGGGCCTCGGCGCTGGGGGCGCGTACGGGCGGGCGGAGCCCGGTGTTCCAGGCGGCGCTGCTGGGGTTCGGGGCGCACGGGGTGATGCACCTGGCGCAGGCCGCGGTGACGCGGGGGTACACGCCGGGGGCGGTGACCGCGCCCGTGGTGGTCATCCCGTTCTCGGTGTGGGCCTGGCGGCGGCTGCGGACCGAAGGGGTGCCGGTACGGACGGGGGCGTCGGGCTGGGCGGGCCTGGCCGCGCTCCCGGTCGTGCTGGCCGGCGTGCACGCCGCGGCCCACGCCCTGACCCGGCCCCGCTCGGACAGGGCCGTTTGCTCGGCACGGCCGGGGCCGGGCGGACGCGGTGGTTCAGACACGGCCGCGGCCGGGCGGACGCGGTGGTTCAGGCGCGGCCGCCGGTCCTGACCACCTCCGCGAACGCCTCCGCCACCGGCCGCCAGGTGGCCACGAGCTCGCTCTCGGCGGTCTTGACCGCGGTGTTGAGCTCCTCGGCCGCGTCCAGCCCCGACCCGTCGGTCCAGGACGTGAAGATCTCCGGCGTGGCCTCGGGGTGGAACTGGATCGCCCACGCGGCCTCCCCCAGCCGGTAGGCCTGGTTCGGGTACTGTGCCCCGGTCATCAGCGGCACCGCGCCGTCGGGCAGCCGCGTCATCGCGTCCTGGTGGTACTGGACGGCCACCGCCGTCCCGACCCCGGCCAGCAGCCGGTCATCGGCGGCCGCGGGCAGCGCAACCACCTCGCAGGCGCCCACCTCGAGCCCGTTCGTCCCCCGTTCGACGGTGCCGCCGCAGGCCATGGTCAACAACTGCGCCCCCAGGCAGATGGCCAGCGTGGGCGTGCCCTCCTCCACGGCCCGGCGCAGCAGGTCGCGGGTGGCGGGCTGCCAGGGGCTCCGCTCGTCCTCCCAGGCGGCCGCCGCACCGCCGAGCACGATCAGCCCGTCCGCCGGGCGCGCGGGGATCTCCTCGCCGAGGTACGGCCGGACGACGTCACAGGGCAGGCCCAGCCAGTCACCGAGGTATCCGAGCCCGGCCTCGTCCTCGTGCTGAACAACGGTGATACGCATATCAGGGCATTATCCGGAATATCACTACAATTCCCCACACCGCCCCCCTGCCCACCCGATCACGCGGATGCCTAAGCTCCGACCATGAGCTTCGAGTTGGACGATGTCGGCGGTCTGCGGATCGCCAGGTTCGGCACGGGACCGCGCACGATCATCGCGGTCCACGGGATCACGGCCTCCCTGATGGCCTGGGGCGCGGTGGCGCGGCGGCTGCCCGAGGAGTGGTCGATGGTCGCCATGGACCTGCGCGGTCGCGGGCACAGCGCCTCGCTGCCCGGGCCGTACGGGCTGCCGAGGCACGCCGAGGACGTCCTGCGCGTCGCCGACCACGTGGGGGCGGGCCCGGACGCGGTGCTGACGGGGCACTCGATGGGCGCGTACGTGGCCGCCCTGGCCGCCGCGGAGCGGGACTTCGCGCGGGTCGTGCTGGTGGACGGCGGCCTGCCCTTCCCCCCGCTGCCCGAGGGGGTGGACGCCGACGAGGCGATGGAGGCCACGCTCGGGCCGGCGCTCGCCCGGCTGCGCCAGACGTTCCCCACCGCGGACGCCTACGTCGACTTCTTCAAGGCGCATCCGGCCTTCGCCGGCCACTGGAACGCCGACGTGGAGGCGTACGTCCGCTATGACCTGACGGGCCCGGACGGGGCGCTCAGGTCGCGGGTGGCCCCGGAGGCGGTGCTGCAGGACGGACGTTGGCTGCGCCTGGAGTCGAAGGCCATCGCCGCCGCCCTGACCGCCATCACGTCACCGCTCTCCCTCCTCAGGGCGCCGCGCGGCCTGCTCAACCAGGACGTCGGCATGCTGCCCGACGAACTGGCCCGCCCCTGGTCCGCCCGCCTCCCGGGGCTGCGGGACGAGGTGATCCCGGACTGCAACCACTACACGATCCTGTTCGACGACCGCTGCGTCTCGTCCGTCGTCACCCACCTCACCGGCTCCTCCTGACAAGGCGCGGGCCGTGGACGCGGAACGGCCCCCGAGCGGTGCTCAGGGGCCGTTCTCCGAGATCGCCGGGACCGCAGGTCAGCGTGGAGCGATCCAGGTGGCGCGGGCGGCGGCGACCAGCGTGCCGTCCGCCTCGTAGATGGCGCTCTGGCCGTACATCTTGCGGCCGTCGCGGCCGGTCGGGCGGGCCACGACGGAGTAGCGGCCGCCGGGGTGGACCGGGCGGTGGATCTGCACGGCCAGGCGGCCGAGCAGCGCGCTCTCGCCCGGGCCGAAGTGGGCCCAGCCGGTGATGCAGTCGAGCACGGCGCCCACGATCGAGGCGGGCACGCCGTCCTCGCCCGTCACCGTGAACGGCACCCGCCAGCCGGCCGCCACCAGGTCCGTGCCCTCCACCGGGCCGGGGAAGATGCGCAGGCCGTCACCGGGCTCGCGCAGCCCGCAGGCGAAGCACTCGGCGAACGGGTGCGCCTTCAGGCCCACGAACCCCGCCTCGGCGCGGGCCGCGTCGTTGAACGGCACGAACCCCGGGCCCTCCAGGTCCTCGGCCACGGGGATGGCCTCGACCAGCAGCTTGTCGCCGTCGTAGAGGGAGACGGAGTTGGCGACGTGCTCCAGGCGCAACTCGGTTCGCAAAGGGGTCGGCGCATGCAACGTGACCTCGACCGCTGATCGGCCCCCGTTCAGCGCCTCCGCCATGGTGCCCGCGATCCAGCCGCCGTTGGCGACTCCCGCCGGGCCCCGGAAGCGCTCCGGAACCGTCAGCACTGTCTGCAGGGCAGACGTCGTCATGCCACACCCTCCAATATCGCCACATACGGCGACAAGTCCAGAAATGTCAATAGAAGCAGGCCGATTTTACTGGACGCCCGGTTTCACCAGATCTCGGGGGTCCTGAGGCTGATCGACACCACCACATAACGCCTCGAAGGGGCCCGAAACTTCCCACCCACCGACACGCTATGCGCCACACATCGCCGGGATGTGACCCGGAGGTTAGAAGCAACGAAAATCGGCCCCACTCCGGGCTTCCCCGATGTGAGGCCGATCAAGGCGTTCCCTTTACCCTATCCCGGGTTTCCCTTGGCCCGTGACAAAACCGCCGATCCCAAGTGCGCGTCCGGGGCCAACCTCGGAGAAGCTGTAAGCAACACGACAGAAGCGGGGGTGGGTCTGTGCAGGCGGCGAGGTTGCGGTTTCCGCCGGGGTCGCTGGTCATCTTGACGGGGTTGCCGGGCGCGGGGAAGACCACGCTGCTGCGGCGCCTGTACGGACTGCACGGCGCGGAGAGCCTGCCCGTCACCGTCGGCACGGTCGTGGTGATCGACACCTACCAGTCCAAGCGGCACTGGCACGAGCGGCTCGGCTGGGCCCCCGGTCCGCTACGCCGCGCCGTGGTCTTCGTCACCCACCTGAGCCGCATCCGCCGCGCCCTGGTCCTGGGGCACTCGATCGTCGCCCACAACCGGGGCTGCGCGCCGTACGTGCTGCGGGGTTTCGCCTGGCTGGCCCGCAGGCACCGGGCGAGCTTCCACCTGCTCCTGCTCGACGCGCCGCCGGAGGAGGCGCTGGCGGGGCAGGTGGCCAGGGGCCGGGTGGTCGCGCCCAGGACGTTCGCGCGCCATCGGCGCAGGTGGGAGAGCCTGTCGGCCAGGGTGAAGTCCGGCGACCCCGGGCCCGCCACCGGCGCGTTCATCGTCGACCGGGTCCAGGCCGGGCTGCTCCAGGAGATCGTGTTCGACCGGACGCCGACACGCACGCGATGAGATCTCCGCGCGCCGGATGTCGATACGGCCGCACCGCGTTCGTGTGAGAGGTGACGGAAAGGAAAAGTCACATGAAGCAGTACGTGCTCAGCATGCAGCAGCCCGACGGGCCCCCGCCCCCGCCCGAGGTCCTGGACCCGATCATGCGCGACATCGGCGCCGTCGAACAGGAGATGCGGGACGCGGGCGTCTGGGTATTCTCGGGCGCGCTCCGGTCACCTTCCAGCGCCCGCGTGGTGCGGATGAGCGACGGCGAGCCGCTCACCACCGACGGCCCTTACGTGGAGGGCAAGGAGCACATCGGCGGTTTCACGATCATCAAGGCGCCCGACATGGACGCGGCCCTGGAATGGGCCCGCAAGCTGGCCGGGGCCGTGGCCCTGCTGCCCATCGAGGTCCGCGAGTTTCAGGGAGCCGTCTAGAGCACCGGCAGGTAGCGGCCGAGCTCGAACTCGGTGACGTGCCGTCGGTATTCGCGCCACTCCGCGCGCTTGTTGCGCAGGAAGAAGTCGAAGACGTGCTCCCCGAGCGTCTCGGCCACCAGCTCGCTCTGCTCCATCACCGCGATCGCGTCGTTGAGGGAGCCGGGCAGCGGCTGGATGCCGAGGGCCCGCCGCTCGGCGCTGGTCAGCGTCCACACGTTGTCCTCGGCGGCGGCGGGCAGCTCGTAGCTCTCCTCGATGCCCTTCAGGCCCGCGGCCAGGATCAGCGCGAAGGCGAGGTACGGGTTGCACGCCGAGTCGAGCGACCTGAACTCGATGCGTGTCGAGCCGCCCTTGTGCGGCTTGTACATCGGCACCCGGACCAGGGCGGAGCGGTTGTTGTGGCCCCAGCACACGTAGGAGGGGGCCTCGCCGCCCTGACCCGCGATGGCCTCGGCGCCGCCCCAGAGCCGCTTGTAGGAGTTGACCCACTGGTTGGTGATGGCGGTGATCTCGGCGGCGTGCTTGAGCAGCCCGGCGATGAACGAGCGGCCGATCTTGGACAGCCGGTATTCGGACCCGGCCTCGTAGAAGGCGTTGCGGTCGCCCTCGAACAGCGACATGTGGGTGTGCATGCCGGAGCCGGGGTGCTCGGTGAACGGCTTGGGCATGAAGGAGGCCCAGATGCCCTGCTCCAGGGCGACCTCCTTCATGACCAGGCGGAAGGTCATGATGTTGTCGGCCGTGGTCAGCGCGTCGGCGTAGCGCAGGTCGATCTCCTGCTGGCCGGGGGCGCCCTCGTGGTGGCTGAACTCCACCGAGATGCCCATCGACTCCAGCATCAGCACCGCCTGGCGCCTGAAGTCGTGGCCCGCGCTGTGCGGCGTGTGGTCGAAGTAGCCGCCGGAGTCGATCGGCTCGGGCCGCTCGCCGGCCTCCGGGCGGTTCTTCAGCAGGAAGAACTCGATCTCCGGGTGGGTGTAGAAGGTGAAGCCCATGTCGGCGCACTTGGCGAGCGTGCGCTTGAGCACCCAGCGCGGGTCGGCGTGCGACGGCGAGCCGTCCGGCATCAAAATGTCGCAGAAGATGCGGCCCGCGCCCGGCGTCTCGCTGCGCCAGGGCAGGATCTGGAACGTGGCCGGGTCGGGCTTGGCGAGCATGTCGGACTCGTAGACACGCGCGAAACCCTCGATGGCCGAGCCGTCGAAACCTATGCCCTCGGCGAACGCGCCTTCCAGCTCGGCCGGGGCGATGGCCACTGACTTGAGGAAACCGAGCACGTCAGTGAACCACAGCCGGATGAACCGGATGTCGCGTTCCTCGAGCGTGCGGAGCACGAACTCCTGCTGGCGGTCCACGGCGTCCCCTCTATCTGTCCGTACAGGTCCAGCTACCAGCATGCCGCGCCCGTGTTTCGCACACGTTACGGGGGGTGCCGGTGCGAGCCTCGCTGACAAAGGCCCCGCCCCGAGCTTACTGTGATCACGCAGTCAGTCTCGGGGGAGGCATTGGTGGCTATCGACCTGCTCAATCACAAGCTAGATCGGGCATTCGACCACATCGACGCGAGTGGCAACGGCGTCGTCGAGCGGGAGGACCTGCTGGGTCTGGGCGCCCGCATCCTGGTGGGCTTCGGGGAGTCCCCCACCTCGGTCACCGGGGCCAGCCTCGTCGACGGCTTCGACGAGATCTGGTCGGCGCTGTCGAAGGCGCTCGAGCGCGACATCGACTTCGGGATCGCGCGCCCGGACTTCCGGGCCGGGATGGTGGCGGCGTTCGTCACGGGCGACCAGTACGACGCGGTGTTCAGGCCCGCGACGGTGGCGGTCGCCGAACTGTGCGACGGCGACGGCGACGGGGAGATCGGCCCGGGCGACTTCCGCACGATGCTGAGCGCGTTCGGCGTGGCGTACGACGACGTCGACGCGGCCTTCGACCGCCTCGACCGGGAGGGCAGGGGCACGCTCACCGTGGACGAGCTGGTCCAGGCCGCCTCCGACTACTACCGCGGCGCCGACCCCAATGCCGCGGGCAACTGGCTCTTCGGCCCGCTGTGAGGGCGGGCGTGAGGACCGGCGAGAAGACCGCTGTGAAGAGCACTGCTGACACCACCGCGAGCCCCACCGTGTTCGCGACGGTGCGTACCGCGCTGCGTTCGGCCCTGACCTCGGTGCTGCCGCTGCCGCGCAGGGGCGGCTCGGCCGCGATGGCGCTGCTGCCGCTCACCGAGCGGGTGCCCGCGATGGCGGCCCCGTGCCGGATGCACCCGGCCGTGTACGCGATCGAGGCCGCGGTCATCGACTGGGCCAGGAGGACCGGGCTGCGGGCCGCCCCCGGCGTGGGCTACCACCGGATGGCGGGCCGGGCGTTCGCCGAGTTCGACGCGGCCGCGGCGGCACTGTTCGCGCAGTGGCTGACGTGGCTGTTCCACCTGGACGACGAGCTGGACGAGGGCTCCTGCCCGCTGGACATCTTCGACGGCATGCTCAGGGGCGCGGCCAGGCATCCGCTGGAGGCGGCGTTCGCGGACCTGTGGCGGGTGACGAGCGCGCGGATGAGCGACCGGTGGCGGGCCAGGTTCGCGGTCGGGTTGCGGCGCCAGCACGACGCGTGCCGTACCGAGGCCGACAACCGGGCGGCGGGCCGGATGCCGACGCTGGAGGAATATCCGGCGCTGCGCAGGGGCACCGTGGGGCCGTACCTCTACGACCTGGTCGAGCCGTGCCTGCGGGTCGAGGTGCCCGTGTGGGTGCACGAATGCGAGCCGTGGCAGCAGCTGGTGAGCGCGTGCAGCGACGTCACGGCGTGGTGCAACGACGTGGCCTCCCGGCCGAAGGAGCGCGGCGACGTGCACAACTTCGTGGTGCTCGCGATGCGCCAGCTCGGGCTGGGCGAGCGTGAGGCGACGGCCTGGGTGCTCGACCGGATCGCCGCGCGCTGCCAGGACATGCACAAGGCCGCCAGGCGGCTGCCGCTGGACGATCTGGCGCCGAAGGAGGCGAGGGACGTCAGCAAGGTCGCCTGCGCGTACCTGGCGGCGCCGCGCGCCCACCTCGACTGGCTGCTGGAGTCCAAGCGCTACGCGTGACCCGCCAGCGTGTCGCCCGTGGGGGTGCGGCGGTAGACGACCTGTTTGCCGACCCGCATCCCCACCGTGAGCCCGCCGCCGCTGAGCACCCCGAGGTGCTGGCTGACCGCGCCGGGCGTGAGCGCCATGCGGGCGGCCAGGGCCGAGGTCGTGGCGGGCTCGGCGAGGGCGAGCAGGATCTGCGCCCGGCTCCTGCCGATCAGCGCGGCGAGCGCGCCGGGCGCGGGCGGCGGGCCCTGCTCCCACAGCGTGCCGACGCCGAGCACGGGGTAGACCAGCATCGACTGGTACGGCGCCGTCATCACCGCCACGGCGGCCGGTCCCCAGAACGCGCTGGGCACCAGCACCAGCCCGTCGCCGTGCAGGCCGCCCGCCTCGCACCAGGGCCGGTCGATGAGCAGCCGCTCCCCCGTCCACACCACGGCCGGATCGAGCGCGGCGAACAGCTCGCGCGCCCCGCCCTGGGCGAGCTGCCGTGACCGGCGCAGCACGTCCCGTTCGAGCAGCCCGTACACGCGGGGCCAGAACTCCGCGAAGCACGCCTCCCAGTACGCCTCCAGCGTGGCGGCGACCCTGGCCACGCCCGCCTCGGGGTCGGCCATGAACCGCTCCAGCACGGCCCGGTCGGTCCCCACGATCTTCGCCGCCTCCTCGCGGGCCTGCCCTGGATCCGCGTTCCTGACCCGCTCCAGCTCGGCGGCGAACTCCGGCATCGGCGTGTCGGGCGGCGGCGTGATGAAGTCGGCCATGTAGCCGGTCGCGGGCACGAGCGCGAACAGCTCGGCCAGGTCCAGCGCCGCCAGGCGGGGGCGTACGGCCTTGAGCCAGGGCAGGTGGATCGACTGCCTGGACGGCCCCTGGAGGGTGCGCAGGCTGGCGACCAGCTCCCACATCGGCGAGAACGCGAACCGGATCCGGGCCACGTCCTCCGGCTTCAGCATCCACTCGATCGGCATGCTTTTAGCCTGCACTAAATCGTTCGCCCCCACAAACCTGGCATATCAGGCTTTGTCGCGTGTCGAGCACAACTCTTGAGCGAAGGTCGTTTTTCCGGTCCCAGATCGGCGGGCTGCCCCGCGCGTTCTGGGCCCTTTGGGGCGGCACGGTGGTGAACCGCCTGGGCACCATGGTCCTGCCCTTCACCGGCGTCTACCTGACGCAGAGCCGCGGCCTGTCGGTGGCGGCGGCGGGCCTGGTGATGGGCGTGTTCGGGGTGGGCTCGCTGCTGTCGCAGCTGGTCGCGGGGGTGCTCACCGACCGGATCGGGCGCCGCGCCACGCTGTCGGGCGGGATGCTGGCCACGGCCGCGACCATGCTGGCGCTCGGCTACAGCACCTCGCTGCCGGCGGTCGTGGCCTCGATGCTCGTGCTCGGCCTGGTGATGGACATCTACCGGCCCGCCTCGTCCGCCCTCGTCGCGGACCTGGTCTCGCCCGAGGAGCGGCCCCGGGCGTACGGGCTGCTGTTCTGGGGGATCAACCTCGGGTACGCGGTCGGCGTGACGGCCGGGGGCTGGCTGGCCGGCCTCGGGTTCCTCTGGTTGTTCTGGATCGACGCGCTGTCCAGCGTGGTCTTCGCCGTGCTGGTGTGGCGGGCCGTCCCCGAGACCAGGCCGGCGGCGCGGGAGTCCGCGGGCGGGTTCGGCGTGGTGCTGCGGGACCGGGTGATGATCGGGTTCACGCTGGTGGCGCTGGGGAACGCGCTGGTCTACTCGCAGACGTTCACCATGCTGCCGGTGGCGATGACGAAGGTCGTGGGGCTGTCGGCCGGGGAGTTCGGGGTGGCCATGGCCCTGAACGGGATCCTGATCGTCATCGTGCAGCCCCTGGTGTCGGGGTGGCTGGGGCGCCGGGACCCCGCCCGCATGTTCGCGCTGGGGCTGGCGGTGATGGCGCTCGGGTTCGCGATGACGGCGTTCGTCGAGACCACCTTCGGGCTGGTGGTGACGATCGTGGTGTGGACGGCGGGCGAGGTCATCACGGCGGGCATCCCGGGCGCGATCGTGGCCACGCTGGCGCCGGCCGAGCTGCGGGGGCGGTATTCGGGGCTGTTCGGGTTCTCGTGGTCGCTGGCGGCGGTGCTGGCGCCGCTGATCGGCGGGCGCCTGCTGGAGATCGGCTCCCAGGCCCTGTGGTTCACGATCGGCGGGGTGGGGGTGCTGTCGGCCGCGGGCATGCTGCTGCTCGGACCCGCGATCAGACGCCGCTGACGGCGTCGCGGGCAGCGGGAGACTCGTACCTTGGGAGAATTCGCCATATACCCAGGAACCGTCTCCCTCTAAAGTTACGCCTGACATGCTGACATTCACCGCGCTGGGACCGTTCCAGGCCTGGGCCGACGGCGCCCCTCTCGATCTCGGCGGCCAGCGGCAGCGGGCGGTGCTCGCGCGCCTGCTCGTCGCCGGCGGCCGCGCCGTACCCGTGAACACCCTCATCGACGAGCTCTGGCCGGGCGCGCCGCCCGCACAGGCCCTGTCCACCATCCAGGGATACGTCTCCCGCCTGCGCCGCGCCCTCGAACCCGATCGCGCGCCCCGCGAGGAGGCCCGCGTCCTGGTCTCCGCACCGCCCGGATACGCCCTGCGGGCCGCGACCGAGCAGGTGGACGCGTGGCGGTTCGAGGCCCTGGTGAAGTCGGAAGGCGACCCGGGCCGGGTGTGGGCGGCCATGGACACGGCGCTGGAGCTGTGGCGGGGGCCCGCGCTGGCCGAGTTCGGCGAGCTGAGCTGGGCCGCCACGGAGGCGGGCAGGCTGGAGGAGCTGCGCCTGATCGCCGTCGAGCGCCGGGCCGGGGCCGGCCTGGCGCTGGGCCGGGCGACGTCGCTGGTGGCCGACCTGGAGGCGCACGCGTCGGCGTACCCGCTGCGGGAGGAAGCCTGGCGGCTGCTCGCCACGGGCCTGTACGGGCTCGGGCGCCAGGGCGACGCGCTGGGGGCGCTGCGCAGGGCGCGCTCGGTGTGGCGGGACGAGCTGGGCCTCGACCTGTCGGCCGGGCTGCAGCGCCTGGAGGCCGACATGCTCGCCCAGCGCCTGGAGTCCCCGGCCCCCGAGGAGCAGGTTCTGGTGGAAGCGCCCGCCGCCGTTTCCGCCACCGTTTCCGCCACCGTGCCCGGCACCGCGCCGCTGCGGGTCGTGGTGGCCGACGACCAGGCGCTCGTACGGGCGGGCGTGCGGGCGATGCTGGACGCCGAGCCCGGGGTGACGATGGTCGGCGAGGCGACCAACGGCGAGGAGGCGATCGCGCTCGTGGCCGAGACCGGCCCCGACGTGGTGCTGCTCGACATCCAGATGCCCCATCTGGACGGCCTGGCCGCCGCCCGCCGCATCCTGTCCGAAAACCGGCCGCCGAAGGTGATCATGATGACCACGTTCGGCAGCGACGAGAACCTTTATGCGGCACTGCGTGCAGGAGTGAGTGGATTCATCCTGAAAACGTCGGCTCCCGAGCAGTTCCTGGCCGCGATCAGGGCCGCGTCCGCCGGGGACGCGCTCATCGACCCGACGATCACCACCCGGCTGATCGCGGGGTTCGCGGGACGCGTCGACCCGGCCTCTCCCCCGGCGCTGGCCGGGCTCGCCGACTCCCAGCTCGACGTGCTGAAACTCGTCGCCCGCGGCCTGACGAACCGCCAGATCGGCCAGACGCTCTCCTTGTCCGAGGAGGAGGTGGCCATCATGGTCAAGTCGCTCTTGGAGCATCTCGGGCTGTTCGACCGCGCACAGCTGGTTATGGCCGCTTATGAGTCAGGTTTTGTGACACCCGGGGAAAAGACTTCCTTTTCGTCGCTTTGACGATAAAAATCGCGCCGTACTAGGCTTGGCGACGTGGCACAACTGCGTATCGCCCTGGCCCAGATGAACCCGTCCGTCGGCGACCTTGACGGCAACGCCGAGCGGCTGATCGCGTGGACCCGCGACGCCGCCGATCGTGGAGCCCACCTCGTCGTCTTCACCGAGATGTTCCTCACCGGCTATCCCGTGGAGGACCTGGTGCTGCGTACGTCCTTCGTGGACGCCAGCATCCGGACCCTGGAGGAGGTGGCGCGCAGGCTGGAGCGGGAGGGCCTGGGCGACCTGCCGGTGGTGGTCGGCTACGTGGACCGCGCCGGGCTGGCGCCCAGGGTCGGCCAGCCGAAGGGCGCCCCGCTGGACGCGGCCGCTGTGCTCCACAAGGGCCAGGTGGTGACCCGTACGGCCAAGCACCACCTGCCCAACTACGGGGTGTTCGACGAATACCGCTACTTCGTGCGCGGCGACCGGCTGCCGATCTTCCGGCTGCACGGCGTGGACGTGGCGATCGCGGTGTGCGAGGACCTCTGGCAGGAGGGCGGCCCCGTGTCCGTCGTGGGCCAGGCGGGTGCCGGGCTGCTGATCTCGCCGAACGCCTCGCCGTACGAGAAGGAGAAGGACGACGTACGCCTGGAGCTGTGCGCGCGCCGGGCCCGCGAGGCGGGCTGCGCCCTCGTCTACGTCAACCAGGTCGGCGGCCAGGACGAGCTGGTCTTCGACGGCGACTCGATCGTGGTGGACGCCTCGGGCGAACTGGTGGCACGGGCGGGCCAGTTCCGGGAGGAGCTGCTGACCGTCGATCTGGAGCTGCCGGTCTCGGACGCCGAGCCGGGCTTCTTCCCGTACGACGCGGGCGACGGCTCCACCATCACCATCGAGCGCCTGGTGCTCTCCTCGGACCCCCTGGAGCCGTACGAACCGGCTCCCGCGGCGATCGCGGAGCACCTCGACCTGCACGGCGAGGTGTACGCGGCCCTGGTCCTGGCGGTGCGGGACTACGTGGCCAAGAACGGCTTCCAGTCGGTCATCCTGGGCCTGTCCGGCGGCATCGACTCGGCCCTGACCGCCACCATCGCCTCCGACGCCATCGGCCCCTCGCGCGTCAACGTGGTCCTCATGCCGTCCCGCTACTCCTCGGACCACTCCCTGGCCGACGCCGAGGAACTCGTCCGCAGGCAGGGCGTCAACTCCCGGATCGCCCCGATCGCCGACATCGTCGACGCCATCGAGAAGGAGATCGAGCTCTCGGGCCTGGCGGCCGAGAACCTCCAGGCGAGGGTACGCGGCATGATCCTCATGGGCCTGTCGAACCAGCACGGCCACCTGGTCCTGACGACCGGCAACAAGAGCGAGCTGGCGACGGGCTACTCGACCCTCTACGGCGACTCGGCCGGCGGCTTCGCCCCCATCAAGGACGTCCCGAAGACGATGGTGTGGGAACTGTCGAGGTGGCGCAACGCCAATTCGCTGCCGCAATTCCTGCTCGACGCGAAAACCCCCATTCCCGAAAATTCCATCACCAAGGAGCCGAGCGCCGAGCTCCGCCCCGACCAGCGCGACACGGATTCCCTTCCGCCGTACGAAATCCTCGACCGCCTGCTGGACGATTACGTGGAGAAGGACATGGGCTCGACGGAGCTCATCGCGGCCGGCCACGATCCGGAGCTGGTCACGAGGATCATCAGGCTGGTCGACCTGGCCGAGTACAAGCGCCGCCAGTATCCGCCCGGCCCCAAGATCACCCCGAAGAACTTCGGCCGCGACCGCCGCCTCCCCATCACCAACAGATGGCGCGAAACCGCCGATTAATCGGCCATAGGGCTCTTATCCCAACACGACGATCAACCCAAGAAATAGCCATTACCTCGCCGCTAATATGGCCCGGCCGATCCTTCGGACGCCGGGCCTTATCAGCGGAAGAGGCGCACCATGACATTTCTGATGATCGTGCTCGGGGTTGTGGTCGCCGGCTCGGCCGTGGCCGTCGGGGCGCTGCTCGGCCCGGTCACCCGCCGGATGACCGCGGACGTCAAAGCGCTTGCGCCGGACCAGCGGGCCGAGGCGGTGACCGCCACCCGGACGATGCTCATGCAGGTCGGCTCCCTCGTCACCGCCGCGCTCTCCCTCGCCGGCCTGGTCGGCACGTTCTACTTCAGCTCCCAGACCGTCTCGCTCGAGACCCAGAAGCAGTTTCAGGCGCGCTACGACCAGGCGCTGAAGGACCTCAGGTCCAGCGACTCCAGCGCCCGGGTCCAGGGCCTCTACGAGCTGGAGGACATCTCCCACGAGGCGCCGCCCTTCGCCTGGAAGGTGACCCTGAGCATCGCCGCGTACCTGCAGGACCGGGCCCGCGGCCAGGCGACCCCCCGCCCCCACCTGACCGTCGAGGCCGCCCTGACCGTGCTCGGCCGCCGCGACCGCAAGTCCGACCGCGGCCCCGTCTCCACCGGCCCCGTGGCCGCCGACGGCGTCACCCTCCGCACCACCGACCTGTCGGGCACGGACCTGCGCGGCATCGACTTCACGGACGCCACCCTGTCCCAGGCCCGCTTCACCAACGCCGACCTCCGTACGGCCCACTTCAAGAACGCCGCCCTTGCTCAAGCCCGCTTCACCGGCGCCGACCTCCGGACAGCCGACTTCACCGGCGCCGACCTCCGCCAGGCCGACTTCACCGGCGCCCAACTGGACGGCACAACCTTCCGCAAGGCCCACCTGGAAGGCGCACTCGGCCTACCGTCCTGAGGGCTGACCCTGAGTCGCACATCGCTCACCGAACACTCCGAACGGTGTCAAGCATTCTGGTCCCCCTCGCTCACGCCGCACCCGGACGACACGGCTCGTGCCCGAGGTCCGCGGCCCGGGACCCGTCCTCCGCGGTCCGTCCTCCGCGGTCCGTCCTCCGCGGTCCGTCCTCCGCGGTCCGTCCTCCGCGGTCCGTCCTCCGTGCTCCGCGACCCGTGCTCCGCGGTCCTGGAACCCGGGGTCCGGGACCCAGGGTCCGTGGTCCGCGGTCCGTCGTCCCGGGGATCCATGACCCGTGGACCCGTGGACCCGTGGACCCGTGGACCCGTGGCCCCTGGCCCGTGGCCCGGGGTCGGGGTCCGGGGCCGTGCCCCGCGGTCCTGTGCCCGTGGCCCGCAGCCCGTGGCCCGCAGCCCGTGGCCCGTCCTCCGGCGTCCGGGGATGCGGGGTCCGGGGATGCGGGGTCCGGGGATGCGGGGTCCGGGGATGCGGGGTCCGGGGTTCCTCCCGCCCGGAGTTCCTCCCGCCCGCAAGTGTCCGGTCCGGCCTTAACGGTCCGATGTCCCTGCCCATCGCTCCGGCAGCCCTAGCCCGACCACCCCCCAGCGCCCCTCTCGGCCGACCACCCCCCAGCGCCCCTCTCGGCCGACCACCCCCGACGACCCCCTCCAGCGGACCTCTCCCGGCAGATCCAACCGACCCCCTCCGACAGACCTCCCCCACGCGAGGGAAAGCCTCTCGCCAGACGCCTGCCGGAAACTACGTCACCCGGCGAGGGGCTCGTCGTCGCAAAGCGACCTATCCGTCGCGGGACGCTGACACCAGGCCCGCCTCGTAGGCGATGATGACGAGCTGAACGCGATCACGGGCGTGCAGCTTGGTCAGCAGCCTCGTCACGTACGCCTTGATCGTGGCAACGCTCAGAACCAGGTCGGTGGCGATCTCCGTGTTGGACAGCCCACGGGCGATGAGGGTCAGCACCTCGCGTTCCCGATCGGTGATGCCGTCGAGGGACCGATGGTGAGGACCGGGCTGAGGGCGAGCAGCGAACTCCTCGATCAGCCGACGGGTGACACTAGGCGCGATCAGGGCATCTCCCGCAGCGACCACGCGAATCGCCGCAAGAATGTCATCAAGCGCCATGTCCTTGACGAGAAACCCCGACGCCCCGGACCGCAACGCCCCGTACACGTAATCGTCCTCGTCGAACGTCGTCAGGACGATGACGCGGGCATCGGTGGGGCCGGCCGTGATCAAACGGGTGGCCTCGATGCCGTCCATGCCAGGCATGCGGATGTCCATCACCACAACATCGGGCCGCAGTTCCTCGGTCTGGCGAACCGCCTCCGTGCCCGTTCCCGCCTCGCCGACGAGCTCGAGATCCGGCGCGTCGGTGATGACCATCTGCAGGGCGGTCCGAATGAGCGGCTGGTCGTCGGCCAGCAGGACACGGACGTTCATCGCACCCGCGCCGGTGCGGGCAAGCGTGCCACCACCCGAAACCCGCCTTCCTGACGTGGCCCGGCAGATAAGACGCCATGCAACAGAGCCACTCGTTCGCGCATCCCGACCAGACCATACCCAACCCCCGCCTTACGCCCCCGACCTGGCCCTCGGCCACCCCCAAACCCAAAACCACGCCCAGCACCAGAGCCGGAGCTATGGGCAGTGACAGCACCGAACCCAGGCCCGGAGCCCCGACTGAGGCTGGCGTCGGAACTGGAACCGAAGGGGGAAGTGGGGTCGACGGCGGAGTTGAGATCGTGAGCGGGAGCTGCGGCAACGCCCCGGCTGGGGTCCGGGGAAGAACCCGAACCGGGGTCCAAGGAAGGACCCGGACTACGGCCCAAGGAAACGCCCGCACCAGAGTCCGAGGCCAAGGCCAGACTGCGGCCCGAAGAAAGACCTGAACTCGAGCCCGCGGAAAGATCCGAACCGGAGTCCGAGGAAGGAGCCGGACTACGGTCCGAGGAAAGAACCAGACTGGGACCCGAGGGAAGGGCCGGGATGGTGCCCGAGGAAAGAGCCAGACTAGGGTTCGGGGGAAGGCTGGGGTGGGGGCTGGGTGCGGGGTCGATGACCTCGATGGCCAGCTCCTCATCACCGAAGTCGATGGTCACCTGGCACGAGGGGTGCTCGGCGTGGCGGGTGACGTTGGTGACCGCCTCCTGGACGATGCGGTAGGCGGACATGTCGATCTCCGGGGGGAGCGAACGCCGTACACCCCGCCAGCGCACCTGGACCCGAACACCGGCAGCCGTCGTCGTCGCGGCAAGCCGCTCCAGGTCAGCCAGCCCAGCCGGGGCAAGGCCCGAGTCGAGCGGGGCTGTCGAAGGTGCGGGGCCTGCTTCTACCGGCGCGGAGCGGTTGGACGACGCGTCCGGTCGCTGCTCGGTCGGTGCGGGCCGATCGGGCAGCGCGCCCGGTTGCTGGTCGACCGGCATGGAGTGGCCGGACAGCTCGCTCTGCGATGGCTGGGCTGGAATGGGAAGCGTGCCGGGTTGCTGGTCGACCGGTGCGGAGCGGGCGGAGGACTCGCTTTGCGATGGCTGGGCTGGATTGGGGTGAGTGGTGGGTGTCGTTTCTCGTGGGTGGGGTGGCTCGGGGTGACGGAGGGCGCCCAGCATCCGGCGTAGGCCGGACAGTGTCTCGCGGCCGACCGTCTCGATCTCGCCCAGCGCTTCGCGGGCGCGTACGGGCTGAGTGTCGATCACTCGCCGGGCGGCACCCGCTTGCAGGGCGATGATGCCGATGCTGTGCGCGACCATGTCGTGGAGCTCGCGGGCGATCCGGAGGCGTTCGCTGGTGATGGCTTGGGCGGTGGCCTGGATCCGCAGGCTCTCGGCGTGGTCATGGGCCTGGTGCACCGAGCGGCCGACCAGCCAGGCGATGACGGCCGTCATGGCCACGGCGAGCTCCGCCGAGGTCCCGACGACCCAGCCGAAGAGCAGCCGCGTCCCTAGATAGCCCGCCAGCGTGATGAGCGCCATGATGATGGCGGTGATGCTCGTACGGCGTGGGGCGGTGGCCGCGATGAAATAAAGGGCGGCGTCGACTGCCAGGAACTGGGCCGAAGGGATCTCTGCTACGCCCAGGGGCATGCACGCCACGGCGGAGGCGGCCAGCAGCAGGGTCAGGGCCGGGAGTGGGCGGCGGTCCAGCAGGATGCTGCCCGCCACGACCAGCGCGGTGGCCACGATCAGGAACGACAGGCCGTCCCAGCGGTAGAGCAACGCACCGGGGCTGTAGGTGGGCTCCGCCTCCCCTGGCAGCCTGACGCGCATCAGGAACGTGAGCGCCAGGCCCGCACACCAGGCCAGTGCCGTCCAGAGGCCGGACGGCACCCGCCTCAGGAGCGGGAGGGGTGGGGTGACCTGCATGGGCCGATGGTAGCTGCGTGATGTTGGGCGGGGCATCGGACCACGGTCGTACATCTTGGGTCCACCCTGGGTCGTTGGAATGCGGTCGTGGGTTCGATGTGGCGGGGATGTCGGGTGCGGCAGCGTCGCCTGGGTGATCGAAGTCAATGAAGAAGTCCCACGTCGCGGGACCGCGACCCGAGCCGGCCGGGCGACACAAGCAAGGCCGCCACGGTGGTCAGCCAGGCGGACGTGGTGGTGCTCGAGGCCGACGGGCTGGTCGGTCAGGCAAACACCGTCCAACGCGAAGCCAGCGACGTGGCGCACCTGGCCGAGAGGGATGCCACCGCCGAACGCGAGGCGAGCAGCGTGGAACGCGAGGCCGGCAAGCTGGTCGGCCAGGCAAACACCGACCAGCGCGAAGCCAGCAGCGTGGTACGCCCGGTTGGCGAGGACGGCGCCGCCGAACACGTGGCGAGCAGCGTGGTGCGCGAGGCCGACAAGCTGGTCGGACGGGCAAACACCGTCCAACGCGAAGCCGGCGGCGTGGTGCGCCCGGATTGCGTGGGGGTGTGGGAGGAGGTGGCTGAGGGCTAGGGAGGGGGGAGCGCTTCGGGGACGGAGTTGGCGGCGTTTTCTGGTTGGTGCGTTTGTCGCTGTCGCCGTGGGCGTGCCGGTTTCGGGGGCGGCGTGGCCGGGGGCCGTGGCGGCGCCCGTACCCGATCATCTCGGGCCGCTCCGGAGCGCCGCTCCCGCTGCCCTTGCGCGGCGGTATGCCGCGAGCAGGGAGGACATCCGGGCGGCTGAGCGGATGGCGGTCCGGTACGGGCATCTGTGGCGGGCTGCGATGTTGCGGGACATGGCGGATGCGTCCCGCCGGTTCCTGGCCTTCGACGGGCGTGATGGCGGCCGGGCCGTCGAGGTATTTGGCGATCTGGCAACGGCCGGCAGGATCGCCGTCCTGGTGCCCGGCTCCGACACCAATCTCGACAAGTACGGACTCCTTCGCGGCGGAGCCATGCGGCTGCGGGAGGCGCTCGGGGAGCGGGCCGCCGTCATCGCATGGCTCGGGTACCGGACCCCGAGCACCGTCAGTCTGGCCGCGATGTCGGCCGGCTGGGCCGATGGGGCCGTCCCAGGGCTGCGGGCGTTCGTACGGGAGCTCGCCGCCGCCAAGCCTGCCGCCGCGATCTCGCTGCTGTGTCACTCGTACGGTTCCGTGGTGTGCGCGCGGGCCGCGCCCGGGCTGGATGTCGGCAACATCGTCCTGTACGGGAGCCCCGGCGTGATCGCGCCCGACGTCGCCGCCCTGCGGACGAGGGCCACCGTCTGGGCCGGCCGGGGCGGCGGGGACTGGGTCGCGCGCATCCCGAACGTACGGCTCCGTCTGCCCTTCCTCACTGCCGGGTTCGGCACCGATCCGGTGTCCCCGAGGTTCGGTGCCCATGTCTTCGCGGCGGGCGGCGGTGGGCACAGCGACTATCTCAGGTCCGGTTCGCCGGCATTGGAGAACATCGCCAGGATCGTCACCGGCCAGGCCGTCCGCGAGGTGGGCCGTCATGCGTGACCCCGCTAACACGGACGCGACTGTCGTCCGGCCCGGGCGGCGCCGGGCCCTCGCGCCCTCTCGTGACCTCGGGCGGCGCGCTGTCCACGGCGGCTCGCCCGAGCAGCGTTGCGCTGACGAGCCGGTGCGCAACCTCGCATCGCGGGTCGGCCGCGCCGCCGCGACCGGGCGGCGCCGCGTACTCGCGCCGTTGCGTGACCTCGTGCGGCGGGTCGAGCGTGACACCCCGCCCGATCGTGACCGCGCCATCGACGCTCTCCGGGCGGTGGCCATCGGTGGTGTCGTGCTCGGGCACTGGCTGGTGACGGCACTGGTGCCCGACAGCGGCGCGATACGGGTGGCCAGCCCGCTGCGGTACATGCCGCAGCTGGCCCCCGCGACCTGGCTGTTCCAGACGCTGGCGATGTTCTTCCTCGTGGGCGGGTACGCGGCGGCGAGGAGCCGGGGCGCGGCGGCCGGGACGTACCGGCAGTGGCTGGGCGCCCGGCTGGCGCGGCTGTTCCGGCCGGTCGGCGTCGTGCTGGCGGTCTGGAGCGTGACGGTGGCCGGGATGCTGGCCGCAGGAGCCGACACCGTGACCGTGGCCAGGCTGGTCAAGCTGGTGCTGTCGCCGATGTGGTTCCTGGTGGTGTTCGCGGTGCTGACGACGGCGACTCCCCTGGTGGCCCGGTTACACCCGATGTGGCCGCTGGTGACCGTCGCGGTGATCGATCTGGTCCGGTACGGCGTGGGCGGGTCCTCGTGGGCCGACGCCGTCAGCGTGCTCGCCGGGTGGCCGGCGTCCCTCGGACTGAGTGAGCCGCTCAGCTCCACAAACGTCCTGGCCAACTGGCCGGCGTCCCTCGGGCTGAGCGACTCGCTCGGATCCATAAAGGTCCTGGCCGGGTGGCTGGAGTCCCACGGACTGAGCGAGTCGCTCGGCTCCGTGAACGTCGTGGCCGGGTGGCTGGTGCCGTACTGCCTGGGGGCGGCCTGGGCACGCGGAGCGCTGCGGAGTCGTACCGCCGGGTGGGTGTTGTTGGTCGGCGGGGCGGTGGGAGCGGTGGGGCTGGTGGTCGGGGCGGGGTATCCGGCGGCCATGGTCGGGGTGCCCGGCGCCGCCGTCTCCAACCTCGACCCACCTACGCTCGCGGCCGTCTCCTTCGGCCTGGCCCAGTGCGGGGCTGCCCTGCTCCTGCTCGGCCCGCTGCGCCGGGCGCTGCGGCGGCCGGTCGTGTGGGCGGCGGTGGCACTGGTGAACCTGTCCGCGATGACGATCTTCCTGTGGCACCAGAGCGCGATGATCCTGGTCACCGCGCTCGGGCTGCTCGCGGGCGAAGCCCTCCCCGGCCTGCACACGGTGCCCGACGGGCCGGAGTGGGTGCTGGCCCGGCTGGGCTGGGTGCCGGTGTTCGGGCTGGCGCTGGCGGTGTGCTGGGTCGCGTTCCACGCTCGCGAGCGGGCGCCGTCCAGGAAGACGAGCTTGGCGAACGCGTAACCAGTAGGTTACGCTTTCACCGTGGACGAGGTGGCAGGGGCGATCGCGGACCCGGTGCGGCGGCAGATTTTGGAGATGCTCAGGGACGGGCGACTGTCCGCTGGGGACGTCGCCGAGCGGTTCGCCATCAGCCGGCCCGCCGTGAGCAGGCACCTGCGGGTGCTCAGGGAGAGCGGGCTGGTTCGCGCGGAGCTGATCGGCAGGCAGCGCTTCTACGCGCTCGAACCCGAGCAGTTCGACGAGCTCATCACCTGGCTCGCCCAGTTCGGCCGGCCCTCCGGGTGGGAGCACCGCCTGGACGCGCTGGAGACCGAGGTCTACCGGACCCGCCGCGAGCGCCGCCCGACCACCGGGACCAAGAGCAGCAGAGAGGAAGAATCAGCATGAACCGCATCCCCACCGGCCGGTTGTTCGGGACGAGCGAGGGGAGCGACCTCGTTCTCAGCCGGACGTTCCGCGCGCCCGCCGAGGACGTGTGGGCCAGCATCACCGAACCCGACCGCACCGCCCGCTGGTTCGGCCCGTGGGAGGGTCACGGCGCGCCCGGCCAGACGATCAAGGTCCGGCTGGTGTACGAGGAGCAGGCCCCCTGGTCCGAAATGCGCATCGAGGCATGCGAACCGCCGAGGCGGCTGGCCCTGTCCGCGCTGGACGAGTTCGGGGCCTGGCGGATCGAGCTGCTGCTGGAGGAGCGCGACGGCACGACGGAGCTGCGGTTCGTCCACCATCTCGACACCGAGGACGCGATCGGCGAGGTCGGCCCCGGCTGGGAGTACTACCTCGACATGCTCGTGGCCTCCCGCGACGGCTCCCCCACGCCGGACTTCGACGACTACTATCCCTCGATGCGGCCCTACTTCCTCGGGTTGCCCCAGCAGGACTGAGAGCTGTCCCGGCAGGGCTGAGGACTGTCCCGGCAGAGCTGAGGGATTGCCTCCCGCAAGGGCTGAGGCATTGTCTCCCGGCAGGCTGATGGATTGTCGGTGGCGGCTGGCACAGTGGGCGCGTGCCTCAACCGCTCAAGGACATGATCAACGCCGAGTCCATATCCGTGCTGGCCGACGGGCTGGCCGCCGCCTGGTCGCCGTTCCCACGGGCCGCTTTCACCGCGCGCGCCCTGACAGGGCTGGACGGATTCGAGCTCAAGGACCGCGTCCGGCATGTCGCCGCGGCCCTGCACGACGCGCTGCCGCTGCCCTACCCGCAGGCCGCCGAGGTCGTGCGCGAGTGCGCCTCGCGGGTCGCGCTGGACATGTGGAGTGGCTGGCCGGCCACCGATCACACGGCCGTCCAGGGGCTCGATCACCTGGAGGCAGGGATGGGCACGCTGGCCGTGCTCACGCCGTACGCGACAGGCGAGTTCGCCGTACGGCCCTACCTGGAGCGTTATCGCGACGACGCGCTCAAGATCATGTACGGCTGGGCGGAGTCCCCCGACGAGCATCTGCGCCGCCTGGCCTCCGAGGGGTCGCGCCCGCGGCTGCCGTGGGGCGCCCGGGTGCGCTGGCTGATGGCGCCGGGGCCGACCCTGCCCCTGCTCGACCGGCTGCGCGACGACCCGAGCGAATACGTCCGCCGCTCGGTCGCCAACCACGTCAACGATCTGGCCAAGGACCATCCGGAGATGGCGCTGGAGCTGCTGGCCCGGTGGCGTTCCGACGGCGGCTCGCACGTGGAGAAGGTGCTGCGGCACGCCGTACGCGGGCTGCTGCGCTCCGGCCATCCCGAGGCGCTGGCGCTGATGGGCGCCACCCCGGGCAGCGGCGCGGTCGACCTGCTGGCCCTCGATTCCGACACGGTGGCCGTCGGCGGGAGGCTGGCCTTCGCCGTCACGGTCACGGCGGGCGCGCCGGGTCCTGTGCTGCTCAAGTACGCGATCCGGCGGGCGGGCTCGCGCCGGGTGTTCCACCTGGGCCGGCGGGAGGCGGAGGGGCCGGGCACGACGTTCACCGTGCGCAAGAGCCATTCCTTCCGCCCGGTCACCACCCGCGACGAGCCGCCGGGCACCCGGGAGCTCGACGTGATCGTCAACGGCCGGGTGGCGGCCAGCGCCGCGTTCACACTGGTGGAATCATGACCGTCGACCTGCTCCGTGTCGAGCTCGGCGTCATCTGGCATCTCGACGACCGAGGCCGCCTGCCGGGGCCTGAGGAGCTGGTGATCGGCGTGGCGGCCGACGGCATGACCGCCGCGGTCCGCGCCGACGTGCCCGACCCGGTCGCCACGCAGCTTCTCGACCTCGTCTCCCAAGGCGTCCCGTCGTCCCCCGGCCACCCGCCTGACATCCTGGCGCGGTGTGACGCCCTGCTGGGCGGCGGGCGGGCGGTGTCCGGAGGGCCGTGCTATCTGGTGCGTCCGCCGCTCAGGTTCGAGGCGCCCGCCGAGGTCGTCAGGTCGGACGACCCGTCGCACGCCGCACGCCTGAGACCGCTGCGCCCCGCGGAATGGGAGCCCGCGGAGTGGGACGAGCTCCTCGCCGGCGGCGCGGGCGCGCCCTGGGCGATGATCGTCGAGGACGGACAGGTGGCCGCGATCTGCCACAGCGCCCGGCTGACCCCCGAGGGGGCCGAGGCGGGCACCTGGACCTCGCCCGCCTTCCGGGGCCGCGGGTACGCGGCGGCGACCACTGCCGCGTGGGCCGGCCTGCTGCCGGGCATCCGCCTGTTCTACAGCACCAGTGCCGACAACCACTCCTCCCAGCGGGTGGCCGGACGGCTCGGGATCGACGCGATCGGCCGGCTCTGGAAACTCACACCCCGCGACTCGACCGCCTCACCGACGTGATGCCCTGCTCTGGAAACTCACACCCCGCAGCTCGGCAGCCTGATGCCGTGCCGTCGCCGGCTCCTGCGGCTCGACAGCCTCACGGACGTGATGCCGTGCCGTCGTGGAGGACTTCCCGTTCCCACCGTTCCCGAGGCTGGCTGTGCAGGCGCCAGTAGTGCTCGGCGATGTCGTCGGGGTCGAAGGCCGTGCCGGGCGCGACCGGTCCGGCCACGGTGACGCTGGCCACGTGCACCCCCGAGGGCCCGTACTCCTGATCGAGCAGCGCCGCCAGCGTCCGCACGCCCGCCTTGCCGAGCGAGAGGCTGACGTACCGGGCCTTGGGCTCGGGCATCCCCCCGGTGATGAGGAACGACCCGCTGCCGCGCCGGGCCATCGCGGGCGCCACGTGCGCGGCCGCGACGAGCGCCCCCACCACGTTCACGGCCCAGGCGTCCAGCTGGGCCCGCACGCTCACCTCGCCCGGCGCGTCCGGCCGGATGATCGCGGCGTTGTAGACCACGGCGTCCGGCGTGCCCAGCTCGGCGGCGGCCGCGCCGAGGGCCGCCCTGAGCTGGTCCTCGTCGGCGCTGTCGGCCTTGTACGTGAGCACCCCGTCCAGGTCGAGCGTCGTGCCGGTACGCGAGACGAGCACGACCGGCAGCCCCTCCCGCGCGAACCGGCGGGCGACGGACCGGCCGATCCCCGGCCCCGCTCCGATGATCACAACTCCAGGCATCATCGGCTCCTTTCCGTTGTTGTGATCGGAAGCTAAGGCGTCACATTGATGTGAAGGTCAAGGAGCACATGAAGATCGGAGAGCTGGCCCGCCGCACCGGGGTGAGCAGGCGGCTGCTGCGCTACTACGAGGAGCAGGGGCTGCTGCGGCCGGTGCGGCTGCCCAACGGCTACCGCGAGTACGGCGAGCCGGACGTGGCGTCGGTGCGCCACATCCGTACGATGCTCGCCGCCGGACTCCCGACGACCGTCATCGCCCTCCTGCTCCCCTGCGTCCACGACGACGGCGACGCGATGGTGCCGACGGCGTGCCCGGGCATGGTGAACAACCTGCGGAAAGAGCGCGAGCGCATCGCCGGGACGATCGAGCGGCTGCAGACGTCCCAGCGTGCCCTCGACACCATGCTCGCCACCGTCCTGCCGCCCGCCTAGTGCCGGGCAGGGCCGGGGCGCAGGTCGGTTCGCGCCTCGCCCGTGGCCGGGTCGTACGGGTAGGAGACGTGCTGGTGGATCATCACCCAGGAGCCGTCACGCCGCTCGAACACCCGCGTCCCCCGCGACCACGTCTCGCCGCCCCCGCCAACGCGCACCCGGTTCAGCCCCCACGCGACCGCGAGGTCCTCCCGCGCCATGACCCTCAGCTCCGGCATGTCGAAGCGGACGTCGGGGCCCTCGTCGAGGCCGCGCGCGCAGACCTCCCGCACCGCTTCGACGCCCACGTACTCGAGCGGCACGTCGTGCTCGTACGACACGACGTCGTCGGCGATGGCGGCCATCATGCCGTCCAGGTCCTTGGCCGCGGTGCCCGCGTACCACCGCTCGTGCACCCCGCGCACCTCCCGCACGGCCGCCCCGTCGTCGGCGATCGGGAACGAGTGGTGCTCGTGCGCGACGACCCACCGGCCACCCTCCTCGCGCAGGCCGAGCGTCAGCCGCAGCCGCCGGTCGTCGGCGGGCATGCCGCACCGCAGCAGCGCGTACGCGAAGGCGACGCCGTCACCGGCGACGACGTCCAGCGACTCGATCTCGAACGCCGCCCCTTGCGCCTGCCACTCGAAGAACGGCGGCCAGGCCTTCTCGTACGCCTCGATGCCGCGAACGTCCTCCGGCACGTCGAACATCACGATGTCCGCCGCGTGGTCCGCGAGGACCGTCTCCAGGTCGCCGCGGTGCACCGCCTCGGCCCAGCGCAGGACGAGGTCGCGGATCTGGTCTTCGTTCGTGGACATGGGTGGGGTCCTTCCGGGTCGATACCTTCGTTCCGGACGTACAACCCGGGCGGATCCCGAAACTCATCGCACTTCCTCGGGAAGGCCGAAACCGGCGAAATCGGCCTCCAGGAACGACACCACCTCCGCCACCTGACCGCCCCGCACCACTAGCAGGTCCAGCCCGGCCGGGAGGTAGGCCGCCCGCTTCTCGTCCCACATGTACGTGCCGAACGCCAGCTGCCCGTTGGCCCGCGCGGGCAGCATCCGCCAGCGCTCCTTGAGCGGCCCGCCGAGCAGGAACCCGCGGATGCCGTCGCGCCCCTCGAACCAGGCCGTCAGCGGCGGCATCGAGTACTTCGCGTCCTCGGCCAGCATGGCCACGATGGCGTCCACGTCCCCGGCCTCCCAGGCGGCCGCGTACCTGCGGGCCAGCTCCCGGCTCCCCGCCTCGCCCAGCTCGCCGAGGGTCTGCCGCTGGGTGCTCGGGGGAAGCAGCTCGGCGAGGTTCTTCCTGGCCCGTTGGAGAGCGCTGTTGACCGCCGCGACCGTGGTGTCCAGCAGGTCGGCGACCTCGCGGGCGGCGTACCCGAGGACGTCGCGCAGCAGCAGCACGGCCCGCTGCACGGCCGACAGGTGCTGCAGCGCCGCCACGAACGCCAGCTCCACGCTCTCCCTGGCCACCGCCCGCGCCTCGGGCCCGAGTCCCGCCGTCCAGGCCATCAGACTGTCCGGGTACGGCTCCAGCCACGCCACCTCGCCACCGGCCGGGTCGAGATCGGCGGGGAGCTCTCGGCGGCTCCGGCTTTCGATGATCGTCAGCGCCCTGTTCGTCGCGATCCTGTACAACCACGGTCTGATCGACCCGCGGTCCTCGAACCGCGCCAGGTTCCGCCACGCCCGGTCCAGCGTGTCCTGCACGGCGTCCTCGGCGTCGTGGACGGACCCCAGCATCCGGTAGCAGTGGGCCCGCAGCTCGTCCCGCAGCGGCCCGACCAGCCGCCCGAACGCCAGGTCGTCCCCACCCCGCGCCGCGGCCAGCAACTCCGCCGCCGCCGAGGCCTCGCCCACCGCCGCCTCACCCGCCGCCGTCGCCTCGCCCGCCATCGCCTGTCCCCCTCCCGGTGCGCCCAAGCTACCGCGCCCGGATCGCCGCGCTCTGCCACGATTGAGGGGAGATGACGACACACTGCGCCCTCTGTGGCGGCGGCACCGTGACTCCGGACGGCCACTGCTGGGACTGCGGCCAGGCCCAACCGGCCTTCCGCTCACATCTGGAGATCACGACCGGCGGCGGGGCGGGGGTCAGCGACCGCGGGCTGCGGCGCGGCGTCAACGCCGACGCGATGGCGCTGGCCGGGGACAGCGCTTGGACGATCGGTGTGGTGTGCGATGGCGTGTCCATGTCGCCCCGCTCCGAGCGCGCCGCCCGCATCGCGGCCGACACGGGCGCGTCCACCCTGGTGGCGCGACTGCGGGCGGGCGCGCTGCCGGAAACCGCGCTCGCCGACGCCGCGACCCGCGCGGGCCGGGCGGTCGCCGCCCTGGCCGAGTCGGCGCACGCCGCGCCGGCCTGCACGTACGTCGCGGGCATCGCCGGCCAGGGCGGGATCTGGGCCTGCTGGATCGGCGACAGCCGCGCGTACTGGCTGCCGGACGAGGGTGCCGGGATGGCGCTGACCGAGGACGACACGGGCGCGCACGAAGCGCTCTCCGCCTGGCTGGGCGCCGACGCCGGCGACCCCGACCCGCGTATCCGCAGCTACCGTCCCCCGGGGCCGGGCCGCCTGCTGCTGTGCACCGACGGCCTGTGGCGGCACCTGCCCGACCTGGACTCCCTGCGTCCCCAAGGCGAGCTGCTAGTGGACGCGCGGGCGCTGGTCGGGCGGGCGCTGGACGCGGGAGGCCACGACAACGTCACCGCGGTGCTCCTCGCGGTCACGGCGTAGACGCGTGCTCCGATCAGGTCACTCCGCCGTAGCCGCGCCGGACGATTCCCGTCTCGTACGCCAGCACCACGATCTGCAGCAACTCCGCGGCGCGCGGGCAGCGGACCAGCACCGCGTCCGTCCCAGCCCGCTCGATCAGGTCGGCCACGGAGATCTCCGCCAGCAGCCGCCCCCGGCCGATGATCACGAGTTGCCGCGCCGTCAGCGCCATCTCGCTCATCAGGTGGCTGGACACCAGCACGGTGCGCCCCTCGTCGGCCAGCGACCGCAGCAGGGTGCGCACCCACAGCACCCCGTCGGGGTCGAGCCCGTTGACCGGCTCGTCCATGATCACCACCGACGGGTCCCCGAGCAGCGCCGCCGCGACCCCGAGCCGCCGCCGCATGCCCAGCGAGAACCCGCCCACCCGCCGCCCCGCCACCGAGGACAGCCCCGCCGGCTCGAGCACTTCCATGACCCGGGCGGGCGCGATCCCATGCGTGCGGGCCAGGGCCAGCAGGTGCTGGTACGCCGTGCGGCCCCCGTGCGCCGGCGTGACCTCCATCAGCGCCCCGACCTGCCGGAGCGGGTCGGGGTGTGCGGCGTAGGGCCGGCCGTTGACGGTCGCGGCCCCGGCGCTGGGCCGGTGCAGCCCCAGGATGACGCGCATGGTGGTGGACTTGCCCGCGCCGTTGGGGCCGAGGAACCCGGTCACCTGGCCGGGCCGTACCGTGAAGGACAGATCGCGTACGGCGGTGACGCCGCCGTACCGCTTGGTGAGCTCCCGTACCTCGATCATGCCTTCGACGCTAGAAGAGGGCCCTTCGGCGGACGACCGACCAGAGGCTGAACCCCGAGACCCCGGATCTCCGCCGGAAGTCGGGCCCGTTCCGCTCACAGCAGCAGCGCCAGGCCGCCGATCGTGTAGCAGACCATGAGGACGAACAGCGGGATCTGGCCCGCGACCGCGCGGCCGGGCGGCAGGAGGCGGACGGAGCGGTCGTGGGCGGCCACCACCCCCACCACGTGGCCGACCACGATGGCCAGCACCTGGACGACGGCGATCGTGGCGGGTTCGACGGCGTTCGGGTCGGGCTGGGAGGCCACGCCGAGCGCCAGGAGGAGGCCGTGCCGGCCCTCGATGACCAGGAGGGAGAAGTAGTGGGCGATGAGATAACCGGTGGCGATCGGCACCAGCGAGTGGGCGAAGCGGGCGGTCAGCCCTCTGGTGCCGCCGATCAGTCCGGCCGCGCTGAGGCAGGCGGCGTACAGGAGGGCCACCCCCGCGACGGCGGCCAGCAGGCCGAGCGTGCCGAGCCCGGTGCGGCCGAGCGGGCCTGACTGGAGGGCGTTCACCCAGGCGGGGGTGCCGGAGAAGCCGTCGTACGCGGTGCCGCCGAGCAGGACGCAGACGGTGGCGACCAGGCCGGGGGCGGGCTGGATGGCGTCGAGGCCGTCGAAGGGGCTGCGCAGGACGCGGTCGCCGTTCGCCTTTCTGCCGAGGGGTGACAGGTGGCCGATGAGGGTCGAGTACACCTCGAACGGGTCGCCGCGTTCCAGCCAGGCGTGGCCGTAGACCAGGGTGCCCGCGAGCTGGGTGGACGCGTACAGGGCGCAGAAGGTCAGCAGCGTGAGCGGGGCCGCGGGCTCGGGGGCGACCAGCTCCGTCCAGGTGAACGCGAGCAGTCCCGCGGCGGCGGGCCAGTAGCCGAGCCCGCGCGGGAGCGGGCGCCGGGGCCGGTCGGGCAGCAGCCGGAACGGGCTCAGCGCCCGCCACACCGGGCCGAACAGCAGCGACGCCGGGACCAGACCCACCCAGAAGAGCACATACACCAGGTACGGCCCCGCGTTCCCGTCCGCGGGACCCGCCACGAGCCGGCCGATCGTGTAGACGGCGAGGACAAGGGTCAGCACGCGCGCCGGGCGGCCGGGCAGGCGCAACGGGATCACCAGGCCCGCCCGGTCGCCGCGGAAACGGGAGTCGGCCCAGAGCAGCCCGAGCGCCAGGAACGAGACGACGAGCGCCGCGAAAGCGCCCGCGTAGGCGTAGAAGAGCGGGATCGGCAGGTCGCCGCGGGTACCGATCCCGTGCGCGAGGACCCCCGCCGTCACCGGACCGCCAGTTGCGTGAGGACCAGCTTGCTCCTGTGGGTCTCCACCTCGAACACCCCGGTCAGGCCGGCCGTGAAGCGCACGGTCACGGGCACCCCCGGCCGCAGCTCGGCCTCGATGTCGTAGCCGTGAACGTGCAGCTCGTCGGCCACGTCGCTGGTCACCGTGATGCTGACCTGCCGGCCCTTGGCCACCTCCAGCCAGCCCGGCGGCGGGCTCACCTGGCCGCGGGCGACGGTGATCACGGCGTACGCCTGCCCGCTCGGCGCCGCCGTGGCCACCTCGTGGCTGTTGCCCGGATTGTGGTGGGTCTCCGACAGCGGCCCGCACGCCGTGACGAGCCAGCCCGCCAGCACGCACCCGGCCATGCGGACGGATCCGCTCACGCGCTCACCTCGGCCTCGGCGGGCGTCTCCCGCGCGGTGCCCCTGCGCCGCGGCGCCAGCACCACGACCGCGCAGAGCACCCAGAGCCCGGTCAGCAGCCCTCGGATCCACCCCGGCCCCAGCGGGACGACGGGGATCAGGTACACCAGCCGGTCGAAGGCGTCGGCGCAGGCCAGCAGCCCCACCACGATCGTGAGCAGGCCGAACGCCGGCCGCCTGCCCCGCAGGGCCGCACCCAGGCAGAGCCACCACGCCCCCATGAGCAGCAGCGCGGCCCCGGCCTGCGACGTGCTGTCCACGGCCGCCGCCACCACGTCGAGCACGAGCCCGGCGGCCCCGGCGACGCTCCCGGCCACGACCAGCCGATGCCGGCGCCGGACGATCGCCGTCACCGCGGGCGCCACGCCGTTCCCCGACCGGCCGTCGCCGCCGTGCCGCCGCGCGCCGCGCCGCGAACGCCACCAGAACAGCCCCAGCAGTAGCCCGAGCACCGCCGAGCCGCCGAGGGCGAGCTGCGTCTCCACCTTGCCGAGCCCCGAGGCGCCGAACCAGTCGCAGCCGGTCGGCAGGCGGGCCTGCGAGGCGCTGAAGTCCGCGCACAGGTACAGCTTGATCAGCTTCACGGGCTCGGCCAGCAGGCGGTTCGCGCCGCCAGACAGCGCGGGCGCCGTGGCGGCGCAGACCGGCAGGACGGCGGGCGACGACGCGCCCGTGTCCCCCTGCCAGCAGTTGCCGGTGCCCTGACCGTCCCACCACACGTCCAGCCCGTTGGGCCGCCGCTCGCCCGTCGGGCTCACGCCGAACACGTTGCCCTCGTAGCGGTTGTAGTCGGAGGTGTCGGCCTGCTTGGCCAGGTCGTTCTCGCCCCTGATGAACGCGGGCACCCCGAACAGGTGGAAGGCCGCCCGCCGATGGCCCCAGACGCGGTTGTTCCTGAAGACGTTGTAGTTGCCGCCCGCGACCAGGATGCCCGTCCCCGCGGGCACGCCCACCTGCGAGCACACCACGCCCCGCTCGTAGCCGCGTTCGGCCGGGGGTTTGGCGCAGGTGCCGTCGCGGGTGTAGCGGTAGTAGTCGCGGTTGTTGTCGTAGATCTTGTTGTTCTCGAACTTGGCGTGGTTCTGCGGCAGCCCGGGGTGCGAGGGCCAGAGGCTGTCCATCGTGGCGCCGACCATGTTGTCGTAGAACTCGTTGTCGTGCACCCACATCGAGTCGCCCGCGGTGCCCGAGTAGCCGAGCGCGTTGTCGTGGCTCCTGCAGCGGCGGATCTCGATGGCGTACCTGGGGACGTCGTGGCCGCGGCCGTCGTTCAGGTTGGAGGCGCTGCCCGGGTAGAGGCCGCCGTCGCCGTTCCCGTACGCCTCGCAGTCGGTGTACAGGCCGTGGTCGCTGGCGAAGGTGAGGAAGCCGTACTCGTCGTTCCAGCGGGTGAGGACGCGGTCGATGACGAAACCGTCGGTTTCGAGCACGTACAGGGAGTTGAACGTGGTGCGCTGGGCGGTGAAGTTCCGGAAGTAGATGCCATTGGTACGGTCGGCGCGGACGGCGTTGAGCTTGCGGTACTCCGCGTCGATCACGACGTCGAGCGGATCGGCTCCGGTGCCCTCGATCTGCAGGTCCTTCTTGCCGAGGATGGCGACGAGGTTCTGGTTGTGGGGGCACTGACGCTGCTGCTCGAAGGAGAGGATCTGGTAGCCCCACGTGGACCATCGGGCGGGGAGCTGGGCGCAGGCGCCGGTGGGGGCGGGCTGGCTGGGTTCCTCGCGGTAGAGTCCGGGGAGAATGGCGATCGTCATTCCGGGGCGGTCGACCTGGTCGACGGCTTCTTGGAGGTGCCTAACCCCTTTTTGCTGACATTTCGCGAAAAGGTCGAGGTTGCGGGCTTTGAGCTCATCCGGAAATTTCGCGATTCGACGCTCGAAGTCGGCTTTATCCGTCTTGCACACCAGCAGATCCGGCTCCCCGGGCCGCAGCACCGGCACCGTCCCCGTACCATCAGGCAGCGTCACCGGACGCTCCTCATGGGCGAAAGCGGTGCCGCCGGATAACAGCAGACCTGACGTGAGCACGACGATTGTCGCGATTTTTCGCATGGGGGGCATGGCCGCGAGATTAGAACAATGCTCACGTTCTGCCTAGGCCAGAACGATCACCTACGGACCCCCGTTGCCACAAACCCACATAAGGCAAAGCCCGGCGGGGGCGGCGCTAACACGCCCCCGCCGGGAGTCATCACCCCGAGGTCCCATGCCTCCGAAAACGGCACTCGCGCCATCATCCGAAGGACACGGCACAGGCCCGGGACATGCGCAGGTGGCCGCCGCCTGCCGTCAGGGGGCCATTCCCGCCAGCGCCACGTCCACGACGCGTTCGGCGAGATCCACGTCGAGGTCACCGGCCGGACCCCACTTGGTGAACCAGAGCATGGTGCCGGTGAGAACGGCCATGCCCATCGAGACGTCCAGGTCGGCGCGGAGCTCGCCGTTGGCGATGCCACGCTCGATCACCGCGCGCATCGCCTGCCTCCGGGGCTCGATGGCCCGCTTCATGAACCGGTCCATCAACTGCGGATACCGATCGGCCTCGCTCATGGCGATCTTCATCACGCAGCGGTTGCGGGCCACACCCGACTCGCTGCGCATCGCGTCGAGCAGGGAGATCAGGTCGTCACGCACCGACGTACCGGTGAGCGACGGCACCGGGGCCTTGAGCGTGGCGAGGGCGTCGACGACCAGGTCCTCCTTGTTGGACCAGCGCCGATAGATCGTCGTCTTGCCGACACCCGCCCTCGACGCGATGGCCTCGATGGACAGATCGGAGACGCCCATGCCCTCGCCGATCAGATCGAGGGTGGCCTCGATGATCGCCTTCTCGGCCTTCTCGCTACGCGGACGCCCCGCCGGACGGGCAGTCCCTGATTCCTGGATCGTCATCGCTGCCTCACACTACAGCTGGTTCTTTCTGTTCCGCCTGCGAGACCGGGCGCGTCTTGCCCGGCATCCACTTCGCCACCACCGCGACGCCGACCAGCGCGATCACCGCCGACACCAGCGCCGTCACGTGCATGCCGTCGACGAACGCGGCGAACGCGGGCTTGATCAGCGCCTGGCCCCTCTCGCCGAGCGCCTGGGCGACGCCCATCGTCTGCACGATCGACTCGCCCGCGGTGTGCTGGACGTCGGCGGGCAGGCCGGCCAGCGAGGGCGTGATCTCGCCGCGGTAGTTGGACGACAGCACCGAGCCGAGCACGGCCACGCCGAGCGCGCCGGCGACCTGGCGGACGGTGTTGCTCATGGCCGAGCCGACGCCGGCCTTCTCCCTGGGCAGCGACTCCATGATGGCGGTGGTCGCGGGCGGCATGATGTTCGCCATCGCGGCGCCCTGGACGAAGAAGATGACCTCGATCAGCACGATCGACGTGTCCTGGTCCATGAGCGCGTAGCTGGCCAGGGCCGCCGTCACCACGATCATGCTCACGGTGGCCGACAGCTTGGCGCCGAACCGCTCGTTCACCCGCTGGCTGAGCGGCGCGAAGATGAGCTGCGCGGCGGCGAACGGGATCATCAGCGCCCCCGCCTGCACCGGCGAGAAGCCCAGCACGGTCTGCAGGTAGAAGGTCAGGAAGAACATCCCGCCCATCATCGCGAAGAAGACGATGCCCATCATGCCGATGGCCGAGCTGAAGCGGACGTTGCCGAAGTTGCGGACGTCGAAGATGGGGTGGTCGATGCGCCGCTCCCACCACACGAACGCACCCAGCACCACCAGCCCGAACAGCGTCGGCACCAGGACCTCCGCGCTGAAGACGGTGCCGAGGCCGCCGCCGCGGATGATGCCGTACACCACGGCCACCAACCCGATGATCGACAGCAGCACACCGACCGGGTCCAGCCTGGACGGCTTCGGGTCACGCGACTCCGGTACGAGGGTCGCGATGAGGATCATGGCGATGATCACGATCGGCACGTTGATCAGGAAGACCGAGCCCCACCAGAAGTGCTGGATCAGCAGACCACCCGTGATCGGCCCGATCGCCACCGCGAGACCCACACCACCGGCCCACACGCCGATCGCCTTGCCCCGCTCACCGGGCGGGAAGACGTTGGAGATGATCGCCAGGGTGGCCGGCATGATCGCCGCCCCGCCAATGCCCATCGCCGCCCTCGCCAGGATCAACTGCATCGGATCCTGCGAGTAGGCGCTGGCGAGCGAGGCCAGGCCGAACAGCGCCATGCCGATGAACAACATCCGCTTGCGCCCTGTTCGGTCGCCGATCACCCCGAACGTGAACAGCAACCCGGCGAACACCAGCGTGTAGGAGTTGATCGCCCATTCCAGCTCGCTCTGCGTCGCCCCCAAGCCGACCGTCTTGTCGGCGATGGTCTTCATCGCCACGTTGAGGATGGTGTTGTCCAGCACGACGGCCAGCAGGCTGAACACCAGCACGCCGAGGATCCCCCATCGGCGTGGATGGCCCGCGTTCGGGTCCACTACTACGTCTCTCACGAAGAGCCCCCCAATTTCGATACGTACGAGTTTCGCAACGACACCGTATCGCAAGCTATTCCGATACGCAACGGTCCCGTTTCGTAAACCCTGGGTTAACTCTCGCCAACGCTCGCGAGCCGAGGTGCTGACCGCGGTCGGCCGCCGCTTCGGGATCATCCCCGCCCAGCTGTCTCCCGCTCTCTCCGGCCATCTCCGGCTGTCCTCGCTCCTGCCGCCGGCAAGGAAGCGCGCCCAAGCCCTCGGCTGCGGCGACAGCCGGCGCCCGCGGGCGCCGGCTGTGACCGCCGGAGCACTACGGCCGCATCACCACGCACCCATCCCCCACACCACCGCGCGGCCCCGGGCTGCTGTCGTCCGACGCGATGGCGTACCCGACTCGGTGCCAGCGGGCGCGTGAAGCAACTGGCCGTCGTGTTCTCAGGCCGCCGCGCGAGCCGCCGACGATCATCCGTCCCCCGCGCCGCCACGCCCCGGTCGGAGGACCACCGGCCGTCGGCTTTAGAAGCCGCCGATCGCCGGGGCCCTGCTGGTCACCGGCTCAAGGGGCCTCGGCTGGTGCTGGAGTGGGCTCGGCGAGGGTCGAAGGCGGCGAGGCCGACGGGGTCTGGGTGGAGGTTGGGAGGGGGTCGGCGGGGCGGCGGGGCCAGAAGGGGGCGGCGGCGAGCACCATGGCCACTCCCACCAGGCCCGCGAGCACGAACGCCCACGTCGGCCCGCTTGCGTCGATCACGGCGCCCGCGATGGGGGCCGAGCTCGCTCCGCCGATCAGCAGGGCCGTGCCGTGGAAGCCCATCGCCTCGCCTCGCGCCGCGGCGGGCACCCACCGGGAGAGCACGTCGACCGTGGCCGACAGTGCCGGCGCGCAGAGGAGGCCTGCCGGGAGGAGCATCACGACCAGCCATTGCCAGCTGCTCACCAGGCTGACCGGGATCGTGAGCAGGCCCATGGAGGCGATGAGCACCAAGGGTGAGAAGCCACGTGACAGCCCGCCGTACACGAAGCCGCCGATCAGGGAGTAAACGCACCAGATGGCGACGGCGAGGCCGACCCACTGGGTCTGGCCGGCGTTGTTCATGGTCGCGATCAGGGACAGCTCCGTGGCCGTGAGCACGAACGTGGCCGCCGCCGCCGTCCCGAGCAACGCCACGAACCCGGGCGTCAGCCACTGCCGCCTGGACACCTTGATCGACTGCGCCTCGAGCTCGTCGGGCGATCGGGTGGGCGGATTGAGCATGAACATGCCCAGGCCCGCCGCCGCCGTGGCGACTCCGATGATCGTCATCGTCACCCTGCTGTCCAGCGTCGTCAGCCCGGCCACCGCGAGAGCGGGACCGGCCATGTACGCCAGCTCGACCAGCATGGAGTCGAGCGCGAACGCGCTGCGCCGCTGGGAGACCGGCACCATGGCGGCCAGGCACTGCCTGGTCACGCTGAACACCGGCAACGCCAGCAGCCCCGCCACCGCCGCCGTCCCGATCAGGGCCGGGAACGGCAGTGCCCACGCACACGCCCAGAACACCGCCTGCGCCACGGTCGTGACCATGACCACAGGACGTAACCCGTGCTTGTCGACGAACCTCCCCGACAACGGCGAGCCGATCGCCATGCCGATGGTGTTGGCCATGGTGACCAGCCCCGCCTTGCCGTAGCCCAGGTCGAGCGCCATGGCCACGTGCAGGGTGAGCGTCATCCCCATGGCTGTGGACGGAACCCGCGCCAGCAGCCCCATCAGCAGCAACGCGGGAACGCCCGGAATCTTGACCAGTCGTCGGTAAGGGGCGAGAGCCATGTCGTTTCAACCTCCGCGCTGATTCTCGCAAGTGGCACCGACAGTTTCGCCACAGGTTTTTCGGCACGTGACAGCGCGTGCCATCATCGGAAGAGTCCGGGGACGCCACTGGGGCGCCTCGAGACGTTTCTGGAGGGTTCACACATGTCCTCTTCAACCACGCTGTACGGGGGCGTCTCCGGGCGCCGGGTCACCGTTCGCGACCTCACCGCCGCCAAGGAGCGCGGAGAGCGGTGGCCCATGGTCACCGCCTACGACGCGATGACGGCCAGGGTCTTCGACGACGCGGGCATCCCCGTTCTGCTGGTGGGCGACTCGGCGGCCATGGTCGTCTACGGGTACGACTCCACGCTGCCCGTCACGGTCGACGACCTCCTGCCCCTGACGGCGGCCGTGGTGCGCGGCTCGTCCCGGGCGCTGGTGGTCGCGGATCTGCCGTTCGGGTCGTACCAGTCCTCACCTCAGCAGGCGCTGGAGTCGGCCGCGCGCTTCATGAAGGAGGCCGGGGCGCACGCCGTCAAGCTGGAGGGCGGCCGCCGGGTCGTCCCGCAGGTGGAAGCGCTGGTCTCGGCCGGTGTCCCGGTCATGGCCCACCTCGGGCTGACCCCGCAGTCGGTGAACGTCCTGGGCGGCTACCGCGTTCAAGGGCGCGGCCAATCGGGCGACGAGCTCATGGCGGACGCCAAGGACCTGGAACGGGCGGGGGCGTTCTCGGTGGTGCTCGAATGCGTGCCGGCGGATCTGGCGGAGCGGGTGACGGCGTCGCTGACGATCCCCACCATCGGCATCGGCGCGGGCGCCGGGACGGACGCGCAGGTTCTGGTGTGGCAGGACCTGATGGGGCTCACGCCGCGTCCCGCCCGGTTCGTCAAGCGCTACGCGGACCTGGCCACCGAGATGGATCGCGCCGTCCGCGCCTTCGCCGCCGACGTGACTGCGGGCGCCTTCCCGGCTGCTGAGCACACGTACAACTGACGGCGGCCCGACGACACGCCCCCTACTCGGCGGTACGGCCGCCTGCGACGGCATGACCACTGAGGTCGCCACCGCTACTGGGCTGCTGTTCCGAGCGCGCGGATTCTGGGCCGTGGGTCCAGATCCGCGCTGCGGGGCACACGCGTCAGGCGACGGGGCTCAGGCCCGGCGTCGAAGGGCTCGGGCGCGGCGTGAGACGACGCCGCGCCCGTCCGCTGGGCACAGGGCGGCGCCGCGTTCGTCGCCGGGGATCAGGCGACGCCGCCTTCGGCGCTGGGCACGGGGCAGTGCCGCGTCCCAACGCTGGGCATGAGGTGGGGGAGGTGGTCAGGGGGTGAGGGTGCCGGGGTCGGTGTTGGAGCCGCACAGCACCACGGCCACCCGCTCCCCCGGAGCCGGCGTGTACGCGCCCGACAGCAGCGCGGCGTACGCCGTCGCGCCCGCGGGCTCGGCCGCCACCCGGTGACGGGCCCAGAGGGTACGCCGGGCCTCCACGATCGCCTCGTCGGTCACCAGCACGCTCTCCACCCGAGGTGAGGACAGGACCTCGAACGCGATGGTGCCGATCTTGGTGGCGCCCAGCGCGTCGGCGGCCACCCCGCTCACCTCGACGGGCACCGGGTGTCCCGCGCGCAGCGCCTCGTGGAGGGTCGGGATCCGCTCGGGCTCGACCGCGATGATCCGCGGCCCGGAGCCGGGCGTCACAGCAGAGCCACGGGCCGGAGCGGAGCCGGGCGCCACACCAGAGCCGGACGTCACAGCAGAGCCGGAGGTGCCGAGGGTGATGCCGGCGGCGAAGCCGCCCCCGCCGACGGCGACCACCACCGTGTCCACGCCACCCGTCTGCTCGACGATCTCCAGCCCCGTGGTCCCCTGCCCCGCCACCACCTCAGCCTGGTCGTACGCGTGCACCGCCAACGCCCCCGTCTCCGCGGCCCGCTTGGCGGCGGCCTCGGCGGCCTCCGAGTAGATGGCCCCGGTCTGCGTGATGTGGGCCCCCAGCGCATCGAGCCCGGCGACCTTCACCGGGCTCGTCACCTCGGGCACGAAGATCTCCGCCCGCACCCCCAGGACCCGCGCCGCGTAGGCGACGGCCAGCCCGTGGTTGCCGCCGCTGGCGGCGATCACCCCGCTGGGCGGCAGCTCGCCCGCCGACAGCATCCGGTTGAAGGCCCCGCGGACCTTGAACGACCCCGAATGCTGCAGCAGCTCCAGCTTGAAGAAGACGCCGGGCGAGACCTCCAGCACCGGCGTACGCAGCACGAGCCCATCGATACGACTGGCCGCCGCCAGCACATCCGAGTAATCCACACAGGCCACTATGCCAGCGCCTGCGCCACGTCGGCCCACAGGTCCTCGGGGTGCTCGATGCCCACGGCGATGCGTACGGTGCCCTCGCCGATCCCGTGCCTGGCCAGCTCCCCGGCGCTGAGCGAGCGGTGGGACGTCGTCGCCGGATGCATGACGAGCGTCTCCACACCGCCCAGCGACGGGGCGAGGAGCATGAGGCGTACGGAGCTCATGAACCTCTCCCCCGCCGCCCGCCCGCCGGCGAGGTCGAACGAGAGCACCCCGCCGAAGTCGGACAGCAGCTTCCCGGCCAGCTCGTGGGAGGGATGCGTGGCCAGGCCCGGCCAGTGCACGGCGGTGACGGCGGGGTGGGAGGCCAGGCGGGTGGCGAGGAGGCGGGCGTTGGAGCAGTGGCGTTCCATGCGCAGGGCGAGGGTCTGCAGCCCCCGCAGCGACAGCCAGGCGGCGAAGGGGTCGGCGGAGGCGCCCAGTTCGATCGCGAAGTGCCAGACCTTCTCGTAGAGCTCGGTGGAGGCGAAGACGGCGAGCCCGCCCACCACGTCGGTATGCCCGGACAGGTACTTGGTGGTGGAGTGTACGACGATGTCCGCCCCGTGCTCGATGGGCCGGCAGAGCAGGGCCGTGGCGAACGTGTTGTCCACCACGGACACGATCCCCAGCTCGCGGGCCGCCGCGCACATCCCCGGCAGGTCGGCGACCAGCGTCATCGGGTTGCTGATCGTCTCCAGGTAGACGAGCCGGGTCTCCGGGCGGACGGCGGCGCGCAGGGCGGCGGGGTCGTTCTCGGGCACGTACGTCACCGTGATCCCGAACCTGCCCACCAGGTCGTTGATCATGGCGGCGGTCCCGCCGTACAGGGACTTCTGCGCGATGAGGTGGTCGCCGGGCTTGAGCAGGCCGAGCAGGACGGTGTTGATCGCGCCCATGCCCGAGCCCGTGGCGACGGCCCCCACCCCGCCCTCCAGCCCGGAGACGGCCTCCTCCAGGGAGCGGACGGTGGGGTTGGTGTAGCGCCCGTACACGAACGGCCCGTCGGCCCGCCCCATGGCGTCGGCCATCACGGCGGGATCGTCGAAGACGAATCCGGAGGTCTGGTAGATCGGCACGGTGATCGGCCGGCTGCCCTCGATGACGGGCTGTGGCACGTGAACGGTGCGCGTCTCGGGGCGGAGCTCAGAGGGATGAGAATCGGTCATGCGTCAAGGATCGCCCGCGAAACGGTCCGGCATCAGAGCCAATCCGGCAGAATTGGTCCATGAATGGGGCCAATCTCGCCGACGGCGACCTCGTCGATCTCCTGGGCCGCTGGGCGTCGGGCCGCGGCCCGCTCTACCTGCTGCTCGCGGCCCGGCTGCGGGCGCTCATCGACGACGGCGTGCTGCCGCCGGACCGGGCGCTCCCGCCGGACCGGGTGCTGGCCAAGCGGCTCGCGGTGGGCCGGGGCACCGTGGTCGCCGCGTACGACCTGCTGCAGCAGGAGGGCCGCGTGGTGCGCCGCCAGGGCAGCGGCACCCGGGTGGCCGCGCTCGACCTGCCCGCGACGCGCGCCGCCGACGGCGTGCCGACCAATCCGCTCCTGCTCCACATCCTGCACCCGCCGGACGGCGTGCAGCTCCTGACGTGCGCCGCGCCGGACGACATGCCTGCGGCGATGTTCGAGGCGTACGAGGAGGCGGGCGCGCGGCTGGCCGGCACCCGCGACCTGGGCTACCAGCCCGCGGGCAACCCGGCCCTGCGTGCCGCGCTGGCCGCCTACTACACCGGCCGCGGCGTGCCGACGACGGCCGAGGAGATCATGGTGACGACGGGCGCCCAGCAGGCGCTCACCCTGCTCACCGGGCTGCTGGTGGCCCCCGGCGACACCGTGCTGACCGAGGCGCCGACGTACCCGGGGGCGCTGGAGGTGTTCCGGCACGCCGCCGCCGTCGTCCGGCCCGGGACGGCGGAGGACCTGCGCGAACGCCCCGCACTGGCCTATTTCGTCCCCACCAGCCGCAACCCGGACGGCGCGGTCATGGACACCCCGGCCCGCCGGCGGCTGGCCGCGCTGGCCGCCGAGCACGACGTGCCGCTGATCGACGACGAGGTGTGCGCCGAGCTCTGCTTCACGGGCGAGACGCCGCCGCCGCTGGCGTCGTTCGAGCGGGGGGAGCACCTCATCACCGTCGGCTCGCTGAGCAAGCTCGTCTGGGGCGGGCTGCGGGTCGGGTGGATCCGCGCGCCGGCTCCGCTGGTGTCGCGGCTGGCCAGGCTGCGGGCCGTGCTCGACCTCGGGGGCGAGGTCTTCAGCCAGCTGGCCGCCGTCGCGCTGCTGCGCCGCCTGGAGGAGGTACGGGCGGCGCGCGTGCGCACGTTGCGCCGGCGCCACGACCACCTGTGCGCGGAACTGCGCGAACGGCTGCCGTCGTGGGAGTTCGAGCCCGCGCTCGGCGGCCAGACCATCTGGGTACGGATCCCGCACGGCGACGTGGACTCCTTCGCCCAGGTGGCGCTCAGGCACGGGGTCGCGGTGCCGCCGGGGAGATCGTTCGACCCGCTGGGCGGGCACGCCGACCGCATGCGCCTGCACTTCCTGTTCCCCGAGGACGAGCTTTCGCGAGCGGTGAACAACCTGGCCGTGGCCTGGGCGTTCTTCGACGGCACCGATCGCCCGGTGTCCCGGCACACCCTCGTGGTCTGACAGTGTGGGCCTATGCAGACGACCTTCGTACTCGTGCACAGCCCTTCCGTCGGGCCCTCGACCTGGGCTCCCGTGGCCGAGTCGCTGGAACGCCGAGGACACGCGGCCGTGGTGCCCGACCTGACCGGCGTGGCGACGGGCGGCGCGCCGTACTGGCCACGGGTGGTCGAGGCGGTGCGCGCGGTCACCCCTGACACGCCCGTCGTGCTGGCCGCGCACAGCAACGCCGGCTTCTTCCTGCCGCTGATCAAGGAGGGGCTTGGCGAGCGGGTGGTGGCGTGCGTCTTCGCCGACGCGCACATCCCGCCGCGCGAAGGGCTGATCAAGGTCGCGGAGGAGAGCTTCCTGCCGTTCCTGCACGACCTGGCCGGGCCCGACGGCGTGCTGCCGCGCTGGACCGACTGGTGGGACGAGGAGGATGTGGTGGCCATGCTGCCCGACCCCGCCGTGCGCATCAAGGTGGCGGCGGAGCAGCCGCGGCTGCCGCTCGACTACTACACCCAGCCCATCCCCGTGCCCGCCGGGTGGGACGAGGTCAGGTGCTCGTGCCTGTGGTTCGGCCCGCCGTACGAGGAGGTCGCCGAGGAGGCGGGGCGGCGGGGCTGGCCCGTGGTCCGCGTGCCCGGCCAGCACCTGCACCAGCTCGTCGACCCCGAGGGCGTCACGGACGCGCTGCTCAAGCTCTCGCGTAAGTCGTGAATTCTTCACTGTCGCCGCGCGATCGCCCCGGAAACACTCGTACGCATGACAGCGATCGAAGTGACCGGGCTCAGGAAGAGCCACCAGGGGTTCGAGGCGGTGAAGGGCATCTCGTTCGAGGTTGCGCAGGGGCAGATCTTCGCGCTCCTCGGCAGGAACGGCGCGGGCAAGACCACCACGGTCGAGGTGCTGGCGGGCTTCCAGCGGGCCGACGGCGGGACCGTTCGAGTGCTCGACCTCGACCCGTACACCGACCGCGCGGCCGTCAGGCAGCGCACCGGGATCATGCTGCAGGAGGCCGGGTTCTTCCCTGACCTGACGGTGGCCCAGACCGTCGACACCTGGCGCGACTTCACCGCCGCGCCCCGTCCCCGCGACGAGGCGCTGGAGCTGGCCGGGCTGGCGGGCAGGCGGGGCACCAAGGTGCGCCAGCTGTCCGGCGGCGAGAAGCGCCGGCTCGACCTGGCGCTGGCCCTGCTGGGCCGCCCCGACGTGCTGTTCCTCGACGAGCCGACCACCGGCATGGACCCCGAGGCCCGCAGGAACACCTGGACCGTCGTCCGCGACCTGGCCAGGCAGGGCACCACGATCCTGCTGACCACGCACTACCTGGAGGAGGCGCAGCGCCTGGCCACGGCCATGGCCATCCTGGACGCCGGCGAGATCGTCGCGTCCGGGGACATGGCCGAGACCCTGGCCGCCCGGTCGGGGCGGGTGGCGTTCCGGCTGCCCGCGGACGTCGACCCGGCCGATCTGCCGCTGCCGGTCACCATGGAGGGGGAGACGGCCGTCTGCCGCGCCGACGACCCCGACGTGGCCGCGCAGACGCTGCTGACCTGGGCGGCCGGGCGCGGCCTGCGCCTGTCGGGCCTGGAGGTCCGCGCCGCCACCCTCGAAGACCTCTTCCTGGAGAGCGCCCGATGAGCCTGACCGCCACCTACCGCCTCGGCACGCGCCTGTTCTGGCGGGACAGGTCCATGCTGTTCGCCTCCGTGGTGACCCCGGTCGGGCTGGCCGTGGGGATGCCGCTGCTCATGAGGAACGTGGTCGGTCCCTCGGCCGCCGCCGCGATCTTCCAGAGCACGATCTCGGTGCTGCTGGCGATCACCGCGTTCATGAACGTCGCCGTCGCCCTGGCCACCCGCCGCGACCAGCTCGTGCTCAAGCGCCTGCGGGCGAGCCGGCTGACGGACGGGCAGATCCTGCTCGGCCAGATCGCCAGCACGGCCACGCAGACCGTTGCCATGATCGCGCTGAGCACGGTGGCCGTGCGGGTGGTGGCCGGCGTGCCGTTCCCGGAGGACCCGCTGGGGTTCGCCGCGATCACGGTGGCGGGGTCGGCGGTGCTGTCGCTGCTCGGCGCCGCGTACACGGCCGCCATCCCGCGCGCCGAGCTGGCCGCCGCGTTCACCATGCCCGTCTTCCTGGTGGCGGGGGTCTCCGCGGGGGCGATGGGCCCGATCCCGCTGCCCTCGTGGCTGCGGCCGGCCCTGGACCTGCTGCCCACCAGCGCCGTCGTGAACGCCGTCAAGACCGGCGACCTGGCCGTGCCCGCCCTGGTCCTGGCCGCCTGGACGGTCGCCGGGCTCGTCGCGCTCCGGCTGTGGTTCCGCTGGGAACCGCGCCGATCGTAAGGATAATCTCCCCGTGGTCTCCTCCTCGGCCAGACGGCTCGCGACCGGCCTCATCACCGCCGTGTCGGCCGCCTACTCGCTGCTCGCCCTCACTTACTTCGTGTACTACGGCCCCGGCTACGGCATCGCGGCCGCGGTCGCCACGCTCGCCGTGATCTCCACGCACTACCTGAACATGCGGGCCGGCCTGCGCGGCGAGCGCCCGCCCGCCTACCCCCTCACGATCGTGCTCCAGGCTGTCGTCACGTACCTGCCCGACCTGCTGCCCGGCGGCATGTCGGGGGTGACGGCGCCGATGCTGGCCGGGACGCTGCTGGTGTTCCTGCCGCTGGGCTGGGGCGGCGCGCTGGTGGTGCTGATGATGCTGTACGAGGGCATCGTGCTGTGGTGGGGCGGGGTCCCGTTCATCGTCATCCTCTTCTACGTGGTCACCGTGCCGACGACGGGCGCCATGACGTACGCGCTGGTGCGGTTCACGCGGGTGGCGGCCGACCTGGAGGAGGCCAGGGCCGAGCTGGCGGACGCGGCCGTGCTCAAGGAGCGGCTGCGCATCTCCCGCGACCTGCACGACGGCCTCGGGCGCAGCCTGACCGCGATCGCGCTCAAGGGAGACCTGGCCTCCAGGCTCATGGAGCGCGACCCGGCCGCCGCCCGGACGGAGGTGGGCGAGCTGGTGCAGGTGGCCAGGGAGGCGGCTCAGGACGTACGCCACGTCGCCAGGGGTTACCGGGCCCTGTCGCTGGCCGGCGAGGTGAACCGGGCGGTGGCGCTGCTGGAGTCGTCGGGGGTCGGCGTGCAGGCGCATCTGGTGGACGTGACGCTGCCGGGCCGCTCGGAGGAGGCGCTGGCGTGGGCCGTACGCGAGGCCGTCACCAACGTCCTGCGCCACAGCCGCGCCACGACCTGCACCATCACCACGTCCGTGAACGGCGGCACGCTCCGGCTGGAGGTGGCCAACGACGGCGTCCTCGCCGAGCCCGGCCCCGACGGAGGGGGCCTCACGGGGCTGGCGGAACGCGCGGCCCAGGCGGGCGGCTCGTGCACCGCGGCCCGGACCGGCGCCGGCGGCTTCCTCCTTACGATGGAGGTCGTGGCGTGATCAAGGTGCTGCTGGCCGAGGACATGCACATGATCCGCGCCGCCCTCACCGCCCTCCTCCGCCTGGAGCAGGACATCGAGGTGGTCGCGGAGGTGACCCGGGGCGACGAGATCGTGCCCCAGGCCGTGCGGGTGCGGCCCGACGTCGCGGTCGTGGACATCGACCTGCCGGTGGTGGACGGCATCACCGCCGCCGCCACGCTGCTGGAGCGCCTCCCGTCGTGCCGCGTCCTGGTGCTCACGGCCATGGGGCAGCCGGGCCACGTACGCCGGGCTCTGGCCGTGGGCATCGAGGCGTTCCTGGTCAAGGACGCCCCGGGCGACCGGCTGGCGGACGCGATCAGGCGCACCGCCGCCGGGCTGCGCGTGCTGGACTCCGAGCTGGTGTCCTCGGCCATGCAGTACGGCGAGAGCCCGCTCACGCCGCGCGAGTCCACCGTGCTCAGGGAGGCCGCCCGGGGCGCCTCGGCCGAGGAGATCGCCTCCCGCCTCCACCTCTCCCCCGGCACCGTGCGCAACTACCTGACGGGGGCGATCACGAAGACGGGAGCCCGCAACAAGATCGACGCCATCCGCATCGCGGAGGACGCGGGCTGGCTGTGACACACCCGTCCCACCGACCAGGGCTGAGGTCCCTGCGACGGGCGGGTCAGATGTCCGTGATGCGCAGCCCGGCGTGGGCCTTGTAGCGGCGGTTCACGGAGATGATGTTGGCGGTGAGCGCCTCGATCTGGTGGGAGTTGCGCAGCCGCCCTCCATACACGCCGCGCACGCCCGGGATGACCTCGGCCAGCGCCTGCACCGTGTCGGTGGCCTCGCGGTCGTCGCCGAGCACCAGCACGTCGAGGTCCACCTTCTCCACGGCCGGGTCCATCAGCAGGACCGCCGACACGTGGTGGAAGGCGGCCACCACCCGGCTCTCGGTCAGCACCGCCGCCGCCTGCTGCGCCGCGCTGCCCTCCTCCACCGGCAGCGCGTAGGCGCCCTGCTTGTCGAACCCGAGCGGGTTCACGCAGTCGACGACGATCTTCCCGGCCAGCTCGGCCCGCAGGGACTCCAGCAGCGCCTTGTGCCCCTCGTACGGCACCGCCACGATCACGATGTCGGCCTCGGCGGCGACGGCGGCGTTCGCGCCCCCGCTCGCACCCGCCCCGATGTCACCGGCCGCGTCCTGGGCGCGCTGTTCGCTACGCGACCCGATCAGCACGCGGTGCCCCGCCAGCGCGAACCGCCGCGCCAGCCCTTTCCCCTGGTCACCGGTACCGCCGAGGATGCCGATGGAAAGCCCGCTCACATCTGTCATACGCCCGATCATGCCAGCTCGGCCGCCCGGTACCCGCCACCGGGTGGGCCGGGCCCGGTCGTGCGGGCCCGGCCGGCGTACGGGCTAGCAGTTGCCGATCGCGGGCAGCCCGAGGATCCGCAGGGCCAGCCACTCGATGGCCAGCGGCCCTCCTTCGACGGCTCCCGTGACGTGGTCCGGCGCGGGCAGCGCGGTCCACCGGACGTTCACCCCGGCCCGGCAGTACTCGGATCGCAACGTCGAGCCCACGGACAGCGGGATGATCTGGTCCCCCCGCGCGTGATACAGGAACATCGGCACCCGCGGAGCCGTGGCGCCCAGGCGGTTCTCTCCGAGCCGGGCCAGCCACTTCGGCTGGTTGAGCAGGTCGATCGGGCTCAGGTCGGAGAAGCTCAGCCCGGACAGCTTGCCGAGGTCGCCCACGCAGTCGTCGGCCGCGTCGGCGAGCAGTGCGCGGCCGCGGTCGTTGAGGTCCGCCTGAAGGTTCAGCTCGGGGTAGGCCGCGTCCAGCCCGACCCCGGCCGCCGCCGCCAGCCCGAAGTCGGACCCGCCGTCCAGATGGTCCGCGACCGCGTGCAGGTCGGCGGGCACGCCTCCGGCCGCGACGCCCTTCAGCCGCAGCTCGGGCGCGTACGAGGGCTGCAGCTGCGCCGCCCACCCGGCCGACGCCCCGCCCTGGGAGTAGCCCATGACGGCGACGGGCGCCCGGTTCGACAGCCCGGCCCCGGACACGCGGGTGGCCGCCCTGATCGAGTCGAGCACGGCGTGCCCCTGCGAGATCCCGGCCATGTACGTGTGCGGCCCGGGCGTGCCGAGCCCCTCGTAGTCCGTCATGGCCACCGCGTACCCCTTGAGCAGGAACAGGCTCACCAGCGCGAGCTCCGCCTCCCGGCCCTGGCTCATGCTGAGCGAGGGGGCGCACTGGTCGCCCAGCCCGTGGGTGCCGACGGCGTACCCGACGATGGGGCGCGCGCCGAGCGGGTAGCCGCTCTTGGGCACGAGCAGCGTCCCCGACACGGTGTTGAGCGAGCCGGTGGCGGACGTGGAGTTGTAGAGGAGGTGCCAAGCGTTGACCGGAACCTCCAGGAGCTTGCCCGGCAGGAGGTAGACGGTGGTGGGCTGGGCGGAGACCACGTCTCCCGGAGCCGCCGCGCGGGCCGGGGTCGTGATGAGGGACATGATCAATAACAGGACCATGGACATGCTGACGCGGACACGTAAGGACATGTACCGCCCCTCTCCGTGAGGACCACATACTTGGGACGGCGGCGCCGCGAGCCGATCGTTACCCGGGAGTAACCTCCTGTCAAGGCCCGAAATGACGGGGAAACGCACCTCGTGTCAACACATCACTCCCGAATCAGCCACCCCGCGCGTGCGACGTCAGGCACCATGGGGAAATGGACTCAGGATCGGTGGCACTGCTGCGTGAGCTCCTGGCCGAGACCGGGTGGCTCGAACGCGCCCGCGAGCTGGGCGTCGCCCTGCGGGCCACCCGCTCGCCCGGCGGCCTGCTGCTGGTGGGGACCCCCGACGAGGAGCCCTGGCACCTGACCGCGCACCTCGCCGACGAGGCCAGGTTCTCCGGAATGGCGCAGCTCACGCCCACGCTGGTGCGCTGGGCGCCGCCCGCCGACGCGCCCGCCCACCTGCGCGTCGGCATCGAACGCCTGGAGCGCGCGGCCCGGGGCGAGACGCTGTTCGTGCTGGCCGAGCGGGAGGCGCCGGTGCCGCTGCTCGAACGAGTGGACGACGCCCGGCGCACGGGGGCGACCATCCTGGCCATCGAGGGGGGCGACCGGGAGCTGGCCGGGCTGGCGCACGACTGCATCGAGGTGCCGCGGGACGGGCTGGTGACCTTCGACGGGGCGCAGCACCTGGTGAGCACGGCGGCCGGAGAGCCCGAACGCCGCCCCGGCCTGCGCGAGCGCCTGGCCCGCCTGCTGGACAAGGTCAGCGGCCCCCAACAGACCGACTAGGGACGCCTGCCGGCCACGGTCGCGGCCACCCAGGCTAGGGACGCGACCGCTCCGGCTCGGAGGCGTCGGCGGCACCGACGGCACTGGGGGCGCTGGGGGCGCTGTGCAGGCGTCCGCTCAGGGACGTCTCCAGCGCCGCCGTGGCCTCCTCGATCGCGCCGATCACCACGGCCTGCACGGGGTCGGGCTCCCCCGACCGGGTACGGCTCACCCGCGTGACCGCGTCCAGCCGGCGCGCGCCCACGTCACGCACCTCGCTCACCCGTACCTCGCCCTCCGGCACGTCCAGCAGCGCCAGCGCGGGCACGATCGCCACCCCGTGCCCGGCGGCCACCAGCGACAGCGTGGGCCCGAACTCGGTGATGACGTGCACCTTGCGCGGCTCGAACCCGTGCAGCCCCGCCAGCCGCTCCAGCGCCTGCCCGCACGCCTGGTTCGGCTCGCTGGCCACCCAGGGCAGCCGCAGCAGCTCGGGGACCGACCCCGGGTCCGGCTGGTCGGGCGGCAGCACGATGCGGTATTCGTCCACGTAGAGCAGCCGTGCGCTCAGCGACGGCTGCGACAGCCCGGGCAGGCCCATGTCCTGCTCGGTGATGAGCACGTCCACCGCGCCCATGCGCAACTCCTGCAGCGCGGGCGGGCCGAAGACCTCGTGGATGACCGGGGTGATCTTGGGGTGGCGTGCGGCCAGGTCGCGCATGGCGGGCACCAGCACGTGCGTGATGACCGTGGGGAAGGCGGCGATGCGCACCGGCCCGGCCAGGCGCTCGGTGAACCGGGTGAGCTCGCGCCTGGCCTCCAGCAGTTCCTCCTCCACCCGCTCGGCGTAACCGGCGAGCACGCGCCCGGCCGGGGTGAGGGAGACGCTGCGCTGGGAACGGTCGATGAGGGCCAGCCCGACCTCGCGTTCGAGCTGGGCGAGCTGCTGGGAGACGGCCGAGGGGGTCAGATAGAGCGCTTCGGCGGCCCGCATGACGCCGCCGCGGCGGGCGACCTCGTGCAGGATACGCAACCGCCGTGGATCGATGTCCATGCAGGTCAGCTTACGCGCACCTTTAGCATTCTTTATTTGCGCTTTACGACGATCACTCCAGACAATGACGGCCATGGACCTCCTCTTCGCCGCCGTCGGCTGGATCGGCGCCGCCCTGCTGCTGGCCGGGTACATCCTGGTCACGCAGTCCCGGTTGCCGGGCGACGGCGCGGCGTACCAGCTCATGAACCTCGCCGGCTCGCTCGGGCTCATGGCCAACAGCGCCTACAGCTCCGCCTGGCCGTCGGCCGGCCTCAACCTGATCTGGGCGGGCATCGGCGTCCTCGCCCTGATCAAGCTCGCACGGGTAGGAGCGTCCGCATGATCGTCGAACTCAGCCACCGCATCGTTGACGGAATGATCACTTATCCCGGCATTCCCGGCCCGACGCTGGGGGTGCACCTGAGCCGGGAGGACTCGCGCAAGGTCTACGCGCCGGGCACGGAGTTCCACATCGCCACGATCGCGCTCGCCGCCAACACCGGCACCTACCTCGACACCCCGTACCACCGCTATCCCGACGGGCCCGACCTGTCACAGGTGCCGGTGAGCAAGCTGGCCGACCTGCCCGGCCTCGTGGTGCGGGCCGGCGCGGGCCGCGAGGTGGTGATCGCCGAGGACCTGGACGTACGGGGACGGGCCGTGCTGATCCACACCGGCTGGGACCGCCACTTCGGCACCGACGCCTACCTGCACGACCACCCCTACCTCGCGCCCGAATCGGCGCAGTGGCTGGCCGACCAGGGGGCGGCGCTGGTGGGCATCGACTCGCTCAACATCGACGACACCCCGCCGCATGGCGAGCGCCCCGCCCACACGATCCTGCTGAAGGCGGGCATCCCGCTGGTGGAGCACCTGACGGGCCTGGACGCGCTGCCCCAGAACGGCTTCCGGTTCCACGCCGCGCCCCCGATGGTCGCGGGCATGGGAACCTTCCCGGTCAGGGCGTACGCGGTCGTGCCCTAGTCGTCGTCATTCTCCGCCTCGTCCCAGGCCTTGTTGCGGTCGGCGGCGCGCTGCAGCGCCCCGGCCGCCTCCTGCTCGGAGGTGTAGGGACCCATCCGGTCCTTGTTGGGGCAGCCCTTCTCGGGCTCGACCCGCATGTGCTTGAGACAGAACCACCACTGGCCTTCGCTCACGGGGTCAATTCTGCCCCGTAGACTCATGTTTCATGACGACACTGCTCCAGCCCGGGCGAGTTTCGCCCATGCGAAAGGTCCCCGCCCACATCGAGCGGCCGGAGTACGTCGGCAAGAAGCGCCCCAAGACCGGCGAATCCGACGTGAAGAGCCCCGAGATCATCGAGCGCATGCGGGTAGCCGGCCGGATCGCCGCCCAGGCGCTCGACGAGGTCGCCAAGCACATCCGGCCGGGTGTCACGACCGACGAGCTCGACCGGGTCGGCCACGAGTTCCTCATCGACCACGGCGCCTACCCGAGCACGCTCGGCTACAAGGGCTACCCCAAGTCGCTGTGCACGTCGATCAACGAGGTCATCTGCCACGGCATCCCCGACGACACCGTGCTCCAGGACGGCGACATCGTCAACGTCGACATCACCGCCTACATCGGCGGCGTCCACGGCGACACCGACGCCACCTACCTGGTGGGCGAGGTCGACGAGGAGTCGCGGCTGCTGGTGGAGCGCACGCGCGAGGCCATGATGAGGGCCATCAGGGCGGTCGCGCCGGGGCGGCAGCTCAACGTGGTGGGCCGGGTCATCGAGGCGTACGCCAAGCGCTTCGGCTACGGCGTCGTCCGCGACTTCACCGGTCACGGGATCGGCACGAGCTTCCACTCCGGGCTCATGGTGCCCCACTACGACGACCCGTCGCTGCGGGTGGAGCTGGTGCCGGGGATGACGTTCACGATCGAGCCCATGCTGACGCTGGGCACCATCGAGTACGACATCTGGCCGGACAAGTGGACGGCCGTGACCAAGGACCGCAAGCGCACGGCCCAGTTCGAGCACACGATCGTGGTCACCGACACGGGCAGCGAGATCCTCACCCTCTCCTGATCCCCCGGTCAGCCGCGTCGGGGCACCACCCCGGTCACGGTCGTGCCCTCGCCGAGCACGCTGTTGACCGACAGGCTCCCGCCGAGCTCGGTGAAGGCGGCCCGCATCCTGGCGATCCCGCTCCCCGCCCCCGCGGCGTGAAAGCCCTGGCCGTTGTCGCTGACCGTCATGCGCAGCCCGCTCTTGGAGACCGTCACGGCGATGGACACGGTCCGGGCCCGGCTGTGCAGCTCGACGTTGGACAGGGCCTCGTCGATCGTGGCCATGACGGCCCTGGAGACCCGCGAAGACACGTCGGTGGCCGGCAGCGCCCAGGTCTCGACGGCGATCCCCGTGCGCTCGGACCATTCGGCCAGACAGCTCTCAAGAGCCTCGGCCAGGCTCTGCCCCCCGCGCATCCGTGTCTCTTCCGACAATGGCTCTCGCCTTCCTGGGCACACCGGGCTCACGCCGGTCCCCACTCCGGCGCCCTCACCTGGCGGTGCGCGTCCCCCCTCAAGGCCTACGCACGCTGGTCATGGGGTTATGCCCGTCTCCCCTGGGAGACAGGCTACCTGGCGGTACAGAGACTTGTAGTGGGAAGATAGAAGGCCATGGCCGAACGGCTACTCGCCGGAAACCTTGTCATTCACCTTTGTCGGCGCGGTTGAGACGGGCGAGGTAGGCGTTGTAGGAGTCGAGTTCCGAATCCCCTGAGCCGCCTGAGCGGTCGGCCTTGCGGTCGGTGCGCCGCGCCTGCCGTTCGTCGTCCTGATACCACTGGATGGCGATGGCCAGCAGCACGATGAGCGTCGGGATCTCGCCGAAGCCCCAGGCGATGGCCCCGCCGTCCTGCTGCGTCTGCAGCAGCGTGGCGCCCCAGGTGCGGCCCAGCTGCTCGTACCAGCCGGAGGCGATCACCGTGCCCATCATCATCAACGCGACCCCGAAGAACGCGTGGAACGGCATGGTGATGAAGAGCATGAGCAGCCGCCCGACGTACGGGAGCCGGTTGGGCGCGGGGTCGACCCCGACGATCACCCAGAAGAACAGGCACCCGCTGAGCAGGAAGTGGAGGGTCATCCAGATGTGCCCGAGGTGCTCCTCCATGGCCGACTCGAAGAGCGGCGTGAAGTACAGCGCGTACGTCGAGGCGATGAAGATGGCCGTGGCGATGGCGGGATGCGTGACGACCTTGGTGAAGCGGCTGTGCAGGATCGTCGTGATCCACTCCCGCGGCCCCCTGTCGCCCCGCCGGGTGGCGGGCTTCAGCGCGCGCAGGGCCAGCGTGACGGGCCCGCCCATGACGAGGAAGATCGGCACGACCATGGAGAGCGTCATGTGCTCGATCATGTGGACGTCGAACATGACCTTGGCGTAGCGGGCCAGCCCGCTCTGCGTGGCGAACACCAGCAGCGCGACCCCGACGTACCAGGAGGCCGTGCGCCCCCACGACCACTTGTCGCCGCGCCTGCGCAGCCGCCACACGCCGAACCCGTAGAGCCCGGCCAGCGCGGCGGCGACCGTGGCGAAGAACAGGTCGAACCACCACATGGTGAACACGTTGCCGAGCGTGATCTCGGCGGGAAGGGGGAAGCCGAGCAGCTCGAAGGCCCGGTCGGCGGGGACGCTGAAGTCGGGCGGCGGCGTGCGCGACAGCGCCACGGCCACCCCGATGGTGGCCAGCATGAGCAGCATCTCGCCGCCGGCCAGCCGGGTGAACGCGCGCGGCCTGCCCATGTCGAGGTCGGCCAGCGTGCGCTGGCGGTGCCAGTAGCCGACGTAGCCGAGCAGCACGAACGCCACGATCTTGACCACGGCGAGCAGGCCGTACTGGGTGGTCCACAGGTCGGACACCGCGCCCAGCCGCGCGATCAGGCTGAACACGCCGGACAGCCCCACCCCGGCGTAGCACCACACGGCCATGTCGGAGAACCGGCGCGCGGCCACCTCGAGCTGCGGCTGCTTGCGGACCGCGTGAATGGCCAGCACGGCGAGCCCGCCCACCCACAGGGCGAGGGCGAGCAGGTGGAGCGAGACCGCCGACGTGGCGAGGTCGTGGTTGGGCGAGGAGGAGGTGTGGCCGGTGAGCGGCGCGGGCAGCAGCGTCACCAGCGCGAAGACCAGCAGGCCCGCCGCGGCCCCCGCGGTGATGGCGCCGCGGGAGAACAGCGCGATCGCCACCCCGAACAGCACCACGAGCGTGAGCGCCACGCCCTGCGTGGTCTGGGTGGCGTAGCTGGTGAGGAAGGTGCGGTCGAGGATCTGGGGAACGGTCCTGCCGATGGACTCGGCGGTGCTGAACACGATGGCCACGAAGGCCGAGCCGGCCCAGGCGAGGGCCGCCCACGAGCCGGCCTTGACGTATTGGCCGGCGGTCCTGCCGAGCACGCCCTTGTCGTTGGGCAGCAGCGCGGCGGCCATGAGCAGCAGGCCCACGGTGGTCACGCCCGCCACGTCCATGAGCAGCTTGGACAGCGGCAGCCCCCACCGGACGACCGCGCCGGAGTCGGGCAGGCCCGGGATGATCCTGGGGAACGCCCTGCCGCCGGCGATCATGCCGATGACCAGGGCGACGACCGCGGCGGCCGCCCCGCCGAGCGCGAGCCGCGCCGCCTTGCTCATGGCTTCTTCTTCCGCGCGCTGAGCAGGAAACCGATGCCGATGCCGACGAGCGCGCCGATCACGATGACGAGCCAGACGGGGAAGCCCACCGGCTGGCCGGCCGAGGCCTGATCGGTGGCGGGCGACGTCTGTGCGGGCTGTGGCGCGGCCTGCGTCGCGGGGGCGGAGCTCGCCGGTGCCGCGACGGCGGAGTCGCTGGGGCTCGCGGTGCTCGGGCTGGGGGACGGTGTCTCCGCCCCCTTCACCTTGAACGGGATCTCGCCCTCGATCGGATGCCCGTCGGACGACACGACGCGGTAGGCGATCGTGTATTTCCCGTCGGGCAGCGGCTCCTTGACCGCCTGGGTCACCACCTTGCCGTCGGCCTCGGGCTGGCCGCTCTGCAGCTCGGCGCCGCCGGGGCCGCGTACGATGACGAACGGCAGGCGCACGCCCGCGGTGAACTCCAGCCGCACCTCGTCGAGGCTCTTGACCTCGGCGTCCTTGGCCGGGGAGCTGCTCTTGAGCGCGTCGTGCGCCAGCGCGGGAGCCGCCATGCCGAACACGAGCACGAGCAGGGCGGCGGCAGTCGCGGCGAGGGCCGCAAGCGGGGATCTCTTCATGGCACCCCCAAGGCTACCGACGCCACCGCCCGGTCCGGACCTCGCTATAGCCCCGCGCAGGCCAGCGCCCGCTGGTACGCCTCCACCGCCTCGTCCGTCTCGCCCAGCAACTCCATGGTCTCGGCGGCGGCGTACCAGGTGCGGGCCGAGCGGCGGGAGTCGGGCAGCGGCGTGAGCCAGCCCTTGACGGCGGCGGCGTGCCGGCGCCCCTCGTCGACCCGGCCGACCGCGCCGCAGACCCTGCCGAGCAGCAGGTTGGCCTCCGCGCCCAGCACGTGGCCGAACTCGGGGAGCAGGTTTCTGCTGATCACGGCGTGCTCGGCGGCCTGGTCGAGGTCTCCGGTCATGTATTCGGCGCTGGCCAGCTCCATGTAGAGCATGGCCTGGTCGATCGTGCTGGTCGAGGTCTGCTCGAACTCCGCGACCACCGTGCGCAGCCCGTCGCGGACGGCCGCGGCGTCCTGCGCGCCGGTCCTGAGCCGCGTCCGCGCGAACTGCAGCCGCATCCTCGCGGTGTTGCGCGGCTGCCCGTGCTCCACCTGCACGGCCAGGGCCCGCTCGGCGAAGGCCACCGCCTCGCTGTTGTGCCCGGTGGCGCGGGCGACGATGGAGGCGTTCCAGTTGGCCGCGACGATGGAGCGCGGCGTGCCCAGCGCGTCGGCCGCGTTGAGCAGCTCGGCCGCGAACTGCCTGGCGCGCAGCATGTCGCCGCGTTCCAGATAGGCCGCCAGCAGCGTGGCGCCCAGCTCGACCAGCAGGTCGGTCCAGCCCTGCCGGGACTTTCCGCTGAGGATCTGCTCGCCCACCTCGACGGCCTCGCTCAGCCGCTCGCGCTCCCGGTAGGCGCGGCACAGCGCGATGGCCACCTCGATGTTCTGCTCGGCGGGGAGCTCCTCCTCACGGAGCTTGAGCATGATCGAGATCGCCCGGTCGAGATCGCCCCCGGCCTCGGTGGCGAGGGCCAGACCGAATTCGGCTTCTTGACGAAGTGAGGTAAGACCTGTCAGGTTGCTGTTGCCCAGCAGTTCCTCGAAGCGCGTCCGGGCCTCGGCGACTTCGCCGTTCTCGAGCGCCAGCCGCGCGTAGCCGAGGGCGAGCTCGATGTCCTCCATCTGTTCGGCGGTGACGCCGTTGATCAGGTAGGACAGCGAGCAGTCCAGCTTCTGGGCCAGCAGCTCCAAGACCGCAGGGGTGGGGGTACGCTTTCCGCTCTCGATCAACGAGACGTAGCTGTCGGACAGTTCCGGGTGCGCCAGCTGGGCCTGTGACAAGCCGCGTTGCCGCCGAACCGTCTTGATGCGGAGACCGACTAGGTCAGATGTGGTCACAGCAGCCGCTCCCTGAGAAGATGAAGTCCAAGCAACTCACATAGGCTAGGGAGAACCCCCGTGCGCATGCGCATTGTCCTGTCCGTCCTGGTTGCCGTGATCACTGCCGCGGTAACCGTTGGAGGTAATGCTACGGCCACAAGTGCCGCAACGTCTTCCCTGTCCTCTGGACAATCGGACGTGTACTGCTGCTGAGCAGCAATCGTTAGGCGAGGCAAGGCGGCACCGGGCACGCAACCGCACTCCGTGCCCTGTCGTACCGTGGCCCGGCCGGTGAGGGGCCTCTTGGCCCCGCCATCTGCCGTCCGGGCGACCTTGCCTGAGTCGCCGATCAGTCAGGTCACGTAACCTGCTGTCCGGCGGGCACGGATTGTTATGCAATTTATCGGCCACGTCTACATTCGATCTACAGCGGTCCCGCAAGCCTTCACGGAACGACGATCTTGATTACGCTGCCCTGTTGACGCGGTTCGAGGGCGAGTCAAGGAGGTCGTGTGGGCGAGGGGATCTTCATTCGCCTGCTGGGGGCGGTGACCGCGGAGCTCCACCGCGGAACGGCCGCAGAGCATGTCGATCTCGGGCCCGCCAGGCAGCAGACCACCCTCGCGATCCTGGCCGCCGCGGTGGCCCGGCCCATTCCCATGAGCCACATGATCGCCGGTATCTGGGGCGAGGACGCCCCGCGCAATGCCGAGCAGAGCGTCTACACCTACATCGCCGGGCTGCGCCGCGCCTTCGAGCCCGGTCGCGGGCGGCGCGAGCCGTCGCGGGTGCTGGCGGGGACCCCGGCCGGCTACGTCTTACGGGTGGAGCCCGCCCAGGTGGACGCGCTGCTGTTCGCCGAGAGGGTCGAGGAGGCCAGGCGGGTCCGGCGCGCCGGTGACGACCCCCAGGCCGTGCGCCTGCTCGACGAGGCCCTGGCGATGTGGCGCGGCACCGCGCTGAGCGGGCTGTCCGGCCCGTTCGCGGAGACGGAGCGCGACCGCCTGGAGCAGCTCCGGCTCGCCGCCCTGGAGCTGCGCGCGGAGAGCCTGCTGCGCCTGGGCCGCCACCGGGACATCGTCGAGGAGCTGCGCCACCTCACCCGCCGCAACCCGCTGCGCGAGCGGGTCCGCGAGCTGCTCATGACGGCCCTGTTCCGCTCAGGCAGCCCGGCCGAGGCGCTGACGGTCTACGAGGAAGGCCGGGTCCTGCTCGCCGAGGAGCTCGGCCTGTCGCCCGGCGAGGGGTTGCGCCGGTGCCACGAGATGGTGCTGCGGGCCGATGCGGCACCCGCCCCGAGCGCGCCGGCACCTCAAGAGACGCCGCACCAGTTACCCAGGCCGCTGGCGGAGTTCGTGGGCAGGTCCGCGGAGATCGCGCGGCTGAAGGAGCGGCTCGCGGCCTCGCCGAGCCCCTTGCTGATCATCACCGGGCCGCCGGGCGTCGGCAAGTCGGCGCTCGCCGCCCACGTCGCCCACCTGGCCATGGACCGCTTCCCCGATGGCCAGCTCTACGTCAACTGCCGGGGCGCCACGCCCGAGCTGCCCGCGCTCACCCCGCTCGACCTGCTCGGGCGGTTCCTGCGCGCGCTCGGCGTGCCGCCCACCGTCGTGCCCGCCGACCTGGACGAGGCGGCGGCCGCGTGGCGCAGCCGCCTGCACGACCGGCGGGTGCTGGTCGTGCTGGACGACGCCGCCGACCTCGCGCAGATCCGGCCGCTGCTGTCGGCCTCGCTCGGCAACACGCTGCTCGTGACCAGCCGGGAGACCATGAGCTGGGGCGAGGACGCCGTCCAGCTGGAGCTCGCCAGGATGTCGCCGGCGGAGTCGGCCACGATGCTGGCCAACCTGGCCGGCGCGAGCCGGATCTCGGCCGACGCGGGCGAGACGGCCAGGCTCGTCCGCCTGTGTGACGGTCTCCCGCTGGCCTTGCGCATCGCCGGGGCGCGCCTGGCCGGTCGCCCCGACTGGAGCGTCTCCGCGCTGGCCTCCCGGCTGAGCGACGAGCGCACCCGGCTGCACGAGCTCGCGGCGGGCGACCTGGCGGTCCGCTCCAGCCTGGCCGCCAGCCACACCGCGCTCGAACGCGGCTCGCGCCCCGTGAACCGGCTGGCCGCGCGCATGCTGTCGCTGCTGGGGCTCCTGCACGTGCCCGAGATGACCGCGGAGGTCGCGGGGGCGCTGGCCGACGTCACGTCCGGCGAGGCGGAAGCGGCCCTGGAGCGGCTGGTGGACGCCCACCTGCTCGATCGCGCCGCCCCCGGCCGCTACCAGCTGCACGACCTCGTCCGCCTCTTCGCCGGCGAGCTGCGTCCCGCCGACCGGCGCGGGCCGCTGATCCGCGCGCTGTCGTACTACGCCGCCTCCACGCGCCTGGCCAGCCACGTCAGCGACCCGCACCGGACGCAGCCGGCGGCCCCGCTCGACGCGGTCCCGCACGAGGTCCGCACCGCGCAGGAGGCGAAGGCGTGGCTGCGCGAGGAGGAGGCCGTCCTGTCGGCCGCGGCCGTGCAGGCCATGAACTCCCCCGACGACGCGATCGCCCGGCTCGGCGTCAACCTCACGTTCGGCCTCATCTGGCCCCAGGAGCGGGCCTACCACATGGCGGAGATGAAGGAGCTGAACACGCTGGCGTTGCGGGTGAGCGAACGCCTCGGTGACGAGGCCGGCGCCCTGGTCGCGCACGGCCACATCGCCAACGCCCTGCGCATGACGGGGCACACGGACGAGGCCGTCGCCCACCAGCTGTCCTCGCTGGAGCTCGCCCGGCGGATCGGCGACGCCTTCGGCGAGATGCGCGCGCTGGGCAACGTGGCCAACGCCTACAACTCGGGCGAACGCTACGAGGAGATGCTGCCCTGGGCGGAGCGCCAGCTCGCCCTGGCCAAGAGCATCGGCGCGAAGGTGGGGATCCGGTACGCGCTGCTGATGATCGGGCACTCCCACCTCGGCATGGGACGTCCGGAAATGGCGCGTGAGGCGCTGCACGAGGCGCTGGCCGAGTCCGAGGAGGCGGGCGACGCCACCCATGAGGCGAACAGCCGGCTCGCGCTCGGCGAGACCTACCTCGGCCTGGACGACCCGGAGCAGGCCCTGCCGCACCTTCTCAGGACCCGCGAGCTCTTCGAGGCGAGCGGTTACCGGATCGGGAAGGTACGTTGCCTGATCGGGCTGTCGCGGGCGTACCGGATGCTCAAGGATCCCGGCCGGGCCCTGTCCTACGTCGACGAGGCCCTGGCCGGCGGCGGCGGGCTCGGCCACGCCCGCTGGGAGCGGCGGCTGAGGGAGGAGAAGGCGGCCGTGGACGAGGCGCGGGGGGCTAGCGAGGCCGGCCCGTGTCCCTGAGCGCCAGGAAGAAGTCGACCCGGTCGGCCATCGTCGCCAGATTCCTCCCGGTCAGCTCCTCGATCCTGCGGATCCGGTAACGGACCGTGTTCACGTGGACGTGGAGCCGCTCCGCGCAGGCGTTCCACGAGCCGGCGCAGTCGAGGAAGATCCCGAGCGTGCGCACCAGCTCGGACTGGTGCCGCCGGTCGTAGTCGAGCAGCGGCGACAGCAGCCGCGCCGTGAACGAGCGGCGCACGTCTCCCGGCACCGTGGCCAGCAGCAGCGCGTGCGTGTAGATCTCGTCGCTGGTGACCACTCCCCCGACGCGGGCCTCGGCCAGGCGCCTGGCGTGCCCGGCCTCCTCCACGCCGCCCTTGACGGCGCCGGCGCCGGTCAGCGCGCCGCTGACGCCGACGCACAGGCGGGTGTCGGGCAGGGCGGCGAGCACCTGCGCCCCGGCGCGCAGCCGGTCGGCCAGCTCGGCCGTGGTGCGCTCGCGCAGCGGCACCACGGCGATCGCGCCGTCCGCGCCCGCCGCCGCCACGACCTCGCGGCCGAGCAGCTCCTCCACGACCTGCCCGCCGAGCGTGGCGGGGTCGGGTCCGCGGGTGGCGCCCTGCCTGGGTGCGGTGGCGTTGACCACGGCGTACGGCTCCGCCGCGTCGATCCCGCAGGTCCGCAGCCTGGCGTTGAGCTCGGCCGCGTCGGACTCGGCCAGCGCGGCCACGATGAGCTGCTCGGTCAGGCGGCGCTCGACCCGGCGGCCCTCCTCCATGCGGTTGCGTTCGAGGCCGACGCAGGACGCCAGCTCGTAGCCCAGGTCGGCGCGGCCCATCAGGTCGCCGTCGCAGGCCAGCGCCCAGCCCGCGGCCCGGTGGCCGCGGCCGACCGGGAAGATCGTGTGGTCGCCGACGCGCGCGGGCAGCCGCGGCGCCGTCAGGTACGCCCTCGCCAGCCGTACGGGATCCCTGGCCGCACCCACGATCACCTCGCCCGACGCGGACAGCACGGCGCCGGTGACGCCCAGCTCGGCGGCGGTCAGCGCGAACAGCTCGCGCAGGTCGGCGCCCTCGGCGATGGCCGCGACCAGCCTGCGGTGGCGGCCGAGCGCGTCGCGCACGTCGCCGGCCAGCCGCGGCACGACCAGCTCCGCCAGCGTCCGGAACGACACCTCCGTCGGCACCTCGACCAGCGGCAGACCGGCGGAGTCGCACGCGGCCACCAGGTCGGCCGGGACGTGGCCCAGCCACGCCTGCCCGGCGCCCAGCGCGGCGACCCCCGCCTCCACCAGCGCCGCCACGAACCTGGCCGAGTCCCCCGGCTCGTGCCACCACATCAGCCCCGACAGCACCAGCTCGCCGCCGCTCAGGTAGCGCCCCGGCTCGGGCAGGTCGGTGATGTGCACGGTGCCGAACTCGCGCGAAGGGTCGCCGGCGAGCAGGGTCAGGCGCAGTTCGTCGATGGCCAGCAGGTCGGAGATGCGCACTTGGAGGAATATACAAGGCGCCGCGGCCAACCGCTGACCGGGATTTCACGCGACGCGCATAGGATCCGGCGCGGCGGCGGTGCTCTACTCGGAAGATGACGGAGACCGCGTACACGACCCTGCACGGCGCGGGGGTCGGTGAGAGCGCGCGGCGGCCCGACGCGACGCTGAAGGTGACCGGCGAGTTCGCCTACGCCTCCGACCTGTGGCTGGACGGCATGGTGTGGGGCGCGACGCTGCGCAGCCCGCACCCGTCGGCCTGGATCCGGTCGATCGACGTGGGGCCCGCGCTGAAGATCCCGGGCGTGCTGACCGTGCTGACGCACGAGGACGTGCCGGGCGAGAAGTTCTACGGGCTCGACCACAAGGACCAGCCGGTGCTGGCCATCGACCAGGTCCGCTTCCAGGGAGAGCCGGTGGCGGTGGTCGCCGCCGACCACCCCGAGACCGCGCGCAGGGCGGCGGCGGCCATCGTGGTCGAGTACGAGGTGCGCGAGGCCGTGACCGACCCCCGCCGGTCCCGGCGTTTCGTGCGGCACCAGCCGGTGCGGCGGGGAGACACGTTCGAGGCCGAGGTCGTGGTCACCGGCGAGTACGAGGTCGGCATGCAGGACCAGGCCTTCCTCGGCCCCGAGTCCGGCCTGGCGGTCCCGGCCGAGGACGGCGGCGTCGACCTCTACATCGCCACCCAGTGGCTGCACGTGGACCGCGACCAGCTCGCCCCCTGCCTCGGCCTGCCCCCGGACAAGGTGCGCCTGACGCTGTCCGGCGTCGGCGGCGCGTTCGGCGCCCGCGAGGACCTGTCGATGCAGGTGCACGCGTGCATGCTGGCGCTGCGGCTGAACCGGCCCGTGAAGATCGTGTACGGCCGGGAGGAGTCGTTCTTCGGCCACGTGCACCGCCACCCGGCCCGGATGCGCTACGAGCACGGCGCGACCCGCGACGGCAAGCTGGTCTACGTCAAGGCCGACATTCTGCTGGACGGCGGCGCGTACTGCTCCTCCTCCCCCGCCGTGGTCGGCAACGCCGCGTCGCTGGGCGTGGGGCCGTACGAGGTGGAGAACGTGCAGATAGACGCCACCGGCGTCTACACCAACAACCCGCCGTGCGGCGCGATGCGCGGCTTCGGCGCGGTCCAGGCGTGCTACGCGTACGAGTCGCAGATGGACCGGCTGGCCGAGGCGTGCGGCCTGTCGCCCGTGGAGATCCGCGTGCGCAACGCCGTCTCCCAGGGCTCCCACCTCATCACCGGCCAGGTGATCGACTCTCCGGCCCCGCTCGCCGAGATGCTGCGGGACCTGGAGGCGATGCCGCTACCGTCGGAACCCCTTGATGACCTGCGGTCGATGCCCGGGGGCGTGTCCCAGACCACGCACGGCGAGTCGGTGCGCCGCGGCATCGGCTACGGCGTCGGCATCAAGAACATCTGCTTCTCCGAGGGCTTCGACGACTACTCCACGGCCAGGGTCCGCGCCGAACTGGTGGGCGGTGAGCCGCACGTCACCGTGCACACGGCCGCCGCCGAGGTGGGCCAGGGCCTGGTGACGATCCAGGCCCAGATCGCCCGCACCGAGCTGGGCATCGCGAACGTGACCGTGGCCACCGCCGACACCTCCGTCGGCTCGGCCGGCTCGTCGTCGGCCTCGCGCCAGTCGTACGTCACGGGCGGGGCGGTGCGGGCCGCCTGCGAGGCGGTGCGCAAGCGCTTCAACGGGCTGCCGCCGGAGGAGGCGCTGGAGAAGTTCGGGCCGATCGAGGAGACGCGCGAGTACCGGCACCGCCCCACGTACCCGATGGACCCGATCACCGGGCAGGGCGACTCCCACACCCAGCTCGCCCTGTGCGTGCACCGGGCCGTCGTGGACGTGGACGTGGAGCTGGGCCTGGTCAAGGTGGTCGAGCTGGCGGCCGTCCAGGACGTGGGCCGCATCCTGAACCCGCAGGCCCTCGAGGGCCAGATCCAGGGCGGGTCCGCGCAGGGGCTCGGGCTGGCGCTCATGGAGGAGATCCAGGTCCGCGACGGCCGGGTGCTGAACCCGTCGTTCACGGACTACCTCATCCCCACGATCCTCGACATGCCGCCGATGCAGATGAAGATCCTGGAAAATGCGGATCCTGCGGCGCCGTACGGGTTGCGCGGCGCGGGCGAGCCCCCGACGCTCTCCTCCACCCCCGCCGTAGCCGCCGCCGTGCGGGCCGCGACCGGGCTGCGGTTGACTCGGGTTCCGATTAGGCCAGAAGATATCGCGTTGTTTGATGACGGATCGACAATGGGGGTATCCGATGGCAAGCGCTCGTGAAGCGGCCGAGGCGGAGTTCCGGCGCTTCGACACCGACGGTGACGGCCTGCTGACGGCCGACGAGATCCGCCGGGCCAACGAGGCGCTGGGCGGGCAGGGCGCGTCCGAGAGCGAGATCGAGGCGTTCATCAAGTCGGCCGACAACGACGGCGACGGGACGATCGGGCTGGAGGAGTTCATGGGGCTCGTGGGTCACGGGCGCCACGAGAAGGCGTGATCTCCTCACCCGCCGGGTAGCTATGCGCCATCCCCCTTGATCATGCGAAGGGGGATGGCGGGTGCTCGACCGTTTCTTCGAGCTCACCGGGCGGGGGACGACCGTCGGCCGCGAGGTGCGTGGCGGGGTCACCACGTTCGTGGCCATGGCCTACATCATCCTGCTCAACCCGATCATCCTGGCCGGCGCCACGGACGTCACGGGCGCCCGGCTCTCCATCGCCCAGCTCACCACCTCCACCGCGCTCGCCGCGGCCGTCTCCACGCTGCTGATGGCCTTCGTCGGCAACGCGCCCTTCGGCCTGGCCGCCGGGCTCGGCCTCAACGCGGTGGTTGCCTACCAGGCCGCGCCGCACATGACGTGGGCCCAGGCCATGGGCCTGGTGGTGCTGGAGGGCTTCGTCATCATCGTGCTGGCCGTGACGGGCCTGCGCACGCTGATCATGAACGCCATCCCGCTCGCGCTCAAACACGCCATCAGCGTGGGCATCGGGCTGTTCATCGCCCTGATCGGGCTGGTGGACTCCGGGTTCGTGACGCGGGGCACCGGCACGCCCGTGCAGCTCGGCGCGACGGGCCACCTCGTCGGCTGGCCGGTCGTCGTGTTCTGCTTCGGCCTGCTCCTGATGATCGTCCTGTTCGTACGCAGGACCCCGGCCGCGATCCTGATCAGCATCGTCGTGACGGCGGCCCTGGCCATCCTGGTCAACTCGGTCGCCAAGGTCCCGCCCCGGTCATGGGGCGTGGTCACGCCGCATGTGCCGGAGCGCCTGGTCGCGGCGCCGGACTTCGGGCTGGTGGGCGCGTTCGACCTGTTCGGCGGGTTCGGCAGGGCGGGGGCGCTGACGGCGGCCGTGGTGCTGTTCACGCTGGTGCTGTCGGGGTTCTTCGACGCGATGGGCACGATCATCGGCGTGAGCGACGAGGCCGGGATGGTGGACGAGCGGGGCCAGGTGCCCCGGCTGGGCCGCATCCTGACCGTGGACGGCGTGGCGGGCATGATCGGCGGCTCGGTGAGCTCCTCGGCGAACACCGTCTTCGTCGAGTCCGCCGCGGGCGTCGGCGAGGGCGCGCGGACCGGTCTGGCCAGCGTGGCGACCGGCGCGCTGCTGGGGCTGACGCTGCTGTTCACGCCGCTGGCCTCGGTGGTGCCCGCCGCCGCTGCCGCGCCCGCGCTGGTGCTGGTCGGGGCGCTGATGATGACGCAGAGCAGGAACGTGCCCTGGGACGAGCTGGACGTGGCCATCCCGGCGTTCCTGACGATCGCGTTCATGCCGTTCACCTATTCGATCACGAACGGGGTGGGCGCCGGCGTGATCGCCTACACCCTCGTCAAGGCCGCCAGGGGGCGCTTCTCCGAGATCCCGTGGCTGCTCTGGATCGTCTCGCTGATCTTCGTGGCCTACTTCGCGATCGACGGGCTGGAGGAGCTGTTCGGTTAGCGCATGTCGCCGCTGTTGCAGGCCACGCCGTTGCCGTCGACGTCCACGTACCAGGAGTATTCCTCGTGGGTGCCCTTGTAGTAGGGGCCGTCCCCGGCGGCCACGGCCTCCTTGCAGCCGGCGTAGCGCTTGTCGGGGGTGCGCCGCGGGCCTGACGCGGGGCCCGTGGCGGGGCCCGTGGCGGCGGGGTTGGTGCCGGGGGTGGTGGCGGTGCCGGGGGTGGTGTTCTGCTGGCCCGGAGGGCTGTTCTGCTGGCCCGGAGGGGTCTGGTTGTTCTGCGGCGGGGTGCCGCCGGGCTGCTGCGGCTGCGAGGCCGGGTCCGTGGGCTGCGTGGACGCGCCCGGCGTGGTGCCCAGCAGGCGGGTCACCAGCGCGTCGGCCTCCTCCTTCTCGAAGCCCGAGATGCTCATGCTGTCGCCGTCCATGTACTGGGTGACGACGGGCGCCGCCAGCACGACCTTGGGCGCGTCAGGCTGCGCGGGGGCCAGCACGATGGCCACCTGCCGCTGCTCGGGCACCAGCTCGTCGATGAGCTGCACCAGGCGCTCCTTGAACCGCGGGGCGATCGCGATGCGCACGGAGTATTGGCCGTCCTTCTCGCGCACCGGCTCGATCCGCTGCACGGTGTCGACGGTGACGCCGTCCTCCAGGAAGTAGCAGTTCTTCTGCTCCTGGTCGAGCACGGCCTCCGCGCCGGGGCACGGCGCGGCCTTGGCCTCCCGTACGGGGGCGAAGTGGATGGGCACGGCCAGCTGCTGCATCGGCGCGGCACCCAGGAGCGGCGTGTCGGGATTTTTGGTCATCAGGACGGCGATCGAGCCGACCACTCCCGCGACCAGCACGACGAGCACGAGCGAGACGATCAGCAAGATGGTGGTGGCCTTGCTGGCCTTCGGCTCCCCGGGGTCCGCGGGCGGCGGCTCTTCCGGCTTGTCCATCTATGGCGATCCCATCCTGACGTTCGGACTGCCGGTGAGCCTATCGAGGTACGGCGGCACCGGGGTAATCAGCCCGATAATCCTCACCTATTCGGGGGAGAGAGGAAGAATGGAGACGTAAGCGCACAAGAGCGAGAAGAGTTCGGCCATGAAAGTCGGTGTTCCGAAAGAGCTCAAGAACAGCGAATATCGGGTGGCCCTTGCCCCGGCCGGAGTGCACGAGTTCGTGCGCCACGGGCATCGGGTCTTCGTGGAACAGGGGGCGGGCGTCGGCTCCGCGATCCCCGACGACGACTTCGCCGCGGCGGGGGCCGTCATGGTCCCGGACGCCGACGAGGTCTGGGCGGCCGCCGACATGGTCATGAAGGTGAAGGAGCCGGTGCCGGAGGAGTACCACCGGCTGCGCAAGGGGCAGGTGCTGTTCACGTACCTGCACCTGGCCGCGTCCAGGCCCTGCACGCAGGCCCTGCTCGACTCCGGCAGCACCGCCGTCGCCTACGAGACCGTCCAGACCGCCAACCGGGCGCTGCCGCTGCTCGCGCCCATGTCCGAGGTGGCGGGCAGGCTGGCGCCGCAGGTGGGCGCGTACCACCTGATGCGCTCGGGAGGCGGCAGGGGCGTGCTGATAGGGGGCGTCTCCGGCGTGCGCGCGGCGCAGGTCGTGGTCATCGGAGCCGGCGTGTCCGGCATGAACGCCGCCGCCATCGCCCTCGGCATGCAGGCCGAGGTGCTGCTGCTCGACAACAACATCGACAAGCTGCGCCAGGCCGACCTGATCTACCAGGGCCACTGCCAGACCGTCGCCTCCAACACCCTGGAGATCGAGCAGGCGGTGACGGAGGCCGACCTGGTCATCGGCGCGGTGCTGGTGCCCGGTGCCAAGGCGCCGACGCTGGTGAGCAACGACCTCGTGAGCCGGATGAAGCCGGGCTCGGTGCTGGTGGACATCGCGATCGACCAGGGCGGCTGCTTCGAGGACTCCCGGCCGACCACGCACGAGCGGCCCACGTACCGGGTGCACGACTCGATCTTCTACTGCGTGGCCAACATGCCCGGCGCGGTGCCGCACACCTCGACGTTCGCGCTGACGAACGTGACGCTGCCGTACGCGCTGGCCATCGCCGACCTGGGCTGGAAGCGGGCCATGCGCGAGGACCCGGCGCTCGCGCTGGGCCTGAGCACCTACGACGGCCACCTGACCAGCCGCCCGGTGGCCGAGGCGCACGGTCTGGAGTGGACGCCCGTCGAACACGCTCTTTCGTGAGCCTTCTGTCCATCACATCCGGCGCGAGTTACGCTAAGTAGCGTTAGACTACTTAGAGTAACTGATCGGAGTCATGATGGCGCAGAAGAGCAGCTTCCGCGAGAGCGCGGAGCGCAACTTCAAGGACTTGGACGCCGACGGCGACGGCTTCCTGACCCGATACGACTACCTGTCGCTGGCCCAGCGGCGGCTGGAGCAGACCGGCGTGCGCGCGGACTCGCCCGAGGCCGAGGCGGTCGTCAACGCGTTCCTCAACGCCTGGGACACCCACGCCCGGGCCCTCGACACCGACCGCGACGGGCGGATCAGCAAGGAGGAGTACGTCACGTCCTTCGAGTCGCTGGTACGCACGGGCGCACTCGAAGCCGTGCTCGCGCCGATCACCCGGGCCACCTTCGCCGTCGCGGACCGCGACGGCGACGGCTGGATCACCATGGAGGATTTCCGCACCGTATGGAACCGCGCGGACACCGACCTCGCCGCGGCCTTCTCCCGGGTGGACGCCGACGGTGACGGCCGCATCTCCTTCGAGGAGTACTCCCGCGCCCGTCAGGGCCTCCTCATCGACGGGGTGTGAGAGCCCCGTCACGGGCGTCGGCCGGAGTTCCCACACCCACGAGGGGGCGGCCACGCCGCCGAAAGGGGCCACCCACCCGCCCCTCCGGCGTACCGCCGTTCCCGGCTCCGGCCGATGCCCACCGGCCCCGCGCGGGCTACTTCTGCGACTGGCTGGGCGTCGGCGAGATGGTCTCCATCGGCGGCTGCTGCTGGTTGGCCTTCGGCTCCGGCGGCAGCGGCGCCTGGTCGGCCGTCGTCGTGATGGCGTCCTCGCCGCCGCACGTGGCGCCGGGCTCCGGCGTGTCCTTACCGTTCTGGAACTTCTTGATGAACGCCCCCAGCTTCGGGTCGGCGGAGTCGTTCAGCTTGAGCTGGTGCCCCCACGACGACGCGACCACCGGCGCGGGCAGGTTGGGGTACGGGCTGACCAGCATGTAGTCCTGCTGGCCCGTGGACGACGCCACTTCCTTCAGCTTGTCGACCTGCGCCTTGGGCAGGTCGGGCCGGTAGGTGATCCAGACGGCCCCGTGCTCCATGGAGTGCACGGCGTGCTCACTGTGGATGGGCTTGTCGTAGACCGAGCACGCCTGCCAGTAGTTGTTGTGCTGGCCGCCCACCGGAGGGTTCTCCTTGTAGGTGACCGCGTTCCACACGTGCTGCCCGGCCTCGTACTTGTAATTGGCCACGGCGTCCAACGAGGTCTCCCTGGCCTGCTTGACCAGGTAGAAGCCGACCACGCCGACGAGCACCACGATGATCAGACCGCCCGTCCCCCACATGAGCAGCGCGGCGCGGCGTTGTTTGCGCTTCTGCTCGGCCCGCATCTTCGCAAGATGCTCGCGCCTCGCCTGCGCCTTCTCCTTCGTCATCGTTCCTCCATCGGCGTACCAACTCCGGTCACCCTATTGCCTCCCGGCGTATGCGGAGAATAAGGCGCTTATAAGCGTCCGATCACGACGCCATCGGTGGGTACGCTGGACGGGCCATGGAAAAGCCCGTGAGTAAACCCATCCTGATCGCCTGCGGCGTGCTCGTGCTCGCCGTGGCCGCATTCTTCCTGTTCGGCCGTGACGGCACGCCCGGCGACACCTCGGCCGAGGCCGGGTTCGCCCGCGACATGGCCACGCATCACGCCCAGGCCGTGGACATGTCGTTCATCGTCAGGGACAAGGGCCCGGCCAAGGAGATCAGAAACCTGGCCTTCGACATCATCAACACCCAGGCCAACCAGCGCGGCATGTTCCTGGGCTGGCTGCAGCAGTGGGGTCTCGACCAGGCCACCGACCAGAAGCCGATGGCCTGGATGGCCGGCCACGGCCACGGCGGCACCGCCACCGCCGCGCCCGGCTCCATGCCCGGCTCCATGCCCGGTATGGCCACGCCGCAGGAGCTGACCCAGCTCAAGGAGGCGCAGGGCACGCAGGCCGAGGTGCTGTTCCTGCAGCTGATGATCCGCCACCACGAGGGGGGTGTGCAGATGGCCGAGGGGCTGCTCAAGCTGTCCACGCGCGACGAGGTCGTCAGCATGGCGCAGAAGATCGTCCAGGGGCAGAGCGGCGAGATCAAGCTCATGACGGAGCTGCTCAAGCAGCGCGGCGCGCAGCCCTACCCGTCGATCCTCAAGCCCCAGTAAGGCCGGCCGTGGACGGGGACGCCGACGCGGTCGTGGTGGGCTCCGGGCCCAACGGGCTCGTCGCCGCCGTCACGCTGGCCCGCGCCGGGCGCAGGGTGCTGCTGCTGGAGGCCGCCGACCGGTTCGGCGGCGGGCTGCGCTCCGGCGAGCTGACGCTGCCGGGGCGGGTACACGACCTGTGCGCGACGGTGATGGCGATGGCGGTGGCCTCTCCCGCGTTCCGGGCGCTGGACCTTCCGGGTGTGGAGTTCGCGCATCCTCCGGTGCCCGTGGCCCATCCGCTCGACGGCCGCCCGGCCGTACTCGTGCACCGCGACGCCCACCGCACCGCCCAGGGCCTGGGCCGCGACGCGGGCGCGTGGCTGGCGACCGTGGGCGCGGCCGCCCGCGCCGGGCTCCCGCTGGTGGACCTGCTCCTCAAGCCGCTCGGCCCGTGGCGGGCCACGGGGCCGCGTACGTTCGCGCAGGCGGCCGGGTTCGGGCTCGCGGCGGCCCTGCCCGCCACGACGTTCGCCCGGCGGGTGTTCCGGACCGTGGAGGGGCGGGCGCTCATCGCGGGCATGGCCGCCCACTCCGTACGGGACCTGCGCGCGCCCATCACCGCCGGATACGGGCTGATGCTGGCGTCCCTGGCCCACCTGGCGGGCTGGCCGCTGGTGCGGGGCGGGTCGCAGGTGCTGGCCGACGCGCTGGTGGCCGAGCTCAGGTCGCTGGGCGGGGAGGCGGTCACCGGCCACCGCGTGCGCCGGCTGTCGGAGCTGTCGGCGCCGACGGTGGTGCTGGACGTCTCGCCCCGGCAGTTCCTCGCGATGGCGGACCTCCCGGCGGGCTACCGGCGGCGGCTGGCCCGCTTCCGCTACGGTCCCGGCGTCTTCAAGATGGACTGGGCCCTGGACGGGCCGGTGCCGTGGCGGGATCCGGCGGTGGCGGACGCGGGCACGGTGCACCTGGGCGGGACGCTGGAGGAGATCGCGCTGAGCGAGGCGGAGACGACCGCCGGCCGGCACTCGCCCCGGCCGTACGTGCTGGCGGTCCAGCCGTACGCGGCGGATCCGACGAGGGGCGGGCACACGTTCTGGGCCTATTGCCACGTGCCCGCCGGCTCGACGGTGGACATGACGGACGCCATCGAGACCCAGATCGAGCGGTACGCGCCCGGCTTCCGAGACCGCGTCCTGGCCCGCCACACGATGGGCCCGGCCGCGATGGAGGCCGCCAACCCCAACCTGGTGGGGGGCGACATCACCGGCGGCCTGACCAGCCTGGTCCAGTTCCTCCGCCGCCCCGTCTGGTCGCCGGCGCCGTGGCGCACACCGCTGCCGGGCGTCTTCCTGTGCTCGGCCTCCACCCCACCCGGCCCGTCGGTACACGGGATGGGCGGCTGGCAGGCGGCCCGCCTCGCCCTGCGGACCACCCCCGCCAAGCCATAACGACCACCGGCGGCGCGGGGGTCAGGGGTGCATTTCGTCGGTGAGGGCGGCGGCGAAGGCGTCCACGTCGGACTCCGTCGTGTCGAAGGCGCACATCCACCGCACCTCCCCCGTCGCCTCGTTCCACGTGTAGAACCGGAACCGCTTGGCCAGCCGCTCCGTCACGTCCCGGGGCAGGATCGCGAAGACCGCGTTCGCCTCCACCGGCCGGGTGAGCGTCACCCCCGGGATGCCGCTGACCGCCTCGGCCAGGCGCCGGCCCATGGCGTTGGCCTGGCGGGCGTTGCGCAGCCACAGGTCGCCCGACAGCAGCGCCTCGAACTGCGCCGACACGAAGCGCATCTTCGACGACAGCTGCATGAAGGTCTTGCGGATGTAGTCGACCCCGCTGGCGGCGGCCGGGTTGAGGACGACGACGGCCTCGCCGTACAGCAGCCCGATCTTGGTGCCGCCGAAGGAGAGCACGTCCACCCCCACGTCCGTCGTGAGGGCCCGCAGCGGGACGTCGAGGGCGGCGGCGGCGTTGGTGAGGCGGGAGCCGTCGAGGTGGACGAGCAGCCCCAGGTCATGGGCGTGCGAGCAGATCGCCGCGATCTCGTCGGCCGTGTAGAGGGTGCCGAGCTCGGTGGTGTTGGAGATGGACACCACGCGCGGCTGCGCCCGGTGCACGTCGCCGAACCCCCACGCCTGCCGGTCGATCAGCTCCGGCGTGAGCTTGCCGTCGGGCGTGGGCACGGTGAGCAGCTTGATGCCGCCCGCCACCTCGGGCGCGCCACCCTCGTCGGTGTGGATGTGGGCGCTTTCCGCGCAGATGACCGCCTCCCAGTGGGCGGTCATCGAACGGAGGGAGACGACGTTCGCGGCGGTGCCGTTGAAGACCGGCCAGGCCTGCGCCTGCTCGCCGAAGTGCCGCTTGAAGACCTCCGCCATGGCCTCGGTGTAGACGTCCTCGCCGTAGGCCGTCTGGTGGCCGCCGTTGGCGGCGGCGATCGCCTGGAGGATCTCGGGGTGCACCCCGGCGTAGTTGTCGCTGGCGAACGCCTTGAGCCGGGGGTCGTGCCGGGAAGTCACGCAGTAAGGTCCAATCGGGTGCCGTTGACCTCGGCGGCGGGGCGGTCGTAGAGGCCGCCGATGGCCTCCGCGAGGTCGTGTACGTCGGTGAATCCGGCGAACTTCGCGGCGGGCTTCTCGGCCCGCATGGCGTCGTTCACCAGGGCCTTGACCACCAGGATGGTGGCCGCGCTGCCGGTGCCGGAGAGCGCGTCGGCGAGGGAGAGCGTCCACGCCTCCGCCGCCGCCTTGGCCGCCGCGTAGGCGGCGCCCCCGGCGGAGGGCCGCTCGGCCGCCTTGGCCGAGACGATCACGAAGCGGCCGTTGTCGCTGTCCCGCAGCAGCGGCTCGAAGGCCAGCGACACGTTCTGGAGCGTGCGGATCAACAGGTCGTGCAGGAGATCCCAGTCGTCGAGGCTGGTCTCGGCGAACGAGCCGGCGCCGCGCCAGCCGCCGACCAGGTGCACCACGCCGTCCACGCGGCCGTGATCGCGCTCGATCCAGTCGGCCAGGCCCTGTACGGCGGTACGGTCGAGCAGGTCGACGTCCTCCTTGTCGACCCCGATCACCGTATGACCATTTTTCCGGAAATATTCGGAAACGGCCTCCCCTGTCGGCCCTCCAGCACCCGTAACCAGAATGATCATGCGCGAAGTCCCTTAGTCGATTCGACCACTTCGGCCAGCTTACGGCGCAGTGCCTCGTAGAACATGCTCAGGGGGAACTCGTCCGGCAGCACCGCGTCCACCTTGGCCTTCTGCTCCTCCGGCAGCGCCTGGACCCCCTTGGCCCAGACGGAGCCGGGATGCGGCGCCACGTACGCGCCCACCAGCTCGTACGCCGCCAGCCAGTGCGCCAGCTTGGACCGGTCGATGCTGTCGCGATACAGCTTCTCGACCTCGCCCCGCAGGTCGGCGACCCCGTCCGCGACCCGCTCCCAGTCGATCGTGAGCCGGTTGTCCGTCCAGCGCACGATGTCGTTGCGGTGCAGGTACGCGAAGAGCAGCTGCCCGCCGAGCCCGTCGTAGTTCCGCACCCGCTCCCCGGTGATCGGGAACCTGAACAGCCGGTCGAACAGGATCGCCACCTGCACGTACCGCGCGTGCGGCACGCCCCGGGCCTCCAGCTTGACGGCCTCCCCGAACGCGGTCAGGTCGCAGCGCAGCTCCTCCAGCGAGTACAGCCAGTACGGCATCCGCTGCTTGATCATGAACGGGTCGAACGGCAGGTCCCCGTGGCTGTGGGTGCGGTCGTGGACCAGGTCCCAGAGCACGAACGTGTCCTGCGCGAGCCGCTGCGAGGCCAGCAGCCTGGCCGCGTCCGGCGGCAGGTCGAGCTTGAGCGTCTCGGCGGCGGCCTGCGACACCCGCCTGAACCTGGCGGCCTCGCGGTCGGCGAAGATCCCGCCCCAGGTGAAGCGCGCCGGAGCCTGCCGCACCGCGACCGTCTCGGGGAAGAGCACGGCGGAGTGGGTGTCGTAGCCGGAGGTGAAGTCCTCGAACGCGATCGGCACGAACATCGGGTTGTCGTAGCCGCCCGCCTCCAAGTCGGCCAGCCAGTCCGGCCAGATCGTCCGGATCCAGACGGCCTCCAGGTTGCGGGCGGGGTTGCCGTTCTGGGTGTACATGGGGAAGACCACGACGTGCTCCAGCCCGTCCTCGCGCTGGGTGTCGGGGTGGAACAGGTCGAGCGAGTCGAGGAAGTCGGGCACGCCGAGGTCCTGCTCGGCCCACTTCGCCAGGTCCGCCTGGACGGCCTGGAGGTACGCGGCGTCATGCGGGAAATATGGCGATATTTCGCCCAGGCGCGTCCCGATCTCGGCCATCAGCGCCTTCGCCCGCTCCTTCTCCTCCGGCACCGAGCCGTCCTTGACCTGCAGCGGACGCAGCTCCTCGACGGCCGCCTTGAGCCGGGCGAACCCGGCCGCCTTGGCCTCGTCGCGCGACCCGGCGGCGTCGCCGGCGTCCGGGACGCGGGCGGCCCAGGTGACCACGTTCCCCCAGAGGCGCCGGTGGTCGTAGTCCTCGATGGAGTCGTCGCCGAAGAGGTCGGAGTCGGCGAACGCGACCACGCGCCCCTTGCCGTACCGGACGGCGGCGGCCAGCGGCGCGCCCGCCGGGTCGGCGGTCGGCGAGGTCGCGAACAGCACCTCGCCCTCGCCCGCGCCCTCACTCGCCATCGTGAGGACGCCGGTGCGGTAGAAGCAGGCCGCGCGGACCCCGGCGAGCAGGCCGGAGGTGGTGGCGGGCTCGGCGAGCACCCAGGTGGCCACGTCCCGGTGCGCGTTCTTCGGGTCGCGCACGGTGGTGTGCGCCACGCCCACCCCGAACCGCCCGAGCAGCTCACGCAGGTTGTTGCCGTACTTGTCCTGCTCCTCCTCGGCCAGCACCACCAGCCCGCCGCCGTCGGCGACGAAGGACTCGATCGCGTCCAGCTCGGCGGCGGTGAAGAGGGGGCTGCCCTGCCCGATGGTACGTTCCCACCGCTCTCCCGACGGGTGCGCGATCACCAGGACATCCTGCTCGGCGAGCGTCTCGGGCGTGAGCGCGCCGGACGTGTGGGCGCCGACCGTGTGCCCCAGATGCCGGAGCAGCCCGGCCGCGCGGGCGTAGCTGTTGTCGTCGGGATGGGCGGGGTTGATGGCCTCGGCCACCTCGCGCCGGACGGTCCACGACTCGCTGTGAGCCTCGTCGAACAGCACCCGAGGGAACGCTTGCATGAAATATCTCCTGTATCTACCGCCTTCTGACGGAAAATATACACATGATGCTCCATGTACCGCCAAACCCTCAGGCGGCGCCCGGCCGGACCACCCCGGTCTCGTACGCGAAGACCACGGCCTGCGCCCGGTCGCGCAGCGACAGCTTCATCAGCACCCGCGCCACGTGCGTCTTGACCGTGGCCTCCCCCACGTACAGCTCCCCGGCGATCTCCGCGTTGGTGAGGCCGCGCGCCAGCAGCCGCAGCACCTCCAGCTCGCGCGGCGTCAGCTCGGCCAGCCGGGGCGAGGGCGTCGGCTCGGCCCGGCCCGCGAACGTGGCGATCACCCGGCTCGTCACGGCCGGGTCGAGCAGCGCGTCACCCGCGTGCACCACCCTGATCGCCTCCAGGAGCTGCTCCGGCGGCGACACCTTCAGCAGGAACCCGCTGGTGCCGGCGCGCAGCGCGGCGTAGAGGTTCTCGTCGGTGTCGAACGTGGTCAGCGTGATGACCTTGGGCGGCGACGGGTCGTCCAGCAGCTCCTTGGCCGCGGCCAGCCCGTCGAGCCGGGGCATCGAGATGTCCATGAGCACGATGTCCGGCCGCGTACGCCTGACCACGGCGACGGCCTCGCGCCCGTCGGACGCCTCCCCGACCACCTCCATGCCGGGGTCGCTGTCGACGACCATGCGCAGCCCGGCCCTGACCATCGCCTGATCGTCGGCGATGACTATGCGAATGCCCACAAGCCGGAGGGTAGACGCCGGGCACCCGCCTTGAACACCCAGGCCAAGCCGCACGCAAGTGAGTCACAAGTCACGACACATGGACGCTCTGCCGGATGCGGGTCTGGGTGGCGTCGTCGCACGTGGCCTTGGCGCAGAAGTACATCACGAGCATGGTCTTGGGCTGGCGGTCGATCACGTAGCTGACGAAGCCCAGCCTGGTGCCGGACGCGGGGTCGTGCAGGGAGCCGTCGAAGCGGGTGGCGGGGCTGGTGCCGGCCTGGTCCGGCACGGGTTTGCCGACGTCGACCTGGCCGGGCAGCAGGGCCTCCATCTTGGCCTTCATCTGCTCGGAGTTGCCGCCGGCGTCGAGGGTGTCGGAGACCTGGACGTAGACGCCCGAGGCGGAGTCGGGGTCGTCCTCGACGACCTGGGAGATCGCCGACCAGTCCGCGCCGGGGCCGGCCACGAACAGGGACTCGAACTCCTGGGCGTGCGGCGAGACCACCGCGAACAGGTCCTGGTGGGTGCGCACGGTCCAGTCGCCCGGGTACTCGAACGTGAGCGGCGCGGCGGCGCTGGTCTTGTAGCGGGACCAGGTGTCGCCGCGGTGGTTCATGATGATCATGGCGACGAGCGCGAGGGCCGCGACGGCGGCGACCAGCGTGGCGGCCACGATCGGGACGCGTCCCGGGCGTTTCTTGGGCGCGGTCGGATGCGTGGGGGGCGCGGGGGCCCGGTCCGACCCGATCGGCGTGAACGGGGGCCCCAGGACAGGCGCGGGACGCGGGCCTGAGGTGGGCCCGGAGGCGGGACCGGTCGGGGGGCCGGTCGTGGGGCCCGTCGTGGGTCCGGTCGTGGGTCCCGGGACGGGCGCGGGGTACGGGGCCGGGTGCGGGCCGGAGTGGGGACCCTGGCGGGGCACGAGGTGGGGCCCGCTGGTGGGGCCGCTCATGGGGTCGGGCTGGTGCCCGCTGATCGCGTCACGCAGCGCGGTCACGAACTCCGTACAGGTGGCGTAACGCTGCTCGGGCGCCTTGGCCAGCGCCCGCATCATCACGGCGTCGATCTGCGCGGGCAGGTCGGGCCTGAGCTGCGACAGCGGCGTCGGCTGCTCGGCCAGGTGGGCCCAGAGCAGGGCGATGTCGTTCTCGCGCTGGAACGGCAGCCGCGCCGACAGCCCCTCGTAGACCACGCAGGCCAGCGCGTACTGGTCGGCGCGGCCGTCGATGTGCTCCTTGTTGATCTGCTCGGGCGACATGTAGCGGGGCGTGCCGATGAACTGGTCGGTCTGGGTCAGCCCGGAGATCGACGAGCGGTGCTTGGTGATGCCGAAGTCGGTGAGGTAGACGTGGTCACCGGCCATCAGGATGTTGGCCGGTTTGACGTCGCGGTGGATCAGGTCGTGCGCGTGCGCGGCGTCAAGGGCGGCGGCGACCTGGGCGAAGACCTGGTTCGCCTGGGCGATCGGCAGCGGTCCGCGGTCGTAGATGAGCCGGCGCAGGTCGAGCCCGTCGACGTAGCGCATGGCGATGTAGAGGACGCCGTCGGCGTCCGCGTTGGCCTCGTAGATCGGGATGATGTTGGGGTGCTCGATGCTGGCGACCGTTCTGGACTCCAGGATGAACCGCTGCCTGAACCGGTCGTCGACGCTGAGCACCGGGTTGAGGATCTTCAGCGCCACCCGGCGGCTCAACCTGGGGTCGAGCGCAAGGTAGACCACGGCCATGCCGCCCTTGCCGACGATGTCCTCGATGTAGTACCCGGCCACCTCCTGGCCGATGAGCGATCTTTCGTTCAATGGCATCACGTCTCGATGGGGTGGCCGCAGTAACCGCAGAAGCGATGCGCGGGCCCGAGTCGCATGCCGCACGAGGTGCAGTACTTGATCGCCGGGTTCGGCGCGGTCATCACCTGCTGTTGTTGCTGCGGGACCATGGGGAACGCCTGCGACCGCCGTACGACCACGGTCTGGCTGGCCCCGTCGTCGAGCGGTGGCGCGGCCGCCCCCGGTGGTTCTGGCGGCTCTGTCACCTTTTCAGGAGCACGGCGGCGCCACAGCAGATACGCCCCGCCCGCGGCCGCCATGAAAAGGATTCCGGCCGCCACGATGAACGGCCACAGCGGGGTCGACCGGGTGGTGGTGGCCGCCACCTGTTTCGTGCCCTGGTCCTCCGGCCCGCCCCGTTTCTCCAGCGAGGTCTTCAGCAGCTTGGCGGCCACCACGTTGCCCGGATAGAGCTCCAGCACGCGCTGGAAGCCGGGCGCGGCCTCCGTGTAGTACTTGGTGTGATAGCGGGTCAGCGCCGCCTCGAACGCCGTGTCGATCGCGCCTCTGCGCGGCGCCACCTTGGCGGCGGCCAGGATGCCGTTGATCTCCCTGACGCCGATCATCCTGCCCTCTTTGCCGCCGCCCACCAGCAGGCCGATGACGTGGCCGTTCTTGTCGCCGATCACGGGGGCGCCGATGAGTCCCTGGTCGGCCAGGCCGCCCAGCTTGACCGGCTCGTCCACCTTCTTCTCCGGGTCGGCGAACGGCCTGCCGTTGTCACCGCCCGCACCTCCCGCGCCGCCCTTGCCCAGGTGGGCGATCTCGACGGTCTCCAGGACCTTCGGGCCCGGCCGGCCGAGGAAGCCCGCCACGTTGGTGGGCGCTCCCTCCTGCTCGGGCACCTGGTCGGCGAGCGGCGCGGTGGGCATGCCGACGCCTCCGGTCATGGGGGTCACCGGCACCAGCACGGCGGGGCTGTCGGGCGTCGGGCCGGCTTTGATGCACTTGACCTTGATGCCGTTGGGGGTCGGCGGCGACACGTTGGGATAGGCCGTGATCTCGGTGGTCACGTTGATGATGCAGGTGGCGGTGTCGGTCTTCGGCGGGTAGCACTCCGCCAGGTGGTGGTTGAGCAGGTCGTCCTTGAGCTTGTGCTTCTCGTAGTCGAGGGGAATCTTCACCTTGTGGTGCTCGGCGAAGACCTTGTTCGCCGCGTAGATCGCGACGTCGTTGGGGTTCACGGCCAGGCGCCTGAGCGCGATGATCGTGCCGTCGGGGTTGACGACGGTCCCCGTGCCCGCGGCGAACGGGATGTCGTAGGACCGCTCCACATGTTTGAGCTCGCCGATGTGGTCGAGCAGGGTGATCTCCACATGAGACACGGCTTCCAGTCGCACCACGGCGGGGGTCACCAGGTCGGTGATCCCGCTCGGGTGTTCGTGAGCCGCGGCCGGCATCGCGATCAGCACCAGTGCCGTCGCGACGCCACCGGCAAGAGCTGTGAGGCGCGCCATCTCCGCTCCCAACGCAGGTCTAGGACCAGGGTCCCAATCGCATGCTGTAAGTCAATAGACCGCCACGTAGACAAGCGCTTGCTCGGGGGAATAACGTACCTGGGTGGGCTACACGATCGGCGTAGATGTCGGTGGCACCTTCACCGATGTGGTCCTTGGAGGCACGTTCGGCGCGATTGCCGTGGCCAAATGTTTGAGCACCCACTACGACCCCATCGCGGGCATCGTGGCCGGCGTTACGCGCGCGCTCGGCGACCGCGACCCCGCGCAGGTCACGCGGGTCGTCCACGCGACGACGCTGGCCACCAACGCGGTGCTCGAACGCAAGGGGGTCCGGGTGGCTTTTGTCACCACCCAGGGCTTTCGCGCCGCCGTCCCGCTCGGGCGCTACGCGCGGGTCGAGGAGGACCGCTACGATCTGCGCTTCTCACCGCCGCCTCCGCCGGTGGCCGCGGGCGACTGCTTCGAGGTGGTGGAACGCGTCTCGGCGCGCGGCGCGGTGCTGACGCCGCTGGACCTCGATTCCGTACGCCGGGCCGCCGCGGCGATCACGGCCCGCGGCATCACGTCGGCGGCGGTCTGCCTGCTGCACTCGTACGCCAACCCGGCCCATGAGCGGCAGGTCGCCGAGCTCCTGCGGGAGTCGATCCCGGACGTGGTGACGTCGTCGGAGATCTGGCCGGAGATCCGCGAGTACGAGCGCGCCACCACCACCATCATGTCCGCATATATCGGCCCGTTGATGGCTTCGTACCTTTCGCAGCTCCGGGAACGGCTGGCCGAGATCGGGATCCGCGCGCCCGTCCACGTCATGGAGTCGAGCGGCGGCGTGATCTCCGCCGAGCTGGCCGCCCGGCGCGCGGTGGCCACGATCGAGTCGGGCCCGGCGGCGGGGGTGCTGGCGGCGGCCGGGACCGGGTTCCCGGACGTGATCTCGTTCGACATGGGCGGGACCACCGCCAAGGCGTGCGTCGTACGCGGCGGGACGCCCGAGATCACGAACGAGTTCCACGTCGGCGGCAAGGGCAGCTTCGGCGGCCGGCGCGCGGGCACCGGCGTGCCCATCAAGACCCCGGCCATCGACCTGGCGGAGGTGGGGGCGGGCGGGGGCAGCGTCGCCTGGCTCGACGCCGCCGGCGCGCTCCGCGTCGGCCCGCACTCGGCGGGCTCCTCCCCCGGGCCCGCCTGTTACGGCCTGGGCGGCTCCGAACCCACGGTCACGGACGCGAACCTGGTCCTCGGCTACCTCTCCTCGGCCTCGCTCCCCCTGACTCCGGACCTGGCCGCCAAGGCCCTCGACCGGCTGGCCTCGCCGCTCGGGGTCTCCCGGGAGGAGGCCGCGTACGCCGTGCACGAGATCGTCAGCGCCTCGATGGCGTCGGCGGTGCACGTGGTGACGGTGCAGCGCGGCATCGACCCGCGCGGCTTCGCCCTGGTCGCCTTCGGCGGCGCCGGTCCCATGCACGCGGCCCGGGTCGCGGAGCGCTTCGGGATCGGGACGGTCGTGGTGCCCGCGCACTGCGGCGTCGCCTCGGCCGCCGGACTCCTCGCCGGCGCCCTCTCCACGGACCGCGTCCTGTCCCGCCTGGACGCCCCCGACCCCTCCGCCGTCTTCACCTCCCTGGCCACCGACGCCGCCGCCGACCTGGGCGTCTCACTCTCGGACCCCGGGGTGCTGGTGTCACGGTCGGTGGACGTCCGCTTCAAGGGCCAGTCCCACGACCTGACCGTCGAATGGACGTCTTCCCGGGAGGAGCTGGCGTCCCGCTTCTTCGCACGGTACGAGGAGGTGTACGGGATCGCGCAACGGGGCGAGATCGAACTGGTCAGCTACCGCATCCACCTCACCGCCCCCACCTCCCCACCCCCCGGCACCACCGGGAATGAGGCCGCCGGGAACGGGACGGCCGGCGACGGGGCAGCCGGGGACGCGACAGCGGCGGCCGTGCCCCGGGGGAGGCGGGCGTACTTCCCGGAGACCGGCGGCTACGCCGAAGTCCCCGTCCACACCAGGGACACCATGGCCGGCGGCCCGCTCCACGGCCCCGCGATCATCGAGGACGCCGAGTCCACGATCGTCGTCCCGCCCGGCTGGACCGCCACCCTCGCCGAGACCCGCGCCGTCCACCTCACCAGGAGCACGACATGCCCGACCTCCTGACCGCCGAGGTGCTCAGGAACGCGCTCGTCGTCGCGGCGGAAGAGGCCAGCATCGTGGTGGTCCGCTCCGCGTACTCGACGTTCATCGTGGAGGGCTCCGACGCCTCGGCCGCCGTCCTCGACGCCCGGGGCCGCCTGATCGCCCAGTCCATGGCCACCACCCTCATGAACAGCATGGCGCTCAAGGTGGCGCTCCCCGAGCTCCTCAAGGACATCCCCGCGGACCGGATGAGCCCGGGCGACGTGTACGTGCTCAACGACGCCTACCGGGGCGGCGTGCACACCAACGACCTGCTCGTCTACCGCCCGGTCTTCGTCGGCCGGACCCCGGCGTACTTCACCGCCACCATGATCCACGTCTCCGACCTGGGCGGCCTCTCGGCGGGCGGCATGGCCCCGCTGGCGACCGACATCTTCCTGGAGGGCCTCCAGCTCCCGCCGGTGCGCCTGGCCACCGAGGAGGGCCTGGATCCGACCGTGGTGGCCATCCTGCGGGCCAACAGCCGTACCCCCGACAAGGTCATGGGCGACGTGCGGGCCCTGGTGGCCGGGACGGCGGTGGCCGCCGCCCGGCTGGAGACCCTGGTCGGCGAGTACGGCGCGGAGGGCCTGAGCGCGGGCGTCGACGACTACCTGGACTACACCGAGGCCAGGACCCGCGCGGCGCTGGCCGAGCTGCCGGCGGGCCGGTTCGAGGCGGCGTACCCGATCGACGATGACGGCATAAATCCCGAAAAATCGCATGAAATCCGGGTCGCCGTCACCCTCGGCGACGAACGAGCCGTGCTGGACTTCGCGGGCACCGGCCCGCAGGTCCCGGCCGCGATCAACGCCTCGGCCTCGCAGTCCCTCGCCGCCGCCGTCTTCGCCGTCCGCTGCTTCCTCGACCCCACGATTCCCATGAACGACGGCTGCCTGCGCGCCATCGACGTACGCCTGCCCGAGGGCTCCCTGCTCAACGCCCGCTCCCCCTACCCGTGCGGCGGCCGGTACGTCCCGATCTACGCCGCCATGGAGGCCGTCTTCCAGGCCATGTCCGACGCCGTCCCCGAGCGTGCCATCGCCCCCAGCGGGATCCTGCAGCCGTTCTCGATCGCCGCCGTCGGGGCGCCGTACTGGATCCACCTCTCCTACGACTTCGGCGGCGTGGGCGCCCGCCGGGGCCTGGACGGCCCGGACGCCACGGGCGTGCACTTCGGCATCGGCCGCAACTCGGTGCCGCAGGCGGAGCCGGTGGAGAGCCGCTGCCCGCTGATCGTCGAGTCCGTGGAGACCATCCCGGACTCGGGCGGCCCCGGCCGCTTCCGCGGCGGGCTGGGCTCGCGCACGGTCTACCGTTTCCTGGCCGACTGCCACGTCACCACCCGCGGCGACCGCCTCCGCCTCCCGCCCCCTGGCCGTGCCGGCGGGCAGCCGGGGCGGCTCGGCGGCTTCTTCAGGCGCCACCTGGACGGGACGGTGGAACGGCTGGCGTCCAAGGTCAACAATGTGCGGTTCGCGGCCGGGGAGGCGTTCATCGTGGAGACGACGGGCGGCGCCGGCCTCGGCCCACCGGCCGAACGCGACCCCGAGGCGATCCTGGCCGACCTCGAGGCGGGCCGCGTCACGCCACGGAGGGCGGCCGAGGACTACGGCTTCGAGACCAGGTCGGCGGGGTCGAAGCTCACCGGGAAGGGCGACGACAGGGTGACGCCGGTCCCGGCTCCATAGGCGATCGGCGGGCCATAGGTGTCGCCGTCGAGTTCATGGACGTAGAGCACCTCTTCGTCCGGCTCGATGCGCCAGTAGACGGGGATGCCCGCCACCGCGTAGGCCAGGACCTTCAGCGCTCTGTCACGCCCTTGGGTGTCCGGGCCGACCACCTCGCCGACGAGATGCACCTGCCCAGGTGAGAGCACGGGCTCGTCCGCCTTGATCGCCTCTTCCGGCACGACCACCAGGTCGGGGATGTAGAAGTCCCGGTCGCTCGCTTGCACGCCGACGCCCATCAGCGGCGTCAGGTCGCGCGGCACCTCGCGATCGAGAACGCGCATCGCGCGGGAGATGACCCGCTGATGCAGGATGGTGGGCAGCGGGCTGATCAGGAGGCTTCCGTTGAAGAGTTCGTAGCGATTCCCGTCATCGGGAAACGTGAACAGGTCCTCGACGGAATAGGGCGGCCTTCCAGGGAGGACTGTCGGCCCGGCGATTGAGATCACGTGCCGAGTATCGGACCTCACGCACACTTCCGTCACGTGAAGTCACGAGGTCGCCACGCTTCGGCGCCCTGGCGGACCGCCGCGTGGACGGCGCGGGCCGCGCGGGCGCCCCACTCCGAGCGGGGACCGCCGAACAGCTCCGCGGGCCCCTCCGCCGGCGCGGCCACGCAGACCGCGTCCGAGGCCGTCCCCGTGCAGGGGAAGCCCGCCTCGATCAGCGCCTGGGACTTCGCCTCCGTGACCGTCATCACCGCGTTGACCAGGGCCGCGTCCGTCATGGCCACCGGCAGCACGGTCACGATGTTGATGGTCCCCACCCGCATCGGCGCCAGCTCCGGGTCCGCGCTCCCCTCCGGGGCGGCGGCCCAGGTCGGGACGCGGAGGCCGACGGTCGCGTACGCCTCCACGCCGCCGTCCGAGGCCTGGACGCAGCGGTCGACGGAGGCGGCGGTCAGCATGCCGACGCCGTCCCCCGCCGGGCCTAACGACAGCAGGTGGTCGACCGGGTCCATCCGTGAGTACCCGGCCACCACCTGCGCGTTCAGCACCCACTCGCGCGGGCCGATCCCGCCGCCGAGCAGCGCGGAGGAGATCATCCGCCAGCCCGGCCCGAACTCCCACAGCAGCGCCCCCAGCCGCGCCCCGTCCTCCACCCGATAGGTGAGCTTCATGGCCCTCCCCTGACGAGGTGCACGACGGGCCGGCCGTCCGGCCCCGGCTCGATCTTCACATGGGCGTCGAAGTGCCGTCCCACCAACGGCTCGGTGAGCACCTGGGCGGGCTTGCCGGAGGCCACCGCGCGCCCGCCGGCCAGCAGGAGCAGGGAATCGGCGTAGAGACCGGCGACGGTCAGGTCGTGCAGGGTGGTGACGACGGTCAGGCCGTCCGCCCGCCGCAGCCGGTCCACCAGCTCCAGCACCTGCTGCTGGTGCCCGAGGTCGAGGGCGGTCGTGGGCTCGTCCAGCAGCAGGACGGGCGCCTCCTGGGCGAGGGCCCTGGCCAGCACCACGCGCTGGCGCTCGCCGCCGGACAGCTCCCCCGCGCGCCGCATGGCGAGCGCGGTCAGGTCGAGCCGTTCGAGCACGCCGGCGGTGACCTCCCGGTCGTGCGCGCTCTCGCGGCCCAGGTAGGGGATGTACGGGGTGCGCCCGAGCAGCGCGTAGTCGAAGACCGTCATGTCGGGCGGCAGGGCGGGGCTCTGGGGGGCGTAGGCCAGCAGGCGGGCACGTTCGCGGGGCTTGAGCCGGGCCGCCGGCCGGGAGTCCAGCGTGACCTCGCCCCGGTGCGCGACGAGGCCCATGACGGCCTTGAGCAGGGTGGACTTGCCCGCCCCGTTGGGCCCGATGATCGCCAGCCACTCGCCGCGGCGCACCTGGAGCGAGACGTCGGACACGACCTCGCGGTCGCCGAGCCGTACCGACAGCGCCTGGGTGCTGATCACGTCGCCGTCCGCCTGGTCATGCGCAGGACGCCGACGAAGAACGGCGCCCCCACGAACATGGTCACCACTCCGATCGGCAGCTCGGCGGGGGCGATCACCGTACGCGCGATGAGGTCTGCCAGCACCAGGAACGCCCCGCCGCCGATCAGCGAGAGCGGCAGCACGATCCGGTACGAGCCGCCCGCCAGCCGCCGCACGATGTGCGGGATGACGATGCCCACGAACCCGATCAGCCCGCTCACCGCCACGGCCGCCGCGGTGGCCAGGGAGGCGGCCAGCAGCACGGTGAGGCGCACCCTGGCCGCCCGCACACCGAGGCTGGTGGCCTCCTCGTCGCCCACGGACAGCACGTCCAGCATCCGCCCGTGCAGCAGGAGCAGCACGGCCGAGACGGCGGCGTACGGCAGCACCAGCCAGAACTGGTCCCACCCGCCGCCGACGTCGCCGAGGATCCACGAGTAGACGCGCTGCAGCTCCTCGACCTTGAACTGCTGGATGAACGTCTGGATCGCGGTCAGGAACGAGGTGACCGCCACCCCGGCCAGCACCAGCGTCGCGGTGCCGCCGGAGCGCCCGGCGGTGTTGCCGAGCGTGTACGCCAGGAACACCCCGCCCACGGCCCCGAGGAAGGCCGCGACGGGGATGCTCGCGCCCGACTCCGGCAGCAGCACGATGGCCACGGTCGTCGCCAGGCCGGCCCCGGCCGCGGCCCCCAGCAGGTACGGGTCGGCGAGCGGGTTGCGGAACACGCCCTGGTACCCCGCCCCCGCCATGGCCAGCAGCCCTCCGACCACCGCCGCCACCAGCACCCGCGGCAGCCGCAGCTCGAACAGCAGCCCCTGCTCGACCGGCGCGAGCCCGGAGTCCACGTGCACGAACGGCAGCCAGTCCACGGCCTGGAGCACCACCTGCCACGGCGAGATGTCGGCCGCCCCGTCCAGCAGCCCGGCGATCATGCAGACGGCCAGCACGCCCAGGGCGCACGCGATCCAGAGTGGTCTGGCCCTCGACGGGCCGGCCTGCGCCGCCATGGTCAGCTCTTGGCCCCGGCCTTGGCGACCGCGGCGCCGATGGACTCGGCGAGCTGGACGACGCGCGGCCCCCAGCGGGAGGCCAGGTCGTCGTCGAGCTGGATCACCTGGTCGTTCTTGATGGCCGACAGGCCCTTCCAGCCCGGCCGCTTGGCCAGGGTGTCCTTGCTCTGCTGGCAGCACTTGACGTCACCGAGGAAGATCATGTCGGGGTCCGCCTGGGCCACGAACTCGGCCGACAGCTTCGGATAGCCGCCCGCCTGGTCGGGCGCCTTGTCCGCGATGTTGGTGAGGCCGAACAGGCCGTAGACCTGGCCGATGAACGTCTGGGACGTCGCCGCGTACGGCGTCTGGTCGAGCTCGTGGTAGTACGTGAGCTTCTTGTCCTTGGGCGCCTCGGCGGCCAGTTTGTCCATGGCCGTCTTCATGCCGGAGACGACCTCGTCGGCCTTGGCCTGGTTGCCGGTGGCCGCGCCGATCTCGGCGATCTCCTCGTACGCCTCGTCGAGCTTGGTGGCGGCCGGTTCGAGCAGGACGGGCACGTTCACCTTGCCCAGCTCGGCGACGATCTGGTCGATGTCGTTGGAGACGATGACCAGGTCGGGCTTCTGGGCGACGATGGCCTCGACGTTCGGCTTGAAGCCGGACAGGTCGGTCTTGGGGGCCTCGGCCGGGTAGTTCGACTGGTCGTCCACGGCGACGACCTGGGGGCCCGCGCCGATGGCGAAGAGCGTCTCGGTGTGGGTGGCCGAGAGGGAGACGATCCGCTCGGGCTTCTTGGCGAGGGTGACCTTGCCGTTGCCCGCCTCGACGGTGACGGGGAAGCCCGCCCCGGAGTCAGGAACAGAGGCGGAGGCGGAGGCGGAGGCGGAGGAAGCGCTGGGGGCGGCGGACGGGGAGGCTGTGGTGCCGGTCTGGCCGCATCCGGCCAGGATCAGCGTTCCCAGCAGCGCGCCCGCGAGGGCCGTACGTCGGGGCCTCACGAGTAGTCCTTTCACTGTCGGAACCGAGAGACCCGCGTTTGAGCGACGGATCACCCTTTTCCACGAGGGTTGATGACGTCAGCGCAGAGGCAGGCGACCTGGCTATGACAGTTGCGGGACAGCGCCGGACTCTCACCGGACTTCGCTGCGACCCTGCGCATCGGACAAACGCTATCAATCCTCCGGATGCCCGCGGCGTCAAGGGGCCAGTTGGGACTCCGCCTCGGCGATGAGCTCCTGGAGCCTGAGCCCGTGTGCGGCGTCGAGCGGGTGGCCGCCGCCGTTCCGCACGGTTCCGGCGAACTCCTCGGCTATGGTGTCCAGGGGGTCGTCGTCGAAGTGCGGGAGCACGGCGCTGCCGGTGCGGCCGTACACGGCGAACGTCGCGGGCGGCAGGTCGCCGACCGCGGCCATGCACAGCGACGCCTCGGAGACCGCGCCGCCCTCGTGCTCGAGCAGCAGGCCGGTCCAGCCGAGCGAGTTGCCGTGCGCGCGCACGCCGGTCACCGGGCCGAGCGCGGCGCCCAGCAGGTCGATCACGTGCGGGCCGACGTCGAGCAGCACGCCGCGCTCCAGCCGCCAGGGGGTGGCGAAGGGGTGGTCGCCGAGGAGGGTGCCGGAGATGTTCGCGGCGTGGCCGCCGAACGGCTGGATCTCGCGGCACCGGGCCAGGAAGGCGCGGGCCTGGGGGGCGTACCGCAGGGTGAGCACCAGCTGGGAGGCGACGCCCGCCTCCGCGACGGCCTCGGCCAGGCGCCGCGCGCCGTCCAGCGTGTCCGCGAGCGGCTTCTCCAGCAGCAGTGCCTTGCCCGCGCGGGCGGCGCGGACGCCGAGCTCGGCCTGTACGGCGGGCGGCACGCAGAACGCCACGGCCTCGCAGGCGTCGAACAACTCCTCGACGCGCTCGAACACCGGTGCTCCGAGCCGGGCGGCGGCCTCGGGACGGCGGGCCCACACCCCGGCCAGCCGCGTGTGCGGCCCCTTGGACAGCATCGGCGCGTGCGCCATCTCGGCCCACGGGCCCGCTCCGACCAGCCCGACCGCCACCGGCTCCATGAGACCTCCCCTGTTACCGCACGTATGGGGAGGATCTTCCCACACCACCGGCATGACGGCCGGTGGCTCGATGGGCGGGTGCCCCGCGCGGCGCCCGCCCATCGGCGTCAGTGGGGCCCGTCGTTCAGATCGCGCCGGCGCTGGACGGCGTGCTGCGGGCGGTGGGCCAGGGTGCCGGAGTCGATGGTCAGGGTCTGACCGGTGATGCAGCGGGCCTCCTCGGAGGCGAGGAAGCACACCAGGTTCGCGACGTCGTCGGGGGTGCACGGCCACGGCAGGAGGCGTTCGGCGGCCTTGTCGGCGAGCTGCCCCTGGCTCAGGGCCAGCTGAGCGGCCTGGGTGAGGACGAGGGCGGGGGCGACGGCGTTGCAGCGGACGCCGCGGGAGCCGTACATCGTGGCCACGTAACGGGTGAAGCCGATCAGGGCCGCCTTCGAGGCCCCGTACGCGGCGTGGACCTCGTCCCCGACCAGGGCGGACACCGACGACATGAGGACGATGGCGCCGCCGTCCGGCATGGCGGGCACCGTGTGCTTGACCATGAGCATGGCGCCGCGCAGGTTGACCTCCATCGTGCGGTCCCAGACCCCGACGTCGAGCGAGTCCAGATCCCGGTCGCGGCCGTAGACGCCGGCATCGAGCGCGGCGGCGTTGGAGTGCAGGACGTCCACCCGGCCGAACGACGTCACCAGGGCCGCGACCGCCTCCTCCACCTGCTTCTCGTCGGAGACGTCGCAGGTCAGGGCCATGGCCGTGCCGCCGTGGGCGCGGATGGCGGCCGCGGTGGACTTCGCCCCGGCCGCGCGCAGGTCCAGGACGCCGACGCAGGCTCCCTCGGCGGCCAGGCGCGCCGCGCAGGCCGCGCCGATGCCCGAGCCCGCGCCCGTCACCATCGCGACCCGCCCGTCGAACCGGCCCGAGGGGCGGCCGCTCACCACTCCACCGCCAGGGACGTCAGGCCGCGGCCGACGATCGACCTGCGGTGGGCGACCGGCTCGCCGGGGACGAGCCGCAGGCCGGGCAGGCGGCGGCCGAGCACGTCGAGCGCGGTGCGCAGCTGCAGGCGGCCGAGCGCGGCGCCGACGCAGAAGTGGATGCCGTAGCCGAAGACCATGTGCTCGGCGGCGTTCGGCCGGTCGATCAGGAAGCGCTCGGGCTCGGGGAAGACGCTCTCGTCGTGGGCGGCGGAGTCGGTGGAGAGCAGGACGAGGGCTCCGGCCGGGATCGTGACGCCGTGCAGGGGGATGTCGGTCACGGCGTAGCGGAACGAGCCCAGCGACGCGCCGTCGATGCGCATGCACTCCTCGGCGGCGTTCGCGACCAGGTCGGGCGGCACCGGCCAGGCGCCCTCCCGCAGCAGGCGCAGGACGGTGTTGCCGAGCTGGTTGGGGACGGTGTCGTTGCCGCCGAGCAGGATCGTGGAGATCAGCTCGACGACCTCGCGATGGGTCAGCTCCGCGCCGATCAGGGAGGTCATCAGGGACGTGAAGTCGTCCTGCGGGTCCTTGGCCCGGGAGGCGACCAGGCGGTCCACGTAGTCGAGATAGGTCAGGAAGCTGCCGGCGAGTTCGAGCTGGCGCTCCGGCGGCTGCGGCGACAGGAAGAGCTGGAACCAGTCCTTGACGTGCGCCTGCACGAACGCCTCGTCGGCCTCGGGCACGCCGATGAAGCGGGCGGTCAGCTTGATCGACGGTTCGTGACCGATCTCGCCGACGAAGTCGGCGCTCCTGCGCGGCTCCAGGCGGTCGAGCAGGTCCTCGTTGAGCCGCCGGAACTCCTGCTCCATGGCCGCCACGGCGCGCGGCGTGAACGCCTTCGACACCGACCGGCGCAGGCGGGTGTGGTCGGGCGGGTCCACGTTCGCCACGAAGCTGGACAGGAACGAGCCGTGCTCGCCCAGCTTCTCCCTGGTCTCGCGGGTGAGGCTGCGGGAGATCGTGAGCGAGCCCTTGGAGGAGAAGCGCCGCGGATCGCCGTAGGCCGCCCGCACGTCGGGGTAGCGGGTCAGGACGTACGCGCCGAGGTGCTCGCTGCGGAAGACCGGCCGCTCCCGGCGCAGCCCGCGAAGGAAGTCGTACGGGGCGGCGACGTGCCAGTCCGCGCTGACGTCGAAGTCCTCGATGTCACCGGTCATGCGAAGATCCTCCGCGGGTTGTCGACGAGCATCTGGTGGACCTGGTCGTCCGTGACGCCCCTCTTGCGGAGCTCGGGAACGACGTCGCGGGGGACGTGGAGAAGGTGGTAGTTGGGGTGGCGCCGCCGTACGACGTCGGCGTCGAAGCGGTCGTTGAAGCAGTATGAGTCGTGACTTAGGACCATTTTTCCGGCGTGTCCGCGCTCGCATAGCTTCGCCACGATCTCCACGCGGTCCTCGAACGGGCTGATCGTCTCGATGCCGAAGCGGTCCATGCCGAGGTAGGAGCCGTTGGCGATCAGCTCTTCCAGGTAGGCCACGTCCGTGGAGTCCCCGGCGTGCCCGATGACCACCTTGCCCAGGTCCACGCCGAGCTCGCCCAGGAGGCGCTGCTGTTCGAGGCCGCCCCTGGAGGCGCTGTGGGAGTGCGTGGTGATCGGCGTACCGGTCTCCAGGTGCGCCTGCGCGACCGCCCGGAACACCCGCTCGCAGCCCTTGGTCATCCCCAGGTGGTCGGAGGCGCACTTGAGCATGGCCGCCTTGACGCCGGTCCGGCCGATCCCCTCGACGATGTCCCGTACGAAGAACTCGGCCAGCCGGTCCGGCCCTCCGAACAGCGACCCCGGGCCCCGGTTGGCGAAGTACGGCGGCAGGGCATCGTAGGTGTACAGGCCGGTGGCGGCCACGATGTTCACGCCGGTCAGCTCGGCCACGCGCTGGACGGCGGGGATGTACCTGCCGAGCCCCACCACGGTCAGGTCCACGATCGTGTCGATGCCCTCGGCCTTGAGCGCGTCGAGCTTGCCCGCCGCCTCGCGCGCCCGCGTCTCGAGGTCCCAGCCCTCGGGGATGTCCGGCCAGCTCCACAGGATCTCGGGGCTCAGCCCGAAGACGTGCTCGTGCATGAGCGTCGCCCCGAGCTCCGCCACCGGCCCCCGTAAGGTCTCAGGCATCCCGGCCTCCGAGGCTCACGACGGGGAATCTCTCGTGCTCGAACGGCCGGTTGACCTCGAGCCCGAGCCCGTCGGTCTGCCGGTAGGGCAGGCCGGTGTAGAGGGCGTCGGCGTCGAAGTACGTGACGGTGAACGACAGGCGCGGGCTGTCTCGGCGGTTCGCGGGCGCGCCGTGCACGGTCAGGGCGTGGTGCACAGTGGCGTCGCCCGCCTTGAGGTCGAGCGGCGGCGACAGCTCCAGCTCCTTGAGCCAAGGGTGCTGGGTGAGCTGGTCGTCCCCCGGGCGGGTGAAGCTCCGGCCGAGCAGCCCGTACCGGTGCGAACGGTCGTAGAAGCGCAGCGACCCCATGTCGGCGGGCACGTCGGCGAGGGCCAGCCACACGGTCAGCATGGCCGAGCGGTCCATCGGCATCCAGGGGAAGTCCTGGTGGAACTCGGTCGCGCCGTGCTCCCCCGCCTCCTTGACCAGGAGGTTGGTGACCTGCACGCGCACGGCCCGGACGCCGCGCAGCAGCCGTACGGCGTTGCGCCCCATCTCGGGGCTCGACGTCAGCGCGCCGAACATCTCGTCGCTCGCCGCGATGTCCCTCGACTGCCCGAACGCCTCGTCGACCAGCGTCTCGTGGCTCCTGGACCGGCCGTTCAGTAAGCCGGTGGCGCGTTCACGCAGGGCCTCGACGGTGCCCGGGTCGATCAGCCGGCCGAGCCGCACCCAGCCGTGCTCGCCGAAGAACGCCGCCTCGTCGTCCGTCACCTGGCGCACCGGGATCTCCATGCCCCCAGTCTGTCACCTAAGCAAGCGCTTGGTAAACCCGCGATTTGAGTAGCCCATACTCATGCACGCACCGCCACGCGGGCTCACCCTCGGGGCATGACCACAGTTGAGACAACCTCCTCCACCGCCGGTTTCACCCGGAGCGCGATGATCGCCTGCGCCGCGATCTCACCGCTCACCGTCGCCGTGTCGCTCCTGCTCGGCCCGTTCGACGCCACGGCCGAGGGCGAACCGTACATCCGCGCCATCGTCGCCGACCTCGGCGCGTACGCGCTCTGGAGCTGGGTCGCCGCCCTCGGCGCCGTCACCCTCATCCCCGCGATCTTCGCGGTGAGCAAGGTGGCCCGGTCGGGGCGGCCCGTGCTGGGGCTGGTGGGCATGATCCTCGCCTTCGCCATGGCCCTGCCCTTCGGCCTGACCTCCGACGACACCATCTACGCGGCCGCCAAGGCCGGGCTCGACGTGCCCACCACGAACCGGCTCGTCACGCAGCTGAGCGAGGGGATGCCGACGTCGATCCTCGGGTTCACGTTCTTCCTGAGCCTGCTCGGGTTCGTGCTGCTGGGGGTCGCCGCACTCCGCAGCGCCGCGCCGAAGTGGGCGGCCATCGCCATGATCGTGGCGCCGTTCCTCATCCCGGTCGCCTGGATCGCCGGGCTCCCGGGCGCGGTGGGCGGCGTGGCCTGGCTCGTCTTCACGGCCGCCACCACCGGCATCGCCCTCGCCCTCCCCTCCCGCTGACCCGCGTGGCCGGTCGGCGCGTACAGTGTCGCCCAAGCGCTTGCTCAACGTGATGGGAGGCATCGTGCGGCGGTTCAGGTTCGGGGCGGTGGTGCGGGAGGCCGGGTCGGGCGCGGCGTGGGCGGAGAAGGCGCGACGGCTCGAGGCGCAGGGGTACGACGTGCTCCTCGTGCCCGACCATCTCGTCGGCCCCAGGTTCGCCCCCATCGCCGCGCTGACGGCGGCCGCCTGCGCCACCACCCGGCTGCGGGTCGGCACGCTGGTGTTCGCCAACGACTTCCGGCATCCGGCCGTGCTGGCCAAGGAGGCGGCCACGCTCGACCTGCTGTCCGGCGGGCGGCTGGAGGTCGGGATCGGGACCGGGTGGATGGCGCGCGACTACGACGGGGCCGGGCTGACGCTGGAGCCGCCGGGGGTGCGGGTGGCGCGGCTGCGGGAGGCCGTGGCCGTGCTCAAGGGGCTCTGGGGGGACGGGCCGTTCAGCTTCCAGGGCAAGCACTACCGCATCGACGGCCTCGACCAGCAGCCCAAGCCCGTACGGAGGCCGCGCCCGCCGATCGCGCTCGGCGGAGGCGGGCCGCGCATGCTGCGGCTGGCGGCCGAAGAGGCGGACGTCGTGAACCTCGGGATGCGGGTCCGGCCGGACGGGAGCGGGCCCGACGACCGGGACGGCGGGCCGGCGGCGTTCCTGAGGAAGATCGAGATCGTGCGCGAGGCCGCGGGCGAGCGCTACGACGCGCTGGAGCTGGGGACGAGCGTGGTGCAGGTGGGCGAGCGGAAGGCGGAGGAGGCGTGGAGCGCGGCCGACAGCTCGTCGCTCGGCGAGACGCCGCAGGTCCTGCTCGGGACTCGCGCCGACATCATCGACAAGCTCCGCTATTGGCGGGATGAGCACGATATTTCGTATTTCGTGGTGCATCATGAGCGCGACCTGGACGCCTTCTCCCCCGTCGTCGAGGAGCTCGCCACCTGACGCCGGGCCGGAATCGGGCATACCGGATGATGGACTCCATGGAAGAGATGCTGCTGCTCCGGCACGGTGAGACCGAATGGAGCAAGGCGGGTCAGCACACCGGACGTACGGACCTGCCTTTGACGGAGCACGGCGAGGACCAGGCCAGGGCGTTGGCGCCGCTGGTCAAGGGGCAGTCGTTCGACCTGGTGCTGGTCTCCCCCGCCCAGCGCGCACGGCGTACGGCGGAGCTGGCCGGCCTGACCGGTTACGAGGTGGACCCGGACCTGTGGGAGTGGGACTACGGCGGCTACGAGGGGATCACCACGCCGGAGATCCGCGAGAGCCACCCCGGCTGGTACCTGTGGCGGGACGGCGTGATCCCCGGCGACGCCGAGCACCCCGGGGAGAGCGCCGAGCAGGTCGCCGCCCGCGCCGACCGGGTGATCGAGCGGGCCAGGAAGGCCGGGGGGCGGGTGGCGCTGGTGGCGCACGGGCACTTCCTGCGCGTGCTGGCCGCCCGCTGGCTGGGCCTCGGGCCCGAGGAGGGCAGGCTGCTGAAGCTGGACACGGGCACGTACTCGCGGCTCGGCTTCGAGCACGCCGAGCCCGTGCTCCTGACCTGGAACGCCCCGATCAGCTGACCGGTCAGCCGACCTTCGAGCGCACGGCCGACTCGTGCAGGGCCCGGCTGACCAGCCAGCCGCGCAGCGACCCCAGCGCGGGGTCGTAGGAGAGCGGCTGCTCCCACAGGGCCGTGAACACGTTCTGGGTGATCTCCTCGGCGTGCGCCTGGCTGCCGGTGACCCTGACCGCGACCCCGTACACGTACGATCCGTGCTGGTCGTAGGCGTCGGCCAGCGCGTCGAGGTCACCGGCGGTCAGCCGCGTGCACAGTTCCAAATCGCTCATCAATCGCACCCCAACGTGGCGGCGGCGCTGATCATGTCGCGGGCGAGGGCGGAGTCGCCCTCGGCGGCGTACGGGAAGGAGTCGGGCGGCCGGCGGTTGGCCAGCAGCCGGCAGAAGTCCACCGCCCCGGCCGACAGCAGCACGGCGACGTGGTCGGAGGTGGGCGACAGCGGGATCGTCCAGGTGCCGCCGCCCGGCCCGGTCAGCACGACGGTGGCCGAGATGTCGCGGCGCGGCTCCCGCATCGCCCGCGGCAGCAGTGCCAGCCCGAACTCGGCGATCATGTGCACGTGCTCGGGACGCGGCGGCTCCTGGGAGCGGTCGGTGGCGGCCCTGATGTCGTCGGCGTGCGTCCACGTCTCGAACGTGCGCTGGATCAGGGCCTGGCGCAGCGGCGCGCGGGCCGGCCGGGCTCCCGCCAGCGCGACCTCGACGCCGAGCAGCACCTCGCTGCCGGCGGAGACCCGTTCGAGCAGGCTGCCGGCCTGCTCGCGCCAGCGCCGGTGCACGGGCAGGCCGCTCATGCCGCGCACGCCCATGAACCGGGCCACGGTCGCGTCGTTGGCCGCCAGGTGCTCCATCAGCCCCCTGACCGTGCCGTGCCCGGCGATCGGGGCCTCCCACTGGGGCCCGCTCAGCTCGCCGAGCAGGTCGTCCATGAGCGCGACCTGCTCCGCGTACGGGACCACCACGGACGACACGCCCAGCACAGCCGGGCTGCGGCGGCGGCGCGCCTTGGACAGCACCGCCTCGCGCAGCGTGGGCGGCGGCTCCGCCGCCGGGTCGGGATGGTCGAGCAGCGCGATGGCGGCGCGACAGTCGGGGCACGCGGCGACGTGCTCGTCGGGGCTCTGCCCGTTGGAGAGGTACGAGTCCGTCATGGCCACCTCCGCAGCCGACGCTAACCCGGCGGGACCTCCGGCGCCAGGCGGCAACCGGGGAACGGTGCCAGAAGCGTCTCACGCCAGGGGCCTTCCAGATAGTCGCGAGCCCGTTTGCTCCAGTCCAGAAGCCGGGAATCGGGCGCGACCTCGTCGTCGAGGCCCAGGGCGGCGTCGCGGGCGCGCTGGGTGGCCAGGTGATCGTCGAGGGAGACGGCCCAGACGGTGACGGCCTCGGTGTCGCAGAACAGCACCTCGTACAGCCCGACCAGGGTGTGGCCGTGCTCGGCGAGCAGCGGCGCCCGCTCGGTGCGCACGGCGTGCAGGTAGTCGAGCGCGGCCCCCGGGCGGACCCGGGCGCTCTCGAAGAGGTAGAGCTCGGCGGCGGGCGCCTCGGACAGCGGCGGGCAGCCGGGCACGGCGCCGAGAGGCCGGGAGAAGGCGGAGAAGCGCAGGTCGTCGATGTCGGACAGGAAGAGCCGCTCGTCGACGCCCTGGTAGATCTCCATCATCTGCCGCCAGCCGCCGTCCCACCCGCCGTGGCAGTCCCACAGCGTGACGGCCTTGAACTGCGGATGGCCGGTGATGCCGACGGCGTAGAAGGCGCCCACCAGGTCGATCTCGCGGGACCTGATGGACATGCCGGAGGTGAGCGAGGGCGCGGCACGGCTCTCGTCCTCGCGCTTGTAGCGGGTCAGCCAGGTGAGGTACTCCAGGGGCCGCCTGGAGTTCATCGGCCGGAAGTCGACCTCCTCGATCAGGTGGATCGCGCGCCGCACCACGCCTCCTCTACCAAGCGGTTGCTTGGCACGAGGATAGCGATCAGGTCAGCGCTTGGGAAGGTTGCGGCCCCCGCCCCGTGAGCCACTCCAGGACCCTGCGGTGCCCGGAGGCGGCGTCCTCGAAGTGGCCCCAGTGCCAGTACCGCGGCTGGTCGCGGATGCCGGTCACCCAGGTCCGGTAAGAGACGGAGGCCCCCGTGGTGGCGGGCGCCACTCCATACGTACGGATCACGACCTTGCCGCCGGGTGCGAACAGCACGTCGTCGGCGATCGGATACAGGGTCATCTGGTCGAGCATGACCCTGATCCTCGCGGCAACAGAAGGCCGGGCTGTTAAGCCTCCGGCGCGCCCCCGTTAAGCGGGCGCGCCGGAGGTTACAAGGCTGTTAAACGAGCAGGCCGTCGAACTCTCCGTCCTTAACCCCGAGCACCAGGGCCCGGATCTCGTCGCGGGTATAGATGAGGGCAGGGCCGTCGGGGAAGCGCGAGTTGCGGACCGCGATCCCCCCGTCAGGAAGCTCGGCGAGCTCCACGCAGTTGCCCTGCGAGTTGCTGTAGCGGCTCTTGCGCCAGGCGACCTGAGTCAGGTTCGCCGCGGGCATGCCGTTGTAGGTCTGGTTCATCTACATCTTTCTGAGAAGACCGCCGATGAGCTCGACGGTGCCCCCTGGCGTGGTGCTCTCCACGCACAACTGCTCCATGGCCGTGAGGTACGGGTCGATGTCCTCGCGTTTGTCCAGGTACAGGGCACCCCATAGCTGCTCGACGTAGACAACGTCCGACAAGTCGGACTCGGGAAACCGCAAGATGCTGAACGCGCCCCCTTCAGCGGCGTGCTTGCCGAACCTGAAGGGCATCACCTGAATGGTGATGTTGGGAAGGGCAGCCACTTCCAGCAGATGCTGGAGCTGCTCCGCCATGACCTCCCGCCCGCCGATGGTCCTCTTGAGCGCTGCCTCGTCGATGACGGCCCACAGGCGGGGTCCGTCCTTCTGGGTGAAGCGCTCCTGACGCTGCATGCGCATATGCACGCGGCGCTCGATTTTGTCCGGACTCAGACCGGGGTTGCCAAGCTGGAATACCGATCGCGCATACGAGGCGGTCTGCAACAAACCGGGCACGAACTGCACCTCGTAGGTGCGGATCATCTCGGCGGCCTCCTCCAGGCCCACGTAAGTGGTGAACCACGAAGGCAGCTCGGCCGAGTACTTGTGCCACCACCCGGGGGTGTTGGCCTCGCGAACCATCTCCAGCAGGGCACGGCGCTCGGCATCGTCGACGACGCCGTACAGGGTGAGCAGGTCTTCCACGTCACGTGTCTTGAAACCGACCCGACCGAGCTCCATCCGGCTGATCTTGGACTCGGACGCCCGGATGTGGAATCCGGCCTGTCCGCGGTCGAGCCCGCTGGCCTCACGCAGGCGCCTGAGACTCGCCCCCAGCATGATGCGCCGAACGGTCGAAGCAGAACCGGGCGGATCAATGGACACGTGCTGCTCCTTGTTCGTTTCCTTGCGACGCGGTGGGCCGCGTTCGGCGGTCCACCGCAAGTAGCGGAGTATGCACCTATGGTGGGCCGCGCCCAGCGGATCGCCATAAGTACCGGAGTCTGCACTTACGGTGAGCCGCGGTCGGCCGCCCACCGCATGTTGCGGGGTATGCACGTACAGTCTGTCACTTCACGGCCGAAAGATCATGGGCCGCGGACAAGATCCCCTTTCCCCCATATTGACCATTTGAGGGCAACGGTAGCGCGTGCACAGGTTGTCTGCACGTGCATTCGCTCTTGCACCTGCACGAGAGTTTGTCGCAGAATGATCACGTGCAATCCACCACGGCGCCCGGCCAGTGGACCACGTTCGATTGGTGGCCTCCGGTCGGCTGGTGGCCGGAGGCGGCCCGCGATCTGCTGGTCCCCGGCCCGTCCGCGAGCGCCACGTTCGTGCTCCCGCCCAGCCCCGCCTCGGTCCACTCGGCCCGCAGCTTCACCACCGGCACGTTGTCCGGGTGGGGGCTCGCCGAGCTGGCCGAGAACATGGAGCTGGTGGTCTCCGAGCTCGCCACCAACGCGCTGCGCCACGGCCTGCATCTGGACGAGCCCCACTGCCAGCGCCCCGTCCACATGTCCCTCGTCCGCCGGGGGCCCCTCGTGACCGGCGCATTCACCGATCCAGGCTCATCGGTGCCGGTGCTGCGATACCCTGGCCCCCTTGACACCGGCGGCCTCGGACTCCACATCGTCGAATCACTCAGCCTCCGCTGGGGCTGGTCCGCACTTGCACCCCACGGGAAGATCGTCTGGGCAGTCCTCTCCTGACCGGGGGTGATCTGCATTACCGTGGATGCTCATGGCTCACGGTGAGTCCCCGCGTGCGACCCCATGAGAGTTGCTCACAGATGGAAGATCACCTGCTCGGCTGGCTGCGAAAACTGAACGAAGACAGGCTGGGCCGTGTCCTGGCCAACAGGCCCGACGCCATCGCCGCTCCCTGGCCACGGCGGCTCGACACCCTGGCCCAGCGGCTGAGCAACGGCTTCGCCGTGATGGAGACCCTGCGGGCCCTGCCGCTGCCCTGCCTGCAGCTCGCCGAGGCCGCCCTGGCCATGACCCGCCCCACGGCCGAGCGGCTGGCCGGCTTCGTGGACGCGCCGGTCGACGAGGTGACCCCCTGGCTGGAGCACCTGTACGACCACGCGCTGGCCTGGCCGGGCGACGACGGCGTCATCCATCTCGCGGAGGGCGTCGCCCGCTGGTGGTCCGCCCCGCTCAGCCTGGGCGAGCCGCTGGACCACTACCTCAACTCCTGGTCGATCGGCAACGACGCGCTGCACGCGCTGGCCCGCAACCTCGGCCTGTCCTCCCACGGCCACAAGCGCCGCGTCATCACCCGCGTCACCGAGGCGCTCGCCGACCGCGAACGCCTCAACGCGCTGCTGCGCAACGCCCCCGACGGCACGATCCCGCTGCTCGACCGGGTCGCCTGGCAGGGCCCGGCGCTCAACGTCGACGGCGGCCGGTTCGTCACCCCCGGCACGCCGGAGAAGTGGTGCGCCGACCACGGCCTGCTCTTCCGCCCGAGCTGGCACGTCGCGGAGATCCCCCGCGAGGTGGCGATCTGCCTGCGCGGCCCCGGCTACCACCCGGCCTTCAGGCCCGAGGCTCCCGAGGTGGCCACGATCCCGGTCGACCCCGAGGAGGTCGACCACCTGATGACGCTGGCCGCGCCGCACGTGGTCGAGCGGTGCGCGGCCCTGCTCGACAACACCGCCAAGACGCCGCTGCCCCTGCTCAAGACCGGCGGCGTTGGCGTGCGCGAGGTGCGCAGGGTGGCCAAGGAGACCGGCTGCGACGAGGACGAGACGCGGCTGCTCCTGGAGGTCTGCGCGGTGGCCAGGCTGCTGGCCTGGGACGAGCAGTCGGGCGGCATGATCCCCACCGAGCGCTTCGACCGGTGGCGGCTCGACGAGGGCTCGGCGCGGCTGCGGGTGCTGCTGGCGGCCTGGTGGCGCATGGAGCGCACGTCGCTGCGCAAGGTCGACGGCAAGTACGGCACCGTGCTCGGCGACGACCCCTCGGGCAGCGCGGTCGCCAGGATCCGCAGGGCCGTGCTGCCGGTCCTGTCCGGTCTGCCCGCGGGCACGGCGTTCGCCGACCGTGACAGCCTCGTGGCCAACGTCCACTGGCACGCGCCGCTGCTCGACCTGGAGCTGCTGCTGGCCTGCGCGCCCGCCGTGCTCGACGAGGCCACGCTGCTGGGCCTGCTGGCCAACAACGCGATCACCGACCTCGGCCGGGCGATGGCCGGGCTCGTCGCCGGGCCGGGCGACGAGAACGACGACGCCGTGCCCATGGTCGAGCACGACCCCGTGCTGGCAGAGGCGGCCACCAGGGCGCTGGCCAGCGTGCGCAGGAGCGCGCTGTTCGGCCCCGACCTGACCGCGGTCGTGACCGGGCCGCCGTCGGCGGAGCTGGCGGCGCTGCTCGACCGGGCCGCCGACCGCGAGTCGCGGGGCGCGGCCTCGGTGTGGCGGTTCACGACCGAGAGCGTGCGCCGGGCGCTCGACCACGGCTACGACGCCGACGCCCTGCTCGACGAGCTGGCCGGGGTCGGCACGATCCCGCAGCCGCTCGAATACCTCGTACGCGACACCGCGCGCAGGCACGGCGAGGTCACCGTCACCACCGTCGGATGCGTCGTCCAGGCCGGCGACCCCGCGCTGCTGGCCGAGATCGCCGCGCACCGGCGGCTCGGCCGGCTGGGCCTGCGGCTGCTCGCGCCCACGGTGCTGGTGAGCGCCGCGCCCGCCGACCGCACGCTGGCCGCGCTGCGCGAGGTCGGCTACTCCCCCGTGCCCGTCGCCGACACCGGCCAGATCACCATCCACCGCGCCAGGCCCGAGGAGCCGCCGAACGGCAAGCTGATCCTGCTGCCGGGCGGCCAGGTGGCCGAGCTGTCGGAGTTCCCCGGCCTCGCGGAGCTGGAGGTCCCCTACATGCTCGCCGAGCCGACGCCCGACCCGTACGAGCATGCCCGCCGCCTGGTCACCGCCGGCCGGACCGCGGACGACAGGAACGGCCGCACGTGGGCGATCATCGGCAGGATGGCCACCAGGCTGCCGACGGCCCAGCAGTCGCTGCTCGGGTTCGTGGTCGACCGGGGCGTGCGCGCCGGCATCACGCTCACCGACGGGCTGACCGCCACGATCAGCCACGGCGAGCTCAAGGGCGGCGCGCTGGACGCGTGGTGCGAGGAGGCGGGCGACTACCTCGAGTTCCCCCTCGCCGAGATCGTCGAGGTCAGGGGAGCTCTTTAGCCTTCTTCAGGTTGGCCACCAGCCCTTCGAGGAAGGCCGCGTAGCCCTGGTAGCTGTAGGGCGCCTCGGCGTTCCACGGGTAGAGCTGGCCGGCCTTGACCGCGGGGAGCTTGGCGAAGGTGGGCTTCTTCATCATCTCCTCGGGCTTGAGCGACTGGGTGCGGGTGTCGTAGAGGATCACGTCGGCGTCGTACTCGTCGGCGTTCTCCCAGCTCAGCGTCTGGAAGAAGCCGCCCTCGTCCACCTTCGCGGGCTTGACGACGTCGAGGCCCGCATCCATCAGGTGCACGATGTCCGGGTACTCCGGCGGGTTGACCACCCACATCGCGTCGGGGCCGCCGGACATCATGAGGATCTTGAGATTCTTGAACTGCGCGAGCTCCTTGGTGGCGGCCTCCATGCGGGCCTTGGCCTCGGGCACGCCCTGCATGTCGGCGCCGAGTGACCTGGCCAGCTCCTCGTACTTGCCGATCACCTGGGTGGCGCTGCGGCCGGTCAGCATGATGCCCGCGGTCGGGGCGACCTGCTCGATGGTGTCCTTCGACTTCTCGGGCACGTACCAGAGGGTGCCCTTGATGTACATGCTGCTGACCAGGAGGTCGGGCTGGAGCGCGATGTACTGCTCGACGTTGAACTCGTCCCACACGTTGCCGAGACCCTGGACCTTGGTGATGTCGACGTTGCCGACCTGCGGGTCCTTGGAGCCGTCCTTGAGCTTGTGCGGGCCGAACACGGCGACGGGGCGCACGCCGAAGTCCCACAGGGCGGCGGCGGCGCCGACCTGGGCGACGATCCTGGACGGGGTCTTGGGCTGCTCGGCCTTCTTGCCGCGGTCGTCGGTGAACGTCCAGCTCTGTGCGGTGGAGGACGAGGCGGTGGGAACGGCTGACCCGCCGGGGGCCGCCGGCTCGCCGCCGCACGCCGCCAGTGTCAGGGCTGCCGCGAGGCCCGCGGCGGACGCCAGAAAACCCCTGCGAGGCAGAACCGGTCCCGACATGTACATCTCCTAAGGTTAGGCTTGCCTGATTACTGGGCGTTTAGATTAGCCTTGCCTAAGTTTGACCGCTACGAGAGGGGGTCGGGTGCGCCCGGCTGAAGACACGTCCCCGCCGCGCTGGGGGGCCGTGGAGGACGATCCGCCCGCCACCGGCCGCCCCGCTCCCGCCGCAAGGGCCTTCGTGCTCGTCACCGGGCTCGTCGTCACGGTGGGCGTGCTGGTGCTCGTGGCGATGGCGAGCGTGGCGCTGGGGGCGCGGTCCGTGTCGTTCTCGACGGTGATCGACGCCTTCCTCGCCCCGAACGGCTCCAACGACCACACGGTCATCCGCGAGCTGCGCGTCCCGCGTACGCTGCTGGGCCTCGGCGTCGGCGCGACGCTCGGCCTGGCGGGGGCGCTCATGCAGAGCCTGACCCGCAACCCGCTGGCCGACCCCGGCCTGCTGGGCATCAACGAGGGGGCCGCGCTCGGCGTGACGCTGGCGCTCGGCCTGTTCGGGCTGTCCGATCCGACGGTCTACGTCTGGTTCGCGTTCGGCGGCGCCGCGCTGGCCTCCGCCGTCGTCTACGCCTTGGCCTCCGCGGGCCGCTCGGGCTCCAGCCCGGTACGCCTCGCGCTCGCCGGCGTGGCCTTCGGCATGGTGTGCACGGCGGTGGCCTCGGCCATCCTGCGCATGGACGCGCAGACGTTCGACCGGATGCGGTTCTGGCTGACCGGGTCGCTGGCCGGGCAGACGGCCGACGCATTGGTGCGGCTGGCGCCGTTCATGGTGGCCGGGCTGGTGCTGGGGCTGCTGCTGGCCAGGCCGCTCAACCTGCTCGCCCTCGGCGACGACGCGGGCAGGGCGCTCGGCGTGGCCGTGAACCGTACCAGGATCCTCACCGGGGTGGCCGTCACGCTGCTGTGCGGCGCGGCCACCGCCGCCGCGGGGCCGCTGTGGTTCGTGGGGCTCATCGTGCCGCACGCCGTGCGCGCGGTGGTGGGGCCCGACCAGCGCTGGGTGCTCCCCTACTCCGCGCTGGCCGCGCCGGTGCTGCTGCTGGCGGCCGACGTGGTGGGCCGGGTCATCGCCCGGCCCGGAGAGGTGCAGGTGGGGATCGTGTGGGCGGTGATCGGCGCGCCGATCTTCATCATGCTGGCCAGGCGCAGGCGGGTGGCGGCGCTGTGACCGTCCGCGTCGGCCCCTGGTCCGTACGGCTCGCGCCCCGCGCCCTGCTCGTCGGCGCGATCCTCGTCGTGGTCGCCTGCGCGGTGACCGTGGCGGCCATCTCGACGGGTGAGTTCACGGTGCCCGTGCCCGACATCGTCTCCGCGCTCTTCGGCCAGGGCACGCCGGTCGCCGAGCTGATCGTCAACAAGCTGCGCGCCCCTCGCGTGGTGACCGGGCTGCTGGTCGGCGCGGCGTTCGGGGTGAGCGGCGCGATCTTCCAGAGCCTCACCAGGAACCCGCTGGGCAGCCCCGACTTCATCGGCTTCACCGCCGGCGCCTCGACGGGCGGCATCGTCGCCGTCGTGACGGGCGGCTCGGCGATGGCGATCGCCGGTGGCGCGCTGGCCGGGTGCGTGCTCACGGCCGTGCTCGTGTACGCACTGGCCTTCCGCGGAGGCGTGCAGGGCTACCGGCTGGTCCTGGTCGGCATCGGGGCGAACGCGCTGCTGCTGGCGGTCAACTCGTACCTGCTGACCAGGGCGAACATCAACGACGCGGCCACCGCGGGCGCCTGGCTGACCGGCAGCCTGAGCGGGCGCGGCTGGGATCACGCGATCCCTGTGGCGCTGGCGCTGGCCGTGCTGCTGCCGGTGTGCGCGTTCGTGGCGCGCCCGATGCGGATGATCGAGATGGGCGACGACGCGGCCAAGGCCATGGGGATCCGGGTGGAGGTCGTGCGCGCGGTGGCGATCACGGCCGGCGTGCTGCTGTCCGGGGTGGCCACGGCCGCCGCGGGGCCCGTCGTCTTCGTCGCGCTCGCCGCACCGCAGCTCGCCCGGCGGCTCACGCGTTCGGCCGGGGTGACGATGGGGGCCTCGGCGCTCATGGGCGCCGTCCTGCTGACCGTCGCCGACCTGGCCGCCCAGCGCGTCCTCGCCCCCACCCAGCTGCCCGTCGGCGTGCTGACCGCCGCCATCGGCGGCACGTACCTCGCATTGCTCCTGCGAAAGGACCGCCACTGATGGCCCGTTTGTCAGGCACCGATCTCACGCTCGCCTACGACCAGCGCGTCGTGGCGGCCGACCTGAGCGTGGCGATCCCCGACGAGTCCTTCACCGTGATCATCGGCCCGAACGCCTGCGGCAAGTCCACCCTGCTGCGCGCCCTGGCCCGGATGCTCAAGCCGAAGTCCGGCGCCGTCCACCTGGACGGGAGCGTGATCACGTCGCTGCCGTCGAAGGAGGTGGCGCGGCGGCTGGGCCTGCTCCCGCAGAGCTCGGTCGTGCCCGACGGGATCACCGTGGCCGATCTGGTGGCCCGCGGCCGCTACCCGCACCAGCGGCTCATGCGGCAGTGGTCGCGCGCCGACGAGGCGGCCGTGTCCGAGGCCATGCGCGCCACCGACGTGGCGGAGCTGGCCGACCGGATCGTGGACGAGCTGTCGGGCGGGCAGCGGCAGCGGGTGTGGCTGGCCATGGCGCTGGCTCAGGAGACGCCGATCCTGCTGCTGGACGAGCCGACCACGTTCCTGGACATCTCCCACCAGATCGAGGTGCTGGACCTCTGCGCCGACCTGCACGAGGCCGGACGCACCATGGTGGCCGTCCTGCACGACCTGAACCAGGCCTGCCGGTACGCGACCCACCTGATCGTCATGCGGGCCGGCGAGATCGTCGCGGAGGGGGATCCGACGGAGATCGTCACGCCTGAGCTGGTGCACCGGGTGTTCGACCTGCGCTGCGAGATCATCCCGGACCCGCAGTCCGGCACCCCGCTCATCGTCCCCGAATCCCGCCGCCGCATCTCCACCTCCGCCTGACCCACCACCCCGCCGACGACCGGCCCGCGGGCTCGGCGGGCCGGGCGGTGAGGTCAGGGGGCGGTGGTGAGGGCGGTGGCGAGGGTGGTGATGGCCGTGGCCGCACGCGCGGGGCCGTAGGCGTCCTTCAGGGCCGCGGCCGCCTCCGCGCCCATCGCGGCCAGCAGCGTGTGGGACAGCGGGTCCGCGTCGCCGCCCGGGCGGCACTCGGCCAGCAGGATCGCGACGTGCCTGTGCCAGAAGCGGTAGGCCCCGATTCGGTAGCGGGCCCCCGGGCTGGCGGTCTCCGACATGCGGACCAGGTCCAGGTGGGCGAAGAGGTAATCGAGGTAGGCGGCCACGAAGGCGGCCAGCCGCTCGGACGCGGGAGCGCCGGGCCCGAGGGGCGGCGGGCCGGACAGGACGCGCTGCTGCAGGTCGCGTTCGCGATCGTCCAGGAGTGCCACGGCGAGCCCCGACTTGTCACCGAAGCGCCGGAAGAGCGTGCCCTTGCCCACCCCGGCCTCCGCGGCGACGGCGTCCATCGAGACCGCCTCCACCCCCTTCTCCGCGAACAGCCGGGCGGCCGCGGCCAGCACCTTCTCCCGGTTGCGCGCCGCGTCCGCCCGCTCTTTCACCGGCTGGCCGACCAGAAGCTCCAGTGACTCCGACATGATTCGGACTCTAGTCCATTTCAGCGCCCGCCGCCGTCGCTGATGAGCCCGGGGACCCTGCTCAGAGTGCTCCGCAGCGGCGCACAACGAGCAGTGCCAGTGCCCGCGTGACCTCGCGCAGCTCCCGCAGCTCGACCTGTTCCCTGGGGGCGTGCGCGTACCGCACGTCCCCGGGGCCGTAGTGCAGGGTCGGGATCCCGCCGGCCGCGTACAGCCGCAGGTCGCTCCCGTACGGCGCCGCCGCCTCGGCGGGCCGCGCGCCCGTGACGTCGGCGACCGCCCGGCCGACCTCGTCCAGCAGCGCGTGCCCGGCGGGCAGCCGGCCGCTGGCGAACTGGCCGCCGGGCCACGTCACCACCGGCGGGTTCGCGCGCAGCCAGGGATCGGCGACGTCGGCGACCGCCTCCTCGAACGCGGCCCGCGCCGCCGCCGGGTCCTCGTCCAGCCGCACCCCGAGCCGGCCCTCGGCGACCAGCAGGTCGGGCACGGTGCTGGCCCAGTCGCCCGCGCGCACGGTGCCGACCTCGATCGGGTACGGCGCTCCGTCGCCCCGGAAGAGGCCGGGAACGTCCCGGTTGCGCTCGGCCTCCAGCCGCCTGATCGCCTCGAACACCGGCCAGAACGCCTCGACCGCGCTGACCCCCTCGTGCCGCGTGGCCCCGTGGGCGGCCCGACCGGCGATCTCCAGCCGGAAGGTCAGCGCGCCCGCGTTGGCCGTGATGACCGCGCCGCTGGTGGGCTCGGTGATGACCGCGGCCTGCGCCGTGTGCCCCCGCGCGAGCGTGGCGAACGCGCCGAGCCCGCCGTCCTCCTCGCTGATCACGCAGTGCACCGCCAGCGGCCTGGCCAGCCTGACCCCGGCCTTCTTGATCGCCCGCGCGACGGCCAGGTTCGCGACCAGGCCCGCCTTCATGTCGCAGGCGCCCCTGCCGTGCAGCACGTCGCCGGTGATCCGGGCGGCGAACGGGTCGTGCCCCTCCCACTTGGCCAGGTCGCCGGTCGGGACGACGTCCACGTGGCCCTGGAGCGCGAGCGCCGGCGACCCTTCGCCCTCGGTGACGGCCACGACGCCGTACCCCTCGCTCCTGGGCGCCTCGGTGCCGGGGAAGCCGGGACGGGCGGCCAGGCCGGCGAGGTCGAGTTTCCAGACGTCCACGTCCATGCCGGCCTCGGTGAGCAGGCGGGCGAAGCGGTGCTGAAGCTCGGACTCGGCGTCGGTGCCGGTCACGCTGGGGACGCCGACGGTCTCGGCCAGCAGGCTCACGGTCTCGACCTCGTCGATGGCGTTCAGGACGCCTGCCTCCACGTCGCGCATGGAGCACACCTTACTCATGAACCCGAATCGCGCTTTGTGGCGATACAAGGCGTGCGGACATGGGTGAGCTGGATCGTGGTGGTGCCGTTCGCGGGGTGGGCGGCGGTGCGGTTGAGCGGGTTCGAGCCGGACTGGCCGTGGGTGCCGGTGGTGGCGTACACGCCGTACGCGGTGTGCGCGGCGGCGGTGAGCCTGGCGCTGGCCTGCGTGCTGCGGCGGTGGGCGGCGGGCACGGTCGCGCTCGTCACGGTGCTGGCGTTGGTGCCGGCCGTGCTCCCCCGGGCCCTGGTCGACGGCAACCCCGACGCCGACGGGCCGGTGCTGCGGGTGCTCGCGGCGAACCTGCTGGTGGGGCGGGCCCACACGGCGGAGCTGATGGCGCTGATCAGCAGGTTGCGGCCGGACGTGCTGACGTTGCAGGAGTTCACGCCGGACGCCATGCGGCGGCTGGACCGGGCGGGGGTGCGCGCGCTGTTGCCGTACGCCGTCACGCGGCCGCGGGAGGGGGTCGGCGGGTCGGCCGTGTACGCGCGGCACCCGCTCACGGCCGGGCAGGCCATCAACTTCGGCGGCTTCGGGCAGGCCAGGGCCTGGCTCAGGCATCCCGGCGGGGCCCGCGTGGAGATCGTGTCGGTGCACCCGTGCGCGCCCAAGCGGATCGGGCGGCAGCCGTGCTGGCAGTCCGGCCTGGAGGCGCTGCCGCCCGCGGGCAAGGAGTTGCGGGTGCTGGCGGGCGACTTCAACGCCACGCTCGACCACCTGCCGGTACGCGCCCTGCTGGCGAGCGGCTACCGGGACGCGGCCGACGTCATGGGGCGGGGATTCGTGGCGACCTGGCCGCAGGAGGGCTCGCGGGTGGATCTGCCGGGTGTGGCGATCGACCACGTGCTGGCGGACTCGCGGATGGCGGTGCGGGAGTTCCAGGTGCTGCCTCTGCGGGGCACCGACCACCGGCCCGTGTTCGCCGAGCTCAGGCTGCCGTGATCGCGCTTCCGGAGTCTCGGGGGTGTCCTGACTCGTAAACTTGGGCTGTGGTTGAGCCCAAGTTCGAAATTCAGATGCTGCACGACCGGGTCATGATCAGGCTGGAGCCGGAGGCACAGGAGCGGCGCAGCGGCTCCGGGATCGTCATCCCCGCGACGGTCAAACTGGCCAACCGGCTGGCCTGGGGCGAGGTGTGCGGCGTCGGTACGAACGTGCGCTCGGTCAAGGTGGGCGACAAGGTGCTCTTCAACCCGGAAGACCAGTCCGAGGTCGAGGTGCACGCGCAGGTCTATCTGGTGATGCGCGAGCGCGATCTGCACGCGGTGGCCACCCAGGAGACCGACCACGGCACCGGCCTCTATCTATGATCCTCGGGTGAAGGAGAGCCAGAGTTCCGCGGCCCACGTCGTACGGGGCAGTTCCGCGAGCACGCGTGTCGCCTTGCCGGTCAGGTCCAGCACCACCAGCCGGTAGGCGGTGCCGCGTGCCACGACGGCGATGACGTGGCTGTCGTCCCACCAGCCGAACAGCGCCTCCGGCCGGGCGTTCACCCGCTGGGCGATCTTGCCGGTGGCCGGGTCGACCAGGCAGAGCTGTTCCTTGAAGCGTGCCGGGCACCAGGTGGTCAGGCGGGTGCCCGACGGCGAGAACGAGTCCTCGGGGCCGGTCGGCAGGCCGACGCCGGCGTAAGTGCGCAGGACCGCGCCGTCCGAGGCCCGGTAGACGCGCAGGCCGGTGCCGTACATGGAGACGAGGTTGCCGTCGGGGCTCCACCAGAAGCCCGCTTTCGCGCTCAGGCCGGTGACCCTGATCGTGCGGGCGGTCTTGGCGGCCACGTCCACGACGGTGTAGCCGATCACGCGCCACGTGCCGCCGGTCTTCTGCTCGACCGTGAGCGCGACCCGTTTCCCGTCGCGGGACCAGGAGGCGTAGGAAGCCGTCAAGGGCTTCTTGACCGTACGGATCCGGCCGGCGGCGCCCGTGGTGCGGTCGGTGACGATCAGGGAGTCGTAGCCCGACCGGTACGCCCTGGGCACGCCTGCCGTCAGCCGGCCGCCGGGCGCGACGGACACCTCGGACAGCGCCTGTTGCCAGGTGAACGTGCTCCCGGTCGTGGACCTGAGGTAGGTGCGCTTGGTGCCGAGGCCGTAGGCGGTCAGGCGTACCGGATCACCCGTTGTTTCGCGATATTTCACGCCTGCGGTCCCGGGGAGGACGAGGTCCGCCCGGGCGGCGGGACCCGTGAACCCGGCGGACGCGTGGCCGGAAAGCGTTAAGGACAGCGCGATGGCGATTTTGGCGATCACGCCCGCAGAATAGGCAGGAAAGCATGGAATATCGGGCCGGTATACCGGACCGATCTATATGTGACCCCGGACGAACGCGATCGCGTCGAAGCCGAGCGTGCGCAGCCCGAAGTAGACGATCACCGCGGCGGCGGCCACCGTCACGACGAGCACGACGACGCGCACCAGCCAGCCCTGCCGCTTGTACCACTCCATCCAGGCGTGCAGCGTGCGCTTGCCGAACTCCAGCACCCTGCGGGCCCAGTGGAACTCCACGGCCAGCACCGCCAGCCCCGCGAACACGACCGCCCACCCCGGCCCGGGGAAGGGCACCATGATCAGCCCGGCCACCACCATGACGGTCCCGATCACGCCGAACACGATCTTCAGCGTGAGCGCGCCCGTGCGCGTGGACCTGATCCCGTCCAGCCACCCGTGAAGGCCCGTACGGCGCTCGGGCATGCTGGAATGCTCGGCGGCCTCGCCCTTGAGCATGTCGGCGTCGCCGGTGTCGGAGTTCTGAACCTGCACAATTCCCCCCCGGCAGTCGGTGTGCCATCCAGGATACGGGCCCTCACTGGGTGCCGACTTGCAGGCGACTAGCAAGGCCTGAAACCCTCCGAACGGCAAAATTTCCCGCCAGAAGAGGCTACTTCCGGCAAACATCGGTTAATGTCTGCTATGCCCGAGGTCTTGCTTCGCACCGTCACCGGCCCTGTACGAGCCGCGGCCATCACCGGCCCCGTCCTCCCGCACGAGCACCTGCGTACCGACATGCGCTGGGCCGTCGGCATCGACTCGGACCCGTACCGGTGGCTCGACGAGGAGCAGGCCGTCACCGCCGAGCTCCGCGAGCTGCGCCAGGCCGACGGCCTCGGTCTCGTGGTCGACCTGACCTGCATGGGGATGGGCCGCGACGCCGCCGCCCTGGCCCGCATGGCGGCCGGCAGCCGGGTGCCGGTGATCGCCTCGACCGGCCTGTTCGCCGAGCCGTTCACGGACGTCGGCGACGCGGACGTGGACACGCTCACCGCCCGCCTCATGGACGAGATCCTCAGCGGCGTGGACGACATGGGCGTCTTCCCCGGCGTGATCGGCGAGGTCGGCACCTGGGGCGCCGAGCCGACGCCGCGCGAGGAGCGCTGCCTGGTCGCCGCCGCCCGCGCCTCGCTGAAGTCGCGCCTGCCCGTCGCCACGCACGGCGCGCACGCCCCCGCGCTCCTGGAGATCCTGCTCGGCCAGGGCCTGCCGGGCTCCCGGGTGGCCGTCGGCTACGCGGGCACCGACCTGGGCGCGGCCAGGAAGATCGCCGAGGCGGGCGCGTACGTGAGCCTGGGCGTGCTCGGCCTGGGCGCCGACCAGGCGGCCAGGATCGCGCTCGGCCTCATCGAGGACGGCCACGCGGAACGCCTGCTGATCAGCACGGGGCTGAGCCGGGTGGCGCAGCTGCGCAAGTACGACGGGCCGGGCTACGCGCACCTCTTCCACGCGCTGCTGCCGCGCCTGCGCGAGGCGGGCGTCGGCGAGGACACGATCGGCCTCATCACCACCGCGAACCCGGTGCGCTGGCTCACAGGCGGAATGGCTTGACCCCAACCAATGTCAAGGTTGCAGACTCGCCTGCATGACCTTCACATCAGCGGAACTTGACTACCTGTCCTCGCAGCACCTCGGCCGGCTGGCCTCCGTGTCGCCCGACGGGCAGGTGCAGAACAACCCGGTCGGCTTCTTCGTCGACGCCGGGACCGGCACGATCACCATCGGCGGGCACGCCATGGGGGTGTCCAAGAAGTTCAGGAACGTCGGGAAGGGCAGCACCGTCGCGCTCGTCGTGGACGACCTGGCCTCGGTCGATCCGTGGGTCGTGCGCGGCATCGAGATCAGGGGCACGGCGGAGGCGCTGAGCGACGTCGACCCGCCCGTGCCGTACTTCTCGAGAGAGATCATCAGGATCACCCCGAGGAAGATCACCTCGTGGGGGCTGGACGGCCCGCGCCAGACCCGGAACCTGTGAAAGCTCGCTAGGATCGGGGCAACGCGAACCTTGGCCGGGTGGGGATGGTGACGGAGCAGACGCACAGGGCCGGCCGCCTGCGCCGGCCGCTCGCCGCCCTGTCACGCCTGACCCGGGTCGGCGACGTCCCCGTCGTGATCATGCTGGCTTGGGCGGGCTGGCTGGCCGTCCCGTGGTCGTTCAGCGGCCTCGCCCAGGCCCGCGCCGCGGCCGCTGCCGCCGCGGCGGAGGCCGAGCCGCCGCCGTTCTCCACGGAGTCCGTACGCGCCGAGCCACCGTCGTTCTCTTTCGCTGAGCCGCCGCTTTTCGCCGAGTCCGTACGAGCCGAGCCGGCGTGGGGCATCCCCGCCGCCCAGCCCCACCGGCTCACCACGGTGCGTTCCGCCGACGGCGCCGGGCCCGACCTGCTGGCGGCGGAGCGGGCCAGGATCGCCGGAGAGGTGCACGACGCGGCCGGGCACGGGCTGGCGGCCATCGCCATGCAGGCCGGGATCGCGCTCGTCACCCTGGACGACGACCCCGAGCAGGCGCGCGCCTCGCTGCAAGCGATCAGGGAGACCAGCACGACGGCGCTCGCCCAGCTGCGGGCGGCGCTCGACGGCATCGACCCGCCGGGGGCCGACCTCGCCGGGCTGATCGACGGCGTCCGGGCGGCGGGCGTGCCGGTGGACGTCGAGCCCGCGGACCTCGCCGTGCCCGCCCATCTCCAGGCCACCGTCTACGGGGTGGTGCGCGAGTCGCTGACCAACGTCCTGCGGCACGCGGGGCCCACCAGAGTGCTCGTGCGGGTGGGCGGGGGTCCGGGCGAGTTCGTGGTGGAGGTGGCCGATCGGGGTGTCGGCCGTACGGGCGGGAGCGAGGGGCGCGGGCTGGCCGGGATGCGTGCCAAGGTCACCGAAGCGGGCGGCCATCTCGCCGCGGGACCGCGCGAGGGCGGCGGCTTCCAGGTGACCGCCCGGTTCCCCCGGACCTCCGCGTGACCACCCCGGACGGCGCTCCCTCCCCAAACCGGGCTTCTTCCCCGGACGGCCTGACTGCCCCGTACGGCGCGATCCCCTCGGACGGCGCAACCGTCCCGGACGGCGCGACCTCCCCTGAGGGCGTGGTCAGGGTGGCCGTCGCCGACGATCAGGCGGTCGTGCGGATGGGGCTGCGGGCCCTGCTGGAGCGCGCGCCCGGGATGGAGTGCGTGGGCGAGGCCGCCGACGGCGCCGCCGCGCTCGCGCTGATCCGCCGCACCCGCCCCGACGTCCTGCTGCTCGACATCCGCATGCCCGGCATGGACGGCCTGGCCGTGCTGCGGGCCATCGCCGACGACCCCGAACTGCGCGCCACCAGGATCGTCGTGGTGACGACCTTCGCCGTCGACGAGTACGTCTTCGCCGCCCTCCAGGCCGGCGCCAGCGGCTTCCTGCTCAAGGACAGCGCCCCGGAGGAGCTGGTCAACGCCGTACGCGTGGTGGCCGCCGGGGAGGCGCTGCTCTCACCGGCGATCACGAAGAAGGTCATCGGGCTGTTCGGGCGGCACGGCACCGAGCCGGTCGAAGGGCTGGAGACGCTCACGCCCCGCGAACGGGAGCTGGTGGCGTGGGTGGCCACCGGCCGGTCGAACGAGGAGATCGCCAAGGAGCTGGTGATCAGCCCCGACACCGTCCGCACCCACGTCAGCCGCGCCATGCTCAAGCTGCATGCCAGGGACCGGGCCCAGCTCGTGGTCTTCGCCATGCGAGCCGGGCTCAGCGTGTGACTTACCGCAGGAAACCCTCGTAGTTGCGCTGCTGGAGCTGGGACTCGATCTGCTTGACGGTGTCCAGCCCGACCCCGACCATGATCAGCACGCTCGTCCCGCCGAACGGGAAGTTCTGCTGCGTCCCCGGATCCCGGAGGATCGCGAACGCCACCAGCGGCAGCAGCGCCAGCACCCCCAGGTAGAGCGCCCCGGGCGCGGTCAGCCGGGAGAGCACGTACGCCAGGTATCGCGCCGTGGGCCCGCCCGGCCGGATCCCGGGAACGAATCCCCCGTAGCGCCGCATGTTGTCCGCCACCTCCACGGGGTTGAAGGTGATCGACACGTAGAAGTAGGCGAAGGCGACGATGAGCAGCACGTACACGCTCATGTAGAGGGGATGCGTCCCCGAGGTCAGGTTGAGCTCCACCCACGTCCGCGCCGAGTCCCCCAGCAGCGGCGCCGCCAGCGTCGGCAGGTACAGCAGCGAGGAGGTGAAGATCACCGGCACGATCCCCGCCTGGTTCACCTTCAGCGGGATGTAGGTGTTGGTGCCCCCGTACATCCGCCGCCCCACCATCCGCTTCGCGTACTGCACCGGGACCCTCCGCTGCGCCTGCTCCACGAACACCACGGCCGCCACCAGGCACAGCCCGGCCGCCGTCATCACCACGAAGCTCACCGGGCTCATCACGAAGATCTTCGCCATGTATCCCGGGAAGACGGCCACGACCTGCGTGAACATCAGGATGGACATGCCGTTCCCGATGCCCCGGTCCGTTACCAGCTCGCCGAGCCACATGACCACGCAGGCCCCGGCCACCATGGTCAGCACGATCACGGTCACGGGCAGCAGCCCCTCGTCGCGCAGCAGCGGCTTCGCGCACCCGGGCAGCAGCTGCCGGGAGCGGGCGAGCGCGACGATCGTCCCGGCGTTCAGCACGGCGAGCCCGACGGTCAGGTAGCGCGTGTACTGGGTGATCTTCGCCTGGCCCCGCTGCCCTTCCTTCCTGAGGGCCTCCAGCCTGGGCACCGTCACGGCGAAGAGCTGCATGATGATGCTGGCCGTGATGTACGGCATGACGCCCAGCGCGAACACCGACAGCTGCAGCATCGCGCCCCCGCTGAGCATCTGCACCATGTCGAACAGCCCGCCCCTGGCCGACCCCACGCACTCCCGTACGGCCACCACGTCCACCCCCGGGGAGGGCATGAGCTGCCCGAGGCGGAACAACGCGATCAGTCCCAGCGTGAACAGCAGCTTCTTACGCAGCTCCGGCACCCGGAACGCCCTGGTCAAGACGGTCAGCATGGTCAAGAAGTCTGACCTGGGCGGCGCCCGGGGTCGTCCGCCGAGACGAGGCACCCGCGTACGCAAATCCGCGTACGCGGGTGTCAGGACAGCAAGGCGGTCAGGACGGCACGCGGTAGTCGTCGTCGCGGGCGTCCAGGATCGCCATGTGCCCCGGCAGGTGGCCGATCGCGTACTCGACGCCGCTGGCCATGACCGCCGCCTGCGGCGTCACCCCGCACGCCCAGAACAGCGGCACCTCCCCCTCCCGCACCTCGACCGGATCGCCGAAGTCCGGCCGGGCCAGATCGTGGATCCCGATCCCCGCGGGGTCCCCGACGTGCACCGGCGCCCCGTGCACCAGCGGATACTGCCCGCTCACCTCGATCGCGGTCTTCACCAGCTCGCCCGGCACCGGCCGCATCGACACGACCAGCGGCCCCGACAGGCTCCCGGCCGCCGTGCAGGCCACGTCCGTGACGTACATCGGCACGTTCGTCCCCAGCTCCAGGTGCCGCACCGGCACCCCGGCCGCGAGCAGCGCCCGCTCGAAGGTGAAGCTGCACCCGATGAGGAACGGCACCAGGTCGTCCCGCCACCGCTCCACCACGTCGCCGAGGTCCGCGACCGGCTCGCCGTCGCGGTAGAGCCGGTATCCGGGCAGGTCGGTACGGAGGTCGCCGGGGAACAGCGGCGTGGACCAGGCGCCCGGCTCCCCCACGTCCAGGACGGGGCACGCCTGCGGGTTGAGGTGGGCGAACAGCAGCAGCTCGTACCGCAGCCGCCGGGGCACGGCGATCAGGTTGGCCTGCGTCCATCCCAGGCACCACCCCGCCGTGGGCACGCGCTCGCCGGCGCGGAAGCGCTCCCGCGCCTGCGCCGGGCTGAGATCGGCGACGTCCACACCCCGACAGTACGCCCGCGTGACAGGTCCGCGTGATGCCGGGCGTTTCCGGGGTAGCGGGCCTGCCGTGCGTCTCGACGTGAACCTCCTCGACTACGTGCTCATCGCCATCTACTTCGCCACCGTGCTCGCCATCGGGTTAGCCGCCCGCAAACGGATCAGCTCCAGCCTCGACTTCTTCCTCGCGGGGCGCGGCCTGCCCGCGTGGATCACCGGGCTCGCGTTCGTCTCGGCCAACCTGGGCGCGATCGAGATCCTCGGCATGGCGGCCAACGGCGTGCAGTACGGCGCCATGACCGTGCACTACTACTGGATCGGCGCCGTGCCGGCCATGGTGTTCCTCGGCATCGTGATGATGCCCTTCTACTACCGCTCCAAGGTCCGCAGCGTCCCCGAGTTCCTGCGCAAGCGCTTCAACGGCGCCACGCAGCTGCTGAACGCGATCACGTTCGCGGTCGCGCAGATCCTCATCGCGGGCGTGAACCTCTACGCGCTCGCCCTGGTCATGGAGGCGCTGCTGGGCTGGCCGCTGCCGGTCTCGGTGGTGGTCTCGGCGGTGATCGTGCTGGCGTACATCACGCTCGGCGGGCTCTCCTCGGCGATCTACAACGAGGTGCTGCAGTTCTTCGTGATCCTCGCCGGGCTGATCCCGCTGACCGTGCTCGGGCTGATCAAGGTGGGCGGCTTCTCGGGGCTGGCGGACAAGGTACGGCAGAGCCCGCTCGGCGAGGGCGGCCTGCACACGTGGGCGGGCACGGCGGGCGACAACCCGATGCACGCGCACTGGATCGGGATCGTGTTCGGCCTCGGGTTCGTGCTGTCCTTCGGGTACTGGACCACGAACTTCGCCGAGGTGCAGCGGGCGCTGTCGGCCAGGAACACGAACGCGGCCCGGCTCACGCCGATCATCGCCGCGTACCCGAAGCTGTTCATCCCGCTGGTGACGGTGCTGCCGGGAATGATCGCGCTGGTGCTGTTCAGCGGCTGGGGGCAGGGGCAGGCGTACAACAACGCGATCCCGATGCTCATGCGGGACCTGCTGCCGAACGGCGTGCTCGGGGTCGCGGTGACCGGGCTGCTGGCCTCGTTCATGGCGGGGATGGCGGCCAACATCAGCGGGTTCAACACGGTGTTCACCAACGACATCTGGCAGTCGCACCTGCGGCCGGACCGCGACGACGGCTACTACGTGCGGGTGGGCCGGATCGCGACCGTCGCGGGCGTGGCGCTGGGCGTCGGGACGGCGTTCATCGCGGCCGGCTACTCCAACATCATGAACTACCTGCAGGCCCTCTTCTCGTTCTTCAACGCGCCGCTCTTCGCGACGTTCATCGTCGGGCTCTTCTGGCGGCGGATGACGCCGTGGGCCGGCTTCTGGGGACTGCTCGCCGGCACGCTGGCGGCCTTCGCGTCGTACATCGCGTTCAAGGCCGGGATCGTGGACTTCGGCACCGAGCTGAACGCCAGCTTCTGGGGCGCGGGCCTGGCGTTCGTCGTGGACGTGATCGTGTCCGTGGCGGTCACGCTGGTCACCACGCCCAAGCCCGCCGAGGAGCTGCGCGGGCTCGTGTACGGGCTCAACGCCACCGACCTGGAGGACGACGCGCTCGCGGGCGACGCGCGCTGGTACCGCTCGCCGGTGCTGCTCGGCACGGGCGCCCTCGTCCTGGCCGTTGTGATGTACGGGGTGATCCTGTGAGTGACATTCGGATGGTGATCGGCGGGTTGTTCCTGGTGTACGGGGTGATCCTCGTGGTCGCAGGGGCGCTCGGGAGCGCGATCAACCTGTGGACCGGCCTCGCCATGGCCGTCTTCGGCGGCGCGTTCGTGGCCTGGGCCCGAGCCAGACGCCTCTGACCGCCCCTCCGGGCCCCGGCCCTGGCCTGGGCCTTTCGCTTTCGCGGCCCCGGGCCCGGCAGCACTGACCAGCACCTTTCGCAGCCCCGGCCCGGCAGCACTGACCAGCACCTTTCGCAGCCCCGGCCGACGGCCCTGACCGGCACCTTTCATGGCACCGGTCCGGGCCAGACGGCCCTGACCGGCTCGGTTCGCCCGTTCATCGCAGGCCTTACTCGTCGCAGGCCCTACGCGCCGCGATCACATCGCCGACATCTCGTCCAGGCAGCGCGCGATCAGCACCCCGGGTGGACCGGGTGGACCGGGTGGACCGCTCATACGCGCACCGGGGACGGCCGACGATGCCTCAGCACCCTCAGACCCTCAGTACTCGACCTCGAACGTATGAGCCCCAAGGGCGTACCCGTCCTGCCTGGGCACCACGTACCCATGCTCGATCAGGTGCTTGAGGCTCTCGCGCACCTGCTCCTCGGTCAGCCCGCACGCCCGCACCAACGCGGCCGGTACCGCCATGCCGTGCTCCACCGCCAGGGACGCCACCGCCTCATAGACGTAGACGTCGACGTCCGACAGAGCCTGCACATCGTGGGCCTCGATCATGATCGCTGTCTCGCCCCCTCCCTCAGCCGGTTCGGGTCGACCTCACGGTCCGGGTTGCGGCGAAGGTACTCGGATTCCAGTTCGTTCATCCGGGACGTGTGCACCGCCAGAGCGTCGTCCGACCCGTGGAAGAAGGTGTCGCTCCGGGTGGCGTGCAGTTGCCGCAGCTCGCGGACCAGATCCTCGTCGCTGAGCTGCGCCGGATCTATTCCCATCGTCGTCATGGGCTCCCCCTACCCCAGAGACCCTCGACAATATCTGTCACATTTCCTGACATATGGGCATTGTTTGTAAGAGATCGCCGCCTTACCGTCCCCTTATGGACCTCGAGCTCAGGCACCTCAGGATCGTCCGTGCGGTCGCGGACGCGGGAAGTGTGAGCAAGGCCGCATCCCAGCTCGGGCTGGCCCAGCCGGCCCTGACCGCCCAGCTCAAGCGCATCGAGCGGGTGCTCGGCGGCACGCTGTTCGAGCGCGACAGGCATGGCGCGCGACCCACCAGGCTGGGCGAGCTCGTGCTCTCCAGGGCACGAGTACTGCTTCCCGCGGCACAGGAGCTGCAGGAGGAAGCCGTACGTTTCGCCGCCGCCCCCTCCCCCGGATTCCGCATCGGCGCCACCAACGGCCCCATACTGGGCGGCCTGGTCGACCGGCTCGCCGCGGAAGGGGCGGTCAGCACGTACACCTCCTGGTCGGCCCACGAGCTGACCAGCATGGTCGAGCTCGGCCGCCTCGACTACGTGCTGACCGGCGCCTGCGGCGACTCCGGCACCCCCACCGGCGCGCTCATGTGGGAGACGATCAGCCTCGACCCCGTGTTCTGCCTGGTCGGCGAGGACCATCCGGCCGCCAAGGAGAAGGAGGTGGAGCTCGCCGACCTCGCCGGCGAACAGTGGGCGGTGACACCCGGCGACGGCTGCTTCGCCGACTGCTTCGCCACGGCGTGCGCGCGAGCGGGGTTCACCCCGGGCACGATCTACGAGACCGACGTGTCAACCTGCACCCACCTCGCCCAGGTCGGCCGCGCGGTCGTGCTCTGCCAGGCCACCCACCAGGCCGCCCAGGGCCTGACCATGGTGCCGTTCGCCGGCGCGCCACTGCGCTGGCGCCAACTCCTCGGCCACCACCCCACCGCCCCCAAAGCGGACTGGGTGGTGGCACAGGCCAAACAAGCCCACCTGGACGCCGTACGCCGCAGTCCCGTCTACCACGACTGGCTGGTCCGCAACCCCAGCTACGGCACCGCCCCATAAGCCCCGCCCGTAAATCAGCGCCCCCGCCCCGAAGACCACCATCCACCCCGGACACCGCCCCCACCCCTTGAACCCAAAACACCACCTCGGGGAGGGCACCCCACCCTCCCCCGCACACCACCTCAGGCGATGCTGTACTCCCGCCCCGGCCGCCACTCGAACGGCGCGTCAACCAACTCCTCCAACGGAGTCCCATCCAGCAGATTCCGTAGCGCCCACCGATTGGCGGAATGCGACACCACGAGCACCAGACCCCCCTGCCACTCATCCATCATGTCCCGCAGAAACCCCGCCATCTCCGCCACGACCTACCGATAGCTCTGCCCACCCCGCCACGGCATATCGATATGCCTACTCCGCAACGCCGCCACCTCACCGACCGGCCGCCCGTTGCAGACCCCGTAATCGCACTCCCCGAACCGCCGATCGAACCTGATCTCCTTGCCGCCGCCCGCAAAGGCGATCTCCGCCGTCCGCACAGCCCGCCCCAGGTAGAGGCATAAACGACGTCCACCGCCGTCCACCGCACCCCCAGCTCCACAGCCAGGTCCCGCCCCCGCGCGGACAACTCCCCGGGTAACCACCCGGTGGCGATGCCCGTCTCGTTGTCCACGGCGATGGAGTGAGTCTCGTAACCCAGCGTCACGGCCACGCCCAGACGCTACCGCCCCATCAATCCCTTACGACTCCGCTGGTAGCGAAGACCCCGAATATGATCGACCGAGGCTCCAACAACACTGCCGGGCATGGAATGATATCCGCGGAGACTCGTCTCCCGTTCGGCCGGACGCCACGACCGCATCCGATGCTCTAGCCTTAGCATGCGCAGGGGCTCGGCACGGTCTTCCGACGTCCCACCGCACGTCACACAACTTAATCCAGGGGCGGTAGCTCAGCCGGTCAGAGCATCGGACTCATAATCCGTGGGTCGTGGGTTCAAGTCCCACCCGCCCTACCACGCCGACCTGCGGCTTCACGCGGATCTGTAGTCGCGTCGTCTGATCGTGAGTCACGGTGAGCCACATGTGAGTCACGTCGTCTCCCGGGCCTTGCCGATCTCCCGGTTGGTCGCCCGGACCGCCTTCAGCACCAGCCGCGCCGTCGCGCGAGCGCTGTCGTGATACAGCTGCGGCAACACCGAGACGTAGGTGTCGGCGGTCAGCACGATGCTGGCATGCCCCAGCGTGCCCTGCACCACCTTCAACTCCGTGCCCGACGCCAACGCCAGCGTCGCAGCTCCATGGCGCAGGTCGTGCAATCGCACCGGCGGCAACCCGCTCGCGGCGACCAGCGTGTGGAAGCGGTGGGTGAGATAGCTCGGCTGCACCGGGGCTCCGCTCCCCGCGGTGAAGATCGGGCTGGTCGGTGACCACCGCTCCCCCGGCCCCCGGCGCTGCACACGCTCGTGCCGGCGCAGCAACCGCACGGTCTCCGGATCGAGTGCCAACGTCCGCCGGCTGGCCGCGCTCTTCGGCTCGCACAAGACCAGCCCCTCGTCGGTGTGCACCAGCTGATGGGCGATGGTGAGCTCGCGCCGCTCCAGGTCGACGTCCACCCACCGCAGTCCGGCCGCCTCCCCGCGCCTCAGCCCCCGCAGGGCCACCAGCCACCACAGCTCGAACAGCGGATCCTCACGTGCGAAGCGCAGGAAGGCGGCCAGTTGCTCGACCGTCCATACCGCCACCGTCGGACGCTCTCCCCCGTGCCGCCAGGCCGCCTCCCGACGAGCCGTCCACACCACGGGATGCGTCCGCACCGGCGTCGGCAGCCGGACGCCTTGCGCCGGATTGACGGCGATCAGGTCCTCACGCACCGCGTGGTTCAGCGCCGCCCGCAACGTCGCCCGGATCCGCTCCAAAGTCGATGCGCTGATCGGCTGGCCGTACCGATTCCGCCGCCGCCCCAGCGCCACGAACATCCTCGTCACGTCCCGCCGCGACAACTCCGCCAGCTTGACCCGGCCCAGATACGGCACCAGATGCAGCCGCACGTGATCCCGATAGGCCCGGTGCGTGGTCGGCCGCAACCGCGACTCCATAACCGACAACCAGTACCGCAACCACTGCCCCACCGTGCACCCAGCAGAAAGCGGCCCATCCGCCTGGGCCGTCAGCAGTTCGCAGCCCGCCGACCGCGCCGTCTCCGCGCTTGCGAACCCCCCGCGCCGAACCCGCTCCCGCCGACCCGACGCCCCCACAACCTGGGCCGCGAAATACCAGCTCCCATGCCACACTTCGGTCAACCGGGCACAGTGACCGCCCAGCCGCCTGCCACTCGCCCCATCGCTACACCCGCACCGCTTGTACACCACGCAATGTTCGTTGTCGCCCGACATCGCTTACCTCCAGCGTCCGTCTCACGAGCAACGTACGAGCCGAGCAACGACAGACCCGCTACAGACCCAGACAAGAGGAACAATCAGGTAGGCGATCTTGTCTGCAGGGATGAACTTCGCCAACCACAGGTCACAGCTGCCGTGACTGCGTCCTGACGCGATACACGATCTCCAGAACCTCGGTCCGCCGCGGTAACGGGCACCCGGGTCGGAAGGATTCCTCATCGTGTGCATCTATGTGCGCACCAGCCTCAGGGTTGGACCGTTCCGTTTCACCCTCAGCCAGGCTGGGATGGGAGTATCGACCGCAATACCGGGCCTTCGGGCGGGGATGGGCCCCCGCGGCAACGTCGTGCGCATGGGACACGGAGCGATCTCCTACCGCACCATCGCGCCCGGCCATGACGTGGCCATGCACGATGTCGTCAGCCTGGTCCCGGCCCAGCCGAGTGACATCGTCCAGCGGTTACAGAAAGCCGCCAACCGCCGACCGTACTGGCCGTTCGCCCTGCCGCGCTCCTCGTCGCGGGACTGGTGACAGGACGCTTTGGCCTGGTCATCGTCGCCGTCGGGCTGCCTTGCGTGATCTGGGTGGCGTTGCGCGACCGGGCGGCTCGCGCGGTGGTCGTCATGTACGACGTGACCGACGAAGCCGCTTCGCGCTTCGATCACCTCGTCAGCTCGATCACCGGCCTCCAGCAAGCTCACGGGTTCTGGCTGATCACCGCATCCGGCGCGATCACCAGCACCTACCAGTTCAAGGTGAACGCCGGCGCCTCCAACCTGCTGCACAGGCTGAACTCCTCGGCCCGGCTGGCGGGACCGCGAATCCTGGTCACCAACGTCGCCGTCCCGACCCTGACCTCAGGCAACCTGTCAGTGCACTTCCTCCCCGACCGCGTCCTGCTCCGCGACGGCCGCCACATCGCCGACCTCGCCTACCAACACCTCCAAGTCGGCGTAGAACACGCCCGCTTCATCGAAGCAGGCCCGGTCCCACCCGACGGCACAAGCCGGCAAGGACCTGTTCGGCCTGGACCAGTCCCAGGTCCGCCTCCACCAGGCACTGCTGCGACACCTCGTGCTGGTCATGGCTGCCCTGGCCGTCTGCGCGGTCACCGCCGCTGCAGCCCGGCACGGAACCGACACCCAGGTCAACCGCCCCACTCATCCCGACGAAGCACCGCCCGCCGACCCTGGCCTCATCCCGTTGACGGTTGCCGAGGTCAAGCGCCTGTTCAACGCCGTCACCGGCCGCACACCGACGCTGGAACACGCCGCCCACTGGTCGGCCTGGCGACGCCGCCATCAAGCCCGCGCCCGCTGGTTTCATCACCGAGCCCGCCTGAGCACCGCATATATCCAGCTCAACTAACGAATGGCGGCTGCCGTACTAGCCTGCGGCTTTCACGGCAAATTTGAGCCGACCCGATCGTTCACATAAGAAAATTGCCCTTGAGCTGGGAGGATCGGACTTATCTAAGGCCCCGTCCACCCCAGATCAGAAGGCACTTTCCGAGCGAACTCTACCGTCGCTATTTTACGGTTTAACCTTCCACGACAAGGTCCTTCTTGCAAGGCAGTTCAGGACAACCTGTACCATGGCGAACTGGAACTCGTGTCGACCCGCATCAGAATGCCCGCCTCCACAAGTTCGTCGAGCTGAGATTCCATGACATCTCGAGTAACACTACCTGCTCGAATAGACTGCGCAAACCATAGCACGCGCTGCGCATCGAATATGGAATAACCGTGCACTGGGTCGACGTCTATGTCTATAACCGCACCGTCTACCCCTTTGATTCTACAGCCAATGCCATGAACGGAATAGGAGATCCCGTTACTCAATTGCCATTTTCGATTGGCCTTGCCTTCGACGACTGCACGCAGGAGAGCTGCAAGACTGCCACCGCCGGTCTTGGCCGACATGCCTTGAGCGACACCTTCTGTCAATTCCTTCAGACGCTGCATGAAGAGACGTGCGATGTTTTCTGCTGCCAATCCCATCTGCTTCCCCCTATGGTTCGCATAGTTTCAGGTGACGAGTCCTTTGATCAGGGTCTGAGACCTGCAGCCACGCGCTCAGCGTGGCTGCAGGTCTCAGAGACTCAGAATAACTTGCCCTTGTTTCTGAGAGCGTCCGGAGGTACGAAGTCGAGCAGATCGTCTTCGCTTTGATAGCCACCGAAGGGTAATTCTACCACCTCGTATGGGACTTCTTTAATTCCGGCACGTCGAGCTGCCGCCAACCTGTGGTGACCATCCACCACATATTTCTTCCCGTGCAGGGTGACCACTTTGATGGGATCCTGTGTATAACCATTGACACGCATTTCCTCTATGAGCGAAAGCACCCATTTGGAGGATGATTTCCCGCTGATAGAATGCGTTCTTTCGAATTCGCTGGGAGCGTCGATCCCACATGGACCGGCGTTGTGGACCAGAACCGAGACCGCCCCAAGGTTCACATAGTAGGTGTGGAGGTCGGCAACAGTCATGTTGTGAACTCGCTGGACAGCGGTCCAATGCTGTACTGCTGCGACCTGAACGTGCGTACCGGCGGAGGTTCGCACCCACATGCCTGGCTTGAGGTCGCCGGCGTTCATCCACCTCCGGAGCTTGGGCACCCAGAACGGGTGATGATCGGTGGCGATTACACTGCCGCCGGCGTTGCCCTTTTCGCCGTCAGTGTCGATGCTGATCTGGACGAGATTCTTGTCACCCTTGCTAGTCATGATGGCCGTGACGGGTTCTGCTCTGGTCTCCCCGGTTTCAGGGTCAGTGGCAAGAACCTCATCCCCGACCTTGATATCCTCGATCGGCTTACGCGTGCCATCGGCCATAAGAACTTCTGTACCGGGAACGAAGCTATTGCAGGGGATTCCCTTGCGGCCGGGATAACCACCTCCCTTGCGACCGAGGACCCATCCATGCATTGGCCCTTCGACTACGCCGTCGACAGGCGAGACGCCACCTTCCTCTGTCCTCTTGTCTACCTCCTTCGCTGCGTCGCAGAGATATGTGACACTGCCATTGCAGTACATGTTCTCGTTGAAACCGCCTTGCGGTTTCGTTATCTTCTCCAGCGTCTTGACAGTCTTATCGACCGCCTCTCTAATCGCGAACCGCGCTAGCATGCGCTCGTGGCCGGAACGATTCTCATCGATGGCCTTTTTCTGATCCTTCTTAGACTTGCTGCCGAATTTCGGATCGTGCCAGGGCCGCGGTTCGTGGCCGTCGATTTCGATGTTGTTGATGGGGTTGCCGCCAGTGAAGGCGTAGCGGTTGGCGGTCCAGGGGTCGAGGCCGAGGGAGAGGTCGTCGAGGGCGTCGTTGTAGTTGTCGAGGTTGAGGAAGCGGTTGAGGTTGGGGTTGTAGTCGCGGAACCCCATGTCGTACATGCCGGTGGAGTTGTCCCAGCGCTTGGCGTTGAAGCGGTAGGGGTTGTACTCCTCCTTGGCGGTGGGGTCGACGGGGTCGGGTTTGTCGACGCCGGTGAAGAGTTTGTCGTCGTTCTTGCCGTAGGCGGTGTAGCCGTAGGTGGCCCGGGTGTCACCCGTCTCTGAGGTGATCTGCTCGACGTCGGTGTGCGGGTTGTAGCCGTAGTAGGACGACTCCTCCGACCCATCGCCGTTGACCTTCACCTGGGACAGGCGCTCTCCCCACGGTGAGTATTGGAAGGACTTGGTGAGTTTGCCGGCCACCTCTTCGTCCAGGACCTCGCCTGAGAGGCCGAGGTAGGAGTAGGTGGTGGTTTTGGCTGAGGCGGTGCCTTCCTTTTCGGTCTTGCTGGTGGTGCGGTCGAGCGGGTCGTAGGTGTAGCTGGTGACGGTGTTGGTGGTGCCGTCGGTGCCGAGTTTCTCGTGGCGGGTGACGTGGTCGAAGCCGTCGTAGGTGTACTTCTCCCAGGTTTTGCCGCCGCCCTGGATGGTGCGCAGCCGTCCGTAGGGGTCGTAGGTGTAGGTCGAGGTTTGGCCGCCGGTGACGGAGGTCATCAGGCGGTTGCGGTCGTAGGTGAAGGTGGTCTTCTTGCCGAGGACCTCTTCTTCCCAGACGTTGCTGTTGGGGTCGTGGGAGTAGGTCTCGGTCTCGACCGTGCCGCCGCCGACCGGGGTCTTGACGGTTTTGGTGATGCGGTCGCGGGGGTCGTAGGTGTAGGCGTAGTCGTGTTCGAGGTAGGCGCCGGGGTTGTCGGCGTTCTGGATCTTGGCGTGGTCGCTGGCGCGCTGCAGGTTGCCCTGGTAGCCGATGGTGTGCTCGGCCACGACGGTGGCGTTGGGCTTCTTCTCGATGGACTGGCGTAGGACGCCTGAGAGGAAGTAGTCGTAGGTGACGGTGTTGCCGTTGGCCTTGGTCTCGGTGAAGCGTTCGGCGCGGGGGGTGTAGGTGTAGCGGGTGGTCTTCGGTGCGGGGTCGGTGGCCGACTTCTTGTTGACCACCTGGTCGACCAGGTCACGGATGTCGTAGCCGTAGGTGGCGACGGTCTTGTCGTGGGTGCGTGTGGTGACGGCGCTGTTTTCGTTGTAGCGGTAGGTGGTGGTGTTCTTCAGCGTGCCCTTGATCGACTCCTTGATGGTGTCGATCTGGTTGAGGTTGGTGTAGGAGATGTCCCACAGGTCGATCTTCGCGGTCGGGGACTTGTCCTCGATCGTGGTGAGGTTGGCGTTAGGGTCGTAGGTGTAGGTGAAGTCCTTCTTCTCGCTGTCGGTCTCGCCGCTGTTGTCGCGCACCAGCTTGACCGCATCAGCCGCTACCGTGCCGTTGGCCTCGTCGGTGAGGGTGACGCTGTGCGTGGTACCAGCGGTGAAGCTGTAGGAGCCGAGTTCCACCCAGGTGCCGGGGTTCTTGGTCTGGTCGAGGGTGACGCTCGCCTCGCCGCCCTGGTGCTTGACCTTGTACTTGGCGTTGGTGGCCGTGGCACCCGTCGGGTACCGGACTTGGACCTTGTAGGTGCCGTCGGTCGGGGTGGTGAGGTTCCAAGTGAAGGCGGACTGGCCGGTGCCCGCGGGGGCGGTGGCGTAGTCGTAGCCGACGAACCCGGTGGCCGGCTCGGCCTGGGGGCCGACGATGTTCGAGGCCGAGCTGCCGCCGGTGCCGAGGGTCCAGGTGCCGGTGGTGGCGGTCTGGCCGGTGTCGGAGTTGTCGGACAGGACGACGTCGAGGCCGAGGGGGACGCCGTCGTCGGAGTGGGTCTTGAGTTTGCCGTCGGGGTAGTACGACCAGTCCAAAGCCCGCTGCGACGAACCTCCCGCGCTGGTGACGGTGCGGTTGGTCTGCAGGCCGAGCTCGTTGTAGTCGTAGGTGGTCTTGATGTCCCACGGGTCGGTGGTGGTCTTGGACCAGCCGTTGTCCCAGTAGGTCATCGTGGCGTCGTTGCGGATGCTCTGCCCGTGCGAGGGCGGGTGGGAGATCTTCTGCAGGCGGGAGACCGCGTCGTAGGTGTAGATGACCTTGTCGGCCGTGTTGTAGACCGGGTCGTCCTTGTCGTAGGGGTAGATCTCCTCAGCAGGGCGGTTGAGCTTGTCGTAGGTGGTTTCGGCGATGAAGTCGTCGGGGTCGTCGGTGGTCTCGACGCCGCGTGGGGTGATGACCTTGGTGCGGTTGCCGACCTGGTCGTATTCGAACTGGGTGATGACGTGCTTGAGGGCGTCGCCGGTGCCGGAGTGCGGCACCTTGGTCTCGGTGACGTCGCCGCGCTCGTTGTAACCGGTGATCGTCTTGTTGTTGTCCTGGTCGGTCTGGCTTACGACCCGGCCGTCCAGGTCGTACTCAGTGCCCGTTTCGAACCCGGCCGCGTCCTTGACGGTCTTGACGCGGTGGTTGCGGTCGTAGGTGGAGAACGCCGCGTAGTCGCCGGCGTCGGCGGTGGCGTTCTTGCGTGGGTCGATGACCTTGATGACGTTGCCGACGTCGTCGTACTCGTAGGTGAGCTTGTTCTGCCGACCGCCATTGGCGACCTCGGTGGCAGTGACGCCGATCAGCTGGTAGATGTCGTCGTATGCGTACGTGGTGGTGAACTGGGCCGGGTCCGCGCCGGGCAGGTTGCCCTTGGGCTCGGTCTGGTTCTTCAGATTGCCGGCCAGGTCCCACGTGAAGGTGGCCTTGCGTACCGGCCCCTCGTCGCTGTCCTTGGGCAGGAACGAGTCGGTCAGCTGGTCGGCATCATCGTAGACGGCGGTGGCGACGGCGCCGTTGGGAGCGGTGGTCGTGGTGATGTTGTCGTTGGCGTCGTATTCCGGCGCCGGGGTGACGATGAACACCGGTGGAGAGGCGTCCTGGTCCTTGGGGACCTTGGACTCCAACGGCCGTTTGAAGATGTCGTAGGTCTGGCTGGTGGTCTTGCCGAGTGCGTCGGTGACCGACCGCACGTTGCCGCGCACGTCGTATTCGGTGACGGTGCTGTGCTCGTACGCGTCGGTGATCTTCTGCGGGTAGCCCGTCGGGTGGTAGTCGGTGTACGCGGTGGTGTTGCCCTTGGCGTCGACTGACGTGGCCAGCTGGCCGAAGGGGTCGTAGGTGTAGGTGGTGGTGTAGTCGTCAGGATCGGCCGTTAAGACGCCGAGCGGATCGGTGACCGTCTTCAGGTTGCCGTTGCCGTCGTAGCCAAATTCCCACGTGTAGTGTTTGGCGCCGTCGCCGGAGGCCAGGGTGTTGCCGTTCGGGCTGGTCTTGAAGCGCAGGTCGGCGACGAAACCCTTGAAGTTTTCCGGGCCCTCGTAGGTCAGGGTGGTGGGGGCGGTGACGTTCTCGTTGGCCTCGGCGTCGGTGATCTTCAGCGGGTAGCCGGTCTTCGGGTCGTACTCCCACGTCGTAACGGCATATTCCGTCTTGCCGTCGTCCTTGCCCTTCTCGATCAGCGTGGTGACGTTGTGGTCGTCGTCCCACTCCAGATCGGTGATCTCGTCATTTGCGTTGGTGATCAGATCCGGGCGGCCGTACTTGTCCAGCACGTACTTGGTGGCCTTGTTCGTGCCTTGCTGGAGCGGGTCGGTGACGGTGGCGTTGATGACTGCGCCCTGCGGGCCGTCCGGGTCGACGTAGTCGAACTTGGTGACTCCGTCGAGCCGGTCGGTGAGGGTCTGGATCTTCCACAGATCTTCCGGGTCTTCCGTCGCGTCGTAGTAGTCCAGCTTGGTGCTGTTGCCGCGCGGGTCTTTGACGGCCACGAGCTTGACGTTCTTGTTGCCCTGGGTGGCGTCGTAGGTGAAGGCGAACGTCTTTGCTTGCTCGTCGCCGGCGCCGTCGACCATCTTGGCCATCAGGCCCTTGTCGGTGTAGGTGAAGGTCACCTTCCGGCCGGCGATGTCGGTGATCGACTCGACGTTGTCGATGATGTGCGGGTTGGTCAGCTTGGTGTCGTTGACAGGCTGGCCGGCGTCGTTGATGTAGGTGTAGTCCTGGCCCTTGGCGTAGTAGTCGAAGGTCAGGGTGCGGCGCCCGGCCGCGTCGGTGATGTACTGCAGGAACTTGGTCGGCTTGTTGTTGGAGCGGCGACGTTCGTAGGTGAACGACATGGTGTTGCCGTTCTTGTCGACGATCGCCGACTGGAAGCCCTCGTCGTCGAAGAAGAACTGGGTGCGGTCGGGCTTGGTGAACACCCACTGCCGCAGCGGGTCGGCCGAGCCGGTCTTCTGCAGGTACAGATGCACGCCGCGTGGGTGCTTGTACTCGCAGTTGGAGGTGCAGGTGGGCGGGTCGCGCAGCCACACGTGGGTGGTGCCGTCCCCGTCGGTCAGCCGCACCTGCTCGGGCCAGGGCTGGCCGGGCGGGTGGAGGTGTAGTTGCGAGCCGAGGCGCTGCAGGGTGGAGGTCTGCAGCGACCAGCCGTAGCCCATCGACGATGCGCTGGTGTCCAGGCTGTTGTAGGTCATCCGGACGAACGTCTGCGCGCCGCGGGAGGGGTTGGTGAAGGCGTTGTAGTTCCACACCACGTTGCCTGCGTACGGGTTGACCAGCGCGGTGCTGCCGGCGCCGGTGTTCTTGCCGGTGTAGGCGTAGAACTTTTCCAACCCGAGCAGGTCGCTGGTCGGGGACTCCAGGCGAATCTGCTGCGGCAGTTGCGGCAATTGGTGGCTGGCGGACTTCCAGCTGTTGGTAGTGGTGTCATGCACGTCCCACACCAGCGAGGCGGCGTCCGCCAGGTTGCCCGACGCCAGCGTGGGGGCCTTGACCTGGGCCTGAACGGTGACCGTGTCACGTGGCTCCAGCGCCGCCTCCAGCGGGGTGAACAGCTGGGTGTCGCCGGTCACGTCCGTGCCGTCCGGCAGTTTCCAGAAGTAGCCCAGCCGGGTGGAGCCGGCCGGCCAGGTCTCGCTGGTGGTGTTGGTGATCGTGACGTCGACCGTCTGCTGCTCGCCGCCGGCCATCCGGGACGGGGTGCGGGGGGCGCTGTAGGTCAGCGTCGGGTCGTAGTAGAGGACGTGCAGCCAGGGCCGTACCTCCGGCTCGGCCGCCTCGGAGGAGGTGAAGGAGTCGCCGTCGCCGCTGGTCGGGCAGGCCTTGGACGACTCGCTGTCGGCGCGCAGCAGCAGGCCGTGGTTGGTGGACGGGTCGCTGATCCAGCGCTGCACCAGCGCGTCGAACCCGCGCGGCGCCCACCAGCTGGAGAAGTCGGGGTCGGTGGGGGAGGTGAAGAAGCCCTGCCCCACTGAGGCGGTCTCGTGATCGCCGCCCGCCTTCGTCCAGGGCACGCCGGGTGCGGCCTGCTGCCAGGAGGCGGTGGCCTCGTCGAAGGAGCGGGTCAGCGGGTAGAAGTGGTAGCTCGGCTCGAGGCCGCGGTGGGCGACCTGGAAGATCCGCAGGTTCGCCATGACCTCCTTGATGCCTGCCGGGATGATGGAGGTGTCGAACTTCAGCAGCGCCCTGGTGGTGCCGAAGGCGGTGCCGCCGAATCCGGCCGACAGGTTCGCGCGCTCGCCCAGCTTGTCGTGCCCGACGCTGGGCTGGCAGCTGGTCAGCGTGGTGTCGGCGCTGGGCGGGATGGTGGCCGCGGTGATGCCCGCGTTGGGCAGCTCCACGATCAACGGCCCCGACGTCGAGGCCTGCCCGGCCGAACGCACCGCGACCACCTGGTAGGCCACCTTCGTGTTCGGCGTGGCCGAGGTGTCCACGTACGTGGTCGCCTTGCTGTCCAGCGGCGCCACCAGCGTGGCCGGGGACGGGGTGAAGGAGAGGTCCTGGCTGCGGTGTATTTGGTACTCGGTGACCTCACCGGGCCCGTCATAGGGCTTCCAGGCCAGCTCCGCGCCGGTGGCGTGTACCACCAGCGGCCGTCCGAGCTGCACCGACGGGGTCCCGTAGGTGAGGGTCAGCTTGGGCATCGGGTTCTCCGGGAAACCCTTGGCCCATTCGCCCTCCGCGTACTGCGGACCGCCCGCCGCCACCGTCTCGTTGACCGCCTTGACCATCACGCCGTGGTTCGGCGTCGTCCCGGCCAGCCAGGCGCGGGCCAGGTCGGTGACGGTGTAGGTGTGCCAGAGGTTGGCTTCGGCGGCCTGGAAGGTCGCGGTGGCGGCGACCTCGCCCATCGCGGTGTTGATCGAGTTCCAGGTCACCGTGCTGGGGTCCCACGGCTGGGTCACCCGCCGAGCCTCCAGCGCCACCGATCCCGTCGAGCCGGCCAGCGTCTGGTCGTAGTACAGCCCCATCTCGGCCTTGTCGATCGTCGTCCCCTCGGGGACCAGCCCCGCCAGATCGAACCGCACCAGCCCGCGATACACGCTCGTCCCCGAACGGCCCACGCTCAGCCGCAGGTCGACGTCGTAGTTCGTGGTCGGCGAGGTGGAGACGATCATCGCGTCGCTGGAGGTTGACCAGTCCGGCGCGATCACGACGGTCGGGTCGATGGTCACCGGCCAGGACCGCTCGGGAGCGGCCAGCCAGCCCGCGTCGGGGGTGACCGTCAAGGTCGACTGCTCACCCAGCGTCTGGGTGACGGCGGCAGAGAAGCGCTTGCCGTACGGCGAGGCCGCGTCGTCGGCCGTATCGATCATGTACGGCTTCGGGATCGTGAACACCGCTCCCTTGCCGGACGGCGGCACGAAACCGATCGACCCGTCCGGGTTCGCCTTGGCCTGCAGCCCGCCGGACATGCTGACGGTGAACTGGTACGACGGGGTGCCCTGCGGGGCGCGGGCGAGCACGATGCCCTCCTTCACCCCGGACGCGGTCACCTCGTACACCAGGTCCGCGCCCTCACCGAACGCGCCCCGGTAGATGACCTTCGCTCCGTCCACCTCCGGCTTGATCGTCCGCGGCTCGCCCGGCAGCCCGAAGGTCACCTGCGCCTCGCCGAGCCCGACCCGCACCAGCCGGTCACTGCGCTCGCCGAACCGGGCGACGTACCCGGTCCGCTCGGCCGCCAGCGTGAACCCGTCCTCGGCCTGCTCCCGCACCCGGGTGTCCACCGGCTGCCACGTGCCGGACTCGTCCCGCACGTGCTGGCGCACCGCCGAGATCTCCACCTGGCGGCGGCCGTCCTCCAGCTCGAAGGTCTTACTCACCGCGGTGCGTTGCCCGGTCAGTTCCTTGACCCGCTTGCCCGGCTCCTTGACCGGATCCAGCTTCAGCTGCGCCGGTGTGCCGTCTCGCCCCGGCAGCGTGATCGGCGCCTGCGCCGGGCGTATCTCCCCCTTCGGCTCCTCGGCGAACCAGCCGGCCACCTGTCCGGCCAGCCAGCTCGACTGGGCGGTCAGCCAGCTCGACGCGCGCGCCAGCAGCCCGGGCTCGGCTGGTCCGCTTTGCGCTGCGGCGGGCGGTGCCGAAGCGAGCGAGGCCACCAGTGCGAGGGCGGTGATGATGACGACGTACCGGCGTAACCGTGCGTGACGTTTAGGCCCGGGTCGTTGGGCCGATTGCGGTCGTGGGACGGGTAATTGCGACACGGGCACACTCCACAAGGCATGTGGCCCCGAGGGGCCGCGGATAAGGAGGATCTAAAGATCCCTTGAGGCAAAACATCCGCATCACGCCACAAATCGGCACATTCGGTCAAGAACCACAGAAAGTGACCCATCCAAAGAGTCGAACACACTGTTGAATGGTCTGCGAGGGCCCGTCGGGCTGCGAAGATCCGCCCCAAGATGGGGTTCCAGCCAACCCTCAGAAGGCGTAACGGAGAGTGAAAGGTCCAGGTCGCTGAAACCGCTCCGCGGAGTACCTGGGAGTCAACTCCCAGCGAACTCACAGCAACTGACTCAGTCCGTAAACCTTCCTCGAAAACGCCCTCGACGTGTGGAAACGCACGTCGAGCAGGTACGCGGCGACAAATCTTTGCCCGCCGCCCTTGACCGCAGTCACCATCCATGTCTAGATCGATAAGGTTTGCCGTTGCCCGCCCTCGCCTCCGGGAGGACATCCATGTCGTCGACCAGAACGCGTCCACGGTGACGACCCGGCCCCACCAAGTCACCACCGAACGGCGGCGCACACGCGGGCAGGCGATCAGGACCGCCACCGTCCTGGCCGGCCTCCTCCACCTCGTCGCGGCCGCCCTCCTGATGGGCATCCCTGCCAGCTCCCCCACCTTCGACGAAGTGCCGACCCCGGAAAGCAACGCCACCAGCCCACCCCCAGCCGCCCTTTCCGCCCGCCCCAACGCCACACCGGCAAAAGCCACCTCGGCCCCATCCCGGATCATCGCCTCCGCCATTGCTCCGACCAGCCGCCCGCGCCCGACCCCCACTGCGCACCGAAACCGCACCACTCCACCCGCTGCCGCCGCCCAGGCAACGCCCCCACGGCACCACCCCCATACTCCAGCCGCGCTGCCGGACGTCCCCAAGCCGTCGAAACCCAACAGCGCCAACAGCCGGCCCACCGAGACCGGCACGCAGCAGGCGTCGCTGAGCGCACCTCCCGAGACCAGCCCTTCGCACACCCCACCCGGCCAAGGCGGACAACCACCGGGCCAAGAGAAGAAATCAGCACAACTACCTGTAGACGACCAGCCCTCCCAGGAACTGCACACCCCACCCGGCCAAGCGCGCAAAGCGCCATCGCCATAGTGCGGCCACAGCAACCCTGGACAAGCATCCGTGGCGAGGTGTCGCAGCCGTTGCCCCTGATCCCCTTCACACGGCTTCCGGCCGAGCACTGGGTGCTGCGCCTGCCGAAACTCCATCCATGCAGTTCAAGCGGCATGCGAGTACTCGTTGAGGACTCCACCGAGCCGGTCTCGTCGTATGTTCAAGCCGGCGATTCGCTCTGGATCGATGATCGGATCCGGGACGGTACGCAGCGGGGCCGCCTGGGCCAGGGCTTGATGGGCTCGGTGCCAGTTGTAGAACCGTTCGTACTCGCGCAGGGCGTGCCGCAGGTGGCGTTCGATCCACAGCAGGCAGCGATCGAGAAGCTCACGGCGACACGATTGCACCCACCGCTCCTGACCGCGTTCATCCGCGGCATCCGGATACCGGTGAGCACGGTCTGGATGCCGGCCCCGGCGAGGATTTCCTCCATCCGGGCGGGGAACTTCCCATCCCGGTCACGGATCAGATAGCGCGCCTGGCAGCCCGCGTCGTCCAAATCCATCATGAGATTCTTCATCGCCTGGAGCACCAAGCTCGCGGTCGGGTGGGCGGTGGTGCCCAACACACGGACGTGCCGGCTGGCGTGCTCGATGACGGCCGGGATGTACCGACGTTGTCCATTGAGCGTGTCGTGTACCGCTTCGAAATTCGTACACGTGGTCTGAACTGGTGTTTCTTCGGGTCGGCTAGGCTGCTCGGTGGTACTCGTTGATCGCTCCGCTGAGCACCTTTCGGCGCTGAATCCGGCCCTCCAGCGGCACCACAACTTGCTCGTCTTGATCGGGTGGGCGTTGTTGGCGGGACTGGTGCGGGCGGTGCGCGTTGTAGTGCTCGGCGTACTCCTCCAGGACCGATCGGAGGTGGCCTTCGTCGTAGATCAGCATCCGGTCGGTGCATTCGGCCCGGACGGTGCGCACCCAGCGCTCGGCATAGCAGTTGGCTCGGGGCGTCTGCGGCGGCGTCTTCGTTACCGTGACGCCCTCGCCGGTGAAGACCTCATCGAAGACGGCGGTGAGCTTGGCATCTCGATCGCGGATGAGGAACCGAAACGAGCCGGCCCTCCAGTCGCGGTTCATGAGCAGGTTGCGGGCTTGCTGGGCCGTCCACGCGCCGTGGGGTTGGCGGTCACGCCCAGGATGTGAACGCGCCGCGTCGCCACCTCCATCACGTACAGGGCGTTTCAAGAAAATCGTGTCAACGTGGAAGAAGTCGCAGGCGAGCAGCCCTTTCGCTTGCAGGCGTAGAAACGTCCGCCAGGAGGTGTCCAGGCTTCGGGGAGACGGACGGTGTCGGCGCGAACGCAGGATCCGTCGCACGGTCGCTGCACTGACCTGCAAGCCGAGGCCAACCAGTTCACCGTGTACCCGCCGATACCCCCACCTCGGGTTCTCCCGTGCCAGGCGGAGGACCAGATCCCGGACCTCCTTGCTCGTTTCGGGACGACCAGGGCGATGGGAACAGGTCCACGAGCGTTTAATCAAACGGCGATGCCATGCCAACAAGGTGCCCGGGGTGACCAGCCGATGCGCCCGCAGCGCCGCAGGTAGGAAGCGGGCCAAGGCCGCCAGGAGCGCCCGATCGGCCCAGTCCGGCTTCGGACGGGCGAGCTGACGCTTCAACACGGCCACCTCATGGCGGAGCACCATGATCTCGACGTCCTTGGACGCCTGACCACGTCCCAGCAACACCAGCCAGCCGAACACCCGAACCATGATCAGATACAGCAGACGAACCGACACAAGCCGCGATCTTGCCCGTACCGCTGCTGAAGGTCAAAACCGCAGATCAAGCACCCTGCGATGCGTTATGAAGCGGTACAGGCACCTCTCTGTCGAACTTGACGTCAAGATACCGACCAAGTTAGATCCTATTTTCTCGTACTGATGAACGATTGGATGGAACGTGTCCTTACGATTGAGCCAGCGGCTCCTCGCCTGCGCCGCTGCCGTCGTGACTGCGGCCGCCATGCTCATAGCGCATGCCTCCGGTGCCACAGCCGCCGACTCCATGATTGACCTCGGAGTCGACAGCGACTACATGTACGGCTCCGATGTCGTAGCCGGTAACGACAGGGTCTACGCATCGATCAACGACCGGATCGTCGCGGCGGACTCCAGTGGCGTCCTCACCGGGGCCATTACCGGACTTGCAGACGCCGACGGCCTGGCCGCGACGCCCGACGGCACCCGCCTGTACGCAGCGCTGAGGCTCTCGAACGAAGTCGCCGAAATCGATACCGGCTCCTTCTCCATCACGCGGCGGTTCGATCTGGCCGCGTACCCCTGCCCGCGGCGCCTGGCCTGGTCCGGCGGCCGCCTGTACGTCGGCTACGGTTGTACATCGTGGAATGCCGGTCTCCTCGGCCTCGACACGACGGCGGCACAGCCGGAGCCCGCTCCGATCATCCCGCGGCTGCACAGTTTTCCCGTACCCGCCGCCGCAGGGTCGACGCTCGTCGTCAGCGCCGATAACGAGACCCTCGTCTACGACACCTCCGGCGCCGAGGTCACCCTTCGCGGCAAGCTCGGCGAACCCTCGTCCATCTTGTCCAGCCAGGCTGACATCACCCTCACGTCGGACGGCTCGACCGCGCTGACCTTGCAGGGCTCTTCCAACACGTACACCGCCTGGGACACGACCAGCCTAACCGTCGTCCGCGGCTACGGCACGGGAGGCTCCGGACGTGCCATGGCGGTCAGCCCGGACGGCACTTCGGTCATGGGCGCCCAATACTTCAACGGCGTCAGCAGCGTCAACGTGTTCGACACCGCGACGGGCGAGAACACCTTCACCTACGCGGACTCCGACGTGGAGGTGTTCGCGGGCGCCCTGACCAGCATCGGTAAGGTCGCCTTCGCCTTGGTGAAGGACGCCTCCGACCGTGTCCACCTGTGGCGGGTGCCAGATGTCGGCCTCCCGGCATCCACGCTCACGCTGACCGCCCCGTACACGGTGGACGCGGTCGCACCGCTCACGCTGACAGGCCAACTCACTCTGGCCGACGGATCGGCGCCCGGCGAGCAGCGGGTCACGGTAGCCCGCCGCCTGGAATCACTGGACGGGAACGGCCCCCGCGAACCCGTCGCCGAGGTGACGACCGCTGCCGACGGGACCTTCACCCTCACCGACGCACTGCCAACCGCCGGCGACTTCAGATACGAGGCGGTCTGGGACGGCACTGCGGAGCACCGGTGGACCAGAGCGTACAGATACGTCACCGCGGCCAAGGTCAAATCTTCGATCAGCCTGGACGCTCCGAGCTCGGCGACCCTCTTCGAACCGCTGACCTTGACTGGCCGGCTCATCCTGGCGAACGGAAAGCCCCCAGGCGAGCAGCACCTCACAGTAACTCGTAACAGTCCGAACGGCACGCGCCTGACCCTGTCCACGGTGACCGCCGAGGACGGCGCCTTCACTGTCACCGACACCCCGCCGACCGCCGAAAGGCACTCCTACCAAGTGTCCTGGTCCGGCAACGCCACCTACGAACTGAGCTATACAACGCGAAGCGTGCTGGTGGCCAAGGCCCCGACGGTCCTCACCCTCACCGGCTCCAAGTCGTCGGTCGTCGACCGGAGTCTCGAGTTCAGCGGAGCGCTGACCGGCCTCAACCTGGATTGGCCACGCATTGCGATGATCCTGGAACGCACCCTCACCAACCGCAACGGCACCGTCACCACCAGGTTGGCAACCATACGGCCGGCCCCGCCCGACGGATCTTTCGCCTTCGCCGATACCCCCCAGGTGGGCGGTGACTACACCTATACCGTCCGGTGGACCGGAAACACCACGCACTTGCCCGCTCAGGTGAGCCACACGGTCACGGTGAACGGCCCCGTCGACTAGCTCGTGATGGGGTGTGCGGGCGACCGCACACCCCATCACCACCAGACCGGGGATGTGGGGTGCAAAACCCGGATGCGACCTCTGGCCTGCGGTTATCCGCCCCGTCTATGCGGCCCGCCGGTACTGGTTGATCAGGCCGTCGAGTACCTGCCGGCGTTGCAGGCGGACCTGATCGAGATCGCTTGGTGGGGCCGAGGCACGTGGTGGTTGAGGCGGTCGACGGTCTCGTGAGCGATGGGGACGGTATCGGCTGTAATGCCGCTCGTATGTCTGCAAAACTCGGCGAAGATGACCTTCACCATAGACCAGCAGGCGATCGGTGCATTCCCTTCGAACCGTGCCGACCCAACGCTCGGCTATCGCGTTGGCTCGCGGCGCACGAACGGGCGTCATGATGATGCGAGCACCGAGTGAGGTGAACACCTCGTCAAAGACTGCGGTGAATTTTGCGTCGCGGTCGCGGTCGCGAATGAGGAATGTGATCCCCTCGGCCCGCTCCCCCAGGTTCACGACCAGGTTGCGGGCCTGCTGAGCGGCCCAGGTTCCGGTCGGATGCGTCGTGACGCCCGCGACGTGAACTACGCGGGTGGCGTGCTCGATGACGAACAGAACGTAGAGCCGCTTGAGAAAGATGGGGTCGACGTGGAACAGCTCACACGCCCAGATGCCCTTGGCCTGCGCTTTGAGGAACTGACTCCAACTCGGTCCGGTGCGACGTGGCGCGGAAGCGAGTCCGGCTCTTTTGAGGATGTCGCGCACGGTGCTGGGCGGTATCCGAAGGCCGGCTCCAGCCAGTTCACCGCTGATGCGCTGATAACCCCACGAGGGATTCTCCAGGGCCAGGCGCAACACCGCCTCCCGCACGTCCGCGCGGGTAGAGGGACGGCCCGGGCGCTTGGACCGGTAGGTCCACCGGCGCATCACCAGGGCACGATGCCAGCGCAGCAACGTCGCGGAAGTGACGAAAAAGACATCCCACGACGAGCGAGGAAGCAACCGCGACAAGGCCGCGAGCCCGACTCGACCCCCCAGATGGAGATCGGGCCGGTTCACTCGACGACGCAATACGGCAACCTGGTGGCGAAGCACCACGATCTCAGCCGCCTTGGCCCGATCACCGCGACCCAGCAGGACCAGGAGCTGAAAGACACGCCCGAGGATGAGGTAGAGCGAGGACCACAACACCGTCAGCAGGATGCCCGAGGCCTCATCATGCTCGAGCCACGAAACCCCACGTCAACCTCGGCGGCTGAGTTTCCGCACCCCACACGGAGCACCGTGATCTCGACGCCCATAGACGCCTGACCACGACCGAGTAGCACAAGCCAGCCGAACACCCGAATCACGATTATATACAGCATACGAATAGCTTCGCCTGCTGGGATTACCTCACTTCCGCTCCCCTCTCGCGATCCACGCCTTCATAATGTCAGCAGCGAGCCAGTGACCACTATCCTCGGCTTCGGAAAGTATCGACTTACCCTCGATAATCCGCAGCGGGTCGGCGCCTCTCGCAAGGAGGTAAGCAGTTATATCAGCACGCGAAGGCTCTCCCGTTTGAACATGACCGTCCCACTCGATATCAATCGCGTGCCTGAGTAGTGTCCAGCCGTTATGACATCCCTGTTCATCTTCCACATCGTGACCCGCGTCGAGCAGATCGCGCAGTCGGGGAAGGTCCTCGAATTCCACGGCGAGGTGGGCTGGCGAGTCTGTCACTTCTAACTCCTGCGGATGGATTTTCCTGTGGGGCTCATAAACATGATGCGGTGTCTGACCTGCGGGTTCTTGATGGCTTCAGCTGGCGCCATGGTACTCGTTGATGAGGCGCCGAGGATGGTTCGACGGTGGACTCGGTGACTGGCTAGGTCGATGGGGGTTGGCGGGCCGGTTTCGGCTTGAGATGGGGACACCTGTCCGAGGCCACGGTGCGGTCGGGCCGTGTTGTAGTGCTCCAGGTATCGGGTGAGGATTCGGCGCAGGTCTTGCTCATTCAGGACGAGCGTTCGGTCGAGGAGTTCACGACGCAGGGTGCCAATGACCCTCTCGCAGTGTGCATTCGCTTTCGGCGCTTGCGGAGGACTCTTCAGGACGTGCAAGCCGGAATCGGCAAACACCCTGTCGAAGGCATCGGTGAACTGCCCTGCACGGTCGCGGATCAGAAACTTCATGTTCGTCGTATCGGTGCCCATGAGGAAGTGAGCAATGCTTGAGATCTGTGGATCACTGGGAAGGGGTGTACCGTCCCGGTGATCATGTGAATCCACAAGCATGACCGACGCGCCAACGTCGGCC